>NZ_CABWIB010000003.1 GCF_902505095.1 Oceanivirga miroungae | reverse complement strand
CGTAAAACTAATAGAAATTAGTGCAACTGATAGACAATTAAAAGATGCATACATAAATACATATCTATTAAGTTTAAATCAAAATGGCTTATATAAAGAATTAGGAATAAATGTAGGATTGGAGAAATAGATGGATAGATTTAATAAAGAAGAACTAAAAAGATGGCTTAAAAGATCTTTTAAGAAGAAAATAAGTATAAATGACCAAACGGTAATAGCATTCTTAATGGCTGGACTTATTGGAATGAGTTCGGTGAGTTTTGGGTGGGAGTATATATCGTCTAATACAGGTGGTTCAACTGGGGAATTATATGCCGGTAAGGTTGCAACAAAATTAGTAGCTTATAACTTCTCTAACAATAATGTAGGACTTGGTAACAATATAGGTGCTTTAAATGGCGCTAAAGATAGTGTTGCTTTAGGGAGCCAAATTAGTTTTACAAAACAATATGCAGAAAAATCAGTAGCTATTGGATATTCATCTCAAATACATGGGGATAATGGTACAGTAGTAGGATCACACTCTGTTGCTAGTGGAAGAGCAACTGCAATAGGATTTAATGCAACTGCAGATGAGGGTCAAGCAACAAGTATTGGGAATAATACAGGTGCTACAGCACAATCAGTAGCATTAGGAGCAGATGTATTTGCTGGAGGAAACAGCTCTATAGCAATAGGTAGTGATGATATATCAACTATATATAAAGATGTACTACCTGATGATATTATAACAAGTATATATCAGGATAAGGATAAATATAATGGAAAAGTAACTGGAGTTACTCATTTCTTTAACTGGAATGAGAAAAATACTGATAATTCAGATGGATTTCGTAGAAAATTTATGGTTTCATATCAAAAAAATAAAAAAGATACTAGTGACTATAAATTTAATGAAGGTGGAGGATATAATTATAAAGTTGATAATAGAATATATTCTCCAACATATGCAAAAGGTACGGGTTCAATAGCAATAGGGTCAAGAACAGTTGCTGCAGGTAATGGGTCAACATCATTAGGGACTCTTTCATTTTCATTAGCTGAAAAATCAACAACAATTGGATTAAGATCATTTGCTTCAGAAAAAGCTAGTGGTGCTACAGCACTTGGGGAAGAAGCACACGTATTTGCTGAACAAACGTTAGCAATTGGTAATAAATCGGAAGCTACACAGATTGGAGCATTAGCAGTTGGTAGAGGATCTATTGGAGCTGGAGAAGGTTCAGTTGCAATTGGGGAAAGTGTATTATCAAATGCTGATTTAAATGATAGGCAAGCCTTAAATTTTAGAAGAAAGTTTAACTACTATTTAGAAAATGGTGGTGAGAAAGCTATAAGTAATATTAATGATTCAAGAAAAGTTAGCATTTCAGATTATAATCCACAAATAGGAAGTAATAATACCTTATTAACTAGCGATGTTGACTCTATAGTTAATAATATTATAACTGGAAATAGTAATTTTAATTCAAATAATGAAGACTTAAAAAATACAATAAAAAATGATTTGAATTTCTCTGATTTAGAAAAAAAAGACAAGGTATATCTATCATATGAAGCTGGAACAATTAGTCAAAAGAAATACGAAAAAGATAAAGATGAATATAAGCCTAACAAAAATGGACAATATATTAAGGTTAAAGATGGGGAATTTAAACTTAAGCAAAAACCTGTAAATGGTAATAGATATACTAGAAAGACTAGACAAACACATACTGGTGCTACAGAAATTAAATATGAACCAAGTATAAATGGTCAATATGTAAAAATAAAGAATACTAATTATGATAGTGCTTATTTAGGTAGACCAGGTATAGCCCATGTTGGTGCAAAACAAATTCATAGTTTAAGTGAAATAGATGGTAATTATGAGAAAATACAGAAGCCATTGAATAATAAAACATATGATAAGAAAGGTTCAGACTACATTTATCAGGAAAATGGAAGTGGTAATTATGTAATGATAAAAGCTCCTAAATTTGAAGAGTATACCCCAGATTCTAATGTTGGTAAAAGAGAGGTTAAGGAAACTAAAAATGTAGGAGATCACGCTACTTCAATTGGGTACTATGTATATAATACTGGAAATAACTCATTTGCAGGAGGTACTGCAGTATATAACGAAGGTAATAACTCAGTTGCCTTAGGTACTTTATCATTAATTGAAAAAGATGCAGATAACTCAGTTGCAATAGGGGTAGGATCATCTGTTTTAGCTAAGAACTCTGTTTCAATTGGTACAGGGACAAGTGTTTATGGTGAAAACTCACTAGCATTAGGAGTTGGAACATCTGTTGGTGGAAATATAGTTGCAAAAGATGGACGTATAGAATATTCAGAAAGAATTAAAAACTCTTTAGGTATTGGGTTTGGTGTTAGTGTTAACAAATCACAAGCAACTGCAGTTGGGGCAGAATCTAAAGTAAATATGGCTAATTCAGTTGCCTTAGGTTATTTATCAGAAACAGACTATCCTGGTGGAGATACTCCTGGTAAGCAAGAGGGATTAAATAAAGATGGTTGGATAGCAAGAGGTTCATATACTATACCGGCTTCAAGTAGAGTTGGAGTTTTATCAATAGGTAAATCTGGAGCAGAAAGAAGAATAATAAATGTGGCAAGTGGTGCATATGATACAGATGCTGTAAACGTTGCTCAATTAAAATCATTAGAGGATAGATTAGATTTAGCTGTAGGTGATAGTGAAGATTCAGGAGTTAAATATTACTCAGTGAATACAACTGGAGAACTATCTAAGAGCTCAGTTGCTGCAATAAAAAAAGAAGCAGCCTATAAAGATTATGTTAAATTAAAAGAACAACAACTAACAATATTAGCTAAACAAGCTGCAGGTGATACTATTCCAAAATCAATTACTGATGAAGTAGATAAAAAAGTAAGTGAAATTGAAGGAAAATATATAACTTTTAATGGACTTATAACAAAATATAATAATGTGAAAGAGGAAGTAGATAAAGCACAAAAAAATCAAAATGGAGAATTTAAATTACAAAATGGAAGTTTTGATTTTAAAAAATTTAAAGATAAATTAGAGTTAGCTAAGCAAGAAGCAATTAATAAATTGGATGATAAGAGTGGACATGGTGTTTTAAATTCAGAAGAATTATCACTAAAAGAATTTTCAAATATAGAAAATAATAGAGCATTAGGAACTGATTCAATAGCAGCAGGATTTAATGCAGTTACATCACCAAATTCAGCTAATTCAATTGCTTTAGGGAATAATGCACAAGTTGGGTGGAAAAGTGATCCTAATGACACAAGTAGATTAACAATAAGTAAAAAAATTGAAAACCAAACTGACGAAATCTATATTAATACATATTCTTTAACACCAAATGCAATTGCAATAGGTAATAGCTCTCTATCAATAGGATACTCAAGTATTTCATTAGGTAATAACTCAATTACAGGATCGGCTAATAATATTGGTATAGGGGTTGGAGCACAAACTTTAGCTGATGGAGCAATAGCTCTAGGTTCTAATACAGTATCTAATGGTGATTCATCTATAGTAATAGGTAAAGGAAGTAGAATAGGAAATCTTAATTATACTAGAGATACTTCAAATAATAAAAACACATTAAATGTTACTGCATCTAATCAATCTAACAATTCAATAGCAATAGGTTCAGAAGCACAAGTAGGTGGAAAATACTATATTAATAAAAATCTACAAGCAGGTACAGGAGAAGG
This sequence comes from Oceanivirga miroungae, assembly GCF_902505095.1. Taxonomy (GTDB): domain Bacteria; phylum Fusobacteriota; class Fusobacteriia; order Fusobacteriales; family Leptotrichiaceae; genus Oceanivirga; species Oceanivirga miroungae. Next base: position 1,606 of record NZ_CABWIB010000003.1, on the reverse strand, counting down.
TAAATTAGATAATGAGGCTAATATTATTTATAACACAAATGCACCATCATCAATAGCACTAGGAAATGGAGCGTATGTAAAAGAACAATCATCACTAGCTATAGGATCAGGAGTAAAGGCATTAGAACAACAATCAGTTGCAATAGGTAACGACACAGACGTTACTGGAAAAGGAGCAATAGCCATAGGGTCTGATGATGCAGATGGGTATAATGAGGTGTTAAATGATACTGTACTTGGTAAATATAAGTTGACTACCAATGAAGCTACTCCTGATAAATATGCCAGAACTCGTGCAAAAGGAAATGGATCAATAGCAATAGGAGCACACTCGATAGCAACTGACAAGGGTTCATTAGCATTAGGTGTTAGTTCAGCTTCAATTGGTGAAGAGGCAGCAGCAATAGGTGTAAAATCTATTGCTAGTGGACAAGAAGCATTTGCAGGTTCAAAAGAAGCAAGAGCAGCAGGAGCAAGGTCAATAGCAATAGGACATTATGCTTCAACTGGTAAAGGAGCTACATCTCATGTGGCAGCTGGTACTGATAAAGAAACAGGTGAATTTTCTGTTGCAATAGGATCACACGTTGCAGTTACAGGACAAAAATCTGTTTATGTTGGTAAGAGAGAAAATAAAAATGGTAGAAATTATCAAAGCTCTGCTATAGCATCAGATGAAGCTGTGGGTCTAGGATATAATAACCAAATAGGAAAAGAATCTAATGGTTCAGTAGTTATAGGTAGAAATATCACAGTAGGTGATAGTATGCCGGACGCAATAGTAATAGGGACACATTCTTATGATAAAGATAGTGAGAATGTAGTGGAAACAAATGGTATAGCTATAGGTAAAGATACAAAAGTTAAAGGTCCAGATGCGGTAGCAATAGGTAGTGGGTCAGTTGCTAAATATGGTTCTACAACTTATATCAATGATCAAAAAGAATATCAATATACAGGCTATGATCAAACTGTAACACCTGATCAAGATAAACATCAATTCCATAGTTTAATTAATTCTAAGGATAAGGCAGAGGCAAAAGTATGGGTTCCAACAGGTGGAGAATTCTCAGTTGGTAATGAAGAACAAAATATAACAAGAAGAATAACAAATGTAGCAGCAGGTCGTAATGACACTGATGCTGTTAACGTTGCACAATTAAAGAAAATACAAGCGGGTGCAGTAAAACTTAAATTTAAGGGTAATGAAACTAGAACACAAGATGGTAAACAAAATGAAACACTAAATCTAAAAGATAACACTTTAGTAATAAAAGGAAAAGAGAATAGTAAAATAACAACTGTTGCTAAAGATAGTAATACAGTTGAGATTGATTTTGATAGCTCAAGTTTTGCAACTAAAGATGATCTTAATGGGAAAGCAAATAAAGCAGATGTTTATACAAAAACACAAATAGATGGAAAAACAATAACATTTAAAGGAAATGCAGGCGATGCTGTATCAAGAAAACTGGGAGAGGAGTTAACTATTAAAGGTGAAGGAACTACAGGAACTTTAACTTCGTCAGCAAAAGGAAATATATCAGTTGAAAAAGATACAACTCAATCTGCAAATGGATTAGTAGTAAGACTATCAGATAATTTA
>NZ_CABWIB010000002.1 GCF_902505095.1 Oceanivirga miroungae | reverse complement strand
ACCTTCTTTTACACCGTTTACATAATTTCTTTCTTCTCTACTTCCATCAGCCCAATAATATGTTGCTTTCCCTTCTACTTTATTATTTCTATAATTTCTTTCTTCTCTATCTCCATTTGACCAATAAAATATTGATTTACCTTCTTTTACTCCATTTACATAATTTCTTTCTTCTCTATCTCCATCTGCCCAATACATTATTGATTTACCTTCTAATTTATTATTTCTATAATTTCTTTCTTCTCTATCTCCATCTGCCCAATACATTATTGATTTACCTTCTATTACATTATTAGCAGCTGTCATTTCTTCTTTATCTCCATTAGGCCAATAAGATATTACTTTACCTTCTATTACACCATTTACATATTTTCCTTTTTGTTCCTGTCCATCAGTTCTATGTATTATGAATTCTCCTTGTATCACACCATTTACATAATTTCTTTCTTCTATATCTCCATCTGCCCAATAATATGTTGCTTTCCCTTCTTTTGTACCATTTACATAATTAACTTTTTCTCTATCTCCATCAGGATATTGTTCTAATTTAATTTCAGAAAACCCTATATTAGATATAAATAATATCCCTATAATTACTTTAAAAATTTTTTTCATAAATTTCTCCTTTTTTATTTATTTTTCATAAATTCTTTTATATATTTTTCAACTTCTCTTTTTACTTCTCTATCTATATATTTTTTTATTTCTTTATTTTGTTTTTCTAAATAATTATATACAGTTTCCCCTGTGACACCATGTCTTGCTCTATCTAATTCTGGTGTAGCATCTTTTGTATCATCTTTTGCTTTGATTTCCCCTATATTAAATTTATATAAGTCTTTTGCTTCAACATATCCATCACCAAATTTGAAATCATCTTTCTTTAGTATTTCTGGAGTTAATTCATCTACATTTTCTGAAATAACTTGTCTATATACACCTCTTTCTCCATTTTCGGTATATACATTATATACTTTTTTAGTTTCTACATCATATACATACATAAATAATGGAGTATTGTTAAGTTCTTCCCCTTTTCCTAAATCTGGTCTACCTACAACAAACCCAAATCCATCTGTCATACCATCGGTTCCTTCTTTACCTTCGTATCTAGATAAATCTAACTCATCTTTGTTGGAAATTTTATCCGAAAATACTATTGTTTTTTTATTAGCTATTTCTTTAGGTATTAAAAATTTACCTTTTAATTGATATATTTCTTTATCTATACCTGTACCATCCCCATTTACTAATGTGACTCCATCTAATAATGGGTTATATATTTCTACATCTATTTTTTCAAAAGTTGATAAATCACCTGTGGGTATTGTATCATATGCATTATCATACCCTGCTGCAAATGCTCCTATTGATACTAATGCTGCTATTCCTAATATAAATTTTTTCATAATTTATTTCTCCTTTTCTTTTTTTAATTTCTAAATTTATTATACTTTTAAAACAACAAAAATCAACAAATTTTAAAAATAAATTTTATTTTATCATTTTTATTTTTTAAAACTAAATATATCATTTATAATATCTTTACTATTTTTCATTATTGTTTGCACTTCAGCAACAACTTTCATTACATTCATAGTGACAAAACTAATTAAACTTATATTTTCTTTACCATATTCTTTTAATTCTTCTTCATACTTCATTTTTTCAGTATCAACCTTAATTTCAAAAGCAGAATCTACTGTATTCATACTTACATTAGATAATTCATTATATATTTCATCATCTTCATAGATTTTAGCTATCTCTAATATATCATAATAACTTTCTATAAAATTATCTATTACTAATTCTTCTGCATCTTTTTTTATAGCTATTAATTCTTTTATATCTTTAATTTCTTTAATAGTATTATCTACAATACCTATTTCTTTTGATATTTCTAATAGCTCTTTATTTTCAGTTTTTAATTCATTTATATATTCTTCTTTAACTTCTTCTAATAATTTATTTTTATAATCTTCTATATCTATATCACTCAATGTGATTTTACTAGATAACTCATTTTTTATGCCTTTAATCTCATCATCATCTAATTTAACATTACTTCTTAAATATTTTTTTCTCTTATTTATATCTTTATCTGTAATCTTAATATCACTTAACAATTCACTCTTTTTCTCTAATATTTCAAATTTATATAACTTTACTTCTCTTTTTAATTTATCCTTTTGATTATTTTTTTCATCTTCTGATAATTTGATTTCAGATAATAAATTTTCTTTTATATTATTACTTTCATTTAATTTAAAATTTTCAATATATTCATTTAATTTATTTTTAGCTATTAATTCTGCTTTTGTATCTGATAATTCTTCTAAATTCTCTTTAATATTTTTATTTTCTAAAGTGAGTGTTTCTTTTGTATTTTCAAAATTTTCTTTTTCCAAATTTAACTCATTTTCTTTAACTTCTAAATTTTTACTTAATTCTTCTAACCTAGTTTTTTCAGAAAGTTCATAGTTCATTGAATAATTATTTAGTACATTATATACAATATCATTTCTTTGGCTATATAAATCTATATTAAATGAAATTCCAAATATTTTTTTAGAATAATCATTTAATTGATCCGATATATTTTCAAGTAAATCTTTTACTTCTTTATCTTTTCTATCTCTATATTGAGTTTTATATTCTTCTAATTCCTTATCTTTTTTATTTTTATAACTTCTATTAGCTTTAATTAAATCATCATTAGTATATAATCTAGTTTGTACTATGTTATATATTTTATCTTTTTGTTCTCCTGTTAAAATATAATTACCTGTCAATTTACCTAGCATTGTCTTTTGTGGTTCTATATTGTCCAATATATTTTTACTTTCTCTAATTAAATTAGTATCAGTATATTTATAAAAATCATAAGTTTCTTTTTTTATATCTTCTAGTTCTATACTTTTTTGTTTTTTTTCAGTTTTTAAGTTATTTATATCTTTATTAATCTCTTCTTTTTGGCTTTCTAGCTCTATATACGGCTTATAGGCGATTTCTTTTGCAATTTTGATATAATCATTGCTTAACTTCAAATTGAAGTCGTATTGGGGATTCTGTGGCTCTTTAAATTTATTTTTCCAAGTATCTCTATCTAATTCTAAAAATTCTTGTTTTAATTTTTCTCTATTTTGTTTTCTAATGTATCTATATACTTCATTTTCAGTTAAATCTATACCATTTTGTATTTTATATTCTATTTCCTTGTTTTCTCTCTCAATGGTTTCTTTAATCTCATAATGATTTTTAGATTTTCCATCGTAAACAGGCTCTGTACTATTTTTTACAAATAATACTTCTTCGCCTCTTATTTCAGTAGCTTTTTCACATAATTTTTTTATAAATTTATGTTCTTTATTAAATTCATATAATTTATTTTGATAATCTTTATATGAATTTTTTTTAATAGCAAATGGATTATCATTTCTTATATAAGCATATTTCTTTTCAGTCGTTTTATTTCTAGGCTTATAATTTTTAATTATATTCTCCTTATTTTCTTCTACCCATTTAATTTTAGCTTCCTTATACTCTTTTTTATTTTTAGGGTCTACATAATCATCAGTCCCTTTTAATTTATTATTATACCTAGTAAATTGTTTTCTAGATATTTCTTCAAATAATTTAGGATCTTCTTCTAAATTTTTATTGGCTAGTGTTTCATTAGATACTTCACTTCTAAAAATTCCCATAAGTTGTAAATGTGGAGTAAACTCATCAAATTGTATTACTTCGCTTAATGTAATAAAACTATCTCCCATATAATCTTTAATAAAATCTGAAAGGTCTTTATAATATTCTACCCACTCATCTTTTTCCATTAAAAAAGTTAAATTGATACCCCCTAAATTTACAAAATTAGTTGCTTGTATAGTTGGTGTTGTTGAATATATATCTTCATACTTACTATTTTTACTATTTAAGTTATAATCAGTATTTTCTATTATTTTTTCATATTCTTTAATATCAAATTTTTTTAATATTAAATTTTCACTAGATAAATTATGATTTATATCTTTATTCTTTTGTTCTCCTATTCTTTCATACTCATTAGCAATATTAGATACAGAATTTTTAGTTCCTGAATTTTTACTACTTTGAGTTTTAAAATTAGAAAATGTTTTAATTTGTTTTCCAACTGCCATATTATCATCTCCTATGTAAAACGTCAAAATTATTGACCCCTTTTTCAAAATCAAAATTATGACCCCTTTTTGTAATCCTTTTTAAAAGGCATTGCATCTATTTAATAATAGTATAAAATTGTATTAGAATTTAAAAATTATGAACCATTAATATTGTGGTTCTTTTTTATGTATTGGAGGTTTTAATTAATGACAACAGAAGAAAGAAAAAGAGCTAAAGCTTTTGCTAAAGATTTGATTTTAAAAGGAAGAAAACTTAAAGATATTGAAAGAATTACTAATCTTTCTAAATCAACTATTAAAAGAATTAAAAGAAGTATTAAAGATGATAAGCCTAATATATCTAAACAAGTAGGTCGTAAAAGAGCTTTAACTGAAGATGAAGAAAATATCATCATTACATTTTACATAGAGCATGCTTCTTCATTTAATTTTAAACATTTTTATGAACACTTTGTAATTAATCAAATGGGATACAATATATCTTATCCAACACTTTTAAGAATATTTAAAAAGAGAAAAATTACAAGTCCTGAATCAAGAAAGCAGACTTTAAGATCATATAAAAGAAGTGATGTTGATAATAAAGGTGTTAATGAAAATATAAGCGAACTTAGTGATAAAGAAATATCGTTTAAACATGAATTATGTGCTAAATATGCACATCCTTACGTTTCTGCTCCAAAATATTTTGGTGAAATTGTTGAAACTGATGCTTCTATTCATTTATGGTTTAATAACAAAAAAGCAGCCTTACACATTTTTGTGGATAAAGCTACATCAATAATACTAGGTGCACATTTTGAAGAGCAAGAAACGCTTAAAGGCTATTATACAGCATTTAAACAGGTACTCATTAACTACGGCATACCTTATCAATTAAAAGCTGATAATAGAACTGTATTTAAGTACAATGAAGATTCTGAAAAGAAAACTAATTTTGCAATTATGTGTAATTTCTTAGGAATTGATTTAGTTACTACTTCAGTAGCACAAGCAAAAGGAACTGTAGAAAGATGCTTTAAAACATTGCAATCTAGACTAGCATCAGAACTTAATTTTTATGGAATTAAGACTATTGATGAAGCTAATAATTATCTTGCAGGATTTTTAAAAGATTACAATTCAAAGCTTCTTTCTAAATTAGATGATATAGGAAATCGGTTCGTAAATCAAGAATATAATGAGGATAAACTAAATAAAATATTATCTGTATTTAACCAAAGAATAGTTTCGGGCCATTGCATATCTTATGAAAAGAAAAAATATATTCCGTTAAAACATAATGGTGAAAAGATGTATTTGTACAATAAAACAAAGGTAGTTGTAGTAAAATCACTTGTTGACACATTACATATATTACTTGAAAATCAAATTTATGACCTTGTTGAAATTGAAGATTATGAAGAATTTTCAAAGAACTTTAATGAAAAGAAGGAAGAAGAACCTAAAGAAAAAGAAAAATATATCCCTCCAGCAGATCATCCATGGAGAAAATTCTTTAAAAATTTATTTGATGAATTAACTAAAAAAAGAAAAAAATGAGTCATGTTCAATTGACTCATTTGTATATTTTGATATAAATTTTCTCCCCCCAAAAAGGGGTCATAATTTTGATTTTAAAATGCACTTTTTAGGGGTCAATAATTTTGACGTTTTACATTTCCAACTGCCATATTATCATCTCCTATTGATTTTTTTTATTTTTTGGTATATAATATAATTACTAAACAGGTTTAGAAAAATGAAACGATGCATAATGGCATATAAATAGAGTTGGTCACTCTATTTTTTTTTATATCAGTTATGATATAATAACTATGCCATTATTTTTTCCTTTCTGAAAAGGAGGTGAAAAAACAATGTATCGTTTCATAATAAAAATAATGATTTTCATAATTATATTTATAGTGTTCGCACAAATAAGTATGTAATGAAAAGAATTTTTTAGAGAGGCTAACCACCTCTCTTTTTTTAAAACAACTAAAATCATATTATAATATTCTATTGAATTTTTTGTTTTTTTTTGTATATAATACAATTACAAAACTAGTTTTGATAAATAAATTAAGCATTTCAAAAAATGGCAATAGAGTTGACTACTCTATTTTTTTATAAAAAAATAAAGGATATAATTTTAATCCTTATTTTTTATATATCTCTTTCCTATGCCCTATTTCAAGGATAACTATTATTAATTTATAATCTTGAATTTCACAAATAATCCTATAATCTCCAACTCTATATCTCCATAATCCTGTTAAAGTCCCTTTTAAAGCCTTTCCATTTCTACGCGGATTAGTTGTATATATTAAATTTTCAATAATCCATTTTTTTATAAGTTTAGCTTGATATTTATCTAATTTTTTTAAATTCTTTTTGGAATCTTCTGTAAATTCAACTATATATTTTTTTTCCATTATATTCCTAATTCTTCAAACACTGATTCTGCTGAATATTTTTTTTGATTTTTACTATCTTGCCAAACTTTATAAATTCTCTTTTCTTCTACTTCATCAATATCATCGTATATTTTATCTAAAATCAAACTTCTGACAAACGATGACATATTTATATTATTTATTTTAGTATATTCTTTTACTAATTTTAAATCTTCTTCCTCTAATCTTAATGATAATACTGCCATTTTTATCTCCTTCTTTCTGTAATATTTATATTACAATTATACCTTTTATTTATTTTCTTTTCAATATATTTTAATTAAAAAAAAATATATATAACCACATTTTAAAATTTTATTTATAAAATTTTAGAAATGGGGAACTGCCAAAGGCAGCACTTGGTGTATAGATAAAATTAAGTCTAGCAAAAACTTAAAATTTAACTCTACACCAATTCATAATTTGAAAAAATATTTTTTATTCTAGGGATGCCTAGATTATAAAAAATTATTTTGGAAAATTATGAAAAAGGGTCAAGGGGCATAGCCCTTTGCACGTTGGGGACATAAGCGAAAAAACGCAGTTTTGTAGTCTTGTCCCATAACGTGCCTATGAGACATAATTATCTCTAAAATTAAAAGCAGAAATTAATCTGCTTATCATATTGTATAGCTTTCTTCATTTGATATTTCTATATCATCTACATCTTCTATATCTTCTATATCTTCTATATCTTCTATATCTTCTATATCTTTTATATCTTCTATATCTTTTATATTAATATACCCTTCTTCATTATAAATATATATTACTTCTACTTTATTAACTAATCTATTATATTGAATACTAAACTTATCTTTTAATTTTTCTAAGTTTTCTATATATAATTTAGCTTCTATTTCATCTAAAAAAAACATTCCATCATAAGTTAAATACCCCTTTATTTCCCTATTATCATTGTATAAAATATCATACATTTAATCTACCCCTTTCTTAATTTATTTATCATTTATTCTTAAACTTATAAATTCATTCAATTCTTTTCTAATTCCAAAATAATTATCAAATTCATATCCTAATATATCACCTTCTTCATTAACTAGTAAATAATAAATATTATCATTATATTTAACACTATAATATTCTATCTTCTTATCATTTATTGTTGTATTATCACAATATAGATAGTTAGTTAATTTCAAACTAATTTCTGACAAATTATTCTTAATAAAAATATTTCTAATAACATCTATATTCTCTTTTAATATTTTATTCTTTATATATTCATTATTTAATTTAAAATCAAATAATTCATAATCTTCAACTTTATGTAATATATTATAATACTCTTCAATATTATATTCTTTTCCTAAAAGAAAATCAATATGCCTTTCTAATTCAGAAATATCTTCAAAAAGTTTAAAATCATCAGTAGCATACTTTATATTCCCTTTTTCATCCTTAACTTCATATATTTTATAACCTTTATACATAGTTAATCTCCTTTAAAATATACCTAAAAATTTTTTTCTTTTCTTTTGCTCTTTTGAAGTTTCTAATAATAATGTATTATTTTGAGTCATAGCTGTCATTTGTTGTTGCATACCTATTATTATAGTTTGTTTTTCAGAATTTTCACGTAATAAATTTTCTATTTGTTTTTCTAAACCCTTTATTTCATAAGACTTACCTTGTAATTCTGAATTTAATCTTTGAATTTCTATTTCTTTTTCTGCAAGTAATCTTTCATATATTACATTATTATTTTCAGATATTTCAGTTTTCATTTCATGTAATTTCACATAATTTCTTGACCCTACTTTTATAAGTTCAAAATTAGCATTACCTTCATTAGCCCAATTTTTTACAGTATTTGTAGATACTCCAAGACTATTAGCATACTCTTTTATAGGTAATAAATTTTTCATATTTTTCATTTTAATTTCACTCCTATCTGAAAATAAATTTCTTAAATTTCGTAAATTTCACATTATTTTATAATATTATACCTCTATTTTTTTTATTTTACCACCATTTTATAACTGTATGTCGTGAAATTCCCAATTCTTTTTCGCATTGATATTTATTTCCATTTGGATTTTTAATTTTCCATTGTTGTATTATATCTTTTTTATTTTTTCTAGGCTTTTTATCTTTTGCCCCTTTGGGTCTACCTTCTTTATTTCTCCAATTTGAATTTGGATCATCTAATTCTTGTAGCATTCTAGCCCCTTTTAAATGTATTTCTTGTTTTCTTCCATTTCTTTTGTTTGCTGGTATTAATACTCCTGTTAATTTTTCTATATCTTTTCTTGGAAATGTCCTATAATTTTCTTTAAAGGCTGCTAATGAATCTTTTATATCATCTTCTGTAAAATGATTATCTTCATTAGTTGTAAGACTTTCCATTTTTTCTAATAATTTATACGCATCATTTAATAATTCTTCTTCTGATATATTACATTTTAAAGCATACATAGACAAAGCCATTAAAGTGAAATATCTATGTCCTTCTCTGATTTCTTCACTATAACATTTACGAAGCCACCAATCATATAAATCCCTTTTTATATGCCAGGTTCCTTTTTTTTGACCTTTCACAATTCTTCTTTCGTACCAATCAGGATATTTTTCTTTTGCTTCCTTTAAACTTAATTTTTTTCTTTTATAAATTGCATTTTCAATAATATGTATCTCATCTTCTTTTAATCTTTTTTTAGGGTCTTTTATAAATCCATTTAATTCTGATACTGTATAATATTTTCTATTTGTTGCAAATGCTTGTACTTTTTCTCCAAATTTAGTTTTGGTATCAGGCAATCTAAAACCTTGAAATATACCTTGAAATTGCTTGGTTTTTATATTAGAAGTATAACTATTCCAAATAATATCAGTTAATTGATATTTAAAATCTTTAAGTAAATATTTTATATTCTCAAATAAAGAAATTGGTTTATCAAATAAATAATATAAATGTACTCCATTACCACTATTTACAATAATATTAGCTGTTGGGATAAAACCTGTTTTCATTTGATGTAATATATCTTCTATTTGTTGTTTTTCAACTCCATCTACATCAAAAGCTAAACCATAACAAGTTCTAGAATTATTTGAATTTCTAGTTCTTCCAATATAAGTAATTGGACTTGTAATAACAAAATTAGCATCATAAAAATCGCCTAAAATTTCTAAATCATTAGTAATTATATAATTATTACTACAACTAACTTCTTTTTCTTCACCTTTATCTTTAATTTTTTTAGTATAAGCACCTATCTCTACACATATTGCATTATACTTTCCTTTTGTATAGTCTTCTCCTTTAACTCTTTTATCTTCAAAAGGTAATTCATTATTTCTACTAAATACTTTGATAAAAAATTCTTCTAAACCTATTTCTTCATAATTTACTTTATTATTATATTTAATTATATTATTTTTATAATTAAATAATTCTATTTTTCTATCAATATTTTTATATTTTATTTCTTTCATATAACTCCTATTATATATTATTTAAAAATTAAAAACCCCTACCTCACTAACATAGTTATAGTGGCGTTATATTATCAATACAGTTTTTATTACACATATATTGTACCGTAATTTAAATATAACGTCAACAAAAAAAGCAGAAATCTTTCTGCTTAATTTAAATATATTTTTATTTTATTCTTTCACCATTTTTATATATGCTTTCCTCTATATTTCCATTTACCTGATAATATGTTGCTTTTCCTTCTTTCTTCCCATTTACATAATTTCTTTCTTCTCTATCTCCATTTGACCAATAAAATATTGATTTACCTTCTTTTACTCCATTTACATAATTTTTTTCCTCTATATCTCCATCTGCCCAATACATTATTGATTT
>NZ_CABWIB010000001.1 GCF_902505095.1 Oceanivirga miroungae | reverse complement strand
AACATGCCTAAAAAAAATGGTTTAGAATTATCAAAAGAGCTAAAAGAAATAGATAAAGATATTATGATAGGTGTAATATCTGGATATGACTATTTTGATTACATGAGAGAAGCTATTAAAATAGGAGTTGATGACTATATTTTAAAACCAACAACAAAAAATGATATTTTAGAGATGACAAAAAGGCTAATAGATAAAGCAGAAATAATAAAGAAAAATAAAAAAATCGAGAAAATAACTGTTGAAGCTAGTAAAAGTTCTGATAAAGAACAAATGGATAATATATTAGAGGAAAATGTTTTTAAAAAGGAATTTAATTTAACCTACTTTGCTGAAAAATTACATTTAAGCCCTGGATATTTAAGTATTTTGTTTAAAAAAGAATATGGAATACCTTTTCAAGATTATGTTCTGAAAAAAAGAATGGAAAAAGCAGCCTTATTATTACTAAGTACAGATAAAAAAAATTATATAATATCAAGTGAAATTGGCTTTGAATCAGTTTACTATTTTAATATTAAATTTAAGAAGTTCTTTAACTTAACTCCCAAAGAGTATAAGAAGGGTAAAAAATGAAAACACTAAAATCAAGAATGATGATTTATTATGGATTAGCTAGTATGTTTATATTAACAGTAAGCTCTATATTACTACTGAGTTTTTTAAATTCACAGATAATAAAAATAGAAAGTGAAAAATTAGAAGCATCAGTTGACAGTTCTTCAAAATATATTGCTCTATATATAACTAATTTAAAAAAAGAAATTGAGTTTATCTCACAAATAAAAGAAGTAAGAAACTACATAAAAGGAAATGACGTTAGAGAAGATAGAGTAAAAAACATTTTAAATAATATAAAGGAAAAAGATAAATTTATAGAAAAAATTTCTATAGTTACAACTGATGGTAAAAATGTATCTAATGGTAGTGGTAATAACAAAAATATGGGCCTTAATATGCTAGAAAAAAAATGGTATAAAGATGCTATTAGTGAGGGGGTAATACTAAATCCAACAAGAGAAAAACACTATAAAGGTATGGATAGCTGGGTTTTATCCCTAAGTAAAAATGTTAAAGAAGATGATAAACAAGCTTTAATATTATTAGATTTACAGTATATAGCCCTATATGAATACTTAAAGAGTATAAATCTTGGTAACAAAGGTCAAGTATATATTGTAGATGATAAGAATAATATAATATTTGCTAATGACATTGAAAAGAAAAAGCCAGATATAAAAGTAATAAATAAAATAAAACATATGCATTTTGGATATAATGAAGTAGAAAATGCAATATATTTTAATAGCAAAATAAAAGGGACTAACTTAGAAATATTAGGAATAAGTTCTGGAGAGAAAATACTTGATTTAAAATCAAATGTATTTAAGATTATTTTCTTTGCGTTTATTGTTAGCTCAATTTCGGTTATGATAATAACAAAAATAATTTCAGATAGATTAACAAAGTCTTTAGACGAATTAAAAAGATTTATGCAAAATATGGATGATAGATTAGAAAATATAGTTTTAAATGAAACAACATTCTCAGAGATTGAAATTTTAAAACAAGAAATAAATAACATGATTGATAAAATAAAGCAGTTAAAAAAATATGAAATAGATTCATTGTACTCCCAAATAAATCCACATTTTTTGTATAATACTTTAGATATTCTTATCTGGATGATAGAATTTGAAGATAACGAAAAAGCTATAAAAATAACAAAAAACTTATCAAACTTTTTTAGAATTTCTTTAAGTCAAGGTAAAAGAGTAATAAGTTTAGAAGATGAATTAAAACATAGCGAAAATTATTTAGAAATTCAAAAGGAAAGATATCAAAATAAATTAGAATATATTATAAATTACAAAGATAAAAGCCTTTTAGAATGTCAGGTTCCCAAAATAATAATACAACCTTTAGTAGAAAACGCTATATATCACGGTATTAAAGAAATTGATGGTGTTGGTAAAATAGAAATTAATGTTTATGAAAGATCAGAAGACCTATATATTGAAATAAAAGATAATGGGATTGGTATAAATAATAGCCATAAAAATAAATTAAAACTAGGTGGAGTAGGTATGAAAAACATAGATAGAAGAATTAAGTACTACTACGGAGAAGAATACGGATTAAGCATTGAAAACACTAATAATATTGGAACTACAGTAGTTTTAAAATTAAAAAAAGTCTTATAGAATAAATCTATAGGACTTTTTAAATAAGCTAATTATTTTATAAACTCTTTTATTCTTTCGTTTTGCTGATTATAGAAAAAATCGTGGGAGTTATTATCCTCTATTATTTTACCTTGGTCTAAAAATATTACTCTTGTTGAAACATCTCTTGCAAAGTTCATTTCATGAGTAACCACTAACATTGTCATACCATCTTTAGCTAAATCAGTCATAGTATTTAAAACTTCAGTTACCATTTCAGGATCTAATGCTGATGTTGGTTCATCAAAAAGTAAAATTTCAGGTTCCATACATAGAGCTCTTGCTATTGCTACTCTTTGTTTTTGTCCTCCACTTAAATGTTTTGGTCTTGCGTTTATAAATCTATCCATACCAACTTTTTTAAGGTAATGTATAGCTTTTTTTGTAGCTTTTTCCTTATCAATTCCCAGTATTTTAATAGGTGATATTGTACAGTTATCAAGAACTGTTAGATTATCAAATAGATTAAAGTTTTGAAATACCATACCTACTTTTTGTCTATATTCTTCTGGTTTAGTGTGGTTTTTAATAATGTCTTTATTATGAAAATATATTTTTGCCTGTGTAGGTTCTTCTAGTAAATTTATACATCTTAATAAAGTTGATTTACCACTTCCACTACTTCCTAATATACTTATGACTTCTTTTTCTTTAACTGTTAAGTTAATGCCATCTAATACAGTTCTATTTCCGTAAGTTTTAACTAAATCTTTAATTTCTAATATATTTTCCATTTTATTCACCCACCATTTCAAAGGTATCATCACCTTGTAATTTTTTTTCTAAAATTAGAAGCAATCTACTAAATACAGTAGTAAGTATAAAGTAAATAAAACATGTAATAATAAATACTTCATAATATCTAAAGTTAGTACCTGATATTTGTTTAGATACTGTATAAAGCTCAGTTACCCCTATTGCAAATAATACAGCCGAATCTTTTATGTTTATTATAAATTCATTTCCAATAGAAGGGAGCACATTTCTTAAAACTTGTGGCATAATAATATATATCATAGCCTTTCTGTGTGTAAACCCTAAGGCCTTTGTCGCTTCATATTGTCCTTTATCTATAGAATCCAAGCCACCTCTGAATATTTCTGACACATAAGCTCCTGTATTTATTGAAATAATAATAAGAGCTGCTGTAATAGGAGATATATTTATTCCAAATATCTGACCTAAACCGTAGTAAAATATCATTGCTTGAACTATCATAGGTGTTCCTCTAAATACAAGAATATATATATAATTTAATTTTTTTAGTATATAGAATAATATATTATGGAATTTTGATTTTTTATTAGTTATCTCAACACTATTTACAATAGCAACTATAAGACCAATAATAGATCCAACTACTGTTCCAAAAATAGCTAAATAAATTGTTGTCCATGTTCCTAATAAGTATTTAGGTCCATAGTCTTTTAAAATAGATAATACTCTTTTAGTAAATGATAAATTTTCTTCACCATTTACTGGTTGAGTTTTAATAGCTTCTTTCATTAACTTATCACGAGTAGTTTTACTGATTTCAGACAGGGCTTCATTCACCTTACTAAGTAATTCTATATTCCCTTTTTTTAAAGCTATTGCAACATCAAATTCAGATCTATTAAAGTTAAATCCACCATCAGAAAGTTCTATATATGTTGTATTAGGATTACTTAATTCAACTGATATAGCAGTTGGCTTTTCTGCAATATACCCGTCAATCTTACCAGAGTTAAGAGCTACTTGCATTGCTGGGAAATTTTCCATCGCTACTTGTTTATTAACACCATTTAATTGATCTATTAATGTATAGTGCATAGTATTTAATTGAGCAGTAATTTTAGCATTCTTAAAATCATTTTTTGTTTTAGAATTAATATAGTTACCATCTTTATTTACTACTACCATTATATCTGATTCATAGTATGAATTTGAAAAATCAAGACTTTTCTTTCTTTCTTCTGTTGGTGACATACCTGCTATTACTAAGTCTACTTTATTTGAATTAAGTGCTGGACCTAATAAAGAATCCCAATCACTAGGAACAATAACTAAATCCTTGCCTAGTTTTTTTGCAATAAGTTTAGCAATTTTCACATCATATCCATTCGCATAACCATTAGCGATTTTTATTGCACCATTATCATCTGTAGTCTGATACCAGTTAAATGGAGCATAACCAACTTCCATACCTACTCTAATTTCATTATTACCATCATTAGAAAAAGTTAAAAAACTTGGAAATAATAGTAATAAGCTTAAAAAATATTTTTTTAATCTCATCTTAGCCTCCTAAATAAAAAAACTGATAGAAAGCTACCAGTAAATAAAAAAAATTAAATACTAGGATAGCTCAACACTAATTTTTAGTGACAGTTATATAGATATTATCTATACACCCAACTAAGCTTTTGCACAAGCTTAATTTCGGCAAAATTTCCTTTCATTTACTTCATAGTTTGCCAACTCCATAAATTACTTTTAAATTTTGCACCTCTACCTTTATTTAATTAAGACTACCACTTTTTTTAGGTTTTGTCAAATTTGTAAATTTTCCCATTCTTTCATAGCTGATTCAAGTTTATTAAAATTACAATGAGCAAGCCTTATAATACCAGTTTTCTTTTGTTCCCTATAAATTTCCTCTACTTTATCAACCAACTTATCCTTTATAGATAGACAAAAATTATATTCTTTTTCTAGAAGTTTTTTGTATTTTAAATCTTTAAAATTTTTAAAATCCATTTTTTTGTAATGTTTTTCTGGTACAGGTATCATTTTTTTTATATCTAATACAGAAAGAATATGAAGTCTTTTATCATTTGAATAAGATTTACTAATACCATTTATATCCGCATTGCCCTCTACTATTTCATAAATCAAAAAGTGCTCTTTAGAAACATTTTTCCAATTTTTATGTTTTTCCTTTGCTGAGGACAAAGGGATAAAATAATGATATTCATCAATAAAAACAACTATACCAACAAAGGGTTTGATATTACTTCTATAAGAATTGTTAAAATATACTTCAGAATCAATCTTATTCAAGTATTCAATATAGTTTATATCAACCATATAAAAATTATAATCTATTATTTTTGTCATAAAACACTCCTATATAAATAAAAGGGGCATTGCCCCTAAATAAACTTTAATGGTCCACCTTTAGGATATAGGTAGCGGGACACCTTCTTTAATGGTCCACCTTTGGGATATAGGTAGCGGGACACCTTCTTTAATGGTCCACCTTTGGGATATAGGTAGCGGGACACCTTCTTTAATTAATTTATTGTAACACTAAATTATAATAGTGTCAAATATAGTTTTATCTAGCTGCTTTTAACATCCACAATAGTTTTTCACTTTGTAATATAAACTCATCTAAAAGAGCAGAAGTTCCAAAATCATTTTCTTCGTCTGCTTTTACTTTAATATCTTTAGCTTCAGATACCATATAAGTAAAATCAGATATTAAATCAGAAAAAACGACATCTATACTTACTTCTTCGTTTTTACCTTCTTTAATTTTAGTGTTTTCTAAGAATGATTTAAATGTAGATAAAGGTCTTTTATCTAATGCTAATAATCTTTCTGCTATTACGTCAACTTGTTCATCTAAATTTTCATAAATATTATCTAGTTCTTTGTGAATAGAGAAAAACCCCTTTCCTTTTACATTCCAGTGATAATTTTTAACTTTTAAACTAAGTACTGCTAAATCTGCTAAAAAATTGTTTAATGCTTTTTCCATAATTTATTCCTCCTTGTATATACTTTATTCTAGCACTTTTTTAAAAATAAGACAAAAAAAAAGAACCTTTTGGTTCAATGGTTGGGCTGGCTGGATTCGAACCAACGCATGTCGGAGTCAAAGTCCGATGCCTTACCGCTTGGCTACAGCCCATCAAAGACACTTTCGTGTCATTTATTAAAATAGTCCGGGTATTGAAACACCGCCTGTTATTTTTTCCATTTCAGATTCAGTTAATTCTTCTGCTTTTCTTAAAACATCGTTTATTGCAGTTAAAATTAAACTTTCTAATTCTTTGGTATCATCTTTTGCTTCTTCTATTATGTCTTTTCCAATTTTTAATTCAACTATTTCTTTTTGTCCATTAGCTTTAACTTTTATTTGTTCACCAGCAAGACTAGTTTCAACAAATTTATCTTTTAAACCTTCTTGAGCGGCTAACATAGCTTCTTGCATAATCTTAGCTTTTTGGATTATATCATTTTGGCTATTTGGAGCCTTAGTACCTTTTAGCTTTCTAACCATATTTGTTCTCCTTGCATAAAAATGGTGGCGAGAGAAGGATTCGAACCTTCGAAGGCGGAGCCGGCAGATTTACAGTCTGCTCCCTTTGGCCACTCGGGTATCTCGCCAGTGGTGCCGCTTGTCGGATTCGAACCAACCACCTACTGATTACAAGTCAGTTGCTCTACCAAATGAGCTAAAGCGGCATATTATATAAAAAATAATGGCGGAAGTGACGAGACTCGAACTCGCGACATCTTGCGTGACAGGCAAGCACTCTAACCATCTGAGCTACACCTCCATAAATGGTGGTCACAACTGGGCTCGAACCAGTGACCCCCTGCTTGTAAGGCAGGTGCTCTCCCAACTGAGCTATGCGACCATTTATATATTTTTGGTAGGCTCTAGGAGAATTGAACTCCTGTTTCCGGGATGAAAACCCGATGTCCTAACCACTAGACGAAGAGCCCATACCAATTTTTTGCTATCCCTTAAGGACAAGATATATATTATCAAAAAAAAAGCGGTATGTCAACAAAATTTTATAAAATTTTTATTTTTTTTTATTTCACCCCCTCTCAAAGCTATAAAAAACTAGCTAAAAAGTTAATAAAATGGTATAATAACATAGAATAAAAAATAGGAGATTAGATATGGAAGAGAGAAAATATGGTTCAGAAGACATTATGGTCTTAGAGGGATTAGAAGCCGTTAGAAAAAGACCTGGAATGTATATAGGAACAACGACATCAAGAGGACTTCACCATTTATTATGGGAAACTGTTGATAACAGTATAGATGAAGCTCTAGCTGGATATTGTGATACAATTACAATAAAAATGCTTCCTGGTAACTATATAGAAGTTACAGATAATGGTCGTGGAATACCTATTGATATGCACAAAACAGGAAGACCTACTTTAGAAGTAATAATGACAGTACTGCATGCTGGAGGAAAATTCAATGATAATAATTATCAATTTTCAGGTGGACTTCATGGAGTTGGAATTTCGGTTGTTAATGCGTTATCTTCTCAGTTAATTGCTACGGTAAAAAGAGATGGTAAAATTGCAAGGCAAGAATTTTCAAGAGGGAAACCAGTGACTGATTGTGAAATAATTGGAGTTGCAGACCCTAATGAACATGGGACTACAATAAAATTTAGACCAGACGAACAAATTTTCGGGAAAATTTTCTTTGAACACGCGATTATAGAAGATAGATTAAAAGAATTAGCTTATTTAAATACAGGGCTTAAAATAGTTTTAATAGATGAACGTGACATTGATGAAGAAGATGTAGAGGTATCTGAATTTAAGTTTGATGGTGGAATAAAAGATTTTGTTGAAGAAATAATGGAAAAAGAAAAAATGATAACACCGGTTATATACATAAAAGATAAATATATGCTAGATGAGAGAAGATATATAGAAGTTGAAGTTGCCTTAACTTATGGACAATCTCAGTCAACTGTTGAATATTCTTTTGTTAATAATATAAATACATATGATGGTGGGACACATGTTCAAGGATTTAGAAGCGCTTTAACTAGAACTGTAAATGATGTTGCAAAACAAATGAATTTAATAAAAGATAAAAAAGATGAAAACCTACAAGGAAGCGATGTTAGAGAAGGATTAGTTTCTGTAATAAATATAAAATTCCCAGAACCACAGTTTGAATCGCAAACAAAATCAAAACTAGGAAGTGGAGAAGCAACAGGGGCTGTGTATAGTATAGTTTCATCTAAATTAAAACTTTACTTAGAAGATTATCCAAAAGAAGCAGCTGCTATTATAGAAAAAATGATTCTTAGTAGAAAAGCAAGAGAAGCAGCTAAAAAAGCAAGATCTGCAATTCTAAGAAATACAGGTTTAGAAATAGGATCGCTTCCAGGTAAACTTGCAGATTGCTCTAGTAAAATTGCAGACGAATGTGAAATATACATAGTCGAAGGAGACTCAGCAGGTGGTTCAGCTAAGCAGGGAAGAGATAGAAAATTCCAAGCTATTTTACCTTTAAGAGGTAAAATTTTAAATGTTGAAAAATCAGTATTACACAAAATTTTAGAAAATAACGAAATAAAATCAATGGTAACAGCATTTGGAACTAATATAGGTGAAAACTTTGATATAGAAAAACTTAAATACGGTAAGATAATAATAATGACGGATGCCGATGTTGATGGTGCTCATATTAGAACATTATTATTAACATTCTTCTTTAGATATTTAAGAGAATTAATAGAAAATGGAAATGTATATATAGCGCAGCCACCTTTATATAAAGTACAAGCAGGAAATAGTACAAAATATGCATATTCAGATGATGAATTAAAAGAAATAACTAAAAAATTAGACGAAAATAATTCAAGATATGGTATACAAAGATACAAAGGGTTAGGAGAAATGAATCCAGAGCAATTATGGGAAACAACAATGGATCCTAATACAAGAACTTTACTAAAAGTAAGTTTAGAAAATGCAAGTTATGCGGATAAAATGTTCAATATTTTAATGGGAGATAAGGTAGAACCAAGAAGACAATTTATAGAAGAACATGCAAACTATGTAAGAAACTTAGATATTTAATAGGAGATAATATGTCAGATATAGAAAATAAGAATAATGAAGATATAGTAGAAGATAAAATACTACCTATTTTCATAGAAGACGAAATAAAAGCCTCATATTTAGACTATTCTATGAGTGTAATTGTAAGCCGTGCCTTACCAGATGTTAGAGATGGATTAAAACCAGTTCACAGAAGAATACTATTTGCTATGAATGAGTTAGGTATGACTTATGATAAAGCATTTAAAAAATCAGCGAGAATCGTAGGGGAAGTTTTAGGTAAATATCACCCACATGGAGATAGCGCTGTATATAACTCAATGGTTAGAATGGCTCAAGAATTTAATACAAGATATATGTTAATTGATGGTCACGGTAACTTTGGGTCAATCGATGGTGATAGTGCAGCAGCTATGCGTTATACAGAAGCTAGAATGTCAAAAGTTACTAATGAATTGTTAGAAGATATAAATAAAAATACAATAGATTTTAGAAAAAACTTTGATGAAACTTTAGACGAACCGGTAGTATTACCAGCAAAATTACCTAATCTATTATTAAATGGGGCAACAGGAATAGCTGTTGGTATGGCTACAAATATACCTCCTCACAATTTAGCAGAACTTTGTGATGGAATAGTAGCTTTAATAGATGATAGAAATATTACAATTGACGGACTAATGGAACATATAAAAGCACCAGATTTTCCAACTGGTGGTATTATAAATGGTCGTCAAGGAATAATTGATGCATATAAAACCGGGCGTGGTAAAATACAATTAGTTGGTAAAGTTGATATTAAACAAACTAAATCCGGTAAAAATCAAATAATAATCACTGAAATTCCTTATCAAGTAAATAAAGCAAAGTTAATAGAAAAAATTGCAGATTTAGTTAGACAGAAAAAAATTACAGGTATAAGTGAACTAAGAGACGAATCAGATAGAGATGGTATAAGAATAGTTGTGGGTGTTAAAAAAGGTGAAGAACCAGAATTGATATTAAATATGCTATATAAATATACAGATTTACAAACAACTTTTGGTATTATTATGCTAGCCTTAGTTAAAAATGTTCCACGTATATTAAATTTAAAACAAATATTAAATAAATACTTAGAACACAGATATGAAGTAATCACTAGAAGAACAGAATTTGATTTAGAAAAAGCAAAAAGAAGAGCTCATATATTAGAAGGGTTTAGAATAGCACTAGATAGTATTGATGAAATAATAGCACTTTTAAGATCATCGAAAGATCCTGGTGAAGCTAAAGAAAGATTAATGAGTGAATTTGGATTTAGCGAACTTCAAGCTAAAGCAATACTAGATATGAGAATGCAAAGATTAACTGGTCTTGAACGTGAAAAAATAGAACAAGAATACAACGAATTACTAGCACTAATAACAGATTTACAATCAATATTAGATTCTGACCAAAAAAAATACGATATTATAAGAGAAGAAGTAATAAAATTAAAAACTACATACTCAGATAATAGAAGAACTAGTATTGAAGATAAAAGAAATGATATAGACATAGAAGACTTGATAAAAGAAGAAGAAGTTGTTGTTACAATAACAAATAAAGGCTATGTTAAAAGAGTTTCAGCAGATACATATAAGCTTCAAAAAAGAGGTGGTGTAGGAGTTAATTCAACTAATACTATAGAAGATGATGAAGTTAAAAATATTTATACAGTTAAAACATTAGATAGACTTTTAGTATTCTCTGATAAAGGAAAGGTATACAACATAAAAGTATATGAAATACCTGAAGCAAGTAGTAAAGCTCGTGGAAAATTAATTGGAAATATAATAGACCTTGATGCTGATGAAAATGTTTCAGCTATATTAAGTGTTGCAAACGCTAATAAGAGTGATGAAATATTCTTCTTAACAAGATTAGGAATTGCTAAAAAAACAAAACTAGATATGTTTGAGAATATAAATAAAAATGGAAAAATAGCAATTAGTCTAAAAGATGACGATGAATTAGTATTTGTTGCATTATCTAGTGGAAAAGATGATGAAGTCTTTGTTGCAACTATAAAAGGAATGGCAATAAGATTTAAAGAAACTGATGTTAGAAGTATGGGAAGAACAGCTGGAGGAGTAAAAGCTATAAAACTAAGACAAGGTGATAAAGTATCATCTGCTTGTATAATTGATTCAACTAAAAATGAAAAGAATTTAGAAGTATTAACAGTTTCTACATTTGGGTTTGGTAAGAGAACTAAATTAAGTGAATATTCAACTCAAAAAAGAGGTGGAACGGGAGTTAAAAACTTTAAAATATCAGCTAAAACAGGAGATGTTGTAGAATCATTACTAATAGATAATAGTGACGAAGAAAGAGAAGTTTTAATTATAACAAAAGATGGAACACTAATAAAAACAAGAATAAAACAAATTTCTACTATAAGTAGATATACATCTGGAGTAATTGTAATAAAACCAAGATTAGGTGATTATGTATCTTCAGTTGCATTATCTATGGAAGTAGAAGAAGAGGAAGAAAAAGAAAATGAGTAGAAAAAGAATCCTATTTTGTATAAGCAATGAGAATGAAATTTTATCTGCAAGTTCTTTTGCAAAGGCTATAAAAGAATATTTTAAAGACGTTGAAACTGTAGCTTTATATGTTAAAGACATAAAAAAGTATGAGCTATTTCAAGGAGATATTTCAAGCTTTGCTATCCCTATAAACGAATATAGAGAAATTGAAGGAGAAATATATAAAACATTAAAAACAAAATTAGATAATTCCTTTGATATGGTATATGAATTAAGTGGTGATAAATACGAAGTAATAAGTGAAGAAATGAAAGCTTATGATTTATTGGTAGTAGTTAAAGATGAAGGAGAATTAACTCCATTAGTAACTAAAATTATAAGAACCTTCTATAAGCCATTTGTATTATTAAATGAAAAAACAACTGAATATTCATTTGAAAAAGTACTTATGTTAAATGATGGTGGATATATGGTAAATAAATCAGTTTTCTCATACTTTAATTTATTTGGTGAGCATAATATAGATGTACTACGTGTAAATGTAGAAGATAGAAATAGATTAACAGAAAGATTTGGAAATATTTGTAATATTATAGATGAGAAGGGAAATAATATAGCTAATATTATTGAAAAATATTTAACTAACTATGATATAGTTTTAATGGGAGGACTTAACTACCCAATATTTTTAGAAAGGCTTACAGGTCAAACTGGAATAAAAGTAATTGAAACATCAGAAAAACCAATATTTATTGGATAAGGAGCAAAAATGATAGAAAAATTAAGAATTTTAACAGAAAAAATTCATGAAAAATTAAATGAAGTTAAAAATCTTGAAGAGTTAAATGAAATAAGAATCTTAGCACTTGGTAAAAAAAGTGAAATTAATTTACTAATGAAAGAAATGGGTAAATTAGAAGCTGAAAAAAGAAAAGAAGTAGGTCTTGTAATAAATGAAGAAAAAGCTAAGATACAAGAAATAATTGATACAAAAACAAAAGAAATAAAAAACTACTTAAAAGAAAAAAGAATACAAGAAGAAACAATAGATGTAAGTTTAAAAGGTCGTATAAATAGACTAGGGACTATACATCCAATAACTAAGACTTTAATGGAAGTTAAAGAAATAGTTATGGAAATGGGATTTGATATAGTAGATGGGCCTGAGGTTGAATTAGTTGAGTATAATTTTGATGCATTAAATATACCACTAACTCACCCATCAAGAGAAAAAACTGATACTTTCTATATCTCAGATAATATCTTATTAAGAACCCAAACATCGCCTATGCAAATAAGATATATGAATGATAATAAACCACCATTTAGAATGATATCATTAGGTAAGGTTTATAGACCAGATTATGATGTATCTCACACACCAATGTTTCACCAAATAGAAGGTCTTATGGTAGGAGAAGATGTATCATTTTCAAACTTTAAGGCTGTATTAGAGTTAATAGTTAAAAGAATATTTGGACAAGATAGAAAAGTTAGATTTAGACCACACTTTTTCCCATTTACAGAGCCTAGCGCTGAAATGGATGTTGAATGTGGAGTATGTAATGGATCTGGTTGTAGACTATGTAAATACACAGGATGGCTTGAAATTTTAGGAAGTGGAATGGTAAATCCTAAGGTTTTAGAAAATGTAGGAATAGATCCTAAAAAATATCATGGATTTGCTTTTGGTATCGGTGTTGAAAGAGTTACTATGTTAAAATATGGTATTGATGATTTAAGAGCATTTTATGAAAATGACATCAGATTTTTAGAGCAATTTTAGGAGGAAAAAATGTTAATATCATTAAATTGGTTAAATGAATATATAGAAATAAAAGACAAAAGTATATCTGAACTAGAAAATGCACTAACTATGATAGGTCAAGAAGTTGAAAAAATCGAAAAAAAATATGAGCATTTAAATAAAGTTTTAACAGCAAAAATTGTTGAATATGAAAAAATGCCAGAATCAGATCACTTAACAGTGTTAAAAGTAGATAATGGAAAAGAAACACTTCAAGTTATATGTGGAGCGCCTAACCATAAAAAAGGTGATATAGTTGCAATGGCACAAATAGGTGCAACATTAGGTGAAGATTTTGTTATTAAAAAAGGGAAAATAAGAGGATATGAATCAAATGGAATGCTTTGTTCTATGTCTGAACTTGGAATTGGTGAAGAATCAGATGGAATAATAATATTTCCAGAAGATACTCAATTAGGAGTACCATTAAATAAACTATTAGATAAAGATGATGTTGTATTTGAGTTAGAAATAACACCAAATAGACCAGATTGCCTATCATATATAGGAATAGCAAGAGAATTAAGCGCTTATTATAATATTCCTCTAAAGGAAATTAAAAAAGATGTAAGTGAAATAGATAAGAAAAATGATACAGAAATTAAAATAGATTCTAGTGAATTAAGCCATAGATTTATAACAAGAATAATAGAAGGTGTAGAAGTTAAAAAAAGCCCAGAGTGGTTATCTAAAAAATTAGAAGCTATTGGAATGAAAAGTGTTAATAATATAGTAGATGCTTCTAATTATATTTTAATGGAATTAGGACAACCTAATCATGTATATGATTTAGATAAGATAGACAAAAATATTTCTGTAAAATATGCTACAAAAGGTCAAAAAATAAATACATTAGACGATAAGAGTTTAGAACTAGATACTGATGATATTATTGTATCATCAAATGGAAATGCAATAGCTCTAGCAGGTGTTATGGGATCTAAAGATTACTCAGTAACAAATGAAACAAAAAATATAATGTTAGAAGTAGCACACTTTGATTCAATGAGTGTTAGAAAAACATCAAGAAAATACAATATAATAAGCGAATCATCATACAGATTTGAACGTCGTGTAGATGAAGATAATTTTAATACAGTAATTGATAGATTAGCTAATATAATTGTAGAAATATCTGGTGGAAAAGTATTAAAAGGTATAAAAGATACTACATTAGTTAATGACAAATTAAATTCATCAGAATTATCATTTGAAAGATTAAATAGATTTGTTGGTAAGTTAATAGAAAAGGAAAGAGTAATAGAAATACTAAAATCTTTAGAAATTGAAGTTGAAGATAAAGGGGAGAGCTTAATTTTAACACCTCCTTCATTTAGACAAGATTTACTAGATGAACAAGACTATTTTGAAGAAATAATAAGAATATATGGTTTTGCTAATATAGAAAATGTATTACCTAAATTAGATATTAAAAAAGAAGAAATAGTAGATACAACCAAGCTAGATTATTTTGTTAAAAACATTTGTTATTCTCTTGGTCTAAATGAGGTTATAAACTACAGCTTCATTCCTAAAAACGCTTATGAAATGATAAAAAGAGAATATAAAAATATAATTGAAATATCTAATCCAATAACTGAAGATTTTGCAGTTATGAGAGATACTTTAATGTATAGTTTACTTAAAAATGCAAAAGATAATTTCAATAGAAGTTTTAAAGATATTAGATTTTTTGAACTAAGTAAAGTATTTAATAATGAAAATGGTAATAATAATGAAACTAAAAAATTAGGAGTAATATTAGCAGGAGCAAAAGAAAAAACTATACATAATAAAGAAACATCTTATGATTTTTATGATATAAAAGGTATTATGGAAGAAGTAGCGGAAAAATTATCTCTAAATTCATATAGAATATTAAGAAGTGAAAATATGAGTTTCCACCCTGGTAGATCTATTGATGTATTGATGGGAAAAGATGTTATAGCTAGTTTAGGTGAAGTTCATCCTGATTTACTAGAAAACTTTAATCTTGAAGGGAAATCAATTCTTTATTTTGAATTTGATTTAGATAAAGCAAAAAAATATATGAAAAATAAATTTGTATATAACAAGATAAGCAAATATCAATCAGTAAATAGAGACCTAGCAGTCGTTGTAAATAAAGGTGTATTAGTTGGAGATGTTGTAAAACAAGTAGAAAGAATAGATAAATTAGTTAAAAAAGTTGAACTATTTGATATTTACGAAGGTGAAGGAATAGAATCAGGTAAGAAAAGTTTTGCAATAAATATTCTAATGAGAGATGATAATAAGACACTAGAAGAAAAAGAAATAAATGCTGTTATGGATAAGATAGTTAAAAAGCTAGAAAAGGATTATTTAGCAAAAATAAGATAGGATGTTATGGAAAGAATAAGAAAAATAATATCAAATATGGATAAAACTAGAAAAAACTATGTTGTTTTTGATTGTGATGAAACAATAATAAAAGGTGATGTAGAAAGATTAACTTTAAAATATCAATTAGAATTTGAAGAGTTTAGAATAGGTTTAGATGAAATGAAAAATAGACTTAAAAAATATGATAAATTTAAAGATAAAATTGAAAATTTAAATATTAAAAGGGATTTTTCTAGTTTAGTAAATGAAATTTATAGAGAATATAGAGATGATATTACAGGATTTTTACTTAGTTATTATACAGAAGATGAAGTGTATAACTTAACAAAAAAAGCTATAACTTATTACAAAGAAGATTTTTCAAAAAGGGAATATATAGAAAAGCTTTTTAATTTATTTAAAGAAAATAATATAGAAATATATATATGCTCAGCTTCAATAATATATGAAGTTTATGTTGCTGCTGATTTATATAATTTAAAAAGAGAAAATGTATTAGCTTGTAATAATAAACTAATGGAGGATAATATTTTATCTGGCTATGAATGCGGACTGATAACCAGAGGAATAGGGAAAGTTGATGCCATAAAATCATTGGGATATGGATATCCGCCATTATTGATAGCTGGAGATTCTGATGGGGATTATCAAATGTTAAGATCATTTGATATAGAGTATGGAATGATAATAAATCCTAGAAAAAATACAAAGGTATTTGATTTAGTAGATAATATTAAATATTTTAGCCATATAATATAAGGTGGGAAAATATGATAGGTTTAGAAGACAGACTTAAAGAATTAAGAAAAGAACAAAACTATACCCTAGATAATCTTGCATATATTTTTACAAAAGAATTTAATATGGGTTTTGATAAATCAAGCATTTCAAAATGGGAAAATAAAAAGCAAAAAATAACATTAGAAGCATTAAAGTGTTATTCAAAATACTTTAATGTTTCTTTTGACTGGCTTATGTATGGTATTGGAGAAAAATATATTAAAGAAAATATAGGAGGCTATCAAAAACTACTAGGAACTAATGAAAAATTAAGTAGTATTTCAGATGATATAAATAGTTTAAATGATAGAGAACTTAGATTTTTAGAAGATATATTAAAGACAACTATAAAGAATTTAAAGGGATTTAAAGCTTAGAGTTACACCCAAAACTATATATTTTTGGGTGCTGGAGACGGTGTATACGGATTCAATTACAAAAAAATAAAAACTATAATGAAAGAATACTGTTAAGTCTATTTTATATAGATTAAGTGAAGAAAAAGAGATAGTTAGACTTGTTGATTAGGTAGCTAATTATTCAAAAGAATATAGAATTATTTGATTTTTATTAAAAAAAATGCTATTATATTTAGGTATCAAAAAAAACGGATAAAAGGAGGGAAAAATGGCACACAATAAATCATCTAAAAAAAGAATTGTAACTGGTGAAAGAAATAGATTAAGAAACCAAGCAATAAAGAGTAGAACAAAAACTTTTGTTAAAAAAGTACTAGCAGCTGTGGAAGCTAATAACGTCGACGAAGCAAAAACAGCATTATCTGCAGTATATAAAGAATTAGATAAAGCAGTAACTAAAGGTGTATTAAAAGCAAATACAGTTTCAAGAACTAAATCAAGATTAGCTCTTAAAGTTAAAGCATTAGGATAATAATTTATATAAATTTTTATAAGAATTTATACGCAACGGATTTAAACCCATTCTGTTGCTTTTTTTATATAAAAAAACTACTCAAATGAGTAGTTTTATCTATTTATTTTAAAGCTTCTAATACTTCTTCTGGTGTATCTTTACTTAAAATTAAATCTCTGTATTTTTTAGCTTCTTCATAATTTGAATTTATTATATTTTTCTTTATACCAAGAATTGAGCTTGCACTCATTGAATAAGTATCTAATCCCATACCTAATAATATTTCAGTTGCATGTTTGTCTCCTGCAAATTCTCCACACATACTAACAGAAATTCCTCTGTCATGTGCAGCATCAATTACTAATTGTATTGCTTCTAATACAGCAGGGTTATATGAGTTATATAAAGCAGAAACTTTTTCATTTCCTCTATCTACTGCTAAGAAGTATTGTGTTAAGTCATTAGTACCTATTGAGAAGAAGTCAACTTCTTTTGCAAATTTATAAGCCACTATTGCAGTTGAAGGAGTTTCAACCATGATACCTACTTTAATATTTCTATCATATAATTTACCAATAGCGTCTAATTCTTTTTTACATTCTTCTAAAATTTGATTAGATTTTCTGATTTCGTTTATTGATGAAACCATAGGATACATTATTTTGATTTGTCCATAAGCACTAGCACGTAAGATAGCTCTTAATTGAGTTTTAAACATATCCTTGTGTGTTAATGATATTCTTATAGCACGGAATCCTAAGAATGGGTTCATTTCTTTTGGAAGGTCTAAATAAGGTAATTCTTTATCTCCACCAATATCCATAGTTCTTATTGTTACTGGTTTTCCATGCATTTTTTCAGCAACTACTCTATATGCTCTATATTGTTCTTCTTCAGTTGGCATATGATCAGAGTCCATGAATAGAAATTCTGTTCTATATAATCCTATACCTTCTCCACCAGCTTCTAATACAGCATCTACATCTTCTGGTTTACCTATGTTACCCATAACATGAACTAAGTGATTATCTTTTGTTATAGCAGGTAAATCTTTTAATTTTTTAAGTTCTTCTTTTTCTTTTAAGAATATTTCTCTTTGTTTTGCATAAGTAGTTTTAATTTCATCGCTTGGTGATAAGTATAATACACCAGCTTCTCCATCAAACGCTATTTCTTCTGAGTCTTTAGCTGTAGATAAGATACCTTTAACCCCAACTATTGCAGGAATTTCTAATGATCTTGCCATAATAGCAGAGTGGGCTGTTTTTCCTCCAACTTCTGTTATAAATCCAGCACAGTTTTTAAGATCTAATTGCGCAGTATCTGATGGTGTTAAATCATAAGTAACTACTACTGTATTTGGTTCTAAATTAGATAAATCACTTATTTTTATACCTAATATATTTTTTACCCAACGGTTTCCAACATCTTTTAAATCAGCTGCTCTTTCTCTTAAATAAGGGTCTTCTAATTGAGATAATAATGTGCAGTATTCATCTATTCATTCATTAACAGCATATGCTGCAGTGTAGTCATCAGTAGTTATTTTTTCTTTGATTTCATCTAGTAAATCGTCATCTTCTAATAATTCTAAATGAGCATCAAAAATTTCTGCTTTACTTTCTCCCATTTCTTTTGCAACTTTTTCTCTAATTGTAATGATTTGAGCCTTTGTTTTAACAATTCCTTCTTCAAGTTTTAGCATTTCTGCTTCAGCTGGTAAATTAGATACTTTATAGCTTTCTATATCTACTTTTTCTGTATCATAAATTAAAACTTTACCTAATCCTATACCTTCTGATGCAGGAATCCCTGTTAATCTAATCATGTTTTTTCCTCCTAATACTTTATAATATATTATACTATAAATTTAGAAAATTTACCAAAAAAATTTGAAAAAAATGTAAAAAAATGTTAAGATATTTGTACCATACAAATCGGGGAGCTAGCGGTGCCTTGTAATCCACAAACCGCTTTAGTGGAGATTATGTTAATTTTGAGGGTGATTTTAGTATGACGCCTTATGCAATGGTGTTGAGAGTTTAGTCCTATATTGTAGATATTAGGTGAACCATGTCAGGTTGGGAACAAAGCAGCATTAAGTCTAGATATCTAGGTTTATGGGGTAGCTAAACTTGAGTCAAAGTATAATGAAACGAGTGGTAGAATTTATTCGATTTATTAGCGTATGGTTTTTTTATATATAAGGAGGCTTAATTATGAAAAAAAGCATATTATATTCTTCTTTTTTAGTGGATTTAGTTTCAATAGGTTTAATACTTGTGTATATATTAAAAACAGCAGTCCTTTTAGATAAGGTATTTTTAGCTGTATACTTAGTATTTTTCTCTCTATATGTTTATGATAAGTTTAAAAGAGAAGACTTAAAAAAAGGTTTATCAGAGTATAAATTAGAATCACATTCTGATTATATGTATTATATAGCATTTGTTGGGGCTATAATAACAGATATTAGCTTATTATACTTGCTTTATCTAAAAGTAGATGCACCTAATGTTATAGTTGTGCTTGTAATGTTTTATTTCATCTGTCTTACTAATTATGATGTAAATACAATTTACTACGATAAAGAAAAAATAATTTACTCTAATAGAAAAGTTGATTTAGATGGAATAAAAATGATAGAAAGTAAAAAAACATTGATGATAAATAAATTAGATATTTATTATACAAAAAAAGATCCTGTTTTAATAAGTACTTTTAGAAAAGATAAAATAGAAAAAATAAAGGTATTTATTGAAGAACATTCTAAAAAAACTAAAAAAAGAAAGAAAAGATAAAAAATGGACGAAGTCAAAATAAAAGACTTATTATTAAATAACGACATAATTAAAATAGTAATGTCGGATTCACTATGTAATATTAAAAAAATAAGTATAAGAAAGCTTGTTATAAAGCAAGATATACTTTATCAGTTAGAATATATAGAAAATAATAAGGCATATCACAAAAACTTAGAAAAAGAAAAAGTAGTAGAATATGTAAAGAATTACTTATATAAATTCAAACAAATCTTAATAAGAACAAAAGAAAAAGAATATATATTAAATCTTAAAAAAAATTCATATAAATTAAAGGTGAATGAAAATAATAATGATTCTAAGGTAGAAACTCATAATAAAGAAAAAAAATACTTTTTAAATCAAGGGGATAATATACCATTTTTAAAAGAACTAGGAATAATGAATGAAAAAAATGAGATTTTAAAAAAAGGGTATAATAAATTTAGGCAGATAAATAAGTATTTAGAAATAATTGATAACACTATTTCTAAAATGCTAGAGGATAATTTAATTAAAACTAAAATAAATATCGTAGATTTTGCTTGTGGTAAGTCGTATTTAAGTTTTGCTACTTACTATTATTTAGAAAAGTATAGGCCAAATTTAGATTTTAGTATAATAGGCTTAGATTTAAAGACCGATGTTATAAAAAATTGTACTAATTTAGCTGAAAAATTAGAATACGGTAAAATGGTATTTTTAAATGAGGATATAAAAGATTTTTTAGGAGAAGATATTGATTTAGTATTTAGTTTGCATGCTTGTAATAATGCCACAGATTATTCTATTTTAAAAGCACTAGAACTTGATACAAAAGCATTTTTAGCAGTTCCTTGTTGCCACAATGAATTTTATAAAAATATAAAAATAGCAGATGATATGAATTTTATGAAAAAAAATCCCATTATATTTGAAAAGTTTTCAAGTTTATTAACAGATACATATAGAGCTAAATTTTTAGAGCTTTGTGGATATGATGTTTTAATTGAAGAATTTATAAACGAAGAATTTACGCCTAAAAACTTACTAATTAAATCTATAAAAAATAGTAAAAAAGTAGACTATAAAAAAATAGAAAAAGAGTATTTGTCAATAAAAGAAAAAATAAATTACACGCCAATACTAGAAAATATAGCAAAAAAATATATGAAAAAATAAATTAGCTTATAAAAAATTCACTAAGTGAAAAAGTGAATTTTTTTTTTAATTTTTTTCTCTTTTTAGCCCCTATTTTTGTTAGCTTTGTAAAATTTTGAGTGAAAATTTTTAAAAATTTACTTGAATTTATATATATATATGATACACTTATATAGAAGATGTTGTGATAAAATAAATAAAAAAACACAAAATATTGTGTTTATTAATAAATTTAAAGGTTGGGAGTAAATATGCAAGTAATAAAAAGAAATGGAGAATTAGTAGAATATAATAGAGATAAAATTGTAAATGCTATAACAAAAGCTAATAACGAGGTAGAAAGCCATAAGAGAGTTAGTAATGAAAAAATCTTAGAAATTTTAAATGAAATTGAATCTTCTAATAAAGAAAAAATGGGTGTAGAAGAAATACAAGATTTTATTGAATTTAAACTTATGGAAGACGATAAATTTGAACTTGCAAAAAAATATATAATCTATAGATATAATAGAATGTTAGTTAGAAAATCTAACACTACTGATGACTCAATACTAAGTTTAATAGATAATTCTAATAAAGATGTTGCAGAAGAAAATTCTAATAAAAATGCTACTATAGCATCAACACAAAGAGATTTAATAGCTGGAGAAGTTAGTAAAGATTTAAGTAGAAGAATACTACTTCCAGAAAAATTAAGAAAAGCACATGATGATGGAGTATTACATTTTCATGATATGGACTATTTCTTACAACCAATATTTAATTGTTGCTTAATAGATATAGAAGATATGTTAGAAAATGGAACAGTAATGAATGGTAAACTAATAGAAAGTCCTAAGAGTTTCCAAGTTGCTTGTACAATATTAACTCAAATAATAGCAGCAGTTGCTTCTAGTCAATATGGGGGACAATCTGTTGAAGTAAGACACTTAGCTAAATATTTAAAAAGAACAAAAGATAAATATTTAAAAGCTGCAAAAGAAGAGTTTTCGGATACATTAAGTGATGAAATGATAGAAAAAATAGTTGATAGTAGAGTTAAAGATGAGTTAAAATCAGGTGTTCAAACTATACAATATCAAATAAATACACTTATGACAACAAATGGACAATCGCCTTTTGTTACTCTATTTTTAAGAATGAAAGAAAATGATCCATACATGAAAGAAACAGCTCTCATTATTGAAGAAATCTTAAAACAAAGATATGAAGGAATAAAAAATGAAAAAGGAGTATTTATCACACCAGCCTTTCCTAAATTAGTATACGTTTTAGATGAATTTAATTCTCTAAAAGGTGGAGAATATGACTATTTAACAAGATTAGCTATTAAATGTTCTAGTAAAAGAATGTATCCAGACTATATAAGTGCTAAAAAAATGGCAGAAAATTATGAAGGAAATACATTCTCACCTATGGGATGTAGAAGCTTTTTATCACCATGGAAAGATGAAAAGGGAGAATATAAGTTTGAAGGAAGATTTAATCAAGGTGTTGTAAGTTTAAATTTACCACAAATAGGAATTTTAAGCGGTCAAAATGAAGAAGAATACTTCAGAATTTTAGATGAAAGACTTGATTTAGCTTTTGAAGCTTTAATGGCAAGACATAATAGATTATTAGGAACAAGTTCAGATGTAAGTCCAATACATTGGCAATATGGAGCAATAGCAAGACTTAAAAAAGGTGAAAAGATTGATAAATACTTAAAAGGTGGTTATTCAACAATATCATTAGGATATATTGGGCTATACGAGGCAACAAAATTAGTTAAAGGTGTATCTCATACTGATAAAATTGGAACTGAATTTGCATTAAAAGTAATGAAAAAATTAAGTGAAACTTGTGAAAGATGGAAAAAAGAAACAGGTATAGGATTTGGTCTATATGGAACACCAGCAGAAAGTCTATGTTATAGATTTGCAAGAATAGATAAAAATAGATTTGGAAGTATAAAAGATATTACAGACAAAGGTTACTATACAAACTCATATCATGTTGATGTTAGAGAAAATATAGATGCTATGAGTAAATTTGAATTTGAATCACAATTTCAAAGTTTAAGTACTGGTGGAGCTATATCTTATGTTGAAATACCAAACTTAACTAAGAATTTAGAAGCAATAGAGGAAGTTGTTAAATTTATGTATGATCATATACAATATGCTGAATTTAATACAAAATCAGATTATTGCTACATTTGTTCATTTGACGGAGAAATAATAATAAATGAAGATGGTGAATGGGAATGCCCTCAATGTCACAATAAAGACCATGGTAAGATGAATGTTACTCGTCGTACTTGTGGATATTTAGGAGAAAACTTCTGGAATGAAGGGAAAACAAAAGAAATCTCTAAAAGGGTATTACACCTATAATGAAATACTCAGTTATAAAACACTTTGATGTAGCAAATGGGCCAGGAATTAGAGTTTCTTTATTTGTAAGTGGTTGTAGACATGCTTGTAAAGGTTGTTTTAATGAAGAAATTTGGTCATTTGATATTGGAGCTGAATTTACAGATGATACAATAGATGAAATAGTAAAATCACTTGATAGAGAATTTATTAGAGGGCTTACTTTATTGGGTGGTGAACCACTAGATCCAAAAAATCAAGAGTGGGTATGCAAGTTAGTAAGAAAAGTAAGAGAAGTATTACCTAATAAGACAATATGGTGTTATTCAGGCTTTACCTATGAATATATTACAGAGCATATGTATAAAAAATTACCATATACTAAAGAACTTTTATCCTACTGTGATGTTTTAGTTGATGGTAAATTTATACTAGAATTATTAGATTTAAAATTACAATTTAGAGGATCTGCTAATCAAAGAGTAATTGATTTAAGAAAAACAGAAGAAGAAAAAAAGATAGTCTGGGCATTATCAAAAGAAGAAGAAGATAAATATATAAAAGTATAGAAAAGTATATCAAAGAAAAAAATATTCTAGATATACTTTTTTTTTAGTGATATAATTGTATAAAATTACAAAAGAATGGAGCAATATTATGATAAAAAAATATAGAATTGGAAATCCAATAGAAACATTTGCAGTTTTAAAAGAATTAAAAATTGAAAAAGAATTACCTGAATATATTAAGATTGTAGATAATAAAATAAATATATCATTAAATGATTCTGATATAGTTTATGGATTAGGTCAGGCTGTAAGGGGAATAAATAAAAGAGGGTATAAGTATATATCAAATACATCAGATGATCCAGTACATACAGAAGATAAAGGCTCTTTATACGCAGCTCATAACTATATAATGATAGATTCTTTTAAAAAATTTGGTATCTTTATTGATACTCCAAGTAAAGTAACTTTTGATTTAGGATATACAGATATAAATAAAATAGAAATAAGTTTTGAGTACAATGACTATGACCTATATTTAATTGAAGCTAGCTCATTAGTTGATATATTAAAAGAGTTTAGAGAACTAATAGGTAAAAGTTATCTTCCACCTAAATGGGCCTTTGGTTATGGTCAAAGTAGATGGAGTTATTTTAACAAAGAAGAAGTAAAAGAAGTTGTTAAAAAACATAGAGAAAATAATATACCACTAGATATGGTTTACCTTGATATAGACTATATGAAAGATTATAAAGATTTCACTATAGATAATGAAAAATTTTCTGACTTTGAAAGTTTTGTTAAGGAAATGAAAAAAGAAAATATTAGATTAATTCCAATCATAGATGCAGGAGTAAAAATAGAAAAAGGCTATGATGTATATGAAGAAGGAGTTAAAAATAGCTACTTTTTAACAAAAGAAAATGGGGATAATATAGTATGCGGTGTATGGCCAGGAGATGTACACTTTCCTGATTTTTTAAATGAAAATGTAAGAGAGTGGTTTGGTAAAAAATATCAATTTTTAATAGATAAAGGGATAGAAGGTTTCTGGAATGATATGAATGAACCAGCTATATTTTATACAAAAGACAGATTAAATGAAGTGTTAGATAAAATAACAGAGTACAAGGGAACTAATCTAGATATACATAAATTTTTTGAATTTAAAGATAGAGTATTAACTTTGTCTAATAATAATGAAGATTATAAGTTGATGTATCACAATTATTTAGGCAAAAGATATAGACATGATATAGTTCATAACTTATATGGGTATAACATGACAAAAGCTGCAGGAGAATATTTTAATAAAATAAATAAAGAAATATTAATGTTTAGTAGATCGTCATATATAGGAGCTCATAGATATGGCGGTATTTGGCAAGGAGATAATTCATCATGGTGGAGTCATTTAAAATTGAATATGGATATGAGTGTTAATCTAAATATGATAGGCTTTATATTTAATGGTGCAGATTTAGGGGGATTTGGTTCTAATTGTACACCAGATCTTATGCAAAGATGGCTACAATTTGGTATATTTACACCACTGATGAGAAATCATAGTGCTCTAGGTACAAGAAGACAGGAAGTTTATGAATTTTCTAATATGGAAAAGTTAAGAGATATTATAGAGTTTAGATACTCAATATTAGACTATATATATGATGAAACTAAAAAAGCGGTTGAAAATAATACAATGTATTTAAGACCATTAGCATTTGATTATGAAAAAGACTTATTAACAAGGGAAATAACAGACCAAATATTAGTAGGGGATTCAATAATGATAGCTCCAATATATGAGCAAAATAAAAAGGGAAGATATGTATACTTGCCAGAAGATATGAAAATGTTAAAAGTTAAATCAAAAAATGATATTAAAGAAGAAGTATTAAAAAAAGGACACCACTACATAGAAGTTAATTTAGATGAGTTTTTAATATTTGTCAGAAAAGGGAAAACTTTTACACTTAAAAATGGTGGACAAAGTGTTGATAGTATGGATAGCAGTATTTTCAGGGAATTTTAGAATAAAATATTAAAGTGCTTTAAAATGGTATTAAAATACCTTTTAAGGTACTTTTTTTTTGGAAATTTTTATATGAAAATGATATAATAAAAATAAAAAAGGGTAATTTTATGAGAAGAATAAGTTATGATCCATTAAAGATAAAAATGGTGAAAATGAATATCAAGGTGAAAGATTTAATAAACAATGCAAATATATCAAAAAGTAGTTATTATAAAATAAAAAATAATGAAAATGTAAGTACAAATACTTTAGAAAAGATTTGTAATTATTTAAATTGTGAAATAAGTGAAGTAGTAGAATGTGTAGATGATAAATATGAAAAATGATAAAAATACACTGTACTAGATTTATTCTGTGGTTGTGGTGGTCTAACAGAAGGTGAAGATAAATATAAAATCCATATAGATAGGTTAGATAAAGACAAAATAAAAATAATGGAGTACTATTTTAATTTTAAAAAAGTTATTGATGGATATTTGATAAAATAATAAAAATAAGGACATGAACTACTAAAATATAAAGAGTTAGGGCATGTTCTATTTTATTAAATATATTATTGTTAATAGCAATCTATAGTGGTATAATTAAATGTGATAATAAAAACGAATTAAACCTTTTTCTTTTTAAAAATATTATAAGCTAAAGTTATGGAAATTATAGAGAGGAAATATAATGGAAAAATATAAAACAGTTGACTTATTCGCTGGAATTGGTGGAATAAGACGAGGATTTGAAAAAACAAATAAATTTAAAAATGTACTCTCTGCTGAGATTGATAAGTATGCATGTAAAGCATATGAACATATTTATGGTGAAAATCCCTACAATGATGTAGCAAGTAAAGAGTTTAAAGAAAAAATGGCAAATATAGATTACGATGTCTTATTGGCAGGTTTTCCTTGTCAATCATTTAGTATAGCAGGACTTAAAGAAGGGTTTGAAGATAAAATAAGAGGTACACTATTTTTTGACATAGCACAAATAATTAAAATTACTAATCCAAAAGCCTTTCTTTTAGAAAATGTAGAAGGATTATTAAAGCATGATAAAGGAAAAACTTTTCAAGTAATAGCTCAAACGCTTTATGAATTAGGTTATGATATAGTTGGTGTAGATAAAATTATACATGAAGATAAAATAAAATTTAATGCTACAAGTGAAACTGTTGTAAGAACTCCAGTTAATTTTGGGATTCCACAAAGAAGAGCAAGAATATTTATAATGGGTTTTAGAAGAGAAGATTTACCCAAAGACTATAGCTTCCCAAATTTACCTAAAGGAAGAAATTTAAATCTATATAAGGACTTAAATGATTTAATAGATAATAATGTAGATGCTAAATTTTACTTATCCCAACAATATTTAAATACTCTAAATAGACATAAAAAAAGACATGAGTCTAAAAAATCTGGGTTTGGATATATAGTTGTTAATGACGAAAAGAATCCAGTTGCAAATACTATTATGGCAACAGGAGGATCAGGTAAAGAAAGAAATTTAATAAGACAGTATAAAAAAGAATTTGACGGTTTAGAAAATATTGGTGGGAAAAAAGGAAGATTAAATTTAGAAGGAATTAGATATATGACACCTAATGAATGGGGCAAACTTCAAGGCTTTGTTAATTATGGATTTATTAAAAATAATATTGATGAATTTAATTTACCAGATGATATTAGTAATACACAAAGATATAAATTATTCGGGAATTCAGTATGTATACCTGTTGTAGAAAGTATGGCAGAATACATGAGTGCAAGACTGGAGGAAATCTATGGCGCAAAATAGAGGAGAATGGTCCGAACTATATGCAATTTTATACCTATTATTAGATGAAAAGCTAAAAATTGTGAATTCAGATTTTGATGTAAAAAGAGATAATATTTTCAAGATTAAAGAAATAATATCAAATAATAAAAAAAGTAATATCTTAAAGTTTAAAATTCTAGAAAATGATATCTTATTAACATTTGATGATGTAGAAATAAGCATAAATAAAAAAGATATATCTAGTCAAAAGGAAGAATTACTTAATAGTATTCAAAAAGCTCCTAAATCAAAAGGGTCATTTGGTATTCCAAAAATAAAAAAATGGTTACTTGAAAAAGGAATTACATCTAACATAAAAGCAGATAATAAAAGTAAAGAAGATATAACGCTATTGAATTTTGATAATCTCAAAAATAATGAAGTATTATTAGGATATAGTATAAAGTCACAATTAGGTAAGCCTGCTACAATTTTAAATTCGAGCAAACAAACAGATTTTAAATACATTGTTAATGGAATAGATGATAAATATATTGATGAAATAAATGCAATAAATACACCTAAAAAACTATTTGATAGAGTTAATAAGATATATGAACTAGGAGGAAGCATTGAGTTTAGTGAAGTTGTAAGTGACAAATTTAATAATAACCTAGAATTAGTAGATACAAAATTACCTAGTGCATTAGCAGAAGCACTATTGAACTCATATATATATGGTACAAAAGATTTAGAAAAGCTATTTTCAATGTCAACAATATATTCAAAAAAAATATATAAAAAGAAACTAGAAGACTTTTTATTAGCAATTAGTTTTAATATGAATCCAAGTGAAAATTGGGATGGAGAAAAGAAGGTTAATGGTGGAATAATTGTGGTTTCTAATGATGGAAATGTTTATGTTCTTGATTTGGTATATCATGAAAAAGAAGTTAAAGAATATCTTTTGAAAAATACTAAACTTGATAGTCCAAGTAGTACAAGATACGATATGTTAAATTTAAGAAAAGAAAATGGAAAAATAGTATTTACGCTAAATTTACAAGTTAGATATAAATAAAAAATTATCCCTGTTTTTTAATGGGGATTTTTTTAAATTATGTGGTAAAATAGTAGAAAATGATAAAAAAAGAGGGATTAAATTATGGTTAACTTATCTAAAAGAGCGTATAAGGTTAGAAGAGAAAATAAAGAGATATATAAAGGATTTGGATTTATGCATTTATCTGATGCAACCAATTACTATATTCATAAAAACAATCAGTCAATTCAGTTAAAAACAACACTAGCACAAGCAATAGGAGAGGCTATCAACTTTCATTATGATATAATAAACTTTTTTAATTTTGCTGAATATGAAGAGTATGGGAATATATACATATTAGAAGATGGTGGAATATTACTATACTTTAATGTAATAAACACATATAAGCTATACGATATATTCCCAAATAATTTTGATAAGGTAATAGTTAAAATAGATAATAAAGATAATATATCAATAAATATTTTAGATAGCAATGAGAAAATATTATCTTTTGATGAATATTACTCTGTAATGTTAGGAAACCTAGCACTTTTTACTAGACATATTTTAACAACTGATATATTTGATGATGAGATGTCTGACTTTTTATTAAAAGATAGTATAGAGTTTTCTACTAATCCAACAGCTAGCTTATTTGTAAAAATACACGAAAATTTTTATCAATTCTATAAATTTAATGAATTTAATATAAATACAGTTGATAAAATAGATATAAATAATGAGAATATAATAGAAGATTTAGGTAAAGAAACATATTCTAGAAAAGAAAAAACAGAAATTAAAATAAATAAAGATGACATTCTTAGTTTTGACTGCTTTGATGAGATGTTAATACCTAATTTAAGTGATACATATATAATTGATCCTAAAATAGTTCCTCTAGGTAATGCTATTGTAAATGGCGATGCAATATCTACCCTATTTTACGGGCCTAGTGGTACAGGGAAAACTATTGCTTGTAAATTACTCTGCCAACAAATGAAATTACCAATATTATCAGTAATAAATTGTAGTGAAAATATAGACGAGTTTATACTAGGAAAATATATACCAATAGACGATAAAATAGTATTTAGAGAATCAGAAATTTCAAAGGCAATAAGAGATGGAGGTGCTGTAATTTTTGAAGAAATAAACTTTTCTAAGCCACAACATTTAGCATTTTTAAACTCTTTATTAGATACAAATGGTTTTGTAAGACTTGATAATGGAGAAATAATAAGAAGGCATAAAAACTTTAGATTTTTTGCAACTATGAATATTGGATATTATGGAACAAGAGAATTAAATCAAGCCTTATTTAATAGATTTAATATAGTATGTGAAATTGAAAAATTAGAAAAAAGCTCAATAGTTCATATGTTAAAAACAAAGGTACCAGAATGTAGCCAAAATATAGAGTCAATACTAAATATTTACTATAAAATCCAGATGATAATAAAAAAAGAAGAGTTAGAATATATAATATCCCCAAGAAATTTAGAAAATTGGGCAAAACTTGCTAAGTATATGGGCTATATAAAAGCAGCAGATGTTACAATAATCCCTATTGTAAAAGAAGATGAGTACTATAAAGCCATATTTAAAGAATTAATATTTAAAGAAAAGTGGGTTTAAGATGTATACTGCATTAAAAAATCTTTTAATTAGTGATTTTAGAGAAAAAGAAGAGAATTTTTCTATTAAATTAACTAATAATAAAAAAATTAGATTAAATTTATCATTAGATATACCAACAGCCATGTATAATCACTATACAAGTGAAATAACAATAAATCCAGCAACAGAAGGGATATACCAAGCAAAAAGAACTTTTAATGAAGCTTTAAAAATTTCCAATATTAAGCATATGGAATATACAGAAACAAAAGCATTAAAACTAGTATCAAGAGGATTAAATATACATGAATGTATGCATTCTATATATACAAATCCGTATATAAAAGAAGCTAATAATTTAGGTGAAAAAGAAAAGGAAATACTAAATATAATACACAATATGGTAGAAGATATTTTTATTGAAAAAAACGCTGTAAAAAAATATGAAGGTCTTTTACCATTTATAATATTTAACTCGGTTTTTTATGAAAGATTTTGGAAAGATAATGATAAACCGACACTCTTAGAAGAACTATTTAACTATATAAATAGAAAAAATAGATTTAATTATTGTAATACACTACCTAAACCTAGAAAAGAAGTAGATAAGGTATATAAAAAGATAAAAAAAGTATTAAAAAAAGCAATAAGAAATAAAAATGCAAATAAAAGAAATAATTATACATATAAAATATATGAACTTCTGAAAGGCAATTTAAAAAAAGAAGAGTTTTCTGTAGGTAATAATAAGTTACATAGTTGCTCTAATCTATCAGAAGAAAATTTTGAAACTAAAGATTTAGATGGTGAAAATGAAGACTTTGGATGGGAAGCGTACAAGTTTATTAAGGATGTAGATAGAGACAGGGAATCAGAAATTGATATTAATCATGATGATATAGAACTAAATATAATAAGATATAACGAACAAAGTATAAATAATAAAGAAAAATATAGCATACTCTTAAAAGAGATTAGAAAAAAATATAAAAGAATATATGAACAATTTAAAAATGTAATGGTAGATTATGATTATGAAATTGAAAATAAAAAAATAATAGGACAAATGATAGACTCTAGAAATTTAGTGGACCATAAAAAAAGATATTGGAAAAGCCAATATGAAATTACTAATATAGTAGATTTTTCAGTTATGATATTAATAGATGGATCAGGAAGTATGGATTCTTATTCTAAAGATATTATTGGTATACTACTTTGCCTGCACGATATACTTTATAAATACAATATAAAGCATAGTATAGTATCTCACAATGCAATATTTTATGAAAATGATGTTAATATAAATATATATTGGGACTATAATTCAAACAATAAAGAAAGTTCAAATATTTTAGAGTATGAGCCAAATAATTCGACAAGAGATGGAATTGTTTTAAGATGGGCAAATAAATATATTTTAGAAAAGCAAAACTCTAGAAATCCACTTTTATTTATAATTTCTGATGGGCTTCCATCACACGTTAAAGAAAATGGTAAAGTATATTCTGTACCATATATTATAGATGATATAAAAGACAGTATATTAGATATGAAAAAAAATGGAATAAAAACATATCCTTTAGCATTTAATACTAGTTATGAGGATTTAGAAAAACTATATGGAAAATCATATAGATGTGATAATCCAAATATGCTAATTAATAATTTGTTTAGCGTAATATATAAAAAATTGATAAAGTAAGAAGGGAGAATAACAATGATCCAAAAATTTAAAAATGATTATTTTGTAGGACTTGATATGGGGACTAATTCTGTAGGTTGGGCAGTGACTGATGAAGACTATAAAGTTTTAAGATTTAATAAAAAAGATATGTGGGGATCAAGATTATTTGATGAAGCAAGTCCTGCTAATGAAAGAAGA
Organism: Oceanivirga miroungae; assembly: GCF_902505095.1. GTDB lineage: Bacteria > Fusobacteriota > Fusobacteriia > Fusobacteriales > Leptotrichiaceae > Oceanivirga > Oceanivirga miroungae. The sequence goes on along the minus strand of NZ_CABWIB010000001.1, from coordinate 1,308,687 downwards.
GCTTTTAGAAGTAGTAGAAGAGCCTTAAAAAGAAAAAAATGGAGATTAGATATCTTAAAATTATTCTTTAAAGATGAATTAGATAAGATAGATAATACTTTTTTAATGAGATTAGATGAAAGTAACTTATACTTAGAAGACAAAAATTCTAATATAAAATTCACTTTGTTTAATGATAAAGACTTTAATGATACTGATTTCTATAAGAAATATAAAACAATATATCATTTAAGAAATGAGTTAGTTAATAGTAAAGAAAAAGTTGATATTAGATTAGTGTATCTAGCATTACATCACATATTTAAAAGTAGAGGGCACTTCTTATTCGAAAATCTAGGTGTTGATGAGATTAAAGACTTTGATAATCTTTTTAATGAGTACAGTAGCTATATAAATGAAAGATTTGAAAAGAATATATCTAGTGATAAAAAAGATGAATTAAATGAAATTCTATGTAGTAAAGATACTAAAAGAGATAAGAAAAACAAAATAAAAGAGTTGTTTTTTGAAGATGACTTTAATACAAAAATTTTTAGCTTTGTATTAGGTAATAGTTTGAAACTAGATGAAATCTTTAATGAAGAAAGTTTAAAAGGTGAAAAGATAGACAACTTTAATAATTATGAAGAAACAAAAAGAGATGAGTACTTTGAAAAACTAGGTGATGATATAGCTTTAATAGACCTTTGTAAAAAAATAAATGACTATATAATTTTAAATGGTATTCTAAAAAATGAAAAAAGTATATCAAAAGGTATGGTTAATCTATACAATAAACATAATGAGGAATTAAATAATTTAAAATATTTTGTAAAAAAATATGATAAATCAAAATATAATGAAGTATTTAGAAAAGAAAACTCTTTATACTCTAACTATATTAACAGTACTAAATTTGGAGGTTCTAAAAAAGTAATAAAAGAGATAAAGAGTAATAAAACAGAAATAGAACTATTAATTGCATACTTTAAAAAACTATTTAAAGATATAGAGGATAAGATATCTGATAATGAGAAGGATATGTTCAATAAATTAAGTATAAGTCTAGAAGAAAATCAAATATTAGCTAAATTAAGAACAAGCAATAACTCAGTTGTACCATATCAACTACATAAGTATGAATTAATGATGATATTAGAAAATCAATCAAAATACTATGAATTTTTAAAAGAAAATAAGGATAAAATAATTAAAACATTTGAATTTAGAATACCATATTATGTAGGGCCTTTAAATTCAAAAAGTAAATTTGCGTGGATTGAAAAACATAAAGATGAAAAAATTACACCTTGGAATTTTGAAGAAGTAGTGGATATAGAAAAAAGTGCTGAAAACTTTATTGAAAGAATGATAAATACTGGAACTTATTTAAAAAATGAATATGTAATTCCTAAAAACTCTTTAATTTATGAGGAATATTCAGTTTTAAATGAATTAAATAAAGTAAAAGTAGATGGCGTATTTATTAACAAAGAATTAAAAAATAAAATATTTAATGAATTATTTAAAACTAAAACAAATGTATCAATAACTGAGCTTGTTAAATTTTTAAAAAATAGACAATATGATGTAAAAAAAGAAGATATAAGTGGGTTATCAGAAGCTAAGTTTAATTCAAACTATGCAACATACAAAAAATTTAAAGATATATTTGGTGATGATATTGAAAAAGATTTATATAAAGAAGTTATAGAAAATATAATAAAATGGAAATGTTTATACGGAGATGACAAAAAAATATTTGCTAATAAGTTTAAATCAGTATATACAGATTTAGAGCTTAGTGATGAAACATTTAAAAAAATATTAAAGCTTAAATTTACTGGATTTGGAAGACTTTCAAAAAAATTCTTAACAGAAATAGAAATTATAAATAAAGAAACAGGAGAAATTTATAAATCAGTTTTACAAGCTTTAAGAGAAACTAACTATAATTTAATGGAATTATTATCTTCTAACTTTGATTTAAGTGATAAATTAAAAGTCCTAGATAGCTCAAATATAGAAATGGATTATAAAGAACTAAGAAAAGATGAAAATTTCAAAAAAATAGTAGATGATCTATATGTATCACCACATGTTAAAAGAAGTATTATTCAAACTATAAAGATTCTAAACGAATTAATAAGTGTTACTAAAAAAGATCCTAAAAAGATATTTGTTGAGGTTGCAAGAGAAAAACAAGAGTCAAATATAACAGAAAAAAGAAAAGAAAAAATAGAAAAGCTATATAAAGACTTTAAAGAATCAAAAGATAATGATTTAGACCTTTTAAAAGAAGAATTAAAAGGAAAAGATAATAATGAATTAAAATCTAAAAAAATCTTCCTATACTTCATGCAATTAGGAAAATGTATTTACAGTGGTGAAAGAATAGATCTAAATGATTTACTATATAACAATAAGTATGACATTGACCACATATATCCTCAGAGTTATACTAAAGACGATAGTCTTGACAATATGGTATTAACAAAAAAAGTTATAAACAATGCAAGAAAGAATACATACCCAATAAATTATGAAGTACAAGCAAAAATGAAAGATTTCTGGAAGCTATTGAAGATGAAAGGCTTTATGTCTTTAGAAAAATATAATAGATTAGTAGATACAGAAGAATTTAGTAATAGTAAAATAGCTGGCTTTATTCAAAGACAACTAGTTTCAGTTAGACAGTCAACTAAAGAGGTAACAAATATTTTAAAATTACTATACCCTAATACAGAAATAGTTTATTCTAAGGCAAATAACGTAAGTATGTTTAAAGCAAAATATGAACTAATAAAATCAAGAGATTTAAACGATTTACATCATGCTAAAGACGCATATTTAAATATAGTTGTAGGAAATGTATTAGATAATAAATTTACAAAGAATTACTATAAATACGTTGAGAACTCAAGATACAGCAAAGAAAGTGAAGTGTTTAACTTCTTTAGAGTATTTGACCATCCTTTAGTTGTAAATAACAAAAACATTTGGAATACTATAGAAATATTAGATAGAGTACTAGAAACATATGATAAAAATACAGCAAATATAACTAATATGTTATATGAAGGTAAGGGTAAATTATTTGATACAAATATGAAGAAAAAAGGGAAAACGGATTCGGATTTTAAGGTAGCAATAGATGTAGAAAATACTGTAGAAAATGCGAGTAAATATGGATATTATTCATCAATGAAGGCTACATATTTTGTTGTATTAGAAGTTGATGCCAAAAAAGGAAAAAGAGAAAGGCTAATAGATAGAGTTTTAGTTATGGATAGAGATAAAATAAAAAACAGTAGCGATATAGAAAAATATTTTGAAGAAAAATATAAAAATCCTAAATTCATAGCTAAAATCAAAAAAGGGCAACTTATAGAATATAATGGATATCCTTATAGAGTTACAAGTTATTATAGTTCGGATGGAAGAACAGTGCTGGAAAATGCAAAACCATTATTTTTAAATAATGAATTAACTAAAATTGTAATAAATGTTTCAAGACTTGTAGAAAAAAATAAAAAAGTAAAAGAAGGAGAAGAGTTAATATTATCAAAATTAAAAAGAGTTAATGAAGATGACCCTGCTGAAACATATGAAGAATGTGTTATAAGATATAATGAAGAGTTTATCAAACTATATGATGCATTATTAGAAAAGGCAAAAACAAAAGTTTATGAAAATTATTTACTAAAAGATAAAATCATAAACGTTTTAGGGAGTCAAAAAGAAATATTTTATAAATTAAGTATAGAACAAAAAGCAACTGTATTAAAGACAATTATGGTATTATTTAGTAAAGATTCATTGAGAAAGACTGTAGAAATTAAAAGTCATGAAAATTTTGTTATAAAAAAGGCTGAGATTGTATATAAATTAAAATTAGATGAATTTTACGTAATTGATGAATCAATAACTGGGTTATTTACAAAGAAAAATAAAATTTAGGAGAAGATATGAGTAGATGGAGAACTGTTGTTATAGAAAATAGAAGTAAATTAGATTTAAAAATAAATAATATTTGTGTTAGAGGTAATGATAATGTAAAATTTGTTAATTTATCCGAAATAGACACATTAATTTTAGAATCGACTTCTATATCTATAACTTCTGCTCTTCTGTGTGAACTTGTTAAACAAAAGGTAAAGGTTATCTTCTGTGATGAGAAACATTTACCTTTGTTTGAAGTCACACCTTATTATGACTCTTATGATAGTGTAACAAGAATACAAAAACAATTTTTATGGAGTAACGAAACAAGAGAAAAATTATGGACAGAAATTGTTAAAGAAAAAATAAAAAATCAAATGAATATATTAAAAAAGTATGATAAAAGTGAGTATAAATTATTGGAAAAATATATTCAAGAAGTAGAACATAATGATTCAACAAATAGGGAAGGGCACGCTGCTAAGGTGTATTTTAATGCCTTATTTGGTAAGGATTTTACTAGAAATAGTGAAAGTAGTATAAATATTGGTTTAAATTATGGTTACCAGATATTATTATCTCAATTTAGTAAAGAAATAGTTCAAAATGGATATTTAACTCAAATAGGGATACACCATAAAAATCAATTCAATAAGTTTAATCTCTGTTCTGATTTAATGGAACCATTTAGACCTGTGGTAGATGAAATATGTTATCTTGCTAATTTTGAAAAATTTGATAAAGATGAAAAACATAAGGTTTTAGAGATGTTTAAGAAAAAAATTAAAATAGATAATGGTAATTTTTATCTAGTAGATGCAATAAAAATTTATGTTAAGAGTGTTTTTAAAGTGCTGGATGAGAATAAATTGGAATTTTTGAAGGTGTGTGATGAGTTTTAGATTTATGAGAATAGTAGTTTTTTTTGACTTACCATCAGTAAGTTCCAAAGATTTAAGAGAATATAGAAAATTTAGGAAACACCTAATATCTAGTGGATTTATAATGTTACAAGAATCTGTTTATAGTAAAATAGCATTAAATGCGACATCTAGTAAAATTATTATAGATAATTTAGAGAAAAATAAGCCTTATGATGGATCTATTATGGTATTGCAAGTAACTGAAAATCAGTTTCAAAATATAGTCTATTTACTTGGAAGTAAAAATGAGAAGTATGTAGACAGTTCAGAAAGAGTAGTGATTTTATGATATTATCGTATTTAGGTTTTGAGTTTGAGATAAATTTTGATGATGTTAATATAGTAAAATTAAATATTGAAAATAAAAGGGTTTTAAAGGAAATTATATTTGATTTTATATATAATTTAGATGAGAGTGAGGGTAATATTATTTTTTATGAATCTAACTCAATATTAAAACCAAGCAACTATATCTACGTATTTAATGATTTTTTTGATTTAGAAATTAGTAAAAATTATTTAACAAAGTATTATAAGGTTTTAAATAAAAGAGTGTCGTATGAGCATTTGGAAAGGTTTAATATTTTACAAACGAGTATACATAACTATGTGAAAGAAATAGTATTAGATGAAAATTTTGACTTAGAGTTTGATGAAATAACTAATTTAGAATTATTTAAATTAGTTGGACTAAAGTTAAAATATGAAGAAAATATTTTATTAAATATTATGGAAAATATGAAGTTTATAAATGAAATATTATCTATAGAAATATTTGTACTTATAAATCCAGAAATATATTTTTCAAAGGAAGAATTAGATGAGTTATATAAGTTTTCATTATATAGTAAATTTAAAATTATTATTATATCTAGTGAAAATAATTTGACTACTAACCACTATATTGATAAAATTATATCGATAGATGAAGATCTATGTGAAATATTTTAAGTTAATACAAGGAAGTCGTTATTCCTAAAAGTTTTATAAAAACAGTATTAACTAAAAGGCATATCACATTTTATATTTCTACAAGCCTCAAAAATTTGAATTTGAGGTTTGAGAGTTGTGTAAAATTTAATATGTCTAAAACTATAATATTAGTTAACGAATTTAAAGATATGTTTGAGAGTTGTGTAAAATTTAATATGTCTAAAACTAACAAACTTAAAAAAACATAATAAGATATGTTTGAGAGTTGTGTAAAATTTAATATGTCTAAAACTTTGCTATTTCATATATATTCATTCTTTAAGTTTGAGAGTTGTGTAAAATTTAATATGTCTAAAACTCTTATACTACCCAACAGGGACATACGAATGTTTGAGAGTTGTGTAAAATTTAATATGTCTAAAACTTCTACTCTTAATATTTTGTCTTCCATACTGTTTGAGAGTTGTGTAAAATTTAATATGTCTAAAACTGACGGATTCTTTGATGTTAATACAAATAAGTTTGAGAGTTGTGTAAAATTTAATATGTCTAAAACACGGATTGCCTCTCCTGTGATATTGTCGTCGTTTGAGAGTTGTGTAAAATTTAATATGTCTAAAACTGAAAATTTAGAATACTTATTTAATTTAATGTTTGAGAGTTGTGTAAAATTTAATATGTCTAAAACTACATTCCCAAAATTATCTTGTGTAGTTGTGTTTGAGAGTTGTGTAAAATTTAATATGTCTAAAACAATAAAGGCTAAAATTTTCAATTTTAGTAGGTTTGAGAGTTGTGTAAAATTTAATATGTCTAAAACGCCCCCAAAACAAAAAAACACACAAATACTGTTTGAGAGTTGTGTAAAATTTAATATGTCTAAAACGTTTACCTATATCATTTATACTAAATATTAGTTTGAGAGTTGTGTAAAATTTAATATGTCTAAAACTCCTTGTTTCTTTTTTCTACAACTGTATATGTTTGAGAGTTGTGTAAAATTTAATATGTCTAAAACCCTCTTTTTTGATATTTACCCACAAGTAATGTTTGAGAGTTGTGTAAAATTTAATATGTCTAAAACTTTCATCCCAAGAATCCTTATTGAACTGTAGTTTGAGAGTTGTGTAAAATTTAATATGTCTAAAACTTAATACTTTTTTATCTTGTCCTGGTCTATGTTTGAGAGTTGTGTAAAATTTAATATGTCTAAAACTATCTTTTAATTCTTGTTTCTTTTCTAATTGTTTGAGAGTTGTGTAAAATTTAATATGTCTAAAACTACAACACACTGTTTTAGACACTCACATGCGTTTGAGAGTTGTGTAAAATTTAATATGTCTAAAACTACCAATATTCACTGTTTCTGACTGTGTCCGTTTGAGAGTTGTGTAAAATTTAATATGTCTAAAACATATGTATCAACAAAATAAGCTATGTATATGTTTGAGAGTTGTGTAAAATTTAATATGTCTAAAACAGGAATTTTGTCCTCCATTGAATTGCCTCTGTTTGAGAGTTGTGTAAAATTTAATATGTCTAAAACCATTGAATCGGCTTGCCAACGTCCTGTACTGTTTGAGAGTTGTGTAAAATTTAATATGTCTAAAACATTAAAGATAAATAAAAGAATAGTCAAGGCGTTTGAGAGTTGTGTAAAATTTAATATGTCTAAAACATTTTTAAATTTTTAATTTTCTTTTTCATAGTTTGAGAGTTGTGTAAAATTTAATATGTCTAAAACACTGTCTTTAACTCGTTCTCAATAGCGTCTGTTTGAGAGTTGTGTAAAATTTAATATGTCTAAAACATACTTTACTATTTCATTAGCCATAAAAATGTTTGAGAGTTGTGTAAAATTTAATATGTCTAAAACTGACTCCATTTATTTATTATAGGGGGGCTAGTTTGAGAGTTGTGTAAAATTTAATATGTCTAAAACTATATCTATAGTTTCTTGATTATTTTGAGGGTTTGAGAGTTGTGTAAAATTTAATATGTCTAAAACTGGCTAGGTATAGTTCATTTTGTTCCAAAAGTTTGAGAGTTGTGTAAAATTTAATATGTCTAAAACAGGAGATAGAAAAAATGTGTTATACTGGTCGTTTGAGAGTTGTGTAAAATTTAATATGTCTAAAACGTCATTGCTGCATAAATAGGATTTGTAACAGTTTGAGAGTTGTGTAAAATTTAATATGTCTAAAACTTAATTTTTTTGAAAAAATTTTTGTAATTCGTTTGAGAGTTGTGTAAAATTTAATATGTCTAAAACAGCTGTTTCATTTATTACAGATTCAGTTCCGTTTGAGAGTTGTGTAAAATTTAATATGTCTAAAACCTGATATTCTTATTGAGTTGTTAGGTTTATGTTTGAGAGTTGTGTAAAATTTAATATGTCTAAAACTTATAAAATTCAGGTGAAAAGTACTTACAAGTTTGAGAGTTGTGTAAAATTTAATATGTCTAAAACTTATAAAATTCAGGTGAAAAGTACTTACAAGTTTGAGAGTTGTGTAAAATTTAATATGTCTAAAACTAGATAATGTTAATATATCTCCTATTTTCCGTTTGAGAGTTGTGTAAAATTTAATATGTCTAAAACAAAGTTGATAGAAATAGTAGTTTTGCTAGTGTTTGAGAGTTGTGTAAAATTTAATATGTCTAAAACTTCAATGTTAAGAATTTTGCAGATTAGCATGTTTGAGAGTTGTGTAAAATTTAATATGTCTAAAACAGTACAGCATTAGTATTTGATAATCCGCTTGTTTGAGAGTTGTGTAAAATTTAATATGTCTAAAACCTGAACAAGCGGTACAAGGCTTAATGAAAGGTTTGAGAGTTGTGTAAAATTTAATATGTCTAAAACTTGATATAAATAAGACAAGACAACCTGATAGTTTGAGAGTTGTGTAAAATTTAATATGTCTAAAACATAGATTTGTAAAACATAACCCTAAATATAGTTTGAGAGTTGTGTAAAATTTAATATGTCTAAAACCTTTTTCAACTGATGTTAATACGATTTCTTGTTTGAGAGTTGTGTAAAATTTAATATGTCTAAAACTATATTCATATTGTAAAATATTAAATATTCGTTTGAGAGTTGTGTAAAATTTAATATGTCTAAAACAAATAATTTTTAGGAGATAATATCTTATATGTTTGAGAGTTGTGTAAAATTTAATATGTCTAAAACCAAGTTTATCTTTTAAAATGAGTAATAGTTGTTTGAGAGTTGTGTAAAATTTAATATGTCTAAAACTTACTTCCATTGCAATTAAATCTTCTTTTTGGTTTAAGAGCTGTGTAGAATTCAATATGTCTAAAATTACATTTCAAAGTTAAATTTGTAATTTTATATAATTTAGAATATTAAATAGTTAAAAACGAACATATTTAACTAATTGAAAAAAACTAAATAATAGGTTAAAATATTTTATAACTATGTAAATATTGGACAAATAGGGAGGCTAGAAATGACAGAAATCAATAAAATAATAGAAGCACTAGGTGGTAAAGAAAATATAGAAAAAGTAGATGCATGTAGTACTAAGTTAAGAGTAATAGTAAAAGATGAATCAAAGGTGTTTAATAATTCATATTGGGAAGAAAACCTAGAAGCAAAAGGTGTAATAAGAGCAAGTAGTGGAGTTCAAGTCATATACGGGAAAAAAGCTGAAGAATACAGAAAAGAAATAGAAGAAAAATTAGATGATGAGTTATCAGATAAAATAATAGAGGCACTAGGTGGTAAAGGAAATATAGAAAAAGTAGATGCATGTAGTACTAAGTTAAGAGTAATAGTAAAAGATGAATCAAAGGTGTTTAATAATTCATATTGGGAAGAAAACCTAGAAGCAAAAGGTGTAATAAGAGCAAGTAGTGGAGTTCAAGTTATATACGGGAAAAAAGCTGAAGAATACAGAAAAGAAATAGAAGAAAAAATTAAATAAGAAAGAAGAGAAAAATGGAAGAAAACTTAAGATATGCTAATGTAGAAATTAAAGTTAGAAAAAAAGGGGCAGAGTTATTCTCTGCTATTGTGGATGGAGAAGAATTTATATGGAATGGTAAAGAACATTGGGCTAAATCTTCACCTATTCTATTTCCGTTTGTAGGTGGACTTTTAGATGGAAAGTATATATACAAAGGAAAAGAATATAGTTTAAATACAAGACATGGATTTGCAAGAGATAAAGAATTTGAACTATTAGAAAAAACAGAAAATAAAATAAGTTATGTACTTTTATCAAATGAAGAAACTAAAAAAGTATATCCATTTGATTTTAAATTAGTGTTAAGCTATGAAATATTAAATGAAAATAGCATAAAAATGGAGTATAAGGTATATAATACAGGGAAAGAAGAAATGTATTTCTCATTAGGTTATCATACAGCATTTTTCTTACCAACAAATTTTGAAAACTATTATTTAAAATTAGATAAAAAAACTAAGTTAGAAAATATACCTATAGATGGAGCATTTGTATCTCCTAATGTTAAAAATTTAATAAAAGAAAATTCTGATATATTAGAAATAACAGATAAATTATTTGAAAATGATGCTATCATATTTGATGGAAATATTTCAAATAAGACAGAAATAATAGACAAAAATTCAACTAGAAAAGTAAGTGTAATACACAATGAGCCATTTGATTATGTCGCTTACTGGAGACCACAAGGATCACAATTTGTTTGTGTTGAACCATGGTATGGAATAACTGATTTTACAGATACAGACCATAAGCTAGAAACAAAAAAAGGGATAGTTAAGTTAGAAAAAGATAAGACTTTCACAAGTAGTGTAGTATATATTTTTGAAAAATAAGTAAAAAACCAAGTAGATATTTTATTATTTTACTTGGTTTTAGTTTAGAATAAAGGGGTAAAAATTGAAAGAAAAAATAGGGTTAATAGCTATAGATTTTGATGGAACATTTTTAGATGATTCTCATTTTAAAAAAGATTTAAGATATATTGATAAAATATTTAGTATAGGGATTCCAATAATTTTTGCAAGTGGACGTGCAACCGCTGGAATTGTTGAGCTTTTATCAAGACTTGGGATAAAAGATAGAGTTAATTATGTAATAGGACATAATGGTGCAGAAATATATGATGTAAAAAATGGGAAAATAATATACGATAAAAAATTAGATAATAAAATAGCAGACGGTATAATAAATCTTATCGTATCTAATGGATTTAAAAATCCTATTGCTATACATGATTGGGAAAAACTTTACACATATAATTATGATAAAAGAGTAGACCTTGAAAATGATGTTAATTTTACAAAAGGAATTAATATATCTAAGATATCAGAGTTTCCTGAAAACAAGCTAAAAATTATGTTTTTCGCAACAGGAAAAGAAGTTGATGATATATATAATCTAATAGAAAATAGCGAGTATAAAGAAAATATAAGTCAAGCAAGAAATACTAACTTACTAGTTGAAGTTACTAATAATGGAGTTAATAAGGCAAGTGCTTTAAAAATTTTAGCTGATAAATTAAAAATTGAATTATCTGATGTACTGGCCTTTGGGAATGGTGAAAATGATAAAGAAATGCTGGATGAAGTTGGATTTGGTTATGCTATGATAAATTCAGATAAAGTATTACTTGAAAATGCTAAATATATAACTAAATATGATAATAATAACTGTGGCGTAGAAAAAGAAATAATTAGGATTTTTGAAATATGAGAAGATTGATAATTTTAGTAATTACAGCAATTTTTCTAGTATCTTGTAGTAAAAAAGATGAAGATAAGAATAGGATATACTATGAAATTTTTGTAAGAAGTTTTTCTGATAGTAATTCTGATGGTATAGGAGATTTGAATGGAATAAGTGCTAAGTTAGAGAAGCTAAGTGATTTAGGGATTGAAGGGATTTGGTTAAGCCCGATATTTAAATCAAGTAGTAGTCATAAATATGATGTAGAAGATTATATGAGTGTAGATAAGGAATTTGGCACAAAAGAAGATTTGAAAAACTTAGTAAAAAAAGCACATAAATTAAATATTAAAGTAATACTTGATTTTCCGTTAAATCATACTAGTATAAATCACCCTTGGTTTAAAGATTTAGGAAAATATAAAGACTATTATGTAATTACATCTAAAAAAGACAAAAGATATAAAAAGGATTTAGCTATATTAGGGCCTAAAACTTGGAATGATTTAGATAAAGATACTGCTTACTATGCCCTTTTTTATAGTGGTATGCCAGATCTTAATTTTGATAATAAAGAAGTCAGAAAAAATATGATAGACTATGCTAAATACTGGGTAAAAGAGTTTGATATAGATGGTTATAGAATAGATGCTGCTATGCACTTATATGCTTATAAGGAGTCAAAAAGAAATATTGTAGATCTTGATTCTGAAAATATAAAAGTTTTAAAAGAATTTAAAGATGCGGTTAAAAGTATTAAAAATGATGCATATTTTGTAGGTGAAGTATGGAGTGATAGCATAAGAATATCAAAGTATTATAAATCTTTGGATTCAAATTTTAATTTTACCTTATCAACTAAATTAATTCCTTATACACTAGCATCTAAAAATAGCGAAAAAATATCTAACGAATTAGAAAAAATATATGAAAAAAATGAAAGTGTTAATAAAGAATATATGGACGCTCCATTTTTGACAAACCATGACCAAAAAAGAATAGCTAGTAGTGTAAATGAATTAAAAAGATTAAAGCTAGCAGCAAGTATATTATTAACATTACCTGGTAATCCATATATATATTACGGTGAAGAACTTGGAATGAAAGGTGATAAACCAGATGAGCATATAAGAGAAGGATATTTATGGGGAGATAATTACCAAACTAATTGGGTATATAATAGAGATAATATAGAAACAAATGATTATTATACGCAGCTAAATAATCCCAAATCTTTATTAAATCATTATAAAAAATGGATAAAAATAAGAAAAGATAATAGAGAAATAAAATATGGTAAATATGAAAAACTAGATTTAAAAGATAATGAAGTGTTTAGTTATAAAATGAAATATAAAGGAAAGGTGAAATACATAATTCATAATTTAAGCGATAAGAAAAAAACTATAAATTTAGATAAAAATATCATTGAATTAGAGCCTTATGAAAGTATAGTTAAATAAGAGAGTTTTAGTAAAAATAAACTTAATTTTTACTGATAAAAAAAATTAGACTTTTTTTAAATTATGGTGTATAATGTAAATCAAAAGGTGAAGTTATGAAGAAAGTTGATTTGATTATAAAAAATGAACAAGGTCTTCACGCAAGACCATCTACAAAAATCGTAGAAATTACTCAACAGTTTAAAGGTGATGTTAGTGTTTATGCTAATGATGAAATAATAGACGCTAAAAATGTAATGGGGCTAATGCTTTTAGCATTATCTAAAGGAGAAAAGTTTACTGTAATAGTAGAATCAAGTGAAAACGATGATTTAAGTGAACAAAAACTAATAGATGATTTAAAGTATTTGGTTGAGGTCTTGAAATTTGATGAAATCTAAAAAAGGAGAAAATAAAAAAATGAATGATTTAAAATTTGAAGAACTATTAACAGAGTACCAACCAAGTGAACATAAATCTGGTTCTGTTATAGATGATGCAATTATAGTAAGGGTAGATCAAGAATACGGTTATTTAGATATTAACGGTAAACTTGAGGGGCGTGTAAGAGCGTTTGAAATAGAAGATAAAAAAATAGGGGATACTATATCTGTTCAAGTTATGAGACCTGAAGAAGACTTTATTATAGTATCAAAAATAGCTTTAGATAGATTAAAAGAATTAGATAAAATAGCTATCGAGGATGTTGTAGAAGGAACAGTTACTAAAAAAGTAAAAGGTGGATTTACAGTTAAAATGGGATCTAATAATGCATTTTTACCATTCTCATTATCAGGAACAAGAGGAAATGATATTGTTTCAAAAACTATGGAATTTGTTGTTAAAGACAAAAATAGAAAAGGAATTACTTTATCAAGAGTAGATTTCCTTAAAAAAGGAACAAAGGAATTTTTAGATAAAATTTCTGTAAATGATGTTTTAGAAGGTGTAGTTAAAGAAGTATTAGACTTTGGATTAATACTAGATTTAGGAGTTTTAACAGGACTTGTACATATTTCTGAATTAAGCTGGGAACAAGTAAGCGATATAAAAGCAATCTACAAAGTAGGAGACAAGGTTAAAGCTAAAGTTATAGAATTAAATAAAGAAAAATCTAGAATAAAATTAAGTATCAAACAATTAACTGAAGATCCTTGGGTAAAAACAAGAGAAAGATATGAAGTAGGACAAAAATTAAGTGGAGTTATAAAAGAAATACTTGATTTTGGTTTAGTAATTGATATAGATGGTACAAATGATGAAGGATTTATGCATATATCAGATGTATCATATAGAAAATTCTTCCAATTAGATAGAACATTTACTGTTGGAGATAAAATAGAATTTGTAGTAGAAGCTATAAATGATGAAAAACAAAGAATCTCATTAAGTGCTAAGAAAATATTAGATGAAAAATGGGAAAATATAGATGAAACAGTTCAAGAAGGAGACAAAAATACAGCAAAAATAATATTTATGCAAGATTATGGTATGTTTGTTGAACTAGAAAATAAATTAGAAGCATTTGTTAGAAAAAATGAATATGCATGGTTAAAAGAAGAAACTCCAGAATTACATGAAGGAGACGAAGTAGACGTTGTAATAATTGAAGTAGACAAAGAAAATAGAAAAATTGCAGCTTCAATTAAAGAATTAGTAGTTTCTCCATGGTTAGAAGCACATGAAAAATATGCTATAGGAGATTTTGCTGATGTAGTAGTTACAAATGAATTAGAAAATGCATACTTAGCAGAATTAACACCAAGATTCAAAGGATTAATTCCAAAAAGAGAAGTATCTGGAGAATTAAAATTAGGAGATAAAGTAAAAGTAGTTGTAATAGATTCTAACGGTCAAAAAGGTTCAATCATCTTATCACCAAAAAGAGTAGATGAAGTTGAAGCTAAAGAAGACTTAGATGAAATGATGGAAAAATACGGAGTAAATAATTAATTTTAGGGGACTATGTCCCCTAATGTTGACAAGCAATATCTTATTTGATATAATGGCTTGTAATTACGAAACTGAAAGGAGCTCAAGAAATGGCAGTACCAAAGAAGAGAACCTCTAAAGCAAAAAGAAATATGAGAAGAGCACATGATGCAATAAATGCACCTGTTTTCGTTAAAGAAGCAGATGGAACAGTTAGAAGACCTCATAGATTAAACTTAGAAACAGGGCTATATAGAGGTAGACAAATAATATCTGATGATGCAGAGTAAAAATTAGAAGTTATAACTTCTTTTTTTTTTATGCATTCTAGAGGCTTTATTTAATTGACTTTAAAAAATCAAAATGATATAATTGACTAAAAGAGTAATAATTATTAGGAGGAAAATAAAAATGGCAAAACAAAAGTTCGAAAGAGTAAAAGAACACGTTAACGTTGGAACAATAGGACACGTAGATCACGGTAAGACAACAACAACAGCAGCGATCTCAAAAGTATTATCTGAAAGAGGATTAGCACAAAAAGTTGATTTTGAAAATATCGACCAAGCTCCAGAAGAAAGAGAAAGAGGGATAACAATCAACACAGCACACATTGAGTATGAATCAGAAAAAAGACACTACGCACACGTAGACTGTCCAGGCCATGCTGACTATGTTAAAAACATGATAACAGGAGCAGCACAAATGGATGGAGCTATCTTAGTAGTATCAGCAGCTGATGGACCAATGCCACAAACAAGAGAACACATACTATTAGCAAGACAAGTAGGAGTACCTTACATAGTAGTATACTTAAACAAATCTGATATGGTTGATGATGAAGAATTATTAGACTTAGTAGAAATGGAAGTAAGAGAATTATTAAACGAATATGATTTCCCAGGAGATGACGTACCAGTAATAAGAGGGTCAAGCTTAGGAGCATTAAATGGAGAAAAAGTATGGGAAGAAAAAATCTTAGAATTAATAGATGCAGTAGATGAATACATACCAACACCAGAAAGACCAATTAACTTACCATTCTTAATGCCAATTGAAGACGTAATGACAATAACAGGACGTGGAACAGTTGTAACAGGAAGAGTAGAAAGAGGATTAGTAAAAGTTGGAGAAGAAGTAGAAATAGTAGGAATCAAACCAACAGTAAAATCTACAGTAACTGGAGTAGAAATGTTCAGAAAATTATTAGACCAAGGACAAGCAGGGGATAATATAGGAGCATTATTAAGAGGAATCAAGAAAGAAGAAGTAGAAAGAGGACAAGTATTAGCTAAGATAGGATCAATCAAACCTCATACAGAATTCATGGGAGAAATCTACGTATTAACAAAAGAAGAAGGTGGAAGACATACTCCATTCTTTACAGGATACAAACCACAATTCTATTTCAGAACAACTGACATAACAGGAGAAGTACAATTACCAGAAGGTGTAGAAATGGTAATGCCTGGAGATAACGTAAAAGTAGAAGTTAAATTAATACACCCAATCGCAATGGAACCAGGATTAAGATTCGCAATCCGTGAAGGTGGAAGAACAGTAGCTTCTGGAGTAGTTTCTGAAGTAAGAAAATAAGTAGAGTAAAATAACAAAAACAGAAAAGATGAGAAAGAGGTATATAATTTCTCATCTTTTTACATTAAAACAATCTTAATAAATACAAAATCTGGAGTGGTTTTTGAAAAAAATTTTTAAAAAAAATCAAAATTTTCTTGACAAGGTACCTAAAAATTTGTTAGTATATATCTTGTCAAGCGGGAAAGAAAGCTTGATAAGAACAATGAAAAGATAATAAAAACAAATGCAAACAAGTTAAGATAAAAGACAATAAGGTGAAAAAAAACAAGGAAAAATAAATTGAATGAAGAGTTTGATCCTGGCTCAGGATAAACGCTGACAGAATGCTTAACACATGCAAGTCGATGAGCTAAGTAAGCTTGCTTACAAGGCACATGGCGGACGGGTGAGTAACGCGTAAAGAACTTACCCACTAGACTGGGATAACAGAGAGAAATTTCTGATAAAACCGGATAAGTTAGTAGTAGGCATCTACTGCAAATGAAAAAGAGATTACTAGTGGAGAGCTTTGCGTCCTATTAGCTAGTTGGTGGGGTAAAGGCCTACCAAGGCGATGATAGGTAGCCGGCCTGAGAGGGTGAACGGCCACAAGGGGACTGAGATACGGCCCTTACTCCTACGGGAGGCAGCAGTGGGGAATATTGGACAATGGAGGTAACTCTGATCCAGCAATTCTGTGTGTGCGATGACGGTCTTCGGATTGTAAAGCACTTTTAGTTGGGAAGAAAAAAATGACGGTACCAACAGAAGAAGCGACGGCTAAATACGTGCCAGCAGCCGCGGTAATACGTATGTCGCTAGCGTTATCCGGAATTATTGGGCTTAAAGGGCATCTAGGCGGCAAAACAAGTTGAAGGTGAAAAGCTGTGGCTCAACCATAGTCTTGCCTACAAAACTGTAATGCTAGAGTACTGGAAAGGTGGGTGGAACTACACGAGTAGAGGTGAAATTCGTAGATATGTGTAGGAATGCCGATGATGAAGATAACTCACTGGACAGAAACTGACGCTGAAGTGCGAAAGCTAGGGGAGCAAACAGGATTAGATACCCTGGTAGTCCTAGCTGTAAACGATGATCACTGGGTGTGGGGAGTCAAATCTCTGTGCCGAAGCAAAAGCGATAAGTGATCCGCCTGGGGAGTACGTTCGCAAGAATGAAACTCAAAGGAATTGACGGGGGCCCGCACAAGTGGTGGAGCATGTGGTTTAATTCGACGCTACGCGAGGAACCTTACCAGATCTTGACATCTACGGAAGACAAAGGAGACTTTGTTGTGCCTTATAGGAACCGTAAGACAGGTGGTGCATGGCTGTCGACAGCTCGTGTTGTGAGATGTTGGGTTAAGTCCCGCAACGAGCGAAACCCCTATCATTAGTTGCCATCATTAAGTTGGGGACTCTAATGAAACTGCTAGCGAAGAGCTAGAGGAAGGTGGGGATGACGTCAAGTCATCATGCCCCTTATGATCTGGGCTACACACGTGCTACAATGGGTAGTACAATGAGAAGCAAGATGGCGACATTAAGCAAAACTCAAAAGCTACTCTTAGTTCGGATTGGAGTCTGCAACTCGACTCCATGAAGTTGGAATCACTAGTAATCGTGAATCAGCAATATCACGGTGAATACGTTCTCGGGCCTTGTACACACCGCCCGTCACACCACGAGAGTTGTTTGCACCTGAAGTTACTGGCCTAACTGTAAAGAGGGAAGTACCTAAGGTGTGAATAGTGATTGGGGTGAAGTCGTAACAAGGTATCCGTACCGGAAGGTGCGGATGGATCACCTCCTTTCTAAGGAGAAATGAAAAGACTTCTTATCTTGTTTGCAAATTATCTTTAAATTAAAAAAATAGGACAATGAGAAATGAATAGTAGGTAAAATATTACAACTTTAACAAAAGAGATAGATAGAGTTAAAAAGAGAAAGAGAAAGCTAAATAAGGGCGTACGGAGGATGCCTAGCTAGTAAAAGCCGAAGAAGGACGTGATAAGCTGCGAAAAGCTTAGGGGAGTCGCATATAGACATAGATCCTAAGATATCCGAATGGGAGAACCTGTATATTAGAAGAATATACACGAAAGAGGTAAGCCTGTGAACTGAAACATCTAAGTAACAGGAGGAAAAGAAAGTAAAAACGATTTTCTAAGTAGCGGCGAGCGAACGGGAAAGAGCCTAAACCATAGTAGTGCCAAGAGGGTATCGTTGCTATTATGGGGTAGAGGGTATATATTAGTCAATTACCATAAGACAGTATGAGTATACTACGAAGCAGAACATAACTGGAAAGTTAGACCAAAGAAGGTGATAGTCCTGTAGGGCGTAAATAGTATATGAGTATATATATAACCCGAGTAGCATCAAGCACGAGGAATTTGGTGTGAATCAGTGTGGACCATATCACATAAGGCTAAATACTTTTACTAAGCGATAGTGGAGAGTACCGTGAGGGAAAGGTGAAAAGAACCCTGAGTAAGGGAGTGAAATAGAATTTGAAACCGTACGCTTACAAGCGGTAGGAGCCCTAAGGGGTGACTGCGTGGATTTTGGTTAATCATCCTGCGAGTTATGATATATGGCGAGGTTAAGTAAAGCGGAGCCGAAGGGAAACCGAGTCTTAAAAGGGCGATAGTCGTATGTTATAGACGCGAAACCTAGTGATCTATGCCTGACCAAGTTGAAGCAAAGGTAAGACTTTGTGGAGGACTGAACTCACCGCCGTTGAAATGATGGGAGATGAGTTAGGTATAGGGGTGAAAAGCCAATCGAACTAGGAGATAGCTCGTTCTCTCCGAAATGCATTTAGGTGCAGCCTTAATAGAAGATATGTGGGGGTAGAGCACTGTTTGACCTAGCGGGCGTATAGCTTAGTGAAGTCATGCAAACTACGAATACCATATATTAATAATTAGGAGTGAGACTATGGATGATAAGGTCCATGGTCGAGAGGGGAAAAGCCCAGACCAACAGCTAAGGTCCCAAATTATGTCTAAGTGGGAAAGGAGGTGGATATTCAGAAACAACCAGGAGGTTGGCTTAGAAGCAGCCATACCTTGAAAGAGTGCGTAACAGCTCACTGGTCGAGAGTATCTGCGCCGAAGATTTAACGGGGCTAAGACATAAACCGAAGCTTTGGAACATATGTAAATATGTTGGTAGGAGAGCGTTCTGTAAGCTGTAGAAGGAGAGTTGAAAGACGATCTGGAGGTATCAGAAGTGAGAATGCAGGAATGAGTAGCGAGAAAGTATGTGAGAATCATACTGGCCGGAAGTCCAAGGATTCCACGGCAATGTTTGTCAGCCGTGGGGGAGTCGGGACCTAAGTGAAGACAGGGATGTCATAGCGAATGGAAAATAGGTTAATATTCCTATACCACTAAATCAACGATTGAAGGGATGGAGTGACGCAGGAAGGTATGTGAGATAACTGACGGAATAGTTATTCTAAGCCAATAGCGTGATTATATAGGCAAATCCGTATAATTAAACGTGAAAGGTGATGGGTAAGCACAATAAGTGTAAGTCACAGATCCTACACTGCCGAGAAAAACTTCTACTGAGGAGATTAAGTGCCCGTACCGTAAACCGACACAGGTGGACAGGGTGAGAAACCTAAGGCCGACAGGATAACTCTAGCTAAGGAACTCTGCAAAATAGCCCCGTAACTTCGGGAGAAGGGGTGCCTATGGTAAGTGAGAAGATAAGTACTTCGAAGCTGAGATAGGCCGCAGTGAAGAGTCCCAAGCAACTGTTTACCAAAAACACAGGTCTATGCTAAGCCGGAAGGCGACGTATATGGGCTGACACCTGCCCAGTGCCGGAAGGTTAAGAGGAGGATTGAGAGATTCGAATTGAAGCCCCGGTGAACGGCGGCCGTAACTATAACGGTCCTAAGGTAGCGAAATTCCTTGTCAGGTAAGTTCTGACCTGCACGAATGGTGCAATGATTTGGGAGCTGTCTTGGCTGGAGACCTGGTGAAGTTGTAATAGCGGTGAAGATACCGCTTACCTGCAGTAGGACGGAAAGACCCCGTGGAGCTTTACTGTAGTTTGGCATTGGGTTTTGGCAATGTGTGTATAGGATAGTTGGGAGACTAAGAAGTAATTACGCTAGTAAATATGGAGTCAATGTTGGAATACCAACCATATATTGTTGAAATTCTAATCAATAAAATGAGACAGTGCTAGATGGGCAGTTTGACTGGGGCGGTCACCTCCAAAAGAGTAACGGAGGTGTTCAAAGGTTCCCTCAGGTTGGATGGAAATCAACCAAAGAGTGTAAAGGCAAAAGGGAGCTTGACTGCGAGATTGACGGATCGAGCAGGTACGAAAGTAGGACTTAGTGATCCGGTGGTACTGAATGGAAAGGCCATCGCTCAACGGATAAAAGCTACCCCGGGGATAACAGGCTGATACTTCCCAAGAGTCCATATCGACGGAAGTGTTTGGCACCTCGATGTCGGCTCGTCTCATCCTGGGGCTGGAGAAGGTCCCAAGGGTTGGGCTGTTCGCCCATTAAAGAGGCACGCGAGCTGGGTTCAGAACGTCGTGAGACAGTTCGGTCCCTATCCACTGCAGGCGTAGAATATTGAGAAGATCTGTCCTTAGTACGAGAGGACCGGGATGGACAAACCGCTGATGTATCTGTTGTCACGCCAGTGGCATGGCAGAGTAGTCACGTTTGGAACGGATAATCGCTGAAAGCATCTAAGTGAGAAGCCGACTTCAAGATAAGTATTCAAAGATACCTTCGAGACTAGGAGGAGATAGGCTAGGGGTGTAAGTGTAGTAATACATTTAGCTGACTAGTACTAATATATCGAAAGCTTTACTACTGTAATATTTTACTACTACTATTTATTTCTAATTGTCCTAGAACAATAAATTTGGTGATAATAGCCACGTGGATACACCTAGTAACATATCGAACCTAGCAGTTAAGCACGTGTACGCCGAAGATACTTCGTAAGCGGGAAAATAGGTAGTTGCCAAATTAAAAAGTCGGTGTGTAGCGCAGTTAGGTAGCGCACTTGTCTTGGGAACAAGGGGTCGTAGGTTCAAATCCTGTCACACCGACCATTTTTTGAAAAGAGAAAAAAGAGTTGCGGGAATAACTCAGTTGGTAGAGTGTCAGCCTTCCAAGCTGAATGTCGCGAGTTCGACCCTCGTTTCCCGCTCCAATGGTGATCGTAGTTCAGCAGGTAGAGCGCCAGATTGTGGTTCTGGTTGTCGCGAGTTCAAGTCTCGTCGATCACCCCATAAATGCACGGGTGGCGAAATTGGCATACGCACTAGACTTAGGATCTAGCGTCTTTGACATGAGGGTTCAAGTCCCTCCTCGTGCACCAGTAAAGACTTAGGTCTTTTTTTTTTGCTAATTGACATAAATATAAAAAAAAGTTACACTAAGTGTGTAAAAGGGGGCTAAAATGAAAAATATAGCTATAACAACAGGAGGAACAGGGGGCCATATATATCCAGCCTTAGCGCTTTTAGAAGAGTTAAGAAAAAAAGGATATAACGTAATATTTATAGGAACAGAACATAGAATGGAAAAAGATTTAGTTCCGAGTAAAAATTATAAGTTTTATGGACTTGATATATTACCTCTAAATAAAGTGAAAAATATATTTAAAATGCTAAAAGCAGTTTATAAATCTAGAAAAATATTAAAAGAAAATAATATAGATACAGTAATAGGTTTTGGTAACTATATTTCAATACCTACAGTATTAGCAGCAAGATTACTAAAACTTAATATATATATTCAAGAACAAAATATTTTAATGGGTTCAGCCAATAAATTTTTAAAAAGATTTGCTAAAAAAGTATTTTTAGCTTTTGATGAGTCATTAAAGTATATAAAGGATAAAAATAAGGATAAGTATATTGTAACTGGAAATCCATTAAGAGAAGAATTTTATAATATTTCAAAAGAAAAAGCCAGAGAAAAATTAGGAATTGATGTTAATAAAAAAGTTGTATTAGTTGTTGGTGGAAGTTTAGGTGCAAAAAATATTAATGATGCAATGATATACTTAAGTGAAGAAATAGATAAAAAAAATGATGTATTAATATATTGGGCTACAGGTAAAAAACTATATACCGATGTACTAACAAGAGTAAGATATCAGGATAATTTAGTATTAAAAGATTACTTTGATAATGTATATGAAATAATGGCTGCAGCTGATATACTGGTATCAAGAGCAGGAGCCTCTACAATTTCTGAAATAATAGAGCTTAGAAAGCCTTCAATTTTAATACCTTATGATTTTGTCGGCCAATCAGAAAACGCATTAATGTTAGAGTATATAAATGCAAGTAAGGTTTATACAAATGAAAAAGCAAAAAACGCAATAAACGAGGCAATAAATCTTACATATAAAGAGTCAGTTTTAAAATTTATGATAGAAAATTTAGATAAGATATATACAGGGAATGCTGTTTTAAATATTATAAAGGAAATGAAAGAAGAAGAAAATGAAAAATAAGAAGGTATATTTTAGTGGTATAAATGGAATTGGTATGAGTGGTATTGCTAAAATATTAAAGTTACAAGGCTATGATGTTAGTGGTTCTGACTTATCATATACAAATATGACTAAAAGTTTAGAAGATATAGGGATAAAGGTGAATATATCTCAAGTAGAAGAAAATATTAAAGATTTTAATCCGGATATTTATGTATACTCAACAGCTATTAAAAAAAATAATAAAGAGTATATTTATGCGATAAACAATGTATCTGACATTAGAAGAAGAGGAAAAATGTTAGCTGATATTTTCAATAAATTTAATTGCAAAATAGCAGTAGCAGGAACACATGGAAAAACTACTACATCTTCCATGATATCAACATCTTTACTAAAAAAAGATCCTTATGTGGTTGTAGGTGGTATAGTACCAGGTATAAACTCAAATAGTAGAGTAGGAAATTCTGATTTATTTATAGTAGAAGCTGATGAAAGCGATAATTCTTTTTTAGAATTATACCCTAATTATTCTGTTATAACTAACATAGAAAGTGATCACTTGGAACATCATGGTAATTTAGAAAATATTAAAAACTCATTTATTCAGTTTATATCTCAAACTGATAAAAAAATCATACTATCTTCTGATTGTGAAAATATTAAAAGTTTAGATTTATCTAAGTATGAAGATAGAATAGTTAGATATAGCATAAATAAAGAAAGTGATATTTATGCAAAAAATATCAGAGTAGAAAATGGATTAACTAAATATGAAGTTATTTTAAATTATAAAAGTATAGGTGAATTTATGTTAAAAGTGCCAGGACTTCATAATGTATCAAATTCATTAGCAGCTATATATATTGCAAATGAATTAGGTGTTAGTATAGAGGATATTAAAAAAAGTTTATTAGAATTTACTGGTGCTAAAAGAAGATACCAGCTTATATATGATAATGATATAAAGATAATAGATGATTACGCTCATCATCCAACAGAAATAAATGCGACAATTAAAGCAGCTAGAAGTATAGAAAAAGGGAAGATTATTGCAGTATTTGAGCCACATCGATATACAAGAACAAGCTTTTTTATGGATGAGTTTGCAAAGGCTTTAGTTGAAGCCAATGAAGTAATATTACTTCCAATATATGCAGCAAGTGAGGAAAATACAGAAAATATTAGTTCATTTGATTTAAAAGAAAAAATAAAGTTATTAGATAATAATAAAAAAGTAGAAGTAGTTTTACCAGATATTTTAATTGAAAAGATGTGTTGTGAAAGTAAAAAAGATGAAGTATATCTATTTATGGGAGCAGGACTTATTTCAAAATTAGCATATACAATATCTGATAAATTGAAAGGTTAAAAATGAAAATAGAAAAAGATATTTGCATGAAACCATTTTCTAATATGAAAATAGGTGGTATTGCAAAAGAACTAATATACATAGAAAATGAAGAAGAGCTATATAAGGTTTTTGAAATGGTAGATAAGTATTATTTACTTGGGAATGGAACTAATACTTTAATAAATGATACAAAGCTAGATATTTCTTTTATTTCTCTAAAAAAATTAAATAAGATCGAAAAAAAAGAAGATAAATATATTTATGTTGAATCAGGCGTAGATTTAACAGAATTTACAGAATTTATGAAAAAAAATAATCTAGGGGGCTTAGAAAATATCACAGGAATTCCAGGAAGTATTGGTGGGCTTATTAATATGAATGCAGGGGCTTACGGAACAACAATATTTGATAAGGTAGAAAAGGTTAGATTATTTAGAAAAGATTTGGGTATAGTTGAAATTTCAAAAGAGGAACTAGGATTAAGATATAGATCAACATTAATAAAAGATAATAGGTGGATAGTTATTGGAGCATATTTTAGATTAGACGAAGGTTTTGATGAAGAAAAATCTAATGACAAAATAGAAAAAAGAAAAAATAATCATCCACTAGAATATCCTAACTTGGGTTCAACTTTTAAAAATCCTGAAAATGATTTTGCAGCTAGATTAATAAGTGAAGCTAGTTTAAAAGGGTATAGAATAGGAGATATAGAAGTATCTGAAAAACACCCTAATTTTTTAGTGAATAAAGGAAATGCAAAATTTTGTGATGTTATGAAGCTAATAGAACATGTAAAAAAAGTTATAAAAAATAAATATGATATAGAATTAGAATTAGAGCTAATAATTATAGGAGATGATGGTAAATGTTTCAACTATTAGCTATCTTTTTTATAGGCTTTGTTTTAGTTTTATCAGTAATATTATCACTTCCATATGAGGTTCATTTAGTACTAGCTTTAATATCGTTACTTTGGTTTAAAAATCCACTTTTTGCTATAATATTTTTTGTAATAGCATTTATTAGATATAACAATAGAAAAAGTAGTAATTTTGAATTTAATTTTAGAACAAATAGAAGAATAAATGAAGAAGAATTTTATGAGTTTTTTAATAATACTCATAATGAATACAATTCTTATTCTAATTTTAATCAAAATATATATAAAGAAGATGAATACGAAAAAGCATGTAACGAACTAGGTATGGATAAATCAATGTCATATGATGAGAAAAAGAAAATATATAAAAAGTTATTGCTTAAATATCACCCGGATATAAATAAAACGACTGAAGCATTAGAAATGAGTCAAAAGATAAATAAGTATTGGGATATAATAGAAAAGTATGAGAAAAGTAATTAGAAATTGAGGAGAAAATGAATAGAAAAAAAACGTTTTTATTAATCATTTCAATTTTATCTATCGTCCTTTTTATTCTCTATTTATCAGAATCATCACTTTTTTACTTAACAAAAATAGAAATTTACGGAAATAATGAAATAGTTAAAGAAGATATTATAGAAAAAATTGAAAAGTTTAAAAATGAACCAATAGCATATGTAAATAGCAGTATGCTAGAATCAAGTATACTAAAAGATGCAAGGGTACAGGATGTAGATGTTAGAAAAAAATATCCAAGTACACTAATAGTTACAATAAATGAAAGAAAGCCATCTGCATTTATAAATCTAGGGAAACTTTATCTTATCGATAATAACCTTAATGTTTTTGCATATTTTAGTGAGACAATTAGTAAAGATTATGTAATAGTAGATAGCCCAATAGATGATATAGATAGAAAAAACCTATCTAAAATACTAAAGGTTTTAGAAAAGAGTAAACTATATGAATTATCATCAGAATTAAAAAGATACGAAAAATATTATCAAATAATATTAAAAGATGGGGTTAGAGTATATTTAGATCAAAAAATAAGTGAAAAAAAATTAAATAATGCATATATAATGTACGAAAAAGAAACTAAAGATAAAAATATAGAATACATTGATTTAAGATTTAATTCAAAAATTATTATAAAATAGACAAGAATAAGAAAAATATGGTATAATATTTAGAAAAGTAATAATAAAATAAGGGTATAAATAAAGAGGTGAAATTAATGGAAGGTCAAGAGTTTAAAACAAAGGGAACTAAAATTAAAATAATAGGTGTAGGTGGAGCTGGAGGAAATGTAATAAATGATTTAATTTCTTCTGGAATAGAAGATGTAGAATACACAGCAATTAATACAGACGAACAAGATTTAAAAAAATCACTTGCAGAAGAAAAAATTTCAATAGGGCATTTAGGAGCAGGAGCTAATCCTGAAGTTGCAAGAAATGCAGCTGAAGAGAAAAAAAGACAATTAGAAGACGTTGTCAAAGACCATGATATGATTTTTATAACTGCAGGAATGGGTGGAGGAACAGGAACAGGAGCTTCTCCTATTATAGCTAGAGCTGCAAAAGATGAAAATATTTTGACTGTAGCCATAGTTACAAAACCATTTGACTTTGAAGGTAAAAAAAGAAAAGTAAATGCTGAAAATGGTATATTAGAATTAAAAAAATATGTGGATGTTTTAATTGTAATACCTAATCAAAAATTACTTGATTTCCCTGAAGCAGGTAATTTACCTTATTCAGAACACTTAAAAAAATCTAATGAAATAATTCGTTTTGCCATAAGAGGTATTACTGAATTAATTACTAAACAAGGATTAATTAATCTAGATTTTGCTGATGTTGAAGCAATAATGAAAGAAGCAGGAGTTACTTTATTTGGATTTGGAGAATCTGAAGAAAATGAAACTGTTGAATCATTAGTAGAAAGAACAATAACAAATCCTTTATTAGAAAGAGATATAAAAGGTGCAACTAAGATATTAGTAAATATCACTGCTGGTAAGAATATAACAATGAATCATATTCAAGAAATTCTAGATATTATAAACTTAAAAGCAAGTGGAAAAGAAGATGGAGTAGATAATTTAATATACGGTATGATAGACGAGCCTGATAGAACAAATGTTTTATTAACAGTTATAGCTACTGGATTTAATGATAAACAAGGTTTAACTACAGAAACATATGACGGAAGAGCCTTTGATAACAGTGCAGACGATATTGTCCCAGTATTTTAAGGAAAGAAGGTAGAGATGAATATAGTATTATTTGGACCTCCAGGAGCAGGAAAAGGTACACAAGCAAAAGAGCTTATAAATAAATTTAATATACCTCAAATATCAACTGGAGATATTTTAAGAGAAGCAATAGCAAATGAAACAAAATTAGGTCTTGAAGCAAAAAAATATATGGATGCAGGAAATTTAGTTCCTGATGAAGTTGTTGTTGGATTAGTAGATGAAAGATTGAAAAAAGATGACTGTAAAAATGGATATATTTTAGATGGATTCCCAAGAACAGTTGCACAAGCTGAATTTTTAGATAAGATAACTAATATAGATAAAGTTATTGCATTAGATGTTCCAGCGAGTGAAATAGTTGAAAGAATAACAGGAAGAAGAACTTCTAAAAAAACAGGTAAAATATACCATATAAAATACAATCCGCCTGTAGATGAAAAAGAAGAAGACTTAATTCAAAGAGATGACGATACTGAAGTTGCTGTAATAAAAAGACTTGAAAATTATGAAAAACAAACATTACCTGTATTAGAATTCTATAAGAAACAAAATAAAACAGTTTTAGTAAATGGAACAAGAAAACCTGAAGAAATTACTAAAGAACTTATAGAAATTTTAGGAAAGTAAGATGAAATTAAAAACATTAGACGATATAAAAAAGATTGAAAAAGCAAATAAAATAATAGCTAGAATATTTAGAGATATAATTCCTGAGTATATAAAGGAAGGAATAAGTACTTTAGAATTAGATAAGATATGCGAAGACTATATTTTAAGCCAAGGAGCTAATTGTGCTACTAAAGGTTATGATATAGGTTGGCCATATCCACCTTATCAACATGCAACTTGTATATCTGTAAATGAAGAAGTTGTACATGGAGTACCTAGAAAAGATAAAATCTTAAAAGAAGGAGATATAGTAAGTCTTGATATAGTCACAGAATTAGATGGCTTTTATGGAGATGCAGCATATACTTTCCCAGTTGGTAGAATAGATGAAAGATCTAAAAAACTAATTGATGTAACAAGAAAATCAAGAGATTTAGGTATAGAACAAGCTATAGCAGGAAATAGATTAGGTGATATTGGTTATGCTGTTCAATCGTATGCAGAAAAAAATGGATTTTCTGTGGTTAGAGACTTTACAGGTCATGGAGTAGGATTTGAAATACATGAAGATCCTTATGTTATGAATTATGGTAAAAAAAATACAGGAATGCTTATTGAAAATGGATTGGTAATAGCAATAGAACCTATGTTAAATATGGGTACACACAAAGTAAAAATTTCAAAAGATGGTTGGACAGTTAAAACTATAGACAGAAAAAGATCTGCTCACTTTGAACATAGTGTAGCAATAATAGATGGGAAGCCTATAATTTTATCAGAATTGTAATTTGTTTGACAAGGACACAAAGATTGTGATATTATAGGTATAGCGCATATTTAGGGTATAGCTAAACCTTTAAGTAGCGAAATGAAGTATTATGGAGGTGAACATAAGATGTTTGCAGTAATAAAAACTGGTGGAAAACAATATAAAGTAGAAGTTGGAACAGTATTAAAAGTTGAAAAATTAGCTGCTGAAGTAAATTCAGATGTTGAAATAAATGAAGTATTAATGTTAGATGGTAAAATAGGAACACCATCAATAAAAGGTGCAAAAGTTATAGCAACAGTAAGAGAACACGGTAAATTAAAAAAGGTTATCAACTTTAAATATAACAAAAAGACATACTATAGAAAAAAAGGTCATAGACAACAATATACTTTAATTGAAATTAAAGAAATCAAAGGATAAAAATGATTAATGTGCTTTTTAAAAGAAATAAAGAACATATATTGTATTTTGAAATAAAAGGACATAGTAATTTATCTTTTTATGGGACAGATATTGTATGTGCGGCAGTGTCATCTATCAGTGTTATGACAATAAATGGCATATTAGAATATTTAAAATATGATTTGCCATACAAGCAAGATGACGGATATATAGAATTTAGTGTGGAAGATAATAGGGATGAAAAAGTTCAAACCTTATTACACTCAATGTATCTATATTTAGATGAACTAAGTAGACAATATCCAAAAAATTTAAAATTAAAAGTAATGGAGGTATGAAAAAATGTTATTAAAGTTAAACCTACAAATATTTGCCTCAAAAAAAGGACAAGGGTCTACAAGAAATGGTAGAGATTCAAATCCTAAATATTTAGGGGTAAAGAAATATGACGGTGAAATAGTAAAAGCTGGGAATATAATAGTTAGACAAAGAGGAACTAAATTCCATCCAGGAACTAATATGGGCTTAGGAAAAGACTATACTTTATTTGCATTAACAGATGGTTATGTTAAATTCGAATCATTTGGTAAAGGTAAAAAAAGAGTAAGCATATATAAGGAAAAATAAAAATACGGGCCATGTCCCGTTTTTTATTTTAAAAGAGGTATTATGACTAAAAAAGAAAAAATGTTATTTGTTATCAATAATTTTGAAAAAAGGTTTCCTGATGCTAAAATATCATTAGACTATAATACAGAATATCAACTAATGGTAGCAGTAGTATTATCTGCTCAATGTACAGATAAAAGAGTGAATATTATAACAAAAAAATTATTTGAAGTTGTAAAAGATCCAATTGATATACATAATATGGATATAAAAGTGTTAGAAGAATATATAAAAAGTGCTGGATTTTACCATAGTAAAGCCAAAAATTTAAAACTAGGAGCAAAGACATTAGTGGAAGACTACAATGGCATATTGCCGCAAGATATAGAAAAATTAACATCTTTAGGTGGAGTAGGTAGAAAAACAGCCAATGTATTATTACATGAATTATGGAATATAGATGAGGGGATAGTTGTAGATACACATGTGAAAAAACTATCTAACTTATTAGGGTTTTCAAAATCTACAAATCCAATAATTATAGAAAGAGATTTAATGAAATTAGTGCCAAAAAAATACTGGGGTATAATATCACATTATATGATATTACATGGAAGGCTTCGTTGTATTAGTAAAAAATTAGAATGCGATGTCTGCGACCTTATAAGGGAGAAAAAATGAGAAAGTTTTTAAGTATATTACTTTTTATAAGTTTACCATTAATTACATTACCTTATTATACAGCTTATGCAGGGCTTGAAAATGGTGATGTTGTTTTATCTAAAAGAGCTGATAAAAAAAGAGCAGTAGCCTCTTTAGCTAAACTTATGACTGCGATAGTAGTATTAGATGCAGTTGATAAAAAAGAAATTACATTAAATGATTTAGTTAGAATAAATGAATCGGTAAATGTTGGAGAAAGTTCTGTTCCATTAAATGGTGGCGATAGAATATCTGTTTATGATTTGCTTGCATCAACTCTAATATACTCTGCTAATAATTCAGCAACAGCGCTTGCTATTTATGTATCGGGTGATGTTAGAAGTTTTGTTAAAAGAATGAATGAAAAAGCAAAAGAATTTGGTATGAAAGATACCATGTATTATACACCAACAGGGCTTCCTACAAGTAATACCCATAAAAGATTAGATACATCCACTGCAAAAGATCAGTATATTTTAGCAAAAAAGGCACTAGAAGATAAGAGAATAATAACTATTACAAACCAAAAATATGTTAATATTAAGGGTAGATATTATAAATCAAGAAACCAAATTCTAGGTAAAAATGGGAACTTTGGTTTAAAAACAGGATTTCATTTAAGTGCTGGTTTTAATATGATAGGAACTTATAAAATAAATAATATGGATTTAATCGTTGTTACTATGGGAGATTTAAGTTTAAAAGCAAGATTTGATTCTCAACTTAAAATAAGTGGTAATTATAAGAAAATGATGAAAAAAATTCATGATAAAGAAAGTATTTTTAGTACTATTCCTGTTAAGGAATCAAAGGAAAAAAATATAAATACGCAATTAGAAAAAGATTTTTATTATCACAAATCAAATATAAAAGAAGAAGTAGAAATGAAAGACTTAAA
Organism: Oceanivirga miroungae; assembly: GCF_902505095.1. Classification (GTDB taxonomy): domain Bacteria; phylum Fusobacteriota; class Fusobacteriia; order Fusobacteriales; family Leptotrichiaceae; genus Oceanivirga; species Oceanivirga miroungae. The sequence goes on along the minus strand of NZ_CABWIB010000001.1, from coordinate 1,277,286 downwards.
AGGTGCTATAAAAAAAGGAGATAAAGTAGGAGTTTTAAAAATATATAATGAGAATAAAAAATTAATAACTACTATAAATATTTTAGCAATGACAGGTGCAACAAATTTATCACCATGGGATAAAATAAAGGGTTTATTCTAAAATATTATTTGACAAGCACAAAGAAAATATGTTAATATATTATTTGTCAAAGGGCAGATGTCCGAACTGGCTAAGGAACCGGTCTTGAAAACCGGCGAAGGTGTAACAGCCGTCTGGGTTCGAATCCCAGTCTGCCCGCCAGTTGGAGAAGTGTTAGAGTGGCCGAATATGCTCCCCTGCTAAGGGAGTGTCCGGGTAATACCGGACCGAGGGTTCAAATCCCTCCTTCTCCGCCATTTTTTTTATTATATATGTGCTTCTAGCTCAATGGATTAGAGCGCCTGACTACGGATCAGGAGGTTACGAGTTCGACTCTTGTGAAGCACGCCATTTTTTTTTATTTGACAATTTTAAAAATAAGGATAAAATGTAGTATAACCTACAAAAGTGATAGATGAAAAGAGCTTGTCTCTTTTTTTTGTTATTTACAAAAATAATAATTTTGGGTATAATATAATTGAAAAATTTAAAGGGAATTTTTAAAATACTTTTAATATTTTATTTATTTTTATTGGAGGAAATTATGAAGAAAAAAATGTTATTAACAGGGTTTTTAGCATCAATTATGCTTGTGTCTTGTGGTAGTGGTAATGAAACAGTAGCTACTAATGATAAAAATGTTGACACAATTAAAATTCAATTTGTGCCATCAAGAGATCCAGGTGAAATTATCACAGCAACAAAACCATTAGAAGGCTTATTAAAACAAGAATTATCTAAAAAAGGTTTTGAAGTAGATAAAATTGAAGTTTCTGTTGGAACTACATATGAAGCAGTAGGAGAAGCTTTATCAGCAGGATCAGTTGATTTAGGACTAATACCAGGAGGAACTTTAGTTACATATAAAGACGGGGCAGAAGTATTATTAACAGCTACAAGAAATGGAGTTTCAGTTGAATCTGAAAAAGCAATTGATTGGAATAAAAATAAACCTACAACTGATGTAGAAGAACAAGTAACATTTTATAGAGGATTAATATTAGCAGGACCATCTAAAAAAGGTAGAGAACTTGCAAAAAAAGTTAATGCAGGAGAAAAATTAACTTGGGAAGATTTAAACTCAGCAAAATGGGGAGTTAGAGGAGTAACATCATCTTCAGGGTATATTTATCCATACATATGGTTACAAGATAACTATGGAAAAAATATAACAAACTTAGATTCAGTAGTTGAACAAGCCAACTATGGGGCAGCATTTGCTGCATTAGCATCAGATACAGTTGACGTTATAACTATATATGCTGATGCAAGAAAAGATTATGGAAAATTATGGACAAGCCAATTTGGTAGAAAAGAAGATATTTTTAGCGAAACTAATGTAATAGGTGTTACAGATAGAATATATAATGATACAGTATCAGTATCAACTAATTCTGAAACAATAAATTCTCATAAAGGATTAAAAGAAGCATTAGCAGACTCATTCATAGAAATGGCTAAAACAGATGAAGGTAAAAAGGTAATAAAAATATATAGCCATAAGGGATATAAGAAAGCTAAAATGTCAGATTACGATAAAGAAGAACAAGCACAAAACGTTTTAAAAGAATTGAAACCAAGAAATTAAATAAATAGATGGCTAGCTTGATGCTAGCCATTTTTAAGGGGTAAGAATGATTAAATTTGAAAAAGTAGATAAGGTATATAAAAATGGATATAAAGCATTAACGGATATTAACCTTGAAATAAAAGAGGGAGAATTTGTAGCTATTATAGGAAGAAGTGGAGCAGGGAAGTCAACTTTAATTAGAACAATAAATAAAATGATAGATATTAATTCAGGAAGCCTTTTAGTTGAAGGTGTTGATGTGAGTAAGTTAACAGGAAAAAAATTAAGAAAATTTAGAAGAAATATAGGTATGATATTTCAACAATTTAATTTAGTAAATAGAATGAGCGTTATAAATAATGTATTAGCTGGATTTGTACCAGATTTAAATATATTCCAATCAACATTAGGGCTGTATCCTAAAAAATATAAACTAAAAGCACTAGAAGCATTACAAGAAGTTGATATATTAGAGCAAGCATATAGTAGAGCTGATCAGTTAAGTGGAGGACAAAAACAAAGAGTAGCATTAGCTAGAACAATAGCACAAGATCCTAAGATAATATTAGCTGATGAACCAACAGCTAGTTTAGACCCAGTTACTTCAAGACAAGTTATGGAATATTTAAAAAAGATAAATAAGGAAAATAATATAGCAATTTTATTAAATATACATGAAATAGATTTAGGGCTTGAATATGCAGAGCGTTGCATAGGTATAAAAGATGGAATTGTAGTATATGATGGTCCATCAAGTGAAGTTAATAGTGAAGTATTAGAACTTATATATGGCGATGCATATAATAAGGGGGAATAATGGATATTTTTGATAAAATTTTCCCTCCAAAAGAATATACATTGGCAAATGGGAAAAAAGTATATGAAAAAAAATCAAAAGCTATAGTTATTATACCTATTATATTAGTACTATGGATTTTAGCTATAAGAGTAGTAGATTTAAAATGGTTAATGTTTTTTAACAGATTAGATAAATTATGGGATATATTATCTAGAATATTTAATCCTAATTTAGAATATATTCCAGCTGTAATTGGACCAATAATTGAAACAATAAAAATGAGTTTATTAGGGTCATTTTTAGGAGCATTTGTATCATTACCATTTGCATATCTAGCAGCAACTAATATGAATAGAAATGTAATAATAAGTAGCTTTATAAAACTAATATTTTCAATTTTAAGAACAATACCAACATTAATTAATGCGTTGATTGCAACTTTCATATTTGGTATAGGATCAGTTGCGGGAATTATTGCGATTTTCATATTTTCTTTTTCTTATGTAGGAAAACTTACATATGAACAAATTGAAAATGCAGATATGGGAGCATATGAAGCACTGCAGTCTATGGGAGCAACTAACTTTGTATCATTTATTAAAACAATAATACCACAAATACTACCTACATTTTTAACAACAGCTTTATATAACTTTGAGGGAAATATTAGATATGCTTCAATTTTAGGATATGTTGGAGCAGGAGGAGTTGGAGTTTTAATTAAACATAATATAGGATTTAGATCTTATGAAAATTTAGGAACAATTTTAATTTGTGTTTTTGTTACAGTTTTAATAATAGAAAATTTAAGTATATATTTTAGAAAGAAACTTAGTTAGGGGGATAAAATGAATAAAGATGAAAAAATAATAAAAAAATTAGAAAATGAACCTAGCTATAAGATAAAAATGTTAATAAATTTTGTTATTGTTGTAGCATTAATATTTTGGTCAACAACAGGACTTAGAACTACAGGGTTTAATTCAAGAGGAATTACTATAGTATCTGGTATATTTAAAGGATTTATAAATCCAAATATGGATTTAATAAATTTAACTAAAGAAGGAATCCCTTATCTATTATTAGAAACAATGGCAATAGCTTTTGTAGGTACAGTTGTAGGGTCAATACTAGCACTGCCTTTTGGGTTTTTAACTTCCTTAAATATAGTTCCAAGTTTTATTGCGTATATAATAAGGGTATTTTTAGTAATGGTAAGAACAATACCCACTATAGTATACGGGTTAATATTTATTAGAATTGTAGGTCCAGGTCCATTTGCAGGAGCACTAACAATGGCTGTAACATCAGTTGGAATGATGAGTAAGCTATTTTCTGAATCTATAATGGATATAGATAAAGATATACTAGAAGCACTAGATGCTATGGGACTTAATACTTTTGAAAAAATTTGGCATGGAATACTTCCACAATTATCAGCAATATTTTTATCAACTGTTATATACAGATTTGATATAAATTTAAGAGATGCAACAATACTTGGTTTAGTTGGTGCAGGTGGTATAGGAGCTCCTTTAATATTCTCAATAAATGGATTTAAATGGAATGAAGCAGGATCTATATTACTTTGTCTAATAGTACTAATATTACTTATTGAGTACTTCTCAACAAAACTTAGAAATAGATTAGTTAAAGGATATTAAAATGAAAATATATTTTACATCAGATACACATGGACATTATTTCCCAACTGATTATATGGATAAAGAAAAAAAAGCAGTAGGACTTTTAGCTATGGAGCATGGTAGACTAAAAGATGAAAATACTTTATTAATGGATGCAGGAGATACCTTACAAGGAAGTCCTTTTGCATATTATAGACAACTAGATAATGATTCAAAAACTGCAGGAATAATTGCAAGTAAATTGTCATATGATTATATAACTTTGGGAAACCATGATTTTAATTATGGATATGATTATCTTAAAAATTATGTAAATAATTTTTCAGGTAAGGTTATTTGTTCTAACCTAGAAGATTTAAGAGGTGAACTTAAAAATGTTTATCCATACTACATTACAGAAGTAGAAGGTAAAAAAATAGGAATAGTTGGAGCAGTTACAGACTGGGTTAATGTCTGGGAACAAGAAAAAAATAAAGAAGGTTATAGAATAAATAAGGTATTAGAATCTGTAAAAAAAGCGTATGAGAATATAAAGGACTGTGATTATAGAATATGTATATATCACGGGGGTATGGAGTTTGATATAAATACATTTGAAACTGTAGAAAAAACAGATGAAAATGTTTCTGGTAAAATGGCTGATATTATGGATTTAGACTTAATTTTAACAGGACACCAACATAGACTAATTCCTTATGTAAAGTATAAAAATACAGTTATGGTTCAACCAGGATCACATGCTAGCAAATATTTGGAATTAGATATAGATTTAGATACAAAAGATGTTAATGTTAAAGTTTGTGATTTTACAAGTGATATTTATGAAGATAAATGGGAAGAAGAGTTAAAATTAGAAAGTGAAACTCAAGAAAAGTTAGATAAAAAGATTACAACTTTAGATAAAAGCTATTTACCAGAAGATAGATTATCTATGGCCATAAATGGATCTAGTTTAGCTGATTTTATAAATCAAATACAACTAGATGCATCAAAAGCAGATGTTTCTGTAGTATCATTTGCTAATGAGATTTCAGGATTTAGTAAAGATGTTACAATGAGAGAGGTTTTAAATACATATAAGTTTTCAAATACTTTAAAGGTGTTTGAGATAGATGTTAAAACTTTAAAAAAAGCAATAGAGCATAATTATGAATTTGTAGTATTTGAAAATGGAGAATTTAAGATAAATGATAGATTTATAAATCCAAAACTAGAGTTGTATAACTTTGATTTTTTTGGTGGAATCACATTTGATATAGATTTAAAATCAAATGATAAAAAAGTATCTAATATTTATTTAAATTCTATAAAATTAGATGACAGTGAAATATTAAAAATTGTAATGAATAGCTATAGAGCAACTGGAATAGCAGGATTTGATATGTATAAGAATTTAAAATTAGTAAAAGAAATAAATACAGAGATGACAGATATAATAATTGAGTATTTAAAAAGAATGGAGAATTAGTATGACTAACTATAAAGAATATTTAGCATTTAATAATGGAGAATTTGGCGCATACCAAGAAAAAATAATGGACAAAATAGAAATAGAACATAGTGATGAGAAAAAAATAAAAGATATAAAGAAGATAGATTTATTAGTTTTTGCTGAACCATTTTGCCCAGATTGTCGTGCATTAGTTGCAGTTCTACAAAAATTTGAAAGTTTAAATGAGAATATTAATATTAAATATGTAACAAGAGAACATAATTACGATTTATTAAAATCATATAGTGATGAAGCTAGAATACCAACTATAGTAATAGATGGTAAGGCAAAATTTGTGGAATTTCCAGTTTCATTTAAGTTAAAATTAGAAGAATCTTTATTTACTAGAATGCAAATTGTACATGACTATAGAATAGGTAAATACAATAAGATGATAGTAGAAAGTTTAATAAATATAATGAAATAAAAAAAGTAGATAAAATCTACTTATTTGGGATCATATGCAGCATATGATTCTTTTTTTATTAAATTACCATCAACATCTAGTACAAGGTGATAAATATCATCTCCTATAAGAGAGAAAAACTCATATGTTGACTTAGTAAAGTAAAAGCCTACTTGACTATCATTAACAAATTTTTTATAATTTTCAAAAATATATTTTCTATTTAATTTATAACCTTCTTCTCTTGAAATATTCATATTAGTTGCGCTACACGAAGCTATAAATATAGTTATAATAATAAGCTTTATTATTTTTTTCATAGTAAACTCTCAACTTTCTTTATAATATTATCTATATTCATTTTAATTTTAAACCCACTAGCAAGTCTATGACCTCCACCATTTAGGTTTTGCGCAATGTTATTTACATCATATTTGCCTTTAGATCTAAAGCTACCTTTAATAGTATCCTCTTCTAATTCATACATGAATAATGATGCTTCAACACCACTTATTGATAACATGTAATCAGCAACGCCTTCTAGGTCATCTCTACTAAAATTATTTTCTAATATTTGTTTTTTTGATAAATAGTAATAGTAAAGTCCTGTTTTTTCATTAAATGTTCCATCAATTATTGCTTTTGAAAAGACCTTAGCTTTGTTTCTTGATTTTTCATATACTAAACGAGTAACTGTTATTGCACTAATATTTTGTTCAAGTAACTTTGAAGCTATATAAAATGTTGTAGATGTTACATTTGGATGCATAAAATTACCAGTGTCATTAACTATTCCAAGATAAATATATCTTGCAATATCATAATCTAAACTAACTCCTAATTTATCTAAAAATCTATAAGTCATTTCACTAGCACTTGACATGTTCTCGACAATATAGTTATCAAAATACTTAGTATTACTTATATGATGATCTATAATAGCCTTATTTTTAGCTCTTTTTATATCTTCTTCATTAACAGCAAGTCTTTCTATATTAGCTGTATCAACAGCTATTAAAAGATCTATATCTATATTATCATCTATTTTTCTATAAACAGGTATATCTAAATTAAATTTTTCCATATACTTAGGTAAATCATCATTAAAACAAATCATTACATTTTTGTTTTCATCATATTTTTTTATCATATAGTATAAAGAAAAACTAGCTCCTATTGCGTCCCCATCTGGCATTATATGACCAGATAAGACAATATTTTGACTTTCTTTAATTAGTTTTACTATTTTATCAATCATGTTTTATCTCCCAGCTTTATTTTAAGTAAATTATATCATAAAGTACTTATTTTTTCAAAAAAGAAAATGCGCTATTAAGCGCAAATTCTAATTATTTTCTTCTATTATTTTTTTTGTTATTTCGCTAGGAACTTCTTCATATTTAGAAATATTCATTTCAAATTTACCACGACCTTGTGTCATTGATTTTAAGTCGTTTATATACTTAAATGTTTCTGCCATAGGTGCAGTAGCACTTATTACTTGCTTTTTGTTTTTGGCTTCTATTCCTAATATTTTACCTCTTTTTTTACTTATATCACTTAAAATATCCCCCATAAATTCTTCAGGTGTAGTTATTTTTAATTCCATGATAGGTTCTAATAATATTGGATTAGCTTCTTGCATACCTTTTTTTAAAGCCATATTTGCTGCTATTTTAAATGACATTTCAGATGAGTCTACATCATGATAAGTACCGTCATATAAAGTGGCTTTAATATTTGTTATTGGGTATTTAGCTAAAACACCTTCTTGCATACCTTCAATTAAACCTTTTTCAATAGCAGGGATATATGTTTTAGGTATAGCTCCACCTACTATTGTTTCATAAAATTCAAATTCAGTATCACTTGGTTCAAAAATGATTCTAACATCTCCATATTGTCCATGACCACCAGATTGTTTTTTGTATTTACCTTGTACATTTGAACGACCTTTTATAGTTTCTTTATAAGGAACTTTTAGTTCTGTTGTATTTACTTTCACATTATATTTTTTATCTAACTTATTAAGTAATACTTCTGCGTGAATTTCACCTTGTACACCTAGTACAGTTTGTTTAGTTTCTAAAACTCTTCTCCAGTAGAATGTAGAATCTTCTAATTTTAATTTGTGTAAAGCTGAACTTAATTTATCTTCATCAGCTTTATTACTTACTTCTATAGCAACTAACATTTGTTCTTTAGGGAAGTTAATATCTTCTATAGCACTAGCTTCCTTATTTTCAGATAAAGTATCAGAGTTTTCAGTATATTCAAGTTTATTTAATACAACGATATCACCAACAACTGCTTTATCAAGTTCTACTAAATTGTCATGTACCCAAGTATATATTTTATTTATCTTTTCTTTTTCTCCTTTGTTTATATTATATACAGTATTATCAGGAGTTATTTCCGATGATATTACTTTTATATATGATAATTTTCCTAAGAATGGATCTAATGTAGTTTTAAATACTTGTGCTTTAAATTTGTTATCTTCTGCGTGTATTTTTACATTGTCTCTAGGGCTAGGTAAGTATTCTCTCATTATATCAAATGTTGTATGTAAACCTATATTTTTTAAGCTTGATCCACAAATAACAGGAATTAAACTACCATTTAATACACCTTTTCTAAGACCGTGGTGAAGTTCTTCTGTTGTGAATTCTATACCTTCAAAGTATTTTTCAAGTAATTCTTCACTAGTTTCAGCAACTGCTTCTTTTAACATTTCTCTAATTTCAGATACATCAATATCATCTGGCATTTTATGATCATTACATTTAGTTCCATCAAAAACTCTAGCATACATATCAACAACATTTATATGTCCTTTAAAATCTTTTGCAACTCCCCAAGGAATGTGAAATGGCGCAATTCTTTTACCAAAATTTTCTTTTAAACTACGAATAATTTTAAAATAGTCTGCCTTTTCATCATCTACTTTATTAATAAAGATAAAACGAGGTAGTTTTTTCTCATCAAGTGCTTCCATATTAGAAATTGTACTTATTGTTAAATCACTTGTAGCATCAACAACTAAAATTGCACTAGCAGCTGCAGATAAACCAGATTCTAATTCACCAACAAAGTCTATATACCCAGGAATATCTAGTAGGTTATATTTCATATTTTGATATTCAACTGCATTTAAAAATAGGGAATTACTCATCTTATATTCTTTTTCAACTCTTACTGGTTCTTTTATTTGTCCAGCTATAAAAGATAGCCCTTCTATAAAATTACTCTTTCCTGATCCACTATCTCCCATAATAGCTACATTTCTTATACTTTTAATATCGTATACTCTCATAAATATCGCCTCCATTAATATATTTTATCTTGAAAATCAACTTAGTCAAAATGAAATTTAATATATATATAAAAATCTAACCTAAATTTTATTATAGGCTAGATTTCTAACAATTATATACAGTCTATTTTTTTTATTTTAATTTTTATTTTGGTGAAACAAGTATTTTTATAGCTGTTTCTTTTTTATTGATTAAGGTATTAAATCCTTCTTCTAATAGATTATCTAGTTTTATTCTTGCGGTAATAAATGGTGCTACATTAACTTTTCCACTAGCTAAAAGTTCAATAGTTTTCTTATGTGTGTTTACATAAGCTAATGACCCTAGTATTTCTATTTCTTTTAATACAACTAAATTCATATCAACCGCAGGATTATGTCCCCATATTGATAATATGACTGCTTTTCCACGAGGTTTTAAGGCTTTTAATAAAGTGTCTAATACAACATCAACAGAAGTACACTCAAAAGCTACATCTGCTCCCTTACCATTCGTTATTTTCATTACTTCCTCAACAATATCTACTTCAGCTGGATTTAATGCATAGTCAACAACCCCTGCATCTATTCCGTATTTTCTTCTTATGGGACTTAATTCAGTTACTATAACATTTACGCCTCTTGATTTTAAGACAGCAGCAATAAGTATTCCAATAGGACCAGCTCCCCCTACTATTGCATATTCTCCTTCTTTAACACCAGATATATCTACACCATGGACACCAACTGATAATGGTTCTAATAATGCAGCTTCATCTAAAGGTATGCTATCTGGTATTTTGTGAACCCATCTTTCTTTAACAACTATATTTTCAGAAAGACCTCCACCTCTTCCGGCTAACCCTATAAAGTTTACACCAGGTGTAAGATGGTATGAGTTTGAACTTTCACTTGTATCAACATCATCAGCTAGTATATATGGTTCTACAACTACATGATCTCCGACTTTTAAACTTGTTACTCCTTCTCCAACTTCACTTACTACCCCAGACATTTCATGGCCTAATGTGATAGGTGAATCCTCTTTTGATACTGGATGTGGATGACCTGGTTTAGGACAAAAAATAGGACCATCTAAATATTCGTGTAAATCAGTTCCGCAAATTCCACAAAATGCGATTTCAATACGAACAGTACCCTTTTCTAATATTTGTTCTTCAATTTCTTCTATACGAATATCTTTATTCCCATAGTATCTGTTTTTGTTAATATAAAAGGTGGTTAGATTTTACTCTAATCACCTCTTAATACCATCATCTTGAGTTTTATATAAATGTCAATTTAAAATTCCCCACTTTTTAAAATTTAAGATTCCTCACTTTTATGTTTAATTTTCAATTTATCTTTTATTCTATATGATGGTCCTGTAATATTAAATAAATATGAATGGTGCAATAATCTATCTAATATTGCTTTAGTTATCATTTCGTCTTTCCCTAATATTTCTGCCCATTTTTCAAAACTAATATTACTTGTAATAATAGTTGATCTTTTTTCATATCTTAAATCTATTAATTGAAAGAATAATTTTGCTTCTAATGGTGATATTTCGTTAAAACCAATCTCATCTATTATTAGTAATTTATATTTAAAATAGTGCCTTATTTTCTTTTCTAATAATCCTTCTTGATATGCTTTTAGTAATAGATTAATTAATTTATTAAATTTAATGAAATATACACTATTTCTTTTAATTGCTACCTCATACCCTATAGCTATAGATAAATGTGTTTTCCCTGTTCCTGGATTGCCTATGAAGAGTATATTGCTAGCTTCTTCATAGAATCCAGAATTAATTATATTCTTTATATTTTCTTCCTTTATTGAGGGCTGAAATCTAAAGTCATAATCCTCTATTGTTTTTACAAAAGGAAATGCTGCTACTTTCACGTTGTATAACCTATTATTTTGCTCTTTAGCTTCAACTTCATTACTTATCACCTTATTTATCCCATTAAGCTCTTCTTGGCTTATTTCGCTTGCTAGATTTAATTCTTTTAAATGGTTGTATGCTGAATTTAATTTTAAGTATTTTAATTTTTCTAAAACATCATTAATCGTTATCATATTTAATATTCTCCATTTCTTCAATAATTATACTATTGTCTTCTGTTTTAGGTGATAAATTTTTATCATATTTTAAATCGTGTGAATCTTTAATATTTAATACTTTTTTTGAAATTTCGTGCAATGTTATTATTTTTTTGTTATAATAAATTAGAAGTTTGTTGTTTTTAATAGTTCTTCCTACTAATTTACCAATATATTCTTTAGGGACAGAATATTTACAGTTAAGATAGGATACTAATGACTCGTTACTAACAATAACTTCTTTTAATTTAATGTAATATCCTTTTCTAATTTCTTGACTTGGTAATTTTTGTAATTTTTCTTTTTCCCTTTTTAAAAGAAATACTGGTGGCAAATGTGTTGCTTGAGAAATCTTTTCATTATCCTCTTTATTTATTATTTCTAATTTATCATTAACACTGCAAATATCAATATATTCAGTATTGTAATTGTAAAGTTGTGATGGTACTTTGTTTTGTGTTTCAGTTTTACCTTTTGTTTGTGGCCTATATGGCATACACGGTTTTACTTTAAATCCATAATTTTTAGCAAATTCCTCAAATTTAGGATTTATTAATGCTTCTTTATTTTTAGTTCTAGGTTTATCAACTAAGCATTTTATATTATCTATAACTAATTCACTAGGTACTCCTTCTAATTCTTCAAATGCTTCAGCTAAGAAATTAATAACAGTCTCATAAGAAGTATCTAGTACTATCTTTCTAACATTGTATCTACTAAACCCTAAAGTTAAGGTAGCTACGTTTACAATCATTTCATTTCCATTTGTATCGATTAATTTCATTCTTTCTTTTAAATCAAATTGTGCCTGTTGACCTGCTTCTGTCTCAAACCTTTCAGTAAAACTATTTGTATTATTTCTTTTATTAAAAAGTTTATTTAATTCCTCATCATTAATGATGTAGTTTTTAAGAGTGGCATAAGTACATTCTATGCTATATTCTCTTACCATGTAGTTATATATATGTTGATAATATTCAAATTTTCTTTTATCATCTTGTAATAATTTAATTATTCTATCTCGATAAGAATCAACATATTTATTTCTTTTTCTTGTAGTCTTAGGAATGTTCCCTTTTAAAGCTTTTCTAATTGTTTTTCTATCATGTCCTAGCTTTCTTGCTATCTTACTAATATTCAAATTTTTCAATCCTCCTTTTAAATATATACTAGATAAAGCTCTTAAATCATCTAGTGTATTAATTAAGTTAGAATTTATATATATTTCATTCATGCATATCACCTCATGAATAATATATCAAATTTATTCTAACTGGGGAATCTTAAATTATCATTATTGGGTATTCTTATTTTATCATTTATATTTTATTCTACTTCAACTTTTTTACTGTTTCGCCTTCAGATAATATCTTCATTTGTTCAATAGCAATTGAATTTAATTTTTCCAACCTTTCAGATTGTTTCATTCCCTCATTTATAAAAACTGCATTCAGATTTTCAAGATTAGAAAGACAAACCAACTGCGATATATCCGCATAATCCCTGAGATTACCTTTTAAATCCGGATTCTTCTCTCTCCACTCTTTTGCTGTCATTCCAAACAAAGCTACATTCAATATATCAGCTTCACTTGCATAAATAAAGTTAATTCTTTCTTTTGGCAGTTTTTCCGGAACAAGATTATTTTTTATGGCATCCGTATGAATTCGATAATTGATTTTCGCCAAATTTCTTTTAATATCCCAACCGAGCTTCTTTTGTTCTTCTTCCTTTAAGCGTTCAAATTCCTTTATTAAATATAGCTTAAAATAGGGTGATACCCAAGAAGCAAACTCAAAGGCAATATCTTTGTGGGCATAAGTTCCGCCATATCTTCCGGCTCTTGCGACAATACCAATAGAGCCTGTTTTTTCTACCCACTGCTTTACAGACAAAATAAAACGATTAAAACCTGCTTCATTTTTAATTCCCTCGAATTCGGGGGAATTAAAATCGGGATTATACATCTCCTCCCAGATACCTAAAAACTCTATCGTGTTTTTATTTCTAAGCCATTTCTCTATTAAAGCTGAGCCGTTTTCAATATTTCTGACCATATCCGTTAAAGAAATATAATCTTTATTATCTATGGCAATAATGCTAATTTCTGATCCTTCAACATTTATTTTTGACACAAACTCACCTCTCAATCATTAAATCAATTTAACATATTATATCATTTTTTCAGCTTTTTTTCTACTCCAAACTAAATCACGCTTTACTTGCTATATGTTGCAACTGCCTTATTTATCTCGCTTTCTATTGCCTCTAAAAATTCTTTTTTTGATATTTTCCCCTGTGCAATCTCCGATAGCTGCATTTCCCACTGTGCTGTCATTTCCGCTGATTTAAAAGTATCTGCAACAATCTCAATCAGACTTTTTCCTTTCGGTGTTGCAATCAGGTTTTTCTTATCTCTTTCGATAAAGCCTTTGTATATAAGATTTTCAATAATCCCTGCTCTTGTTGCAGGTGTTCCAAGTCCTTTTCGCTCAACTTCTACACCTTTTTCAAGTGCATCATTTCCTGCAAGCTCCATAGCCTTTAAAAGAGTATCTTCTGATACATTTTGTCAAGGGTATTTAAGAAATTTCTTTATCTTTTTTATAACTCATATCTTCACATTCTTTCTGAATGAGCCTGTTTATTTTATCTGTGATTGTTTCATTACTGGTTTCGCTGAAATGTACTGTAACTTTATAATTTGTTTTTCCAATCTTTTTATGGAATGTATTTTCAGCTTTGCTTTTTTCATCTGTCATCTACATTGCTCCTTTCCCTGCAATAAAAAAAAGCGATTAGATTTTTACTTTTCTAATCGCTCTAAATGTTTTTGTTTGTTTAAGGGATAAATTGAGTTTTAAGGCTTAATTTTTATCTTGGATATACTTTGATGTTTTTGTTAATATAAAAGTGAAAGGTTTTAATAACATTTTGTTAATATAAAAATGAAATATATTGTATAATATTACTTTAATAAACTAATAAGTAGTTAAGGTAATATGTATAAAGGAAAATTTAATAAAACTGTATATACTGAGATTAAAATAGATAATAATAAAATTAGGTGAGGTGATTAATATAAATAATGTAAAAATAAATAAAGCTAAACTTTGTAGAGACTTGAAAATATCCTATAATACTTTAAATAAAAGAATTAAAAATATACCATTAAAAGAAACTAGAAGCAAGCCATCTATGATAGATAAATATAAAAGTGAAATTGTAAAATTATTAGAATATTAACTGAAGTAGTAAATAATATATGTGAAACTTCATTTAAAGAAAGTACTATGAAATATTGGGTTAATAATAATAAAGATGTTTTAGACCTTTTTAAAATATCTAAACACGGTAATAATAAATACTCCTCAAGAGCTGTTGTTAGGTTCGAAACAGAACCTGGACAACAAGCACAATTTGATTTCAAAGAATCCGTTAAAATTAAAATGATAGATGGTAAAGAGATGAGCGTATATATTGCATGTCTTTTATTCTCTTACTCAAGATTTAGGTTATACGTTCTAATGCCAGATTTAACTACTGAATCAGTTATACAAGCCCTTGCTATGATGTTTGAAAAAGCAGGTTGTGTACCTAAAGAAATTCTATTTGATAATGCTAAAGCTATTATGATTGAAGCTAGAACTTCTAAAAATGAAGGTAAAGTTAATCCAAAACTAAGTGCTTTTGCTAAAGATATGGGCTTTGAAATTAAACCTTGCGTTGCTAGAAGACCACAAACCAAAGGAAAGGTTGAGTCGCAAATGAAAGTTCTTGATGATCTTTATGCATATAGTGGTGATTTAGATTTTGATTCTTTAGTAAAACAAATAGAAAAAATAGAAACTAGAGAAAATTACAAATTTCATTCTAATTATCAAAAAGTGCCAACTTTAAATTTAAATAAAGAAAAAGAAGCCCTTCCTGCTTTAAACGAAGAACTTCTTAAATCATATTTACCTCAAAATTTTGAGCGTATAATTGATAAGTCAGGTATGATTAAATACGAAAACAATAATTACTCAGTTGATAACAATTACATTAATAAAAAATGTAATGTTTCCATATTCGGAAATTACCTGATAATTAAGTATAGCACAAATAAATTTGTAAGTCATTTGATTTCTGATAAAATTTTTAATTATTCACAAGAATTTTATCAAAATGCCTTATCTAAAGCTACAAATTTACCTTTAAATGATTCTAAATTAAAGGAAATGGCAAAAAATAACTTGAATATATTTAATCAACAAATAATAAAAGACAATACGTTTAACAACAAATGGAAGGAATGATAAATATGACTAATTATCAAAAACTTATGAATAATTTTGAAGTACTCAAATTAAATAGTATGATAACAAACTTTAAAACTGTGCAAGATAAAATAATTGAAAATAAAGTATCTATAGTTGATTCAATGCTTGAATTAACAAATTTACAAATAGAATTCTCTAATTTAAAAAGAAAAGACACAATGGTTAAAATAGGAGCTTTCCCTCATAAAAAAAGATTAACTGATTTTGATTTTAACTTTCAGCCTGATTTAAATAAAAATAAACTTTTAGAATTTGAATCACTTGCATTTATTGAAAATAAAGAAAATATTGTTTTTTACGGTAACAGTGGTGTTGGTAAAACTCATTTATCGGTATCAATAGGTATTAGTGCTGCAGAAAAAGGAATAAAAACATATTTTATCAAATGTAATGATTTAATACAAAATTTAAAGAAAGCTAAGTTAGAAAATGTTTTGGAAAAGAAATTAAAAAATTATAGTAGATATAAACTATTAATAATAGATGAAGTAGGATATTTACCGATAGATAAAGAAGATAGTAAATTGCTTTTCCAATTAATAGATATGAGATATGAAGAAAAAAGCACAATAATAACAACAAATATACATTTTTCAAAATGGAATGAGATATTTAGAGACGAAATGTTAGCAAGTGCAATATTGGATAGAATACTACATCATGCTCATGTAGTAAGTATATCAGGAAACTCTTATAGATTAAAAAATCACGTTGTAAAAGATTAACATTTTATATTGCCAAAAATGTTAAAAACATTTCATTTTTATATTGACATTTACAATAATTGTTCTTACTATTGTATACCACATAAAAATTATGTTGCAAGAAAAAATATAGGGTATAGAAAAAAAGCAGGATATATAAAAAGGGGACGAATTACTCGTCCAAACTTTTAATACTAACATCATAGTTACAACAAACTAAACTATATAGACTTACCTCTTTATCAAAGTAATCTTGGTATTTTCTGTCTTTTATTTGCTCTTGTGCTTCTTTATGTTTTTTATCTCTTTCTTCTGCATTTTTTGCTATTTTCATTTCTATTATCTTTGGATCTTTATCATAATATCTTGGTATCAACGGGAGTTTAGCAGTTTAAAAATCATAAAATGATATGTAAGCTATGAAAATATTAGCTTTTTTTTGTCAAGTTTTTTCAAAAAGAGTATAGACAATATTTAATAAATATGATATAATGTAAATAAAAAAGAGGTGTTGAACATGTATCTTGATATTAGGAAATTACCTTATGCTACTTATCTATATAAAACTGAAAATGTTAGAGTTGGGAAAAATAAATATAAAAAAGTTAGAGAACTTTTAGGTACACTTGAAGAACTAAAAAAAATACACGCTGATCCTATAGCATACTACAAAGAAGAATTTGAAAAGGATAGAACTCAAAAACTCACTAATAAAAAGAAAAATGTCTTATCTTTAGATTTTATTGACGAAGAAATAAATCTTACTGATTTATCCTCATTATCTTTAGTTGATGAAAAGTTAGAAAAAAATATAGGTAGTTTAATTATTCAAAGTATTTATCACCAACTTGGATTTGATAAGTTATCAAAAAAAATATCTGCAGGTCAAAGAAGTAAAATTAATCTTACTAAACTACTTCAACTATCAATAATTTGTAGAATACTTTATCCTTCTTCAAAATTATCTGATTTTAATCATCAAGATAAACTTGCTGACGTTTTTAGTTTAACTAAAGATGATATTTATAGAGGGTTAGAATTATTAAATAAAAATAAAGATGAATTAATTGTAAACTTAAACAAAAATATAAAAAAACTAATACCCTATGATTTATCATGCACTCATTATGATTTAACTAATTACTTTGTATATACAGATGATACTACTGTACTGATAAATCCAGGATATAGTAAAGTTAAGAATGGTCTTCCTACAATACAAATGGCTCTTTTAACTGATTCTAAGGGTCTACCTATTAATTACAAGCTTTTTAGTGGAAATAGAAATGATGTTTCTACTTTAGTTGAGTTTTTAGATGATCAAAAGAAAAAATTCAATATTAAAAAGACTACTATTGTAGCTGATGCTGGACTTGTATCAAATGATAATATTGTTAAGATATTACTTAGCAAAAATAATTACATCTTTAAAGAAAGTCTTCTTCGTGTAAATAAAGATGTTTATTCTACATTTGAAAAAATTGTTAAACCTGAAATTGAAAAAATAATGAAAGCAAATGAAAATCTAAAAGGATGCTACTTCAGTATTCCATTAGATATAACTTTAACAGTTAAAAACACTAAAGGAGAAAACACAAAAGTATCTATAACTCAAAAATATATATTTATGTACTCAAAGAAATATGATGAACGTTCAAAACATATTAGAATGGAAGAATTAGAAAATGCTGAAAAGTATATAAAAGAGCCAAAAAAACTTAAAGACTTATTCAAAAACATTGCATCAGGACTTGTTAAAACTGACACTAAAGAAGCAAAAGCAAAATTAGATGAGAAAAAACTAGATAAGTACGAAACTACTTCAGGTTATTCATTATTAATCACAAATAAATTAAATACAAAAGATGATGAAATAATAGAAAACTACAGACAACAGTATTTAATAGAAGAATCATTCAGACATTTAAAAACAGACTTAGATATTGATAATATTTATTTAAAAAAAGATTGTAGAATAGAAGGACATTTTTTAATTGGCTTTCTAGCATTGTCATTTTTAAGAATAATACAATTATTATTGAAAAGAAAATACTCAATAGAAAAAATACAAGAAAATTTATTAGACTTTAAACTACATAAACTAAGAAATAATAATTATTACCAAATAAGTAAAATAACTAATGTCATAGCTGAAATACAATTAGCATTAAACTTAAAAATAAATAACACATTATACGATGGAAATGATTTAAGAAGCTTAATAGGAAATATTAAAAAAATTTAAAATATTTTGATATTGTCCAGACTTTTACACAAAAGAAAAAATGCCTAGACCCCTTATTTTTAAAGGGCTAGGCTTTATTTATTTTAATTTAAACTGCTAAACTCAAGTTTACAATAATTGTTCTTACTATTGTATACCACATAAAAATTATGTTGCAAGAAAAAATAAAGGGTATAGAAAAAAAGCAGGATATATAAAAAGGGGACGAATTACTCGTCCAAACTTTTAATACTAACATCATAGTTACAACAAACTAAACTATATAGACTTACCTCTTTATCAAAGTAATCTTGGTATTTTCTGTCTTTTATTTGCTCTTGTGCTTCTTTATGTTTTTTATCTCTTTCTTCTGCATTTTTTGCTATTTTCATTTCTATTATCTTTGGATCTTTATCATAATATCTTGGTATCAATACAAGATCAGATCTTCCTAGTCCTGCATTAATATTTGATTTTACTTCATATACTCCAGTTAAGGTAATTGCTGATGCTATTGCTGTTCTATACGCATTTTCATTTGTTTTAATATCATACGAATATACCTTTTTTAATAAGCTAGATAAAGTAGTTGATATATTTTCTAAATCAAAGTCTACTACTGCTTCTTTTAACTCTTTTAATTCCTTGTATTCTGGTTTATCAAATAATTTTCTAGAAGCACTTACTAAGGCAGATTTAACTTCTGAATTTGGTATTCTTACTCTTACAATCTCGTTATTTATTATCTTATCAACTGTTAAATAACCTGCATATAGTAAGAAAGTATAAAAGGCATCTTTACTTTTTAGATTTTTAATATTAAATTCCTTATCTATACCTACTTCTACACTATTTCCTGCTATTAGTTCATTTAATTCTAGAATTAACTCATCACTAACATAGTAGTTTTTAAAAATTTGTTCAATTATCTTATTTGATCCTGTTGATACCCAATAATTAGTTAAATGCCCCTTCTTATTTACACTTAGTATTTCTAAAGCACTTGTAATTGAAGCTGGGTTATATAGCTCTGTATTCCCTATATTATACCCATCATAAAATTCTTTTAATCTTTGTTTTTCACTCATTAAATCCAATTTTTCTAAATATGGATCTAATTCTTCTTCTGTAAATCCAAATAAATCTTTAAATCCTAATTCTTCAGAATCTAATATATTAGATATCTTAACATTATTAAGTGCAGAGAATACAGAATTTTTAGTTAGTTCGGTAACGCCTACTAAGACAGCAAAATGTAAGTTAGGATTATTCTTTAATGCCTTTCCAAAAAAAGCTCTATAAAAGTTTAGTACCTTATCTAAATCAGGATTATCTAGCATATCTATTACATAACTATCATATTCATCTATTAATAATATTGGTTTTATTCCTGTATTTTTATAAACTGCTTCTATTAAAATTGATAAAGAATTTTCAAGTGTAGATATATCTTTAGGATTATTAATTATTTCATCTAAATCTTCAATTAACAAATTATCTTTAGCGCTAATTTTTTCTACTCTTAAAAGTTTATAAATTTTATCATAAATTTTAGTATAAAAAGTTTCTAAACTCCCAGATACATCATTAGCAAAGCTCATATGTATTACAGGTCTTCTACCTAGGTATTTAAATTTTTCTGTTTTTGCTATTTTTTTATCTTTAAAAAATTCTATTGATGCGTCTTTAGTATTAGGGTCAAAGAAATATTTAATTGTTTCTAGTGCTAGAGTTTTCCCAAATCGTCTTGGTCTACACACTAGTAGAGTTTCAGTTTTACTATCGCCATCTTCATCTATTAACTTATCTATTATCATAGTTTTGTCTATGTAGAAAGTATTCTTTTTTACTTTTTCTATACTAAAACTTGTTTTAAAGTTTATACCCATAATATTACCTCCCCTTTTAGAATTATTATACCATAAAAATATATTTTTGACTTGTATTTTATTACAAGAAGTATTGTTATTTTTTTATTTATGTTGCAAAACAAATACTTTTACTGTAAAATAGTTTTATATTCAAAATAAATTAGAGGAGAGAAAAATGAAGAAATTTTTAATGACATTATCACTATTATCATCACTTGTAGTTTTTGCAGGTGAGAAAGTAACAGTTTATTCATCAAGACACTATGCTGATGTAGACAAGGTTTTATTTGATGAATTTAAAAAAGAAACAGGTATAGAAGTAGTAGAAGTAAATAATAAAAATGCTATGCCACTTATTGAAAGAATAAAAAAAGAAGATACAAAAACAGATGCTGACGTTTTACTAACGGTAGGTATAGGAGATTTATATCAAGCAAAAAAAGCAGGTATACTAGATAGAATTACTGATAAAGCTATATTAGAAAATATACCAAGTAACTTAAGAGATAGCGATAATAAATGGGTATCACTAACATATAGAGCACGTGTAATGGTATATAACCCAGAAAAAGTAAGTAAAGACGAACTTTCTACTTATGAAGATTTAGTAAATCCAAAATGGGAAAAAAGAATAGTTACAAGATCATCACAAAGTGCATATAATCAAAATTTAATAGCATTTTTAGTAGCTAAGAATGGGTATGATAATACTTTAGAATGGGCAAAAGGCTTAGTTAAAAACTTTTCTCGTGATCCAAAAGGTAACGATAGAGCACAAGCAGCTTATGTAATGCAAAAAAAAGCTGATATAGCTATAATGAATACTTATTATATGGGTAAAATGTTAACTGATACTGACCCTATAAAAGTAGAAGCAGCACATAAACTAAAGATATTCTTCCCTAATCAAAAAGATGGAGGAGCACATATAAATATAAGTGGAGCAGGGATTGTTAAAAATTCTAAAAATAAAGAAAACGCATTAAAATTTGTTAAATTCTTAGTTAGCGAAAAGGCTCAACATATATTAGCTGATAAAAACTTTGAGTATCCAGCAAATAAAAATGTATTGCCTAATGAAGTAGTAAGATCATGGGGAGACTTTATAGCATCAGATATTCCTTTTGATAAAATAGGAGAAAATCTTGAAAATGCAACAAGAATAGCAGGGGATGCTAATTGGAAATAAACTTATTATTACAGGGCTTATTTTTAAGCCCTTTACTATATATATTTATAAGCTCAACTAAGAGTTTAAAAGATATATCTTGGTATATATTAAAAAATAATATGTCAGAGTATATATTAAATACCTTATTATTAGTAATAATAGCAATGATTGTAAGCCTTATTATAGGGACCTTTCTAGCATATTATGAAGTTATGTACAAGTTAAAGTTAAGTAAGTTATTTAAACAGATAAATATATTAGCTTTTTGTATACCTAGTTACATATTAGGATATATATATTATGACTTTTTTTCATCATTTCTATATTATCATTTTAATATATCGTATGATATTACAAATATATATGTAGTAGGAATTTTACTAGGAATTTCTTTTTATCCTTATGTGTATATATTTGCTAGATCATATTTAAAAAAAATACCAGCTAGTATTATATTATCATCATATATACTGGGAAAATCTAGACTTGAAACTTTTTTTAAAATAGTTTTGCCATTATTAAAAAAATCTTTAATTCTAGCAATATTATTAGTATTTATTGAAACAATAAACTCATATGGTCTAGTTAGTTTCTTTGGAATACAAGTATTTAGTACAGGGATATATAAGCTTTATAAGACATCATATGATTTAACAGGTGCTTACTTTATATCATCTATACTTGTTTTATTCCTCATAATCCTAATACGATATATATTTAAAATATTAAAACAAGATAGAAAGTATGTACTAGAATACAGTAAGATAGAGTATGAAGTGAAAAAAATAAGTAAATTAGAAGAAATTTTAGTTAGTATTATTACTTTAATAATATTTTTAATAAGCTTTTTATTTCCGCTAATATATCTTTTAAGATGGGCTTTTTATACATACAAATTAGTTGATTATGAAGTTTTATTTAAACTTAGTAAAAATACCTTTTTAATATCTGTAGTAGCAAGTTTTTGTATAATAATATTTACGATATTTGTCTTGGAAATAAATAGATTAAATGAAAAAAAATACTTTACACTTTTCTATATTTCCTATGCGATTCCAGGAATTATTGTATCTATAAGTATATTAAATCTATTTATATCCCTAGATAACTTAATTAGTACTAAGTATCTATATATAACTAATCTAGGAGCTTCTTTAATACTTGCATATATTTTTAGGTTTTCAGTAATTTCTTACTCGAATATTAGCTCTAATATATCAAAGATTGGTAAAAACTATTATTATTCATCACTATTACTAGCAAAATCAAAGTTAAAAACAGTATTTTTAATAGATATACCTATGCTTTTGCCTTCTATAATATCAAGCTTTATACTGCTTTTTATTGAAATAGCAAAAGAGTTACCAATAGCTGCTATAAACGGTAGAATAGAAACATTAGCTATTAGAATTGATAAATATTCAGCAGATGAAAATATTTCGTATGTTGCAATACCAAGTTTAATTATTATCCTATTTTGCTTTGTATTCACAATAATAAAAAACTATTTGGAGGAAAAAAATGTACTTTGAGTTTAATAATGTTACTTTTTCGTATGGAAATAAAAAGATTTTAGATAATTTTTCTTTTAGTTTAGAAAAAGGTGGTATAATACTAATAAAGGGTGAATCTGGAATAGGAAAAACTACAATATTAAAACTAATAAGTGGTATACTAGATATGAAAAAAGGTTCTGTTATACTAGATGGGAAAGATATAACGAAAGAGAAAATAGAAAAAAAAGAAGTGGCCTATTTATTTCAAGATTATTCACTGTTTCCTCATATGACAGTAGAAAAAAACATTTTATATGGTCTTAAGATTAAAGATGTTAATTACTGGTTAGAATTAATTGGAATGTTAGAGTATAAAAAAGCATATCCAAATGAACTATCAGGTGGACAAAAACAAAGAGTAGCATTAGTAAGATCACTTGCTACTAATCCCAAAATTCTTTTATTAGACGAGCCTTTTAGTTCTATTGACAATAATATGCAAAATAGGTTAAGAGAAGATTTAATGAATCTTTTAAAAAAGTTAGAAATAACAACAATAATTGTAAGTCATAATAAAGAGGATGAAAAAATAGCTGATAAAATAATAAGTATTTAGGAGTTAATATGGAAGAAAAAAACATTTATGAAATTTTAAAAAGTATGGAAATTGAGTATAAGGTGTTAGAACACGAACCAATTTCTTCAGTAAAGGAATTTTTATTTACGCTAGAAGGACAACAAGTTAAAAATATAGTCTTAAAAGCTAAAAAAACAAATAATCACTATTTTGTAATATTACATGATGAAAAAAGTATAAACTTATCTGATTTAGCAGAAAAATTAGGTGAAAAAAGATTATCTTTTGCAAGTTCTAATGTAATTGAAGAGAATTTAAAATGTATTGCAGGAGCTATTACAGCGTTTGGGCTTATGTATGATACTAACAATATATTTAAAGTTATAGTAGATAAAGCAGTTGATAAAACAACAACTATTGGAATGCATCCATTTATAAATACAAAAACACTAAATATTAAGTATTCTGATTTTGAAAAATTTTTAAAAAAATATAATCATGATATAGAATATATAGACTTGTAATAAAAGTAGGGCTGTTGCTGTTTTTGTTAATATAAAAGTGAAAGGTCATGTGCATGTTCTTTTTTATTTCAATGTACAAAAAAAGTACAAATTACAATAGCTCCTTGACAGAGCCTGTGAATCTTATGTATAATGTATACACATATGAGATTTAACAGCCGTATCGAAGATAAAGAGCCTAGAACTTGATTTTAGGATAAAGGCTACGAACTGGACTAGTAACTGCTAGTCCTTTCGTTTTATAAAAGGAGATTTAATAATATGAAGTTTGATAAACCATTTTTAACTTTTGATGATCAATTAAAAAGATTAAGTAGTAAATACAATTTAATAGTAGAAAAAAAAGATATTAAATATTTAAGTATATTTTCATACTATAATATTATAAATGGATATAAAGACTATTTTATGAAAAATGAAAAATATGATGGGCAAACAACATTAACAGATTTAGTAAAAATTCATTTATTAGATAAAAGTTTTTTGAATATTATATTTAAGTATAGTACATACGTAGAGGATACTTTTAAGCATAGATTTGCATATGCAGTGAGTAGAATAGATGTAAATTATGTAAGTCAAAATTTATATCTTTTTGATAAAACGTTATTTGAAAGAAGATTAGATATAGATAAAAGAAAATTGAATTTTCATAATAAGACATTAAATATACTATTAACAGTTATAAATACTACAAAAGATAATCCAACAAAATATTATAGAGAAAATCATAATCACATACCTGCATGGGTATTATTTAAACAAGTACACTTTAAAAATACGATTGATTGGTTTATGGATCATAATAAGAATATTAAACTAGATGTTATATCTAATTACAGACTGCTAGATAATTCTATATTCCTAGGAAATAGAAAAAATAAAAATAAAAACAATATAGAAAGTGAAAAAATAAAATCATTTAAAAATGCTCTTACAATAATTAGAATATTTAGAAACAAGATTGCTCATAATTTAAAAGTATATAATGTGGAAATAGATTTAAATCAATATAAAGGAATAAGTTACAAAAATAAAATTGTAGACACTTTTTTAAATAGATGTAGTAGTATATCTGGACTTTATGATTGCATAATTCAAATATTAGTTCTTTTAGATGATGAAATATTAATAAAATCATTTATAAATGATATATTAATATTATTTGAATATGAAAATGAAAAGGTTTTAGAAAAATATTTGGACATGTATAATTTACCGAAGGATTTTATTAATAAGTTAAAATGTATAGAGTTAAATTTTATTTATCATCAAAAATAAAGAAATGAGATGTATGTTTAGTTGTTTAACTATAACATATAAGTTAAAATGGGAGAAAAAAACATAAAAGTATGGAAATTGAGTATAAGGTGTTAGAACACGAACCAATTTCTTCAGTAAAGGAATTTTTATTTACGCTAGAAGGACAACAAGTTAAAAATATAGTCTTAAAAGCTAAAAAAACAAATAATCACTATTTTGTAATATTACATGATGAAAAAAGATTATCTTTTGCAAGTTCTAATGTAATTGAAGAGAATTTAAAATGTATTGCAGGGGTATGATACTAACAATGTATTTAAAGTTATAGTAGATATAGCAGTTGATAAAACAACAACTATTGGAATGCATCCATTTATAAATACAAAAACACTAAATATTAAGTATTCTGATTTTGAAAAATTTTTAAAAAAATATAATCATGATATAGAATATATAGACTTGTAATAAAAGGGGACGAGTAATTCGTCCCTTTTAAATTACAAATGTATTTTATACTAATTATTCATATTATGAAACAGTTTATAAAACAGTATACTTTTTTATACCAAAATAAAAAAGTCTTAAGAGTTCTAAGTATTTAAAATCAAGGCTAAAATTAGGTCGGGGGGGGGGTGATTACTAAAATATAAATAAATCAAAGATAAAAAAATTCAACTTGGTGCACTTTTGTTTGATTTTTTGACTTGAATTAGGTATAATATAGTACACTAGAGAAGGAGCGTGTAAAATGATATTAAAATTATTTAAAAATGATCTATATGACCTGTTAAAGTTGCTATATGATTCGCAAATAAAGGTTAAGCAGGATGAGTATGCAGCTTTATCACAACAAGAAATGGCAGATATTTTGTCATTTTCAAAAGTTAAGGTAAATAAAATGATAAAAGAATTAAAAGAAAATAACTTTATACAAAACTATAAAGATAAAAAATCAAAATACATAATAACTAATGATGGATTAAGAGTCATCGAGATATTTGAAACTGGATTAGAGGGAAAATAGAATATGGAAGATATTAAGAGTTCATATGATAGCGTTGGATATTTATCAAAAGCTTTTTATCAAACATTACCGTATGCACAAAAATTAAATATGAAATTATTTGGATTTGATACAAAAAAACTAGAAAATGCAAGAGTATTAGAAATAGGGTGTTCTTATGGAGGAAACATACTAACTTTTGCAATGGCTAATAAAAATTCTTACTGTGTAGGTATTGATTTATCAGGAGAACAAATAAAAAAAGGAAAAGAGTTAGTAGATAGATTAGGAGTAAAAAACTTAGAACTAATTGAAATGGACATAACTAATTTTGATGAGAACTTAGGTATGTTTGACTATATAATATGCCATGGAGTTTACTCTTGGGTACCTAAAAATGTACAAGATGCAATATTAAAAGTTATTAAAAAACATCTTAATAAAAATGGTTCAGCAGTAATATCATATAACACATATCCAGGATGGAAGAGTATTGAAGTTATTAAAGATATTATGAACTTTAGAACAAGTTATCTTGATGTAGATGGAATGCAAAAACTACCTTATGGAAAAGGTGCTATGGAATTTGTTAAATCTGCACCATACTTAAAAGAAGTAGCTAGTAGAGTAGATGATATAATGAATAAAGATGATTACTATCTATATCATGAATACTTTGAAATATTTAATGAACCAATGTATTTAGTAGATTTTTCTAAAAAACTAGAAGCTAATGGGTTATCACATGTAAGTGATATGAATTATTCTAAATCATTTCCATTAATTAGTGATGCTAAGTTACAAGAAAATATAGAAAATGAAGCAAATGGAGATAGAATAATAAAAGAACAATACTATGACTATTACTTTAATAGACAATTTAGAATAAGTTTAATAACTCATAGTGAAAATATACAGAATATGAATATATCAAATAATGTAAGAAAAGTTGATTTAGATGAATTACATTTTAGAATGAGAGATAGTGAAAACAAAAAGTTTGATACATACGATAAGCTTATTAAAAATTTTCCAAATACATTAAGTACAAGTGAATTAGGAAAAGAAGATAGTGTTTATAGAGAATTACTACTTAGTATATATAATGACGATTCTATGATATATACAGAAAAAATAGATGTGAACGTTTTCAATGATAAGAAAATAAGATTAAAGCCGGTATACAGAAAATATATAGAATACTTCTTAGAAGAAGAAAATCCAATTATTATGTTTGCAACCTTTGATGGACATTCAATTAAAACAGAGAATAAGTTTGAGTACAAGGTAATGCTAATGTTTGATGGAATAAACAAAAAAGAAGATATATATGAAGAAATACTAAAAATGGAAATAGATAAAGAAATAGAAGTAAATGCAGAAAATAAAGAGAAAGCAATATTAGAATATATAAATAATGTAAGAACATTTTTAATATGTAATAACTTCTGTGAAAAGGTAGATGATTAGATATGAGAAAGATAGTAGTATTTATGACATTGATAGTTTCAATATTTACTTATTCTGAAAATGGAATCTTAAGTTTTGAAAAAGAAGAAACAAATAGAAGATATGAAATAAAGAAATTTATAATCGATAATAGTTTTAATAACTACGGAAGATTTGTAGCAGATATAAAAGATGCAGATATTGTTTTAGAGTATATAGAATTATCTAAGCAAAATTTAAAAGGGAATGATTTTATACTAATATTTCCAGATGTTGATATATTAGATGGAAAAATTGAAAACTTATCAAAAAATGCAAATAGAGTATATGTATATTTACTAGAAAAAGAAAGTAAAGCATTTAAAATGCAAAATAGATCTTATGAAAAGTATAAAGAAAAAGAAAGTTTTAAAAAGTTAAATAATAATGTAAAACTGATAGAAGTTAGTGCAACTGATAGACAATTAAAAGATGCATATATAAATACATATCTATTAAGTTTAAATCAAAATGGCTTATACAAAGATTTAGGGATAATTGTGGGAAATGGAGAAATAGATGAATAGATTCAATAAAGAAGAATTAAAAAGATGGCTTAAAAGATCTTTTAAAAAGAAAATAAGTATAAATGACAAAACGATAATAGCATTCTTAATGGCTGGATTTATGGGAATGAGTTCGGTGAGTTTTGGGTGGGAGTATATATCGTCTAATTCAGCTGGTTCAACTGGGAAATTATATGCAGGTTGGGGTGGAACAAAATTAGCAGATTATAACTTTGCAAATAAGAGTGTAGGGTTAGGAGATGAAATTAGTATTTCATCAGAAGGTAGAGCAGTTGCAATAGGTCAAAAAGCTAAAGTTAAAGGTAGTCAAGGTGTAGCAGTAGGAAGTAATTCTACAGCTTGGAACCAAGCAACTGCTATAGGAAATGATGTTTATGCAATAGGAAATTCATCAATTGCAATAGGAAATGATGATATAAAAACTAAATATACGGATAATTTAAATAAAAATACTGTATATAAGTTATTTGCAGATGATCCAAATAACCTTAATGGCACTTATCTAGGTGGTGTAAAAAATAAAAATGAATTTAAAAGTCTCTATGTAGAAAACCCTAATAGACCTGATGTATTAAATTATTCTCCAACTTATGCAAGAGGTCAAGGAGCTATAGCCATAGGATCTAGAACAGCCGCTTATGGAGATGGTGCAACTGGTATTGGAACATTATCATTTGCATTAGCAGATAGATCAACAGCTGTTGGACTTAGAACATATGTTGATTTTGATGCAGCTGGAGCAACGGCTATAGGAGAGCAAACAAGTGTTTTTGCAGATAACACATTAGCTATAGGTAATAAAGCTCAAGCTACATCTGTAGGATCATTATCTATAGGTCAACAAGCAATAGCAGCGGGAGAAGGATCAGTATCTATTGGTCAAAATGTTTTAACTAATGCTATGTTAACAAACGAAGAAAGAGGTAAATTTATAAATAGGCTAAATAAATATGCCTTAAAAATTCATAACATTGAAGAAATTATTTCAAATACTTCATCTATAACTGTAGGAAACAATACTTTAACAGATGCTAATAATAATCCATTGATTATAGCAGGAAATCCTGATTCTCAAGGTAATCCAGAAAAAAAAGTTGAAAAAATGATAAACGAAATTATAGCAGGTAAGGAGATGGAAGGAGCTCTAGATTTTAAGAAAGTAGAAAAAAGCAACAAACCTGATAATAATAAACCATATTTGACATTTAAAGGTGAAAATGGAGAATCTATTGAGGTAAAAAAAGCTGTAAATAAAGGAAAACTTTCAACATCTATAGGGTATTATGTATACAATAATGGAAGTAACTCATTTGCAGGAGGTACTGCAACAGCTGTTGAAGGAGATAACTCGGTAGGTATTGGGTCATTAGCTTATGTAAGTAAAGAAGCTCCAAACGCTGTAGCAATTGGGGTTGGAGCAGCAGTTTTATCTGAAAACTCAGTTTCAATTGGTACAGGAAGTACGGTTTATGGAGCAGGATCTGTTTCACTTGGTATAGGTAATAGAGTTGGTGGAAATGATAGTGATGGTGTTAAAGCAACAAATTTAATAGCTTTAGGATACGGAGTTACTGTACAAAAAAGTTCTTCTATAGGTATAGGTAGTGGATCTACAGTTTCTAATATAAGAGGGATAGCTATAGGGAATGACTCTAGAGTTACAATGGATAATTCAATAGCATTAGGATATAAATCTATAACAGATTATGGTGAAGAAAATTTAAGACATCCTGGATGGGTTGCTAATGGATCTTACTCAATTCCTGCGTCTTCACAAGTAGGGGTTATTTCTGTTGGGCAAAAAGGATTAGAGCGTAGAATAACTAACTTAGCTTCAGGATATTTAGATTCAGATGCTGTAACAGTTTCACAGCTTAAAACATTACAAGATAGATTAGATACAGAAATAGGTTCTGAAGGACAATCTATTAGCTTTATTTCGATAAATAAAAGTTCTGGGTCAGAAGCTGCAAGTGTTTTAGCTGTTGCACAAAAACAAAGTAACTATGATAAATATATTGATTTAAAACAAAAACAAATAAAAATTGAGGCAAGATTTAAAGCTGGAGAAAATATAGATCAAAGTTCTATAACACCATTGTATAGAAAAGTCCAAGAATTAGAATCATTAGCATATATATCAGGTAATGAAACTTTAAATAAATTAAGAAAAGTATATACAGATATAAAAGATGGTGTATACGGAGAAGGAAATAATTTTAAAAATGAAGATATGAGTAATGCTGTAACTGAAGCAGTTGGGCATGCTCGATTTACAAAAACAGATGATGAAAATAATTTATTAACTACAACAAACTATAAAAATGATGGAGCTACAGGTAAGGATGCTATTGCTATAGGGTATAAGGCAAAATCAGAAGGGAATTCATCTATAGCAATAGGAAAACAAGCACAAGTTGGTGGTAAATACTATAAAAATAGCAGCCTCCCTGCAGGTACAGATAAAGGTCAATTAGATCATTCTGATAACATTTTAATTCCTGAAAATGTACAGTCTTCAATAGCTATAGGAGCTGGAGTAAATGCATTAAACCAACAATCTACAGCAATAGGTAATGATACAGATGTTATTGGAGAAGGAGCAATTGCAATAGGGTCTGATGATGCTAATGGATATAATAATAAGGTAACTAATAAAACTGTATATGATAATTATTATAAAATAGAAGGTGACAGTGAATTTAAAAACAGTAATGGATATGTAAGAACTCGTGCTAAAGGAAATGGATCGGTAGCAATAGGTGCACACGCAGTTGCTTCGAATAATGGGTCACTAGCATTAGGGGTTAGTTCAATTTCTGGTGGAGCTGAAGCAGTAGCAATAGGGGTAAACTCTCTTGCTAGTGGACAAGAATCATTTGCAGGTGCAAAAGAAGCAAGAGCAGCAGGAGGTCAGTCAATTGCTATAGGACACTACGCTTCAACTGGTAAAGGGGATACATCTCACGTAACAGGTGGTACTGATAATGAATCAGGACAATTTTCTGTTGCAATAGGATCACACGTTGCAGTTACAGGACAAAAATCTGTATATATTGGTAAGAGAGGTGAAAATGGTAGAAACTATCAAAGTTCAGCTATAGCATCAGATGAGGCTGTTGGGTTAGGATATGATAACCAAATAGGTAGTGTTTCAAATGGAGCAGTAGCTATTGGTAGACATATTACAATAGCTGATAGTAATTCAGATGCTATAGTAATAGGGACACACAACAATGAAAAAACAGCTGGTAAAAATGGTGTTGCTATAGGTCTAAATACAAATGCAGGAGAATCTGCAGTAGCAATAGGAGAAAGTGCAGAAGCTGTAGCTGGTACAGTAGCAATAGGTAAAGCGTCAGTTGCTAAAAATGGTGTTAGTGCATATAAACAAAAAGATGGAACATATATTAACCCAGGTTTTAATCAAAGTGTAAATAATTTCTATAGTTTTGAAAATAATGATGCTAAAGATATATCAAAGGCAAAAGTATGGGTTCCAACAGGTGGAGAATTCTCAGTTGGTAATGAAGATGAAAATATAACAAGAAGAATAACAAATGTAGCAGCAGGTCGTAATGACACTGATGCTGTTAACGTTGCACAATTAAAGAAAGTTACTGGAAATGCAATTCTTAAATTTAAAGGGGATGAAAACACAGAAAGTCTTAATTTAAAAAATGATACATTATCAGTGGTTGGAGCAGGAGCGGGATATACTACGACAGGAGAATCTGCTATTACTAAGAAAAGAATAACAACAATAGCAAAAAATAATACTATAGAAATTTCATTTGATGAGACTGGTTTAGCTAAAAGTTCAGAATTAAATGATTTAAGTAAAAAAGTGGAATCTAATACTACAAATATAACAAAAAATGCTGAGAATATAACAAATAATACAACTAATATAACAAATAACGCAGGTAATATACATAAAAATACAACAGATATAACTAATTTGATAGATAAAGTTAATGCACAAAAAATAAAATACTTCTCTGTAAAAGCAACTGACCCATTAGAATCAGAAAAAGATAAGAAAAATTCAGATAATGAAGGTGCTGAAGCAGCAGGATCAATAGCTGTAGGTAAAGGAGCAAAAGTTGCTATTAAGAAAAAAGAAAAAGTAAGTAGTCCTACTGAAGGAAATGCAGTTGATGCAACAAATACAACAGAACAAGAAGTAGCAGTTAGCTCTGATGATTCAATAGCGATAGGAACAGATTCATTTGTTGCAGGAAAAGATTCAATAGCATTAGGACACAGTTCAAAAGTTACGAGTAAGAATGCTATAGCACTTGGATTAAATTCAATTTCTGAAGAAGAAAATTCAATAGCAATAGGTAATGGAGCAAAATCTAAAGTAAATGGTGGAGTAGCTATAGGTTCAGGATCTATATCACAAAGAACAGAAAAATCTACAGGATATGATCCATTAACAAATAAAGTTAGTACAGAAACTGGATTAGCTTGGAAAGCAACATCTGGCGACTTTGCTATAGGCAGTGATAGTATTACAAGACAAATAACAGGAGTAGCAGCAGGATCGCAAGATACTGATGCTGTTAATGTCGCACAATTAAAGAGTCTAGCTAAAGCTGTAGGAGACACATCAAAAGATGGAACTGATGGAAGAAATGGAGAAAATGGACCAGCAGGAAAAGATGCCTTAAACGGAGTTAATGTAAATGATAAAGTAAATGCCTTAAGAAGAGGAGAAGCAGGACCAGTAGTATATACAAATGAGGCAGGAGAAAGACTAGTAATAGGGAAAGATGGTAAGTACTATAAACCGTCTGAATTAAAAGATAAAGTATATGTATCTACAGCAGGAAAAGAAGGATATTATGTAAAAAATGAACAAACAATGGAAGATACAGATGGTGATGGAATATATACTGTTAAAAACGGAGCAAATTTAACAGGTAAATTAGCAGAACAAACACCAGTAAGATTATCATTAGTAGCAGATAATGGAGAAACAACAACACCAGAAGTATTAGGAAATATTGGAAGTTCAATAGTTGATATGCCAGTTACAGATAATACAAATACAATAGCAAGTAAGTATAATAGTGCTAATGATAAAGAAAGTGCGATAACTTCAGCAAAAGAAGCATTAACTGGAAAAACAGGAATTCCAGATAAAAAAGGATTATTACAATTAAAAGATGGAGCAAATGGAACTGAAGACACACAAAAACTAAATTCAGCAGCAACAGTAAGAGATTTACAAGCAGTAGCAATATCAGGATTAGATTTTGCAGGTAATGATGGAGATACTAAAAAAGTTCATAGAGTACTAGGAGAAACATTAAAAATAACTGGAGAAGGAACAGTAGCAGGAACTACTACAGCTAAAGATAATATTAAAGTTGAAGCAAATAGCGCAAAAGATGGACTAGAAATAAAACTAGCGTCTAACTTAAAGAATATAGACTCATTAGAAAAGAAAACAAATACTAATACAACTAAGATATCATTGGGTGATGGAGAAGTAACATTTAGTAAAACAACACCAGCAGCAGGAGAAGCGAAAACAAACTCTGAAGTGAAAATAAAAGGAGTAGCAGCAGGAGATATTAAGGCTAATTCAGCAGATGCTATAAATGGAAAACAAATATATGATATAGAAAAAAATGTATTAGGATATCCAGAAAAAACAGGAAATTCTGGAGAATTAGAAAAACCAACATTCACAGCAGTAAATGGAAGTGGGAAAACAGCAGCGCCTACAACATTTAAAGGAGCTATAGATGATTTAACAATAGCTACAAATAAGGGATTAAAGGTAGGAGCAGATATAGATAAAACTTCTTCTAATACAGCAGTTGAAAATAATCCAGTAACAAATCAATTAGGATCAACAATAAAAGTAGTAAGAGCAAGTTCTACAATAACAGTTCCAGCTGCAGCAATAACACCAGCGACATTAGTAGGAACATATGCAGGAGATAACTTAGTAACAAAAGTTAGTCAAACAGATGGAAATACTAATATAGAAGTAGGATTTAAAGAAGTACCAAGATTTAAGGGACTTGAATTAAATAATGGAGAAAATAATGCACCAACAATAAAACTAACACCAGACGCAAAAGGAACATTGACACTATCAAAAGATCCAAAAGATACTACAGGAGAAGAAGAAAATAAAGATAAAGTAGTATTAAGAGGTTTAAAAGATGATAAAGCCAAAGATTCAGCAGTAACTAGAGGAGCTTTAGACGCGCTTAAAGATACATTAGGACTAAATGGTAATGATGGAGCAGCAGGAGCAGATGGCTCAAAAGGACCAGCAGGAAAAGATGGACTAGATGGAAAATCAATTCTAGATAAGGTACAAGCGCTAAGAGAAGGATCAGCAGGACCAGTAGTATATACAAATGAGGCAGGAGAAAGACTAGTAATAGGGAAAGATGGTAAGTACTATAAACCGTCTGAATTAAAAGATAAAGTATATGTATCTACAGCAGGAAAAGAAGGATATTATGTAAAAAATGAACAAACAATGGAAGATACAGATGGTGATGGAATATATACTGTTAAAAACGGAGCAAATTTAACAGGTAAATTAGCAGAACAAACACCAGTAAGATTATCATTAGTAGCAGATAATGGAGAAACAACAACACCAGAAGTATTAGGAAATATTGGAAGTTCAATAGTTGATATGCCAGTTACAGATAATACAAATACAATAGCAAGTAAGTATAATAACACTGCAGCAACAGGTAATGAAAAATCACCAAAAGAACAAGCAATAGAATTGGCTCAAAAAGCATTGAATGGTGATACTAATCCAAATAAAAAAGGACTATTACAATTAACTGATACAGAAGATACACAAAAATTAAATTCAGCAGCAACAGTAAGAGATTTACAAGCAGTAGCAATAGCAGGATTAGATTTTGAAGGGAATACATATAAAAATTCTACAGGCGTTCATAAGACTTTAGGACAAACACTAATAATTAAAGGTGAAGGAACAGATTTAGAAAAAACTATAGAAGATTCATTTACAAGTGCAGCAGGTAATATTAGAGTAGATTCAAATGGAACATATTTAAATATTAGATTATCAGATAAACTAAAAGATATTACAAGCCTATCAACTAAGACAGTAGATGGTAAGAAAGTTAAATTAACAGCAAGTGATATAAGTTTAAGAGATGTTAATAAAGAAACAACTCAAACAGCAGATGGAATAAGAATAACTGAAAATAAAGTAGAAAAAGTAGGTAATAAAAACTACAACTATACAGTTTCAGCAAAATATACATTAGATGGAGCAGTTATAGATAACTATGAAAATAAATCAAGTTTAACAGGAGATTCATTAGTAATAGAAAATTCTAATTCTGGTGATACAGGTAATAAGAATAAAGCAACATTAAATAGAGAAGGATTAGCATTAACAGATAACTTTGGAAAAGATAATTTACTAATAAGTGGAGCAAATGAAACAACAACATCACAAATCTTATTAAAATCAAGTAATGATGAAAATAAGGAAACAACAGATAGTATATTAATTAAAGCAGCTGGGAAATATAACGAAGAAGAACAAGGTGCTAAGATAGTACTAAATAATGGTACAAAATTAGATGGTACACCTAATGAAAGTATAACAATAAAATCAGGTACACTAAGTGAAACTCCAAGTATAGAATTCCATCATAATAATGGAAAAGTTATAGGACTAGAAGCAAGAAATATATTAAGTGAAAAATATGGTGTAGGAGAAAATGAAACAAGAGCAGCAACAGAATCTGCAGTAAAACATTTATCAGACCAAATAGGAACACCAAATTCAGATGGAAGAGATGGAAAAGACGGAACTAATGGTTCTGCAGGTTCAACTGGACCAACTGGAAAAGATGGATTAAATGGAAAAGATTTAACATCTAAGGTAAATGCTATAAGAAATGGTGAAGCTGGAATAGTAGTGTATACAGACCAAGAAGGAAATAGACTAGTAAAAGCAAATAATGGAAAATACTATAAAGCAGATGAAGTAGACGCTAAAGGAGATCCTTTAGAAGGTAAAGCAGCTGTAGAAAATATTAAAGCAACACTAGTAAATCCAGATGGAACAACTGAAAATCCAGTAGTAGAACTAGGTAATATTAAGAGTTCTTTAGGAACAGATATAGATCCTAAAAATCTTAAATCAGATATAGATTCTGTTAAAAATTCTGTTGAAACAAAATCAAAAGGTGTAATTAATACGTTATATGAAAAAATTAATAAAAAAGACTTAAATAAAGTTGTAACTGTAGGAGATCTACAAGCAGTAGCAGTAGCAGGACTTGATTTTGCAGGAAATGTAAATGGACCAACTCATAGAAAACTAGGAGAAACATTAAGTATTATAGGTGAAAATGGTGTAAGTTCATTTAATGATTACTCAACAGCAAATGTAGCAACAAAGGTATCAGAAGGTAAGATAGAAATAGGAATTAAAAAGACACCAGAATTTGAAGGATTAAAACTAAAAGAAAATAAAGGAACTACTACAGTAAACTTAACTCCAAGTAATGGGGTATTAACATTATCAAATGGTAATTCAACTAATCCAGTGCAATTAAAAGGAATAGCAGATGGTACTAAAGCTAATGATGCGGTAAACTTTAGTCAATTAGAAGCCTTAAAAGGGACTGTAAGTGGACAAAAAATAAAATACTTCTCAGTTAATGCAACTGATCCAGAAGCATCAGAATCAGATAAGAAAAATTCAGATAATAAGGGAGCACAAGCAGAAGGATCTATTGCTGTGGGTAAAGGTGCTAGAGTTATAAACAAGAAAAAAGAAACAGCAGGAGTTGTTGATGAAACTGGATCTGTATTAACACCAGAAACTAAAGTAGTAGCCCAAACAGACTCTAAAGATTCAATAGCAATAGGTACAGATTCAGAAGTATTTGGAGCTAATGCTATAGCAATAGGTAAAAATTCACAAGTATCAAAAGCAAAAGCTATTGCAATAGGATATTCTGCTGTATCTGAAGTAGAAGGTGGAATAGCTTTAGGGGATGAATCTGTTTCTAATAGATTAATTGAAAATTCTATTGGATATGATCCATTAACAAATGAAGCTAGTAAAGAAACAAAAGTTGCTTGGAAGGCAACAAAAGGTGCATTATCAATAGGAAATGATGGAACACAAACTAGACAAATAATTGGTGTAGCAGCAGGTTCTCAAGATACAGATGCAGTAAACGTTGCTCAATTAAAGAAATTAGCAAATGCAGTAGGAAATACTTCTAAAGATGGAAAAGATGGAAGAAATGGTACAAATGGTATTGCAGGGAAAGATGCCTTAAACGGAGTTAATGTAAATGATAAAGTAAATGCCTTAAGAAGAGGAGAAGCAGGGCCAGTAGTATATACAGATAAAGATGGAAATAGAGTAGTAAAAGGAAGAGATGGAAACTACTATAAACTAGAAGATATTAAGAATAAAATATATGTTGAACAAGGGGAAACAAAAGGATATTATGAACCAAATACAGCAGTATTTGAAGATAAAGATAATGATGGAGTATATAGTGTTAAACAAGGTCAACAATTAACTGGTGCAGCAGCGACTTCACTTACAACTGAAGAAACAGGTAAAATTAGATTATCATTAGTAGCAGATAATGGAGAAACAACAACACCAGAAGTATTAGGAAATATTGGAAGTTCAATAGTTGATATGCCAGTTACAGATAATACAAATACAATAGCAAGTAAGTATAATAACACTGCAGCAACAGGTAATGAAAAATCACCAAAAGAACAAGCAATAGAATTGGCTCAAAAAGCATTGAATGGTGATACTAATCCAAATAAAAAAGGACTATTACAATTAACTGATACAGAAGATACACAAAAATTAAATTCAGCATCGACATTAAGAGACTTACAAGCATTATCAATAGCAGGATTAGACTTTGAAGGGAATACATATAAAAATTCTACAGGCGTTCATAAGACTTTAGGACAAACACTAATAATTAAAGGTGAAGGAACAGATTTAGAAAAAACTATAGAAGATTCATTTACAAGTGCAGCAGGTAATATTAGAGTAGATTCAAATGGAACATATTTAAATATTAGATTATCAGATAAACTAAAAGATATTACAAGCCTATCAACTAAGACAGTAGATGGTAAGAAAGTTAAATTAACAGCAAGTGATATAAGTTTAAGAGATGTTAATAAAGAAACAACTCAAACAGCAGATGGAATAAGAATAACTGAAAATAAAGTAGAAAAAGTAGGTAATAAAAACTACAACTATACAGTTTCAGCAAAATATACATTAGATGGAGCAGTTATAGATAACTATGAAAATAAATCAAGTTTAACAGGAGATTCATTAGTAATAGAAAATTCTAATTCTGGTGATACAGGTAATAAGAATAAAGCAACATTAAATAGAGAAGGATTAGCATTAACAGATAACTTTGGAAAAGATAATTTACTAATAAGTGGAGCAAATGAAACAACAACATCACAAATCTTATTAAAATCAAGTAATGATGAAAATAAGGAAACAACAGATAGTATATTAATTAAAGCAGCTGGGAAATATAACGAAGAAGAACAAGGTGCTAAGATAGTACTAAATAATGGTACAAAATTAGATGGTACACCTAATGAAAGTATAACAATAAAATCAGGTACACTAAGTGAAACTCCAAGTATAGAATTCCATCATAATAATGGAAAAGTTATAGGACTAGAAGCAAGAAATATATTAAGTGAAAAATATGGTGTAGGAGAAAATGAAACAAGAGCAGCAACAGAATCTGCAGTAAAACATTTATCAGACCAAATAGGAACACCAAATTCAGATGGAAGAGATGGAAAAGACGGAACTAATGGTTCTGCAGGTTCAACTGGACCAACTGGAAAAGATGGATTAAATGGAAAAGATTTAACATCTAAGGTAAATGCTATAAGAAATGGTGAAGCTGGAATAGTAGTGTATACAGACCAAGAAGGAAATAGACTAGTAAAAGCAAATAATGGAAAATACTATAAAGCAGATGAAGTAGACGCTAAAGGAGATCCTTTAGAAGGTAAAGCAGCTGTAGAAAATATTAAAGCAACACTAGTAAATCCAGATGGAACAACTGAAAATCCAGTAGTAGAACTAGGTAATATTAAGAGTTCTTTAGGAACAGATATAGATCCTAAAAATCTTAAATCAGATATAGATTCTGTTAAAAATTCTGTTGAAACAAAATCAAAAGGTGTAATTAATACGTTATATGAAAAAATTAATAAAAAAGACTTAAATAAAGTTGTAACTGTAGGAGATCTACAAGCAGTAGCAGTAGCAGGACTTGATTTTGCAGGAAATGTAAATGGACCAACTCATAGAAAACTAGGAGAAACATTAAGTATTATAGGTGAAAATGGTGTAAGTTCATTTAATGATTATTCAACATCAAATGTAGCAACAAAGGTATCTAAAGGTAAGATAGAAATAGGAATTAAAAAGACACCAGAATTTGAAGGATTAAAACTAAAAGAAAATGGTGGGTCAACTACAATAAATCTAACTCCAAATAACGGAACATTAACATTATCAAAAACTCCAAAAGTTGGAGAAGATGATAAAGTAGTACTAGAAGGATTAAAACCAGGAACTACTCCTGATTCAGCAGTAACTAAAGGGCAATTAGATGAATTAGCTAAAAATTCTGGAGACTCATCTAAAGATGGAGAAGATGGAAGAAATGGTGAAAAAGGAGCAGCAGGAAAAGATGGCTTAAACGGAGTTAATGTAAATGATAAAGTAAACGCATTAAGAAGAGGAGAAGCAGGACCAGTAGTATATACTGATAATTCTGGGAATAGAGTAGTAAAAGCAAATGATGGCAATTTCTATACACCAGAAAAAGTTACAAAAACAGGTGAAGTTATAGTAACTGTTGGTAATGAAAAATATGCAAAAGTTGGAAATGAATATTACAAAGTTAATGATGATAGAACTTTAGGGGAAAAAGTTGAAAAATCTAATGTAGAAATAGGATATAATAAGGCTCAAAAACCTACTATAGTAACTGATGTAAGATTGTCATTAGTAGCTCAAGATGGAGAAACAACTAATCCAGAAGTGTTAGGAAATGTTGGAAGTGCTTTAGGAACAGATAAATTTATCTCAAAAAATCTATCATCAGGAATAGGTTCAAAAATAAGTGTAGGAGAAACAAAGGCTAAAAAAGTAGCAGAGGAGTTAAATAAATTAAATGAGGATAAAATACTAGATAGTGCAGCAACAATAAGAGATTTACAAGCACTATCAGCAGCAGGACTTGATTTTGCAGGAAATGTAAATGGACCAACTCATAGAAAATTAGGAAAAACACTAACAATTATAGGTAAAGAAGGTGTAAATTCATTTGATGATTACACAACAGCAAATGTAGCAACACAAGTAACAGAAGGTAAGATAGAAATAGGGATTAAACAAAAACCTGAATTTAAAGAAATAACAGTTAAAGATATAGCGAAAGACGGTAAGACATTAACATTATCACCAGATAAAGTAGAACTTGAAAAAGTAGAAAAAAATGATGCTGGACAAATAATAAGTAAAACAACAATATCAACAGAAGTAGATGGAACAACAATAACTAAGGCTAATGTTGATGCAAATGGCACAGTAACACCAATAGAAACAGCAGAATATAAATTAGGTGGAACAACATTAAAAGATAAAGATGGAAATAAAGCCACATTAACAGCGAAAGATTTAACGTTTGGAGATCCTAATGCTACTGGAAAAAATTCTGATAAAAAATCAACAAAAATAGATAAATCAGGAATAACTGTAAATGGAACAGATGGCACATCTAAAATAAGTATAACAGCAGGAACAGATGGCAATTCTCCAACAATAGATTTTGCTAAGAATGGAATAAATGGCACTGGAATAATAACAGGATTAAAAGATCTTGATGCTAATGCAGATGGATCATCAGCAGTTAATAAGAACTATGTTGATAATATTGCTAAAAAACTAGGAGATACATCTAATGATAAAACAGATGGAAGAAATGGTGAAAATGGACAAGATGGTAAAAAAGGAGCAGCAGGAAAAGATGGCTTAAACGGAGTTAATGTAAATGATAAAGTAAACGCATTAAGAAGAGGAGAAGCAGGACCAGTAGTATATACTGATAATTCTGGGAATAGAGTAGTAAAAGCAAATGATGGCAATTTCTATACACCAGAAAAAGTTACAAAAACAGGTGAAGTTATAGTAACTGTTGGTAATGAAAAATATGCAAAAGTTGGAAATGAATATTACAAAGTTAATGATGATAGAACTTTAGGGGAAAAAGTTGAAAAATCTAATGTAGAAATAGGATATAATAAGGCTCAAAAACCTACTATAGTAACTGATGTAAGATTGTCATTAGTAGCTCAAGATGGAGAAACAACTAATCCAGAAGTGTTAGGAAATGTTGGAAGTTCAATAGTTACTACACCAGTTAAACAAACTGATGGAACATTTAATAATGATTCTACAATAGCAAGTAAGTATAATAAGAAAACTGGAGAAGGAGAAAATCAAACAGATGATCTAGCATCTAGAGAAGCTATAACAGCAGCACAAGGTGCTATTACTGGGGAAAAGGGAATATTAAAACTAACTGATGCAAAAGATGAAGATAAACAAAAACTAAATTCAGTAGCAACAGTAAGAGATTTACAAGCATTATCAATAGCAGGATTAGACTTTGAAGGAAATTCTGGTGAAGTTCATAGAGTATTAGGAAGCAAATTAACTATTAAAGGTGAAGGAACTGTAGCAGAAAATACAGCAGCAAATAATATTAAAGTTGAAGCTAATAAGGCTAAAGAAGGACTTGAAATAAAACTAGCATCAAACTTAAAGAATATTACATCATTAGAAAATGCAAAGGTAACAAAAGATGCACAAGGTTCAATTACAAAAACTGAAACAACTAAAATATCTATAGGAGATGGAGAAGTAACATTTGGTAAGACATCAACACCATTAACAGGAGATGTAACAAATTCTAATGTTAAATTAAAAGGAATAGCAGATGGAGTAGATGCTAATGATGCAGTAAATAAAGGTCAATTAGATAAATTAGCTGATAAATTAGGAGATTCATCTAAAGACGGAGAAGATGGAAGAAATGGTACTGATGGTATTACAGGAAAAGATGGTTTAAATGGAGTTAATGTAAATGATAAAGTAAATGCATTAAGAAGAGGAGAATCAGGACCAGTAGTATATACAGATGCAAAAGGTAATAGAGTAGTAAAAGCTAATGACGGTAAGTTCTATGATAAATCAGTAGTAACAAAAGATGGAGACTTAATTGTTGAAAAAGATAATGTTAAATATGTAATTAAAGTTGGAGATACTAAAGATACTAAAGTATACAAATATAATGTAGATACTAATACAACGGGAGAAGAAAATAAGGAAACTGGAATTCCTACTAAAAATGTATTGATTGAAAAATCTAATGAACAAAATAATCTATCAAAAGCAAAAGAAGCTAAAGATATTAGATTGTCATTAGTAGACCAAGATGGAGAAACAACTAAACCAGAAGTACTAGGAAATGTAGCAGATGGTACAATTTCAAATGATTCAAAAGATGCAATAAATGGTAGTCAAATTAAAAAATTAGGGGATGCATTAGGATTAACTGTAACAAATAATGAATTTTCTAAGCCTATTTTTGAAGAATTAATAAAATCAAATGGTCAACAAAGTAAAGGACCAGAGAATTTATTAAATGCTGTTAACGAAAATAGAGCTAAATTAAATGAAGGATTTAATATTAGAGCAACAGAAGGAGATACAACCTCTACTCAATATTTAGGAAGTACAACAGTATTTAAAGAAGCAGACGGCGAATTAATTAAATCTACTGATAATGATGCAAGCATTAAGTATGTAGGAAATAACTTAGTTACTAGCTATAAATACGAAAATGGAACAGGACAAGTAGAAATAGGATTAAAAGAAAATCCAGAATTTAAAGAAGTTACTGTTCAAGATGGTTCTAAGTCGGTAACAATATCACCTAACAACATATCACTTGGTGATGGTACAACTAAGACAATAGAAATAACTAATGATAAGGCTGCTCCAAAAATAGAATTTGCAAAAGATCTTATTAATGATAAACCTTTAGGGGTAATAACTGGATTAAAAGATATAGATGAAGGTTCTAATGATGGAACACAAGCAGTTAATAAAAACTATGTTGATAAAAAGGTTAATAATATATCTAATGTAGTAGACGGAGCTAAAAAAGAATTAGCGGGTGGAATTGCAGGAGCTTATGCTGCAGCAGGAATACCTCAAGTAACTTATGACAAACTATTTGGTATAGGTGCTGGATTTGGATACTATAAAGGAGAATCAGCAATAGCGGTTGGAATTTCAGGTCAAAATAGAGGTAGAAATGTTGTATATAAAGCAAGTGTTTCACTTGGAACAAAATCTGAAGTTGGAGTTTCAGCAGGAGTTAATATATCATTAGGAGCAATAAAAGATGAAAAACAAGTAAGTAAAGATCTAATAAATAGATTAAACAAACTTGAGTCTGAAAATTCTGAATTAAGACAAATGGTTAGCCAAAATAGAAGATTACGTTATGTAATTGATAACTTTGTATTAGATAGTGCTAATATTACAAAGGCACAAATTGCTAAATTAAAAGAAATTGTTGAAGTAATAAACAAAGAATTTAAAGACAAAACTATAGTTATTATAGGTTACACAGATATTAGCTATAAAGAAGGGTATAACATGGATTTAGGTATGAAAAGAGCAAAAGCTGCTAGAAATGCTTTAATCAAGTTAGGAATATCTGATGATGTAAATATCGTATTAAAATCAGGTGGATACAATGAAATGGTTGAAGGTAATTACTCAAATCAAAGAAGAGTTGAAATCTTAATAAATGAATACGATAATATGAATAAATAACTAAAAAATAGAGTGGATTAAAATATCCCTCTATTTTTTTACCCTCTATTTTAAACAACTTTCTTTATGTTTTTGTAAAAACAAAATAATTTGAAAAATAAATGCAAAAATAATTGTTGACAAATAAACAAAAAAATATATAATATGTGCATAAGAAATGAAAGGGGAAATAAGTTTATGATTAGAGTAGTTAATTTAAAAAAAGAAGCGAAATATGTTGATGTCGAATTATGTGGTAAAGAAATAGAGTTTTTTGGTGAATTCATTTACGAAGATATGATAGAAAATGATTTAGATGTTGAAGAATTTATTTCTCAAGACGTATTAGAATTAGAAAAAAAATATGCTATGATTCCTTATTCAA
This sequence comes from Oceanivirga miroungae, assembly GCF_902505095.1. Taxonomy (GTDB): domain Bacteria; phylum Fusobacteriota; class Fusobacteriia; order Fusobacteriales; family Leptotrichiaceae; genus Oceanivirga; species Oceanivirga miroungae. Next base: position 1,232,326 of record NZ_CABWIB010000001.1, on the reverse strand, counting down.
AAAGAAAAAAATTAAGAAAAGAAGATATATGTGACCACATTATTACTTTAAGTAAAAATAAAAAAACAGGTTATGCATTTATGTATTCAAAGGTAAGCGATAATAGTTGCTATTTTTTATCGTATATTTGTGAAATCAACGAAAAGGGTGTAGTAAGCGTTGAAAAAATGGGAGGATTAGATGATATTAAACTTAATTTATCTGATTTAAGAAAATTAAAATTAAACAAAAGAGAGGATTTTGAAATCCTTGCATTCCCAGAATACTTTTCTAAATTTAAAGAAGAGAAAAAAGAACTTTATGAAGAAGTTCTTAGAACAATAAGTAGTACAGAACAAAATGATAAAAAAAGACTTTCATATATTAAAAACCTAAACTGGGAAGAATATGCTCCAGAAGAAAAAAGTAGAGAAGATATAATGGCGGCAAAAAAAATACTAGATGAAAGTCACTATGGTATGGAAGAATTAAAAACAAACATATTAAGATATATTGCAAGTAATAGCAACAAAAATATATGCTTAATTGGTGAACCTGGTGTTGGAAAGAGTTCTATAGTAGATTCTATAGGTAAAGCTTTAAATAGACCTGTATACACAATATCTTTAGGTGCTTGCAAAAATGCACTATATCTAAAAGGTTCTGACTCTACATACAAAGATTCACATCCAGGAGAAATATTAAATATATTCTTGAAATGCAACAAAAAAGCCCCTATAATATTATTAGATGAAATAGATAAAATAGATCAAGCTTGCATGGGAATAATATCAGAAATATTAGATCCTGTTCTAAATAAAAATTTCAGGGATGAGTTTTTAAATATACCTTATGATATTTCTAATGCCTTATTTATAGTAACAGGTAATAATAAGGATTTAATACCAGATTATTTAAAAAGCAGACTTGAAATAATAGATATTAAATCATACAGCCTTGATGAAAAAATAAATATAATTAAAAATTATGTTCTACCAAAACATTTAAAAAAAGCTAACCTGGATTCTAAAGTTGAAATAACTTTAGAAGCTATAGAACAAATTATTAAAAACTATTGTTTTGAATCAGGAATAAGAGAAGCCACTCAAAAAATAGAAACAATAATCAGTGATATTAAATTACAAAAAAAATTACATAATATTAATAGAAATATAATTGATGTGGATTATGTTTCTAAGGTTTTAGGTAAAGCTAAATATGAAAGCCCTAAAATCACTGATATAAATAAGCCAAAAAAAGCTAGTGTAGTTGGTATGTCTATAAGTTCTTCAAAAAAAGGCTGTGCTTCGGTTATGGAAGCAGTAATGTATAAAGGTAATGGCAGCCTAAAAGTTTCTGGGAATGTTGGTGAAGTTCTTAGAGAAAGCAATGCTGTGGCTATTTCATATATAAAATCAAAAGCAAAAGAGTTTGGAATTAATGAAAAAAATATTAAAGAAAATGATATACATATACACTTTAAAAATGCAGCAGCTAAAAAAGATGGGCCTTCTGGAGGTATAGCTATAACAACTCTTTTAATATCAATGTATAAAAATGTAGCTCTAAAACAAAATATTGCCATGACAGGTGAAATCTCTATAATTGGAGAAGTTTTAGCTGTAGGAGGAACAAACATTAAAATAGAAGGAAGCTACGAAAGTGGGATAAAAGAGTTTATAATTCCTTATGAAAATAGGGATGAAATAGAGCTAATAAGCCCAAAAATAAAAAAAGATATAAAAATACATTTAGTTAAAGACTTTATGCAAGTCTATAACTTAATGTTTGCAAAGGAGGGGAACATAGATGGATAGTACTAAAATAGATTTTGAAATATTTTCTGTCCCAGAATTAAGAGTAAATGTTGGCGATATAGCTAAAATGTATATGACAAAAATGGGTAGTGAGCTAATTATACAGGAAGTAAAAGTTAAGAAAAATATAAATGAAAAGTATGAATTAAAAAATAATGATATTTTAATACATAGATTTAATTTTTCTGTATATCTAGTTGAAAAAGGATATATAAATCAAGAAGAAAAACATTACCCTTTTAATAACTTCTATATATTAAGATTAAAAGAAATAAAGTATGCAAAATTAGTAAAGATATTACTAGAAATATTAGTAGATAAAGTAAAAAAAGAAAAAGAAGATCTTTCTATGAAAGTTTTATCAGAAATTATCAAAGAAAAACTTGCAGTGGTTTTAGATAAAATTGAAGACAAAAAAGTATTTTCTTTAGTTGAAGACTTAATACATAACTTTGAGAATGAGAAAGAAAACATAAAAAGATATCTAGAATCAAGAAATGAATATGTTAATAAAACGATAATTGAGGTGATGTTTGATGAGTAATGCAAAAAAAATATATAACGATATAGAAAAAGATTTCTTCTCCTTATATAATGCAACTAAAAAAGAACCTTTTAAAAATATCGCAAAAGAAAGACATTTAGAAGATTTAGATTTAGATATTTCTGAAGAAAATGAGGACATATTTGAGAGCTTTAATAAGTTAAATGATATTTTAAATGGGAAAAAATCAAAGTATTACAGCTTAGAATTTTTTAAAAATACCTTTTCTATGGATCCTTTTATTTATCATTGTAAAAGTATTTTAGATAGGTATAAGCCTAAAGAAATATATGTAGATATAAACTACATGGATGAGGATATATATAATCTTTTAAATAATGTGTTTTTTGCAATGTTTAATAGAACTAGAAAAGATGAATTTAGTGTTTATTCGTATTCATATTTTGGAACAAGTGAAAAAAATTATCCAATGGCTTTGTGGAATACAGCATATAAAATTGGAGAAAAAGATTTCAAATACGACTACTTAATAAGCGATAAGGCAGAAGTACTTAAAAAAATTAAATGGACTAAATTATGCACAATAATCTCAACTAAAGATAAAATAAAAGATTTTTTTGAAGAAGATGACTTTAAAAAAGTTATTGCCCTGCAAGAAGTTGAGGATAAAATAATTGTTAGTTTTAATTCAAAAAAAGCTAACAATGAGAGTATAGTATATAAAAAGCTAGATAATGATTTAAGGACTATTGATATAGAAGAATTGAAAAAAATAATTGATGGAAGTGAAATCATTAAAGGTTCTAATCCATATGAGATATATTTTGAAAATATAATGAAAAATAAAGAAAAGACTAATAAAAGTATAGATTTATTAAAAAGTGTATTAAATAAAAATAAGGATTGCAAATAGTGAAAGCTTTTTGCAATTTTTTGATAAATAAACAAAGTTTGACAATAAAAATATTAGCATGGTATAATTGTTTGCAATGTAAACTTTAGGGAGGGAGTATGAATTTAGAAGATAGCATGTTAAAGTCTTGGATATATTTAACTGGAGTAATAAGTAAGAATAAAATAACTAAAAATCTTACATATAATGAAAGTATAGTTTTACTTTTTGTGTATGATGAATATGAAAAAGGTGAAAAGGCAATTTCATTAAAGGATATTATAGATAAAACTAAGATAAACAAATCATTACTAAATAGAATAATTAAATCTTTAAAGAAAAAAAATCTTGTAGAAGATAAGAAAGTAGAAGGGGATGGTAGATTATCATATATAAGTTTAGTTGAAAATAATAAGGAGGACTTTTTAAAAGTACATAGAGAGTCAATAAGGATAATAAGAGAAATAATAGATATAATAGGATTGAAAAATGCGAAGTCTTTTGTTGAATCAATAGAGAAAATGCAGAAAAAAGGCTTTAGCTTAAATAAGGAGAAAAATGACAAAAAAATATAGTCTAATATTTTCATTTTGTTTATTAGCATCAGTGGCATTAGCAGAAGAAAATAAGAATGAAAGTAGATTAAAAGCTGAGGTAGAGTTTTCTACGAAAACTTCATTTGGTGTAGATGATATAGCGAATGAAATTTTTTATTTGCCAGAAGTTTTAAAATTAGTATTACCAAGTAAAACAGAAGATTATTCGTATAAAAATGGTAATACTGAAAATAGTGATACAAGTAGCAATACGGAAACAATATATAAACCTAAAATAGATGGAAGATTAAGAGATTTTTACTTAACACTTAAATATTTATCAACATCAGTAAAAATTCAAAGTAATCTAGATTTTAAATTAAGTAGTGATAAATTAGGATTAGCTATGTATGCTAATTTACAAAATAATAACTATAAATATGATGGAAGTAATAAATTTGATAAGATAAAATTAGGTGTAAGTAGTAAAAATAAGTATGTATATGGTGATATACATGGGTATTTAGAAGGAAACTCAATATACAAGTATAAAATAGATACAGTAGATAAAGAAAAAGAACTAGATAAAGAAAGTATAAGATATAATGTGACATTAGATCCTATACCGAAAGAAAGTATAAGACCAAAGCTAAATGTTAGTGGAGTAGATAGACATTTCATGATATCTCCTATAGCAGAATTTAAGAAAAATAACTTCTATTTTTCATTTTCACCTGGTATTAGATTAGGTGAAAGCAATGAAAATTTTGATTTAAGAAAAGAATTATTAGATTTAAAATATATTGCCCCAGGGTATAAGAAAGTGGAATACTTTAAAAACTGGGAAAGAAAAGATAATATAGTAAAGAAAGAAAAAATAACAATTGATGACTTAGAAAAGTTAAGTGAAGTTGATCTACAAAACGCAAAAGTTAGTGGATATGCAGGTACTAATGTACTTTTAAATAGACCTAGTGGATCTCTATATGGTAGGGGACCACATAAACTAATAATGCAAAATGTTTATAAAGAATTAAATGGTGAGAATAAGGATAAGTATAAGAGTATAAGAGTATTTACTAATATATTAGAAAAGTTTTCACTTGGAAATATAACAAAATTAATTTCTAATTTTCCTGGCAAATATATGGACGAGGGAGAAATCTTAATAAATAATGTAGCGAAAAGAGTATATGATGATTTAGGAATGTCATACGATAGAAAAGAATCAAGTATAGGGCTATGGAAAGAAGTAGATAATTTACCTAAAGAATTTTCAGATTTAACTTTAAGAGATTTTAAATTTAAAAAAGTATTAGATGCACTTCCAAAGGTTTCTGATGTAAATGACTTATACTCAGGTAATTTACCAGACCCTGTTCTATATAAAGATGGTGTTGCAATAACTAAAAGTAAAAAAAATCTAATTGATGATAAGAATGATAAAAACAAATATAAAAAAGAAGGTTATTATTTAGAAAATAAGTGGTTCTATATAGTGGATAGATCAAATGAATATTTGATGCCAATATATAAGAAATCTAGTTATTCAAAAATTGTGGATAGCATAGAAAAACTAACAAAAGAAAGTGAAGGTATATGGGATTATCTTGGGAAAGTACCAGCTATAACAAACTTAGTAAGTAATCTAGGTGGATTAAAAAAAGCATTAGAAAATCCATATGAGGATCAAACATTTAATTTGATTAGATCAATATACTTCCATAGAAGTGAAAAAGAAAGAAATGAAACTGAATTAGAGAAAAAGATAAAAATAGAGATAAAAGAGGTAGAAGATCTCGTTAGAAAAACAAGGGAAAATAATTTGATATATAATATAAAAATGGGGTATAACGGTAAAAACTTTGGTACAAATTTACAATTTTTATTAAATGATGGGTTTGATATATCTCATGAAAAATATAATTATTCAAAAAAATTAAATTCAGTAAATTTAGATTTAATAGGGCAAGTATTCATAAATAAAAAGCATCGTTTTGTATATGAAAACGACTTAGGCTATACATATTCATTTAATAAATTTGATAGAAAAGATAGAGATACGCACTTTGAATACTCAATGCACAGTTTTTTAGTAGACCAAAAAGCTTTATTTGATTTAAAATTAACTAAAAGAAATAGACTAGAACTAGGATTAAGACATTTAGGAGAATTTGATATAGTAAGTAATCCAAAAATAGTAATAAATGGTGAAAAATATTCTGAAGATGTTGCTGTAAGAGATAAAAATAATAATCCAATAGGACTAGACGGAAATTCAATAGATGTTAATAAAGAAACAGAATTAAATCTTGTAAATAAAGCAATTGCGTATAATAAAAAAAAGAAAATAGAAAAGAAACCAAGAGATGTAGATGCTAGCGATTATGTAAAAAAAGAGAAAAAAGAACCTAGTAAAAATACATTAACAAATGTATATAATATATTAGAACCTAATATAAAGCTTACTACAAGCTATGATGACAATTTTGTAATTACAAATGAAATAAAAACACCAATAGCATTTGAAAAAAATCGTTTTTCAGGATTTAATTTAGTATATAGAACAGGTGTAAGATATATATTAAATGATAAAGATGTAATAAATAGTATAAAAAACCTTAAAGTTAAATATAAGCATAGTGGGTATTTAACATTAACTTCTAAATTAGATGAACTATTTAAATATGGAGTAAACTTAGATGCTGACTTCATATCATTTAATGCAGATGGAGTAAATAACAAATTAAGTTATGATTTAAAATTAAATCCAATAGTATTAAATATACCTATAAAACCAATGATAGAACTTAAATATAAAGATAAACTGCATAGTGTAAAATTTGGTATATCTAGTAAAGAATCATTCTTCGGTATGCAAAAGCCAATTTATGTTACTGAAAACTATTTTAAAAAGGAAATTAAAGAACCAACACTATATATTCTAAAAAATAGAAATCAAAATGAAAATGGAGTAAATCCAGAATATGTAGTAATAAAAGAAATGTTAGATAAATATGACTTTAAACCTAGTGAAACTAAATATAATGCTACACCATTTTTTGACCTAGAAAAAGAAGATGGAAACTTCAAATATCACTTAAATTTAAGTGCTATAAGTTTTAATCAAAAAGAAAATGATGATAAGGAAGACCCAACGTTTAAGACTACAGTAGTTAGTGATGAAGACCTACAAGAGAAAATAAAAAAGAACAATTATCTTATTTCAAATTATAAGAAAAAAGATGAAATGGGAAGAGTATTTGAAATGGGAAGAGTATTTGTAGTTAAAAAGACAAAAGAGACTTTAGAAGAAAAACAAGAAAAAGAAATCAAAGGTAAAAAGCTAGTGTTAAAAAAATATGATTTAGATGCAGGATTTAACTATAGCAAAAAACTTGGATTTAATATTAAATCTAATTTAAAAATAGATTACACAACAACAAATATTACTGATAAAGTTGTAGATAAAACAACAACAACTAAAATAAAAACCCAAGAACTTTATGCATTAATTACAGACAAAGATAAAAAAATAAAAGAAAATGGAATAATTGGACTAGGAAAAACTAATAAACAAATACATGAGGAAGTACAAAAAATTTGGGAAGAAAAAGATATAAATAAAAAAAAGTATTATTGTAAGAATGATCTATGCTGGAGTCGTTTTTATAATATAAAAGAATTTCCAAAAGAAGAAGATAAGCCAAATATAAGTACTGAAATCACAAAAGAAGAAAAGATAATAGAAAATAAACTAACATCAAAAATACTTAATGTTAATTTGAATACAGACTTATCATATAAAATGAAGTTTACTGCAAATTCAAAATCTATTATAAATCTAGGTTTAGCACATAGATTGAATGTTAAAAGAACAAGTATAGGTAATATTTATTTAGAAAATAATAGATTGTACGGTAGTTCAAGATATGATATTAAAAATGAATTAGTTCCAAGTATAGGACTTTCAAGAAAAATATTAAAAGATATAACTATGGATTTAAAAGTAGAGGTTCCATTTAGATTAGCATATGATAATGAAAAAGAATCAAAGAAATTTAAAGTAATATTAGATTTAGGATATAACTTATAAAAAAGCTACACACTTTATAGTGTGTAGTTTTTAATTTTTTAATGAATGTAGTGGAGCTGGTGCAAAACCACCTCTATTTATAAGAACACTACAATCTAAGTTATTTACTCTCATTATTTTTGCATATCCAAGTAAGCCACCAAAGTTAGCAATTTCCCCTTCTTTTTTATTAGGAACAGGTATAATTCTAACAGCAGTTGTTTTACAGTTTATCATACCAATTGCCATTTCATCAGCAATAATTCCAGATATAACAGATTCTTTTGTATCTCCAGGAATTGCTATCATATCAAGTCCAACTGAGCAAACAGCTGTCATTGCTTCTAGTTTTTCAAGGTTTAAATAGTCTTTTTGTGTAGCTTCTATCATGGCATGATCTTCACTGACCGGAATAAAAGCACCACTTAATCCACCAACACTACTAGCTGCCATAAGTCCACCTTTTTTAACAGCGTCATTTAGTAAAGCTAAAGCAAATGTAGTTCCATAAGCACCAACAGATTCAAGTCCAAATTCTTCTAATACATTACCAACACTATCTCCAATAGCAGGAGTAGGAGCTAATGATAAATCAATTATTCCAAATTTAACTCCAAGCTCACTTGCAACCTCTCTACCTATTAAATCTCCAACTCTAGTTATCTTAAAGCTAACTTTTTTAATTTCATCAGTTATTTTTTCAATGCTAGCATCTTTTGGTATTTTAGCTAAAGCAGATCTCATAACTCCAGGTCCACTAACACCAACACTTAATACAGTGTCAGCATTTTCTATACCGTGAAAAGCTCCTGCCATGAATGGATTATCTGGAACTGCATTTGTAAATACTACAAATTTAGCTGCAGCTAGTCCATCTTGATCTGGTGTTAGATTAGCTAATTCTTTTACAGTTTTTCCCATAAGTTTTATTGCGTCAAGATTTATACCAGCTTTAGTAGAACCTACATTTACAGATGAGCATACTCTATTTGTAGAAGAAATTGCTTTAGGAATAGAGTTAATTAACCTTTTATCACTAAGAGTCATTCCCTTATCAACTAAAGCACTAAATCCACCTATAAAATCAATTCCAAGCTCAACTGCTGCCTTATCCAAAGCTTTTGCAAATATTGTATAATCTTCTATATCACAGCTAGATGCAACTATAGCTATTGGGGTTACAGATATTCTTTTATTTACTATAGGGATATCATATTTTTTACTTACCATTTCAGCAACTTTTACTAAATCTTTACCTTTTTCTGTAATTTTTTTATAGATTTTATCTGCAACAATATTAGCATCTGGCCCCATACAATCTAAAAGACTAATACCTAAAGTAACTGTTCTAATATCAAAATTGTACATTGTTATCATATTTATAGTATCTATAATCTCTTCATTTGAAAAAAACATTAGTCCTCCTATAGTTCATACATTGATTTAAATAATTCTGTACCTTGAATGAAAACTTTAACATTTAAAATATCTAACTTAGTAAATTTTTCTCTAAGAGTAGCTATGTCAATATTATCGTTTAGCTGAACTAACATTATCATAGAAAATATATTATCTGTAAAAACTTTTTGTGAAATATCTATGATATTAACATTATTTTCATAAAGTATTTTAGATACATTGTATACTATACCTACTTTATCTTCTCCCATTGTTGTAATTATTGCTTTTTCCATATTAGTTATCCTTCTTTTCAATAAATAAATAAGTTTTGTTGTTATCAAATATTATCAATTTATCTTTGTATAGACTAACAACATATGGCTTATTTAAATATTCTAAATAGATATTTTCCATTTTCATATCTAAGTCATTAGAAGCCATTAATGTAGTTGCTATATCTTTTAATTGTATTATATTATTTTTAATTGTATATCTACCAAAATATGAATTTACTGGTAAAGTACCATAAACATTATCTTCCTCAAATGAAATAGAAAATCTTTTATCAGATTCAAGTACAAAAGTTCTTTTATCTAAGTCAGTCTTATTAGTTATGTTAATAAAACTAAGTATTTCATTTTTATCGTTATATATTTCAAATTCGTTTTTGTTAGTTCTTCTGAATCTTCTATTTCCTCTTAATATTGAGAAAAATTTACTTTCTAGTTCATTTTCATAAGGACTTCCTGCCATTCTTGTTGAAGATAAATCCTTAAAATCAATTGAACTTATATTTCCAAGAAAATAATTTGTTGAATAAATATTAACAAAAGACTTACCAAAAGCACGGTTATTTTCAAACTCTAAGGTTACATTATTTTCTAGAGTATCTTTTGTAGAATTATCATATTGTATTCTATGAAGTAATAATCTTTCGTTTATTTCATTTATTCTATAACAGCTTGTAAAGAGTAAAAGAAGTAAAAAAGATTTAAAAATTTTTTTCAATTTAATCACCTATTTTATTGAATGTATTACTTCTAAAACAACTTTTTGGAATTCTTCTAGTTTACTAATAGATTCTTCTTTTGTACTTGCTTTAACGTATGTATAAAGTTTAATCTTAGGTTCAGTTCCACTTGGTCTTAGAGTATACCAACTTTCATCATCATAATTAACTCTAAATGCATTTGTTTTTTCCATATCAATAAGACTAACTTCATTATTTTCTAAATTAGTTTTTTCTTGTGTCTTGTAATCAATAGTTTGAATAGCTTTAGAGTCTTTAATTGTTCTAGGGAATTTATTTCTAAATTCTACCATCATACGAGCTATTCTTTCTTGTCCTTCAATACCTTCTAGTACAATAGAAACACCTTTTTCACTATAATATCCAACTTCTTTAAATAGGTTTTCTAATACATCTATTAAAGTAAGACCTTGTTTTTTATAGTATGCAGCCATTTCACTAAATAACATAGCAGCAGTTACACCATCTTTATCTCTTACAAATGTCCCAACATTATATCCAACACTTTCTTCGTATCCCATTACATAAGTTTTTTCTTTTGTTTTTTCCCATCTATTAGAAAGAGCACAAATGTTTTTAAATCCAGTTAAAACATCTATCATTTCTACACCATATTTTTTACAAATAGCAGTCCCCATATCTCCTGTTACTATAGATTTTACTATAGCTGGGTTTTTAGGCATTTTACCTTTTTCGCTTAATGTTGATAATACATAATTTATTATTAGTACTCCAGCTTGGTTTCCATTTATTGGTATAATTTCACCTTTATGTACTACTTCTATTGCTAGTCTGTCAGCATCAGGATCTGTTGCTATTATTATATCAGCCGATACTTTTTTAGCTAATCTATTTGCATATTCAAATACAACTGGAAACTCTGGATTTGGATAAGGTGTTGTAGGGAAGTGTCCATTTGGTTTTTCTTCTTCTTCAACAACAAAAACATTTTTATAGTTTGTTTCAGCTAACATCGTACGAACTCCAACATTACCTGCTCCATGTAGTGGAGTGTATACAATTTTTACACTCTTATCTAATTCAGATTCATCTCTTAATGATTCCTGTTTAACTTTTTCATAGTATGCTCTATCTATTTTTTCTCCAACTATTTCTAACATTCCACTTTCTATAGCTTGTTCATATGTTAAGCTCTTATAGTCTTTAAAGTATGAGATGTTTTTCATTTTAGCTAAAACTTTACTTGCTATATCATCTTTTATTTGAGATCCTTCTTCCCAATATACTTTATACCCATTATATTCTTTTGGATTGTGTGAAGCTGTAATGTTAACCCCTGATATACAAGATAAGTATCTAACTGCAAATGATAATTCTGGAGTAGGTCTTAAATCTTCAAATAAATAAGTTTTAATACCAGCACTAGCCATAATTAAAGCAGCTTCTTTTGCAAATTCAGTAGACATTATTCTACAATCATATGCAAATACAATTCCTTTTTCTCTAGCTTCTTTTCCTACATCAAGAATAACCTCAGCTAATGCACGAGTAGCTCTTGCTATAACTAAGTAGTTCATTCTATTTGTACCTGCTCCTAATTTACCACGAAGTCCTGCTGTACCAAATTCTAATTCTTGATAAAATCTATCATTAATTTCTTTTTCATCATCTTTTATTGAAAGTAAATCCTTTCTTAATTCTTCATCTAAATTTTCATAATTTAACCAATTTTCATAATTTTTTTTATAGTCCATTATATTTCCTCCTTATTTTCCTAATATATTATACTGTCAATACCTTAATTATTCAACAATTACTATGGTATTTTCTTTAGGAATTCTTAAATTACCGTCTAATATTTTTTTATATCCAACCCAATTATATAGTTCAGATACAACCTCATCATAGTTTCTAACACATTTATGAGATATTCCAAAAGAACCAATTAAACTTTTAGTTATTTCAATTCTTTCATTTATATTTTCCTCTGGTTCGTATAGGCTAGGTATACCATGTATATATGCACCACCAGAAAATCTTATTGCAAATTTTGCCTCACCATTTATTTCTTCAGTAGAACCATCTTTGAAATAGAACATTTTAGGTTTTGTTATAGCTACTAAAAACATACCAGTTGGAGTTTCAAAACCATATTTACTATTTATTCCAGTTGTAACAAAAGAACTTGTAATTAAATTAAATGTATTATTTTCACCTAATTCTAAGGCAATTTCTGTTTGAGAATCCTTGTCTATGAAAATGAATTTATTTACGTTTTTTCCTAAACCAGAATTTAAAAAATATTCTTTGTTAGATTTAGGCATATATAAAGTTTCGTCATAGTAAGGTGATTTAATTAGATAGTATTCATCATTCTCGCCTATTATTGTAAACATTGCCCTATCTGGTAGGTTATATAGATTTGATTTAGCTTCATCTGTATAAACAGTAACACTTTGGTTTGCAAAATTACCTAGTATATCTTCTTCATTTAAAATTGTGTTATCTAGTGGTTTAAATTTAGATATAATTTTAATTTTCCATTTGTATTTTTTTATAAAGTCATTAACTTTTTCAGATAGTTCTATAGCCTTTTCATAATTAAATTCTCTTTTTATAGCTAAACTAGCATCTAAATAACCAATATTTTCATTGTTATCTTTTATTTTAAACCAAGTTCTATTATCATCAGTAAGTACAAGTGACAATGCTTCTACTTTACTACCATTAACTAATTTTGTAACTATATCAGATTCTCTATTAGTTTGGGCTCTAACATTTGAATTATATTTAACATATACAAAATTATCAAAATTAGTTGAAAATTCTTTAGCTAATAGAGTATCTCTTTTTAAATTTGGTTTATCATAGTTTTTATAAGTTATAAGAGTTTCATCTGAAAAGGACAGAAAACTTATAACTAAATAAATTAAAAATATTATTTTTTTCATTATATATCAACAGATACTATAAGGGATTCTCCTACATCTTTTTTCATAGTAACACCGTATAGTCTGTCTGCTCCTTTCATTGTTTCCTTATTATGTGTAATTAACATAAATTGAGAAGAATTGAATTTTTTTAAAAGTTCAATTAATTTTTTTGTATTAGCTTCATCTAGTGCTGCTTCAACCTCATCAAAGAATGTAAATGGACTAGGTTTATACATGAATATTGCCATTATAAAGGCGACTGCTAACATAGATTTTTCTCCTCCAGATAATAAAGTTAGACTTTGTTCTGGTTTATTTTTATACTTAACACTTAAACTAAGACCTGTATTTATTGGATCTAGCTCATCTAATACTTTAATTTGTCCACTTGCTTTATGTAAAAGTTCAAAGCACATATACTTAAAGTTATTAGAAATATTTTCAATTGAAATATTAAATTTATTTATTATTTCTTCATCAATTTCAGATATTAAAGTCATTATTTGATTACGACTTCTATTTAAATCAAATTTATCATTAGTTAGTTTATCGTATTTTTCTTTTTCATTTTTATATTCTTCAATACTACTTAAATTGATATCCCCTAAATTAGATCTACTTTTTTCATTAACGGAAATCTTTTTTTGAGTTAATCTAAGTGTAGCATCACTATCTATTACAGAATAATTCATATTAGATAGTATTTCTTCTTTTATTTCTTCAAGTCCGCCTAAAATTATATTATTTTCTTCTATAACTAAATTATTTTTCTCTATATCTTCAACTAATTTAGCAACTCTATTATTTTTATCAAATAAAGATAAATTTAATTCATTTTTTATTTCAAGTAGGTTTGAATGTTCTTTTGATAATTTAGAGTTTTCATTAGTTAAAAGTTTTATTTTTTCTTGAGAAGAAGAATTTTCATTTAAAATATTATTTATTAAAGTAGATATTTTATTTATATTTTCTTCTATAGAATGATATATACTCTCTTTATTTTCTAAGAAATTTTGTATACTATCAAATTCTTCTTTTATACTTATATACTTATTATTATTCTCCAAGTAAGACAAGTTAATAGAGGATAATTTTTCATCTAGTACAGCTTTTTTAATATTCATTTCATTTAATTTATCAGTATGTGACTCTTCTTTATTTAAGTTTTCTAATTTAATAGTCACTTCTTCTTTATTATTAGCATTTTCTAATATTTTTTCATCAATTCTATCTAGTATTTGATTATTACTTAAAATATCTTTTTTGCTTTTATCTATGAAATCTTGGTTTTCATCAATTTCAAATCTGTATGTTTCAATTTCACGATTATATGAGTTTTTAGCTCTATTAAAGTCATCAAACTTTTCTTTAAGATTTGCTATAATCTTGTTATTTTCTAAAATTTCATCTTTTAGTTTAGAAATTTCTAAAGAAGATGTTTTAATTTCTAACTCTAATTTTTCTTTTTTATCAGATAAAAAATTTAAACGATCTTTTTTTATTAAGGTTTCATCAATTTTTTTATTTACATAACCACCTGTTATTCTACCACTACTAGATATTAAATCTCCATCTAAACTTACAATTTTATCGTAAAAGTTTTTAATCTTTAATCCATCTTCTAATTTATCAACTACTAAACTATTAGAAAAAACATAGTTTATAACCTCATCTACATCTTTATTAGAATTAGTACTTTTAACTACATCTCTTAGATATATTGCGTTTTCAAATTTTTCAAATGTAAGTTTTTTTGTTTTAATTTTATTTAAAGCTAAAAATGAAGTTGACCCAACCTTGTTTTCCTTAAGTAGTTTAATATACTTATTAGCAGTATAATCGTTTTTAACGATTATATCATTAAAAGCATATGCTGCTACTAGTGAAGCTGCTAATTGATACTTACTAGGAATATCTATTAGTGTTATAAATGGAGCTAATACATCATTGTCATTTTTACTTTGATTTATTACATACTGTATTGCTTTATTCATTTGACTTAGGTTATCTAGTGAATTTTTAATAGAGTTATATTCTAATTTAATTTCTTGATAAGAAGCCATATTTTTATTATTTATATTTTCAAGTTTTTCTAATTCTAATTTCTTATTAGAATTTTTACTAACTAAAGTATTTAAGTCATTAAATTCATTGTTATTTAAAAGATTTTCTAAGTTTTTATTTGCTACTTCTAATTCTTTAGTTATTATATTTAGCTTATTATTTGCAAGTGTTATTCTTTTTTCTAAATCACTATTTTGACTTTTTAATTTTATTTTATCTACTTCTAAATTTTGGTAATTTTCATTAGCAATAGCTAAAGAATTATTTAAACTATTTTTAAGTTCAATTCTTTTTTCGTTTAAGTCATTTAAAGTATTTATTTCTTTTTCTAGTAGTTTTAATTCATTTTCTAAATTTAATTTAATTTCTTTTTTAGCATCTAAACTGACTTTTAATTCATCTAAACTACTACTTAGTCCCTTTATTTTTTCTTCCTTTATTTTTGTATCTGTAATAAAGTTAGAAAGATTATTAGAATACGTTTTCTCACTTTCTTTTAGTTCTTTTAACTTATCATCATTTTCTTTATTTTGTGAGAAAATATTATCTAGTTCTAATTCTATTTCATTTTTTCTTTTTTCATTTTTATTAGATTCATTTTCATTTTCTAAAAGGTCTTGATTAAGTTTAGCTATACTAGTTTCTAAATCACTTTTTTTAGCTGTTAATATCTCATTTTCTTTTATGCTATTTTCAACTAAATAGCTAGAACTCATATATTTTAAAGTGTTAATTTCTGTAGTGTAGCTTTTATATACCTTAGCTTTTTTAGCCTGTTCTTCTAATTTATCTAAATGCTCTAGTATTGTTTTTTCAACAAGCTCTATTTTTTCAATCTCATCTTCTACATTTTTAAGCTTTTTTAATGAATTTTCTTTTTCAGATTTAGCTTTTTTAATTCCAGCAGCTTCGTCTATTATATTTCTTAAATCAGTTGCAGATGATCCTATTATTTTCTCGACCTTACCTTGACCAATTACAGAATAAGCCTGCTTTCCTATTCCTGTATCTAAAAATAGGTCGCTAATATCTTTTAGACGACATTTATTATTATTAATTTGATAAGTAGATTCACCATCTCTTGTTATAGTTCTTGTAATACTTACCTCATCTGTATCTATGTTTAGGTATCTATCTTCATTATTTACAATAAGAGAAACAGTAGCGCTTGATCTTGCCTTTTTATTTTTCCCACCAGAAAAAATTACATCAGCACTTTCTTTTGCCCTTATTTGCTTGTAGCTTTGTTCTCCTAAAACCCATAAAACAGCATCTAGTATATTACTTTTACCACTACCATTAGGACCTACAATTCCTGTTATTCCTTTATTAAATTCTATATAGTTTTTACCTGAAAAAGATTTAAACCCATTTATATATAGCCCTTTTAAATACACTATTTTACCCCTTTAAATATTTTTTTAATATACTTTGATGTAAGCAAGATATTATTGTTAGAAATAATTTCTTTTCTCATTAAGTCCAATATTTCTTTGTCGTAAGAATTATCAGAATATATTTTAGCATTTTTGTATAAGTATGCTGTAAATCCATCTTTTATTAAGTTTGAAATATATTCTATATCATTAGCCCTTTTTTCATAATTATTTTTTAAAAGATAAATATCATTTTTTTCAAAATTAACAAAGTAGTTATCACTATTAACTATATCAAATATATTTCGTCTATTTAATTTTTTCTTAAATTCACTATCATCGTCATTTAAAACTAAAATTGTTTTACTTTTACCATATAGGGTACTTATACAAGTTTCAACTACATTTATTGAATAAGTGGTTTTACTATTTAAAAATGAAATAATATCATAATTAACATAAGCTAATGCGATATTTTTTAAGTCATTTACACTAGCTTTATTACTCGCCACAATATACCTTATATCATAAAACCTATTATACATATTTATTAAATTTTCTGTCACACTATTATTTTTATTTGAAATAACTAGAAGTTCAAATGATTTTACTGTTTGATTTTTTAAAGTTTTTAAAACATCTGAAATATCTTCATCTTCTATTGCTAGAATTAGTGAAATTTTCATTATATCATCACCTCTTGTTTTTCTTTTATTATACCAAAAATTACACTTAATTTAAAGAATAATATGAGGAAGATGTGGTTGAATTGAAAATGATACCAATAATGATACCAATCGAATAGAAAATGATACCAATTAATCAATAAAGTTAAGGATAATTCAGAGATAACAATAAAAATCCCAGAGTGTTATATATTACACTTTAAAGTACAAAACATAGAGTGATAATTGAAAAATTATTAGAAATGTATTATGATTAGGTATGAAATTAAAAAGGAGGTAAAAAAGTAATGTATGCAATAGCATTTGATTTAAAAATTGAAGATTTAAAAAAACATTATGGAGAACCTTATAATAAAGCTTATGACGATGTTAGACAAGAATTAGAAGATTTAGGTTTCAAGTGGACTCAAGGAAGTTTATATATGAGTGATACAGATAAAAATTCATTAGCTGAAGTATATAAAGCAATAACAAAATTAAAAAGTATAGAGTGGTTTAAAAATTCTGTAAGATATATAAGAGCTTTTAAAGTTGAAGATTGGTCTGACTTCACAGATATAGTAAGAAATTAATTAAAGAATTATGTAATTAGGAGAGTGAAATAAATCTCCTTTTTAATTAATAAATATTTGCACTTTACTGGCAAAAATTTGAAGGTAGTACTATTGAGATTAAATTGGTTTAATATGATTGGTTAGTAAAAATCGCGTATTAAGGAAATAAGAAAATAAAACAGTAATATATTGTTAAGCCTTAGTAATAACTCTTAGATAAGAGATAATATCAATAAATAGCGGACAATGAAATATAAATTAGCAAGAAAACTCTAAAAAAGCGTATAATAATAAAACCCCTAATGATATGTTTATTGAAACATTACTATCCAAACTATCATTAAGGGCATATAAGTTGTTTTATTACCAACTAATACAACTTCTAAATAACAATAAAAAATCTCAGAGTGCTATATATCAAACTTTAAAGTACAAAGCAATAAAAAAAGATTGCAATTTTTTTGGTAAGTTGCTAGAATACGGGTAGGTTGTTCCGTATAATCTTTCTAATATGGTGAAAGAGTTTCTACACAGATGCCGTAAATATCTGTACTACTAAGAGATAAAAAATCTCTTTACAGCTTTTTTTATTTTCAAAAATAATGCGGAACAGGAATGAGGAGGAATCATGGAAAAGTTTTTTAAACTTCAAGAACACGGTACAAATGTAAAAACAGAGGTTTTTGCAGGGATTACAACATTTTTAACTATGGCATATATTTTAGCTGTAAACGTATCAATTTTAAGTATAGCAGGATTGCCTAGTACAGCTGTATTTTTTGCAACTAGTATATCAGCAGCAGTAGCGTGTATATTTATGGGACTATATGCAAATGCCCCAATAGCATTAGCTTCTGGAATGGGATTAAATGCGTTTTTCACATTTACAGTAGTATTAACATTAAACTATACTTATCAAGAAGCACTAGCAATGGTATTTGTATCAGGAGTAATATTTTTAATTATTTCTCTACTAGGATTAAGAAAGAAAATAGTAGACAGTATTCCTGCAAGCTTGAAAAAATCAATAGGAGCTGCAATTGGATTTTTCATAGCCTTTATAGGGCTTGTAAAAATGGGAGTAATAGTTGATAATCCTGCAACATTAGTTGGTTTAGGGAATATTAAACACCCAACAGTATTATTAGGATTATTAGGACTATTTATTACAATAGTTTTACTAAGCTTAGACTTCAAAGCAGGTGTATTTATCGGTATCTTATTAACAGCAGTAATTGGTGTGGTTTTAGGAATGTTAGGAGTATCTAATATGCCACAATTACCTACAAGAATAGTAGATGCAAATATAGATACATCATTAGTTGGAGCATTCATACAAGGACTAAAAAGTATAGTAACAAAACCAGAGAGTATAGTAGTAATATTTACTATGTTATTCGTTGACTTTTTCGATACAGCTGGTACATTAATAGCTGTTACCGATAAAATAGAACAACATTCTGGTAAGGACTATAACATGGATAAAATGTTCTATTCAGATGCAATAGGAACAATTACAGGTTCAGTTTTAGGAACATCTAATGTTACAAGCTATATTGAATCAGGAAGTGGAGTAGCAGCAGGTGGTAGAACAGGATTAACAGCAGTTGTAACAGGAGTATTATTCTTATTAGCAACATTCTTTGCACCATTATTACAAATAGTATCAAGCATAATGGTAGCAGATGGAGTATTCTTAGATCCAATAGTAGCACCAGCATTAGTAGTAGTTGGAATACTTATGGCAACTCAATTATCAAGTGTTGATTGGCATGACTTTACAGCGGCTTCAAGTGGATTTGTAACAATAATAGTAATGATATTAACATATTCAATAGCAAACGGAATTGCTGCAGGATTTATAGTTTATGTAATAACTAAGGTAGTAAAAAAAGAAATAAAAGAAATAAAACCAGCAATCTGGATATTATTTGTAATATTTATACTGCACTTTTCTGCATTTTAGTTAGAAAATAGGAAAAATGCATAGCTTAATTGTTATGCATTTTTTGATATACAAAGGAGAATTATGGAAAAATTTTTTAAATTAAAAGAACATGAAACAACAATAAAAGGTGAGTTTTTTGCAGGGCTTACAACATTTTTAACAATGGCATATATATTAACTGTAAATGTTTCAATTTTAAGCGAATCAGGCCTTGAAAGTCGTGCTGTATTTTTTGCAATAACAATATCAGCAGCAGTTGCTTGTATATTTATGGGCCTATATGCGAATGCTCCAATAGCACTAGCATCTGGAATAGGATTAAATGCCTTTTTTACATACACAGTAGTATTTACACTTGGATATACACCATACGAAGGATTAGCTATGGTTTTTGTATCAGGTGTTATATTTTTAATAATTTCATTATTAGGACTAAGAAAGAAAATAATAGAAGCAATACCTGAAAGTTTAAAACAATCAATAGGAGCAGCTATAGGATTTTTTATAGCCTTCATTGGTCTTGTTAAAATGGGTGTAATAGTTAGAAATGATGCGACTTTAGTTGGTATAGGGAATTTTAAAAATCCAACAGTTATTCTAGCTATATTTGGACTTATTATAACTGTAATTTTACTTACAAAAGAGTATAAAGCTGGTGTATTTATTGGGATTGTAATAACAGCTATAGTAGGTATAGTTTTAGGAATGCTTGGGATAAATAATATGCCACAGCTACCTACAAGTGTTATAGATGTTAAAATTGATACATCATTAGTTGGAGCATTCATACAAGGATTAAAAAGTATAATAACAAAACCAGAAAGTATAGTAGTAATATTTACTATGCTATTTGTAGATTTTTTTGATACTGCAGGAACACTAATAGCAGTTACAAATAAGATAGAAAGACATGCTGGAAAAGACTACAATATGGATAAAATGTTTTACTCAGATGCGCTAGGTACAATAACAGGAGCAGTCTTAGGTACTTCAAATGTTACAAGCTATATTGAATCAGGAAGTGGAGTAGCAGCTGGAGGTAGAACAGGATTAACTTCAGTGTTTACTGGAATATTTTTCATATTTGCAACATTTTTTGCACCTTTATTAAAAGTTGTTGCTAGTATTAATGTAGATGGTAAATTTATAGATCCAGTAGTAGCGCCTGCCTTAGTAGTGGTTGGAATACTTATGGCAACACAGCTATCTAGTATTGATTGGCATGATTTTACATCTGCTTCAAGTGGATTTGTGACTATAATAATAATGATATTAACGTATTCAATAGTAAATGGATTAGCAGCAGGACTTATCATTTATGTAATAACAATGATAGCTAAAAATGAGTATAAAAAGATTAATATATCATTGTGGCTACTATTTATTTTATTCATATTATATTTTGTAACAATGTAGAAAATAAGAAGTGTCTATGTGTGAGGCACTTTTTTATTTACTAAATTATCATTTATATTTTACTTTAAATACTGTATAATTATATTGTGAATGTGCTAAATATTGGAGGATAAATGAAAAATTTTGAAAATGAAGCAAAACCATTTATAAAATGGGCTGGAGGTAAATCTTCTTTGGTTGGGGATATAAAAAAATATTATCCAGATGAGTTAGGTAATGAAATATATAAATATTGTGAGCCTTTTGTAGGTGGAGGTGCTGTATTATTTGATATACTCTCAAACTATGATATAAAAGAAGTGTATATAAGCGATATAAATGAAGAGCTTATTAATTTATATAAAACTATAAAAAATAATGTAGAAGATTTAATTTTAATTTTGAAAAAAATTCAAGATGTGTATATTTTATCTAGCGAAGAAGAAAGAAAAAAATATTATTATGAAAAAAGAGACGAATTTAATAAGTATATTTTAAAAGAAATTGATGATATTATCTATGGTTCAGCTCTATTTATATTTCTAAATAGAACATGCTTTAATGGATTATATAGGGTCAATAAAAGTGGTCTTTTTAATGTTCCTATGGGGAGATATAAAAATCCAAGAATATGTGATGATAAAAATTTAAGAGTGGTTTCAAATAAGTTACAAAAAGTTCAAATATTTAATAAAAAATATGATGAGTCTATAGATTTTGTAGATAAAAATACTTTTGTATATTTTGATCCACCATATAGACCTATAAGTGAAAGTTCTAGCTTTGTTTCTTATGCTAAAGACATGTTTGATGATAACGAGCAAATAAACTTAGCTAACTATTTTAAAAAACTTAGCGATAAAGGAGCTATATGTGTACTAAGTAATTCAGACCCTAAAAATACAAGTGAAGATGATAACTTTTTTGATGAACTATATAAAGAATTTAATATACATAGAGTGAAAACCAATAGAAGAATAAATTCAAATGGTAATAAAAGAGGGGAACTAAGTGAACTTTTAATTACAAATAGATTTTAAAGGAGAAAAATGAAAAGAGAATTTAATGAATGGTTTACTAATTTTAAAGATAATATAGCATCATATGATTACTATGTAGATTTTCATAAGGTATATAGAAATGTTGATGGTATTAAAGTTGAACTTAATATACTCAATTCTTTAGTAGCGTCTACAAATATTAGAGAAGATTTTATAAAATTAATTAATAAATATCCAGAGGTATTAAAATGCATACCCATTCTAATAGCTATAAGACTAAAAGAAATTAAGATTTTAGAAGATGAAGAAGAATACATTTATTCATTTAAAAAAAATAATTATAGTATAGAAAAGTATGCCGATTTTATGGGAAAAATTGGATTGTTTGAACTTCTTGAAAAAAGATTAGTAAGTAATTTGATTGACTATGTTATGGGTGTAGAAACGGGTCTTGATTCAAATGGAAGAAAAAATCGTGGTGGACACTTGATGGAAAATTTAGTTGAAAAATATATAAAAAAAGCAGGGTTTATAAAAGATGAATCATATTTTAAAGAAATGTATATAAAAGAAATACAAAAAAAATGGAAAGTTGATTTATCAAAAATTTCAAATAAAGGTAAGATGGAAAAAAGATTTGACTTTGTAATTAAGACACAAAATCAAATTTATATTATAGAAACTAATTTTTATAATTCTAAAGGTTCTAAATTAAATGAAACGGCTAGAAGCTATAAGACTATCGCGATGGAGGTAGAGGAAATAAAAGGAATTACATTTGTGTGGTTTACAGATGGTAAAGGGTGGTTAAATGCTAAAAATAATTTAGAAGAAACCTTTGATGTGATGGAACATATTTACAATATTAATGATATAAAAGATGGAATAATTGAAAAGGTGTTTATTTGATGAAAAAAAATATAAAAAAATGGGAACCAGATAACTTTGAGTTAGAGATGAATACGGTTTGGTCATTTCCTGATAGGGGAAAATGGGCGACCCATGATGCTAAATGGCGTGGGAATTGGTCTCCATATATTCCAAGAAATATAATACTTAGATATTCAGAAGAAAATGATTTAATATTAGACCAGTTTGCAGGTGGTGGAACAACATTAGTCGAAGCTAAACTACTTAGAAGAAATATAATTGGTGTTGATATAAACGAAGAATCTTTAAAAAGATGTAGAGAAAAGATAGATTTTGAGTGGGAAAACTCAGGTAAAGTTTATATTAAAAAAGCTGATGCAAGAGATTTAAACTTTATAAAAAATGAAAGTATTGATCTGATTTGTACACATCCACCATACGCAGATATAATAAAGTATAGTGAAGAATTAGAAAATGATTTATCTTGTCTAAAAGTTAAAGATTTTTTAGAAGAGATGAGAGTAGTTGCAAAAGAATGTTATAGAGTATTAAAAAAAAATAAGTTTTGTGCAATTTTAATGGGGGATACAAGAAAAAATGGTAATGTAGTACCTATGAGTTTTGATGTTATGAAAATATTTGAAGAAGAAGGCTTTAAAACAAAAGAAATTATAATAAAAGAACAACATAACTGCAGGGCAACAGGATTTTGGAAAACTAATAGTGTGAAATATAATTTTCTATTATTAGCCCATGAGTATCTATTTATATTTAGAAAATAATAAAAAGGCATGTAACATTATTTTTGTTATATGCCTTTGACAAATAAAAAAAACAGGGTAAAATAGAATATATGTAAACGGTTACAGGAGGAATTAATGAAAAGAAAAAGTTTAATAACTTCTTTTTTTATAACCTTAGCTTTTATATCTCTAGCAGATAAAAGCTTAAAAGTACATTATAAAAAATTAGAAGATGAAAAATGGAATTTGTGGATATGGGAAGAAAATAAGAGTGGGTCAGTATATGAATTTAGTGAAAAAGATAAGTTCGGAGATATTGCAAATATTAGCTTAAATGATGATGTAGATAAGGTAGGTATAATTGTAAGAACAGATGAGTGGAAAAAAGATATAGATTTTGATAGATTCATTGATACAAAATCAAAAGATACAGAAGTATATTTACTAGGTAAAGATGAAAATATTTATGAATATAACCCAGATGAAAGACCAAAAGCTTTTAATAGATTAGATGCGGTTATTAATTTTAAAAATGACCAAAATTCATATAGAGGATATAAGGTAATAGTGGATAATAAAGAGTATAAGCTAAGAAAAAATAGATCTTTTGGATCAAGTGTGTTTATTAGAAAAGAAGGAGAAAATCTAAAAGAAATAGATTTTAAAATCTTAGATGACCATAATAGGCTGATATACAATAACAAGATAACAAAATTTGATAATAGTGGATTTGCTAAAGTTTATTTAAATGAAGGAGACAGTGAAGTCTACCATGATAAAGAGGTAGCAAATAAGCCAGCAGAAATACTTGATGCTATTATAGATAGTTTAAATACTGTTGTAATTACTATGAATAAAGGTGTTAACCTAAATAAAATGAAAAAAAATATTTTAGTTTATGAAACAGTTTTAGAATATGAAATGCCAGTAAAAAGTGTAGAAGTAATTAATGAAGCTAACAAATACAGATTAACATTTCATGATAATTTTGATTTAAATTCAGACTTTGTACTAAGTATTAAAAACTTTGAAAAAGTATCGCTAAAAAAATCAGGTGTTGTAAAATCAAAAGAGTTTGATGATATGTTTTATACTAATACAAAATTAGGTAACATATATGACAAAGACAAAACCATATTTAGAGTCTGGGCACCGACTGCAAAATCAGTTAATTTAGTAACATATAAAGATGATAGTGAAACTAAATATGAAATGAAGTTATTAGATAAAGGGGTTTATGAATATACTTTAAATGGGGATAATGAAAATTTAGAATACATGTATGAAGTAAACTTTAATGATAAAACAAATCTTACACAAGATCCTTATGCTATAGCAAGTACTGTAAATAGTACACATTCTGTTGTAGTAAATGTAAAAGAATTAGACTCTGATTTTGTAACTAATGATACTAAGATAATCTATGAATTAAGTATTAGAGATATGACGAGTCAAAAAGATACTGATGTAGTTAATAAAGGGAAGTTTTTAGGATTAACTGAGAAGAATAGAACATATGATTCTAAAATGAAAGTGGGACTAGATTACATTAAAGACTTAGGAGTTACATATGTTCAAGTAATGCCAATGTATGATTTTAGTACAAACTCAGTTGACGAATTAGACCAGTTTAAAAAATATAACTGGGGATATGATCCAGTAAACTACAATGTTATAGAAGGAAGTTTTTCGATAGATCCGGTAAGTAAGACAAGCAGAATACTAGAACTTCAAAAATTTGTTAAAACTATGCATGATAATAACATAGGTGTAATAATGGATGTTGTGTATAACCATGTATTTGACGCTAATTTACACGCATTTAATAAGATAGTTCCAGGATACTATTTTAGATTAACTAAGGATGGTAAATATACAAATGGTACTGGAGTTGGAAATGATATAGCAAGTGAACATAAAATGGTTAGAAAATATATAGTTGATAGTGTGAAATATTTAGCTAATATGTATAAATTAGACGGATTTAGATTTGATTTAATGGGTATATTAGATATAGATACTATGAACGAAGTATATAAGGAACTAAAAAAAATAAATCCTAATATAGTAATACTTGGTGAAGGTTGGAATATGGGTACTTTAGATGAAAATCTAAGAGCTACTCAAAATAATGCTAATAAATTAGAAAATATTGCATTTTTCAGTGATGATATGAGAGATACAGTAAAAGGTTCTACATTTGGTAATATAGGTAAAGGCTTTGTAAATGGTAAAAAAGATACTGAAGAGTATTTAGTTAAAAACATACAAGGTGGATATGGAATTAGAACGTATGTAAAACCTAGTCAAGTAATTCAGTATGTAGAAGCTCACGACAATCTCACTTTATATGACCAATTAAAAAGAACAAACATAGAAGATGATGAAGCTACAATAAATAAAAGACATAAACTAGCAACAACTATAATACTACTATCTAATGGAACACCATTTATACATTCAGGACAAGAATTTTTAAGAACTAAAAAAGGTGATGAAAACTCATATAAGTCAAGTGATGAAATAAATATGATAGACTATAAAAGAGCATATGAAAATAAAGAAAATATTGAATATGTAAAAGAGTTAATAAAAATAAGAAAAGAAAATAAGTTATTTAATTTAGATAACTATGAAGAAATATTAGAAAAATTAAATGTAATAGTAAAAAAAGATAATGTAATAGTGTATAAATTAAGTGATGGTAATAAGACATATTATGTAATATATAACGCAAATGAAGAAGATATAGAAGTAGAGATTGAAAATGGTAAGTATAAGGTGTTAGTAAAAGATTACAAGGCAAACTCTAAAGGAATTGAAAAAATAGAGATAAAAGATAATAAGGTAAATGTATCTAAACTATCTAGCTTAGTTTTAGAAAAAGAAAATGAATAAAATTTCAAATAGTGAACAAGTACCTCTTAATCTAGTGGTACTTGTTCAAAAATGTAGCAAAAATTTGACAATTGCAAAATTTAGGAATATAATAGAAGTAAGGTTAATTAGGACTTTTTTTGTCCTAATGTGAATTATAATATATGAACTGTAATGTATAGTTGAATAAATTATTAAGTTTTTATATAAGAAAAGCAATAAAACCATTGATTCTAAAAAGAATATTTTATTTTTTTTAGAATTAGTAACAATGGTCTATTTTCGGTACAGCTCTATTTTGTATAAAAACCTAATAACTTATTTGACTAGTTTAAAAAACGGGGGGGGTAGTTATGAAAAATAACGATATAAACTTAGTGGCGAAAAGCCTAAAAACAGTATTAAAAGGAAAAGTAAAGATAACTAAAAAAGCATTAATATCATTTATGATGTTAGGGTTTGGTGGTTTAGCGTTAGCTGATCCACCAACAGCAGAACAAACGGCAGTAAATACAGTAATAGAAAATTTAACTGTAAGTAAAAGGAATGAATATATTTTAGCTTATAAATGGGAAGGTAATAAGCTTATTTTCACTTCACGAGGTGAAGAGAGTGTGGATAAAAATGATGATAAGTTAAAAGACGGATATATACCAATACCAAATGAAGAAGTATTGAAAAGAATATTATTTCTATTAGAGTTTGACACTAGAGAGAGTGTTGAAAAATTAGATGCTAATGGGAATGTAGAAAAGGAATTTAGTTCTTCTGAGAAAACAGAATTTGAGGAATTTATAAAAAAGCATAAAAATGATACTCCTCTTAAAAATGCATATGCAGGTGGAAAACATGATCTTAATAGTATTGCTATTGGAAACTATGCACAAGCTAAAGGGGATGAAATCATTTCAATAGGGTATCAAGCTGGATTTGGGCAAGATGAAAGACAACATGGAAGTGTATATATTGGAGTACAAGCTGGATTAAATTCTAGAAACCCTTCATATGGAGGGGAAGGTGTAAACTCAACTATAGTTGGATCAAGAGCAGGTATAAATTCAGTTGGAGAAGGAAATGTATTTATAGGATCAGATACTGCAGCAGGTCTAGTTGGAACACAAAATATTATTATTGGAGATTCAACAAAACCATTTAGAAAAAATGGATTAGGTAAGACCCCGTCTAATGATGATTTTTATGTAACTGATGAGTTTTCATCTAAAAAAGATAAAATTACAAAAGCAAAAGACAATGGATATAAAACTGAATATGGTATTTATCCAACCTATGTTGGTATAAAGACTTATGGTAACAGAAATGTAATATTTGGAAATAACTTTGTTGCTGATACAGCATTAGCTGAAGAAAATAAGTATGTAGTGAAAAAAGAAGAAAAAGCTAACAAAGAAGAAAAAGCTAACTATAAAAAAAATCCATATAATGCAAAAACTGATTCTGCTGAAACACACTATATAAGAGAAGGCGATGATTACTATGAAGCAAATGTTGATTATTTTAATAATAAAACTATATATGCTGATGGTACATATAATGGCTGGTATAATCCTAAATTAAAAATTGAGAATAATTCACTTAATGAAAAATTAGATAAAATTTCTGAAAAAGAAATGAAGGGGGATGCGACTGAAGGAAGATTAGGTCGTGAATTATTATTCAAATGGCTTTACAATAGTAAATACGAAAAAAACCCAAACAACAAAAGACGTTTCTCAAGAATAGTTGAGGAAAAAATAAGATATAATGGAGAGAATTATGTAAAAGCATATGTACCTAAGTATTATTTAAAGTACAAAGGAAATGAAAAAACTTTACTTAAAAAAGATGTTTATTATTTTTTAGGTGATTATGATGTTCTTTATTATAAAAAGGATAATGAAAATGTAAAAGTAGATGATAAATATAAGAACGAATTTAAAAAAATTTTAGATGGATATATAATGCCTTTATATTTCGAGGCAGAAAAAAATCCTGATTCAATAGTTAATAAAAGAGAAGTAATAAAGCAATATGAAAATTATGAAGTAAAAATGGAATATGAGATAGAATACTACAAAACACATGAATACTGGACTAAGAAAAAAGGTGCAAAAAAATTAACTGAAGAACAAGTTAAGGCATTAAAATTAGAAAAAAAATATCCTTATGTAAGTGATACTATTGCTTTAGGTACACTAGCAAGAGCGTTAGACGATCAAGCGATAGCTATTGGGGGAAGTAGAAATTCTAAAGTTCCAGGAGCTGTTGCTGAAGGGAAAAGATCAATTGCAATAGGTATGAGTAAAAGAGCAGACCAATTAGGAGCTCATGCTGAAGCTGATGACGCAGTTGCTATAGGTACTAATGCTCACGCTAAAACAGAAGGTAGTATGGCATTAGGTGCATTTACTAAAGCAGCTGGAGCAAACTCAACAGCAGTAGGATTTAAAGCAGAGGCTAATGGAGAAAACTCAATAACTTTTGGATCTAATACAGTTGCTAGTGCAAATAATACAATTGCAGTAGGTAGTGGAGCTCAAGCAACAGGTAAAAGTTCTGTTGCAATAGGGACAAACTCTATATCTGGTGCAGAAAATGCTATAGTTTTAGGGATAGGATCAGTAGCTAAAGATGCTGCATCAACAGCAAGTAAAACTGAAAAAGGATTTTTTGAGCTAGTTGCTGAAGGTCCGGATAAATATAAAATAAATTCGGAGAAAATAACTCACTACATTGATGAAAGAACACAAATTATAAATAGAGAAACTAATGAAGAAACTAAGAATAAATTAACTGCAGAAATGAATAAAAACAAAGAATTTTTAGAAAGTATAATACTAGATAAAGATGCTGTAAGTAATGAAATTTATTCAGGTAAAGGTACTATACTTTTAGGAAATAATATAAAAGACTTTACATTTACTAGAAATGCGGTAATTATAGGGAACTCAGCTTCGGGTGTTGTAACGCTTGAAGATGAAAATGGTGTTAAAAAGACATTTGGAGCAACAACTCCAGTTGAAACTGTTAAGGAAGCTTCAGTTACATTACCAAATGGATTAAAAATTAAATATGGTGGATTTGCTGGACAAGTAAAAGATGCTGGGCAATACGTAAGTTTTGGTAAAGTTGGAGAAGAAAGACAATTAAAAAATGTAGCACCAGGGGCAATTACAGCAGAAAGTACAGATGCAGTTAATGGATCACAATTAAATTCATTATTTATAGATGTTAAAAAAGATATTACAAGTTCAACACCGTTAGAATATCAAGATCCTCAAGGAAATGTTTTAAATTTACAAAAAGGACTAGATGGTAAACTATATGACGAAAAAATAAATGATGCTATTTGGAATGATGCTGAAAGAGTGTACAAAGATAAAAATGGACAAGTTGTACAACCAGCTGAAAATGTTAGAATTGTAGCCAAAGGAGATACACCACAAGTAGTATCAAATGTATCAAGTAATTTAGATGCAACAAGTGAAAAAGGTAAGAAGGTAGTAGAAACAAAAGATGGATTCCCAGTATATGAAGTTGATGGCGAAAAATATGTTCAAAAAGAAGATGGATTCTATAAACTTGATAATGATGGAAATATAGAAGAAACAGCGCTTGGAGCTAATGATGAAAAATTAGCTAAATTAAAAGAAGCTAATAATGTATCTAAACCAGATGCTGAAACTATTAAGAAAATAGGGAACAATGCAGCAACAGTAAATGATGTACTAAATGCAGGATTTAACTTACAAGGAAATGGAAACGCAGTAGACTTTGTAAGACCATATGATACAATAAACTTTGTAGATGGAGATGGAACAAAAGTATCTGTTGAAAGTGAAGATGGAAAAACTTCAGTTATTAAATACTCAATAGATAAAGGTTCAATAACATCAGAAAATGGAAAAGCAAAAGTTGACCATAATGAAATAGTTGAAAGCTTAAATAAAGAGATAGATAAGAAAATAGCTAAGTTAGATAATACTAATCCAATTAATCAAGCAGAAATTGCTGAATTAAAAGGAAAGAAAGATAAATTAAAAAAAGCTAAAGATGCATTAGAAAATGCTAAAACAGCATTAGAAGGAGCTAGCGACCAAGATAAATTAGAAAAAGAAAAAGCATTAAAAGAAGCATTAAAAACATTAGAAGCTGCAGAAAAAGAAATATATGACAAAGGTATAAATGACAATAGAGTAGCAACAACTAAAGATGTAGTAGATGCGATAAATAATGCAGGATTAACATTTGGAGCTAATTTAGATAGTGCTAATAAGAATACTGATGATAGAAAGAAACTTCACAAATTAGGATCAACTGTTGAGATAGTAAAAGCAGCTAGTGAAATAACAGAAGGTGATGGAGATAATGCAGTAAAATATATTGGATCTAATTTAATAACTAAATTAACACAAGATACTGATGGAAATTCAAAAATAGAAATAGGATTAAAGAAAACACCAAAATTTGAAGGGTTAGAATTACAAAAACCAAAAGGTCAAACAGATACAACTAATACTAATTCTATAGTAAAATTAACACCAGGAGAAGATGGAACATTAACATTATCAAAAGAGCCAGGAACTACTACACCAGGACAAACAACAGATACTAATGTAGTAATAAAAGGAGTAGCAGAAGGTAAAGAGCCAACAGATGCAGCAAATGTAGGACAATTAAAAGAAACAGAAAATAATATAACTAATAATAGTCCGTTTAAATATGTTACAAAAGATAATAAAGATGTTGTTAAAGAAGGAGATAAATTCTACGAAGTAACAAAAGATGGTAAACCAATATTTACAAAAGATAATAAAAAATATGTAAAAGATGGAGACAAATACAAAGAAATAGATGAAAATGGTTCAATAAAAAATAATGGAGAAGAAATTCCTGGAAATAGTACAGACTTAAATAAAATAGAAGTTGCAACTAATAATATACAAATAAAAGCCAAAGGAGATACACCACAAGTAGTATCAAATGTATCAAGTAATTTAGATGCAACAAGTGAAAAAGGTAAGAAGGTAGTAGAAACAAAAGATGGATTCCCAGTATATGAAGTTGATGGCGAAAAATATGTTCAAAAAGAAGATGGATTCTATAAACTTGATAATGATGGAAATATAGAAGAAACAGCGCTTGGAGCTAATGATGAAAAATTAGCTAAATTAAAAGAAGCTAATAATGTATCTAAACCAGATGCTGAAACTATTAAGAAAATAGGGAACAATGCAGCAACAGTAAATGATGTACTAAATGCAGGATTTAACTTACAAGGAAATGGAAACGCAGTAGACTTTGTAAGACCATATGATACAATAAACTTTGTAGATGGAGATGGAACAAAAGTATCTGTTGAAAGTGAAGATGGAAAAACTTCAGTTATTAAATACTCAATAGATAAAGGTTCAATAACATCAGAAAATGGAAAAGCAAAAGTTGACCATAATGAAATAGTTGAAAGCTTAAATAAAGAGATAGATAAGAAAATAGCTAAGTTAGATAATACTAATCCAATTAATCAAGCAGAAATTGCTGAATTAAAAGGAAAGAAAGATAAATTAAAAAAAGCTAAAGATGCATTAGAAAATGCTAAAACAGCATTAGAAGGAGCTAGCGACCAAGATAAATTAGAAAAAGAAAAAGCATTAAAAGAAGCATTAAAAACATTAGAAGCTGCAGAAAAAGAAATATATGACAAAGGTATAAATGACAATAGAGTAGCAACAACTAAAGATGTAGTAGATGCGATAAATAATGCAGGATTAACATTTGGAGCTAATTTAGATAGTGCTAATAAGAATACTGATGATAGAAAGAAACTTCACAAATTAGGATCAACTGTTGAGATAGTAAAAGCAGCTAGTGAAATAACAGAAGGTGATGGAGATAATGCAGTAAAATATATTGGATCTAATTTAATAACTAAATTAACACAAGATACTGATGGAAATTCAAAAATAGAAATAGGATTAAAGAAAACACCAAAATTTGAAGGGTTAGAATTACAAAAACCAAAAGGTCAAACAGATACAACTAATACTAATTCTATAGTAAAATTAACACCAGGAGAAGATGGAACATTAACATTATCAAAAGAGCCAGGAACTACTACACCAGGACAAACAACAGATACTAATGTAGTAATAAAAGGAGTAGCAGAAGGTAAAGAGCCAACAGATGCAGCAAATGTAGGACAATTAAAAGAAACAGAAAATAATATAACTAATAATAGTCCGTTTAAATATGTTACAAAAGATAATAAAGATGTTGTTAAAGAAGGAGATAAATTCTACGAAGTAACAAAAGATGGTAAACCAATATTTACAAAAGATAATAAAAAATATGTAAAAGATGGAGACAAATACAAAGAAATAGATGAAAATGGTTCAATAAAAAATAATGGAGAAGAAATTCCTGGAAATAGTACAGACTTAAATAAAATAGAAGTTGCAACTAATAATATACAAATAAAAGCCAAAGGAGATACACCACAAGTAGTATCAAATGTATCAAGTAATTTAGATGCAACAAGTGAAAAAGGTAAGAAGGTAGTAGAAACAAAAGATGGATTCCCAGTATATGAAGTTGATGGCGAAAAATATGTTCAAAAAGAAGATGGATTCTATAAACTTGATAATGATGGAAATATAGAAGAAACAGCGCTTGGAGCTAATGATGAAAAATTAGCTAAATTAAAAGAAGCTAATAATGTATCTAAACCAGATGCTGAAACTATTAAGAAAATAGGGAACAATGCAGCAACAGTAAATGATGTACTAAATGCAGGATTTAACTTACAAGGAAATGGAAACGCAGTAGACTTTGTAAGACCATATGATACAATAAACTTTGTAGATGGAGATGGAACAAAAGTATCTGTTGAAAGTGAAGATGGAAAAACTTCAGTTATTAAATACTCAATAGATAAAGGTTCAATAACATCAGAAAATGGAAAAGCAAAAGTTGACCATAATGAAATAGTTGAAAGCTTAAATAAAGAGATAGATAAGAAAATAGCTAAGTTAGATAATACTAATCCAATTAATCAAGCAGAAATTGCTGAATTAAAAGGAAAGAAAGATAAATTAAAAAAAGCTAAAGATGCATTAGAAAATGCTAAAACAGCATTAGAAGGAGCTAGCGACCAAGATAAATTAGAAAAAGAAAAAGCATTAAAAGAAGCATTAAAAACATTAGAAGCTGCAGAAAAAGAAATATATGACAAAGGTATAAATGACAATAGAGTAGCAACAACTAAAGATGTAGTAGATGCGATAAATAATGCAGGATTAACATTTGGAGCTAATTTAGATAGTGCTAATAAGAATACTGATGATAGAAAGAAACTTCACAAATTAGGATCAACTGTTGAGATAGTAAAAGCAGCTAGTGAAATAACAGAAGGTGATGGAGATAATGCAGTAAAATATATTGGATCTAATTTAATAACTAAATTAACACAAGATACTGATGGAAATTCAAAAATAGAAATAGGATTAAAGAAAACACCAAAATTTGAAGGGTTAGAATTACAAAAACCAAAAGGTCAAACAGATACAACTAATACTAATTCTATAGTAAAATTAACACCAGGAGAAGATGGAACATTAACATTATCAAAAGAGCCAGGAACTACTACACCAGGACAAACAACAGATACTAATGTAGTAATAAAAGGAGTAGCAGAAGGTAAAGAGCCAACAGATGCAGCAAATGTAGGACAATTAAAAGAAACAGAAAATAATATAACTAATAATAGTCCGTTTAAATATGTTACAAAAGATAATAAAGATGTTGTTAAAGAAGGAGATAAATTCTACGAAGTAACAAAAGATGGTAAACCAATATTTACAAAAGATAATAAAAAATATGTAAAAGATGGAGACAAATACAAAGAAATAGATGAAAATGGTTCAATAAAAAATAATGGAGAAGAAATTCCTGGAAATAGTACAGACTTAAATAAAATAGAAGTTGCAACTAATAATATACAAATAAAAGCCAAAGGAGATACACCACAAGTAGTATCAAATGTATCAAGTAATTTAGATGCAACAAGTGAAAAAGGTAAGAAGGTAGTAGAAACAAAAGATGGATTCCCAGTATATGAAGTTGATGGCGAAAAATATGTTCAAAAAGAAGATGGATTCTATAAACTTGATAATGATGGAAATATAGAAGAAACAGCGCTTGGAGCTAATGATGAAAAATTAGCTAAATTAAAAGAAGCTAATAATGTATCTAAACCAGATGCTGAAACTATTAAGAAAATAGGGAACAATGCAGCAACAGTAAATGATGTACTAAATGCAGGATTTAACTTACAAGGAAATGGAAACGCAGTAGACTTTGTAAGACCATATGATACAATAAACTTTGTAGATGGAGATGGAACAAAAGTATCTGTTGAAAGTGAAGATGGAAAAACTTCAGTTATTAAATACTCAATAGATAAAGGTTCAATAACATCAGAAAATGGAAAAGCAAAAGTTGACCATAATGAAATAGTTGAAAGCTTAAATAAAGAGATAGATAAGAAAATAGCTAAGTTAGATAATACTAATCCAATTAATCAAGCAGAAATTGCTGAATTAAAAGGAAAGAAAGATAAATTAAAAAAAGCTAAAGATGCATTAGAAAATGCTAAAACAGCATTAGAAGGAGCTAGCGACCAAGATAAATTAGAAAAAGAAAAAGCATTAAAAGAAGCATTAAAAACATTAGAAGCTGCAGAAAAAGAAATATATGACAAAGGTATAAATGACAATAGAGTAGCAACAACTAAAGATGTAGTAGATGCGATAAATAATGCAGGATTAACATTTGGAGCTAATTTAGATAGTGCTAATAAGAATACTGATGATAGAAAGAAACTTCACAAATTAGGATCAACTGTTGAGATAGTAAAAGCAGCTAGTGAAATAACAGAAGGTGATGGAGATAATGCAGTAAAATATATTGGATCTAATTTAATAACTAAATTAACACAAGATACTGATGGAAATTCAAAAATAGAAATAGGATTAAAGAAAACACCAAAATTTGAAGGGTTAGAATTACAAAAACCAAAAGGTCAAACAGATACAACTAATACTAATTCTATAGTAAAATTAACACCAGGAGAAGATGGAACATTAACATTATCAAAAGAGCCAGGAACTACTACACCAGGACAAACAACAGATACTAATGTAGTAATAAAAGGAGTAGCAGAAGGTAAAGAGCCAACAGATGCAGCAAATGTAGGACAATTAAAAGAAACAGAAAATAATATAACTAATAATAGTCCGTTTAAATATGTTACAAAAGATAATAAAGATGTTGTTAAAGAAGGAGATAAATTCTACGAAGTAACAAAAGATGGTAAACCAATATTTACAAAAGATAATAAAAAATATGTAAAAGATGGAGACAAATACAAAGAAATAGATGAAAATGGTTCAATAAAAAATAATGGAGAAGAAATTCCTGGAAATAGTACAGACTTAAATAAAATAGAAGTTGCAACTAATAATATACAAATAAAAGCCAAAGGAGATACACCACAAGTAGTATCAAATGTATCAAGTAATTTAGATGCAACAAGTGAAAAAGGTAAGAAGGTAGTAGAAACAAAAGATGGATTCCCAGTATATGAAGTTGATGGCGAAAAATATGTTCAAAAAGAAGATGGATTCTATAAACTTGATAATGATGGAAATATAGAAGAAACAGCGCTTGGAGCTAATGATGAAAAATTAGCTAAATTAAAAGAAGCTAATAATGTATCTAAACCAGATGCTGAAACTATTAAGAAAATAGGGAACAATGCAGCAACAGTAAATGATGTACTAAATGCAGGATTTAACTTACAAGGAAATGGAAACGCAGTAGACTTTGTAAGACCATATGATACAATAAACTTTGTAGATGGAGATGGAACAAAAGTATCTGTTGAAAGTGAAGATGGAAAAACTTCAGTTATTAAATACTCAATAGATAAAGGTTCAATAACATCAGAAAATGGAAAAGCAAAAGTTGACCATAATGAAATAGTTGAAAGCTTAAATAAAGAGATAGATAAGAAAATAGCTAAGTTAGATAATACTAATCCAATTAATCAAGCAGAAATTGCTGAATTAAAAGGAAAGAAAGATAAATTAAAAAAAGCTAAAGATGCATTAGAAAATGCTAAAACAGCATTAGAAGGAGCTAGCGACCAAGATAAATTAGAAAAAGAAAAAGCATTAAAAGAAGCATTAAAAACATTAGAAGCTGCAGAAAAAGAAATATATGACAAAGGTATAAATGACAATAGAGTAGCAACAACTAAAGATGTAGTAGATGCGATAAATAATGCAGGATTAACATTTGGAGCTAATTTAGATAGTGCTAATAAGAATACTGATGATAGAAAGAAACTTCACAAATTAGGATCAACTGTTGAGATAGTAAAAGCAGCTAGTGAAATAACAGAAGGTGATGGAGATAATGCAGTAAAATATATTGGATCTAATTTAATAACTAAATTAACACAAGATACTGATGGAAATTCAAAAATAGAAATAGGATTAAAGAAAACACCAAAATTTGAAGGGTTAGAATTACAAAAACCAAAAGGTCAAACAGATACAACTAATACTAATTCTATAGTAAAATTAACACCAGGAGAAGATGGAACATTAACATTATCAAAAGAGCCAGGAACTACTACACCAGGACAAACAACAGATACTAATGTAGTAATAAAAGGAGTAGCAGAAGGTAAAGAGCCAACAGATGCAGCAAATGTAGGACAATTAAAAGAAACAGAAAATAATATAACTAATAATAGTCCGTTTAAATATGTTACAAAAGATAATAAAGATGTTGTTAAAGAAGGAGATAAATTCTACGAAGTAACAAAAGATGGTAAACCAATATTTACAAAAGATAATAAAAAATATGTAAAAGATGGAGACAAATACAAAGAAATAGATGAAAATGGTTCAATAAAAAATAATGGAGAAGAAATTCCTGGAAATAGTACAGACTTAAATAAAATAGAAGTTGCAACTAATAATATACAAATAAAAGCCAAAGGAGATACACCACAAGTAGTATCAAATGTATCAAGTAATTTAGATGCAACAAGTGAAAAAGGTAAGAAGGTAGTAGAAACAAAAGATGGATTCCCAGTATATGAAGTTGATGGCGAAAAATATGTTCAAAAAGAAGATGGATTCTATAAACTTGATAATGATGGAAATATAGAAGAAACAGCGCTTGGAGCTAATGATGAAAAATTAGCTAAATTAAAAGAAGCTAATAATGTATCTAAACCAGATGCTGAAACTATTAAGAAAATAGGGAACAATGCAGCAACAGTAAATGATGTACTAAATGCAGGATTTAACTTACAAGGAAATGGAAACGCAGTAGACTTTGTAAGACCATATGATACAATAAACTTTGTAGATGGAGATGGAACAAAAGTATCTGTTGAAAGTGAAGATGGAAAAACTTCAGTTATTAAATACTCAATAGATAAAGGTTCAATAACATCAGAAAATGGAAAAGCAAAAGTTGACCATAATGAAATAGTTGAAAGCTTAAATAAAGAGATAGATAAGAAAATAGCTAAGTTAGATAATACTAATCCAATTAATCAAGCAGAAATTGCTGAATTAAAAGGAAAGAAAGATAAATTAAAAAAAGCTAAAGATGCATTAGAAAATGCTAAAACAGCATTAGAAGGAGCTAGCGACCAAGATAAATTAGAAAAAGAAAAAGCATTAAAAGAAGCATTAAAAACATTAGAAGCTGCAGAAAAAGAAATATATGACAAAGGTATAAATGACAATAGAGTAGCAACAACTAAAGATGTAGTAGATGCGATAAATAATGCAGGATTAACATTTGGAGCTAATTTAGATAGTGCTAATAAGAATACTGATGATAGAAAGAAACTTCACAAATTAGGATCAACTGTTGAGATAGTAAAAGCAGCTAGTGAAATAACAGAAGGTGATGGAGATAATGCAGTAAAATATATTGGATCTAATTTAATAACTAAATTAACACAAGATACTGATGGAAATTCAAAAATAGAAATAGGATTAAAGAAAACACCAAAATTTGAAGGGTTAGAATTACAAAAACCAAAAGGTCAAACAGATACAACTAATACTAATTCTATAGTAAAATTAACACCAGGAGAAGATGGAACATTAACATTATCAAAAGAGCCAGGAACTACTACACCAGGACAAACAACAGATACTAATGTAGTAATAAAAGGAGTAGCAGAAGGTAAAGAGCCAACAGATGCAGCAAATGTAGGACAATTAAAAGAAACAGAAAATAATATAACTAATAATAGTCCGTTTAAATATGTTACAAAAGATAATAAAGATGTTGTTAAAGAAGGAGATAAATTCTACGAAGTAACAAAAGATGGTAAACCAATATTTACAAAAGATAATAAAAAATATGTAAAAGATGGAGACAAATACAAAGAAATAGATGAAAATGGTTCAATAAAAAATAATGGAGAAGAAATTCCTGGAAATAGTACAGACTTAAATAAAATAGAAGTTGCAACTAATAATATACAAATAAAAGCCAAAGGAGATACACCACAAGTAGTATCAAATGTATCAAGTAATTTAGATGCAACAAGTGAAAAAGGTAAGAAGGTAGTAGAAACAAAAGATGGATTCCCAGTATATGAAGTTGATGGCGAAAAATATGTTCAAAAAGAAGATGGATTCTATAAACTTGATAATGATGGAAATATAGAAGAAACAGCGCTTGGAGCTAATGATGAAAAATTAGCTAAATTAAAAGAAGCTAATAATGTATCTAAACCAGATGCTGAAACTATTAAGAAAATAGGGAACAATGCAGCAACAGTAAATGATGTACTAAATGCAGGATTTAACTTACAAGGAAATGGAAACGCAGTAGACTTTGTAAGACCATATGATACAATAAACTTTGTAGATGGAGATGGAACAAAAGTATCTGTTGAAAGTGAAGATGGAAAAACTTCAGTTATTAAATACTCAATAGATAAAGGTTCAATAACATCAGAAAATGGAAAAGCAAAAGTTGACCATAATGAAATAGTTGAAAGCTTAAATAAAGAGATAGATAAGAAAATAGCTAAGTTAGATAATACTAATCCAATTAATCAAGCAGAAATTGCTGAATTAAAAGGAAAGAAAGATAAATTAAAAAAAGCTAAAGATGCATTAGAAAATGCTAAAACAGCATTAGAAGGAGCTAGCGACCAAGATAAATTAGAAAAAGAAAAAGCATTAAAAGAAGCATTAAAAACATTAGAAGCTGCAGAAAAAGAAATATATGACAAAGGTATAAATGACAATAGAGTAGCAACAACTAAAGATGTAGTAGATGCGATAAATAATGCAGGATTAACATTTGGAGCTAATTTAGATAGTGCTAATAAGAATACTGATGATAGAAAGAAACTTCACAAATTAGGATCAACTGTTGAGATAGTAAAAGCAGCTAGTGAAATAACAGAAGGTGATGGAGATAATGCAGT
Source organism: Oceanivirga miroungae (assembly GCF_902505095.1). Classification (GTDB taxonomy): domain Bacteria; phylum Fusobacteriota; class Fusobacteriia; order Fusobacteriales; family Leptotrichiaceae; genus Oceanivirga; species Oceanivirga miroungae. Next base: position 1,192,149 of record NZ_CABWIB010000001.1, on the reverse strand, counting down.
AAAATATATTGGATCTAATTTAATAACTAAATTAACACAAGATACTGATGGAAATTCAAAAATAGAAATAGGATTAAAGAAAACACCAAAATTTGAAGGGTTAGAATTACAAAAACCAAAAGGTCAAACAGATACAACTAATACTAATTCTATAGTAAAATTAACACCAGGAGAAGATGGAACATTAACATTATCAAAAGAGCCAGGAACTACTACACCAGGACAAACAACAGATACTAATGTAGTAATAAAAGGAGTAGCAGAAGGTAAAGAGCCAACAGATGCAGCAAATGTAGGACAATTAAAAGAAACAGAAAATAATATAACTAATAATAGTCCGTTTAAATATGTTACAAAAGATAATAAAGATGTTGTTAAAGAAGGAGATAAATTCTACGAAGTAACAAAAGATGGTAAACCAATATTTACAAAAGATAATAAAAAATATGTAAAAGATGGAGACAAATACAAAGAAATAGATGAAAATGGTTCAATAAAAAATAATGGAGAAGAAATTCCTGGAAATAGTACAGACTTAAATAAAATAGAAGTTGCAACTAATAATATACAAATAAAAGCCAAAGGAGATACACCACAAGTAGTATCAAATGTATCAAGTAATTTAGATGCAACAAGTGAAAAAGGTAAGAAGGTAGTAGAAACAAAAGATGGATTCCCAGTATATGAAGTTGATGGCGAAAAATATGTTCAAAAAGAAGATGGATTCTATAAACTTGATAATGATGGAAATATAGAAGAAACAGCGCTTGGAGCTAATGATGAAAAATTAGCTAAATTAAAAGAAGCTAATAATGTATCTAAACCAGATGCTGAAACTATTAAGAAAATAGGGAACAATGCAGCAACAGTAAATGATGTACTAAATGCAGGATTTAACTTACAAGGAAATGGAAACGCAGTAGACTTTGTAAGACCATATGATACAATAAACTTTGTAGATGGAGATGGAACAAAAGTATCTGTTGAAAGTGAAGATGGAAAAACTTCAGTTATTAAATACTCAATAGATAAAGGTTCAATAACATCAGAAAATGGAAAAGCAAAAGTTGACCATAATGAAATAGTTGAAAGCTTAAATAAAGAGATAGATAAGAAAATAGCTAAGTTAGATAATACTAATCCAATTAATCAAGCAGAAATTGCTGAATTAAAAGGAAAGAAAGATAAATTAAAAAAAGCTAAAGATGCATTAGAAAATGCTAAAACAGCATTAGAAGGAGCTAGCGACCAAGATAAATTAGAAAAAGAAAAAGCATTAAAAGAAGCATTAAAAACATTAGAAGCTGCAGAAAAAGAAATATATGACAAAGGTATAAATGACAATAGAGTAGCAACAACTAAAGATGTAGTAGATGCGATAAATAATGCAGGATTAACATTTGGAGCTAATTTAGATAGTGCTAATAAGAATACTGATGATAGAAAGAAACTTCACAAATTAGGATCAACTGTTGAGATAGTAAAAGCAGCTAGTGAAATAACAGAAGGTGATGGAGATAATGCAGTAAAATATATTGGATCTAATTTAATAACTAAATTAACACAAGATACTGATGGAAATTCAAAAATAGAAATAGGATTAAAGAAAACACCAAAATTTGAAGGGTTAGAATTACAAAAACCAAAAGGTCAAACAGATACAACTAATACTAATTCTATAGTAAAATTAACACCAGGAGAAGATGGAACATTAACATTATCAAAAGAGCCAGGAACTACTACACCAGGACAAACAACAGATACTAATGTAGTAATAAAAGGAGTAGCAGAAGGTAAAGAGCCAACAGATGCAGCAAATGTAGGACAATTAAAAGAAACAGAAAATAATATAACTAATAATAGTCCGTTTAAATATGTTACAAAAGATAATAAAGATGTTGTTAAAGAAGGAGATAAATTCTACGAAGTAACAAAAGATGGTAAACCAATATTTACAAAAGATAATAAAAAATATGTAAAAGATGGAGACAAATACAAAGAAATAGATGAAAATGGTTCAATAAAAAATAATGGAGAAGAAATTCCTGGAAATAGTACAGACTTAAATAAAATAGAAGTTGCAACTAATAATATACAAATAAAAGCCAAAGGAGATACACCACAAGTAGTATCAAATGTATCAAGTAATTTAGATGCAACAAGTGAAAAAGGTAAGAAGGTAGTAGAAACAAAAGATGGATTCCCAGTATATGAAGTTGATGGCGAAAAATATGTTCAAAAAGAAGATGGATTCTATAAACTTGATAATGATGGAAATATAGAAGAAACAGCGCTTGGAGCTAATGATGAAAAATTAGCTAAATTAAAAGAAGCTAATAATGTATCTAAACCAGATGCTGAAACTATTAAGAAAATAGGGAACAATGCAGCAACAGTAAATGATGTACTAAATGCAGGATTTAACTTACAAGGAAATGGAAACGCAGTAGACTTTGTAAGACCATATGATACAATAAACTTTGTAGATGGAGATGGAACAAAAGTATCTGTTGAAAGTGAAGATGGAAAAACTTCAGTTATTAAATACTCAATAGATAAAGGTTCAATAACATCAGAAAATGGAAAAGCAAAAGTTGACCATAATGAAATAGTTGAAAGCTTAAATAAAGAGATAGATAAGAAAATAGCTAAGTTAGATAATACTAATCCAATTAATCAAGCAGAAATTGCTGAATTAAAAGGAAAGAAAGATAAATTAAAAAAAGCTAAAGATGCATTAGAAAATGCTAAAACAGCATTAGAAGGAGCTAGCGACCAAGATAAATTAGAAAAAGAAAAAGCATTAAAAGAAGCATTAAAAACATTAGAAGCTGCAGAAAAAGAAATATATGACAAAGGTATAAATGACAATAGAGTAGCAACAACTAAAGATGTAGTAGATGCGATAAATAATGCAGGATTAACATTTGGAGCTAATTTAGGAAGTGAGAATAAATCAGATAATAATAAGAAACTTCATACTTTAGGATCAACTATTGAGATAGTAAAAGCAGCTAGTGAAATAACAGAAGGTGATGGAGATAATGCAGTAAAATATATTGGATCTAATGTAATAACTAAATTAACACAAGATACTGATGGAAATTCAAAAGTTGAAATAGGAATTAGTGAAAGTCCAGAATTTAAGAATATTACATTAAAATCTGAAAACAGTACTACAAAAGTATCTCCAGAAGGAATAACTATTACTGAAACAAAGAATAATAACCCAGTAAACGAAGTATCATTAACAAATAATGGACTTAACAATGGTGGAAATGTAATTAGTAATGTTGCTCCAGGTAAAGCACCTAATGATGTTGCTACAGTTTCACAACTAAATGAAACTTATGCAGGAACAGCTTCATCTATGGCTATGGCAGGTATACCACAAGTAACATATGATAAGAAGTTCGGTATAGGAGCAGGATTTGGATACTATAAAAATACAGCGGCAGTGGCAGTTGGAATATCTGGACAAAACAGAACAAATTCTATCGTGTATAAGGCAAGTGTATCATTATCAAAAGGTAATATTGGTGTAAATGCTGGTATTAATGTATCTTTAGGTAGAAAAGATATGATAAAAGATGAAATACTAGACAAATTAAATGAATTAGCAGCTAAGAATAAAGAGCTTGAAAAGAAATTAAATGCTATTCAAACACGTAAATCAACTAAATTTACAATAGATGAGTTCATATTAGATAAACATAATATTAGACCACATCAAATTGCTAAATTAAAAGAAGTTGTTGAATTAGTAAATAATACAGATACAAGTGGAGTTATAGAAATAATAGGATATACAGATAGAGCTTACACAGAATCATATAACTTAGATTTAGGATTAAGACGTGCTATTCATGCAAGAAATATGTTATATAAATTAGGAATGAGAAAAGATATTAAGGTTAATATAATATCTCGTGCATTTAATGAAATAACAGATGGTAAACCAGGTAAATTAAGAAGAGTTGAAATTCTTGTAAATAATTTTGACGAATACAGATAAAAATAAAAAAAAGAACATGTACCAATAAACTAGACACAAAAATGTGAAAAGTTTAGGTGCATGTTTTTTTAAATTTCAAAACCTTGTTTTCTTATTTCTTCCTTATTATCTTTAAAGATTTTTTGAGATTTTATAATATCTGTAAATTTCCCTATAGTCTTACTTGGATTTCTTAAATCTATATATTCATTTAATTTTTCATCATAGTCTTTAAACTCTTCTTCATAATTTTCGTAAATTTTATAATGATTGCTAAATATTCTATATTTTTTATCTAGTCTAGGCTTTTTCATAGGCTCTTCATTTTTATAACCTAAGCATAAACCCATTACAGGATAAGTAAATTTAGGCAATTTTAATAAATTTACTATTTTATTAGTATCTTTTACTATAAATGTTGAGTAAAATCCCGAAAGACCTAAATCTTCAGCAGTTAAATACATAGAGTGTGCAGCTATAACTGCATCTATATGACCACTAATTAGATAATTTATCCCTAGACTTTTAATCTTTTCATCTTTTATACTCATATATTTATAGTGGTCTACTATAAATATATATATTAAACTAACATCTCTAATATATGCTTGTCCTGCAATTTCAGAAAGTTTTTCTTTCATTTCTTTACTTGTTATTTCTATAACAGAGCATGATTGCATTCCTTGTGCTGTAGGAGAAAGGATAAATGCCTTCTCTAACTTTTCTTTTATTTCGTTTGAAATTTTAGTTTCAGTGAACTTTCTAACTGAGCTTCTTTTTTCTAATAATTCAAGTACCATCTTATATATTTCCTTTCACAATTTCTAAAGCTTTCTTTTATGTAGAATAATATACCCTTAAAAAAAATTGTCAATTTTTAAATATTTTTATTGTTTTTATCAGCCAAAAGGTGTAAAATGGCTAAGTAAATTAAAAAGGAGCTTATATGAATAATGAAATAAATAAATTATGTTTAATATACGAATTAAAAGGGCGACAAGAGCTTTATGCATCTATGTACTTAAATATTCTTGATAGAATGGCTAAAATGACAAAAATACAAAGTACAAAAGCAAATTATCGTATTTTAAATAACAGGTTAAAAGGACTTATGGAAGAATCTATTGTCCCTAAAAATACTAATGAAAAAGAGGTAATGGGCTATAGCTTAGCACTAGAGTATATAATGTCTGACTATGATAATATACCGTTTAATAAAGACACTTTAATTAAATTACATAATATGATTTTTTCTTATAATGACCTGGAAATTAAAAATATAGAGGATATTTTTAAATATTATGAATTTAGTATAAAGGGGGAAAATAATCCCTTAATATATATACCTGAAATACTATTTAGATTTATTAAAGCAGAAGCTTTTAAAGATGGAAATGCAAGAATAGCTAGGCTTATAATTCTACTACTTTTATTTAAAAATGGATTTTTTATAGGAAAATATATAAGTATTTCATATTTAATTGAAGAAAATAAAGAAGAGTATAAAAAAAGTATTAAAAAAAGTGATAGTAAAGAATTTATAAATTTCTTTTTAGATTTAATTTATAAGGCTTATGATATAGTAAATAACAAATTTTTAGATATAGCTAAGGATAATCTATCTTCTTCTGAAAAGGTTTTAAGGCAAATAATAAAGCAAATAAAGCCTGTATCTAAAGAAGATATAATACAACTTTGTCCTGATATTAGTCAAAGAACTATAGAAAGAGCTTTAAAAAATCTACAAGAAAATAATAAGATTAAAAAAGTTGGAGTAGGAAAAACTACAAAATATATATTAAGAGGTGATAATAAAGATGAAAATTAATAAAAAATATATTAAACCTATAGTTATAACAGCAGTTATAATGATAATACCATTTTTTTATGTGCTATTTTTTCTAAAGGCATTTTGGGATCCTTATAGCAATATGAAAAACATTCCAGTAGCTTTAGTAAATTTAGATAAAGGTGAAGTTGGAAAAGATATAGTTGATAAGATAGTTGATAGTAATATAATGGATATTAAATTTCTTGATAGTATAGAGGAAGCGAATAAAGGCGTTAAAGATAGAAAATATTATGCAAGTATAAGCATACCTGAAAACTTTACTTATGATTTAGAACATTTGAATAAGACTGAAATAGTTTACCATTCAAATAAAAAGTATAATTTTATAGCTTCTCAAATATATGAAAAAGTTGCTATAGAAATACAGCATAGTATAAAAGAAAAAGTTGGGGCTAAAGTAGTAAAAAAATTAAATGAAGGTATAGAGGACTCAGCTAATAAAGTATCAAAGTTAAATGTAGGACTTGGTAAAATAAATGATGGGTCAAGTAAAATACATGAAGGTATTAAAACTTTAAGTGGAAAGTATGAAGAATTTGACAAGGGAGTAAATTCGTTAGATAATGGTCTTAAAACTTTAGATACGGGATATGATAAATATAGAAATGGAGTAGATAAAGCTGTAGATGGTTTAGATAAAATATCTGAAGGTGTAGTGAGTCTTGGAGATCGTTTCCCTTTACTTAAAATAAGTTCTAATTTCAAAAAACTATATAATGGTGCTAAAAAAGTTAAAACAGATAATGTTAAAAATCAAATAAATGAAGGTGGAATCAAACTAAAAGAAGGTATAGATAAACTAAACTCAGGAAGTGAAAAACTAAGTTCGTCATCAGCCCTTATAAAAAATGCTCTAACACAATTTAAAGACTATTCTAAAAAATTAGATAATGGTATTAGAGAAGCTCATTTAGCTGTAAATCACTCTAGTAAGGAAGCTAATAAAAAACTAAAAGAACTTAAAAACTTAAATGATTTTGTTGAAAATTCTGTTTCTCTTAAAATAGTTGATATAGATAATGTTGATAATTATGGTACAGTTTTTGCTGCCTACTTTATGTCTATATCTTTATGGGTAGGTTCTTTAGTTATAATAGTAGTCATGTATTACGATGCAAAAGATAGATTTGGTATATTTGATAGAAATTACAAAAATAAGATAAAACAATATGGTCTTTATTTAGGCTTAGTATTAATTCAATCATTTATTTTATCAGCACTTGTAACTGTAAATTTTAATTTTTCAAACTTAAGTTTTCCTATATTATTAGCTAGTATGATAATTAGCGATTTAGCATTCTTTAGTATGGTATACTTTTTCATCATTTCATTTGATGACATAGGAAAATTTTTAACTATAATTTTATTAATTATACAAATATCAGCAAGCGCTGGAACATTCCCTATAGAAACTGCTCCAAAACTTTTTATAGATATTTTCCCTTTTATACCTATGAAATATTCAGTAAGTCTATTTAAAGAAGCTTTTGCAGGTTTTGATGCACAATTTTTCATACCTAATTTTGCAACTCTTTCTGAGCTATTCATATTATTTTCTATATTAATATTTGTAGTTGCTAAATTAAAGAATAAAAATAAAGTATAAAATAAAAAAGGCTGTACAATTTGTAACAGTCTTTTTTAATCCTCAATAGAACTTAAGATAATAACTGCAATAATTACAAGTATTGCACCTATTAGTTGTATTATTGTAAATTTTTCATTGAAGATAAATATTGTAATAAATAGCGAGCTAATAGGTTCTAATACACTTAGTATTGAAGCTATTTTTGCTCCTATATGTTTTGTTGCTTCTAAAAAAGAGTTAAATGGAATTATAGTTCCAATTATAATCAATAATATGAAAAATACTAGGATATCTTTTTTCAATATATTTTCTGCTATCATATTAAAGTCTGTAAAGGGAGTTAAAAATAGTCCGCCTAGTATCATAGTAATTCCTACTATAAATGAGCTAGGGTATTTTTCAAATACTTTAGCATAAATTAAATAAAATGAGTAAGCAAAGCAAGATATAAATCCCCAAATGACAGCTCTAATATCAACTACTATTGCACGAATATTACCACTAGTTATTACAAAAAAGATTCCAAGTAGCATAACTAGAATTAAAAACATTTCTAATTTTCTAGGCAATTTTCTATTTGTGATAGCATAGTAAAATATTACTACAACAGGTGCAAATGTTCCGATTAGTGTTGCAAATGCAGCACTACTATACTTTATTGTTGCAAAAAATGGAACTTGAAGTCCAACTTGTGCAAATATTGCATAAATTAAAAGCGAAACTATTATCTTCTTATTTTTCATCATTTCTTTTAATGGACTTAATCCATTTGATAAAATTGCTATTATTGTTAGTGCTAATCCAGATACTAGCATTCTAATTGATGTTAGAGATATAAAATTAAAATTAGAATGAATAAATATATATTGAGTAAAATTACCCCCGACAGCCCAAAAAATTGCACTAATTACACATAGTATAATACCTTTTAAAAATAAGTTTTTACTCATTTTAGTGCTCCTTTTCTAAATTCATAATAATAATTATTGTCCCGATTAGTGATATTAGAGTAAAAGATAAAACCATGTATGTAGTTCCAAAGGATTCTATTAATTTAGCTCCTACATAGCCTGAAAATATAGAACCTAATGTTCCTGCAACTCCTAAATATGCTTGCCCTATTATTTTATCTTTATCATCCATTATTCTATTTACATAAAATACAGATGCAGGAAGATAAACTGCAAATCCAAACATTTGCATAAATTGAGATAAAAGAATAATATTAGAATCTTTTAAAACAAGACCTATTAAAAGAGTAATAGCTTTTACAGTAAAACTAATAACTGCTATGTATATTAAAACATAGTTAGTATATTTTTTTCTAAAATAGTTAAAATACGACATTACTGGAAGTTCTAGCATTGCTGCTAAGAAAAATGAAAATCCAACAAATGACGAAGTTCTATTAACCTCTTTGGCGATATTTATTAAAAACGCTGAAAAAGCGTTATGTGTTGCAAGTATTAAAAATACACCAACTAAAAAGAATAAAAACTTTCTATATTTTTTTCTAAATTCATTAAAATTTGTGTTTTTTACTTTTTCATCTTTTTGTATATTTTGTACCTTAAGCTCTTTAAATGATAATAGTATAAACAGAACTAATAATTCTAAGAATATATTTACTATGGATATAAAAGAAAAGCCATAATTTTTAGCTATAATTCCAACTAGTAAAGAAGTTATTGCAAAAGCAACTGATCCTCCTCCACGAGTTAATCCAAAGTTAATATCTACCCCACTATTTATATATTCAAATATGAAGGTATAAACAAAGGTTTGTGCAGTTAATAGTGAACTTATTAATATAATAGTCATTACAGTGACAGTGTACAAACTAGTTGATAAACTAGATACTATAGTTGCTATTATAGAAATTAGCATAAAAGATATTAGAACTTTTTTATTTGTAACAATTTTAAAATAGTTTATTAATTTTGCAACCATTGGTTGAAAAATTATCGATAAAAAAGCTGAGAAAGTAAGTATAAATCCAATCTCAGATATAGTAAAATTTCTCTCAGCAAGTGCTGGGTTTAAAAAAACGTAAGAAGTGCAAAACAGTGAAAAATATGCTGCTTGCAATAATAAAAAATTAAAAGTTTTTGGCACTTATGTATCACTCCCTATATTAGCTCATATTTAATATTTTCTATTAATTCCTCGTTTGATTCAAATTGTTTAATTAAATCAAGTAAGTATTTAATTGCTTCAGCATCATTACATTTTGCTAATTTTCTTCTTAATTTCCAAATATCTTCTAGTTCTTTTTTAGTGTATAATAGTTCTTCTTTTCTAGTACCACTTCTATTAACGTCTATAGCAGGAAATAGTCTTAGCTGTTGTAAGCTTCTATCTAATATTATTTCCATATTACCGGTACCTTTAAATTCTTCAAATATTACCTCGTCCATTTTGCTTCCAGTTTCTATTAAAGCAGTTGATATTATGGTAAGACTTCCACCATTTTTAATATTTCTAGCAGAACCAAAGAATTTTTTTGGCATGTATAGTGCTTTTGGATCTATACCACCTGATATTATCTTACCACTACTAGGAAGTACCACGTTATATGATCTAGCTAGTCTTGTTATAGAATCCATAAGTATTACTATATTTTTACCTTTTTCAACTTCTCTTTTTGCTTGCTCTAAAACTTTTTCAGTTACATTAATATGTACTGTAGGATCTTCATCAAAAGTAGCCGAATAAACTTCAGCTTCTTTTACATTATCTTTAATATCTGTAACTTCTTCCGGTCTTTCATCTATTAGTAGTATCCAAAGTTCAATTTCTTTATTGTATTTAATAATATCGTTAGCTAAAGAGATTAATAAAGTTGTTTTACCAGCTTTAGGTGGTGCTACAATTAATGCTCTTTGACCTAAACCTATAGGAGATATTAAATCTATTATTCTAGAGCTTATGCTACCTTCACCTAAATTTAATCTTTTATTTGGGTAAGTAGGTATTAAGTCATCAAATACAGGTCTATTTAAAGCTTTTAAAATACTATCTGAGTTTATAAACTCAATTTTAATTAAACCATAATTTTTCTCTGTACCAATAGGGACTCTTACTTCTCCACATATGATATCATCTTGTCTTAAACCTAGTTTTTTAACTTGAGATGCTGATACATATACATCAGACCCTATATCACTATCACGAATAAAACCATAACCATTTGGCAGTATATCAAGTCTACCAAAGGTATATATTTTACCTTCGTCTTGTGCCATTTTAACACATATATTATTTATTAAATCAGATTTTACCATCTGCTTATAACCATCTATTTCGTATTCTTTAGCTAATTCTTTTAATTTTGTAGAGCTTAGCTTTAATAATTCTTCCATTTCTCTCCTATTTGTGAAAACCTAAATCACTAGGATTAATATCTCCTGATATTTTTTTTAGCTCTCCACCATTTTGTATAAATTCACTATACATATCGCTAACTTGAATGATTAGCTTAATTGTATCTTTTTCTAAATTTTTCTCGTTATATATTCTTTTTGACCAGTATTTAATAACTAATTCACTGTCACCATATATTTTTTTTACCTTATATTTTTTTGCATACTTTAGTGCAATAAAAAGGCCACACAATTCCCCAAAGTTATTTGTTCTATTAGGTGCTAGTAAGTAGTTGCCAAATTCATTTATTTTTTCTTTTGGCATTATTTCATTTAAAATAGAAGCACCTAAATGATTAGTTACTCTTACTTCAACCCCTATACCACGTCCAGTACCTGCATCAAAATAAATAGCATCAGAATCAAGCTTAGTATAAGTTTCATAATTTGCACCTTCATCTAACCATTTTTTAGCTTCCATTTCATTTTTAAATTTTTTGTACCTAGCCTTTTTACCCTTAATATTATTACTGCATTCCAACCAATTATCAAATATATATTTTTTATTCTCATCGATTAAATATAGAGCATAAACCATATTATTTAATTTCCGTAACTTCGTAAGAACCAGCAGATTTTATAATCCCTTTTAATTCATTATCTGAAATATCAGTTGATAAAATAACTTCTACTGTTTTTTCATCTAAATCTACTGAAATTTCCTCTACTTCAGGAAACGAGTATAAGACATTTGTAATTTTTTCAACACAGCTATTACATTTAATAGCAGGTATAGTTAATATTTTTGATTTCACTTTTATTTCCTCCTTCACAATACATACCTAATAGTAGCATAGAAAACCTAAAATTTCTAGTTGCTTGTGGCATAAATGATGTTTAAAAAGTAAATTTTTATTGTGTGATTCACACAATAAATTTTAAATACCAATAAAGGTGTTTAGATTTTACTCTTAACACCTTTAAATTATGTATTTTAGTTTATCACTATCCATTTACCATATTTTTTAGAACCTTCTCTTTCTCTCTTGCTGAAATATTTGGGTTAATTATCATCATATTTATAATTATATCCTCTATATAATTTTCTGTTTTCATCTTTTGAGTAGTTTCTTGGGCAGTGCTACCATTAAATTCTTTTAGAAATTCAGCATTGATACTCATAACAGCATTTGTATAATTATCTTTTTCATTGTCTGGGTAGAATTTAAGATTAGGAGAACCATTTTTAATCAAAGCATCTTTTGCACGTCTTATTCCTGAACCATAAGATTCTATTAAATTAAGTGAAAAAAACATATCCTTGAGTTCTTTATAATGATTCTATTGTAATTGGTGGAAGTGGTCTGTTATGGTTTACAAAGGATATTCTATCCTTGTATACATAAATACCCACGTATTCAGGTGTATCATATTCTTTATGTAAAATAGCATTGGTTGCAAGTTCTTCAAATGCTGTAAGTGGATAGTTGTATATAATTTTGTGTTCTATTTTACTATCTTCTCTTATTGTATATGAAACCATCTTTAAAGTACAAATAATTCCAAATTTATTTATATATATCACTAAATATGGTATAATAATTGTATAAAAACATTGTAAATAAAAGAAAAATATTATAGAAAGAATAGGTTCAAATCGTAGTGGGTATTGGAAAGTAAGAAAATAAATTTGGAGGAAAAATGAAAGGAATGGAGTTATCTCGTAAATTCTATAACGAGGTATTAAAAAGCAAGTTTGATGAATTAAATATACCATATGCTTGTGGTCTATTTGGTTATGGTTCAGAATGTTATGGTTATGATGATAATATATCACAAGATCATGATTTTAGTGCTATGCCAGTTATTCTTTTATCTCATGAAAACTATGTTAAATATAAAGAAAAATTTAATGAAATAATAAATAATTTAGATAAGACTTTTATGGGGTATAAGTTATTAGATGAAACTGTATGGGGAAAAAATAGAAGAGGTGTACTTGATATTTCTGAATATGTATTTAGTTTTTTAGGAAGTGAAAGTGGTCCTAATTCTGATATAGAGTATAGAAATATTCCACAGTACTTATTATCTTCTTTTACAAATGGTGAAGTTTTTTATGATACCGATGGTAGCCTTACTAAATTAAGAGAAAAAGTTAAATTTTATCCAAGAGATATTAGATTTAATATGATGGCAACAAGATGTATGCAGATAAATAGTTCATATGTTAACTATGAAAGAATGGTTAAAAGACATGAAAATGTTGCAGCTTATGAAGCCTTATCAATATTTATTCAAAACTCAATAGAAATGTATTTTTTAATTCATAAAAGATATGCACCATACTATAAATGGCATCATAAAATGCTATTAGAGATTGATAAAAAAGCGTATGATTTAATAAATAGCTTAGTTGATAATAGCTTATCTACAAACGATAAGATTAATACTATGGATAAAATATCAAGTGATATTATAGATAAATTAGAAGAAGAAGATGTGGTAATAAGAATAGCAGATTTTATTGGATATTATGGTGATGTTATTCAAAGTAGAATAAAAGATGAAAGTATAAAAAGTCTTGGCTGTTGGAGGGATTAAAATGGATGATAAAGATAGAATAATAAAAGAAATTTTAGATATTGAATGGGAGCTATTTACAAACCTAAATAATGTTGGAGGAAGAGCAAATTGTCAGGATAATAAAAATGAATTTTTAATAACAAGATCAAGCCAATGGGAAAATTTAAGTAGAAATGTTTGCTATAGCTATTTAAAAGATTTGCATAATGCTAGAATTTCAAATACAAACCCTTTATTTGAAAAGTATGCATATATGATGGAATATACTCATAAAGATGAGTTTGATAAAATCAAGATGTATCTACCAGAAGAAGATGAAAGAAAGAATAAAGTAATATCTAAAATTGAAGAAATTGTTATGAATTGGGAGAAAGAGTTTCATAGTAAATATCCAAAAATTAGTAAATTTGTAAGACAAATTGACATAGATGATGTAGCACCAGCTAGAGCATACCTAATTGGAGAACACAAGTCGTATTCATATACAACCAACTTGATATATTTAGAATACATTAAAACTTTAGATTTTAACTTGGTAGAAAAAATATACTCAGATATTATAGCTAAAAAAGGCTTAAAAGATTTAGATACGCTAGAAGGAAGTCTATAATGATACTGATGTCAGCCTCTAAAAGAAGAGAAGAACTTTTAAAAAAAATAATAAAGGATTTTAAAATTGTAGTCCCTGATATAGATGAGAATATAGATGAGGAAAATCCAGTTAAATTTGTAAAAAAACTATCTAAAATGAAGGTATTAGCAGTAGATATAGATGACACATGTATAGCAGCAGATACTGTGGTTGTATTTGATAATAAGATACTAGGTAAGCCAAAAGATAAGTTGGAGGCTATAAATACTTTAAAGATGTTATCTGGGAAAAAGCATTATGTATTAACAGGAGTTAGTATAAAAAAAGGGAAAACTATAAAAACATTTTATGATAGAACCGATATAGAGTTTAGAGATTTAAGCGAAAACGAAATAGTAGATTATGTGGAAAATATGAATCCATTAGATAAAGCAGGTTCTTATGGAATACAAGATAGCAATTTTGTTAAATCATATGATGGTTCATATTACAATGTAGTAGGATTACCTATTGAAAAGTTAAAAGAAGAATTAGATAAACTAGACTATACAATTTTAGAAGTTAAAAATTTAAAAAAAGTATATGATAAGGAAGTAATATTTGAGAATATAAGTTTTAAAGTATCAAAAGGTGAAATATTTTCAGTTATAGGTAAATCTGGGATAGGAAAATCTACTATTGGTAAAATAATAATAGGAATTACTAAATATGATGAAGGTGAAATTCTATTCGATAAAAAAGACTTAAAAGAAAGAAAAATAAGAGATATTCAAATGATATTTCAAGATCCATATAGTTCACTAGATGAAACTATGAACATATATGAGCTATTAAGTGAGCCTTTAATTGTAAATAAAGAAAAAGATATAGAAAAAAAAGTAAATGAAATGCTAGATATACTAGAATTAAGTGAATATAAGTATAAATATCCAAAAGATTTATCAGGAGGGCAAAGGCAAAGAGTAGTAGTAGGAGAGGCTATGATATTAAGACCAAAACTGATAATAGCAGATGAGCCTACATCAGCATTAGATCTTACGACACAGCAAAAAATACTTGATTTAATACTTTACTTTAATAAAGAATATGCCACTACCTTTATATTCATATCTCATGATTTGGATATAGTAAAAGAAATATCAACAAGCATTTTCAGATTGATAAAATAAAAATTTTGGTGTAAAATCTATAATCAATTAAGGAAATGGAGTATAGAATAATGAAAAGAGCGAATAAAGTTTCAATAATAGGAGCAGGATTTGTAGGATCTGCTACAACATTAGCAGTTTCTGAAAGTGGATTAGCTTCAAATATTGTATTAGTGGACATAAACAAAGAAAAAGCACAAGGAGAAGCATTAGATATAGCTCATGGTGCTGCATTTTTAAAAGCTACTGAAATAACAGCAGGAGACTATAAAGATACAAAAGATTCTGATATAGTAATAATTACAGCAGGAGTAGGTCAAAAAGATGGTGAAACTAGATTGGATTTAATAAATAAAAACCTATCTATATTCAAAACTATGATACCTCAAATAGTTAGATACTCTCCTAATGCAATACTTTTAGTAGTATCAAATCCGGTAGATATATTAACATATATAACATATAAGTTAAGTGGCTTCCCTGCAAATAGAGTAATAGGAAGTGGAACAGTTTTAGATACAAGTAGGCTGCAATATAATCTGGCTAGAATATTTGATATAGATGCAAGATCTATTCATGGATATATAATAGGAGAACATGGTGATAGTGAATTTCCAGTATGGAGTGCACTTAGCATAGGGCCTTTATCAATAGATGAATATGCAAAAAGAGAAAATGTTGAGTTAGATGAACTTAAAAAAACAGTAACAGAAGCAGTAAAACATTCAGCTTATGAAATTATAAGAAAAAAAGGATACACAAACTATGCAATAGGTTTAGCTGTTAGAAGAATAGTTGAAGCAATACTAAGAGATGAAAAAACTATACTAACTATATCTACATATAATCCAATAGAAGATATTTACTATTCTGTACCTAATATAGTAGGTAGAACAGGACAAATTATGAAAGTTTGTCCAGAATTTAATGAACTTGAAGTAGAACAACTAGCTAAGTCTAAAAAAGTCTTAAAAGATGTTATTAGTAAAATAGATTTTAAGTAGTTGCAATATACTGTTAAAAATAGTATAATTTACTTAGTTAATTAAAAAAGGAGAAAAAATATGAAAAAAAAGTTAATAATAGGAACTGTTGTAGGTTTTATTTTAGCTAGTATGAATACATTCGCATTAGATACAGTAGGACCTAGACATAGATTAGAAGGTTCAGTTACAATTATGGGTATGAGATTTGATAAAAAAAATCAAATAAAGTCTTTTGAGGGTGAAAAAGTAGATTCAAATGATAATAAGGTAGTGCATTGGAATGAATACAGTGCTATTTCAGTTGCATATAGACCTGAATGGACAGTACCAGTTAGTAATGTATTTTCAGTAACAATGGGACCTAGTATAAATTTAGGAGCACAATTAAATGTGGATAATTATAATTCAGCATCTGGGGCAACTGGTGTATATGGTCTTGAAGGTGGTGCTGGAGTAGAAATGGATTTAAACTTTAGAATACCAAATTCAGAAGTAATATATATAGGAATTGATGGTATAGTTAAAGGAATAGCTTATTTAAAATCGTTGAAATATGATAATTCTAGCGAAGCTACTACTAAAGTACTATCAAAAGGAGTAGAATCAGGAGTAGGACTTACTTTAGGAACTAAGGTAAGTAATAGGATTAAAATAGGTGCAAGAATAGGATATGAAAATAAACAGCTATGGGAAGGAAATATAAGTAAAGAATTAGAAGGTAAAAAATTAAGAGGACAACATATAATGCCAATAAGTGTTAACTTTGGATATATATTAGGAAAATAAAAAATAAGGGGCTTTGCCCCTTTTTAAATAAAAGGAGTATTATGGATAAGATAAATAAGATAAGAGAATACTTAGTAAAAAATAATTTAGATTCAGCTATCATAACAAAGCCTACAAACATATACTATTTAACTAATTTTAACTGTGATCCACATGAAAGATTATTAGCTTTAGTAATAAAAAAAGACAGTCTAGCAATGTTAGTGCCTGCAATGGAATACGAAAGTGCAAAGGCAAAGTTAAAAGTAGAGCTTGAATTAGTATCATATTTAGATACTGAAAATGGATTTAGAAAATTACAAAATAAAACTGGTAATTTAGAAAAAATAGCAATAGAAAAAGACTATATGACAGTTGATTGGTTAGAGAGAATTAGCTTTGAATTTAATGTTTCTCATGTAGAAAGTATTAGTTCACATATAATAGATATGAGAAAATATAAATCAAATGATGAAATAGAAAAATTAAAAAAGGCAGCAAATCTAGCAGATGAAGCTATTTTAATAGCTCGTGAAAATTTAAAAGAAGGTATTACAGAAATTGAATTAAAAAGTATAATTGAATTTGAAATGAAAAAAAGATATGCTGTTAATATGTCATTTGATACCATTGTCTTATTTGGTAAAAACGCAGCAAATCCGCATGGAGAAAGTGGAGAAACTAAGCTAAGAAAAGGGGATCTTGCCTTATTTGACTTAGGTGTTTGGTATGAAGGTTATGCAAGTGATGAAACTAGAACAATATTTTTTGGAACACCTGAAAAAGAAGCTGAAAAAATATATGAAATTGTAAAAAGAGCTAATGAAGAAGCAATAAAACATGTAAAACCAGGAGTTAGTTTTAGTTATTTAGATAAAATAGCTAGAGATATTATAGAAAAAGAAGGTTACGGTGAGTATTTTAACCATAGACTAGGACATGGTTTAGGTTTAGAAGTACATGAATATCCAGATGTATCAAGTGCTACATCTGATTTATTAGAAGAAAATATGGTATTTACAATAGAACCAGGGATATATAAGCCAGGAATTGCTGGAGTTCGTATAGAAGATGATATAGTAGTTACTAAAGATGGATATATGGTTCTAACTAAAACAGAAAAATAAAGGGAAAAAATGGATATAAAAAAAGAAGTCATAAATGCATTAAGAAATAGAAAAGATGATGAATTTAATTTAGGCGAAGAGTTAATAATAGATGGTGTAAATCTAGGTAAAATGAGATCTATGATAGGGTATAGAGGACTTGATTTAGCAAGTGATGTTGATATTAAAATTGATTATGTTGATGGATTTAAATCATATATATATAATGATAATACTGATTCAAATTATACCTTATTCTACCTTCATGGCGGTGGATTTTATGGTGGAAGTGCTATAGTTTACGAATATATTTGTAAATATATTGCAAAATATGCAAATATTAGAGTAATTAATATGGAATATCCATTAGCACCAGAAATGAAGTTTCCAGATACATCTAGATTAGTTTATTCAGTTATAAAACAATATGCAAAAAAATATGAAAATAATATATTTAGTATAGCAGGAGATAGTGCAGGAGCACATATATCTATGAACGTGGTACAAGAAGATGTATTAGATAAAAAACTAATAAGTTTTTTAACTATGTATTATCCATGTATGTCATTATCTAAACTGGAAAATTGGAGTATTTCAAAGTATAATTTAGATGAAGATAGTCATTATGCTAAGATAAATATAAAGTTTTTAAGATCTCTTTTTCCATTTATAGAAAAATTCTATGTAAAAAAAGGTACAAATAAAAATACAAAAGAGTATAACTTTAATTTAATGACAGAAAAAGATTTTTCAAAACTGCCTAGTATGATGATAATAAAAGCACAGTATGATTATTGTAATTTAGAAATTGATGAGTTTATAGAAAAATTTGGTGTAAAATCTTATGTATTTGAAGGTATGCCACATGGATTTATGGAACTTTTAGGATATGTAGAAGAAGTTAAAAAGGCACTAGATCTAACAATAGAAAATATAAAAATAAGTAGGGATAAAATTGGCGAATAAAGATGTATATATATTAATAGTAGTTGTAGGCATTATTACAATGCTATTTAGAATACTACCTGTATATATAAAAGTTAATGATGAAAATGAGTATGTAGAAACTTTTTTTGAAATACTTCCAATTTCAATAATAAGTGTACTAGTATTTCCTGAAATATTTACAGCAATGGGAACTAGTTTATTTGATATAGGACTTAGTATTTTTGCAATGTTTGTAGTAATAATTATGACAATAAAAAAATTAAGTCTAGCGCACATTGCAATAGGTTCAGTTATTTTAATCTTAATTTTAAGGGGGATGTATTTTGGAATCTTTTGAGATAAAAAAAGAAGTTACTAATATTTATGAAAATTTAAAAGATAAATTTTGCGTAGATGATAAAATAGAAAAAATAAAACAAATTGAAAAATTAATGCTCGATGCAGATTTTTTTAAAAGAGATGATAATTTAAAAATAATAGATGAATTAAATACTTTAAAAAAATATATTTCTGATGTAGAAAATATTAACTTAATGTATAATAATATTGAAGTCTTATTAGAATTTATAGCATCTGGAGATACTGATTCAATAAAAGATTTAGAAAATACATATGAGGAATTTGTAGAAATTACAAATGAATTTAGTAATAAGGTTCTATTAAATGGAGCATATGATAAAAATAATGCAATAGTTACAATAAATAGTGGAGCTGGTGGAACAGAAGCTTGTGATTGGGCTAATATGTTGTATAGAATGTATGAAAGATATTCAGCTAAAAATAAGTTTAAGTTAGAAGTTTTAGATATATTAGAGGGCGAAGAAGCAGGAATTAAATCCATTACTTTAAATATTAGTGGAGAATATGCTTATGGACTTTTATCTTGTGAAAAAGGAGTACATAGATTAGTTAGAATTTCACCTTTCGATTCTAATAAAAGACGTCATACTTCGTTTGCAGCAGTTAATGTAATACCAGAAATTTCTGATGATGTTGAAATAAATTTAGTGATGTCAGATTTAAAAATAGATACATATAGAGCAAGTGGAGCTGGAGGGCAACATGTAAATACAACAGATTCAGCTGTAAGAATTACACATATACCAACTAATATTGTTGTTACTTGTCAAAATGAAAGATCACAACTGAAAAATAAAGAGTCTGCAATGAAGGTTTTAAAGGCAAAGCTATTTGAATTAGAACTAGAGAAAAAAGAGAATGAGATAAGTGAAATTAAAGGTGAAGAGCTTAAAAATGAGTGGGGATCACAAATCAGATCATATGTTATGCAACCATATAAACTAGTAAAAGATCATAGAACAAAGTATGAAGCTGCAAATGTAGAAAAAGTTTTAGATGGATATATAGATGACTTTATTAACGCGTTTTTAAAGTTTAAAAGTTTAGGAGAATAATGAAGACGAAAAAGAAAAGTAAGAAAAAAAATAATAAGAAAAATATATTATTAAGTTTATTAAACCTAATACTATTTTTAGCTGTAATATACTATTCGTTTTTAATTTTTAGATTCTATTTTTTTAATGAAAAATTAGTTTATGTTCCTAATATAGTTAGTTTAAACGAAAGTCAGGCTAAAAAAATATTAGAAGAAAGTCATCTTGGGTATAATATAATATCGTCAAGATCAAATGAAGTACCGTATGACATAATATATAAGCAATTTCCTCAAGCAAATACAAAAGTCAAAATAAATAGAGCAATAAAAGTGTATATAAATAATGAAAAAGGTGATAAAATTCCTAATATTTACGGACTTAATTTGGATGAAGCAAGAAGTATATTAGACGAAAAGAAAATAAATATTAAAAGAATAGACTATAAAGCTTCTGAAATAGAAGAAAATACCGTGTTATCAACATATCCTAAATATGGGGATCTAATAAAATATGGAGAAAGTATTTCTATTCTAGTTTCATCAAGACAACTAAAAAAACTAAATAATATGCCTAATATCATAGGTTATGATATATCAAAAGCAAAAGATATAATAAAGAAATATAATATAGGGAATATTGATATTATAGGGCTTTATGATAAAAATTACCCCGAAAATATGGTAATAAGAACAGATCCTATGCCAAATAGAGAAATAGACAGAAATAGTAGACTTAAAATATATATAAGTATAAGCAAAAAAGATAAAGAATTAGAAGAGTCTTTAAAAAAAAGTGAAAAATCAGACGAGAGTATAGATAATTTAATAAAAAGGGCCTTAGAAAATAATGAGTAATATAGTAAAAGCTAAAATAATAGAAAAGATACAAGGATTTTATGAAGCTGTTGATGATAATAATAACAAATTTACAGTGAAATTAAGAGGAACATTAAAAAAGACTAATGACAAACTAAATTGTGTGATAGGAGATATTGTACAAATAGATGTAGAGGATAATGTAATAATAGGTATAGAAAAAAGAAATAATCTTCTACTAAGACCTTTAATTTCCAATGTTGATTATGTTGCTTTTGTATGTTCAATAAAAGATCCTGATTTTGATATTATAAACCTATACAAAAATCTTTTATGGGTAGACAGGGAGAATATAAATACAATTTTAATATTAAATAAAATTGATTTAGTAGATGATAAAGAATTAGAAGATATCCTAAAACTGCTATCACAAAAATTAAAACATATAAAAGTTATAGCTATTAGTATTAAGAAAAATATAGGAATAGATAAATTAAAAGAGTATATAGAAAATAAAAACATTGTACTATCAGGGGTATCAGGAGTCGGTAAATCAATTTTAGTTAATAAGTTACTAGATATTGAGGAACTGGAAGTTGGAGAAATTAGTAAAAAAACTAAAAAAGGTAAAAATACGACAATAAATACAAGATATTTAGAAAAAAATAAGATAAAGATATACGATACACCAGGGTACAGTGCTGTTGCTATTCCAGATTACACTGATAAAAAAGAAATTATGACTTGGTTTCCTGAATTTAAAAACTATTTATCATTATGTAAATTTAGAGATTGTCTTCATATAAAAGAACCATCTTGCATTATAAAATTTAAAGTTAGTGAAGGTGAAATTGATAAAGATAGATATGAATTCTATAAAACACTTGTGGAAAATAAAGGGATTTAGCTAAAAACTAAGCCCCTTTTTAGTTAAGTATAAAATAAATTTTTTTTAAATCTTCAAAATTTTTAAATTTAATATCTAAACTTTTATCCTTTAAATCTATAGTTAAAGTTAAATTATCTTTGTCTATATTAGACTTTTTCACTTCATTTTTAAGTATTGTATTTGACTTATATATTAAAATTTCCTTAGTGTATTTTAATTTGTAATAAGATTTAATACTGTTTGCAACTATAAAACTAATAGAAGCTATACTAAAAAATATAATATTTATTTCTATAAAATTTAATATGTATAAAATTAGTGATAAGAGATACAAAATTACGGTTGTGTATAAATAATTGTAATTTAATATAATGTAGTTAAATTTAATTTTTAATCTATGATATTCTATCTCTAATATGAAATCAAATATTGTAGGTAATAGTAAAATAAAAATAACTAAAATAGTAGTAAAAAAACTTGTTGTGGCAAATAGAATATAGCCTAAAATTGCTAATACTATGCTAATTGCAAGTAATATAGTTGAAATAAACATTTCTTTTTTCATAAAACACTCCTTTTATTAAACTTATATTTTATATTCATCTTCTAATAAATCAAATAGAGTTTGGTATTTTACATTTTTCTTTTGTTTATATAATTTTATTGCATTTAATAATTTATTTACGTCATTAAAATATTCTTTTACAAAATCATAATCCTTCACAGAACTTATTTTTAATATCTGCTTACAATATTCGCTTGGTTTTAGATGATGTTTATTATAATCATCAAATTTATTTTCAGAAAGTATAATTAGCATTTCTATTTCAGGAGAAGTAATTATATTTTTAACCTCAATTCTAGAGCCATAAATTTTCTTGTTTCTATTACTGATATTAAAATTTTCATTTTTTGAATCAAGGATTCTATATATTTTTACTTTTGAATTGAATTTAAAATTTAAGTAATTTTCAAGAAAGTTATTTGCACTTCTACATCTGATAGGCGATCTATTTATTAAATAATCATCATTTTTTATTATTAAAGCACTATGCTCTAATAATATTTCAATTATTGCTTCTTCAGCTGCACCTTCACATATTATTGCATTATAGTCCATTAATTATTTATACCTTCTTTTATTATGTGCTTTATTTTTTGCTTTAATTCATTTGCTATAGAATACTCTAATGAAGTATTAGAAATCATTCCTTTTATAATTTGTTCGCTTTTTTTTATATCTTTTCTTTTTAATTCGTTAGATAATTTAAATAGATTAATATTTTTATTCTTGTTAAGAATATAAATAGCATCATTTCTATCTATATAATCTAATAATTCTACGTAATGTGTAGAGTAAACTAAAATTGCTCCCTTTGTATTAATAGTTCTATCTTTAAATAAATTTATGAAGTAAAGTATTATTTGTCTATTAAAGTGGTTTTCTAGTTCATCAATTATTAAAATTCCTCCATTAGAAATAGCTTGAATTGCTCTCATAAAAATATTTATACCTTTTATAGTTCCAGAAGATAAAATGTTTTGTAATTCAAAATAGTCATCAGTAGTTATTTCGGTTTCTTGATTGATGAATTTTACCTTTGTAGTATTTTTAGATACTTCGACATTTTCTATGCTAGGGTCTAATAATTTTATTAGCTCTGCTGGAATTACTGCACTTGTATTCATAAAATTAAAGTTAGTGTGAAGTAATGTATTTGCCCAAAAAATCTTTTTTACATTTTTTCTTTGGTATAGTAGATGTATTATGCTCACGGTATCTATTGATTCGGCTGTTCTTTCTATAGTTTCTATTACTTTATTAGAAAAATCAAATAGATCATTTTTTGATGTAACACTCTTTGCTTTTTTAATTTTTAAAGTTTCATCTTTTATAAAGTATTCAGTTCTAAATCCAGTGACATCTTCTCTTGTAGATATAGTTGTGTTTAGTTCTACTATTACCTCTTCATTATTATAGTTATCTACAAATAAGTAAGTTTTAAAGTTAGTTTCTTCGCCTAATTTTAAATTTAGTATATTTGATTCGATATTAGAAATGTTATCTCTATTTATATATTTAGCATTTACCATATTTATTATGAAGTTTATGATATTTAGCATTTTAGTTTTACCAGAAGCATTAAGTCCAGTAAAAGCTATAACTTTATTTAAATAAAAATTTTTAAAAATATTAATTAGTTCATGTTTTTCATCAGAACTAACCCTAGATTCTGTTATAAAATCAATATTAATTTCTCTGTTAAATAAAGGTAGGTTATTTGCTGTGATTTTTAATATTTTCATATAAACTCCTCCTTTTTTGTATTTCAACACAATTTTACCACATAAATACACATATTTCAATGTTTATTTACGTATTTTGTGTAGTTAGCTTAGAAAGCAAAAATGTTTAGATTCTTAATCTTATTATATGCTCTTTATCAAACTTTAAAGTACAATACAATGGAAAAAATTAAAAAAATGTGTTAAAATAGCATATAAGTGAAAATATTGAAAAAATTTAATATATATAGTAAAATAAAATACTATGTTAGGAGTTAAAAATGGAAGAAAAAGAATTAGAAAAAGAAGTATTAAGACAATATAATATACTAAAAAGAGGCTGTGAAGAAATAATAAATGAAGCTGAATTTAAAGAAAAATTAAGAAAAAGTATTAAAACTAATACTCCATTAAAAGTTAAATTTGGAATAGATCCAACAGGATCGGATTTACATATAGGGCATGCAGTTCCATTAAGAAAATTAAAACAATTTCAAGATTTAGGACATGAACCAATATTTTTAATTGGAACATTTACTGCAAGAATAGGTGATCCAACAGGAAAATCTGAAACAAGAAAAATGCTTGGAATGGATGTAATAGAGAAAAATATAAAAACATACTTAGATCAATTAAAATTAATATTAGACATCGATAAATTAACAGTTAGATATAATCATGAATGGTTAGAATCATTAAACTTAACTGATGTACTTAATCTTTTATCTAAATTTACTGTATCTCAAATGGTAGCTCGT
Organism: Oceanivirga miroungae; assembly: GCF_902505095.1. Classification (GTDB taxonomy): domain Bacteria; phylum Fusobacteriota; class Fusobacteriia; order Fusobacteriales; family Leptotrichiaceae; genus Oceanivirga; species Oceanivirga miroungae. The sequence goes on along the minus strand of NZ_CABWIB010000001.1, from coordinate 1,167,077 downwards.
GAAGATTTTTCAAAAAGATTAGAAGCAGGAAAACCTGTATCTTTAATTGAATTCATGTACCCTATATTACAAGGTTATGATTCTGTTGAGTTAAATGCTGATGTGGAATTAGGAGCAACAGAACAAAAATTTAACATATTAAGAGGGCGTGACTTATTAAAAGACTTTGATAAAGAACCTCAAATATGTATGTTAATGCCTATATTAGTTGGATTAGATGGTGTAGAAAAAATGAGTAAATCACTTGGAAACTATATAGGAGTTAAAGATACTCCAAATGATATGTTTGGTAAGATTATGTCTATATCAGATGATTTAATGTTTGTATACTATGAACAAATAACAGATATACCAATAGATGAAATAGAAGAAATAAAGAAAAATATGCACCCAATGGAAGCTAAGAAAAAACTTGCAATGGAATTAATAAAGATTTACTACAGTGAAAAAGAAGCATTAGAAGCTAGAGAATATTTTGAGAACGTATTTTCTAAAAAAAATCTTGATGTAGAATTACCAGAAGTAAGTATTTCACTTGATGAAGTTTCAATAATTGACTTATTAGTAACTCACTTAAACTTCTATAAATCAACAAGCGAAGCTAGAAGAGTAATAACACAAGGTGGATTTAAAGTAAATGATGAAGCTATAAAAGATATAAGCCATGTATTAAAACTAGAAGACGGTTTAGTTATAAAAGCTGGAAAGAAAAATATAGTAAGAATAAAAAAATAAAGAGGGAAAAAATGGAAAACAAAATATACGATGTTGTAATAATAGGAGCAGGTCCAGCAGGAGTTAGCTCAGCTATTTATACAGTAAGAAAAGGTTTATCTGTTTTAATGATAGCTGACATAGTTGGTGGTCAGGTTACTACAACAAAAGACATAGAAAATATAATAGGGATACCTAAAACAACAGGATATGATTTTACATTAAGTTTAGAAAAACATTTATCAGAATATGATGTGGATAAGTATTTTGGTCATATGGTTAATAAAATAGAATTAGATGGAAAATACAAGATAATAAAGACTGATGATAAGGAATTTAGAGCAAAATCAGTAATAATAACATCAGGAGCTAGACATAAAAAATTAGGTGTAAAAGGTGAAGGAGAATATGCTAATAAAGGTGTACACTATTGCGCTACTTGTGATGGACCATTTTATAGAAATTTAGATGTTGTAGTAGTTGGTGGAGGAAACTCTGGAGTAGAAGCTGCTATTGATTTATCTAATATAGTAAAAAGTATAACTTTACTTGAAATATCAGATAGCTTAAAAGCTGATAATATATTACAAGAAAAAATTGCTAATATAGATAAAATAAAGGTAATAACTAATGCTGCTTTAAATGAGGTAAAAGGTGAGCAGTTTGTTACAAGTATAGAATACAAAGATGTAAAAACAAATACTCTAAAAACTTTAAATACAGATGCTGTATTTATAGAAATAGGAGTAGTACCTAATACAGATTCATTTAAAGATTTAGTTGAAACTAATAATATAGGTGAAATAAAAATTGATAAATATTCAAGAACTAATGTAGACGGAATATTCGCAGCAGGAGATGTTACAGATGCAGCATTTAAGCAAATTGTAATATCTATAGGAGATGCAGCAAAAGCAGCACTAAGTGCTTTTAATTATGTATTAAATTTTGAGGATAAATAGGGGGAAATAATGGGAAGACACGGAACTATTGCAGGTCGTAAAGATGCACAAGATAAAAGAAGAGCAGCAGCTTTTACTAAGGTTGTAAGATTAATTACAGTTGCAGCAAGAGATGGAGCAGATCCTGAATATAATGTTAACTTAAAACACGCATTAGAAAAAGCAAAAGCAGTAAATATGCCTAACGACAATATTAAAAGAGCTATACAAAAAGGTGCTGGAAATGGTGAAGCTGATGCATTTACAAGCATAAACTATGAAGGATATGGACCAGGTGGAGTAGCTATAATAGTTGAAACATTAACAGATAATAAAAATAGATCAGTTGCTAATGTTAAAAATGCTTTTGATAAATTAGGTGGAAACTTAGGAGTTTCTGGTTCAGTTTCATACATGTTTGATAGAAAAGGTGTTATAGAAATTGAAAAAACAGATAAAACTAATGAAGATGAAATAATGGATATAGCATTAGAAGCTGGTATGGAAGACATGGTAACTTACGATGATAGTTTCTATATTACAACTCCATTAGATGCTTTTGATTCAGTAAAAGATGCATTAAAAGCAAAATCTTATGAGTTTATTGAAGCTGATATAGAATATGTACCTTCAATAGAAGTAGAAACTTTAGCAGATGAAGATAAAGAAAAATTAATGAAACTAATAGATAAATTAGAAGACGATGATGATGTACAAAAAGTACACCATAACTATGTTGGAAGTTTTGAATAGATATAATAAAATCAACACTTTGATGGGTGTTGATTTTTACTTTAAAATAACCTAATAAAAATCTAACAAAAATATAATTTTTTTAATGATAAGTTATAACTCTAAAATAAATGAATTTAACTTATCATTACTTTTTTTAGTTAGGTGAGTATAGACATCTAAAGTTATTGATATATTGCTATGCCCTAATCTTTTACTTATTGCTGCTGTTGGCATATTATTTTCAAACAATATTGAAGCATGAGAATGTCTTAAATCATGTGGAGTTATTTTTGGTAGATTACACATTTTAGTATATTTTCTTAAACAGTTTACGACATTACTATATGAAAATGAAAACAAAAAATTATTTTCAGTTAGTTGTTGTTTATCTATAAATGCTAATATAGTATTTATTAAATCTTTAGGCATAGTTATAACTCTTATACTATTTCTGGTTTTAGGGGTTGAAATTAAATGGTCTCTTTGTCCTAAATTCTTATCTACATTTATTTTATATCTTGATATATCTTTTACTTGAAGTGCTAGTGCTTCACCTCTTCTTAAACCTCCGTAAAATAAAATGCTAAAGTATATTTTGTAATTAATAAATTTATCAGGAATTACATCAACAAAGGTGTTAAACTCTTCAAGAGTCCAAATATTGTATTCTTTATCTACTCTAACATTTTTAAAATACTCTAATCTTGTGATATTCTTATTTTGTATTTCAAAGCATCTATAAGCAAATTTATTTATTTGTTTTAATACTTTTATATTTGAATTTACTCTTTTATGTGATTCTTTACCTATGTTTGTTAGTAACTTATGAAAATACTGATAGGAATAATCTTTTAATTTTTTATCACCAAATATTTTTAAAATTGAATTACAATAGTGAGTATATCTTCTATATGTAGATTCCTGGACTCTAATTTTTCTATCTTTTAAAAACTCAACTATTATATCAGATAGAAACATATCTGCAGTATAATCTTTTTTTGCTATTTCATTTGCTTCAAATAATTTAGCTTCTTTTAAAGTTCTTAAATCCATTTTAGAAGTCCATTTACTTCCTTTAGGTGTATTAACTAAATATACTACACGATATAAGGTATCTCCTTTAGAATTTTTATACTTATATATTGGCATTTTTTCTCCTTTCGTGCTATAATTTTGGTATCAAAAAACTGCTGCTTATAGCAGTTTATAATTTGGATTTTAAAAGCAGTACAGAATTGCCGATTGACTGCTTTTTTAGTTATTTATTTTTTTTTTTATATTTTTAAATTTTCAATTATTTTATAATTTTTAAATCCGTATAATTGAGCTTCTTGATCGCTTTTATTTGGGCAGAATTTTTTTAATCTTTTCTTTATGGCTCCACCTGGGAATTTAGGATTAATTAATAGTATATGTTAAATATTCTAATATGAGTATATCTCTAGCTATTCTATCACTAGGTTTATTTTTTATATAGTAAAGTTTATCTTTAAACTCATCTAATATTTTAGGTCGTGTATTCAGTTTTATGTCTATTATATTTGAATTGTGAGCCGATAAATTTCTAATTAAATTTATAGCTTCTAACTACGAAATAAATTCTTTAGTTTTTAAGGAAAAATCTTTTGATATTTCATTTTGTTCTGATTCTAACATTAATTTAAAAATATCTAAAATTTCTCCAAATGTTAGTATATCAACTATTAGCCAAATTGGGACATCATTATAATTTTTAAAAGTTTTAATTAATTGATTTTTACTTTTGTTGAAATTTTTGACAATTCTATTTTTAAAATCATTTTCTTTACATTCAATATAGTGTTTATCGTATTCATTTTTATTTGCCCAATTTTTAAAGTTTAGATAGCCAGTAGCCCCATATTTTCTTCCTAATATATATGAAACTTTAGTTTTTAATGAAAGTTCAACTTTTTCAGTTAATCTTAATAAATCTATTCTTAAATTTTTATTTTCATAAAATCTTTGTAATATATCATTAAATGTTGTGTTAGAACTATATTTTTGGGTTGATGTGTTAAAATATATGAAAGAGCATTCCTTTATTTTATAATAATTTATAAAACTTAATGTTCTAATAGCTTTTTCTCTATCGTCTATAATTAATCCTCTTGATTCTAACAAGTCTATTTGTTCTTAAAATGTTTTAAATGGAAAATTCTCCATAAACTACCTCCTGAGTATAAAAAAAGCCTTGCGTAGACCTTAGTCTTGTATCATTTAAGACACTGCAAGGGGTTTGATATCAACAATATATTACCCCATTTTTGTAAAATTGTCAAATATTCTTGTTTTGAATGTATATAAAAACACCTAAAAAATATATAAATGTATCCCTGTGTACCTATATTTTTCTGTTTTGTCTCACTTATTTATTACTTAATTTATGTAATATTATAAATGTCAATTTAAAATTCCCCACTTTTATGTTTAATTTTCAATTTATCTTTTATTCTATATGATGGTCCTGTAATATTAAATAAATATGAATGGTGCAATAATCTATCTAATATTGCTTTAGTTATCATTTCGTCTTTCCCTAATATTTCTGCCCATTTTTCAAAACTAATATTACTTGTAATAATAGTTGATCTTTTTTCATATCTTAAATCTATTAATTGAAAGAATAATTTTGCTTCTAATGGTGATATTTCGTTAAAACCAATCTCATCTATTATTAGTAATTTATATTTAAAATAGTGCCTTATTTTCTTTTCTAATAATCCTTCTTGATATGCTTTTAGTAATAGATTAATTAATGAAATATACACTATTTCTTTTAATTGCTACCTCATACCCTATAGCTATAGATAAATGTGTTTTCCCTGTTCCTGGATTGCCTATGAAGAGTATATTGCTAGCTTCTTCATAGAATCCAGAATTAATTATATTCTTTATATTTTCTTCCTTTATTGAGGGCTGAAATCTAAAGTCATAATCCTCTATTGTTTTTACAAAAGGAAATGCTGCTACTTTCACGTTGTATAACCTATTATTTTGCTCTTTAGCTTCAACTTCATTACTTATCACCTTATTTATCCCATTAAGCTCTTCTTGGCTTATTTCGCTTGCTAGATTTAATTCTTTTAAATGGTTGTATGCTGAATTTAATTTTAAGTATTTTAATTTTTCTAAAACATCATTAATCGTTATCATATTTAATATTCTCCATTTCTTCAAGAATTATACTATTGTCTTCTGTTTTAGGTGACAAATTTTTATCATATTTTAAATCGTGTGAATCTTTAATATTTAATACTTTTGTTGAAATTTCGTGCATGTTAAAGTTTGATATGCAACACATAAAAAACATGACAAACATCAGTAAAATCAATAGGTTTAGAGATTTTGATAAAAATTTTAAACCTATTTTTTTTGATAATTCGCTAGAACTTAATAAATTCAAGTGTTCTAAACAATAAAAATTTGATATTATTAAAGTTGATATGCAACACCCTTTTTTAAAGTTGATATGCAACACTTTGGTATTCAAGAAAGGGTAAAAGTGAAATTAAAAGATAGAATAGAAATAGAAATTAGATTAAGAGAAAATACTGGTATTAGAGAAATAGCAAGATTATTAAATGTTAATCCTTCAACAGTATCAAGGGAAATTAAAAAGAATAGAATTAAATTATAGAGATAATGAGGAAACATCCATGTGAATTGCTAACTAAAAGCCCAAATGTCTGCAATGGATGTCCTAGATATATAAATAATCATTGCTACTATCACTATGTAATATACAATGTAGAACAAGCAGATAATAGTTATCTTAAGTTAAAATCAGAAAGTAATTCTAAAATTAAAAATGAAGTAGTACAAATAGAGTTAAAAAAAGATATACAAAAACTGTTAAATTTAGGATAACCTATCTCACACATACATATATCATTAAAAGAAATATATAAAGATGACATGGTATCTATTCAAACAATATATGACTGGATAAGTAAAGGTATTGTTAAATATACTAAAAAGAAAATAAAGACTAGAGCAACTAATTTAAGTAAAGATAAAATAGAATATAAGAAAAGATTAGAGTTTTTAAGGCAAGAACTTAAATATAGTTGAAATGGATTTAGTATGTGGACCTTTAGGGAGTAATGGATATTTATTCCAAGAATCCAGTTTTTAACACCATATGAAATAATAAGGGTATTATATGATATTGAAAATAAGATAGGGTATTATATGTTTAAAAAGCTATTTGGAGTAATAGGGGATCTGAGTTTTTAAAATTTAATGAAATAGAAATTAGCAAGAAAACTCTTAAAAATAGAACGAAAATATTTTACTGCGATGCAGGAACACCAACACAAAAACCATTTATAGAGAATATTCATAGATTATTAAGAAAAGTATATAAAAAAGGTGTAAGTTTAGCTTAAAGAAAAAAGCATACAATAATAAAACCCCTAATGAGATGTTTATTGAAACTTATAGTGAAACTTTACTATCAAAACTATCATTAAGGGCATATAATTGTGATGAAGTTGTTTTATTACCATTAAATACAACCTCTAAATAATTATAAACCAAATAATAAAAAATAACAATTAGAAAATCCCAAAGTGTTGCATATCAAACTTTAAAGTACAAATTTTCACAATTAAATTTGCTTTTTTTAGATAATGGGGTACACTATATTAACATAACTATAGAAAAGGGGAACACTGATGGTAATTACTGATACTAGAATTAAACTAATTAGTCAAAAAGAGGGAGATTTTAAATTAAGAGCTTATGTGGATATAACATTTGATGAATGTTTTGTTATTCATGGATTGAAAATAATAGAAGGGCAAAATGGATTATTCATTGCAATGCCTTCAAAAAGAATAGCTAACAATGAATTTAAAGACATTGTACACCCAATAAAACCAGAATTTAGAGAAGAAATAACTAAACATATTTTAGAAAAATATGAAGCTGAAAAAAGTAATGTAGTAGAAGAATAAAAAAAAAGCCATCTGGCTTTTTTTATTGTTTATTTACTAATTCAACAAATCTATTTACATAATCTTGTAAGAATGCTTTTGTTCCTTCGTTATTTATTTCTTCACTATCTCCATCAAATAAAGAGTGAGAGTTTCCAATAAATGCTTCAGGTTGTCCAACATATTGAGGATTGAAGTATGATAATGCTAATTGTAATGATTTATTTGCACTAAATCCACCTAATTTACCTATTGAATGACTTACAATTCCTACTGGTTTACCTTTGAATGCAACATCATTATTTGGTTTAGAACAAATATCTATTGCATTTTTAATTGATGCAGGAACTAATCTGTTGTTTTCAGCAGTTACGAAGAAAACAGCATCAGAACTCTTAATTTCATTTCTAAATGAAGTATATATAGCTGGTAAAACTTTTTCAGTTTCATTTGGATCATCATAATCACAGTCATATAGAGGTAAATCTCTAATTTCAACTATATTAACATCATAGTTTTCAGGGAACATTTTTAATATATTTTTTGCTATTTTACGAGCAACTGACTTATTTCTTAAGCTTCCTACTATTACGCTTACTTTCTTTTTCATAATATCACTTCTTTCTTTTTGTTATAACCCATTATACCACTTTAAACTAAAATATATCAATCAAAATGTATCTAATTCGAGATAAAATGTATTTAATTTTTAAAATAGACTAACTTTGTTTTAAATAGTGGACTAAAAAGAGTATTTGTTGTAAAATAATATAAAGAAAAAAAGGAGTTTTATGGAATTTTATAAATCATTAGTAATAAAAATATTAGATAGAAGTCTTGTTGGAAGTGATTCACATTTACTGAAAAAATTAAAGAAAAATATAGATTTAACACAAGACGAGAGAAGAGAATTAGAAGAATTATTAGAAAATATATTATAGGAGTGTAACATGGATACAAGTAGAGTTTTTCACCATTTTTATGAAATATCAAAAATACCAAGAGGATCTGGTAATGAAAAAGGAATAAGTAATTATTTAGTAAATTTTGCAAAAGTGCATGGATTAGAAGTAATACAAGATGAGTACTACAATGTTTTAATAAGAAAAAAAGCAACTAAAGGATATGAAAAGTATAAAAGTATATGCTTACAAGGTCATATGGATATGGTATGTGAAAAAGACGAAAATAAGGTTTTTGATTTTAAAAAAGACCCTATTGAAATTATCATACAAGACGGGTATTTAACTGCAAATGGTACTACACTAGGAGCTGATAATGGAATATCAGTTGCAATTTGTATGGCTATTTTAGAAAGTGATAAAATAAAGCATCCAGATCTTGAAATACTGCTTACTACAGATGAAGAAGTAGGAATGGTAGGAGCAAAAGGATTTGATATAACTAACTTAGAATCAAATATACTAGTAAATATTGATAGTGAAGAATATGGTTGTATTTATGTAAGTAGTGCAGGATCTAGCATGGTTAAAAGTAGTAAAACTTTCAATGCACAAAAAATAGAAAAAGATGTATATGAAGTTAAAATTGATGGACTATTTGGAGGGCACAGTGGTGTAGATATTCATCTAAATACAGCTAATGCAAGTATGCTTTTAGCAGAATTAATGTTGAAATTAGCAAATGTAGCAGAAGTAAATATACTTGATTTTAATGGTGGTACAAAAGATAATACAATACCAAGAAGTGCAAAAATAGTATTTAGCACAGATATGGAGTATAAGGAATTAGAAAAATTACTAAATGTATTTTTAGATAGTTTAAGATATAGATATATAAAGGCAGAAAAAAATATATTAATGAGTATTTCTAAACTAAAAGATATAGAATATACATTAATGTTAAATAAAGAAGATAGTAAAAATCTTTTAAACTATTTAATGAATATGCCTAATGGAGTTTTAAAAATGAGTGATAACTCTAAAGACTTGGTAGAAAGCTCATCTAATATGGGTATAGTTTATACAGAAGAAATTAACGGTAAAAAGCTAATTAATACACATAATGCAATAAGAAGTTTAAAAATAGAGTATCAGGACTACGTAGCAGAATGTATAAAAGAATATGCCAAATCATTTGGGTTTGATGCAATTGTTAAAAAATCATATAATCCTTGGGAATATAAGGAAAAATCAGAAATAAGGGATTACTTCTCTCAAATATTTGAAAATCAAGTAGGATATAAGCCAAGAATATTAAAAATGCATGCAGGACTTGAAACAGGACTATTTGCAGAAAAAAATGATAAGTTAGATATAATATCAATAGGGCCAGATATTAAAAATCCACATACACCAAGTGAAAAAATGAGTATAGAAGCAGTTGAACAAACTTATGTTTATTTAGTAAGTGCATTAGAAAACTATAATATAGTTAAGTAAGTGTTAGGCGCGGTAGGCGAAAATGAAAAACACGGAATGAAAATGGTGAAAAACACGGAATAGAAAAATAAAGTCAATAAAATCAATATGTTTAGACTAGTGTTTAAAGAAAGTAGAGGTGATAGTATTAAAAAACCGGTTGGATATAGAAAAAGGCTTGTTGAGAAGCAACTAGATGAATATATAGAGTCATTTGGTGCAGTGAGTATTGAAGGTCCAAAGTTTTGTGGAAAAACATGGACAGGGCTTAGTAGATCTAATAGTGTTATTTTTATGGGAGATCCAAAGAATAATTTTCAAAATAGAACATTAGCCAAAATAGACCCTAGTTTTGTTTTAGAGGGAGAAAGACCACATTTAATAGATGAATGGCAAGAAGTACCAGAACTTTGGGATGCTGTTCGTTTTGAAGTTGATAAAAATCAAGGCAAGGGAAAGTTTATTCTAACGGTGTCATCTACTCCTAATCATAAAGGAATTATGCACAGTGGAACAGGTCGTATTGGTAAGATAAGAATGAGTACTATGTCTTTATTTGAAATTGGGGATTCTTCTGGACATGTATCTTTAAATGAGCTATTTTCAGGTAAATTTAAACCTTGTTTAACTGGTGAAGTTAAGCTTGATGATTTAATTTCATTTGTTGTTAGAGGCGGCTGGCCTGATGATGCTAATCTAAATAAAAAAATGTGGGGTAATACAGCTAGAGAATATCTAAAAACAGTAGTTGATGATGATATGTTTGCTGTGGATGGTGTAAAAAGGGATGTGAAAAAAGTATGGGCCTTATTACATTCATTAGGAAGAAACGAGAGCACTATTGTCAGTAATACCACTTTAAGAAAAGATATAGAAAATATAGATGACGAATTAATAGATCCTAGCACAATTAGTGATTATTTGAATATTTTCAATAGGCTTTTTATTCTAGACGATCAACCATCTTTTAATACAAAATTAAGATTAACTAGAAGAATTTTAAAATCACCAAAAAGACATTTTGTAGATCCATCATTAGCAGTTGCAGCACTAGGAGCTACTAAAGAAATGTTATTTAATGATTTAAATACATTTGGCTTTTTATTTGAATCACTTTGTTCTCATGACTTAAAAATATACGCAAACTATAATAATGCTAACCTATTTCACTATAGGGATGAAAAAGGAAACGAAATAGACGCTATTATAGAACTTCCAGATGGTAGATTTGGAGCATTTGAAATTAAACTAGGGACTGATAAGATAGATAAAGCAGCAAGTGATTTAATTAAGTTTAGTTCAATTATGGAAAAAGAAGGAAAAAAAGCACCTGCAATTTTATGTGTTATTTGTGGTTTAACAAGTGCAGCATATTTAAGAGATGATGGTGTATATGTAATTCCAATAACAGCATTAAGAGAATAAAAATACAAAAATTAGTAGATAAATTTAAGGGAATATAAGGGGGAAATATTATGAATTTAGAAAACTATTATCCAGAAAGAGTCTTTCATTATTTTACTGAAATATCAAAAATACCAAGATGTTCAGGAAATGAAAAAGCAATTAGTGATTACTTAGTAGATTTTGCTAAAAAGCACAATCTATTTGTATATCAAGATGAAAGCAATAATATATTAATAAGAAAAAAAGCAAGTGAAGGATATGAAAAATATGAGTCAATTTGCTTACAAGGTCATATGGACATGGTTTGTGACAAGAATAAAGATGTAGAGTTTGATTTTTGTAATAGTCCAATTAATATATATGTAGAAGATGGATATATTAAAGCACGTGGTACTACATTAGGAGCTGATAATGGTATATCAGTTGCAATATGTTTATCAATTTTAGAAAGTGATACAATAAAACATCCAGCATTAGAAATACTTTTAACAACAGATGAAGAAGTATCAATGTCTGGTGCTGAAAACTTTGATGTTAACAAATTAGAATCTAAAATATTAGTAAATATAGATAGCGAAGAATACGGAAGCATTTATGTAAGTAGCGCTGGTTGTAGTGCTGTTTCTAGTTCGTATGTTATAACTTCTAATAAATCAGATATATCAAATATATATGAAGTAGAATTAACTGGTTTATTAGGAGGACATAGTGGTGCTGATATACATGAAAATACAGCAAATGCTAATAATTTCTTAGCTAACCTTTTATTTAAATTATCATATATGAAAGAACTAAAATTAATTAGTATAAACGGAGGTAGCAAAAACAACACTATACCTCGTGAAGCAAGTGCTAAATTTGTATCAGAAGCTAGTTTTTCTGAAATTAAAAAGGCCTTAGACTTATTTAAAGATAGCATTGCATTTAGATATGTTGAAAGTGAAAAATTAGAAAATATTAAATTAGAAGTTAGAGAAATTAAAAATGAAAATTATTCATATTTATCTACAAAAGATACAAAAGATTTATTAGCATATATAGTAAATCATCCAACAGGAGTTATTAGAAAATCAAATGAAATAGAAGGACTTATACAAACTTCAACAAATTTAGGAATACTTGAAACTCGTGAACTAGAAGACAAAAAAGAATTCTATTTTAACAGTTTAGTAAGAAGTTCTAAAACTGAAGAACAAAGATATGTTGTAGATTACTTATTAGACTATGCAAAAAATAATAAGGCTAAAGGTGAAATATTAGATTTTGCTGCTCCTTGGGAATACAAAGAAGAATCTAAAGTAAGAGAATACTTTAAAAAAGTTTTCTTTGAACAAAATGGATATGAACCTAGAATACTAGCAATACATGCTGGTCTAGAATGTGGAATATTCGCAGAAAAGAACGCAGATTTAGATATTATCTCAATAGGGCCTGATATTAAAAATCCACATACACCAGATGAAAAAATGAGTTTAGAAGCAGTAAAAAATACATGGGAATATTTAATTAAAATATTAGAAGGATACAAAATTGATTAATTTAGATGGAATTTTAGTTGTTGAAGGTAAAGATGATATGGTAGCTCTAAACCGTGTAGTAAAAGCAAATATTTTTGTATTGCACGGTATGACTGGGGCTAATAACAAGAAAATAGATTATTTAAAAAAATTAAGTCAAAATACTAAGATATATTTATTAACAGATCCTGATGCAGCTGGAGTGAAAATTAGAAATAAGATAAATAGTAAAATAGAAAATGTAATAAATCTATATGCTAGTAGAAAAAAAGCAACAAGAAATAATAATGTTGGAATTGAAAATATGAGTGATTCTGATCTTATTGAAATTTTTAAAAATATTAGAGAAAATAAAGAGAAAAATGATATAAAAGATGTATTTAGCTTAAAAGATTTAATAGATAATAATTTAGTTTCCTCACCTGACTCTAAATTAAGAAGAGAAATACTAGGAGATAAGCTAAATATATCTTACTCAAATGCAAAGACACTACTAAAAAAATTAAATGCGATAAATATTACAAAAAATGATTTTAATAAAGCCTTAGAATATGTAGAAAAGTATTTAGATGTAAAGGAAAAAAATGCTTGTATTTTTGGTAAATTTTATCCAGTACACAAAGGACACGTAAACTTTATTAAAAATGCGAGTAAATATTGCAAAAATCTATATGTTTTTGTTTGTTCTGAAACTACTAGAGATGAAAAGCTTTTTATGGAATCTAGTTTAAGAAAAAAAATGAGTATAAAAGATAGAATAAATTGTGTTAAAGAAGAGCTAAGAGGGTATAAGAATATCTTTGTTTATGAAATAAATGAAGATGGTATAAAGCCATATCCAAATGGTTGGTTTGATTGGGCTAAAAGAGTCAATATGTACCTAGATAAGTATGATATAAAAGTAGATTATGTATTTACAAATGAGATAGCTGATATTAAAAACTATAAAACATATCTTAATTTAGAGGCTAAAAGCTTTGATTTAGATAGATTAGAGTTTAATATATCTGCAACTAAGATAAGAAATGAATTTGATAAATATATAGATTTCGTACCAGAAAGTGTTAAAAGATTTCAAAAAGGATAAAAATGGAATATAAGTTGAGTATAGAGCTAAAAAAGAATATTAATTTAAATGATAATAATATTATGCTCTTATTAAATAATTTAGAAGATGAATTTAATATTGAAAATAGAGATTTTATATTTTTTAAAACACAAAATATAAATGAATATAACGAAAATAAGTTAAATGCAAGTATATCATACAGTATAACATCTGCTGACAGAAGTATAGAAAATAAGATACATAAGTATCTATATGAAAATATATATATATCAAAGTATAAGTTAGAGTTAGTTGATGTAGAAGAAAAAACTAAAAATAATATAAATATAAAGCCTATACAAATTGATAATTTATTAGATGATGTAGATAAGATATTTTATTTAAGAAAAAGTTTAGAAACATATGATAGATATCTACCTGATAAAATAAAAGAAAAGTATAAAAAAGATATTAAAAAGCTAAGAGAGATTAAATATAGATTAAAAGCATCGGTTGTAAATCTTAGATTATTTGAGCTTGAATTAGAATTTAATAAAATGAAGACTAGATTTAGTGATTATGCTAGAAATTTAGGAATAGATTTTGATTTTAAATTTAATGTAACTAATATAAAATTAGATAAATTAATTTTCTATAAACTAAAACCTGCCATAAAAGATTTAGTTTACACATTAATAGAATTAGAAACAGAAAAAAGAAAAAAAGAATTGGTATATAATAAGCTTGACTTTAGTATATCATTTACACAAGATTTTAATAAATTAGTAATGGATATACACTCTAATCACTTATCTGATAATAAGATATATAAAACAATATTTAATAATGAGTTTGAAATTTTATCAGATGATGAAGAAATAAGAGAACAAGAATTAGCTATACTTAATGTATATAGTCTATTAAAGGATTTAGGTGAAGTTAAATTTACTGATGATAATAGCTTAGAGTTTACTACGACACTAAATTTTTTAACATTAAATTCTCTAATTATACAGGTAGATTTAGGGTATTATGCAATAGATACAAATTATGTTGTTGATTACAAAGACTTTAATAAGGAGAATATAGTAAGTATAAATAACATTAGTTACTATAAATTTAATGAATCACATCTTCCAATAATAAAAGCATCAAATGAGATAAAAAAAGCATTAGTATTAAAAATAGAAAATCATTCATATGTTTTTCTAGTAAAAGATATACTGCATCAAGAAGAAATTTTTGTGAAATCTCTTGAAACAAAATCGAATGAATATTTAGGTTATGCTATTTTAAAAGATAGTAAAAAAGCCTTATTAATAAATTTAAAATCATATATCTAGGAGTTGGTATGGAAAAAAAACAAAATAAGATACTTTTACGTGATAAAAAAATCTTACACAAGTTAGTAGATTTTCTACTTAAAATAGTAGATCCAGTTAAAAGTGACTTTAATCCCTTTATATCTATGATAAATAGAATAGAAACAGATACCTTCTATTTATCAATGCTTAAATATATAGATACGCTAAGTTTACTAAAAAAAATATTTTTAATAATAGAAAGAGATAAAAGCGAATATTTTGAATATAAGTATGATGTGTTTAATGTAATATCAAAGTTAGAGGAAATATATAACTTAATTTCTGAAAATAAGGATACAAAAAAACAGGAAAAAGAATTAAAAATTCTAGAGGAAAATTTATCTGAAATAATATATGAAAAAAATAAAGATAAAAAGTATTTCTATATTAAAGTTGAATTAGATAAAACAGTTCCTTACTACTATCTATCAAGAAAAATAATATTATTAAACTTATTAAAATATGGCTCTACATATAATTATACACCAAGATCATTAGATGATGATGTTTACTCGTATTTAATATTAGACTACAAGCTAGACTCTGATGTTGATATAGATAACTTATTTAAAGAAATGAAAAAAATAGATAAGGCTATATTAAACTATAGTATATATAAAATAGATTCTAGAAAAAATCTATACAATCTTAATTTCTATATTAGAAAAGATATAAATAATTATTCTTGTCTTTTAATAGATAAATTTAAATTTTTAGATAGAATACATTATGAAAACTATTATGATACTTATGTAGAAGCAAAAAACCAAAGATATTTATTAGAATCACTATTTTTAGTAGATAATTTTGAAATAAATTTAATAGCTATAAAAAAAATTAGTGAAATGGAAGTTAAAATATATTTACCTAATGGTTTAAATGAAAATAATATAGTAGATATAAAGAATAGTCTGAAAAATATACTAATAGATAAGAATATAAGTGAAATAATATATACTAATGTACTTGATTTTAAAGGGCTTCAAATGTTAGAATATTTAAATAAAAGGTACAACATAGAATATACATATATAAGTGGAAAGGAATAAGAATGGAAAAATATAATGGATCATATATACCAAGTAATGTAGAAAAAGATCTATATTCATTTTGGGAAGAAAATAAATATTTTGTAGCAGATAATGAAGATACAAGACCAAGTTACACTATAGTATTACCTCCACCTAATGTTACAGGTATACTACATATAGGACACGCATTAAATATTTCAATACAAGATTCTATTATTAGACATAGAAGAATGAGTGGATATAATACACTTTGGATACCAGGGACTGATCATGCAGGAATTGCAACTCAAAATAAGGTTGAAAGAATGCTACAAGATGAAGGTACAAGTAAAGAAGAAATAGGAATGGAAGAATTTCTAAAAAGAACTTGGCAGTGGAAAGAAAAATACGGGAATATTATAACAAAGCAATTTAGAAAAATAGGAGCATCGCTTGACTGGACACGTGAAAAATTCACTATGGATAGTGATATAAACGAAGCAGTAAATGAAGTATTTGTAAGACTATATAATGATGATTTAATATATAGAGGAGAATACATTGTAAACTGGTGTCCAAAGGACAAAACAGCTCTAGCTGATGATGAAATAGATCATATAGAAAGTGATAGTTTCATTTGGCATATTAAATATCCTATAAAAGATTCAAATGAGTATTTAATAATAGCAACAACAAGACCAGAAACAATGTTAGGAGATAGTGCTGTTGCAGTTAATGGAGAAGATCCTAGATACACACACTTAAAAGGTAAAAAAGTAATATTACCTTTAGTAAATAGAGAAATCCCTATAATAGAAGATAGTTATGTAGATATGGAATTTGGAACAGGGGCAGTAAAAATGACTCCATCACATGATCCAAATGACTTTGAAGTAGGTAAAAGACATAATCTAGAATTTATTAATATTTTTACAGAAGATGCTAAAATAAATGAATTAGGTAATGAATATGAAGGTCTAGATAGATTTGTAGCTCGTAAGAAAATAGTTGAAGACTTAGATAATCTAGGATTACTTGAAAAAGTAGAAGCTCATAAAAATTCAGTAGGACATTGCTATAGATGTGGTAGTGTTATAGAATCAAGAGTTTCAAAACAATGGTTTGTAAGAATGGAACCACTTGCTAAAAAGGCTATAAAAGTTGTTGAAGACGGACAAATTGAATTAAGTCCAAAAAGAATGGAAAAAATATACTTTAACTGGTTAAATAATATTCGTGATTGGTGTATATCTCGTCAAATATGGTGGGGACATAGAATACCAGCTTTTTATGATGAAAATGATAATCTTTATGTAGCAAGAAACCTAGAAGAAGCTCAAAAATTAGCAGGAGAGGATAAAAAATTAAGACAAGATAATGATGTATTAGATACATGGTTCTCATCTAGTTTATGGCCATTTACAACATTAGGTTGGCCAGAAGAAACTCTTGATTTAAAAACATTCTTCCCAACAACTAGTTTAATAACTGGAGCAGATATAGTATTTTTCTGGGTAGCTCGTATGATAATGATGAGCCTATATGTTAAAGATGAAATACCATTTAAAAAGGTATACTTTAACGGTATAGTAAGAGATGAAATTGGAAGAAAAATGAGTAAGTCT
Source organism: Oceanivirga miroungae (assembly GCF_902505095.1). Classification (GTDB taxonomy): domain Bacteria; phylum Fusobacteriota; class Fusobacteriia; order Fusobacteriales; family Leptotrichiaceae; genus Oceanivirga; species Oceanivirga miroungae. The sequence goes on along the minus strand of NZ_CABWIB010000001.1, from coordinate 1,149,377 downwards.
TTAGGAAACTCACCAGATCCATTAGACTTAATTGCAAATAAAGGAGCAGATTCATTAAGATTTAGTTTACTATTTAATACAAGTCCAGGACTTGATATTAGATTTAGTGAAAGCTTAGTAGATATGGGTTCTAATTTTATGAATAAAATATGGAATGCATCTAAGTTCTGTTTATCTAATTTAAGTGATTTTGACTATAACACACAAATAGATGAAAACAACTTAAAACTTGAAGATAAATGGATATTAAGTAGATTAAATAGAATGTCTAAAGAAATTGATGAAAATATGAATTCATATGAGATAAACGATGCTATTAAAAAAGCATTTGAATTTTTCAAAGGTGATTTTTGTGACTGGTATTTAGAAATAGCTAAAACTAGAATATATAACAGTACTGATTTAGAAGACAAAAAAGTAGCACAATATGTACTTCGTCATACACTTGATAACTCATTAAGATTATTACATCCATTTATACCATATATTACAGAATATATATGGCAAGATGTTAAAGTATCAGGTGATACATTAATGTTACAAGAATTTCCAAAAGGTGATATGAAATATATTGATGACGAAATAGAATCTAAGTTTAGTTTCTTACAAGAAATAATATCATCAGTTAGAAATATTAGAGCAGAAGCAAATGTAAGCCCAGCTAAAAAGATACATTTAATATTTAAAACAAATAGTGATGTAGAAAAAAATATCCTATTAGAAAATCCAAAAATATTGGATAAGTTATCTAATATAGAAAAAATTGAAACAGATGTAACTGTTCCAGAATTAGTTGGATTTAGAGTTGTTTTAAATACTGAAATATATGTACCTTTAATGGATTTAATTGATAAAAAAGCAGAAATAGAAAAAATTGAAAATGAAATAAATAAAACTAATAAAGAGTTACAAAGAGTAGTATCTAAATTATCTAATGAAAAATTCATGGAAAAAGCACCTAGTGATGTAATAGAAAAAGAAAGAAGAATCGAAAAAGAATTAAATGATAAGTTAGATAAGCTTAGACAAAATCTAAAGAAATTTAATTAATGTGAAAAAAGCCATAATTATCCTAAAATTAGGGTAAGAGTGGCTTTTTTATGTACACAAATTATTTGATATGATATAATAACTTAGGAAGGTGTGTTATGCAAGAATATATAAAAATTAGAGGTGCTAGAGAAAATAATCTAAAAAATATTTCTCTGGATATACCTAAAAATAAGATGGTAGTAATAACTGGAGTATCGGGTAGTGGGAAATCTAGCCTTGCTTTTGATACCATTTATTCTGAAGGACAAAGAAGATATGTAGAAAGTCTAAGTGCTTATGCAAGACAGTTCATATCTCAAGTAAAAAAACCTGAAGTAGATAGTATAGAAGGCCTATCGCCTGCAATATCTATTGAACAAAAAAGTGTATCAAAAAATCCAAGATCAACAGTAGCTACAATGACAGAAATATATGACTATATGAGACTATTATGGGCGAATATTGGTATAGTTCATTGTCCTATTTGTAAATCAAAGGTACAAAAAACTTCATTAAGTGAAATAAAAGAAGAAATAATAAAAAAGACCAATGAAAAAGATAAATTAATAATAATGGCAAGAATTGCAAAAGATAAAAAAGGTGCATTTAAAAATGTATTTGCTAACTTGAAAAAACAAGGATACCAAAGAGTGTTAGTTGATTCGCTAGTTTTAGATTTAGATGAAGAAATTGAATTAGATAAAAATAAAAGACATGATATATATGCAATAATAGATAGAATATTAGTAAAAAAAGATGATGAAGAACAAGAATCAAGAATAGCGGATTCTATAGAAATAGCATCAAAATTAACTGATGGAGGAGTAGCTATACAAATAAATAAAGAAATATCAGAATACTCAGAAAGATATATTTGTGTAAATCATGAAGATATAGTATTTCCTGAAGTAGTTCCTAGGCTATTTTCATTTAATGCCCCATTTGGAGCATGTAGTTTGTGTAATGGTTTAGGTAGTAGTCTAGAAGTAGATCCCAAAAAACTAATTCTAGATGAGAATAAAAAAATATCAGATGGTGGAGTATATATTAGCGGAGGAACTTCTAAAAATTCTTGGACTTATCATTTGTTTTTATCTTTTTTAAAAGCTAATAATATAGATAAAGATAAAACATATAATGAATTAAATGAGAAAGAAAGAGAAACTCTATTATACGGTAATTCTAATAAGTTTAATTTTAATATAAATACAAAAGAGTATAAATATAATGGGAAAAAAACTTTTGAGGGTATTTATGGATTAGCTAAAAAAAGATATATGTCAAAAGATGTATTTAGTGAAACATTACTAGAGGAATTAGAAAATAAGTATATGACAGAAATCATATGTTCTAGTTGTAATGGAGATAGATTAAATGAGATAGTTTTAAATATTACAATAAATGATAAAAATATAATAGATGTAACAAAAGAAAATATAAAAAAAGCATATGAGTTTTTTGATAATTTAAAACTAAGTGAAAAAGAAATATACATATCAAAAGAAATATTAAAAGAAATAAAAGAAAGAATTTCATTTATGATAAATGTAGGTCTTGATTACTTAAGTTTATCAAGAGCTACTAAAACATTATCAGGTGGAGAATCACAAAGAATAAGATTAGCAACACAAATAGGAAGTAAGCTAACAGGTGTTATTTATGTACTAGATGAGCCAAGTATTGGTCTTCATCAAAGAGATAATGATAGACTATTAGCTACTTTAAAAGAATTAAAAGAAATAGGAAACACTTTAATTGTAGTAGAACATGATGAAGATACTATGAAAGAATCAGACTATTTAATAGATATAGGACCAAATGCAGGTATTTATGGTGGAAATATAGTTGCAATGGGAACACCTAAAGAGCTTATGGGAAACCCTAAATCTTTAACTGGTAAATATTTAAGTGGGATTGAGAAAATACAAGTACCTAAAAAAAGAAGAAAATCAAATGACTATTTAGAAATTAAATCATGTAGTGGAAATAATTTAAAAAATGTTAATTTAAAAATCCCTAAAAAAGTATTTACTTGTATAAGTGGAGTATCTGGAAGTGGGAAATCAACTTTAATAAATTCTACACTTTATCCAGCACTAATGGAGAAAGTATATAAAAGCAAAATGTATCCACTAGAGTATAAAAGTATAAGTAATTATGAAGATATTAAAAAAATCATAGATATAGATCAAAGTCCAATAGGAAGAACACCAAGATCAAATACAGCAACATATACTGGAGTTTTTGATGATATTAGAGATCTATTTTCTGAAACTAAAGATGCAAAAATGAAAGGGTACAAAAAAGGTAGATTTTCATTTAATATTAAAGGTGGAAGATGTGAAACATGTAGTGGAGCTGGTATTATTAAAATAGAAATGAATTTCTTGCCAGATGTTTATGTGAAATGTGATGTTTGTAATGGAAAAAGATATAATAAAGAAACACTGGAAGTTAAATATAAAGGGTATGATATATCTGATGTTTTAAATATGTCAGTTTTAGAAGCATATAATTTCTTTGAAAAAATACCTAGTATAAATAGAAAATTAAAAACACTAATAGATGTTGGTATGGACTATATAAGTTTAGGTCAAAGCTCAACTAGTTTATCAGGAGGAGAAGCACAAAGAATAAAGCTAGCATCAGAATTAAGTAGAATAAGTAGTGGAGATAGTATATACATATTAGATGAACCAACAACAGGACTTCATTTTGAGGATGTAAAAAAATTACTAAGTGTTTTAAATTCTTTAGTCGATAAAGGGAATACTGTAATAGTTATAGAACATAACTTAGATGTAATAAAATCAGCAGACTATATTGTAGATATGGGGCCTGAAGGTGGAGACAATGGTGGACAAATTATAGCATATGGTACACCTGAAAAAATCTGTGAAAATGAGCTATCATATACAGGAAAATATTTAAAAAAAATGTTAGGAGAATAAAGTGGGAGAATTTAATATAAAAAAGTTTAATGGTATATTTTATGTAGTATCTGTTTTAATATTACTATTTTTAGTTTTTAAAATAAGTATCTATTTATTACCTTTTGTTTTTTCACTAGCAATAGTTGCTATGGTAAATCCAATAATTAAATTTATAAAAAATAAGTTAAAAATTGACAATAATGTTGTAAAAATATTAGTGCTACTAATTTTTTATCTAACTATAGGAGCCCTTATAGTTTGGGCAATAGTCAGTATCATTATTGAAGGATACAAGTTTAGTTTATATATTTTAGATAACCAAAACATAGTTTTAAGTGAAGTAAAGAAATTTTTGGCTAGTATAAATTCAGAATATATACCAAAATCAATGGGAGAATACATAACTAGCTTGCTTGAAAGAATAGTTAGCTTTGTAAGTAAGTATGTGCTAAATACAATAAGTATAATACTTTCTATTATAAAAAGAGTTCCAAATATACTTATATTTATAATCATAATGATAATTTCATCCTTTATAATAATAAGTGATGAAAACGAAATAGAAGAATTTTTAAAAAAACAAGTACCATCATCTTGGTTAAAAAAATATAAAGAAATAAAAGAAGGGGTTTTAAATGTATTAGTTGTATATATTAAAGCACAAATAAAACTTATTTTACTTTGCTTTGTAGAACTTTTTATAGGTTTTTCTATAATAAACCTAATAACTCATGATATAGAATACATACTACTATATGCTTTTGTGATTTGTATTGTGGATGCACTTCCGTTAGTAGGTGCAGTAGCGGTAATGGTACCTTGGAGTATAATTAGCTTTATAAACTCTAACTATTTATTTGGGACATTGATATTAGTGCTATCTTTTATGATATGGGCAACAAGACAAATATTAGAACCTAAGTTAATTAGTGGAGGAGCTAAGATGCACCCTTTAGTTGCTTTAATAGCTATATATTTAGGAATGAGATTTTTTGGACTAATAGGAGTCTTAATAGGACCTATTATACTATCTATTTTAAAAATAGTGTTTTATGAAGAAATAAAATACGGATTTGTTAAGTTTTTAGTTGGAGATAATAGTTAGTAAGATGAAATTAATAATTAAATTGTTTAAATATACTATAATACTATGTTTTGTATTTTTTATTAGTGGAATATATAATATTACTATAAAAAAACAGAATGTAAAAGGTAAAAAAGTATTTGTATCAAAAAATGAGAGTATAAGTAGTATATACAAAGAATTAAGCTTAAACTATGGTATAGAAGATAAATTTTACTTTTATGTAACAAAAGAAGATAGGTATATAAAATCTGGAAATGTTGAATTTTTTAGTAATATGAGTAAACAAGAAATATTAAAAAGTTTAAAAAATCCAAAATTTAATAATATAAGCTTAACAATTCCCGAGGGATTTACTTCAGAGAAAGTAATAGAAAGAATAGATAGTTTGGGACTGGCTAACAAAAAAGATATGTTAAAAGCTATGAGCGGATATGATTTTTATTATCCACATAATGAAATATTCGAAGGATATCTATACCCAGACACTTACTATTTTTCAAGCGATGAGAGCGCATATGAAATACTTGATAAAATTTTAAAAGAATTTTTAGAAAAATATCCTCCATCAAAATATGATAAAAATAAATTTTATGATATAATAAAAATAGCGTCAATTATTGAAAAAGAAATAGATAATGATAAAGAAAAAAAATATATATCAAGTGTTTTTCATAATAGGTTAAATAAAAATATGATGCTACAATCAGATGCAACATTAGGATATATATTAGATGAAAAAGTTTCTAAAAAAGAATTATTAGAAAATACTTCTTTATACAATACATATAAATATAAGGGATTGCCCCCAAGTCCAATATCAAATCCATCAAGTGAGAGTATAGAGGCTAGTATTAATCCTATTAAAACAAATTATTTATATTTTTTCACATATAATAAAAAAACATATTATTCTAAGACGCATAAAGAACATTTAAAAAAACGTAAAGAAAGTGGTCATATTAAATGAAAATGAGAAAAGTATTAGCTTTTATAGCATTATTATTTTCTTTTGTTGTGTTTTCTGAATAGAAGATACGAGCACAAGAAATTTAATAGTAAAAGAGAGTATAAATTTAGAGAGCATTATTTTTAAATTAAAAAAAGAAGTTGATGATCCTGAAATACATGGGATGAGTATAAAAGTAAAGTTAAGTTACGATAATCCAGTAATAAAAAAAGTTAATGGAGTATATTATGTAAATAATAATCCTTATAGAGGTAAAGTATATAGATTGGAAAATAAAGATGTAATAAATGAAGTTGGATTAGAAGATTATCTATACTCAGTAGTGTCTGCAGAAATGCCTGTATATTTTGGATTAGAAGCACTAAAAGCACAAAGTTTAGCTGCAAGAACTTATGCAATAAATACTATAAAAAACAACAAAAATGTTGGTTTTGATATATTTGATTCTGATTTATCACAAGTTTATCGTGGTATGAGAAATGAAAAAAAACAGGTTATAAAAGCAGTTGATTTAACTAAAGATGAAGTGATTACTTATCAAAATGTACCGATTTTAGCACTTTATCATTCAAGTTCTGGTGATAGAACCAAATCAGCGCTAGAAGTTTTTAATAAAGAAGTACCGTATCTACAAAGTGTAACTGATTATAGTAATTCTAAAAAATGGGAATACAAGATAAAGTTAAAGGATTTAGAGAAAAAGTTTAAAATGTCATATTCTAGAATACCATATCTAAATAAAAATGTTATAAGAAGAACTTTAACTAATAAAAATGTTCCTAGTAATAATTTCAAAATGAAGCAGATAGGAAATTATGTATATATTAGAGGAAAAGGTAATGGACATAATGTTGGTATGAGTCAATGGGGAGCTAAATATTTAGCTAATGAAAAAAATTATGACTATAAAAAAATAATAAAATACTATTATAAAGGTGTTAAAATAAATAAACTGGGAGATTTAAAGTAAATGAGTAAAATTTTAATTGCTTTTTCTTGTGGTCCGGATTCAGTATATTTATACCATAAATTAAAAAAAGAAGGACATGATTTAGGTATTTGCTATGTTAATCATAATGTGAGATTAGATGTAGATAAAGATATAGAATTTGTTCTAAACTTTTCTAAAAAAGAAAATCTTTTTTATAAAATAGAAGATATTAAGCTAGATAACTTTTCTGAGGATAAAGCTAGAGAGTTAAGGTATAATATACTAGAAAAAGTAAGGCTAGAAAATGGTTTTGAATATATAGCAACAGGTCATAATAAAAATGATAATGTAGAAACTATAATATTTAGAATGATAAGGGGAACATCACTAGAAGGTTTAAAAGGGATTCCTAAAAAAAGAGGGAATATAATAAGGCCAATATTAGATGATAAAAAAGAGGATATATTAAAATATTTAGAAGAAAACAATATTGAATATAGAATTGATTACACAAATCATGAAAATAAGTATAGTAGAAATAAGATAAGAAATTTAATTTTTCCAATAATGAAGGATATAAATGAAAATTTTTTAGATAATATTGATAGGCTTATTGAAAATCTAAATTCAGATGAATTTTTAAAAAAAGAAAAGATTTCAAAAAGATTAAAAGAGTTTGATGTTGATATTAGTTCAAACAAAATAGATGAAATATTAAGTATAGAAAATAAAAATGGGAAAATAATAAATCTTAATAATAAGTATGTTTGGTATAGTTCATATAATTTTTTTGATATTTTAGACAGAAAAGAAATTGAAAAAAAAGAATTCGAAAAAACTATTCTATTAAATGAAAAAATTAGTATAAATGGATATAGTATAGCTTTATTAGAATATAATAAAATTTACAGCTATCTTGAAAAAAAAGAATATAATATATATAATATAAAAGACATAGATAAACTTATAATAAGAAGTAGAAAAAATGCCGATTATTTAGATAATAAAAAGCTAAAAGATATACTAATAAAGCTAAAAGTAGATAGTATTAAAAAAAATAAGATCCCTATAATAGATTCTAATATAGGAATTTTAGCTGTGGGAGATCTTAAATATTCTAAAAAAATTACGAGAGATATAAAAAAGAACTCAAATTATCTTGTCATAAAAAAGGAGGATAAGAGTGGAGAATAACGAAAACGAAAAAGAAAAGTTAGAAGAACAAAAAGAAGAAAATAAAGAAGAAAAGTTAGAAGAAAAAAAAGAAGAAAAAAAAGATATAGAAGATGAAGAAGAAGAGGCTTTTAGAAAAAAAGTTGAAGAATTAAAAAGAAGAAATGGTGGTAAAAAACCTAATATATCAAGTCTAACATTTTTCTTAGCTATATTTTTAATAGTATTATCTGCATACTATTTCTTTGGAAATAGAATAAGCAACAATTCTGTAAAAGAGGTTACTTATACTAATTTTATCGAAAAACTAAAACAAGGTGATATTTCTGAAGTATATGAAAAAGAAGATAACATATATGGAAAAGCAATAGATGCTAAATTAGAGTATGAAACTAAAAAGATTACTAATAGAATAGGTGATGATACAACTATTATGAAAGTAATTCAAGATAAAAATGTTGAATTAAAAGCAGTTAATAGTTACGCAAGCTCTATAATAGTACAGATAATTTTAAATATATTACCTATGATAATATTAATTGCTTTATTTATGTTTATAAGCAGAAGAATTATGGGTGGAGGTCAAGGTGGAGTAAATCCGTTTACAATGGGTAAAGCAAAAGCAAGACTTAAAGAAAAACCAAATGTAAATTTTAAAGATATAGCAGGACTGGATGAAGAGAAAAAAGAATTAGAAGAAGTAGTAGACTTTTTAAAAGATCCAACTAAATTTTCTAAAGCAGGTGCTAGAGTTCCAAAAGGGGTTATGTTAGTAGGTGAACCTGGTACGGGTAAAACACTATTAGCAAAAGCAGTTGCAGGTGAAAGTGGAGCAAGTTTTTTCAATATATCTGGATCAGAATTTGTTGAAATGTATGTAGGGGTTGGAGCTTCTCGTGTAAGAGATTTATTTGATGAAGCTAAAAAATCTAAACCAGCAATTATTTTTATAGATGAAATAGATGCTATTGGTAGAAAAAGAGGAGAAGGTAGATCTGGAGGTAATGAGGAAAGAGAACAAACTCTAAACCAATTACTAGTTGAAATGGACGGATTTGATACTGATACTCAAATAATAGTAATAGCTGCAACAAATAGAGAAGATGTATTAGATAAAGCACTTTTAAGATCGGGAAGATTTGATAGAAAAATAACTGTATCAGCGCCAGATTTAAAAGCAAGAGAAGAAATACTTAAAGTACATGCTAAAGGTAAAAAATTAAGTCAAGATGTCAAATTAGAAGATATAGCTAAAATAACACCTGGTTATGTTGGAGCAGATTTAGCAAATATTTTAAATGAAGCTGCGATATTAGCTGTAAGAGAAAATAGAGAAGAAATAACTATGAAAGATCTTGATGAAGCAGTAGATAAAATAGGAATGGGTATAGGTAGAAGAGGTAAAAAGATAAGTGAATATGATTTAAAACTAACAGCTTATCATGAAGGTGGACATGCACTAATGGCTTCACTACTACCAAATGCTGATAAAGTTCATAAACTAACTATAATACCTCGTGGTAATGCAGGTGGATATATGATGCCTCTACCAAAAGATGAGATGTATGTTTCAAAAAATAAGATATTAGAAGAAATAATGGTAAGCTTTGGTGGTAGAGTTGCAGAGGAATTAGTAATGGGAGATATTAGTACTGGAGCTAGTTCAGATATAGAAAATGCCACAAGAAGAGCAGAAGCTTATGTCAGATATTATGGTATGAGTAGCTTAGGGCCTATAAACATGGTAGATAGCCAAGAATCATATAAAAATATTATAAGTTCAGAAACAAATCGTGAGATTGATTTAGAAGTTCGTAAAATATTAAAAGAAAGATATGAAATGACAGTAGAACTAATGAAACAAAACTTAGAAGCACTTGATAGAATAGCAAGTCTAGTTAGAGCAAAAGAAACAATAACAGGGCAAGAAGTAAGAGCATTAGTTGCTGGTAAATCAGTTGATGAAGTAATGAATATGACAACAGAAGAATTAGAAGAATATTATTAGAAAACAAGAGAATTTACTAGATTTAGTAGATTCTTTTTTTAATCTCTTGACAAAGTAAAAATAAAGTAGTATTATACTATTAGCAATAGACGATAAAGAGTGCTAACAAGAGGTGTGAATATGAATGATAGAGAAAAACAAATATTATACACAATAATTGCACACTATATTAAAACGGGTGAAAGTGTAGGCTCTAGAACAATAGAGAAAAAATACGATGTTGGAGTATCTTCAGCTACTATTAGAAATACAATGGCAGACTTAGAAGATAAGGGACTTATAGAAAAAGTTCATACATCATCTGGTAGAGTTCCTACAAAAGATGGGTATAAAAAATATATCGATGACATAATGCCGTATATTTCATGTGATGAGTATAGTGACTGCTTTGATTCCTTTGAAGGACTTAAAAGTAAACAATTAAGTAGTATAATAAAAGCAATTACTGAATTAGTAGCAAAATCTTCTAATAGTACAGTAATTACTTTAGAACCATCTTTAGAAAAAAATAGATTAAAAAAAGTAGAGATGGTATATGTAAATGAAAATAGAGTCTTTATAGTAGCTATAACAGAATCTGGAGTTGTAAGAACTGCAAATTTAATTTTAAAAAATTATACGACAGAGTATACAATAAAGAAATTAAGTGAGTATATAAACAACATAATAAAAGAAAATGGATATAGTCTAGTAGAGTTAAAGCAAGTTCTATTAAATATAGGGAGTTTAGATGAAGGATTTGAAAGTGATAATACAACTAAGTTACATATTGCAAATGAAACATCATTGTTATTACATTTAGAAAATTTAGAATCAAGTCTTAAGTTTATAGAAGATAAAGAGAATTTTAAAAATATTTTAAAATCAATAATAGAAAACGATAAATTTTCTACATATGAAGTAAATGTGTTATTTGGTGCAGATTTAGGAATAAAGGAATTAGAAAATTTAAGTTTAATATTCACAAAGTTTGAATATGAAAATGAACTTGGAGCTATTTGTATAGTAGGTTCAACTAGAATGGACTATAAAGAAAATATAGCAAAATTACAATATGTAAACGAAATACTAATAAAATCTCTATCATATATGCAGGGCATAAAGTTATTAGGTTAGGAGTGTAAATGGAAGAAAATATAAGTGAGCAAGTGGAAGAAATAATAAATGATGAAAATAAGGTTGAAAAAGAAGAAAGCCTTGAAGATAAAATAGAAAAACTAGAAGCTGAAATTAATGAGTGGAAGAAAGAATATGCAATTAAATTAGCAGATTTTGAAAACTACAAAAAAAGAAAAGATAAAGAGTTTAGTGAGTATAAAAAATATGCTTGCGAATCTTTAATAGTGAAGCAAGTTGAGAGCATAGATGTTTTATCAATGGCAACTCAGTCTGCTAGATCAAATCATGATATGGATGCACTTTTAGAAGGTCTTGAAATGTTAAAAAATGGTATGATCACATACTTAAAAGAAGAAGGACTAGAAGAAATTATTGCGGAAAATGAAAAATATGATCCATATTCTCATCAAGCAGTAAGTACTGTATCAAATGAAGACATGGAAAATGATGTAATAGTATCAGTATTACAAAAAGGATATAAATTAAAAGGTAAAGTAATAAGACCAGCAATGGTTGTAATAAATAAAAAATAATAGGGGGAATTTAATATGGCAAAAGTAATAGGAATAGATTTAGGAACAACAAATTCATGTGTTGCAGTAATGGATGGAGGAACTTATACAATAATACCAAATAGTGATGGAGAAAGAACTACACCATCAGTTGTAAATATTAAAGATAATGGAGAAGTTGTAGTTGGTACAATTGCAAAAAGACAAGCAATAACTCAACCAGAATCAACAGTAAGTTCAATTAAAACTCATATGGGAGAAAACTATAAAGTAAATATACATGGTAAGGCATATACTCCACAAGAAATATCAGCTAAAATTTTACAAAAACTTAAAAAAGATGCTGAAAGCTATTTAGGAGAAACTGTAACAGAAGCAGTTATCACAGTACCAGCATACTTTACAGATGCACAAAGACAAGCTACAAAAGATGCAGGAGAAATTGCTGGATTAAAAGTAGATAGAATTGTAAACGAACCAACAGCAGCAGCATTAGCTTATGGTTTAGATAAGAAAAAAGATGAAAAAATATTAGTGTTTGACTTAGGTGGAGGTACATTTGACGTATCAATACTAGAAATCGGAGACGGTGTAGTAGAAGTATTAGCAACTAATGGTAATAACCATTTAGGTGGAGATAACTTTGACGAAAAGATAATAAACTGGTTAGCAGATAACTTCAAAAAAGAAAATGGTATAGATTTAAGAAATGATAAAATGGCTTATCAAAGATTGAAAGATGCAGCAGAAGATGCTAAGAAAAAATTATCTACTACATTAGAAACACAAGTATCACTACCATTTATAACAGTAGATGCAACAGGGCCTAAACACTTAGAAACTAAATTAACAAGAGCGGCATTTAATGAAATAACTAAAGATTTAGTAGAACAAACTAAAACTCCAGTTTCAATAGCATTAAAAGATGCAGGTTTAAATCCAAGTGAAATAGATGAAATACTATTAGTTGGAGGGTCAACTAGAATTCCAGCTGTTCAAGATTGGGTTAAAAATTACTTTGGTAAAGAACCAAATAAAGGAATAAATCCAGATGAAGTAGTAGCAGCAGGAGCAGCTATACAAGGTGGAGTATTAAAAGGTGATGTAAAAGGAGTATTATTATTAGACGTAACTCCATTATCATTAGGAATAGAAACATTAGGTGGAGTATTTACAGCAATAATAGATAAAAACACTACTATACCAACTAAAAAATCACAAGTATTCAGTACTGCAGTAGATAATCAACCAGAAGTTGGAATAGCTGTATATCAAGGTGAAAGAGCAAAAGCTGCTGATAACCATAAATTAGGAGAATTTACATTAGGTGGAATATTACCAGCAAAAAGAGGAATACCTCAAATAGAAGTTACATTTGATATAGATACAAATGGTATAGTACATGTATCAGCTAAAGATAAAGGTACAGGAAAAGAAAATTCTATAGTAATATCAGGTTCAAGTAACTTAACAAAAGATGATATTGAAAGAATGAAAAAAGAGGCAGAAGCTAATGCAAAAGAAGATGAAAAATTCAAAGAATTAGTTGAAGTAAGAAACCAAGCTGATCAAATTTTAATATCAACTGAAGATATGTTAAAAGAAAATGAAGCTAAATTACAAGGAAACGAAAAAGAAGATATAACTAAGGCATTAGAAGAATTGAAAAAAGTAAAAGATTCAGAAGATGTAAGTGAAATAAAAGCTAAAATCGATGAAGTAGCTAAAGTTGCTCAAGGTTTTGCAACAAGAGTTTATCAAGAGGCAGCTAAAACACAAGAACAAAACACAAATGCAAATAATTCAAATGACAGTGAAGAACCAGAAATAGTAAACTAAGGAGAAAATACAATGGATGTAAGAAAAGCTATATTAGATAGACAATCAATTAGAAAATTTAAAGATGAAAATGTAAAAGACGAAGATTTAAAAGATATATTACACTTAGCAACAAGAACACCAAACGCATTCAATGCTCAGTTAACTACAATACTTTACACAAGAGATAAAGAAAAAATACAAGAAATTGCAAAACTTTGTGGTAATCAACCACAAGTTGCAAGTTCTAATGTATTTATCCTATTAGTAACTGATTTATATAAGGTGAAAGCAGTATTAGATAAAAAAGGTCTTGAAATGGAAAGTAATTTAGATGCTATGAAACAAATGGCAAAAATTGATGCGGGTATTATTACTTATGCGATAAATATAGCTTCTCATAATTATGGATATGGTTCTACTATAATAGGTGGTGCTTTAAGACAACCAGAAGAAATGAAAAAATTATTTAAGCTCCCAGAACATACTGAAATAGCTATTGGAATGACATTAGGAGTACCTAGTTTAGAAAATTCTAAAACAAATACTAAACCTAAATTAGATATTGCTATGGAAGATGAATATGACAAAGAATTGGTGGAAAAAGCTTACTTTGGATATGATAAAGACTTAGATGATTGGTTTAAATCTATAGGAGTAGATCATCCATTACATACAGATATAATAGCGAAGATATTTTCTAAAAAGGGTTAATAGAATATGGGCAAAGCTCTTGCCCATATTATTTACTTATAAAAAATAGGAGAAATAAAGTATAATGGCAAAAAAAGATTATTATGAAGTGCTTGAGTTAAATCGTGGGGCATCTAAAGATGAAATAAAAAAAGCATATAGAAAATTATCAAAAAAATACCATCCTGATTTAAATCAAGATAATAAAAAAGAAGCTGAAGCTAAATTTAAAGAAATTTCAGAAGCTTATGAAGTATTAAGTGATGATAATAAAAAGCAAATGTATGACTCATATGGTCATGCTGCATTTGAAAACGGAAATATGGGAGGTCAAGGCTTTTCAGGTTTTAATGGATTTGATGGTTCTTCATTTGATTTTTCTGATATTTTTAGTTCATTTTTCGGAGGCTCTTCATCTTCATACGAAAGTAGAAATTATGAAAGGGTAGTTAGAGGAAAAGATTTAGAGTATAGAATAAATTTAAAATTAAAAGATATAGTATCTGATTATGAAGCAAAAGTTAGCTATACAAGAAAAGGAAAATGTTCGGTTTGTGATGGAACAGGAGCTAAAAATAAAGAGTTTGTAACATGTAATGTGTGTAGTGGACGAGGATATGTAACAAAAGTTAGAAACTCAATTTTTGGTCAAGTACAACAAACAGAAGAATGTAATAATTGTATGGCAAGTGGGAAGGTAGCAAAAGAAAAATGTTCTAATTGTCAAGGTTTAGCTTATGTGGAAGAAAAAATAGAAAAAACATTTAAAATACCAAGCGGTATAGAAGATCAAACTAGAATGAGAGTTAGAAGTCTAGGTAATTATCCACAAGGTGGTGGAGAATTTGGAGATTTATACTTAAGAATAAATGTTGAAGAAGATAAAATGTTTAAAAGAAATGGATTAGATATTCACCTAGAAGTACCAGTTAAATTTACAGATGCAATACTAGGTAAAGAAATTGAAATTCCTACTCTTTATGGAAAAGAAAAATACAAGCTAGAAGAAGGTACTCAAACTAATACAAAAACAACACTAAGATCAAAAGGATTAAACTTTAGAGGTAATGTAGGTAGTCAAATAGTAACTTTTAAAGTAGAGCTTCCTGTTGGCTTAAATCAAGAACAGAAAAAGCTAGTAGAAAAATTAGAAAAATCATTAAATCAAAAAAATTATACAGAGCAACATTCATTTTTTAGTTTTTTAAAGAATTTATTTGTCTAAGTTAATATAAAGTGATAAAATAAATATAAAAACAAGAAATGGAGACAAAATGGATAATAATTTTGATGTTATAGTTGTAGGAGCAGGACACGCTGGTATAGAAGCAGCATTTGCAAGCTCAAGACTGGGATTAAAAACAGCACTTTTTACAATATATTTAGATAAAATCGCACTGATGAGTTGTAATCCTAGTATAGGAGGGCCTGGTAAAAGTAACTTAGTTACTGAAATTGGTGTATTAGGTGCTCAAATGTCTAAAACTATTGATGAAAATAATTTACAATTAAAAAATTTAAACCATACAAAAGGACTAGCCGCAAGAATAACAAGAGCCCAAGCAGATAAAGAAAAGTATAGATTAAGTATGCGTGAAAAATTAGAAATGCAAGAAAACTTATCTGTAATACAGGGGACCATTACTGATTTATTAATAGAAAACAAAAAAGTCTATGGTATAAAAGATGAATTAGGTATGACATATTATGCAAAAGCAGTAATACTTTGTACAGGAACTTTTTTAGATGCTTACTATATAATAGGAGATGTTAAGTATAAAAGTGGTCGTGCTGGTGAAAAATCAAGTGTAGATTTACCAAAATCATTAAAAGAAAATGGTATAGAATTTGATAGATACCAAACAGCAACACCGCCTAGAATAGATAAAAAAAGTATTGATTTTTCTAATCTACAAAAATTAGAAAGCGATACCGACCCTAGATTTTTCTCATATGAAACTGTTAATAATAACTATAAAGGAAGACCAACTTATCTAACTTATACAACTAAAAAAACTATAGAAGTAGCAAAAGAACTTTTAAAATATTCACCTATAGTTACTGGAATTGTAGGAACGAAAGGACCTAGACATTGCCCTTCTTTAGATAGAAAAGTTTTAAACTTTCCTGATAAGTATGATCACCAAATATTTTTAGAAGAAGAAAGTGAATACAATGATGAAATATATGTAAATGGATTCACAACAGCAATGCCAGCATTTGCACAAGAGAAGATGCTGCATACTATAAAAGGTTTAGAAAATGCAAAGATACTAAGATATGGTTATGCTATAGAATATGACTATATTCCATCATACCAATTAAAACATACTATGGAATCAAAAGTTATAGAAGGACTATATACTGCTGGTACTATAAATGGGACAAGTGGGTATGAAGAAGCTGCAACTCAAGGCTTTATAGCAGGAGTTAATGCAGCTAGAAAAATTCAAGGCAAAAAAGAAATTGTAATTGATAGAAGTGAGGCATATATAGGGGTATTGATAGATGATATAATAAATAAAAGTACACCAGAGCCATATAGAGTATTACCATCAAGAGCAGAATATAGACTAAGTTTAAGACAAGATAATACTTTTTTAAGACTTTTAGAAATCTCTGATGAAATTGGGATAATGCCAAAAGAAGTTATTAGTTATTTTAGAAAAGTTAAATTAGAAATAGATGAAGAAATAAAAAGATTAAAAAGTATTAAAATATACCCAACAAATGAAACAAATGAAAAATTATCAAAAATAAAAGAAAATGCAGCTATGACAAGTCCCAATACAGCTTATGAATTTTTAGCTAGGCAAGAAATAAATTATGATAATTTACATGAGTTTATTGAAGTAAAAGAATTAGATAAACTAACAAAAGAACAAGTTGAAATAAATGCAAAATATGATGCATTTATAAAAAGAGAAGAAAAACAAATAGAAAATTATAAAAAATTAGAAAATATGTTAATTCCAGATAATTTTGACTATAGTAGTGTAACGGGTTTATCTAACATTGCAAAATCAGGACTTAGTTATGTTAAACCACAAAATATAGGACAAGCAAGTAGAATAAGTGGAGTTACATACAATGATATTGCACTTCTTATTGCAATATTAAATAAATAGAGGAATATATGCAAGTAGAAGAAAAAGAATATGAATTAGAATATAATATAGATGATATATATAACCTTGTATTTGATAATAGGAAAAAGATAGTAGAAAAAGATGATATATATACTGAAACTATAAAAGAAAATATAGAAAATAAAAGACTTTATTATATACTAGAAAGCAAATTTATAAAGTTTGAATTAGATTTTACCTTCCATAAAATATCTAAAAATAGTACTAAAATTAAAGTCTATGCAGCATATAAATATAGACATTTTATAACAGATCTTTTTTCGTACCTTAATGTAAATGTGGAACATATATTAGATGATTACATAAAGTATATTGAGGAGAAAATAAATAAATAAAATTAAAAGATTAGATGCTTATGCCTAATCTTTTTTTTTCTATGTATTTTTTATTAAAAATATGCTAGAATAAAATTTAGAGTAAATAAAGAAATTAAAAGGAGACTGACTATGATATTTAATGATAAATACACAAAACAATTTGTAAATAAAAAAGAAATAGAAGCAATTAAGCCTTTTGTTGAAGTAGCAGATAAGATGTTAGATGACAAGTCCTTTCTAGGTAGTGACTTTTTAGGTTGGATGGATTTACCAAAAGATTATGATAAAGAAGAATTTGAAAGAATAAAAAAAGCTGCATTAAAGATAAGAAAAGAAAGTAAGGCATTAGTAGTAATAGGTATTGGAGGATCATATTTAGGAGCAAGAGCTGCTATCGAATTTATGTTGCCAACTTATTACAATCAAACTAATGACGTAGAAGTATATTTCGTTGGAACCAATATGAGTCCTAATTATATAACTGATATATATAACTTAGTTAAGGATAAAGATTTTTCAGTGAATGTTATATCTAAATCAGGAACTACAACAGAACCTGCTATAGCATTTAGAATATTTAAAAAATTATTAGAAGAAAAATATGGTGAAAAAGAAGCTGCAAGTAGAATATATGCCACAACAGACAAGAAAAAAGGAGCTCTTAAAACTTTATCAGATAAAAAAGCTTATGAAACATTTGTTGTACCAGATAATGTAGGAGGAAGATTCTCTGTATTAACAGCAGTAGGATTACTTCCAATAGCAGCAGCTGGAATTAATATAGATGATTTAATGAATGGTGCAAATCAAGCTAGAATAGATTTATCTAATAAAAACTTTTTTGAAAATGATGCAATGAAATACGCAGCAATAAGAAATATCTTATACAGAAAAGGAAAAGATATAGAAATATTTGTAAACTATGAACCAAGATTACAATTTATTGCAGAATGGTTAAAACAATTATTTGCTGAATCTGAAGGTAAAGATTTAAAAGGAATTTTCCCTACATCAGCAAGTTTTTCAACTGATTTACACTCAATAGGTCAAGCTATACAAGAAGGAAAAAGAAATATATTTGAAACAATAATAAGTGTTGATAATGTAATAAATGATATAGTTATAGAAAAAGATGAGGAAGATTTAGATGGTCTTAATTTCTTAGCAGGAAAATCATTAGATTATGTAAATAAGATGGCTAAAAAAGGAGTAGTATTAGCTCATGTTGACGGTAATGTGCCAAATATAGAAATATCAATAGATAAAATAAACGAATATAACTTAGGATATTTATTCTATTTCTTTGAAAAAGCTGTTGCTATATCTGGATATGTAAATGGAGTAAATCCATTTGATCAACCAGGAGTTGAAGCATATAAGAAAAATATGTTTGCATTACTTGAAAAACCGGGTTATGAAGAAGAAACTAAAAAAATATTTGAAAGAATAGATAATGAAGGATAATATAATAAAATTAGAGATTTTTAAAAATTTAGAAATTTTTAAAACAGTAGATATAGTTAATAAGAATGGTAAATATAGCTATATTATGACAAATGTAAAAAAAGGTAGTTATTCATTTAAGGTAAACGGTAAATGTGTTACATATACACATACAGTACCTTTTGTTAAAGTTTTTAACGCATATATCGATGAAAATGAAAAAGATGCTAAAATAATAAGTGGGTTTCAAGAAGGGAAAGATATAGTAATAACTATACAAGATAATGAATTTATACTTGAAAAAGCAGAGTTATACAGATTAAAAAATGAGTATAAAGATAAGATAGATGTAAAAATAGCAGCAAATTTTAATAATTGGATTGCTGAAGAGTTTTTCTTAGAAGATAATAACTTTTTATTAAATTTAAAAGAAGGCTATTATGAATATAAGTTTGTTGTAAATGGTGAATTTGAAAAAGGCGATAATAGAAGATTAATTATTGGTGAAACTGGTAAATTATACGAAAAAGCAAGTATAGATGATGGCAAATTTGTAGTAGAAGCCTTAAAGTGTGAAATAAATAAGATAAATAACTATCAATATGAATTTACAATAAGAACACAAATAAATGATATAAAAAGAGCCTTTATAAGTATAAAACTAAATGATAGCGAATATGAATTAGTAAAAGAATTAGAGCGTTATACAAATACTCAAAATGAATTTGATTATTTTAAAAGAATCATTACATTTGATGAGAAAATAAAAGAATTCAGCCTATTATATATTCTAAAAGATGCTAATAAAAAACTTTACTACAACGGTAAAGAATATAGTTTTGAAAATGATATAAAAAGATATATAGTAAATGAAGATAATAATTTAGAAATATTTGATATACCAGATTGGAGTAAAGAAGCTATTTGGTACAATATATTCCCAGATAGATTCTATAACGCAAATAGATATAATGATCCAATATTTAATGAATTTGGTCCAGAAAACTTTAAAATGAACGAATTAAGTGAAACTAGATTTATTGATACTAATAAGTGGGGAGATAATAACTTACAAGAGTTTAATAATAATAGATGGACAAGTGATTTTTCAAGTCAAGTTAGATGGGAAATTGAATACGAAAAAGGACTTAATTATTCATTAAAATACGCAAGAATGTATGGAGGGGATTTACAAGGTATAAAGGAAAAGATACCTTATTTAGTAGAACTTGGAATAAATGCAGTATGGTTAAATCCAGTATTTTATTCATTCCAAAATCATAAATATGGAGCTAATGATTTTAGGCATATTTCACCAGATTTAGGGACTATTAGAACAAGTGGAAGTAAACATGGTGTTTATACTTCTGAAAATGTTAAAACATACATAGATGTACTTGGTAAAAATGCTAAAAATAGTAGTGAATTAGAACTATTAGAAGTGAATCTTGTAGGTGAAAATAAAGGTAAAAATGGATTTATGGAAACTGCAGATCCTAGTACTTGGGTATTTACAGAATCTGATTTAATAATGGTGGATTTAATAAAAGAGTTTCACAAAAATAATATAAGGGTAATATTTGATGGAGTATTTAACCATAGTAGTGAACGTCATTGGAGCTTTAATATGGTATTAGCAGATGGAGAAAATTCTATCTATAAGGACTGGTATAAGTTTACAGACTTTTCAAAACACAAAAAAATAGATGAATCTATGTCAAAAAAAGAAATATTAGACACTATAAAATATAATAGAGATAACTTATCATATATATCTTGGGCAGGAATTAAAACACTACCAGAATTTAATAGCTTTAATGAAGACTATAAAAGCTATATCTTTAATGTTTGTCGTAAATGGTTATTAGGACCAGATAATAAGGTTTCAAAAGATATAAAAGATGATGATGGAATAGACGGATTTAGATTAGATGTACCAAATTGTTTGGAAAATCAAGATTTCTGGATAGAATTTAGAGATGTACTTAAAAAAACAAAAAAAGATTCATATATAACTGCTGAAATTTGGGGAAATGGAAGCATGGATATAAATAAGGGAAACAAATTTGATGCTCTTATGAATTATGAATGGCTAAAAACTGTTATTGGATATTTTATAAATCAGAAAAAAGAATACGGTAATAGATATAAGCTAAGTAGCCAAGATTTTTTCAATGAACTACGTGAAAAAAGATCATGGTATCCTTATCAAGCTCTGCAAGCAATGCAAAACTTAAATGGATCACATGATACAGATAGACTTTACTCAAGAATAGTAAATGATATGTTAGGAAGAAATTTAGAAGAAGGTAAGCAACTAGAAAAAGGGTATAACGGTATAAGACCAGATTTGGCTTCTAGTTATCATCCTAATACAAGTATTGATTGGATAAATTCTAAAGTAAAACCTATTGATGTATTAAAGCTAATATCTGTATTTCAAATGACATACATAGGAGCCCCTATGATATATTATGGAGATGAATTAGCTATGTGGGGTGCTACTGATCCTTGGTGCAGAAAACCAATGTTATGGGATGAGTATATGTTTGATGACGAGAAAAATCCATCAATAGTAAATCATGGTGAAGTATATAAGCAAGAAGCAAATTTAAGCTTATTCACATGGTACAAAAAGATAATAAGCATTAGAAAGAAAAATAAGACTTTAATTTATGGTAGATTTTATGAAGTATTAGCAGATAATGAAAAAGATGTAGTTATTTACGAAAGATATGATAAAAATTATTCATATATAATAATATTAAATAATTCATTTAATTCAAATGAAATAAGTTTTTACTCATATAATAAAAATAAAGAATATTTAGACTTATTATCAAAGAAAAAAATAAAATCAAATAAAGATGGTAAAATAGAAGTTTCGCTTAAAGCTAAAAAAGCCATGATATTGAAGTTAAAAAAAGGGGAAATAAATGATAGATAGTAAATTAGTAAAAGAAGATTTTTATATGGCAGTAAACGGTAAATGGTTAGAAACAGCTGTAATTCCAGCTGATAGACCAACAGCTGGGGGATTTAATGATTTAGTTATTAAAACAGAAGATACTTTAATAAATGAATTTAATGAAAAACTAACATATGAAGATGAAATGATGAATGAGTTTATAAAATTCTATAATTACACAAAAGATTTTTCTAAAAGAGATGCTGAAGGTGTAAAAGGATTAGAAAAATATGTAAATAAATTAGAAGAATTAAAAGACTTTAAAGACTATAAAAAAATATTAAGAGAATGGGATGTAAAAGGATTTTCTCTACCATTTCATTTAAGTATATCACCTGATATGAAAGATGCAGTAAATAATGCACTTTATTTAGACGTTCCAAAAATAATACTACCAGATAAAACATACTATGAAAAAAGTAACCCTAAAAAAGACGCCTTATTAAATAAATATAGAGAAATGGCAAAAAACATATTAAAAATGTATGGATATAGCGAAGATAAAATAGAAAAATTAGTAGAAGATACTATTAAGTTTGATGAATTATTACAAGTTGATATGAAAAATTCTACCGAATTAGCAGACTATACAAAATCATATAATAAAAAATTACTTTACGAAGTAGAAAAATATGCAAAAACAATTAGCTTTAAAGATTTATTTAACGAGTTATTTGGATATGAACCAGAATTTGTAATAGTAACAGAACCTAAGTTTTTTGAAGGATTTAGTGAAATATTAAAAGAAGAAAACTTTGAAATTTTAAAATCATGGTCAATAGTAAAATTAATATTATCTATGACAAGTTCACTTACTAATGAAATGAGAATAGAAGGTGGTGCATATGGTAGATTTTTAAGTGGTGTAGAAAAAGAAAAATCTGTAGAAAAATATGCTTACTACTATGCTACAGCAATGTATCAAGATGTTGTTAGTGTTTACTATGGTAGAAAATATTTTGGTGAAAAAGCAAAAGAAGATGTAAGAGAAATGGTTGTATCTATGATAGATGTTTACAAAGATAGACTAAAAGAAAATAAATGGCTAGATAAAAAAACTTCTTTAAATGCAATTAAAAAATTAGAAGCTTTTTCAATATTAGTTGGATATCCTGATAAATACGATAGTATTTATATAAAACTAAGATATGATGAAACTAAAACATTTTTTGAAAATGTAATAGAATTTGACAGAATATTAGGAGAACATCACTTACTAGATTTAGCAAAACCAGTTGATAAAACTAAATGGCATATGCCGTCTAATATGGTAAATGCTTACTATGATCCAACTGGAAACTTAATTTGCTTTCCAGCTGCAATACTACAAGCTCCATTTTATAGCATAGAACAATCAAAAAGTTCTAACTATGGTGGTATAGGGGCTGTAATAGGGCACGAAATATCACATGCTTTTGATAATAATGGTGCTTTATTTGATGAAAAAGGTAATATTAATAACTGGTGGACAGAAGAAGACTTTAAAGTTTTTGATGAAAAAGCTAAAAAAATGATAGAACAATTTGATGGAATTAAATTTGGAAGTTCATCTGTAAATGGTACATTAACTGTATCTGAAAATATAGCTGATGCTGGTGGACTTAGTTGTTCACTAGAAGCATTAAAAAGAAGTAAGGATTTTGATGTAAAAGAATTTTTCATAAACTTTGCTAGAATTTGGTGTATGAAAGCTAGAGAGGAGTATATAGACTTACTGCTTAGCATAGATGTACATGCTCCAGCAAGATTAAGAGCAAATGAGCAACCTAAAAATTTAGATGAATTTTATGAAGCATTCGATATAAAAGAAGGAGATAAAATGTTTATGCCAAAAGAAAAAAGGGTAAACATTTGGTAATAATATGGAAATTAAAGATGCTATATTAGAAAGAAAGTCAATAAGAAAATTTAGTGGTGAAAAAATATCAAAAAAAGACCTAGATGAAATCTTATACTATGCAACAAAAGCACCTAGTGCCTATAACGGGCAACAAACAAGTATAATATATACAGAAGATCGTGAAAAAATAAAAAAAATTGCAAATCTATGTGGTAATCAAAGCCACATAGAAAATGCTTCTGTGTTCTTACTTTTTGTAACAGATTTTTATAGAACTAAAAAAGCTTTTGAAAAAAAGAATTTAGAATTTAAAGATAATCTAGATGATATACACACTATGGCTAAAGTTGATGCAGGTATAATGGTTTCAACAGTTAATTTAGTAGCTCATGACTTAGGCTATGGTTGTACTGTAATAGGAGGAGTATTAAATAGTAAAGAAGAATTAAAAAAATTATTTAATCTACCAGAATATACCCAAATTGTATCAGGTCTTACTATAGGTGTTAGTGTTAAAAATGTGCACATTAAAAATACTAAGCCAAAGTTAGAACCAAGTATTCTAGCAATGAGAGATAGCTATGACACTAAAATACAAGAAAACTCTTTAATAGATTATGATAAAATACTAGATGAATGGTATAAAAATAAAGGTCTTAATATAGATTTACAAACAGATATATTGAAAAAATATTTAGCTAAATAGCTGAATTATGCTGTGTCCTTTATTAAATACAATTAGAAAGTTTAGAAATAGAATTGTACATAATTTATAAAATAAAGGGACAAAATAAATTTACTTCTAAAGACTTAAAATCTAATACTATAAATATTCTAGCAGGTGAAAAAAATTATTCCGGAGATTTGTATTCTTGTATTATTAGATAATCCATTATGATTTTATAGCTAGATTAAGTACATTTCAATCAGAATATGAAAAATTAATAAATGATATAATAAATAGTAGAGGTGAATAGAAAGAAAGGAAAGCAACAATGAACAAAAGATATGAACTAAATAAGAATTTAGCTCAAATGCTAAAAGGTGGAGTTATAATGGATGTATCAACACCAGAACAAGCTAGAATTGCAGAACAAGCAGGGGCATCAGCAGTTATGGCTTTAGAGCGTATACCAGCTGATATTAGAGCTGCTGGTGGAGTTTCTCGTATGAGTGATCCTGCTATGATAAAATCAATACAAGAAGTTGTATCAATACCAGTTATGGCAAAAGCAAGAATTGGGCATTTTGTAGAAGCACAAATACTAGAGGCAATAGAGATTGACTATATAGATGAATCTGAAGTATTATCACCAGCTGATGATAAAAACCATATAGATAAAAGAAAATTTAATGTTCCCTTTGTATGTGGTGCAAAAGATTTAGGAGAAGCATTAAGAAGAATAAATGAAGGTGCTTCTATGATAAGAACAAAAGGAGAACCAGGAACTGGTGATATAGTTCAAGCGGTAAGACATATTAGAAAAATGAACTCAGAAATTAGAAGAGTACAAAATATGAATGAAGATGAACTATATTTTGCAGCAAAGGAATTAGGAGTACCGTATGATTTATTAGTTTATGTACATGAAAATGGTAAACTTCCAGTAGTTAATTTTGCTGCAGGTGGAGTTGCAACACCAGCAGATGCTGCGCTAATGATGCAATTAGGTGCTGAAGGCGTTTTTGTAGGATCAGGAATATTTAAATCAGGAGATCCTGAAAAAAGAGCTAGGGCAATAGTAAAAGCAGTTGCAAACTATAATAATCCAAAAATTTTAGCAGAAATTTCTGAAAATTTAGGAGAAGCTATGGTTGGTATTAATGAAAATGAGATAAAAATCATTATGGAAGAAAGAGGAATATAGGTTAGAAAAATGAAGGACACAAAGGAATTAGTAGAATATTTAATTCATAAAAGTGAAGTAAAAATAAATAGAGAATTTATAAAAATAGCTCTATTAGGATTTATGGCAGGAGCCTTAATAGCTCTAGGATCAGTTGGGAATATAGTAGCATCGGCTAATTTGTATAAAGTAGATCCAGGATTTGCTAAATTTATTGGGGCTAGTGTATTTCCAGTTGGACTTATAGTAATAGTTTTACTAGGGTATGACTTATACACATCAAGTTGTATGGGTATTGTTAGTGTATTTGATAAAAAAGAAAAATTATCAAAATATATAGTAAATATATTAGTAGTACTATTTTTCAACTTTATAGGTTGCCTTTTTATAGCATATATTACAGTTAGAACACACACATTATCAGAAGAAGGTAAACAACTTTTATTTAATATGGCAGCACACAAAGTACATGCAAGTGCTTACGAAATATTCTTAAAAGGGATATTATGTAATGTATTAGTATGCGCTGCTACTATAATTTCATACGGTACAAAAGATAGTATTGGTAAAATATTTGGAGTTTGGTTTCCAATAATGTTATTTATAATTTTAGGATACGACCATATTGTAGCTAATATGTTATACTTACCTGCTGCATATATGTTAAATTCAGGAATTAGTATATTAGAAATTTTACACAATTTCTTATTCGCTGGTATTGGTAACTTAGTTGGAGGAGCTTTCTTTATAGTCCTACCTCTATATATAGCAGCAAAAAATTTAGGAGAAAATAATGCAAAAAATTAAAAACATAGCCATAATAGCACACGTAGATCACGGGAAAACTACTTTAGTAGATGCGCTATTAAGACAATCAGGAACTTTTAATTCTCATGAAGAAGTAAAAGAAAGAGTAATGGATAGTAATGATTTAGAAAGAGAAAGAGGAATAACAATTTTTTCTAAAAATGCTTCCATAAAATATAATGGATATAAAATAAATATAATCGATACACCAGGGCATGCTGATTTTGGTGGAGAAGTACAAAGAATACTAAAAATGGTGGATTCTGTATTACTTTTAGTAGATGCATTTGAAGGTGTTATGCCTCAAACAAAATATGTACTAAAACAGGCATTGGAACATGGATTAAATCCTATTGTTGTAATAAATAAAATAGATAGACCAAATTCAGATCCAGAAGAAATAGTTAATCTAGTATTTGATCTATTTGTTGAATTAGGGGCTAATGATGTACAATTAGAATTTCCAGTTGTATATACAAGTGCTAAAAATGGCTATGCCAAAAAAAGCTTAAAAGATGAATCAGATACTATGAAACCTTTATTTGAGGCAATCTTAGAATATGTAGCTGATCCTAGCGGAGATATAGAAGAAGACTTACAAATGCAAATTATGAATACAGAATATGATGAATATGTAGGTAAGCTTGGAACAGGTAGAATATATAACGGGAAAATTAGTAAAAATGAAGAAATCGTTGTAATTAAAAGAAATGGTGAAGAGAAAAAAGCAAAAATTGGTAGAATATATACTTATGATGGTTTAAAAAGAATAGAAGTAGATACGGCAGTAGCAGGAGATATAGTAACAATAGCAGGAATTGATCATATAGATATAGGAGAAACAATCTCTGATAAAGATAATGTAAGACAATTACCTTTAATTGAAATAGATGAACCTACGCTATCTATGACATTCATGGTAAATTCAAGTCCATTTGCAGGAAGAGACGGTAAATTTGTAACAAGTCGTAATATCTTAGAAAGATTGCAAAAAGAAGTAAATCATAATGTTTCAATGAGACTTGAAATGACAGATTCACCAGATGCTTTTATTGTAAAAGGAAGAGGAGAATTACAATTATCAATTTTACTTGAAAATATGAGAAGAGAAGGATTTGAAATAGCAGTTTCAAGACCTGAGGTTATATATAAAATAAAAGATGGGAAAAAATTAGAACCAATTGAATTTGTTACTATTGATGTTTCTGATGACTTTGTTGGAACTGTTATAGAAAAACTAGGTACAAGAAAAGGGGAACTAATTTCAATGGAAAAAGGTTCTGATGGTTACACAAGACTAGAATTTCGTGCACCATCTCGTGGACTTATTGGATTTAGTAATGAGTTTTTAACAGAAACAAGAGGAACTGGTATAATGAATCATACTTTCTTAGAATATGAAGAATATAAGGGGGAAATTGTTGCAAGTAAAAAGGGAGCTTTAATTGCTATGGAATCTGGAACTACTTATGCTTACGCATTAAATAATTTACAACCTAGAGGTATTCTTTTTGTAGAACCTGCAGATGAAGTATACGAAGGACAAATAGTAGGGGAACATTCAAAAGAAAATGATTTAGTAGTAAATACATGTAAATCTAAAAAATTAACAAATATGAGAGCAGCAGGATCAGATGATAATGTTAAATTAGCCCCTGCTAAAAAATTCACACTAGAATTGGCACTAGAATATATTAAAGACGATGAATTGGTTGAGATAACACCAAACCATTTAAGATTAAGAAAGAAAATCTTATTAGAACAAGATAGAAAAAAATATAGAAATATGATGCAAAGAAGTGAAATATAGAAAGATTATTATGAAAAAAGTATTAGGATTTATACTGCTTTTTTTCGTATTCTCATGCAACTTTAATAAAGATATCTATAGTGGAGCTGATACAAAATATAAAAAAATTTCAAATGAAAATCTAAAAAAATTAGGTGACGATTTAGAAAAAAGTTTTGAATTAAAGTACGGGAAAATAGATGTTCTAAAGTTAAAAGAGTATGAAGATAAAAAAGAAGCTTACAGAAAACATTTATTAAGAGAAAATGAGAAGTTAGAATATGATAATATTTTAATAGAGGGTCTTAATAGAATATATGAAAAAAGTATAGAAAAACTAGGAAAAAGTAATAAATCAAAAAAAGAATTACAAAGAAATTTACTAGAAATAAAAAAAGAAATTAAAAGATTAAATACTAGAGAAGACTATGAACTATATTTTTATACTAATAGCAATTTAGATAAACTTACCTATTAATTAGTATAAATTTGTTGCAATTATGACTTTTGGTGGTAAAATAAAATATAAAGATATAGGAGGATTAAAAAAATGAATGGATATTTTAGTTTAGTATTACACGCTCACTTGCCTTACGTTAGACATCCAGAGTATGAAGAATTTTTAGAAGAAGATTGGCTATATGAAGCGATTACAGAAACCTATATTCCTTTACTAAAAATGTTTGAAAATTTAAAAAGAGATAATGTGCCATTTAATGTTACATTAACAGTATCAGGAACACTTGCTAATATGTTAGATGATACTTTACTTATGGATAGATATGTAAAACATATGAATAAAATGATAAAATTCTGTGAATCAGAATTAGAAAGATTAAAAGACTATAAGGATATATTAGAAGTTGCAAAACATAACTATGAAGTATATACATCATCATTAAAGTTTTTTGAAGAAAATAATAGAAGAATATTACCAGTATTTAAAAAATTTCAAGATATGGGGAATTTAGAATTAATTCCAGTTACAGCAACACATGGTTTTTTACCAATGATGAAAGATATGCCGCAAGTTGCTAATGCACAAGTAAAACAAGCTAAAATAGACTATATGAGACATTTTGGGAAAGAACCAAAAGGAATATGGTTAGCTGAATGTGCATATTATCCAGAACAAGATAAATATTTGGCAGAAAGTGGAATAAGATATTTTTTAGTTGACGCTCATGGCTTACTTCATGCAAATCCAAAACCAGAATACGGGGTATATGCACCATGTTATACAGAAAATGGAGTTGCAGCATTTGCGCGTGATTTAGAATCAAGTGAACAAGTGTGGTCAAGCGAAATAGGATATCCAGGAGATGCTTTATATAGAGAATTTCATAAAGATGCAGGTTATGAATTAGACTATGACTATGTAAAACCTTTCTTACATAGTGATGGAGTAAGAAGAAATACAGGTATTAAATACCATGCAATAACTGATAAAAAAGGAACATATAAAGCTTTATATAGTCCGAGTAGAGCACATCAAAGAGCAAAAGAACATGCAAAAGACTTTGTATCTAATAGGGAAGCTCAAATAGCCCACTTAGCTAAAAATATGAAGTATAGAAAACCAATAGTTGTTTCTCCATATGACGCAGAACTATATGGACACTGGTGGTATGAAGGGCCAATATTCTTAGAATATGTATTTAGATTTATGCATAATAGCTCTATTAGTTCAATAACACCAGCTAAATATCTTGATAAATATCCATTAAATCAAGTTGTAAATGTTAGTATGTCAAGTTGGGGAGCAAATGGTTATTATGATGTTTGGGTAGATAGCTCGAATGATTATGTATACAGACATCTTCATAAAGCAGCTCAAAAAATGATGGAATTAGCTAAATGGGAGCCTAACTCAGATTTAGAAAGAAGAGCATTAAATCAAATGGCAAGAGAGTTATTGATAGCTCAAACTTCTTGTTGGGAATTTATAATGTTTACAGGTACTATGGTAGGATATGCTAAAAAGAAAATATCAGATCATACAAATAGACTATTTAAACTATATGAAACATTAAAAAATCATGAAATAGATGAAGCTTGGTTAAGTGAAATTGAATCAAGAGATAATATTTTCCCAGAAATAGATTATAGAATATATAGAGGATAAAATGAAAAAAATATACTTAGATAATGCAGCTACTACAAAAGCAAGTGATAGAGTGATAACGGAAATGATAAACTCTATGAAAAATGATTTTGCAAATGCAAATTCTATACATGATTTTGGAAATAGTGTATCTAAAAAAATAAAAGAAAAAAAGAAAATTTTTGAAAAAATATTAAAAGTCCCAAGTGAAGATGTATATTTTACAGCAGGAGGAACTGATAGTAATAATATTTTAATAAAAGGAATAGCTAAGGCACATAAAAATGGAAGGATTATAACTACTAAAATAGAACATCCTTCTATTTTAGAAACCACAAAAAGTTTAGAAGAAGAATATGAAGTAATATACTTAGATGTAAATGAGTATGGAGAAGTTTTAGAAAGTAGCTTAGTAGAGGCTATGACAGATGACACAATACTAGTTAGTATTTCGTATGTAAATAGTGAATTAGGTATAATACAGGATATTAAAAAGTTGAGTGAAACTGTTAAAAGAATAAATAAAAATACAATTTTCCATACTGATTTTGTACAGGGCCTATCACATATTGATGTAGATTTTTCTAAATTAAATGTAGATGCCATTAGTATGAGTTCTCATAAAATACATGGTCCAAAAGGAATAGGAGCATTATACTTAAAGAAAAATACTAAATTTAAAAATATGGTATATGGTAAGAGTAACGATAATATATTAGTTCCAAGAACACTAGCTAATGAGTTAATTATAGGGTTTTTAGAAGCTATGGAAGAAATCGATTATGCTAACATAAAAAAGGTAGAAAAATTAAAAGAATATACATTAGAAAAATTAAAAGATATAAAAGATATTAGAATAAATAGTAAGGAAAATGCAAGTCCATATATATTAAATATTGCATTTAAAAATGCTAGAGGAGAGGCTATATTAAACTATTTATCAAGTTTTGATATATACATATCAACAGGTTCTGCTTGTTCTAGTAGAATTAAGGTTAGTAATGTAATAAGTGCAATAAATCTTAGTAAAGAATATATAGATGGTGTAATTAGAATTAGTTTTAGTAAATATAACGAAAAAGAAGAAATAGATTACTTTATAGAAAAATTAAAAGAAGTCTTAGAAATGATGGTATAAAATGTTAGAAGTATGTATAGATAATATAGAAGATATTAAATTATGTAATAAATTTAAAGATATAATATCAAGAGTTGAATTAAATCAAGCTCTTTTACTAGGTGGATTAACACCAAGCTTAGAATTTATAAAAAAAGCTAGAAAACTTCTTGATGAGAATATACAATTAGTTTCTATGATAAGACTTAGAAGTGGTGATTTTAATTACACTAAAGAAGAATTTAATATTATGTATGAAGATGCAAAAAAAATATTAAAATATACTAATGGAATAGTTTTTGGAGCACTTAATAAAGATTTCAAAATTGATATAGAAAAAACACAAAAAATGATAGAACTTTGTAAAAAAGACAATAAAGATTTTGTATTTCATAGAGCAATAGATGTAGCTAATGACTATTTTAAATCAATAGATTTACTAGAAAATATGAAAGTTAAAAGGATACTTACTAGCGGACATGAGAAAAATGCAGTTCTAGGTTTAGAAAATATTAGAAAAATTAAAAATTCTAATGTTGAAATTCTAGTAGGCTGTGGAATAAATGAAAAAAATATATCTGAATTTCAAAACTATAATGTTCACGGGTCATTTAGTAAAAAAATATCATCAAGTTTTGGAGACTATACTAGATTGGACGAAAGAAAATTAGAAAAATTAAGAGAAACTAAGATATTTAAAAAATCTAATATAGTATTTATACATGGAGCAGGTATTACTGGAAAACACTTAGATGGAAGCAGCTTATATGACTTTACAAATAATCCTAACTTAGTGGATTTTAGATACAATGAAAAAGATTTAATAAAAAAAGAACTTCAAAACTTCTTTGATCTTCAACTATATGGAGATGATGCAGTTAAATTTTTAGATAATTATGAGTTCTCAGAAGATGATATTAAATATGTTTGTGGACATAGTGTAGGAGCTTACAATGTATTAAAAGCTTTTTCTAGGGGATTACCCCAAAATGTTGATTTAATAGAATTAGGTGCTCCTAGAATAGATGAGATTGAAAAATATATTGATGCAGTAGCTTTAAAATCAAAATTTGTTTTAATAGAGCTTATTGAAGATGATAAATTAGAGCTAAGTTTAGATAGTGTAGATTCAATAGCAGCTATACAATACGGAGATAGATCAGTTAAAACATTTGAAGAAAAATTTAAAGAAAGAAAATTACCTCAAAATGTATTTGTTTTAAAAATTTCAAAAGTTATACCGAAAGATAATTCCTATCTTTCAAATGTTTTAGAAAATCATTCTAACATGTACAAAAAAGGTAGTAAGATAAATAATAAGTTTCAAATGACTAGAAGAGAAATTGTTGAAATAGTTAGAGCTAAACAAATTAGCTATAATATGAAATTAAAAAAGATTAAAGAAATTGTTGAAGAGTATAACAAAAAGGCTAGTAATTAATACTAACCTTTTTTAAAACTCTAAAATAGTAACTGAGCCATTATCTGGTATTTTTGCATAATCTACTTTTTTATTATGATTTGATAAAATACTAATTAAAGATCCATGAGATACAATTAATATTTTTGAATCATCACCATAAATTTTTTTAAGTTCTTGTATTTTGTTATATGCCCTATTATATACATTTTTTACGGACTCAAATCCCTTTATATAAATACCAGGATCAAAGTTATGATCAAGTGTTTTATATTTTGCCCATACATCTGGGTAGTTCTTTAAAACATAATCTAATTTAGAACCTTCTAATTCTCCAAAGCCAACTTCTCTAAATTCTTCATATCTATAATCTATACTATCAATTTTTAAAATATCTAATATCCTATTTTTTGTTACATATGCTCTTTTTAAATCAGATGAACAAATATGAGCAAATTCTATACCTTTTAGCTTATTTGCTGCTAATATATGAGAATTATCATCTTCTAATAATTCTGAATCAGCATGCCCTTGAATCCTATTTTCTAAATTCCATTTTGTTTTACCATGTCTTACTAAATATACTAACATAATTTCTCCTTTAAATTAAAAAGCCAGAATAATCTTATTATTCTAGCTTTACTTAACGATTAGAAACAGAGTTTACTAAGCTAGACTACTCTGCTTCTCTAAATAAAATTTTAGCTAATCTTTGGCTTAAATTTTCTTTATTCTTCATTAATATTTTTCTAACTTGGTCTGGATTCTTACCTTTTAAAGTTTTCATAGCCTTTGTTGAAACTCTAACTCTTACTTCTTCGTTATTAATAACTAAAGTCATAACTTGTAGATTAGGTCTCCATACTCTTTTAGTTGCTCTATTAGAGTGACTTACAAAGTTACCATGCCCAGTTCTTTTTCCAAAAACTTCACATACTTGCATTTTTAAACCTCCTAATTTCTTACTAGATTTTTATTATATCATAATCAAGATATTTTTACAAGAAAACTCGTATATAAATTCAAAATTACAGTTCATTATATCATAAAATAAAGATATTTCAAGTAAAATTTTAAAAATCTTCTAAAAGCCAGTCTATTATGTTAATAACTCTTATTCCATCAAATGATTTTTCAAAATCTCTGTCCATAGTTAATATTATTTTTTCATAGTTATCTTTAATTTTAAATAATGAATTTAATTCTCTTTCTCTGTTTTTTTCATCTATTAAAGTTTCTGATACCTGTATATACATCTTCTTTTGGGGAGTTTCTGCAATAAAATCAATTTCTAAATCATTTATTTTCCCAATATATACCTTATATTCTCTTCTCATTAGTTCTAAAAATACAATATTTTCTAAAATATGACCCCTATCCATATTTCTATACCCAAGAAGTAAATTTCTAAATCCAA
Source organism: Oceanivirga miroungae (assembly GCF_902505095.1). GTDB lineage: Bacteria > Fusobacteriota > Fusobacteriia > Fusobacteriales > Leptotrichiaceae > Oceanivirga > Oceanivirga miroungae. Next base: position 1,114,886 of record NZ_CABWIB010000001.1, on the reverse strand, counting down.
TATCCACAATGTAGTTTTTACCTAGAGTTTTTAATAAATTTTTCCCTTTTATATCGTATCTTGATATGGGGTATATAAAAAATGAAGCGGCTAACATTTGCATATATTTATTTATTGTAATATTACCTATATTAGAGCAGATAAATAAAATAAGTCTACTTAAAATAGAGTGATCTATTTGACTATTTCTTTGCAGAATATCTTTTAATACGATAGTTGAATATATACCTTCTAGTGTTTGGTTTATTCTTTTTAAATCTCCAAGCTTATGTAGTATAGGCATTCCACCTATTTGTAAATAATTTTGAAATTTTTCCTCTTTGCTAATATTTTTATCAAAATTATAGAATTTTAAAAATTCTTTAAAAGAAAGTGGAAGCATTTTAATTTCTATATATCTTCCAGAAATTAATGTTGAAAATTCAGATGATAACATATATGCATTAGAACCTGTCATATATATATCGCAATTAAAATCTAACCTAAAAGATTCAAGAGCTTTTTCAAAATTAGATATAACTTGTATTTCATCAAAGAGTAAATATATTTTATCGTCATTTTCTATATGGTTTTTAATATAGTTATATAAATCTAAATAATCTTTTAAATTTGAATATTTTAAAGACTCAAAGTTTATATGTATTATATTTTTTTTATTCACTCCAATTTCTAATAAATAGTTATAAAATAGTTGAAGTAAGCTAGATTTACCAGAACGTCTTATCCCTGTAATTATTTTTATTAAATCTATGTCTTTATTTTCTATTAACTGGTTTAAGTAATTAGGTCTATTTATTAATTTTTCCATCATAATCACCTCTTTTAATATTGTACTATCACAAAAAGAAAAAGTTAAAAGTTTTTGAGTTTGAATTAAGAAAGTTTATAAAAAAACAAAGTTTCTTAATTTGAGTTGAAAAACTTTTAAAAAAACTGCGTGATTAACAGTATATAAGCATATTGGTAATAAATATTTAAATAAATACCTATATTTATAGATTTTATGACTGTTTTGTGCTACAATTCATTAGGTGATTATATGAATAAAAGTGAGATATTAAATAAATTATTAAATACAAATTACATATTTAGTGGGAGAATATCCATTGATTCAAGAGATATTGAATCTGGGGATATCTTTTTTGCTATAAATAAAGGGAATGAATATATAAAAGAAGCAATTGATAAAAATGCTTTTGTGGTTTATGATAAAAAAAGCGATATAGAGTATAAAAACGCATTGTATGTTAAAGATACAGTATCTTTTATGCAAGAATTAGCAAGAGAGTATAGAAAATATCTAAAAGCAGTTGTAATTGCAATAACTGGTAGTAATGGTAAAACAACTACAAAAGACATCTTAGCTAGTTTATTATCAGCGTATAAGACTAGTGGAAACTATAATAACCATATAGGACTTCCATATACGCTATTAAATGCAGATCTAGATTCTAAGTATATAGTATTAGAACTTGGTATGAGTCATGTTGGAGAAATTGACTTATTAGCATCTATTTGTAAGCCAGATTATAGCATAATAGTAAATATAGGGGATTCACATATAGAGTTTTTAAAAACTAGACAAAAGATATTTGAAGCTAAAAGTGAAATAATAAAGCATACTAAAAACAAGGTAGTAGTAAATAATGAAGATGAGTACTTAACTCAATTAAGTGGTAATAATATATTAAAAGTAAATACAAAAGATGTTTTAATAGATGATTTAGGAACTAGTTTTTTTTATAATAATAAAAAGTATCATATAAACTTATACGGTAAACATAATGCAATAAATGCTAGCTTGTGTATAGAAGTTTTAAATCAGTTAAATGTTAAAGTAGATTTAGAAAAATTGAATAATTTAAAAATTTCAAAAATGAGATTTGAAATTGTGAAAAAAGATGAAAATATTTATATAAATGATTCGTATAACGCAGCACCAAAATCTATGGAGTGTAGTTTACTTAGTTTAAATGAAATATTTAAAGATAAAGAAAAAGTACTGATTTTAGCTGATATGCTAGAATTAGGTGAAAATGAAGTAAAGTATCATAAAGATTTAAAAAATATTTTAGAAAAAATAACATACAAAAAACTTTATTTATATGGACCACTAATGTCAAATATAGATATTAGTGCCACTAAAACAAATGATCTTTTAAGTATAAAAAAAGAAATTTCAATGTTAAAAGATAAAGTAATTTTCCTAAAAGGAAGTCGTGGTATGAGATTAGAAAAAATTATGGAGAGTGATAAATAGTGTTATATTTTATATCAAGTAAATTCATATCAACATATGGATTTTTAAGGGTGTTTGAAAGCACATTAGTAAGAGGTATGATTGCCTTTTTTGTATCTTTAATGTTTGTAATAGTTTTTGGAAATTATTTTATAAGTTACTTAAAAAAAATTAAAGTGGCAGATAAAATAAGAAAAGAAGGACCTACTACACATTTTAGCAAAGAAGGTACTCCTACTATGGGTGGTATTATGATAATTTTAGCTATTGTTATAGCTATGATATTTTCAGGTAATTTTAATAATAAGTTTACTATATTTTTAGTAAGTATGACTATTTTATTTACAAGCATTGGATTTACTGATGATTATTTCAAATTAACTAAAAGTAAAAAGGGACTATCTGCAAAATTAAGACTGCTATTAGAAACTTTTATGTCAGGTTTAGCATTTTTATTCATATATAAATATGGTTTGGTTAATAAGGAGATAGATTTTTCTATAATAAATCCACTTATTAAAAATTCATATATATATATAGGTGCTATACTATTTTTAATATTTGTTATTTTAGTTGTAGTTGGGACATCTAATGCAGTTAATTTAACAGATGGCTTAGATGGACTTGTAAGTGGACCTATTTTAATAGTATCTATACTGTTTTTAGTTGTAGCATATTTAGAAGGACATAGAGAATTTTCAAAATACTTAAATATTTATTACATAAAAGGTGCTAGTGAAATAGCAGTTTACTTATCTTCTGTAATAGGGGCTATGCTTGGATTTTTATGGTATAATTTTTATCCAGCACAAGTGTTTATGGGGGATACAGGGTCACTTACATTAGGTGGAATGTTAGGTATGATTGCTATATTTTTAAAACAAGAATTATTATTACCAATTGCTGGGTTTATATTTATAGTAGAAGTAATGTCAGATATTATACAAATTTTTTATTATAAAAAATATAAAAAAAGGGTATTTAAAATGGCTCCAATACATCATCACTTTGAATTAAGTGGTATGTCAGAAACTAAAGTTACAATTAGATTTTGGATTGTAACTATAATTACTTGTGTAATTGCATTTATTATACTTAAGTTAAGATAGAAAAAAGGCGATAAAATGAAATATGTAGTACTAGGTTTAGGAATAAGTGGACAAGGTGCTGTAAACTTATTGAAAAGTAAAAAATTAGACTTTATTATTGTAGATGATAAAAAAGCTATTAAAAGTGTTGATGCAATAGAGCTTATAGAAAAAGAAGATATAATTGTAAAAAGTCCAGGTATATCTTGGGCAAATCCGCTATTATCGTATGCTATTAAAAATGGTATTAGGATAATATCTGAAATAGACTTAGCTCTTGATTATCTTGATAAAAAAACTAAAATTATAGCAATAACAGGAACGAATGGGAAAACTACCATTGTTACAAAAATTTATGAATTATTAAATTTTGTTGGTTTTAAAGCAAGTCTTGGTGGAAATGAAGGTCATAGCTTATGTGATATTGTAATAGACAGTAATATTTATGACTATATAGTATTGGAGTTAAGTAGTTATCAATTAGAAAATAATCCTAAAATTAAGCCATATATTGCTTTAATAACAAATTTAACACCAGATCATTTAACTAGATATAATTCGGTTATGGATTATTATTTAACTAAATTCAATATATTTAAAAATCAAGATGAAAATGATTATATGATAATTGATAAAAATGAAAAAATGGTAAATAGTTTATTAAATCAAAAGTTTTTAGCAAAGAAAATATATATCGAAAATAAAGGTGAAAATTTAGTATATGAAAATGAAGTTATAATAGCTAAAAAAGATATGTTATTAAAAGGCGAGCATAATGCTATAAATATGTTATTTTTAATTGCAGTAGCTAAGATAATAGGGATAAGTAGTAAAAAAATAGAAAAGTTTTTAAAAATTGCAAAATCTCTAGAGCATAGAATAGAAGAGTTTTTTGTAAAAGAAAATACACACTTTATAAATGATTCTAAAGGTACTAATGTTGAATCTAGTTTAGTAGCTTTAGATAGTTTTAAAGGTAGTAAGGTGTATCTTATTGTTGGTGGAAAAGATAAAAAAATAGATAATACGAAGTTATATGAAAAAATATATGAAATCAATGCAATTCCTTTAATAATAGGTGAAAATAAATTAGAATTTACAAAAGAATTTAATAAAACTGGATATAAACATTATGTTTTAGATAACTTAGAAAATGTTATGGAGTTTATAAAAAATAATATAGACTTTAAAGAAGAGCAATATATTTTATTATCTCCTGCAACATCTAGTTTTGATCAATTTAATAGCTTTGAACATAGAGGAAAAGTATTTAAACAATTAGTAATTAGTAATTTTGGAGAAAAGAATGAATAAAGCGTATATAAAAAAAGTTTTAATTTTAATAGTAGTTATTTTAATTAGTGTAGGAGTAGTAGCAATAAATAGTACTTACTTACCTATAAATATAAAGAATAATGCTAGTGAAAATTTATTTATATATAAATGGATAGCGTATATTTTATTAGGGTTTATAGCTTCCTTAGCTTTAGCTTTTTTTCTTAAATACTTTGAGATTAGAGATGAAAGAAAAATTATATTCATAGTTGTAGTTAGTTTAATACTACTGCTGTTACCTAGATTTATATCAAGACCTATAAAAGGTGCATATAGATGGATTAATATATTATCTTTTAGTATTCAACCATCAGAACTTATAAAACCATTTTTTATAATTACACTATCTTTTTATATGGTATATCTTAAAAATAATATAAAAAAATTAAGTATATACTTTGCTGCGCTAACAGTGCTATTTACATTTTGTATAGTGGCTGAAAAATCAAATACATCAGCTCTTCAATATTTAATAATTGCTTATTTAATGTTTCTAGTATCAGAAGCAAAAGAAAAATATAAGGTACTTTTAACAGGTGGATTAGCTTTTCTTATGGGTATAGCAGTATTTGTTTTATATCTTATGCAAAATTATGCTTGGCAAAGAATAGAAGACTTTTTAAAAAGTCCATCTACACAAGCAAAAGCAGCAGTATTTGCAATAAAACTTGGTGGATTAAAAGGTAGAGGTATAGGAGAAGGAGTTCAAAAATATTTCTATTTATCAGAAGCTCATACAGATTATATATTTTCATCTATAGCAGAAGAAACAGGTTTTTTAGGGTCGGTATTTGTAATATTATTATTTACTATTTTAATATTTATAATGTTTTATATAGCATTTTCATTAAAATATAAATTTAATAGATATATAGCATTTGGAGTTGCTTTTAATATTACAAATCAGTTTATATTACATGTTGCAATAAATTTAGAACTATTTCCCGCAACAGGAATAACACTACCATTTATAAGTTATGGAGGAAGTTCTTTGATATCTAATATCATATGTATAGGGCTACTTATACACGCTATAAACAGTGATGAAAAGTGATGTTTTTTCACTATATGAAACAAAATTGCTTAATTTAATGAAAAAAATAAAAATTTCACATAATTGCTAGTATAAAGTTTCATTAGTTTGAAATATAACAATATTAGTTGTATAATTATATTAGGTAAGGGTACATAAGTGTTATGTATTAAAATTTTAAGGAGATGATTTGAATGGACGCATACAGAGGGTTCAAAAACGGGTTATGGAACGAAAAAATAGATGTTTCAAACTTTATTAAATTAAACTATACAGAATATACTGGAGATGGAAGCTTTTTAGAAGGGCCAACAGCGGCTACAACTAAACTTTGGGATATATTAACTCCAAAGTTAAAAGAAGAAAGAGCTAAAGGTATATACAATGCAGAAACTAAATTACCAACACAAGTTGACGCATACGGTGCAGCATACATCGAAAAAGATTTAGAAAAAATAGTTGGATTACAAACAGACGAAGCTTTAAAAAGAGCAATCTTCCCTAATGGTGGTTGGAGAATGGTTGAAAACTCATTAAACGCTTTTGGATATGAAGCTGATCCTGAAACAAGAGAAATCTATACTAAATATAGAAAAACTCATAATGATGGAGTTTTCTCAGTTTACACTGAAGCAATCAGAAACTGTAGAAGAACAGGAATAGTAACAGGATTACCTGATGCTTATGGAAGAGGACGTATAATAGGAGACTATAGACGTGTACCTTTATACGGAGTAGATAAATTAATAGAAGAAAAAATAAAAGACTACAATGAAATAGATGGTAGAGATGTAACTGAAGAAATGATCAGATTAAGAGAAGAAGTTTCTGAACAAGTTAAAGCTTTAAAACAATTAATCAGATTAGGAGATTTCTACGGATTTGACTTAAGAAGACCAGCTGAAACAGCTCATGAAGCAGTACAATGGTTATACTTAGCTTACTTAGCAGCTACTAAAGACCAAAATGGTGCAGCTATGTCAATCGGAAGAACTTCAACTTTCTTAGATATATATATCCAAAGAGATTTAGAAGAAGGAAAAATAACTGAATCTGAAGCTCAAGAATTTATAGATCAATTCGTTATGAAATTAAGAATAATAAGATTCTTAAGAACACCTGAATACGATGCATTATTCAGTGGAGATCCTACTTGGGTAACTGAATCAATTGGTGGTATGGCAGCTGACGGAAGATCAATGGTTACTAAGACATCATTCAGATACTTACAAACATTATACAACATGGGACCAGCACCTGAACCAAACTTAACTATCTTATGGTCAGAAAAATTACCAGAAAACTGGAAGAGATTTGCTGCTCAAACATCAATCGATACATCATCATTACAATATGAAAATGACGATTTAATGAGTCCACAATTTGGTGATGACTATGGTATAGCTTGTTGTGTTTCTCCAATGACAATTGGTAAACAAATGCAATTCTTTGGAGCAAGAGTTAACTTACCTAAAGCATTATTATACACAATAAATGGTGGTAAAGATGAAATTAAAGGAATACAAGTAACACCTGCTGGAATGTTTGAACCAATAACATCTGAATACTTAGATTATGATGAAGTGTTCCCTAAATATGACAAAGTATTAGATTGGTTAGCTGAAACTTATGTTAAAGCATTAAACATGATACACTATATGCACGATAAATATTCATATGAAAGCTATGAAATGGCATTATTAGATACAGACTTACAAAGAAGAGAAGCATTTGGAGTAGCTGGTATATCAATAGTAGCAGATTCATTAGCAGCTATTAAAACTGGAAAAGTTAGAGTTATAAGAAATGAAGAAGGATTAGCAGTTGACTATGTTAACGAAGCTCCATATGTAGCATTTGGTAATAACGATGACGAAACAGATAAGATTGCAGTAGATATGACTTCAAGATTCATGAATAAGATAAGATCTCATAAAATGTATAGAAACGCAATACCTTCTCAATCATTATTAACAATAACTTCAAACGTTGTTTATGGTAAGAAGACAGGTAACACACCAGACGGAAGAAGAGCAGGAGCTCCATTTGGTCCAGGTGCAAACCCTATGCACGGAAGAGACGTTTCAGGAGCAGTTGCATCATTAGCTTCAGTTGCAAAACTTCCATTTGAAGATGCAAATGACGGAATATCTTATACATTCGCTATAACACCTGATACATTAGGTAAAGAAAGAGTAGAAAAACAAGTAAATCTAGTTGGATTATTAGATGGATACTTTGGAGCTACTGGACAACACTTAAATGTTAACGTATTTGGTAGAGACTTATTAGAAGATGCTATGGAACATCCAGAAAAATATCCACAACTTACAATAAGAGTATCAGGATATGCAGTTAACTTCGTAAGATTAACTAAAGAACAACAATTAGATGTTATAAACAGAACAATATCTAACAAGATGTAATAAAAAAAGAAAATACATAAAAGTGCAAGTGCAACCGTGTTGCACTTGGCTTTTTAATTAAGGAGTGAAAATGAAAGGATTAATACATTCATTTGAAAGTTTTGGAACAAAAGACGGACCAGGAATAAGATTCGTTTTATTTATGCAAGGATGCCCTTTAAGATGCCTATATTGTCATAATGTGGATACTTGGAATATTAAAGACTATAAAAAAGAATTAACACCAGAAGAGACCTTTAAGGAAGTTTTTAAAATTAAGAATTTTATAAAAACAGGTGGTATTACAATATCTGGTGGAGAGCCTTTAACACAACCAGATTTTATTAAAGAAGTATTTAGATTATGTAAAGAAAATGGTATACATACAGCACTTGATACAAGTGGGTATATTTTTACAAATAGAGCAAAAGAAGTATTAGAATATGTAGATTTAGTATTATTAGATATTAAACACATAAATCCAGAAAAGTATAAAGTATTAACTTCTGTAAACTTAGCTCCTACTTTAAAATTTGCTGAATATTTACAAGAAATAAATAAACCAGTTTGGCTAAGATATGTCTTAGTACCAGGTTATAGTGATGATGAAAAAGATTTACATGAATGGGCTAAATACTGCTCTAAATTTACAAATGTAGAACGTGTTGATATATTACCATTTCACCAAATGGGAACTCCAAAGTGGGAAATGATGAAACGTACTTATGTACTAAAAGATAATAAGACACCAACAAAAGAAGAAATAATAAAAGCAGAAGATATATTTGCATCATATGGTTTACCAGTTAAATTAACTAATAGATAAGAGTATGTAATAAAAAATTGGGATAAACTCCCAATTTTATTTTACCTTTATTTCGTGTATATCCATAGTATTAGATATTGGATGCACTATTATATTCTTATACTTATTTCTAATAAACCAATTTTCAGTAGAATAATAAAGTGGAACAATTACAGCTTCATCTATTAGTATATGTTCAGCTTCGTTTATTAACTTTTGTCTTTTTTCTTTGTTTGTTTCTACTTCAATTTGTTTTATTAAATCAGAATACTTTTCTTTATTCCAAGCATTAAAGTGTGGTTTATTTCTATTAAATCTATATAGCATAGTTAATGGGTCATTAAATTTAGGACCATATGTGTCTAAAACCATATCGTAGTTTCCAAGCCTTGTTAATGCAAGTCTATCAGAATAGTTAACAGTTAGAACTTCAACAATTAACCCTAATTTTACTCTTAATTCTTCTTGTAAAAAATTGGCCTCTTTAACTTCAGACGTAGTGTTACCTGTTAGAAGTCTTAATTTTTTACCTTTTAATATATCTGATTTAATATTATCTTCAAAAAAATCTTTATCTGGATAATTTTTTCTATAATCTCCTAAAAGAGTAGAAATTATAGATTTAGAAGCAACAGACCCATCATCTTTAACATCTTTAACATATTTATTACGATCAATAGCATGACTTATTGCTAGTCTATTTTCAACCTTATTAAGAATTTCATTTTCCATATTAAAACCAATGAACCAAGCACGACCATTTTGATATGTCATAAGCTCTTTATTTTTTCTTTTTGTTTCAAAATCAAAAGGTTCAAGACGAGTTAAGTCCAATTCATCATTTTTTATTAAATTTTCAACAACAGCATAATTTTTAACCACAGCAAATTTAACATTTTTAATTTCAACATTATTGCTATTCCAATAAAATTTATTTTTCTCTAAAATTATCTCATCATCATTCATTTTTTTAATAAGGTAAGGACCGTTATACAAGGCAGTATTTATATCTGCTATATCATCTTTGAATTTATCTGCTATTGGATAAGATATGGGTAGAGTTAAAATGTAGTTAAAGTAAGGGACAAATCTATTAAGTTTAAGAACAACTGTATTCTCATCAATTTTTTTAACTCCTACTTCTTTGGCACTAACTTTACCTGCGTTATATTCTTCAGCATTTACTATAGGAAATAGCATTTCAGCATATCTTGCAGCTGTATGTGGATCTAATGCTCTTATAAAGCCATTTACAACATCATCTGCAGTAACAGAAGAACCATCACTATACTTTGCATCTTTTCTAATTTTAAATGTATAAGTAAGTTTATCATCACTTATACTATATGAACTAGATAGTGCAGGTATAAAATTGCCGTCTTTATCTTCTCTTAGTAATCCCTCATATACCTCATTCATAAGTTCAACAGATAGCATATCTCTAAATTGATGTGGATCTATTGTGCTAGGCTTTGTGTATATGTTATATGTTATTGTAGTATCAACTTCTTTAGTAATTGGTTTTTTAAAATATGCAACTAATAAAAACATAAAAAGAGTAATAAAAAGAAGAAATATTATTTTTTTTATGTTATTTTTCATTAGTCATCTCCTTTATTATTTCAACTTTATCTAGTCTTTCCCAAGGAAGATCTATGTCAGTTCTTCCAATATGGCCAAATTTAGCAAGATCTTTATACTTAAAATTAGGCTTTCTAAGGGATAGTTGTTTTTCTATTTCACGTGGACTTAATTTAAATACTTTTCTAACAATATTTTCTAATTTTTCTTCATCTAATTTACCTGTAGAAAAAGTATCTACCTTAACTGATGTAGGTTCTACAACACCTATTGCATAAGATAATTGTACTTCACATTTAGTAGCAAGACCACTTGCAACTAAGTTTTTAGCAATATATCTTGCCATATATGCAGCAGATCTATCAACCTTTGAAGAATCTTTTCCAGAAAAAGCTCCACCACCATGTCTAAAGTATCCACCGTAAGTATCAACTATTATTTTTCTACCAGTTAATCCTGTATCTCCATGTGGTCCCCCTATTACAAATCTTCCGGTAGGATTTATATAGAAGTGTTTTACTTTACTAATATCTTGATTATATTTTTCTAGTACTGGTTTTATAACTAAGTTTTTTACATCTTTTTTAATTTGTTCTAAAGTAACATCTTCATCATGTTGTACTGATAAAACTATAGTATCTATTCCAACTATTTTATCATCTTCATATTCTAATGTTACTTGTGTTTTAGCATCAGGTCTAGCCCAAGTTAAAACTTTTTTTTGTGTCAATTCTACAAGTTTTCTTATGATTTCACGAGCTAATGTAATTGCTAGTGGCATAAGTTCATCTGTTTCATTAACTGCACCACCAAACATAATACCCTGATCTCCTGCTCCTCCTGTATCAACTCCCATTGATATATCAGGGCTTTGAGAGTGAATAGTATTTATTACACCACAGTCGTAGTCAAATCCAAGACCAGGCTTATATCCAATTTCTTTTATTATATCACGAGCAACTTGTTGAACATCAACATAAGTATTTGTTGTGATTTCTCCACCAACTATAACAAGTCCAGTAGTAGCAAAAGTTTCACAAGCAACTCTACTATTTTCATCATCTTCTAAACAAGTATCTAAAACTGCATCAGATATTTGATCGCATATTTTATCAGGATGTCCCGGTGATACAAATTCAGAAGTAAAGAATGTTTTACTCATTTTTTATTTCCGTCCTTCCTTCAAGTGATTTAACAAGGGTCATCATATCTGTGTATTCTATATTTCCCCCCATAGGAATACCACTTGCAATTTTACTTATTTTTAAGTTTTTATTAGCTAATACTTTTGTTAAATACATGCATGTTGTTTCACCTTCAATATCAGGGTTTAATGCTAATATTATTTCTGAAACATTATCTAATCTAGATAAAAGAGAATCGATATTTAAACTCCCTACACCAATTCCATTTAGAGGATCTAATTTAGACCCTAAAACATGATAAAGTCCATTATACCCACCAGCTTTTTCAAAAGCAAAAACATCTTTTGTATTTTCTACTATACAAATAATAGACTTATTTCTTTTATCATCTGAACAAACATTACAAATTCCATCACTTGTTAAAGTATTACAAATACTACATGGTTTTATAGCTTCATATGATGATTTTATTGTATCTAACATTTTTTGTATTTCGCTTTCATCTTTAGATAGAATATCGAAGGCAATTCTTATAGCACTTTTTCTACCAATACCTTGTAATCTACTAAAAACCTTAATTAGTTCATCTAATTTTTCCATATCATTTCCTTAAAAAAAAAATTAAAGGGAACTAAGTAGTTCCCACTTATTTTATTTATTATTCACCAATTCTAGTAATTTTTAATGTGTTAGTAGTTCCTGTTTCTGATATACCAGTAACTAATACTACTAAGTCACCTTTTTTGAATCCAGTGTAGTTTTCATCTTCAGTTGTAACAGCATGACTTCCAGCTACTTCTATAGCTTTTTTGAAGAAGTCTTCAGTTTTATCTAAATCTTGTGCTAATACTGCTCTAACTCCTCTAGTAATAGCTAATTGTCTTGCAGTTTTTTCTGAATCTGTTAACGCTATTATTGGCATAGTAGGATTGTATTTTCTTAACATCTTAGCTGAACGTCCAGTTTTTGTCCAACAAACTATTAATTTAGCTCCTAATGCTTCACCTGAATAAACAGCTGATTTAGTTATTGCTTCTGTAACTGTTATTTCAGTATCAAAACTTCTCTTTCTAACACCAAATTTATCAGTTTCAGCAGATATTCTAGCCATAGTTTTAACAGCTTCTACTGGGTATTTACCATTTGCAGATTCTCCACTTAACATTACAGCATCAGTACCATCTAATATAGCGTTAGCAACATCTCCTGCTTCTGCTCTAGTTGGTCTTGGGTTTTTTTGCATTGAGTCTAACATTTGTGTAGCAGTTATAACTGGTTTTCCAGCTTTATTACATTTTTCTATCATCATTTTTTGGTAGAATGGAACTTTTTCAGTTGGAACTTCAACACCTAAATCTCCTCTTGCTACCATTATTCCGTCAGATAATTCTAATATTTCATCAAAGTTATCTATACCTTCTTGGTTTTCAATCTTAGAAATGATTTTAATTGATTCTCCACCATTTTCATCTAATACTTTTCTAACTGTTGCAACGTCAGAAGCTTTTCTTATAAATGATGCAGCTATAAAGTCAACTCCAACTTCACAACCAAATTTTAAGTCAGCTATATCTTTTTCAGCTAATGCTGGTAATGAAACTGAAACACCTGGTAAGTTAACTCCCTTTTTTTGACCTAATAATCCAGAGTTTTTAACTGTACATAATAATTCGTCACCTTTTATTTCATCAATGTTTAAAGTTATAACACCGTCATCTAATAAGATAGTATCTCCAGGTTTTAAGTCTTTTGTCATATTTTTGTATGAAACAGATATTTTATCTTTGTTTCCTTTGAATTCGTAGTCAGTAGTTAAAACAATTTTATCTCCTGTAGCTACTTCATATTTAACATCTCCTTCACTAAAAGCTCCAGTTCTTATTTCAGGACCTTTTGTATCTAATAAGATAGCTACATATTTACCTGTCTTTTTAAAGATTTCTCTTATAGTTTTTATTCTAGCACCGTGTTCTTCAAAATCACCGTGTGAGAAATTTAATCTCATTACATTCATTCCACCTAGAACTAATTGTTCTAAAACTTCTGGTTTTTCACTTTTAGGACCAATAGTACATACTATTTTAGTCATTTTAATTTGCTTTTGCATTTTACCTCCTATTATATTATACAGATAGCATCATTGCTATATCATAAAAATCTTTGTTATTTTTTGATGAATAATTTTCCCAAGCGTAAGATAATTTGTGTACAGATACATTATTTCTATCTATCCCTACCATTACACCTGCTTGTTCACCTTTATCTAATATGTCAACAGCAGCTATTCCTAGTTTAGTTGCTAATAATCTATCGTTAGCACTAGGTGCTCCACCTCTTTGCATATGACCTATTACGCTTACTCTAATATCTAATTCAGGCATACGAGTAGCTAATTCTTTTGCTATTTCATGTGTATTTCCAACACCTTCAGCTACAACTATTATATTATAGTTTTTACCATTAGCTCTTCTTCTTTTAACTATATTTTCAATGTCTTCTATTTTCCATTCAACTTCTGGAATTAGTATTCCGTTAGCTGCTGCAGCAACTCCACCAAATAAAGCTATATCACCACAGTTTCTACCCATTACTTCAACAAACATTGTTCTTTCATGAGATTTTGCAGTATCACTAACCTTTGAAATAAAATCACTTACTATATTTAATGTTGTGTCAAATCCAATAGTTTGCTCAGTACCAGCTATATCATTGTCTATAGTACCTGGTATTCCAACAGTTTTTATACCATGTTCTTCATATAAGTAATGTGCTCCATGAAATGAACCATCACCACCTATTACTACTAATTGATCTATTCCTCTTTTTTTTAGATTTTCAGCAGCTTTCGCACGAACTTCTGGATACTTAAATTCTGGTAATCTTGCAGTTAGAAGTTTTGTCCCTCCTTTACCAGTTAGCCCAGCAACATCTAAAGGACTTAATTTAAAGATATCATCATCTAACATACCTTTATATCCTCTTCTTATACCGTAAACTTCCCAGCCTTTATTCATAGCAGCTTTTGCAACGGTTCTTATAGCGGTATTCATTCCTTGTGAGTCTCCACCACTTGTTAAAATTGCTAATTTTCTCATATTTACTCCTTGTATAATATAGTTATCTAAAATTAGATAATCTATATGTTAAATTTTATTTATATAATATTGTTTATATATTGTTTTATATATATAATATACTTAATTAGATAGAGTGACATCGTTTACTCCTTGTAGCTTGACTTCGTTTATTAAGAGTGATGCCTCTTCTGATAAAGTGTTTACGAATTAGTTAGATGTTGACATATTAGTGTACTTCGCATTTAGAACAAGGTAGTGACTTTTATCAGCCTTTGAGGACTTCTATCTATAAATATATTAATGGTAGGTGATTTTATGTTTTATTTAGGTATTGATATTGCTAAAAATACTCATGTTGCTTCATTGCTTGATGATAATGGTAATACAATCTTTAAAGCTCATTCTTTTTCCAATTCTATTAAAGGTACTGATTCTTTAATTGAAAAATTAGAAAAATATTCAATAAATGATATTCTAGTAGGTATGGAAGCTACTGGTCATTATTGGCTATCAGTATATTCATATCTAATAGAAAAAGGTTTTAATATTATTGTAATTAACCCTATTCAAACTGATGGTTGGCGTCGTGCTACTGAAATCAGAAAACGTAAAACAGATATTATCGATTCTATTATGATTGCTGATTTTATTAGATACGGCAATTTTGAAACAACTTCACTTGCTGATGAAAAATACTTAAATCTACGTAATATGACTAGATTTAGACATTATTTAATTGAGCAAACAAGTGATTTAAAAAGAAAAATTATAGCTAACTTAGATCAAGTATTCCCTGAATATTCATCACATTTTAGTGATATTTTTGGACAAACTTCTAAAGAAATACTTCTTAATTTTAATACTGCAGAAGACTTTAAAAAACTTAAAGCAAACGATTTTAAAAAAGTATTGAAAAATGTTACTCTTAAAAATTCTGCGAAAGTAAAATTAAACAATCTAAAAAAAGCAGCTAAAACTTCCTTTGGTATTAATTTTGCTCTTGATTCTTACTCTATTCAAATTAAATGTTTAATTGAACAAATTAAAGTTATTGAAGAACAAATTGATCTTCTTGAATCTGAAATAGAGTCAATAGTCAAAGACCTAAATACTCCAATTCTAACAATTCCTGGTATAGGACCTGTAACAGGTGCTACCATACTTGCAGAATTAGGTGATATTAACAAATTTTCTAGTGATAAGAAAATTGTTGCTTATGCTGGTTTAGATTCAACTGTTACCCAATCAGGAGAATCTAACGGTACAAATGGACATTTAAGTAAACGTGGCTCAACACACCTAAGAAAAGCCTTATTTCAAGCTGCATTTATTGCATGTACTAACGATACTGTTTTCAAAGAGTTTTATGATAAAAAACGTTCTGAAGGTAAACATCATTTAGTAGCTGTTAATGCTGTTGCTCGTAAAATGTGCCATATTATTTATGCTGTTCTAAAAAAGAATGAACCTTATGTAGAACTAAAATAAATATTTCAAAAAATTCTATATTAGTATAGTTATTTTTGTTGTGCATAAATTTTAAGATAATTATTTAAATTTTATTATTGACTTTTAATAGTTAGTCTTAATTTTCTATATCTTGATATACAAGATATGATACCACTTTTTGAAATTATTTTCAAGTTAAAAATATAGCTTGTACTTTAAAGTTTGATATGCAACACCTAGTATTTTTTTTATATACTTTTAAAGTTTGATATGCAACACTTTGGGATTTTCTAATTGTTATTTTTTATTATTTGGTTTATAATTATTTAGAGGTTGTATTTAATGGTAATAAAACAACTTCATCACAATTATATGCCCTTAATGATAGTTTTGATAGTAAAGTTTTACTATAAGTTTCAATAAACATATCATTAGGGGTTTTATTATTGTATGCTTTTTTCTTTAAACTATTTATATTACTTACTACTTCGTATAAATCTTCTTGTGATACATTCTCTAAACTTACACCTTTTGGGTACACTTTTCTTAATAATCTATGAATATTCTCTATAAATGGTTTTTGTGTTGGTGTTCCTGCATCGCAGTAAAATATTTTCGTTCTATTTTTAAGAGTTTTCTTGCTAATTTCTATTTCATTAAATTTTAAAAACTCAGATCCCCTATCTGTTAATATTACTCCAAATAGCTTTTTAAACATAGAATACCCTATCTTATTTTCAATATCATCTAGTACTCTTAGTACTTCGTAAGGCGTTTTATATTTTAATTTATATGCCATTAAAAACTGTATTCTAGGAATAAATATTGTTAGTATGTATCCATTACTCCCTAAAGGTCCACATACCAAATCCATTTCAACTATATTTAAGTTCTTGCCTTTAGTATATTCTACGAAATCTTGAAATTCCTTATTCTTTAAAAACTCTAATCTTTTCTTATATTCTATTTTATCTTTACTTAAATTAGTTGCTCTAGTCTTTATTTTCTTTTTAGTATATTTAACAATACCTTTACTTATCCAGTCATATATTGTTTGAATAGATACCATGTCGTCTTTATATATTTCTTTTAATGATATATGTATGTGTGAGATAGGTTGTCCTAAATTTAACAGTTTTTGTATATCTTTTTTTAACTCTATTTGTACTACTTCATTTTTAATTTTAGAATTACTTTCTGATTTTAACTTAAGATAATTATTATCTGCTTGTTCTGCATTGTATATTACATAGTGATAGTAGCAATGATTATTTATATATCTAGGACATCCATTGCAGACATTTGGGCTTTTAGTTAGCAATTCACATGGATGTGTTTCTAATATTTCCTCATTATCTCTATAATTTAATTCTATTACTTTTTTATTTCTACATACCATTCTATTCTTTTTAATTTCCCTTGATACTGTTGAAGGATTAACATTTAATAATCTTGCTATTTCTCTAATACCAGTATTTTCTCTTAATCTAATTTCTATTTCTATTCTATCTTTTAATTTCATTTTTACCCTTTCTTGAATACCAAAGTGTTGCATATCAACTTTAAAAAAGGGTGTTGCATATCAACTTTAATAATATCAAATTTTTATTGTTTAGAACACTTGAATTTATTAAGTTCTAGCGAATTATCAAAAAAAAATAGGTTTAAATTTTTTTATCAAAATCTCTAAACCTATTGATTTTATTGATGTTTGTCATGTTTTTTATGTGTTGCATATCAAACTTTAACATGCAAAAAATATAGCTAGTGGTATATATAAATAATGTGAGAAATTAGTTGGACCTTCATTTTAAACCTAAACAATTTTTTAATAGATGAATGTAAAAAATAAAAATACTTGAAAATATATAAAAATAATGTATAATATCTTTTGGATTAACAAAAGAATAATTATTTATGTGTTGGTTTACTCTGTTTACTGTGTATTATTTTTAAATACGGTATATATTGTGAAAAACAAATTAAAGCAAGTAAAATAGGGCTTTGTTTGGAGTTTAATGTATTTATGTTTTTTGTTTTCTAAATATTTAGTTGTTGAAAAAAAGTACAAACATATAAAAAAAAAGCAAAAAATATAAAAAAAACTTGAAAATATATGAAAATAATGTATAATATACTAAGAACTTGTCAGGGATCTTAGGTTTATTTTATGAAAAAAAGCAAAAGTTTCCAAAAAAAAATCAAAAAAATATAGACAAATTCAAAAAAAAAAGGTAAAATGTAGAAAATAGTGGTAGAAACCACACATATTTTGGGAGGTAAAAATGAAAAAGACAATGATTTCAGTACTTGCTTTATGCTCAACTATAGCTTTAGCAAATGCAGAATTAGGGATTAATGGAGATACAAAAACAGGTAACTTTAAAGATTTTGAAGGAAAAGTTGAAGTGTTTGGTAAATATAACGATGATGTTGTAGACGCAGAAGTAAGATCACACTTAGTTAACTATAAAGATAGCAAAGTAACAGATGTTATAACAGGTGACTACTTAGGTAAATTAGAAGTTAAAGCTTTAAGATCTGATTTACATGATGTAACTTTAGGAGCAATTATAACTAAAGCTGGTGGGGACGATTACAAAATAGACAAGAAAAATGACCACGCAAGAGCTTACGTAACTTATAAAAATAGAATGGTTAAAGACTTAGAATTAAGTTCAACAACTGCAATAAGTGCAAAAATAAAAGCTGATGATTCTAATTACTTCGGTGATTATGAAGTGTCACAAAAAGTAGGAGAAACTTACAAATTAGGTGATTACACTAATGAAGGTTCAGTAGAATATGTATACGGTAACGAATTCTTATCTAAACCTGAAGAAGATTTTAAGAAAGCAGTGCAAGAAGCTTCAAGCGGTATTGATAAAAATAATGCAAAAAGAAAAGAAGATCAACTTGTAGATGCAACTGCTGATAAACAACCAGTTTCTCATAAATTAATAATATCTGATAAAAACTCATATGTTTTCAAAGGAATTGATTTATATGCAACTCCATCAGTAGAAATTTCATTCAAAGGTGGAAAGAAAGTAGTTAAAGTATTAGATGAAGCTAAGAAGGATGCACCAAAAGAAGAAGATAGATATAAATATGAAACAAAAGATAAAGTATATAGACACTATACTCCAAAATTAGAATTAGGAGCTTCTGCAAAGGTTAAAGGTGTAGATTTAAAATCTAAATTATACACAGAATTTGATATCGAAGAAGTAAGAGCTAAAGATTTTGGAAACAAATCAGGATTAGAAGTTGAAGCTAAAGCAACATTTGGTGATGTAACAGTAACTCCTAAATTCAGTACTGAATTTGAATTAATTAGAAATAAAGCATTAGTTCAAAAAACAGATGAAAAGGATGCTGAAAAAGAAGCTTTAGTTTTAGCAGATAATAATAAAAGTTTAGATGAAATTTTCTTTAATAAATTAGATAAAATTTTCTTTAATAAAGGTAATAAAAAAGAACTTAAAGGATTTACAAATGCTACTAAATTATCTGTAGAAACAGCTTACAAGAATGATAAATTAGAAGTTAAAGTAACTCCAAGTGTTAATTTAAACTTAGAATACCTAAAAGGTATAAAAGCAATGGAAGAAAAAAGTGTAGCTGAAGAAGGTAAAACTAAAAAATATATTAAGACTCCAGAATTCCCTTCATTAATAGAAACTAATATTACAAAAACTAAGAAAGATGGTGAGACATTAGTAATACCTGGATTAGTTGATGCTAAATTAGAAGCGGATGTTAAATATATGTTTAAACCATATCTTGATTTAATGGCAAAAGATACATTTAATTATGGATATTTCCACCTTGAAGGATATAGATTTGATGATGAAAATAAATCTATTAAGAAAGAACCGCTTGCTAAGATCATGACAGTTTCAAATGAATTAACTTTATCAGCTGATTTACATAAAGATATAGAAGGATTTAAAGTTTCTGTAATGCCTAGCTTAGCTTTAAATGTTAAACAAGCATGGGAACAAGAAGCTAAACTTAATTCAAATGGTAAAACAGAATACAAATATGAACAAATAGATGAAACACCTGATTTCTTATCTGTAAAACCAGGAATCGAAGCTAAATTTGAAAAAGAAATTTCTGAAGGTTTAGTATTTAATTTAGGTGCTGGATTATCAAATAATTTCTCATATGCGTATGTTGCTAAAAAAGATAAAGATGGAAAAGTTATAAGTAGAAAACTTGAAACTAAATTATCAGATGATAATAGTGATGTAACTGATTATGCTACATTATTCCAGACTAAAATAGAAAAAGTTAGCATAGCTGGATTTAAATTTGGTAAATTCGAACACAGCACATTCGAAGCAAAAGCAAACTTTGGATTAACTTATAAATTCTAATTAGTAAAATAAATATAAAAACTATTCCTACGGGAGTAGTTTTTTATTTTGGTTGACATATTATCTTAATTTGTGTATAATAACTCTTGTGTGGCAGTATGGTCGAGTGGCTTAGGCAGAGGTCTGCAAAACCTTGTACATCGGTTCGATTCCGATTACTGCCTCCAACTAAAAGCTATTGACTAGGCTTTTTTTTTATGTTAAAATTACAATGGAGTTTTTTATGAAAAAATATTTAATTGGTTCATTAATTTTTTTAATAGTATCATGTACGAGTGTACAAAAATTCTCAGAAAGTGATGTTGTTAAAACATTTAATGAAAGTAAAACTAAGCTTTTAAATGTACTAAAGCTTAATGAAAAAAATAAAATAGATGAATTTTTTGTGTATGGAATAAGAAATAATATTATATTAAAAGAAATAAAAAAATATGATATAAAAAATATTAATATATTTATACCAAATAAAAGCGTTAGGGTAGTTACAAAAGATAAGGTAAATAGTCTTTTACTTATTAATAATTCTTTTGATACCTACTATTTTAATGTAGTTTGGAAAAAATATGATGATATCTGGAAAATATACTCCATATATGAAAAATAAAAAGGAGGGTAAATGTTATACTATATATTATCAATTTTACCTTTAGTTATTATAGTTTTATCTGTTATGTTAGTAATTAGTTCTAAAAAGAAATATGAATCAAAGTTTGGTGAGTTAAGTGAACTTGAACTAAAAATAATAGATGCAAAAAGAAGATTTGAAGCAAATAAAAAAGAATTAACTAGAGAAATTGAAGCGTTTAAAAAAGAAGAAAATTTAAAAATTAAAGAAGAAATTTTAGAGAAAAGAAAAGAATTAGATTTAGAGATAAAAGAAATGAAACAAGAAATTATTCAAAAAGAAGCAAGAATAGTTAAAAAAGAAGAAAATCTAGATCTTAAAAATGCCAAGTTAGAAGAAAAAGAGCAAAAGTTAGATGAAGCAAGACAAAAAGTAAAACAAAAAGAAGATGAGCTTCAAGAAATGATTGACAGACAAGAACTTGAATTAGAAAAAATAGCAGAGCTAAACAAAGAAGAAGCAAGAGATATTATTCTAACTAAATTAGATAATAGTCTGACTCATGAAAAAGCTTTAAAAATTAAAGATTATGAGTATACTCTTGAAAGAGAAAAAGAAAGAATGGCTAGAAATGTTTTAGCTACAGTTATGAATAAAGGTGCAAGCGATTTCGTTGTTGATGCTACAATTACTGTTGTTGAACTTCCTAATGAAGATATGAAAGGTAGAATAATAGGTAAAGAGGGTAGAAATATTCGTGCCATAGAAGCTGCAACTGGTGTTGATTTAATTATAGACGATACTCCAGAAACAGTAATATTATCATCATTTGATGGTGTTAGAAGAGAAGTTGCAAGATTAGCTCTTGAAAAATTAATACAAGATGGTAGAATACATCCAACAAAAATTGAAGAATTAGTAGATAAAGCTACAATGGAAGTAGAAGATAGCATATATGAAGCAGCAGAAGGTGCAATAATGGAACTTGGAATTCCGACACTACCTAAAGAAGTTCTAAAAGTTTTAGGTCAATTAAAGTATAGAACATCTTATGGTCAAAATGTATTAAGACACTCTATAGAAGTAGCTCACATTGCAGGAGCAATAGCAGCTGAGATAGGAGCAGATGTTAATGCAGCTAAAAGAGCAGGTTTATTCCATGATATTGGGAAAGCATTTACTCATGAGCAAGAGGGATCACATGCTATAAATGGTGCAGAATTTTTAAGAAAATTCTCAAAAGAAAAAGTAGAAGTAATAAATGCTGTTGAAGCTCACCATGATGAAGTAGAAAAATTAAGTTTAGAAGCAACTATAATTCAAATAGCAGATGCAATAAGTGCTAGCCGTCCAGGAGCTAGAAGAGAAACTTTAACAAACTACCTAAAAAGATTAGAACAATTAGAAGAAATTGCAAATAGTCATAGTGGTATAAAGAATTCTTATGCAATACAAGCAGGTAGAGAATTAAGATTAATCGTTAAAGCTGAAGAAGTAAATGATGATGAAGCTATCTTATTAAGCCATGATGTAGCAAAAGAAATAGAAGAAAAAATGCAATATCCTGGTCAAGTAAAAGTAACAGTTGTAAGAGAAACAAGAGCAGTTGATTACGCAAAATAGGGGAGATAAAAAATGGATAAAGAAAGAAAAATATTAGATAAACTAAATATAGATGCAATGTTTTTAACAGATTATTTTAATAAAAGATATTTTACAGGATTTACTGGAACAACAGGGCAGGCAATAGTTTTTAAAGATAAGAAAAATTTTTATTCAGATTTTAGATATGTAGAACAAGCTACACTGCAAACAAAACCTAATAATTATGATTTTTACCAAATAGGAAAAGATGGACAAGAAATATTTTATAAGCATCTAGTTGAAAATAAGGTAAAAAGACTAGGTTATGATGATATGTCTATGACTGTAGCAGAGTTTGAAATGTACAAAAAACTCTTTGTTGGTATCGAGTTTGTACCAGCAGGTAAAGAAATGCTAGAAGCTAGAAAAATTAAAGATGAAAAAGAAATAGAAAAATTAAGAATGGCAGCAAAGATTTCAGATATAGCATTTAGAGAAACAATAAAGATAATAAAAGAGGGAATGACAGAAAAAGAAATAGCAGCTCACCTAGAATATGTACAAAGATTAAATGGTGCAGATGATAAATCATTTGAAACAATAGTAGCTTCAGGACATAGATCATCTATGCCACACGGGGTTGCAAGTGATAAAAAGATAAAGAAAAATGAATTTATAGTTATGGATTTTGGTTGTCTATATCAAGGTTACGCTTCAGATATTACTAGAACAGTATTTTTTGGAGATAATATATCAGAAGATGAAAAAAATCTATATGACATGGTATACAATGCACAAAGTTTAGGATTTAGCATGGTTAAAGAGGGTGTTGTAGGAAAAGACGTAGATCAAGCTGTAAGAGATTACTTTGATGAAAATGGAAATATGTCAAAATATTTTGGACACAGTTTAGGTCATAGTTTTGGACTTGAAGTGCATGAAATGCCATATTGCTCTAAGTTAGGTAATGAAAAATTAGTAGCTAATGAGTTAATGACTATAGAACCAGGATTATATATAGAAGGTAAATACGGTGTTAGAATAGAAGATGATTTACTAATTACTAAAGATGGTTATGAGTTATTAACACAAAGCAAAAGAGAATTAATTATGATAAAGCCTAATTAGTTAACTATAAATAATTTTAATGAAACTATAAATATATTATATTTTACAAAAATAAAATAAGTGAGTATAATAAGTTAAACGAAATTAAAAGGAGAAATTTATATGAAAAAATTTGCAAAAAATATGATGATGGACATGTAATATAAGCTTGTAACATATTTATGGTACAAGCTATTTGCGTGTGCCAGGCAAATTTAAAAAAATCAGGCACTGCCTGAATTTTTTTTTAAAGGAGGAAAAATGATAGTACTTAAAAATGTATTTAAGTCATATGACAGTAAAACTGTTTTAAAAGATATAAACCTAGAGATAAGAGAGGGTGAAATATTTGGAGTTGTAGGACTTAGTGGAGCTGGTAAATCAACACTAGTAAGACTGTTTAATAAATTAGAGGATATTGACAGTGGAGAAATTTATGTAAATAATGTTGATTTAAAAAATGCAAGTGATGATAAAATTTATGAACTTAGAAAAAAAACATCAATGATATTTCAACACTTTAACCTACTAAGTAGTAGAACAGTATATGGAAATATTTCTCTAGCATTAGAACTAGATAAAAGTATAACTAAAGAGGAAAAAGAAAAAAGAATAAATGAGGTTTTAGAATTAGTTGAATTAAAAGATAAGAAAAATAGCTATATCAACAAATTAAGTGGTGGTCAAAAACAAAGAGTAGCAATAGCAAGGGCTTTAATAACAAGACCTAGTATAATCTTATCTGATGAGTCAACAAGTGCTCTAGATCCGATAACTGCTAATAATATACTAGATTTATTAAAAAAAATAAATAAAGAGTTAAATATTACTATAGTTATGATTACACACCAAATGGAAGTAATAAAAAAAATGTGCGATAGAATTGCAGTTTTAAAAGATGGAGAAATTATTGAAAGTGGAGATGTAAAAGAAATATTTTTAAAACCTAAAAAAGAATTTACTAAAAAATTAATAGGTATATTAGATGACGACCTACCTAGAGAAAGTACATATATACTTCACTTTTTAGGAAAAGATGCTACTAAATCATATGTATCTTTAGCCTCTAAAGAATTTAATGTGGATATAAACATAATTGGAGGAAAGATAAATACATTATCAAATGGAGAAAAAGTCGGGTATCTAATAGTGCAATTTGAAAGCGATAAATCAGAAGATATAGTTAAATGGTTTAATAGTAATATGATAGAAGTGGAGGTTTTAAATGCTTAAGTCAATTATAGAAACAATATATATGTTATTTTTATCAATGTTAATAGCATCATTAATTGGAATACCTTTAGGTATATCTATGTCGGTTAGTAAAAAAGGAGGGATTAAAGAAAATTTAGTTTATCATAAAATAGTTGATATTTTGATAATAAATATAACAAGATCAATACCTTTTATTATATTAATTGTCTTACTAATACCATTATCTAGATTTTTAGTAGGAAAATCTTATGGGACAACTGCTTTTATAATACCACTAGCAATAGCAACAGCCCCTTTTATATCTCGTATAATAGAATCAAGCTTAAATGAGGTAGATAAAGGCTTAATTGAAATGGGTATATCAATAGGAGCAAAGCCAAAAGACATCATACTTAAAATCTTAATACCAGAAGCAATGCCTAGCATAATAAATGGATTAACACTTACATTAATATCCTTAGTATCGTACATTGCAATGGCAGGAGTAGTAGGTGGAGGTGGTCTTGGTAATGAGGCTATAATAAAAGGGTATCAAAGAGGAAATAAAGAGATAATGTATGTTGCAACAATATACATAGTAGTAATAGTACAGATAATACAATACTTTGGAACAAAGATTGTGAAAAAAATTGAAAAGAAAAGGGGAAAATAAAATGAAAAGAATTATAAACATATTAACATTAGCATTATTTAGTTTACTTTTAGTTGCTTGTTCAAATGATAGAAACGATAAATTAGTAATAGGAGTATCTCCTATACCACATGAAGAAATAGTATCTTTAATAAAAGATGATCTAAAAAAAGATGGAATTGATTTAGAAATAGTTGTATTTAATGACTATGTTCAACCTAATTTAGCCTTAAAAGATAAAAGCTTAGATGCTAACTTTTTCCAACATGTACCTTATATGGAAGAATTTGGTAAGAAAAATGATATAGACATGGTATCAGCAGGGACAGTTCATGTTGAACCTTTAAAGATTTACTCATCAAAAGTAAAAAGTATATCTGAATTAGATAAACTAAAAACAGTTTCTATTTTAATACCAAATGATCCAACAAATAGAGGAAGATCATTAATCTTACTTGAAACAGCAGGTATTTTAAAATTAAAAGATAGTAAAAAATTAGATTCTGGTTTAGAAGATATAAAATCAATAGATAAAAAATATGTAATTACAGAATTAAATTCAGAACAAATAGGACCAAGATTAGATGAGGTAGAATTAGCTGTAATAAATACAAATAATGCACTAGCTAGTAAAATAACAAAAGATAAGGCTGTATTTGTTGAAGGTAAAGAATCTCCATATGCAAATATAGTTACAGTTCTTAGAGGAAATGAAAATACTGAAAAAATTAAAAAACTTATGAAACACTTACAAAGCCAAAAAGTAAAAGAGTTTATAAATTCTAAATATAACGGTGAAGTAGTTGAGGCATTCTAATGAAAAATATATCAATAATAACAGGTGCAACAAGTGGAATTGGACTTGAGATATCAAAAATAATAGCAAAAAAAGATACGGATTTATTAATAATATCAAGTAATGAAGAAAATTTAATTAAAACTAAAGAAACTTTAGAAAAAATTACTAAAAATAAGGTATTTTATATGCCTATTAATTTAATAAATTTAAAAGAAGAAGATATAAAAAAAATAGAGGAATATATATCTTCATACAATCTTTTGTATTTTATAAATAATGCAGGATTTGGTGATTTTGGTAAATTTTTAGAAACAAGTCAAATAAAACAAGATAATATGATAAAACTAAATATACAAGCACTTACAAATCTAACGAGACTTTATTTAAAAATAGCTACAAAACAAAAAGAAAAATCTTATCTTTTAAATGTAGCATCAACAGCAGCATATACAAGTGGGCCACAAATGGCTGTATATTATGCAACTAAAGCTTATGTTTTATCATTTACAAGAGCCATTAGATATGAATACAAGAATAGTAAAAATATAAATATATCAGTATTAAGTCCTGGACCAACAGAAACTAATTTTATTAAATCATCAAGTTTAGAAGCTTCTTCTTTATTTAATAATTTAAAATCGATGTCTGCACAAAAAGTAGCAGAAATTGCTATGAAAAACTTAGATAAAAATAAGGCAGAAATAATACCAGGAATTATGAATAAGATTATGGTAATACTTACTAAGTTTTCTCCAAAGGCTATGACAATAGCTGTAGTAAGTAAAATAATGGAGAAAAAATAAAATGAAAATAAAAGTTATAGATGGAATGGAAAATATTAGAGTAGATAAGTTTTTATCAAGTAGTTTAAACTTATCTCGTAATATTATTTCAAAATCTAAAATATTAGTAAATGGAGAAGAAACTAAGCTAAGCTATAAATTAAAGTTAGATGATATAGTGGAAATAGAAGTTATAGAAAAAAAAGAACTTAAAATAGTTGAAAATAATATAAAGATTAAAACTATATACGAAGATGAATACTTAGCAGTAGTTGATAAACCTTATGGTATAGTTGTACACCCCAGTGAAACATCAAACGACGATAGTTTGGTTGGTAGTTTAGTTAATAAATTTGAAAAGTTATCTGACATAGATAAACTAAGACCTGGAATAGTACATAGATTAGATAAGGACACTAGTGGACTAATAATTATTGCAAAAGATAATGACACTCATTTAAAACTTCAGGAGATGTTTAAAAGTCATAACTTAGAAAAAGTGTATCTAGCAATTTTAAAAGGAAACTTTAAATACGATAAAATAACAGTTAAAAGCTATATTGGTCGTGATAAAAAGAATAGAAAGAAAATGAGTTCTAATACAGATAAAGGAAGACTAGCTATTAGCCATTTTGAAAAAATTAAATCTAATGATAAAATATCATTAGTTAAGGTTAGCATAGAAACAGGTAGAACACATCAAATAAGGGTACATGCAAAAGAGTTAAACTATCCAGTACTTTACGATAGTTTATACACTAAAGATAATAATTCTAAAAAAAGACAACAACTACATAGTTATTATCTTAAATTTACTCACCCTATTACAAATAATGTAATAGAATTAAAATGTGAAATGCCAGATGATATGATAAAAACTTTAAAAAATTTTGACTTAGGTGATTTTGATGTTAGAATATAGTGATGTAATAGGTGTTGATGAAGTAGGTAGAGGGCCACTATTTGGAGAAGTAGTAGCAGTTTGTGCATACATAAAAGATATTAATAAAGATAGAGATATATTTGAAAAAATTAATGATTCAAAAAAGTTAAGCGAGAAAAAAAGAGAAGAACTTTATGAAAAAATAATAAAATCTGATAATATACTTTATGCTGTAGGTATTGCTTCTGAAAAAGAAATTGATGAGATTAATATATTAAATGCAACCTTTCTAGCTATGAATCGTGCACTTGAGAAATTAGATATAAAAGATAAAATGGTAATAGTCGACGGAAATAAGTTGATTAAAGGTTATAATGGTAAACAAGAATTTTTAGTAAAAGCAGACTCTAAAAATTTAACTGTATCACTCGCATCAATCATTGCTAAAGTATATAGAGATAATATGATGAAAGAGTATGCAAAAGTATATAAAAATTATGGCCTTGAAAATCATAAAGGTTATGGAACGAAAAAACATTATGAGGCTATTATAAAATATGGAATAACCGATAAACATAGAAAATCATTTTTGAAAAAAATTTTAGAGGTGAGGGATAATGAAGTTTGATGAATGTATAAAATGTTCTAGTATGAATTATGAAGTTAAATCTGCAACGATAACTACAAGTTCACCTATTAGTTCGTTTATACCAATAACAAAAAAAGAACTTTTTTATATAAAAATATGTATAGACTGTGGTTGTACAGAAATATATAATGCTAAAATATTGGATAAATACTCAAAGAAAAAAACAAGTAAATGTTAAAAATTTACTTGTTATTTTTTTCTTGTAATAAATTTCTTATTTCAGTTAATAATTCTTCTTGAAGGCTAAGTTTAACTACTTTTTCTTCTTCAACTTTTTCTTCTTCTTTAGCAGTTATACTTTCTAATTCTTCTTTGAATTTATTGTATGCTCTAATTATTAAAAATAGAATAAAAGCGATTATAAAAAAGTTAAGTACGGCTAATATGAAAGAACCGTAGTTAATACTTATTTCTTTTGAGTTTTCGCTAGCTTTTCTTAATACATACTTGTATTGACTAAGGTCTGTACTACCTATAAATAAACCAACAATTGGATTTATAATATCACTAACTAATGATTTAACTATTGCACCAAATGCTGCTCCAATTGCAAGACCTACTGCTAAATCAATAACATTACCTCTTGAAATAAATTTCTTAAAATCATTCCACATAATATATACCTCCTTAAAATTTATACGCACATTTTAGCACTATTCGAATAATTTAGCAATTGAAAATTAGAAAAAGCAATAAATATGAGATAGTCCACCTATAGAGTGGATTTTTTTATAAAAATGTATATTACTTATTGCACTAAATGTTGTATAATATTTGGTGCAAAGGCGTTTATACATTACAAAAGACCAAGCTGGAATAAAGTCTTTACTTCAATATACTTATTATATTAAAAGTAAAAATATGTGAAAAACTAATAAAATAAAGTATTAAAGTACTAAACGGAATAAAAAAAAGATTAGGTATAAATGATAAAAAACTTTAAAGCTATTTTTTTATAATTATCTGTATTCTAATAAAAACGAGTATTTTAAAATAAAAATCTAACCTAGACATATTGCACCAAATATTGTATAATATTTGGTGCAAAGGGGGTATATATTATATGACTTACAAAGACCAAATTATTAATAGAATAGATAACTTAAGTACAAATAAAGTTTTTATATCAAATGATTTTTTTGATATTGCTTCTTATGAAACAATTCGTAGTACATTGAATCGACTTGTAGAAGATAAAAAGATAAGACGTATTATGAATGGAATTTACTATAAACCAAAATATATTGAATTGATTGGAGAATACGAAGCTCCATCTATAAATGAAGTTGCAAATGCTCTTTCTAGAAAATATAATTGGACGATTGCACCATCAGGAAATGCAGCACTTAATTTATTAGGTTTATCTACTCAAGTTCCGTCTAAATGGACATACATATCTGATGGGAGGTATGCTAATTTTAAGTTTGGAAATATAACTCTCGAATTTAAACATAGTAACAATGGAGATATTTCAAAAATGCCAACATTTACAGCAATGGTTATACAGGCTATTAAGTCAATTGGAAAGGATAAAATTACAGATAGGCAGGTTGATTTTTTAAGAAAAAAAATATCTAACAAAGAAAAAAAGGCTTTGATAGAGTATGGAAAAAGTACAAGCATTTGGGTATATCAACTTTTAAAGAGAATATGTGAGGAATAAATATGTTTGAATTTAAGAAAATTACAAAAGATGAATTAGAACAAATTATAATAAATGCTTCTCAAAAAATTGGTATAAATGAAGTGGTTCTTGAAAAAGACTATTGGGTGTGCTTTATACTTAATTATCTTTTTTCTGAATGTAAATGGAAAAATGCTTTTACTTTTAAAGGTGGAACTAGTTTATCAAAATGTTTTAATTTAATTCACAGATTTTCTGAAGATATTGATTTAATATTGGATTGGAGAGTTATTGGGTATAGCCTTGATGAACCATGGGAAAATCGTACAAATACAAAACAAGATAAATTTAATAAAAATTCTAATAAAAAGACTCAAGATTTTTTAAAGAATGAATTTTTACCTCAGATAAATAAAGACTTAAAAAAACTATTAAATGATGAATTTAAGGTAAGTATAGATGAAAGTGATGCACAAACTATTTTGTTTGAATATCCAAAAGCATTTCGTTTTTCATATTTAACACATGCAGTAAGATTGGAAATAGGAATTCTTGCGGCATGGACGCCTTCTGAGAAGGTTTCTATAGTGCCAGATTTAAAGAAAATTTATCCGGTACTTTTTGATGGTGATTTTATAGAGGTTAAAACAGTCCTTCCAGAACGAACATTTTGGGAAAAAGTAACTATTCTTCACCATGAAGCAAATAGACCAAAAACTCTTTCAATGCCTAAGCGATATGCTAGACATTATTATGATTTGTTTTGTATTGCAAACTCTAATTATAAGGATAGAGCCCTTAATAGTTTAGAACTTCTTGAAAAGGTGGTTGCTTTTAAACAAAAATTTTATCCGAGAAAATGGGCGAATTATGAAGAAGCTAATTCCAAAAGTATAAGACTTGTGCCAGATACTTATAGATTAAAAGAAATAGAAGAAGACTATAAGAATATGATAGAAATGTTTTTTGGAGATTATCCGGACTTTGATGAAGTTATGAATCGAATAATTGAACTAGAGAAAGAAATTCACAAAATTAAATAAAGCAGAAAAATATAATGTTTGTAGAAATAGGGACTAAAGGTATATTCTATAGTCCTTATTTTTTATAAAGATTATAAAGATTTGGTTATTTGTAGTAAAACAATTAGGAATACAAAAACAGATAGCAGTTTTATTAAGATAAAAGTGAGATATTAAATTTGAATTATACATTTTAGAATGTACAAACGCTACATTGAACCCTTATATTTTTTTTAAAAATATGCTAAAATAAAAGTAAAAAATAAATGAAGGGGTAGATATGGAGTCAAAAATTTTAGTAGCAACATCAAAAAATGTAAGACTTATACTAGCTGATACAACTAACTTAGTAAAAGAACTAATAAAATATTCAGAATATGACGAAATGTTTTTAACTTCTGCAATTGCTTTAGTAAATATTGCTAGCATAATGTCAATGAATATTAAAAATGAAAATGGTAAAATATTATTTGTTCTAAAAGCTGACGGTTTATTGGGAGATGCAAAAGTAATTGCTAGATAT
The DNA here is from genome assembly GCF_902505095.1 of Oceanivirga miroungae. Classification (GTDB taxonomy): domain Bacteria; phylum Fusobacteriota; class Fusobacteriia; order Fusobacteriales; family Leptotrichiaceae; genus Oceanivirga; species Oceanivirga miroungae. Next base: position 1,082,960 of record NZ_CABWIB010000001.1, on the reverse strand, counting down.
GATGGAAAAATAATGGGAGCAGTTAAAATAGATAATGATTTACTTTATAAGATAAATAACGCAAAAAGTTTAGAAGAATTTAGTCAGTTATATAAAATAGGGACAGGAAGCTTAATGATAGAAAATGATTTAGGTCTCAAAACACCATATATAACAACAATACCAATAGATGAAAAAGAGTCTATAGAAGAAGCTATAGAAGACTATTATTTAAATTCAGAACAGTTAAATACAATATTAAAAACTGGAATAGTATATGATGAAAAACAAAAATTAAAAAGAAGTTCATGCTTATTTATTCAAGAAATGCCAGGAGCAGATACAAATGTATTTAAGGAATATCAAAAAAAATTAAAAGAAATATATTCTTTAAACGAGTTATTAGAACATGATTTTACATTAGAAAAGGTAGCAAATTTAGTATTTGAAAATATTGAAGAATACAAGTTATTAGATAATAAAGATCTAAAATTAGAATGTATGTGTAGTTATGAATATTTTAAAAATTTAGTTAAGGCTAATTTAAAAGAAGAAGAAATAAAAGAAATATTAGAAGAAAAAGGACATATTGAAACAGTATGTGGTTTTTGTAATAGAGTATATAGGTTAATGGATTTTTAATAAGGGGAGAATATGGATACAATAATTTTATCGACAAATAATGGTGTAGATATAATAAGGTTAGATGGAAAAGCTACAATGAAAAATGTAAGTGAAATAACTAAAATATTAGATGAAGCAAAAAATGTTCCAATATTTGATTTTACAAAAGTAACTTACTTAGATAGTACTTTTTTAGGCCTAATTGCAAAGTATACAATGCTATATAAGACAAAGTATAATAAATATTTAACTATAATAAACCCATGTGAATTAGTATTAAACTTACTAAAACAAACTGGGATTTTAAAGTTTTTAATAATATTAAATGAAAATACTACTAGTGTAAATGGAAAAGTTATTGAAAGTAAAATGGCAACTCCAGAACAAATATTAGAACTTCATGAAATATTATCAGATTTAAATGAAGAAAATAAGAAAGAATTTGAAAAAGTTGTAGAACAAATGAGAAAAGTAGTGGGTAAAAAAGATGAATAAATTTAGAAAATATAGATATATGTTAGAGTATTATGATTTAAAATACCCGTATATAAAATACATACTAATCTTATTTATATTCTTTTCTATATTCACTGGTAAAAGTTTACTAAACTCTATATTTAAAGTTTTAGCATTTTTAATGGCAGTAGTATCACATGAATTAGCTCATGGGTATGTAGCTTACCTTTTTGGTGATGATACAGCTAAAATAAATGGTAGGCTTAGTTTAAATCCAATAAAACACTTTGATTTAAATGGCTTATTATTACCTGCAATTTTACTTTTAATTAATTCACCTATAATTATAGGATCAGCTAAACCTGTCCCAATAAATGAATATAGATTAAAAAATAAGAATATTTCCCTATTTTTAGTAAGTATTGCTGGAATAAGTATGAATATATTACTTGCCTTATTTTCTGCAATAATATTTAAATATGTAAATAATGAGTATATTAGACTATTTATGATTAATATGTTTGTAATAAATGTGAGCTTAGCAGCCTTTAATATTATACCTGTTCCACCTTTAGATGGAAGCAGAATATTAAGACTTCTAGTACCTTATGAAATTAAACAAATGCTAGATAGAATTGAATCAAATCCTATAGTATCATTTTTAATAATAATAATCATATTAAATACTAATATATTTTCATACATATATAGAAGTATTGTGAGTATTTTATGGTTGTTGTAAAAAATGATTCACAAATAGAATTTGTCGAAAGAAAATCTAAGTTTATAGGCTATCTAAAAGTAGTTAAAACTAAAAAAGAAGCAATAGATTTTATTGAATATATAAATAAGATACATAAAGATGCAACACACAATGTTTATGTATATAGACTTATAGAAAATGGGGTAGAACATTTTAAATATGATGATGATGGAGAGCCTTTAAATACTGCAGCAAAACCAATGGCTGAAATATTTGAAAGAAAAAATATATATAACTTTGTAATGATAGCTACTAGGTATTTTGGTGGGATAAAATTAGGAGCAGGAGGTCTTATTAGAGCTTATGCAAAAGTTGCAACGAAGTTATACGAAAGTATAGAGTTAATAGAGTATGTAGAAAAAGAAGAATATTTAATTTCATTTTCTTATGATAAATTAGATTTAGTAGAAAAATTAATAAGAGATAATGAATTAGATGTATTAGAAAAAAGTTTTTTAGAAAAAATAAATATGAAATTAGAATTAAGTAAAGAAGAACTTTTAGAATTTGAAAAACTAAGAGATATTATGATAATTAAGATATAAAGGAGAAAAAATGTCACAAATAGTAGCAGTAGTTGGAAGACCTAACGTAGGGAAATCAACACTATTTAATAAATTAATAGGAGATAGAGTATCTATTGTAAACAATGAACCAGGAGTTACAAGAGATAGACTATATAGAGAGGTAAAATGGCTAGATAAAAAATTTACCTTAGTAGATACAGGTGGACTTGAGCCAAGAAATAATGAATTTATGATGAGTAAAATTCGTGAACAAGCTAAAGTTGCCATAGATGAAGCTAATGTAATAATTTTTGTTGTTGATGGTAAAGTAGGAATTACTGGTCTAGATGAAGAAATAGCAGAAATTTTAAGAAAAAAAGATAAAAAAGTAATAGTTGCTGTAAATAAGATAGATAACTATATGAAAGAAAAAGATAATATATTAGAATTTTATGCATTAGGTTTTTATGATGTTGTTGCAATATCAGCAGAGCATAAAGTAAACTTAGGAGATATGTTAGATTTAGTAGTTGAAAAATTTGAAGATAATAAATTTAAAACTATAGATGAAGGTTTAAAAATAGCAGTTTTAGGTAGACCAAATGCAGGGAAATCAAGTTTAGTAAATAAGATACTAAATAAAGAAAGAAATATAGTAAGTGATATAGCGGGTACTACAAGAGATTCAATAGATTCACAATTTATGTATAATGGAATGCCATATACAATAATAGATACAGCAGGTATTAGAAAGAAATCTAAAATTGATGATAATGTAGAATACTATAGTATCTTAAGAGCAATAAAAGCTATAAATAGAGCTGATGTATGTGTTTTAATGTTAGATGTAAATGAACTTTTAACAGAACAAGATAAAAAAGTAGCTGGACTAATATATGAAGCTAAAAAGCCAATAATAATAGCTATAAATAAGTGGGATATGTTAGAAAAAACTAATAATTCGGTAAAAGAATATACAGAAAAAGTAAAGGCAGAAATTCCATTTTTAGCATACGCACCAGTTATTACAATATCAGCATTAAATGGTAAAAGAGTTAATGAAATATTAGATTTAGCAGATAAGATAATAAATGAATATAGTAAAAAAATATCAACAGGAGTGTTAAACCAAGTATTATCAGATATGATAGCACAAAATCCAGTGCCTACTAGAAAAGGTAGAGCTGTTAAGATAAACTATGCAACGCAAGTTGGGATTGAGCCACCTAAGTTTGTATTTTTCTCAAACAATCCAGAACTTATACATTTTTCATATGCTAGATATATTGAAAATAAGTTAAGAGAGTACTTTGGATTTGATGGTTCTCCAATTGAGATTGTATTTAATAAGAAAAATGATTCTTTTGGAAGTAAATAATGAAGTTATTAGTATCAAGAGTAAAATACGCAGATATTTTAATAGATAATAAGATAAAAAGAACCATACAAAAGGGAATACTTGTATATGTTGGGTTTAGCATAGAAGATGAAAAAATTGATGAAAAAGTAATTGATAAAAGTATTAATAAGATACTAAGTCTTAGATTTTTTGAAGATGAAAGTGGGAAACTTAAAAAAAATGTAGTTGAAGAGAATAAAGAAATTATGATAGTTTCAAATTTTTCTTTATATGCAAGAAATAAAAAGGGAACTAGCTTGGATTTCACAAAATCACTAAATTCAGAAAGTGCAAAACTCATATATGATAAATTTTTAAAAGAATTAAAAAATAGGTACGAAAAAGTTGTAAGTGGAGAATTTAAATCAGATATGCAAATAACAAGTTTAGCTGATGGACCACTTAATGTAATTTTGGAGTATTAAAAAGAGGTGAATATGAAAAAATTAGCTATAGCTATACTGCCTATAATACTAAGTTTTAGTATATATGCAAATGAAAATGAAAATAATAGCAATAAAAATGAAATTGTAATAGATTTACTAGAAGCTGACATTTTTGCAAATGATCCAGGTAATTATGATGCATCATATGTTTATGATGAAAACTATATAAAGGTAAAATCAGATGAGCTTTTACAAGAGGTTTATGATGATTATGAAGCATTAGATAATATCATTTTATACGAAGCTTTAATGAGATCATTTAAAGAATGGGAAGGAACTAAGTATAAATGGGGTGGAGATTCTAAAAATGGAATTGATTGCAGTGCCCTAACAAGAAGAGTTTATAGATCAGTTTTTAATAATTATGAGTTACCTAGAGTTAGTGTTGATCAGGTAAAAAAAGGTAGAAGAGTAGATAACTCAGAACTAAAACCAGGAGACCTTCTATATTTTAGACCTGAAAATAGAGTAAATCATGTAGGAGTTTATCTTGGAAATTCTTTATTTATCAATGCTTCATCATCAAAAGGTGTAATATTATCTAGTTTAAATAATGTTTATTGGAAAAAATACTATAAATACGCAGTTAGAGTAGATAAGGCTAGGGAAATATAATGTATAAGTTAGTAGATTCTCATTGCCATGTAAATGATATACAATATAAGGATAATAAAGAAGAAATAATAAAAGAAATAAAAGAAAATATGGAATTTGTAGTCTGTTCTGGTTGGGATTATGATAGTTCAATTGAAGCTATAAATATAGCAAATGAAAATGACAATATTTATGCTAGTATTGGATTTCACCCAACAGATATAAGTAAAATTACAGATGAAAAGTTACTAGAATTAGAAAATTTAGCTAAAACAAATAAAAAAATAGTAGGTATAGGTGAAATAGGACTAGATTATCACTGGATGACAGATGAAAAAGAAGTCCAAAAAAAATTCTTTAGAATGCAAATTGAACTTGCAAAAAGAGTAAATAAAGCAGTTGTAATTCATACAAGAGAAGCACTAGCAGATACTATAGAAATTTTAGATGAATATAAAGATGTGTATGGTGTACTTCATTGCTACCCAGGAAGTTATGAAGCAGTATTACCAATACTAGATAGATATTATGTATCAGTAGGTGGGGTTTTAACCTTTAAAAATGGCAGAAAAACTAAAGAAATGTTAAGTAAAGTACCTATTGAAAAAGTTGTATTGGAAACAGATAGCCCTTATTTAACGCCTACACCATTTAGAGGAAGAATAAATAAACCTATTTACACGCATTATGTAGCAGAAGAAATAGCTAGAATAAAAGAGATGTCTTATCAAGATGTAATAGACATAACTACAAAAAATGCATATGAGGTGTATAAAATATGCAAATAGGTGTAGATATAGTAGATGTCGATAGAATAAAACAGGCTCTTTTAAAAGAAGGTTTTAAGGAAAAAGTATTTACACAAAAAGAAATAAGCTATTGTGAATCAAAATTTAATAAATACGAATCATATGCAGCAAGGTTTGCTGCAAAGGAAGCAGTAGCCAAAGCTTTAAAAAAAGGCTTTAGAAATATATCTTTTTTAGATATTGAAGTTTTAAATGATGAATATGGAGCGCCTTACATAAATTACAAAGACTGTGATATAAAACTAAGTCTTTCGCATGAAAAAACTATTGCAATTGCAATGGTATTAATAGAAGGGAAAATATGATAACACTAAATTTAGATATGATACAGTCAATAGGTATAGCTATTCTATTTTTACTAATAGGAAGAAAATTAAGAAAGAAAATAAATATATTAGAAAAGTATTCTATACCTAGTCCAGTTGTGGGTGGATTAATATTTGCAATAATAGCTCTGATATTAAAGGAGAATAACATAGCTACATTTTCTTTTGATATGACCTTACAAAACTTTTTTATGACTATGTTTTTTACAAGTGTAGGATTTAACGCAAGTTTAAAACTTTTAAAACAAGGTGGTAAAAAGGTTGTAGTATTTTTAATAGCAGCAAGTGGCTTAATATTTTTACAAAATATTTTAGCAATAGTACTTGCAAAACCTTTAGGAATTGATCCATTAGTAGCTTTTATGACAGGATCGACATCATTAACTGGAGGACATGGAACAAGTGCGGCTATTACTAGTACGTTAAACAATGAAAAAGCATTTACAGTTGCAATAACAGCGGCAACTTTTGGACTTATTGCTGGATCTATTTTAGGAGGACCTATAGCTAAATCTTTAATTGAAAAGAAAAATCTATTAGCTAGGCCAGAAGATACATTTGAAGAAAATATTGATATATTAAAAGATAAAAAACCTTATTTAGATGGTGATAAGTTTGCAAAAGCATTTTTCACAATATTACTAGCTATGTCAATAGGAACAATATTTAATTTATTATTTAAAAAAATGGGATTAAATAAGTTGCCATACTATTTAGGACCTATGATAGCAGCAGCAATAATTAGAAATTTATTAGATAAATATGATAAAAAAGAAAAAGTATTTGATGAAATAACTATTGTATCAGATATTTCATTAAATCTATTTCTAGCAATGGCACTTATTAATTTAAAGTTATGGGATTTAATAGACTTAGCAGGTCCTCTTATAATACTACTTATAGCTCAAGTAATATTAGCAGCAGTATATGTAAGATATATAACATTTAATATGATGGGAAAAGATTACGATGCAGCTATTATAGCTAGCGGACATATAGGGTTTGGTATGGGAGCAACACCTAATGGAATAACAAATATGAAAACACTGTGCGATAAATATAGATACTCAAAGATAGCATTTTTCACAGTACCTTTAGTAGGAGCGTTATTTATCGACTTTGTTAATGTAACAGTAATAACAGCATTTTTAAGCAATTTAATGTAAGGGGAGATTATGGGGAATATTAAAAAAACAATTATTTTAGGATTTGGACTATTTTCAATGTTTTTTGGAGCAAGTAATGTATTTTTACCAAGCTATATAGGAGCAAAAATTGGTGAAAACTTTTTATCATCAGCTGTAGCATTTAGTTTAACTGGAGTCGGTTTAACATTATTAGGCCTTATAGTAGTTATAAAAAGTGATGGAGATTATTTAAAAATATTTGAGCCTTTAGGTGAAAAATTCAGTAAAACATTTTTAATACTAGCATTTTTATCAGTAGGACCAATAATTGCAATTCCAAGAACTGCGGCTACAACTTTTGAAATGGGAGTAAAACCATTTTTTCCAAATTTTAGTGGATTTGTTGTTACTTTAATATTTTTTGTAATATGTATACTTTTTTCAATAAATAAAAATGATGTGGTTTCAGAAATAGCAAAATATTTAACACCAATTTTACTGATATCTATTGTAACTTTAATAATTTTTGGAATATTTAATGTAGATAAAAATTCAGTAGGAATTGTTATAGAAAATCCTTTTGCATTTTCTTTTTTAGAAGGATATAACACATTAGATGCCATTGCAGCTATAATTTTTGCTAGATTTATTTATCATTCTGTACAAAATGAAAAAAATCCAGTTAAAATTAGTATAAATGCCTCTATAATTGCAGCAATTGGCTTATTTGTAGTATATACAGGTATTATGTATTTAGGTAAAACTATAAACATAGCTGACAAGGCTAGTTTAGATAGAACTCTTTTAATGGTTAAAATTTCAGGAATATTACTAGGGAAATTTGGGAATATTGTATTAGGGATAATAATATCTTTTGCTTGCCTTACAACAGCTATTGGATTAATATCAGCAGTTAGCGAGTTTTTCTATGAAATATTTAAAGAAAAAATAAAATATATATATATTGTTTGTGTAATAACATTTGTATCATTTTTAATATCACAATTAAGTGTTGATATAATAATACAAATGGCAGTACCTATTTTACTTGTATTTTATCCAGTACTAATAGTTTTAATAATTTTATCGCTATTTAAAGGTAGATATATAAATAGATTTGTTATAAAATATACAACATATACAACATTGGTATTTGCAATAATAGATAGATTCTATAACTTTATGCCTTTTAATAGTATAGGAATGGCGTGGATAATTCCTACTATTATAGCGTTTTTAATATCTAGTATAATTAGTTTAGGATATATTAAAAAATAAATCTAAGAGGTGGATCATGGAATTAAGTGTTTTAGAAAAAAGAGATGATGTAATAAAAAAAAGTGCTAAGCTTTTTTACTACAATGGATATAATAACACAGGACTTAGTATGATACTAAAGGAATGTAATATACCAAAAGGCTCATTTTATTACTATTTTAAAAATAAAGAAGATTTACTTATAAATGTAATAGAATACCATACAGATAAATTACTTAATTTTTTTGACTATAATGTAGATGATTTAGAAATAGAAAAGCTTAGAACATTTTTTAAGAAATACTTTTTAAGTATTGAAAAAAACCAGTATCATGGAGGAAGTATATTAGGAAATTTAGCAATTGAAATGTCTGATATAAATGATGAGGTAAGACAAAAGATATTAGATAATTATAGAAAAATTGAACTAAGACTTATATTATATCTTGAAATGCTAAAAAAAAGTAAATTAGAGTATATGAATTTAGATGCTGAAATGACAGCAAAAATAATATTAAATCAAATGGAAGGAACTATGTTAAGATTAAAATTAAATAAAGATAGTAAAGAAGTTTTAGCGTTTTTCTCTTTATTTGATAAAATTTTTAATATAGCTAGGTGATTTTATGGAATTTAATTATTTAAAAGGGGATAAAATAAAACACCCTACAAGAGAAATTGATTTAGAGTATATTAAAAAAGATGAAAATATATCAGTAGTAATTTTTGATAGTACTAAAGAATATGTTTATTTAGTAAAAAAATATAGGGTAGCACTTTCAAGTTATCAGTATGAGATATACTCTGGTGATCTTAGTAAGATAGGGAATATAAAGAGTGTAAGAAAAATGAAAAATTGCTATTATTTAAGCCCAGGTTATACAACAGAAAAAACATGTTTTTATGAAGTAGTTTTAGAAAAAGATTTATATGATGATAAATTTGTAAAAATAGATGTTAAAAAGGCAATTAATGAGTTAGTTGATTTAAAATCTATTTTTGCAATAAAACATTTTAAAGGATAAGTTATGAATGTAAATGATTTTGTGTTTTTAAAGGGAGCTAAAAAAAAGCATCCGACGAAAGATATTGAATTAGAATATCTTGATAAATCTAATGCAGTAGCATTAGTTGTATTTGATAGTAAAAAAGAAAATGTATATTTAGTAAAACAATATAGACCAGGTAGTAATGACTATCAAATTGAAGTTGTAGCCGGTCTAATTGATGATGGTGAAAATGAAGATATGGCAGCATTAAGAGAACTAAAAGAGGAACTTGGGATAAAAAAAGAAGATATTAAATCATTTAAAAAAATCCCACAATTTTACTATGTAATACCTTCATATTCAACAGAAAAAATGTATTTTTATGAAGTTATTTTAAATGAAGATGCAATTTTTCATAAACAAGAGTTAGATGAAACAGAAGATATAGAAATAGTAAAAATGAGTGTAGATGAAGCTTTAGATAAGATAGTTGATTTAAAATCTGCATTTTTAATAGAATATTTTAAATAAAGGAGAATAATATTGGATAAACCGATAAAGTATAAGTTAATACATAAAGATAAAAATGCTAGAAGTGGTATAATAACAACTCCACATGGAGAAATAAAAACCCCAGTATTTATGCCAGTAGGGACTCAGGCAACAGTAAAAACAATGACTCCTGAGGAATTAGAAGAAATAACTTCTCAAATTATATTAGGAAATACATATCACTTACATTTAAGACCAAGTGATGAGTTAATTTATGAGCTAGGAGGCTTACATAAATTTATGAATTGGAATAAACCAATATTAACAGATAGTGGTGGATTTCAAATATTTAGTTTAGCAGGTATTAGAAAAATAAAAGAAGAAGGAGCATACTTTAGTTCACATTTAGATGGTTCTAAAAGATTTATATCACCTGAAAAATCAATAGAAATACAAAATAACTTAGGTAGTGATATAATGATGGTATTAGATGAATGCCCGCCAGGTATGAGTACAAAAGAATATCTAGTTCCATCAATAGACAGAACTGTTAGATGGGCTAAAAGATGTATAGATGCTAACAGAAATAAAGATACACAAGGACTATTTTGCATAGTTCAAGGTGGAATATATAAAGATTTAAGAGATTACTGTTTAGATAAGCTAAAAGAATATGATGATGATTTTTCTGGTTATGCTATAGGAGGTCTTGCAGTAGGAGAACCTACAGATAAAATGTATGAAATATTAGAACATATTACACCAAAACTACCAGAGGATAAACCTAGATATTTAATGGGAGTTGGAGAGCCACTTGATATGCTAGAAGCTGTCGAGCATGGTGTTGATATGATGGATTGCGTTCACCCTAGTAGAATAGGAAGACATGGTACAGTATTTACAAAATACGGAAGACTTGTTATAAAAAATGCAAAATATAGTAAAGATACAAGACCACTAGATGTAGCTGATAACTATGTTTGTAGAAATTATACAAGAGCGTATATAAGACACCTATTTAAAGCAAATGAAATACTAGGACAAAGACTTGCTACATATCATAATTTATGGTTCTTATTAAACTTAATGAATGAAGCAAGACAAGCAATAGAAGAAAATAGATTCAAGGAATTTAAAGAAGAATTTATTAAAAATTACACTCAAGGAGAAAAAAGCGAATGGATAAAACCACAAGAATAATTAAAGTATTAGTACTATTTTCACTAATATATTCTTGCTTTAATTTAAAAAATAATAATATAGTAGAGTTAAATATTAAAAAGAATATTATACCCATAGAAAAGGTATTCTACTTAGAAAATGGAGATAAAGTAAAGTTACTAAGTAAGGACGATTTAAAAACAATTACTCTATTTTTTAAAAATGACAAAGAGATAAATTTAACAAAAAGTAAAAATGAAATATTTTTAAATAAAAAGAAGAATGTAGACTTTGTATTTGATGAAAAAGGAGCTAAATTAAATTTAGATACAAAAAAACATATTTTATCATCTAAACCAATAGTATATGTTAAATATGAGAGTATAGCAGGTATAGAGTTTAGTATAGCAGATATTAATGGTGAAAAAAGTTTAAAAGTAAACAATCAAATAGATACTTTGTATAAAAAGGATAACTATTATGAAAATGAAGCTAAAACAATAAAGTTAATTGTTGAAGATAATAAAGAGTTTTTAGAAATAAAGGGAATAAAAAATAAAATAGAATTAATTAGAAAGTAGGAAAATAACATGGTAGATTTAAAATTATTAGATAAATTTGAAAAAATGTACAACGAAGATAAAACAAATTTAGTTATTGAAAATGCAATAGCAAGAGTTGGTATAGATGAAGCAAGTTTAAAGCAAAATGTACTTAGAAAACATAATTTTGTGTTTTCAAATGAAGTGAAAAATCAAGATGTAACAAACCAAAAAAGATCAGGAAGATGTTGGATGTTCTCGGGATTAAATGTACTAAGAGCAATGACAAAAGAAAAATTAAATGTTGAAAATTTTGAATTTTCTCAAAGTTACTTACAATTTTATGACAAAATTGAAAAATCTAATTCGTATTTAGAATATGTAGTAGAAACAAAAGATTTAGATATTATGGATAGATTAGCATCGTATATAGTAAGTAATCCTGCAGAAGATGGTGGGTACTGGAATTTCTTCCAAGGTTTAGTATTAAAATATGGTGTAGTTCCAAAAGAAATTATGCCAGAAACATTCCATTCATCTGATACAACTAGATTAAATGAGATGTTAGAATTAAGATTAAAAAAAGCAGCTGTTGAAATAAGAAAAGAAAAATCAGATAAAAAAATAGAAAAGATAAAAGAAAAAGCCTTATATGATGTGTACAATATTTGTGTAAAAGCTATAGGTTTACCACCAAAAGAATTCAGTTATGAATACTATGATAAAGATAAAAAATTTCATAGTATAAAAGATATGGATCCTAAAAAATTCTTAAGTGAATATGTTGGAGTAAATGTAGAAGATAAAATACAAATAGTGCATGATCCAAGAGAAAACTATGAAGTAGGTAGAATTTATAGAGTTCCATATACAGTAAGTGTATATGAATATGGACCTACAAGCTATTTAACAGTTAGCATGGAAGAATTAAAAAAAGCAACTATAAAATCTATAAAGGATAATATTCCAGTTTGGTTTGCATGTGATGTAGCAAAAGAATCACACTATAAAACAGGAATAATGGATCCTAACTTATTTGACTATGATAATACTTTAACTGAATTAGGTGAATTTAGTAAAGCTGATAGACTATTAACAAATGCGTCTGTATTAACACATGCTATGACTTTTGTTGGGGTTGATTTAGACGAAAATGAAAACGCAAAAACATGGAAAGTAGAAAACTCATGGGGAGATGAAATAGGTAAAAAAGGAATATTCTCTATGTCAGATGATTGGTTTGAAAAACATAACTATGAATGTGTAGTAGATAAAAAATACATATCAGAAGAATATTTATCTGCGTTTGAAAAAGAAGAAATCGTACTACCTTGGTATGATAATTATTTAGGATAATAGTAAAACAGTATAGTTTATCCATACTGTTTTTAAACTAAAAAAAGGAGGAAGAAAAATTAATAAGTATAGAAAATTAATAATATATATATATCTAGTGCTTTCTAGTTATTCTTTTTCAATATTAGGACGTTCAGATATAGATATAAGTGAATATGAAGATTTTGCATTAAATAATTCAAAATTTGAAATAGGTAGAAAAAATGTAATTGTATATAAAAAAGATGGGACAAGATCAGGAGTAATAGAAAAAGCGATTCCTAATTTTGATTCTCTAACTGATAATACTCACTGGACTTTATGGGATGATTCCCAAATATTTACAGGAGCAGATCACGTTAATGATGTATCAAGTTTATCATTTACTAAAAGACATCTAAGAAAAGATGTAGAACTATTTGAAGCAAGTAAGGACGATAATATTTTAAGTAAGTTCTCAGAAGATTCGAAATTAGCAATAAAATTTAAAATAGGTTCTGATTATTCTTTTGGTAGAGGTGAAAAAGTAGCCTTTGAAGCAAAACATAATAAGGTTTTTGATGGAAAAGATGTAGTTAGAGGAAACCTTGTTGCAAGAGCAGGTGCAGGAACTAATAAGCTTGCAAGAGAAGAAGGTGGATCTATTGCAGGGACTGATTATGGTAAATTTACAGGTGGACTAAATCATATAAGTGGGACTGAAAATCTTAATAATCATGACAGAGCCTTTCTTGTAACCTTGCAAAAAAAACAACTAACTCCACTAGATGCAGAGGCACTAAGAGGAGATAGTGGATCTCCAATATTTTACTATGATACAAGTGATGACACATGGAAAATAGTAGCATCTAATTCTGGAGGATCATTAGATCCATATGATGCATATGGTAAATACTCTGTATATAGATCAGCTAAAACTATGATAGATGAGTATAAAAAGCAAATAAGTACTGAAATTGATAATGATACTGTAGAAATAAATAACGGTGGATTAATTGTAGGTGGCAAAAAAACTGTATTTGATAAATATAAAGGTAATCTAATAAAATCAGGAACAATAAATGCGATAAGCAATCACACATACTCAGAAGAATTAATATCTGACAAAAACCAAGTTTTTAATGCAAATAATACACAAATTACTGTAAATGGTAACCTAGATACTAAAATAGCAAGATTTGAGTTTAAACATAATGCAACAATAAAAGGAAATGGTAATTTACAAACTGCTGGATATATAGTAGAAAATGGTGCTACTTTAACTATGGAAAATAATATAAATGAGGGTATTATTGTAAGAAAAATAGGAGAAGGAACACTTAAAATAAGTGGAACTGGAAATAATGAAGGGAAACTTTTTTTAGGAGATGGTAAAACAATACTTTCTCAAACTGGTGGATACGCAGCATCTGATATTAAATTAGCTCAACAAGCAGAAGTTTTTTTAGATAAAGATGGTCAAATTAAAGAGAATAATATTTACTTTGGACTAAGAGGAGGTATTGTTGATTTAAATGGACATAATCTAAATTTCAATGATATATACCACATAGATAAAGGTGCAACTTTTAAAAATACTAATGAGAATGAAAAATCTAAATTTACTTTTAATCCAACTGGAAATAGAGTATTTTTAGGTAGTTTTAAAGATAATATGGATATCGACTATATATCAGATTCTAATTGGCAACTAAGAGGAGATACTGATATTAAAGGAGATATTAATATAAATAATGGAAGTATAACAGTAGTTGGTGATAATTTAGTAACAACAAATAAAAATTATGTAGAAAATGATCAATTTAAAGAAGTTAAGATAAAAGCAGCAAATATTAATGTAAATAATAATAAGACATTAAATGTAAAAAGAGCTAGTAAGATAGATGCTAATATTAATGCAAAAGCAAATTCTAATATCTTATTAGAAGCTAAAGGTAAGATTCCTGAAAAAATAAACTATGTAGGACAAGATTATAGCGAAATTAATAAAATTGAGCTAAAAGGTGGTCTTTCTCTAGAGGCTGGTTCTAATCTTAAAATGGATTTAGAAAAAGAGCATAATATAGAAATTAATTCAAAAATTAAAGGTAATGGAAATATTTTAAAAGTTGGAGAAGGAACTGCAAAAATAACAAGTGTAGAAAATACTGAGAATAATTCTAAAATTTCTATTGAAGGTGGGAAACTTTATGTAGAAAATGAAAATTCACTAGGGAATTCTCATACTACTATATCAAATAATTCTGTACTAGCTATAAATGGTAATGCTAATTTAGCTAATATTTTAAATAGAGTAGATAGATCTAGTAAGGGAACTATTAGTTTTAATGAAAATATAGAAAGTATTCCAACTGAATACAAAAATTACAGTAATCTATTTATAGGTTCATTTTCTGATATTGTTATAGGTACAGAAGGAAGCAAAATAGATTCTAGTTTAACTAAATTAAATTTAGGTGGAGATACTGGAACTATAACTCTAAAAGGTCTTAAAGATGATAACACATCAAGAAACATAGTAGTTGGAGATGGAGTACATAACTCAACTATAATAATAGATGGTATAAGTGAAGAAAATAAAAATTTAAATATAACTACAAATAAAAAAGCTAATCTAATATTTAAAAATGTGCAAGAAAATGCAGAAATCCCTATAATATCATTAAATTATGGGACATATACTGACAAAAACAATAGCAATCTTTTAAAAGAAAATGCAAGTGGAGTTTTAGTATATGAATCTAATGAAGAAAGTGTAAGTGTAAAAAAAGACTACGCAATAGGTGCTAAAAAGGATACTACTGTAAATATTGGCAGTATAGTTACTAATAAAGACTTGTATAAATTTAGTGGTGAAGGAACTTTAAATATTAATGCAACTGGATTTGAAAATAAAGAAATAAATGTAGATGCACAGTATCAAAATGGTGGAGTAGTTAATATAAGTTCAGATAATAAATTATTAAATGACATAAAAGTTATTGGAAATAAAGATGGTAAAAATGATGGTAGTATAACTTTAAACTTAGCAAAAGATTCAATAAATGGTAATAATAATGTGGTAGTTAAAGATGGTGGAATAATAGATCTTAATTCAAATAATCTAGATAAGTCTTTAAGTGATGACAGTAATGAATTTGGTGTTGTTAAAAATACAAGTAGTGACACTTCTACTTTAAATATATCAAAAGATACTGTTATAAAACCTAAAATATTAGGTAATATAAATATATTAAATAATTCTCATACTTTAGAATTAACAAATGAAGCTAATGAATTTAGCGAAAATACAAGTATAAGTTTAAATAATGCTACACTAAATAACTATAGTAATTCTATTAATGAAAATGTAAGTATATCATTAGATAATTCGAGAATAAACACTAAAAAGAGTATTAAATCAAGTATTACATCTAAAAATGAAAGTACAATAGAAAGAGAAAATAAAGAAAATATTAATGTAAATAAAATTGTTGTAGAAGATGGTAATTTAACACTAAGTACAAAAAGTGAGTTAAATGAAGGAGCTAATAAATCTAAAAGTGTTAAAGATGTAAGATCAAACTATAAGTCAATAGTACTTAATGATAATTCTAATTTAAAAATAGAAGATCAATACTTTAATATTGAAAATCTAGAGGCAAACAAAACTAATGAGTTAACGCTAAAAAATTCTAGAACATTTATAGTAGGAAACGGTAGCAATATTTTATCATCAAATGTAAATAAGATAAATTTAGAAAATTCAGCTCTTGTATTAAGAGATCATCATAATGAGAATGATAATGCACCTATAGAAGTAGTTGGGACTAATTCTCGTATTATAGTAGGAGTAGAAGGATATTCAGATGATGGTGGTGGATCAGGGGTAACTTTTAAAAATCCAATTAATATAGACAAAGGAAATATACTAAATATTGGGACAGGGCAATTTTGGAATAATTCATCAGGTATAAAATTACAATCTAATATTTCAGGTTCTGGTAAGTTAATACTGTCAAGAGAAGAGTATGCTAAATTTGACATAAATAGCAATTTTAAAGACTTTACAGGGGAAGTTTATCTTGAAAAAGGGGGCTACTCAAGAAATATGGTTTTTGATATAAATGCTGCAGAAGAAGAAGATAGAACACTAAACTATAAGTTAAGTGGTAATTTAAATGCTGACAAGATAGGAAATAAAGATTTAATAATTAAAGATATGTCTAAATATGAAGCAACATTTAATGTTAAAGATGGTGGACTTACATTAGATGGGACTAGCGCATATAACACACATGCAAAAATTATAAATGAAGGAAATAGTGAGCTAATTTTAAGATCTAATAAAAATCAATCAGATGATGATAGAAAAATAGAAGATATTAATGCTAGAAATATAGGCAATGGAGTTATTAGAAAAGAAGGTGCTGGAAACCTTATAATTACAGATGCAGCAGTATTTGATAACTATAACAAGGTTTATGTAGACAAAGGGAAATTAACTCTTAAAAAAGAAATTTTAGATAATAAGCAATATGCTGTTTCAAAAGATTCTAGTTTAGAACTAAACTTCATAAGAGATGACTATAAATTAAAATCAGAAGTACTAGGTGAAGGTAATCTAATATTAAATCCTAAACATGAAATTGTGTTCGAAGTTTCTAAATTAAATAATACTGGAAATCTTGAAATATTAAATGATGTGAAAATTGATTTAGATGAAGAAAAGGTATTAACACAAAATCTTAAAGGTGGTGCTAGATTAAGTCTAAATGATACCAATTCATTAACATTAGGTGGGAATATAGAGAAATTTACTGGGACATTTAATTTAAATAATAGTAATTTAAAATTAAAATCAGAATCAACATTTAATGCAAGCCTAGAAGGGAGTGGATTATTAGAAAATACATCAAATAATTTATTATCATTAAATGACACATCTAATTATACTGGAGCTATAAAAACAACAGTTGGTAAGATAGAAGTTAAAAATGATAGTAAGATATTAAAATATATCTTAGAGAATGAAGATGTAATTATTTCTAACGATAATGAGTTTGACTTAACATCTAAGTCTTTTGAAAATAATAATAATCATAAATTAATTTTAAAAGATAATAGTAAAAAGTATACTTTAAATAAAGAAAATTTAGAAGATATAAAAAATTTAGAAGTTGATAAAGCTAATTTAGAAATATTAGAAAGTGAAGGAGTTATTGACATAAAAAGCTTAGCTTTAAAAAATTCAAGTGTTACTTTAACTGATCCTAAATTAAGCATAGAAAATTATGAAAATAATAATTCTACATTTACAATAAATTTAAGTAAGGTAAGCAATAATATTTTTAATGTTAAAAATATAAAAGGTGAAATTAATGTAATATTAAATTTAAGTAAAACTGTCTCTGACTATTTAAATAAAGGTAAAATTAAATTAATTAATTCAAATGTTAATCTAAATATATTAAATTTTGATAAGTTATATAATGATTCTAAAAACTATAAATATGTGTTTAAAAAAAGTGAATCTGGTGTGGAATTATTTAAAATTTTAAGATCACTTGGAATAAATATTCTATATTTATTAGATGATATAAATGAAAATTCAGTAGATGTTTTAAACAATTCATATGAAAATCATATTAAAAAACAATATATATTTGAAACTAAAAAGGATACTGAATTTAAAGCATATGATAATACTATTTATAAAAATGAGTTAATATCACATGGATTCAATCTAGAATTTGAAAAAGTTTTTGATATAGATAAGTTTAAATTATCTACAATTCTATCATACACAAATACTTCAAATTCTATAAAAACAAATGTTGAAGATGAAAAAGATATTACACAAAAATACAATATAAATAGGGTACATTTTGGAATTGGTACAAAATATAAAAATATTTCTATAAATACTAAATTAGGTGTAAGTACTGTAGCATTTGATGATAAGAATAGAACAAAGTTAACATATCTTAATAATGAATCAAACATTAACTTTTCTATAAAAAATAAAAATATAAGTATAAATAAATATATTGGATATAAATATAATAAACTAATAAATGAAACATTAACAAAAAATTATGATAATGTATCAGAAATAATATACAAAAATCCACTTAGTATATATTATGGAAATAGTTATGAATTTAATTATAAGAAATTTAATTTTAACTTATCAGATACTGTAATGATTAACTTTAATGATACTTTTATTAAAAATAAAGATGAACTTATAAAAAGCAAATTTAACAGTAGGATATCTAATAAATTTAACTTTAGATTAGCTTATTTACTGACTAATAATTTAAGTGTTTTTACTGAATATGAAAACTATATAAGAGCAAATGATGATGCTAACAATAAAATAAAACTAGGTATAAATATTAAGTACTAGATTGCTTGACAATAATAAAGGATTTATGCTAATATTTATTGAAAAAGCATCTTTTAGGTATTTAGTGCTAGGTGGACAAATGTTTGCACTAAAAATTAAAAGAGAAGATATTAACCAAATAGGAGGAATTAAAATGGCTGTAATAAGCATGACACAATTATTAGAAGCTGGTGTACATTTTGGTCACCAAGCAAAAAGATGGAACCCTAAAATGAAACCATATATTTATGCAGAAAGAAATGGTATACACATTTTAGATTTAAGACAAACTTTAACTTCAACAGAAGCTGCATATGAATTTGTAAGAGAAGTTACAACAGAAGGTGGAAAAGTTTTATTTGTTGGTACAAAAAAACAAGCACAAGACGCTATAAGAGAAATAGCTGAAAGAACTGGAAGTTTTTATGTAAACCAAAGATGGTTAGGTGGACTTTTAACTAACTTACAAACTATAAAAGGAAGAGTAAGAAGATTAAAAGAATTAGAAGAAATGGAAGAAGATGGTTCATTAGACACTAATTACACTAAAAAAGAAGCAAGCTTATTAAGAAAAGAAATGTCCAAATTACAAAAAAATGTTGGTGGTATAAAAGGAATGAATTCATTACCTGCTGCAATATTTGTAATAGATATCAAAAAAGAATTTTTAGCACTAGAAGAAGCTAAAAAATTAGGAATCCCTGTAATTGCTTTAGTAGATACTAACGTTGATCCTGATTTAGTTACATTCAGAATACCAGCTAATGATGATGCAATAAGATCTATTAAATTATTCACAAGCGTAATCGGAAATGCAATCTTAGAAGGACAAGGTGGATTAGAACCAGAAGGTACTGAAGAAGTTATAGAAGAAGTAGTAGTGGAGGGGTAATAATGGCAATAACAGCAGCACAAGTTAAAGAATTAAGAGAAAGAACAGGAGCAGGAATGCTTGACTGTAAAAAAGCATTAGAAGCAAACAATGGTGATATAGAATTAGCTATCGACTGGTTAAGAGAAAAAGGTATATCAAAGGCAGCTAAGAAATCAGGAAGAGTAGCTGCAGAAGGGTTAATCTTCACATTAGTTTCAGATGATAATAAATCTGGTGCTATATTAGAATTTAACTCTGAAACAGACTTTGTTGCTAAAAATGATGACTTTGTAAACTTTGGTAAAAAAGTTATAGAAATAGCTTTAAAAGAATCAGTTGAAACTGTTGAAGAATTAAAAGCAGTTACTGTAGATGGTAAAACTGTTGAAACTATGTTAACTGAATTAATAGCAAAAATCGGTGAAAACATGAATATTAGAAGATTTACTAAATTACATGCATCAAATGATGGTTTAGTAGTTGACTACTTACATATGGGTGGAAAAATCGGAGTATTAGTTAATTCAAAAGGTGAAGTAAACTCAGAAAATATAGAAAAATTAAGAGGAGTAGCAATGCATATAGCTGCTATGGATCCTAAGTTCTTAGATAAATCATTAGTAACACCTGAAGATTTAGAACGTGAAGAACACGTATTAAGAACTCAATTTGAAGAAGAAATGAAACAAACTGGTAAAAATCTTAAACCTGAAGTTGTAGAAAATATAATACAAGGTAAATTAAGAAAATATTACGAAGAAAACTGCCTAAATCAACAAAAATATGTTAGAGATGATAAAAAAGTTGAAGATTTCTTAAAACCAATGACATTAGTAGAATTTATAAGATTCAAAGTTGGAGATGGAATTGAAAAGAAAGAAGAAGATTTTGCAGCAGAAGTTGCAGCTCAAATAGCAGGAAAATAAAAAATTAGGGGTTTTATACCCCCTTTTTTGTAAATTAGGAGTATATATGAAATATAAAAGAATATTACTTAAATTAAGTGGTGAGAGTTTAGCAGGAGAAAAAGAAAATGGATATGATGAAAAAATCCTATTATCTTTTGCAAAACAAATAAAACAGCTACATTCAAAAGGTGTTCAAGTTGCTATTGTAATAGGCGGAGGAAATCTATTTAGAGGATTAAGTGGAACTGATGCAGGTATCGATAGAGCTACTGGAGATACTATGGGTATGTTAGCTACAATAATGAATGGTTTAGCACTTCAAAACT
Organism: Oceanivirga miroungae; assembly: GCF_902505095.1. Taxonomy (GTDB): domain Bacteria; phylum Fusobacteriota; class Fusobacteriia; order Fusobacteriales; family Leptotrichiaceae; genus Oceanivirga; species Oceanivirga miroungae. The sequence continues at coordinate 1,061,677 of NZ_CABWIB010000001.1, read as the reverse complement.
TTATTGAAAGTCAAGGAGTACCTACTAGGGTAATGACATCAATTAGTATGGAAGAAGTTGCAGAACCATATATTAGAAGAAGAGCAATAAGACATTTAGAAAAAGGGAGAATTGTAATATTTAGTGGAGGAACAGGAATGCCATACTTTACAACAGATTCTGGTGGAGCTATAAGATCAATTGAAATACATGCTGATATCTTAGCAAAGGGAACAAAAGTTGATGGTATTTATGATAAAGATCCAATGAAATATGAAGATGCTAAAAAATATGATGAAATTTCTTATGAAGAAGCAATAGTTAAAAATTTAAAAGTAATGGATGCGACTGCATTATCATTATGTCGTGAAAATAAGATGCCAATAATTGTATTTGACGCTACTAAAGAAGGTAATATGTTAAAACTAGTTGAAGGCTATAAAATAGGAACAATAGTTAAGTAGGAGAGAAATAAAATGTTAGAAGAAATAATGTTAGAATTAGAAGAAAAAATGGAAAAATCATTAGCTAATACAAAGGAAAGATTTTCACACGTAAGAGCTGGTCGTGCAAATGTATCAATGATAGATGGTATATCAGTTGAATACTTTGGACAAATGACTCCTTTAAATCAAGTTGGAGGATTAAGTGCACCAGAAGCAAGACTTATAGTAATTGATCCTTGGGATAAATCTTTAATACCTGCTATTGAAAAAGAAATTCAAAAAGCAAATCTTGGATTTAATCCAAGTAATGACGGTAGAGTAATAAGATTAGTTTTACCTGAATTAACTGAAGATAGAAGAAAAGAATATGTAAAGGTTGTAAAAAAAGAAGCTGAAGAAGGAAAAATAGCAATAAGAAGTATAAGACAAGATGCTAATAATAAGATAAAAAAATTACAAAAAGATAGTGAAATAACAGAAGATGAATCTAAAAAAGCACAAGATGATGTACAAAAATTAACTGATAAGTATGCAAAATTAGTAGATGATGCCTTAGCTAATAAAGAAAAAGAATTAATGAGTGTTTAGGTGATATTATGTTATCACACATATTTAATTTTTTTAGGGTTAATAAAAATCTGGCAATAGATTTAGGGACATCTAATGTTTTAATATATGATACTAGAAAAAGAAAAACAGTATTAGATGAACCAAGTGTAATAGTTAGAGATAAAAAAACTCATGAAATTATAGCAGTAGGAAAAGAAGCAAGAGAAATGATAGGGAAAAACCCTATAAGTTTAGAAGTAATTAAACCTTTAAAAGAGGGAGTTATATCTGATTTAGATGCTGCAAGAGATATGCTATATGCTTTTTTAAAAAAAGTATATGGAGTATCACCTTTTAAACCAGATATAATGATATGTGTACCAATAGAAGTTACAACTGTAGAAAGAAGAGCTCTTTTTGAATCTATAGTAGGCGCAAAAAAAACATACTTAATAGAAGAAGGAAGAGCAGCAATAATAGGAAGTGGAGTCGATATATCACTTCCTAGTGGTAGAATGGTAATAGATATTGGTGGAGGAAGTACAGATATAGCTGTAATTTCATTAAATGAAATAGTTGTTAGTAATTCAATAAGAGTTGCAGGTAATACACTTGATTCTGATATAGTTAAATATGTTAAAGAAAATCTTAATTTAGTAATAGGAGATAGAACCGCAGAAAAAATAAAAAAAAATCTAGCAAGTGCTATTTTACTAGATGAAAAAGAAAACCTAAGCATGAAAATTAAGGGTAGAAATAGTTTGACAAATATTCCAGAAGAAATGGAAATTTCAAGCAATGAAGTAAGGGAAGCTATAATACATAGTATAGATAAGATTTTAGAAAGTACAAAAGATGTACTTAGTAAGTGTCCTCCTGAAATTGCAACAGATATACTTGATAATGGTATAATTTTAACTGGTGGTGGAGCATTTATTAAGAATTTAGATAAGTATATTTCAGATAAATGTAAAGTCCCTGTTAATAGAGCGGCAAAACCACTAGAATCAGTAGTAGTAGGTGCAGGACTTGCATTTGATAATAAGAGTTTATTAAAAACTCTATTGATGAGGGAAAATTAATGAATATAAAGAAATTAGACAAAAGAGCAATTATGCCTAAATATGCAACACTAGGATCAGCAGGTGCTGATTTATATGCCTTACTTGATGAGGATATTGTAATAAAACCTGGTGAAACAAAGTTAATTCATACAGGAATTGCTATGGAAATAGAAAGTGGATATGTAGGATTAATTTATGCAAGAAGTGGAATTTCACTAAAAAAAGATTTAGCACCTGCTAATAAGGTTGGAGTTATCGATTCGGATTATCGTGGTGAGATAATGGTAGCATTACATAATCATGGAAATTTAGATAGAGTAGTAGAAAAATTTGAAAGAATAGCACAAATAGTATTTACTAAATATGAAAAATTTGAATTTAATTTAGTTGAGGAATTAAATGATACAAATCGTGGTACTGGTGGATATGGAAGTACAGGTACCAAATAAAGGAGTTTTTATGGGCTTATTTGATTTTTTTAATAAAAAAAATAAAAAAGAAGAAGATAATAATACACTAGAAGTTAGTGTTTTTGCACCTATAGAAGGTGAATGTGTTGATATTTCAAATGTACCAGATGATACATTTGCTAAAAAGATGTTAGGTGAGGGAGTTGCTATAATACCTAGTAAAAGTGGAGAAGTTTTATCTCCAGTTGATGGTAAAATAGTACAGTTATTTGATACACTACATGCATTTACTATAGAAACAAAAGAGGGTGTAGATATATTAGTACATTTTGGAATGAATACAGTTTTTCTAAAACAAGAAGGATTTACAAAAATATTAAATGAAGGTGATGAGGTAAAAGCTGGAGATGCAATAGTTTCTTATGATTTAGATTTAATTATAGAAAAAGGGTATAATCCAATAACAGCCATTGTAGTATTAGATTCTGATGAATATTCAAATGTAGCAACATTTACAAATACTAAAGTAGATAAAACAAAAGAAATTATAAGAATAGAAAATAAATAGGCATACTAAATAGTATGCCAAAAATATTTATTGGAGGTATATTATGCTAATTAGCATGGAAAAAAGAAGAGACTTAATATTAAACGGGAATTTATGGCATAGTATAATACTTTTAACAATACCAACACTTATTATGACACTGTTAGCATCTATGATAAGTTTTACTGATGGTTTATTTTTAAATAATATTATAGGTGCAAAAAGAGTAGCAGCTATAACATATGTTCAGCCAGCGATAGGAGCATTGTTAGGACTAAGCCAAGGACTTGGTGTTGCTGCTATGGCTATTATTGGTCAAACTGTAGGTAAAGGAGATACAGAAGGTGTAAAGCATAAATCAGTGCAGATATTAATGCTAAGTATTTTTATGAGTATACTTTTAATACCAGTATCATTTGGCTTTGCATTTTTCTTATCAGTCACAGCACCAGTTGAAATGCAAAATGATATTTTAGTCTATGTAATACTATATTCATTTGTATTACCACTTCAATTTTTAGCAGCTATATTTAACTCTATAAAAAATTCAGTTGGAAATCCTGAAGCACCTTTTTATAGAATGTTAGTCTTATTGATTTTAAAAATATTCTTTAACTATATATTTTTAAACTTACTAAGATTTGAGGTTAAAGGAGCAGTATATGCTTCACTTTTTGCATATATTGTAACTGGAATATGGATGTACTATGACTTATTTGTTAAAAAATACTTATATACACTAAGTCTTAAAGGATTTAAAATAGATAAACCTTTAATTAGAGAAACAATAAGAATAAGTATACCAAGTATGCTAAACTATATGATGATGTCACTAGGTTTTTTACTAATAAACTTTGAAATGAGAAAATATGGACAAGATTTATTAGCTGCAATTGGAATAGCAGGATATTTTAATGCAATAATATTTCAAGCACCAGCAAGTGTTTCTATTGCGATAACTACTGTTATCAGTTTAAATATTGGAATTAAAAATGTTAAAAAAGCAAAAAAAGCATATAGCTATGGAATAGTAATTGTATTATTAGTAGCATTACTAGGCTTAATACTAATGTTACCATTTTTAGATTTTTATATTGATTTATTTACAAGAGATGAAATAATATCTAAAATTGCAAAAGAAGGACTTAAAATATATGCCTTTTCAATAGTTCCATTTAGTATTTTTACAGTATCTCAAGCAGTATTAAATGCTTTAGGTAGAAATATTATACCGCTTATAATGAGTTTTTCAAGAATATGGTTATTTAGATATATATTTATAAAGTTAACAGAAGATTATATAGGATATTCTTCATTTTTCTATGGGAATTTTGTATCAAATTTTCTAGCAGGAGCTATATTTGTTATAATCATATTAAATATCAAGTGGGAAACGGGAATAAATGAATAAAGAAAGTAAAAAATCCTTTTCAACAGAGGTAAAAAAAGAAATTTTAAATTTAAAACCAGAAAATAAAAAGCAAGCTTTGTCAGAACTATATGGCATGCTATTTTCTAAAAATTCACTAAAGGCACAAAATATATATTTTAAATCAGAACTTGTCTATATAGCTAGTAGAGTTGAGGAAAATTTAGAAATGGTAGATGAATTGAAATATAGTATAAGTTATATTAAATCAAATAAGATAGCAAATCAAAAAATATATTTAATAAAAATTGAAAATCAAAGAGAAAAATTAGAAAAATTATTTCAAGATTTAGATGACATATGGATATTAAAAGGCTATTTTATAAGTTCTGGGTATATAAGAGATCCTAAAAAAGCATATTCACTTGATATATTTATAGAAAATGAAAATTCTTCACTAGTTCTATATGACATACTAGAAAAAATGGGTGTAAATGTTTTTGTAACAAATAAAAAAAGTAAAGAAATAGTTTATGTTAGAAATAGAGAAAATATTCTAGATATTTTAATAAAGCTAGATGCAGTAAATGCCTTTTTTAAGTATGAAGATATAACAATAAAAAAAGAAATGAATTTAAAAATTTCAAGAAGTATAAATTATGAAATAGCAAATGAAACTAAAAAAATAAAGACAGCAAATAAACAAGTTGAAATGATAAAAAAAATAGATAAAAAAATTGGACTTAATAGTTTAAGTGATATACTATATGAAACAGCGAATGCTAGAATTGAAAATGAGGAATTATCATTACAAGAACTAGCAGATAAATTAAATATTTCAAAATCAGGCTTAAGAAATAGATTTAGAAAATTAGAAGAAATTTATGAAAAAATAATGAATAAATAAAAAAATGCTAGAAATAAAATATGATTCATACTATAATATACTAAATATTAGAAAAGATAGGTAAGATATGGATATTGAAAAGTTTAAGTTAAGAAATAATAAAGCAACATATTATAAAGTAAAAAAAGATTTAAGTGTAATGTATATAGAGCCAAGTTTTGTATATGAAATGATTTACTTTGATAATACTGATTTATTAGAAAAAGAATTAAAAGATGTTTTTATAGAAAAAGATAAAAAAATAAAAAGAATATCACACTTAGATAAAGATGTGATAGAGGATAGACTATTTAGATCACTTGTAAATAAAGATAAATATCATACATTGGAATTAGCAAATGAGATGTATTTAAGAGATAAAAAAAATCTTTTTGATATACTATATAAGTTATCTTTAATTAGTAGTGATGAAAATAAACTGATAAAAACGTATTTATTTGAACTTATGGATATTAAATATGGATATAATCCATATATTTTAAAAAACTTAATAGTGTATTTTATTAAATCTACAAATAGTTATATAGATTTTAATGACAAGAAAAGTTTAGAATTTTTTGAAAGTAATGTAACAAATTTATATAAGTTAATATATGAAAAACAAAATTCTAGAGTTGAAAAATATAATCTACAGAAATTAGATTTAAAAGCAAATAAAAAAATGACAGAAGTAAAAGAATATATATATATATGTTTAAATAAAATGAAATAGGAGTGTTGGGATATGTTAGATATAAAGTACATAAGAGAAAATTCAGAAAAAATTAGAAAAGATTTAAATGCTAGACATAGCGACTTTGATTTAGATAAATTACTAGAGTTAGATGTTAAAAGAAGAGATTTATTAGTAGAAATTGAAGCTTTAAAAAAAGAAAGAAATGATAATAGTGCATTAGTAGGTCAATATAAAAGAGAGAAAAAAGATGCTAGTCATATAATATCTAGAATGCAAGAAGTAAATGATAAGATAAAAGAAATAGATAATGAATTAAATGAAGTACAAGAAGAGTTTTCAAAATTAATATATACAATACCTAATAAATTATCTGAAACTACACCAATTGGAAATGATGAAGATGACAATGTAGAAATAAGAAGATGGGGAGAAATACCTAAATTTAATTTTGAAGTAAAGGCACATGATGAATTAGGTATAGACCTAGATATATTAGACTTTGAAAGAGGATCTAAATTAGGTGGTTCTAGATTTACTGTATATAAAAAGCAAGCTGCAAGACTTGAAAGAGCACTAATATCATTTATGTTAGATACTCATACAGAAGAAAATGGATTTACAGAAATATTAGCACCACAATTAGTTAAAAAAGAAATGATGATAGGTACAGGACAATTACCTAAATTTGAAGAAGATATGTATAAAATATCAGATGAAGAAATGTATTTAATTCCAACAGCAGAAGTACCTATTACTAACCTATATAATGGTGAAATATTAGAAGAAGATGAGTTACCAAAAAGATTTGTTGGATTTACAGCTTGTTTTAGAAAAGAAGCTGGTTCTGGTGGAAGAGATTTAAAAGGGCTTATTCGTCAACATCAATTTAATAAAGTTGAAATGGTAAAATTAGCACATCCATCAAATTCATATGATGAATTAGAATCTATGGTAGCATCAGCTGAATCTATACTTCAAAAATTAAAATTACCATATAGAGTTATAGCTTTATGTAGTGGAGATTTAGGATTTAGTGCTGCTAAAACATACGATTTAGAAGTTTGGGTGCCAAGCCAAAATAAATATAGAGAAATATCAAGTTGTTCAAATACAGAAGATTTCCAAGCAAGAAGAGCAAGAATAAAATATAGAAGTAAAGAAGATAATAACAGCTACTTTGTTCATACATTAAATGGATCAGGACTTGCAGTGGGTAGAACATTACTTGCTATAATGGAAAATTATCAAAATGAAGATGGAAGTATTACTATACCAGATGTTTTAGTTCCTTATATGGGAGGATTAAAAGTAATAAGTAAATGAGGAAATTAAAGATTGCTATTATTTTCATAATAGTTATAAATATTTTATTAGTTATTCTAAATTTAGAAATTTTAGGAATAATATATCATAATGATATACTAGCATCAAAGTATGCTATTAAAGGACTTGATATATCTCATCACCAAGATAGAATAAATTGGGATAAGGTAAATAAAAAATATAAATTTATTTTAATAAAAGCAACTGAAGGGAGTAACTTTTTAGATAAGGATTATTTCTATAACATAAATAGAGCTAGAATGAATGGATTTTATGTGGGATCATATCACTACTTTACAACTAAAAGTAGTGGTAAAGATCAAGCACTTTGGTATATATCAAATGTAGGTAAAACTAAAAATACTTTTGCCCCTATAATTGATGTGGAATTATCAAAAAGTGATGATAAAAATAGTGTGTTAAAGCAAGTAAAAGAGTTTATTTACTATATAGAAAAATTTTATGAAAGAAAAGTTATAATTTATACTAATTACTACACATATAAGAAATATATAAAAAATGAATTGAAGGAAAATAAGCTTTGGATTAGAGATATTAAATACTATCCTGAAATAGAAGAAGATAATAGATGGATTATCTGGCAATATTCAAATAGGGGTAGAGTATCAGGTATCAAAGGATTTACAGATAAAAATGCGTTAAGATATGATTTAGAATATTATATTAAATAATAATAAAATGGTGTGAATTAAAAAGCACATCATTTTTTAAATAAAAAAAGAGTAAATAATGTGACTTTTTTAGGTATACTAGCTCAACTTAGAAATGTTATTAAAGAGAGTTTAATTCAAAAATCAACATATAAAAATGTAATGGCAAGAGTATTTTCGTTTAGAAATATTTTATTAAAACTTATATACTTTACCTCCCTTTTTATAGCTAGTATAATAGCAGATAAGTATGTAACAATAGTATATTTACTTACTACTTTGTTTGCGATTATCTCGCCAAGTATAAGAAAATATAGATAAGGAGAAAAGAAGATGGTGAAGAATTAAAAAGAACAAAACTAAAATTTTATATAAAACAATAGAATAATAAGGGGAAAAAAGAATGGAAAAAAAATTAAATAAAAATATTTATAAAAACTATATTTTCTGGTTTTTAATAAATTTTAGTTTAACTCACGCTGTTTGGGTTTTATATTTAGCAGCAAAAGGTTTTTCTTTATTTCAAATAGGAATAATGGAAACAATATATCATATAACGTCATTTACTATGGAAATTCCAACAGGGGCTATTGCTGATATATACGGCAGAAAAACATCAAGAACACTAGGTAGAGTATTATATTTGGTAAGTTTACTTTTAATGTTATCTAGTAATAATATAGAAATTATATCCTTAAGTTTTGTATTTAGTGCATTAGGTAATAATCTAGAATCAGGTGCAGGGGAAGCTTTAGTATATGATAGTTTAAAAGAATTAAAAAAAGAGGATAAATACATTAAAATTCAATCAAATAGTGAAATGATTTTACAAGTAGCAAGAGCAGTATCGCTACTATTAGGTGGGTATTTAGCAAATATTTCATATACTTTAACCTACCAAATTGCAGCAGTAGTAACAGTTATTTCTATTTTACAAAGTATGATGTTTACAGAACCTAGCATAGGTAAAGTAGATAGAGAAATTAATGTGTATAAAACATTTAAAAAGCAATTTTTAGATAGTATTAGCGTAGTTAAAAATGATACAAGAATTAGTGTAATAATAATTTGTATAGAATTAGTTGCCTCATTTGCAATAACAAGCTTTTACTATAGTCAAAATTTACTAAAAATTGAAGGGTATAATAACTTTGAAATAGGGATAGTTCTAGCAGCTATAGGTATTTTAACAGGTATCTTTGTATTACTTACATCTAAATTAGAAAAAACATTTGGTATTAGAAATTTACTGATATTTTTACCATTTATATATGTAATAGGATTTATTCTAATATCTATAAATAGTCTAACAATCTTAGGGATGATTATAGTAAATATTAATGAGAGTGCAATATTTGTAGTATCTAGTAATTACTTAAATTCATTAATTCCTAGTAAGCAAAGAGCAACTGTATTATCTTTTCAAAGTATGTTTTTTAGCTTAGCTATGATAGTGGTATTCCCTGTAGTAGGAAAAATAGGAGATCTATTTAGTTTAAATGTTTCTTACCAATTATTAGCGTTAGTAGCATTTATAATTCAGATACTATTTATTAATTTACTAAGAAAAAAGATTAATTAAAAAATTCAAAAAAAAGGGGCAAGATAAAACTTGCCTTTTTAACTATTTTACTAACTTATATAAAACTAAAAGTGCTATTAAATTTGGGAATGCCATTAATCCATTAAATAAATCTGATAAGTTCCAAACAAGATCTACTTTGGCATAAGAACCTAAAAGAATAAAGATAATAACAATTATTGTATATATATTTATTGCCTTATGCCCAAATAAGTATTTAATATTTGATAATCCAAAATAATACCAACCAATTATTGTAGATAGTGCAAAGAAAAATAAACAAATTGCAATAAATAATCCACCGAAACTACCTAGTGTAGATTTAAAAGCTAATTGAGTTAAAGCAATACCAGAAGCACTATTTTCAGTTAAGTTTACATTTATAAGAATTACTAGCGCTGTACAAGTTAATACAACAAAGGTATCAATAAAAACTGTAATTATAGCAACAGCCCCTTGATCACTTGGATTTTTAACTTTCGCTACAGCATGAGCATGTGGAGTTGATCCCATACCAGCCTCATTAGAAAATAAACCTCTTGCAACCCCATATCTAACTGCTTGTTTTATGGTAATTCCCATAGCTCCCCCTACAACAGCTGATGGATTAAATGCTCCTACGATAATCATTTTAAAAGCTGGGAGTACATGACTTATATTCACTAATATAATAATTAAAGAAGTTATAACATATAGTCCTGCCATTATGGGAACAACTTTTTCAGTAAATGATGCAATTCTTTTAGTTCCACCAAAGAAAATAAATCCTGAAATAACAGCTATTATTATACCAACAAAAATAGGTGATATTGGAAATTCATTACTAAAAGCTGCAGCTATTGAATTAGATTGAACAGCATTTCCCATAAAAGATAATGCTAATATACATAAAACGCTAAAAGCTGCTGCTAAAATAGAACTAAACTTATTATTTCCCAACCCTTCACTTATATAAAATGCAGGGCCTCCTATAAGTTCGCCATCAATCTTTTTTTTATATATCTGGCCAAGTACAGCTTCTGCATAAACTGTAGCCATTCCAAAAAATGCACTTAGCCACATCCAAAATATAGCACCAGGACCACCTGCTGTAATAGCTGTTGCTGCCCCTGCTAGATTTCCAGTACCAACTTGTGCTGCTACTGCAGTAGCAAGAGATTGAAATGAACTCATACCATCTTTTTCAACCTTTTCTCCATTTAGATTAGCTCCTTTTACAACTCTTAAAAATCCTTCTTTGAATTTTTTTATTTGTACAAGTTTTAATTTAATAGTATAAAAAATTCCAGTCCCTATAAGCAAAAATATGAGAATAGAGTTCCATACAAAGTCGCTAATATTTGTAATAAATAAATTTAATTCGTTCATAAAACCTCCTAATTAATATTTGATAGTATAGTAGCATATATTTTATTTGTAGTATATAAAAAAATGATAAAAAAAATTTTTTATTGTATAATATATTAAAATATAGTAGAGAGGAGTTAGTTAGAGTGATAGATATAAATTTTAAAACTGGTATGCATATACAAAAGATTGGTAATGACACTTTCTATATAGATAAAACAATGATAATTGATGAGTTAATTGATAAAGATGGAATTAGAGAAAAAGAAGTTGTACTAGTCACAAGACCTAGAAGGTTTGGTAAAAGTGTTGCACTTCAAACTATAGACTATTTTTTTAATATTGAGTCTAAGGATAGGGCATGTGAATTTTTTTCTGATAAAAAAATTGCTAAGACTGATAAAATCAAATTCCTAGGTACAAGACCTATCATATATTTGGATTTTAAAAATCCTGGTGTTACTGATTTTAATGAATTATTGCAATCAATCATATATACTTTTGATGATGAAATTGATAAATTTATCTTAAATCCTAATATAGATGATATTACAAAAAAAGAATTATTAGAGATTAAAGAAAATATATACAAAGATGAACCAACAGCTAATATAGTTCAAGATCTATTGTCATATTTCATAGACTTATACTATTATACCTACAAAATAGAACCTATTGTTTTAATAGATGAATATGATAGCTTTGTTTTAGAAATGTTAAATCATGAAGATATTGATAAAGTTATTTCATTTTATAGAACATTTTTTGGTAGAGCATTAAAAGGGAATAGAAATTTACATTTTGCAGTATTAGCTGGAGTTACAGAACTTACTAAAAACTCAGTATTTTCTGCAATGAATAATGTATATATTTCAAATGTACTAGATTCACCTAATATGCCATTTACTTCCTACTTTGGATTTACACAAGATGAAATTGATCCATATATTAAGTTACTAGATTTAGAATCTGAAAGAGAAAGACTTAAAAATTACTTTGATGGCTATAAAATAGGAGGATTAGAGTTATATAATCCTGATTCTATTTCAAAAACATTTGATGAATTAAAACTTAATAAAAATACACCACTCTCTTTTAAGTGGGTAGAAACAGGCTCACAAAATTTATTAACACATATATTAGAAAAAAGATTTGATAAAAAGCAATTATCAGAAGAACTTTTAAGTTTAATAGATAAAAAAGAAATAGAGATATCTATAGATAAAGAGTTTAATATTGATAAACTAAATAAAGAGGAAGCCTTTTATACTTTCTTACTTTATGCAGGTTATTTAACAGCAACTAAAAAAGAAAATGATAAAGCAGCAGTTGTTATTCCAAATGTTGAAGTACAAGATGAAATTATTAGATTAACTACTAGAATATTAAATGATGGTAGCGATGAAAACTATATTGACACAAAAAAAGCATTTTCTACTTTAAACATACCAGATATGGAAAAGCAAACAAAAAAACTATTTAAAGATGTTTATCATTATGATATTAAAAATGATGAAAAAACATATAGAAATTCTTTGGCAGTTTTAATAAACCTATTAGGGGTATATACAGTTAAAACAGAACAAAATGTAAGTAATGGAAGATTAGATATAGCGCTTATTCCATTTAAATCAGAAAATAGGAGGTCAGTTCTTTTAGAACTTAAAGTAGCTAGAACAGAAAAAGATATAGAGAAAAAACACAAAGAAGCACTAGAACAAATTAAAAGAAAAGAGTATGTAACATACTTTAATGAAAATCAGCAAAAAGACATGATAGCCCTTACAGTTGTATTTAATGGTTATGATGTTAGTATAAAAGATGTAAGTGATGTAATATATTAAGTAATTAAGAATGTTTTATAAATAAGACATTCTTTTTTAGTACCTGGAGTGTTAATATTTCATTGATAAAATATGAAAATAATGATAGAATTAGTTAAGTATTATTAAATTAATTTATTTATAAGAAAAGAGGAACAATGAGAGAAGTAGTTAAAAAATTAGAAGTTTCTAAAATAAGACAAATAGCAATAAAAATGAGAAGTTTTGATGATGGAATTAATTTTACAATAGGTGAGCCTAGTCAAGATGTGCCGCAAGTTATAAAAGATGAAATGATAAATAGAATTAAAACTCAAAAATTAGGATATACTGCAACAGGAGGTATGCCAGAATTAAGAAAAGAAATTCCAATGTATTACAACAAGCTATATATGTCAAACTATAATGAAAAAGAATGTATAGTTACAGTTGGTGCAACTGAGGGTATAGCTGTTTTTTCTCGTAGTGTATTAACTGATGGTGATGAGGTTATAATTCCACTTCCAGCATATCCAGGATATGAACCTAATATACTAATGGAAGGTGCGAAACCTGTATATATAGATACAGAATCAAATGGTTTTAGAGTAACATCTGATATGATAGAAAAGCATATAACTGATAAAACTCGTGCAATCATACTAACATACCCAAATAATCCAACAGGATTAGTATTAGGATTAGATGAAATGGATAAAATAGTAGATTTATTAAAAAGATATCCTAATATACAACTTTTATGTGATGAAATATATGCTCAATTATCATTTGAAAAATTTAATTCATTTGCTAGATATACTGATATGAAAGATAGAATAACAATTATTAGCGGATTTTCTAAATCTCACTCAATGACAGGTTATAGAATTGGATATATGTTAAGTAGTGAAGAAAATATTAAGAACTATGTTAAAGTTAGCCAATATACAACAACAGGTATAGCTACAGTTTCTCAATATGGAGCAATAGTTGCTATGAATAAATGCTTAGATAGAAGTGATGTTGTTAGTGAAAATAAAAAAAGAGTAGAATATATGGCAGAAAAATTAACAGAACTTGGCTTTGATGTAATAAAACCTGCTGGTGCTTTTTACTTATTTGCATCGTATAAAAAGTTATCTAGTAAAAACTCAGTAGATTTTTGTGAAGAGATACTAGAAAATACACATGTTGGAATTGTTCCAGGAATTTGTTTTAATGTAGAAAATCATGTTAGATTATCAGTAACACACAATAAAGAAGTTTTAGATGAAGCTATAAGAAGAATTGCTAAATATTTAGGGGAATAAAATGGAAAGTTACATATTTTTATTCCTAATAGCTTTAATTGGCTTTGTTAGTAAAAATAAGATAGTAATGTATGCAGCTATTAGTTTAATAATATTAAAACTTATACCTAATAGTAATGAATTTTTACCAAGCATTAGATCAAAAGGCTTAAAGTTAGGAATCTTTATAATAACCCTTGCAATTTTAGTACCTATTGCAACATCTGAAGTTGGACTAAAAGAAATACCACTAACACTAAAAAGTAAAGAAGGAATAATTGCAATACTAGTAGGTATGTTTGCAGCTTATGTAGCTACTAAGGGAATACACTTACAGCAAATTGAACCACAAATAGTTGTATTTGTATCATTAGGTGTAGTAGCTGGAGTTGTATTTATAGGAGGATCTGCAGTTGGTCCAATTGTTGCTAGCGGACTTACATATATTGTTTTAAAGATAATAGAATATATTACAAACTAAGTTATTAGAATTTATCTAATAACTTTTTTTAAAGGAGAAAAATGATAAAAATATATATTTACCATAATAAAAAAGACTATAAATATTATTTGATGCTGAAAATAAAGTTATCTAAAAACTATGATATTGTAGATGATATAGATAAAGCAGACTTTATTATTGTAATGTTTTCAAAGAATTTAGAAATTGAATTAAAAGACATTTTAAAGCCATATTTAGTAGTTTATGCAAATAATACAGATATTAAATTAAAAAAATTAGGTCAATTTAAAAATATTCATATATTTATAAATGATATAAGAATAATAGAAAAGTGGATTGAAAATCAGACGACTTATCTTTAATTAGAAATGGTTTTAGATAAAGGGAGGAGTAAGAAATTAAGGTAGTAATATCTATTGATAAAGATATAAAAGAAACAGAAATTACTATAAAGACAAAAAAAGACTTAATCTCTTTATTAGAACAAGATAGAATAAGTAAAATTAAAGTTAGATTTTAAAAGTATATTAAATTATTTAGCATTAGCTATAAATAGAAAAGAAGTATTTAAAATAAATAATTTATTAAAAAAGAGAAAATAACAACTATAATATGAAGGTAGGAGAAAGACCTATCTTCTTTTATTTTGACAAAATGTAGTATAAATTGTAGAATATAAAAAAAGTTAAAAAGGTGGGTATATGAAAAAAATAGTATATTTTTTACTTATATTTATATCTAGTTTAACTTACTCTGAATATATAGAAAATATGGATGTTAAAGTTTCATTAAATAATGATAAAAGTGTTCATATAAAAAAGATAATAGAATATAATCCAGAAGACGAGTTAAGACATGGAATAAAATTAGATATAATATATGATAATACCGATTCAATATTAGGGTATAATAAATTAGGAATAAAAAATTTTAAGTCAAACACAAATGGTTTTACTATAAAACATAATAGATACAATACATATGTATTAGGTGATAAAAATAAATACCTAGAAAAAAATAAAATAAAAAAATATGTGCTTGAGTATGATATATATAATATAGTGAGAACAGATGGTAAATTAAGTCAAATATACTTAAATGCTGTAGGTAATTTTTGGTCTATGCCTATTAAAAATGTTAATGTGGATTTATACTTTAGCTCTAATCAAATAAATGATTTAAAAGTATATACAGGTCCATATAAGGCTAACACAAATAATTATATAGTAAATAATAATAATATAAGAAATAAGGATAAGTTTTTAGAAGGTGAAGGATTAACCTTTTTATTAAATCTAAATTCTCCAACATTTACAAAGTATGATAGAACTTTAAACATACTAAAAACATATGAAAATATTAAGTATAATATTGGTATATTTGTAATAGTAATAATACTAATAATACTTATGATTTTAAAAATAAAAAGTGAAAAAAGTAGACTTGTAATAAAACCAGAGTTTAGAATAGATGAAAAAATAAGTCCAGAACTAGCAAAAAAAATAGCAAATAATACTAATTATAGTACTTTAACCATAGTTTTCATGTCTTTAATAACAAAAGGAATTTTAGATAAAAAAGATAAATATGAAGAAGTAGAATATGTGAAAAGTTTAAACGAAAAAAATGAAAATGTCTTTTTAGAAGATGAAAAATGGGTTTATGATAAGGAAAAAATCTTCTATATAAAAGATGAATATATGGAATTTGAAAAATTAGAGAATATATCCCCTAGTGAAAAACTAGCTTTAAATAGTTTTAGTAAATATAGTGAAGATATTTTTAAAAGCATTAAAAATACAGCTAGGCTAAGTGAATCACTAGATAATTTAATTGATAAAATTTATGAAAAAAATATAGCTAAAAAAAATATATCATATAGAATAATTACAATACTTTTAGCTTTTATCACCATATTATTTAATATCTTTAGTACAGAGGTACTTGATTATATAAGTATATTTATACTGCTTATTAGCTTTCTTATTTCTTTTTACCTTAGTTCTAAAATTGAGACAAAAACAAGTGAAGGTATAAAAGTATATCAAAATATATTAGGATATATAATGTTTTATGAAAATGTAGAAAAAAATATATTTGATGAATTTAATACTGAAAAAGACGTAATAAATCATGCCAAAAAAATGTTGCCATATATGATAGCAATAGGGCTTACTACAAAATTTTTAAATGATTTAGATAAAAAATTAATAAGCTTTAATAAGGATATTAAATATGCATATCCATATATATATTATCCATACATTTATAATCTTTCGTATATAGATAATAGAATAAAAGAGGATATATTTAAAAATACAAAGTTAGAAAATAAAAATATAAGACACAGTAATTCAGGTAACTTTTCAAGCTCTGGATTTTCAGGTGGAGGATTTTCTGGAGGCGGTGGAAGTAGCTGGTGATATACATAATGTAGAATTTATGATATAATATTTAATTAAAACAAAATTTAGGAGGAAAAATGGAATTAAGAATCTTAGCAAAAGAAATTTCTAAATATGAAGATAAAACAGTAAAATTAGAAGGTTGGGTAAAGAAAAATAGAGACCAAAAAGAATTTGGATTTATAGAATTTAATGATGGTACAGCTTTTAATCCTATACAAGTTGTTTATGATAAACAGTTAGATAACTTTACAGAAGTTTCTAAGTTAAATGTTTACTCATCAATAATAGTAGAAGGGAAATTGGTAAAATCAATAGGTAGTGGACAAAATTATGAAATAAAAGCAAACAAAATAGAAGTGTTAAATAAAACACCGCTTGAGTATCCACTTCAAAATAAAAGACATAGTTTTGAATATTTAAGAACAATATCACATCTAAGACCTAGAACAAATACATTTAATGCTGTATTTAGAGTTAGATCAATATTAGCTTATGCACTACACAAATTTTTCCAAGAAAAAGGCTTTATATATGTACATACTCCAATAATAACTGGAACTGATGCTGAAGGTGCTGGAGAAATGTTCCAAATAACAACATTAGACTTTATGAACAAGAATAAAAAGTTAGACTATAAAGATGATTTCTTTGCAAAACCTGCATTTTTAACAGTTACAGGTCAATTACATGTTGAATCATTCAACTCAGCTTTTAGAAACACATATACATTTGGACCAACATTTAGAGCAGAAAACTCAAATACAACAAAACATGCTGCTGAATTCTGGATGTTAGAACCAGAAATTGCATTTGCAAATTTAGAAGTAAACATGGATATTATAGAAGAAATGATAAAATATGTAATAAAATATGTTTATGATAATGCTAAAGATGAAATGGATTTTTTTGATAAATTTATCGAAAAAGGATTACATGATAAATTAAATAATATTTTAGATAATGGTTTTGCAAGAGTTACATATACAGAAGCAATAAAATTATTACAAGAATCAAAAAATAAATTTGAAATAGATGTTGAATGGGGAATGGATTTAAAAACTGAACACGAAAGATATTTAGCAGAACAAATATTTAAAAGACCAGTTTTTGTAACTGATTATCCAAAAGACATAAAAGCATTCTATATGAAATTAAATGACGATAATAAGACAGTAAGAGCTGTTGACTTATTAGCTCCAGGTATAGGAGAAATAGTAGGTGGATCACAAAGAGAAGAAGACTACGATAAATTAATGAAAGTAATAAATGAAAAAGGATTAAATTACGCTGAATACGAATGGTATTTAGATTTAAGAAAATATGGATCAGTACCGCATTCAGGATTTGGTCTAGGATTTGAAAGAATTCTAATGTATATTACAGGAATACCAAATATTAGAGATGTAATACCTTTTGCTAGAACAACAAGACAACTAGAATACTAGGAGAAAAAATGAAAAAAATTAGTTTGATTTTTTCGCTTCTACTATCCTTATTTAGTTTTTCTAATTTTTTAGATGATTTAACTAATATAGATAAATTAATGCAAAAAAATGAGTATGAAAAAGCATATGAAATTGCAATGAACGTAGATAAAACAGAATTAACAGAGGACAATATACTAATACTAGATTCTATTTTACAAACTATAGAAGAAAAACTACCCCAAAAAGATGAAAATGTAGAAGTAAAAAAAATTGAAGATAAAGATAAAAAAGTAAATTTACCAGTAAGTCCCGTTGTATACCAAAAAGACAAAGAAACTTTCTATAAGTTAAATGAATATGAAGAGCAAATATTGATTGAACCTGATTCTATGATAATAAATGAATTAGCTAGGTACTATATAAGATTAGGGCTTATAGAAAGAGCAGCAAATATATCTGAAAAAGACCCAAGTGAAGATATAGAAAATCTTTTTATAGCAGCAACTGCTAGAAGAATGATGGGAGATTATGATAAAGCAATAGCTCTTTATGAAAAAGTATTAAATAAAGATAGCAGTGTATATAAAGCGTACTTAGGAATAGCTATATCCTATAAGCAAAAAGAAGATTTCTACAGAGCTAGTAGAAATTTAAAAAAATATGCAAGCTATGTTAATTCCCCAGAAATATTAAAACAAATCGAAGAATTAGAAACCCTAGAATAGAGGATGTATGAAATGGGAAGATTTAATTTGTTCAAAATTAAGTGAAGACCAAATAAGAGCTTTAATGCTTGAAAATAGTAGTGTAGATGAATTATTACAAAAGCAACATCTATACAAAGATAAAATAAAATATGAATTAGAATATGCGTATAAAAATAGTTTTAAAATAGAAGATAAACCGTATAAGATAATGTCATATATGGATAGTAATTATCCAAAGTATTTAAAAGAAATTTCTGATTTTCCACCATATCTTTACTATATTGGAAATGAAATAAATATTGAAAATATAGTAACGGTAAGTGGGACACGTATTAATAGCCAAATAGGTAAAATTAGTACAGAAAAAATAGTTGATGAATTATCAAATTATGAAGGAGTTTCTATCGTAAATGGAGTTTCAAATGGTATTGATACAATTGCTGTAAAAAGGGCAATTAGCAAAAATATACCTGTAATAGCAGTTATACCCACAAATATTTTATCATTTTATCCTTATGAAAATACATATTTAAAGGATTTAATATGTGAAAATGGGTGTATAATTAGTGAAATTCCAATTGAAAAGAGAATAAAAAAAGAAGATTTTATTAAAAGAAATAGAATAATAGTAGGGCTAAGTCGAGCAGTGTGTATAACAGAATCATATATTAAAGGAAAATCAAATATTTTAGTAAACTATGCCCTAGAATATGAAAGAGAAATCTATGCAATTCCTGGGAGTATTTTAAATAAATCGAGTGAATTATGTAATAAACTAATAATGGAAAATAAGGCAAAACTTGTATTATCAGCAGATGATATTGCAAGTGAATATGCTTGGAGGAAGTTAAAGTGAAAAAAAATTTAGTAATAGTAGAATCCCCATCAAAAGCTAAAACTATAGAAAAGATTTTAGGTAAAAGCTATAAAGTTAAAGCTTCTTTTGGTCATTTAGTAGACTTACCTAAAACAAGCTTAGGTATAGATATTGAAAATGGATTTAAACCTAAATATACTACAATTAAAGGGAAAGGGCCTATACTAGCAGAATTAAAAAAAGAAGCTAAAAAATCTGATGTTATATATCTTGCATCCGATTTAGATAGAGAGGGAGAAGCAATAGCTTGGCATATATCAAATGCTATTAAAGAAAATGAAAAAATAAGAAGAATAGTATTTAATGAAATAACAGCTACTGCTATAAAAAAAGCTATAAAAGAACCAAGAGATATTGATATAAATTTAGTGGATTCTCAGCAAGCAAGAAGATTATTAGATAGATTAGTAGGATATGAAATAAGTCCACTACTTTGGAGAACTGTAAATAAAAATGCAAGTGCAGGTAGAGTTCAGTCGGTAAGTTTAAAAATAATATGTGATTTGGAAGATGAAATAAAAAACTTTACACCAGAAGAATACAGAGAATTTTCAGTTCTTTTAAAAAATGGTATAGAACTTAAATTATCAAAAGTAGATAATAAAAAAGTAGATAAAATATTTGATAAAAATTTTAATGTTGATTTAGATAAATACTTATTAGCAACTAGCGTTGAGATTAAAAATAAATCTCAAAGACCACCTATGGTATTTAAAACAAGTACATTACAACAACTAGCTTCTTCGTATTTAGGTTTTAGTGCATCTAAAACTATGAGAATAGCGCAGCAACTATATGAAGGACTTGATATTGCAGGAGTTACAAAAGGTTTAATTACCTATATGAGAACAGACTCAGTAAGAGTTTCAGGTGAAGCTATGAAAGAAGCTAAAGAGTATATAGAAAATAATTATGGTAAAGAGTATGTAGGTAAATATGTATTTAATAATAAAAAAGGGAGTCAAGATGCCCATGAAGGTATAAGACCATCTTATTTAGAATTAGAGCCTGATAAAATAGCAGGATATTTAAGTCGTGATCAATATAAGCTATATACACTAATTTGGAAAAGATTTATATGTTCTCAATTTGCTGATATGAAATATGAACAATTACAAATAACAGCTAATGATAAAAACCTGGAATTTAGTGGAACAGTAAATAAGGTAGTATTTGATGGTTACTATAAATATCAAAAAGACGAAGAGGATATTAAAACTAGTGATTTACCAGATATTAAAAAAGATGATAAATTAGAAATTGAAAAATTAAATGTAAAAGATGGTATAACAAAAGCTCCAAGTAGATTTACTGAAGCTAGCTTAGTAAAAAAACTAGAAAGCTTGGGTATTGGAAGACCATCAACATATGCTAATATAATAGATACATTAGTTAATAAAGAATATGTGACAAAAGAGGATAAAAAATTAGTACCTAGCATTTTAGGGTACGAAGTAAAAAATGAATTAGTATCAAACTTTTCAAATATTATGAATACTGAATTTACAAGTGAAATGGAATCTGATTTAGATGAAATAGCAGATGGTAAAAAAACATATATTAATGTATTAGAAAAGTATTATGAAAATATAGAAAATGATGTTAATAAATACAAAAAAGAAATTGATAAGCTAAAAGATAGAATAATATTATCAGATGTACTAGATAAAAATGGGAAAGCCATGATTTTAAAATCTGGTAGATTTGGAAAATATTTAATATCTACAACTAATGAGGATGAAAAGTTATCACTAAAAGCAGTTGAAGTTAGTAATGATGAAATAAATGCAGGTAAAGTATTTGTTAAAGATAAATTAGAAAAAGTATTAAAAGAAAAAAATGGGCACAAAACAGATTACACAGAAAATGGTGTAGAATTTCTATTAAAAAAAGGAAGATTTGGCGAATATCTTGAAAGTAAGAATTATGAGACTGATAATATACGAAAATCTTTAAGTGCTAGTATAAGAAATCTTCTAAAAAAAGGGGAAGTAAAAATTATAGATGATAAATATATCCTAAAAGATTTAATAGAAAAAGAAATAAAAAGTGATAGTGCTCTATTAAAAGCTATTGGTAAATGTGAAAAATGTTCGTCAGACTTTACTATAAAAAAAGGTAGATATGGTAAGTTTTTTGCATGTAGTAATTATCCAAATTGTAATAATATAAAAAATATAAAAAAAGGTAAAAAATAATGGAAAAGTTATTAAATGATTTTCTTTACTACAATGAGGTAATATTAGGAAAAAGCCCAAATACAATTAGATCATATAAAAATGATTTATCTCAGTTAATAGAATATCTAGGTAATAATGAAGGTATAGTTAGTTTTAATGAAGTAGAGCTAATGACCTTAAGATCATATATAGCTTATCTGAGTTATTCTAAAAAGTCATCGAAAAGAACGATAAATAGAAAAATATCAGCGATTAGAAGTTTTTTTGATTACTTAGTAAGTGTTGATAAATTAGAAGAAAACATTGCAATTTATGTGAATACACCTAAGTTTGAGAATAAGTTACCTAATTATTTAACTAAAGAAGATATGGAAAAACTAAGAGAGGTCATTAGTCTAGATTCAATAATAGGACTAAGAGATCGAGCTATAATTGAACTTTTATATAGTAGTGGCTTAAGAAGTTTTGAGTTACTTGATTTAGTAGAGACTACAATAGATTTTAAAAATAGGGAATTAAGAGTAATAGGAAAAGGGAATAAAGAAAGAATAACCTTTTTTAGTGTAACTGCTAAAAAATATTTAGAGGAGTATATAGGAGTAAAAAAGGCAAATAATAAATATAATAAAGATATATTATTTTCAAATGCAAGAGGTGGGAAGTTAACTACAAGATCTTTAAGAAGAATAATAGAAGCTTATTCACTAAAAAGTGGAATACAAAAAGAAGTATCACCGCATACATTTAGACATAGCTTTGCAACAGAATTATTAAACAGTGGAGTTGATATTAGATATGTTCAAGAACTATTAGGACACCAAAGTATAGCAACCACACAGTTTTATACACATGTAAGTAAGAAAAAATTAAGAGATATGTATTTAAAAACACATCCTTTTGCAAATGAAGAATAAAAATAAATGGAGGAAAAATGGACATTTTACCGCAGCTTAGTTTAATAGTTATATTAGTACTAGTAAACGCGTTCTTTTCTTGTTCTGAAATAGCTATTGTTTCAGTAAACAAGACTAAATTAATACCACTTATAGAGGAAAATAATCAAAAGGCAATTAAATTGCAAAAAATGATAGATTCTCCTAGTAAGTTATTATCAACAATACAAGTAGCAATAACATTAGCAGGTTTTTTTGCATCAGCATCAGCTGCTGTTAGTTTATCAGAACATTTAAGTAAAGTTTTAGATAAATTAAATATTGCTTATTCTAGTCAAATTTCGTTAGTAGTTATCACCTTACTACTTTCATATATTACATTAGTTTTTGGAGAATTGGTTCCAAAAAGAATAGGACTTCAAAATCCGCTTAAAATATCATTAAAAGTTGTAGGAATATTAAATTTAATATCTATAATATTTACACCACTAATTGCTGTTCTTACATACTCAACTAACTTTGTAATATTTATACTAAGATTAAATAATAAAAATGAATCAGAGGATTTAAGTAGAGAAGAAATGAAAGCTGTATTAAATACAGGAGATTTACAAGAAACAGAAAAAGAGATACTTGAAAATGTTATAGAGTTTGATGAAAAATCAGCAAGAGAGGTAATGATACCAAGACCAAATGTAATGGCAGTACAAAGTGACAAAACACTAAGTGAAATACTAAAAATTGAAGATATAACAAGATATTCTAGAGTACCTGTTTATGAGGAAGATTTAGATGATATAGTGGGTGTATTACATCTAAAAGATTTATTACTAATAGATGATAAAAATATTTTAGTTAAAGAAGTATTAAAAAAAGCCTTTTTTGTACCAGAAACTAAAAAAATTAGTTCTTTATTTTCTGAAATGAAAAAAAATAATAATCACCTAGCTATACTAATTGATGAGTATGGTGGTATGAGTGGAATAGTTACTATGGAAGATTTATTAGAAGAAATAGTAGGAGATATTCACGATGAATATGATAAGGAAAACCTAGACATTACAGAAATTTCTAAACAAAAATATTTAGTAAATGGTGAAGTATCAATTCATGATTTTAATGACTATTTTGATACTGACTTATCATCAGAGTATTATGACTCTATAGCTGGTCTTTTAATTGAAAAAATTGGATTTATACCAAAAGAAAATGATAAAATTGATGATATAGTTATAGATAATATGGAATTTAAAATTCAAAAAGCTAGAAATAGAAGAATAGAAAAAATTATAGTTAGCATAAGGAGAGAAGATGTATAAGCTAATAGCAACTGATATGGATGGAACACTAGTCAATAGTAAAAGAGAGATAAGTCAAAACAATATAGATATGATAATAAAAGCGCAAAAAGAAAAAGGAGTTAAATTTGTATTAGCTAGTGGTAGAGTAGAAGAAGCTATGATAAATCAAGCTAAACTTTTAAAATTAGATCAATATGGAGGATATATTTTATCATATAATGGTTCTAGAATAATTGAGTGTAAATCAAATGAAGTAATATATAATAAATCAATTTCAAGAGATGAAATAAAAGAATTACTAGAAATATCAAATAAATATGATGTAGCTTTAGTTACATATATAGATGGACTTTTATACTATAATAAGGAACATAAATATGTAGATGAGGAAGAAAAAATAACAACATTTACTAAACATAAATATGAAACTATTGATGATATTAAGGTATCTACTGTTGGAAAATGTATGTTTATAGGTGATGTTGATAAATTAGCTAAACTTATGGAATATTTAAAAGGAATCTATAAAGATAAATTCTATATTACTTTATCTAGTCCATATTTTTTAGAAATACTAAACAAAGATGTTAGTAAAGGAAGAAGTCTAAAAAAATTATGTGAAATATTAGGTATAGATATAAAAGATATGATAGCCTGTGGAGATTCATATAATGATAGTGATATGCTAGAAGTAGCAGGACTTTCAGTTGCAGCCAAAAATGCAGTACAAGATATTAAAGATATTGCAGATTATGTATCTGTAACAAATGATGAAGGTGTATTAGCAGATGTAATAAATAAGTATGTAATATAGGCTTTTAGGGCCTATTTACTTTATAAGGAGAAAAAAATTGAGATTAGATAAATATCTAGCAAATTCAGGGGTTGCTACAAGGTCAGTTGTAAAAAAGATAATAAAAAGCAATAGAATAAAAGTAAATGATAAAATAGTAAATGATCCTAAATTTGATGTTAAAGACGAAGAAGTATTTTTTGATAATAAAAAGATTAGTTATAGAAAATACGTATATATAATGTTAAATAAACCCAAAGACTATATTAGTGCTACTTTTGATAAAAAACATAAAATAGTAATTGATTTACTAAATAATGAGTATAGTACATATGATATATTTCCAGTAGGAAGACTAGATATAGATACAGAAGGACTTTTAATACTTACAAATGATGGAGTATTAGCACATAATTTATTAGCACCTAAAAAGCATGTACTAAAAAAATATTATGTAGAAATTGAAAGTAAGATAAGTTCTAGTGATATTTTGAAATTAGAAAATGGCGTTGATATAGGGGATCATATTACAAAGTCGGATACAAAAATTAATTTAATAGATGATAAGTCTTTATATATTAGCATAAGTGAAGGTAAATTTCATCAAGTTAAAAGAATGTTTGAGGCAGTTTCTAATAAAGTTACATATTTAAAAAGAGTTATGATGAATAATTTAGAATTAGATAGTAATTTAAAATTAGGAGAATTTAGAGAATTAAGTGAAGAAGAGTTAAAACTACTAAAAGGAGAACTATGATATACATAGTAAGTAAGGAAAGAAAATTTAATGTATTAGAAAATATATTGAAAAATAAAAATAAAGAATATGAATATCTGAATATAAGTGAAAAAGAATTTGAAGATTTAGTAAATTCAAAAAACTATGAAGCTATATTTGTATCAAAAGAATATCAAGACTGTTTAGATGAAAAAAAAGACCTAATATATGTAAAAAATGGGGAAATTAAATATACTGAATTACTATACATAGGTTTTTCTAAATTTTTAGATAGAAATAACATAAATATGAATGAAAAAAGAGTTTTACTTTTAGGGAGTAATAAAAAAGCAAGAACTATATATAGAGTTTTAAAAGATAAATATGAAAAGGTTACGGTATTTATAGCAACAATTAGTGAAGAACTTATGGACCTAGAAGCGGGGGACAGAAGAATTAAAAAAGTTGAAATAAAGAATATGAAACAAAGTGATTTTATTATTAATGCTACAACATTAGGTAATGTTGGTGAAGAAAATAGTTCAATGTTAGAAAAAGAAAATGAAGTAAGATCATATAATATTATTGATTTGATATATGAACCTAAAGAAACAGCACTATTACTAAAGTATAAGGTAAAAGGTGCTAGAATATATGGTGGACTTGAAATTGAAAAAACTAAATACTATGAAGCATTAAAAATATTAGAAAATGAATTTCAAGTATAAGTAAAATTTATGGATATATTAAAAAATTATATTTTACATTTATACTTAAATTTGTTAGTATGAGAATATAAATTTTAAAAGGATGAAAGGAAGAACACAATATGAAGAAATTTTTATTATCAATTACAGTTTTATTATCATTAGTATTAAGTTGTGGTACATCAAATGATGAAGCAAAAAATGTAATTAAAGTTGGAGTACCAGTACCTTTAACAGGGGATTTAGCACAATATGGACAAAGCATTAAAGAGGGAATAGAACTATACATAGATAAGATAAATAATGATAAAATACTAGATAAGCAAATAGTAGCTGAATATGTTGATAGTAAAGGAGATATACAAGAAGACATTAATATTTTCAAAAAAATGGCATCAAACAAAGTTGACTATATATTAGGTGAAGCAGCGTCAGCTCATTCTTTAGCTGTGGCTGAATTAGCAAATAAAGCTAAAATCCCTATGATAACACCAGCAGCAACTGCTATGAGTGTTACTGAAGGTAAAGAATATGTATTTAGAATATCATTTACGGATCCTTACCAAGGAGAAATGATGGCTAAATATTTAAATAAAGAAAAAATAAATAAAGTTGCCTTATTAGTAAATAATTCAAGTGATTATTCAGTAGGAGTAGCTAAAGCATTTAATGAACAATCTGAAAAATTAGGTTTATCTGTTTATGAATTAAGATATACTAAAGAAGATACAGACTTTAAGAGTTTATTAACTGACATAAAAAATAAAGATATTAAAAATGTATTTATCCCAGATTACTATAATACAGTTGGATTAATTTTAAGCCAAGCAAAAGAAGTAAATTTAGATGCTATGTTCTTTGGAGCAGATGGTTGGGATGGAATACAAGAAAACTTTGCTAAAGTTGCAGATGGAGCAGTTTTTTCTTCTCAATTTGTTGATGATGAAAATATAGAACAATCAAAAGAATTTATTAAAGAGTACAAGGCAAGATTTAAAAAATCACCTACAATATTCTCTGCGCTTGGTTATGATGCAGCGACTGTATTAGTTGAAGGAATCAAAAAAGGTGGTAATTTAGATGCATTTAAAGGTTTAGATGTAAACTTAGTTACAGGACATATTACATTTGATGAAAATAGAAATCCTAAAAAAGATGTTCTATTTGTTGAAGTAAAAGATGGTAAAGTAATATTAAAAGAAAAATTTGGAGAGTAAGTAAATGTTTAAAAATTTGTTAGACCAATCAATAATTGGACTACAAATAGGAAGTATATATGCTCTAATTGCATTAGGGTATACCATGGTATATGGAATAGTAAAGTTAATTAACTTTGCTCATGGAGATCTTCTTATGGTAGGAGCATATGTAACTTACTATGGGACTAGTAAAGGGTTATCGCTTACAGCATCTATTGTTGTAGCTATAATCTTTTGTAGTGTATTAGGAATAGTTATTGATATCGTGGCATATAAGCCACTTAGAAAAGCACCAAGAATGTCTGTTCTAATTAGTGCAATAGGAGTAAGTTTTTTCTTAGAAAGTTTTGCTCTTATATTATTTGGTGCAGCACCAAAAGTTATAAAATTAGATTTAGTACCAACATTTTTAAAAACAACAGAAAGTATTGAAATATTTGGTAGTAGAATAAGTTATTTATCTATATTTGTTATAGTCTCAACATTAATTTGTATGATACTTCTTAATTTATTTATATCTTATACAAAATTAGGAAAAGCAACACGTGCAGTTGCACAAGATAGTGAAGCAGCAACATTAATGGGAATAAATACAAATCTGACTATATCAATCACATTTGCAATAGGAGCAGGTTTAGGAGCATTAGGCGGAGTTATGTACGCATTAATGTACCCAAGAATAGAACCATACATGGGAATATTACCAGGTCTTAAAGCATTTATAGCAGCTGTTTTAGGTGGAATGGGTAGCATTCCTGGTAGTATGTTAGCTGGGTATTTATTAGGCTTTATTGAAACATATATAAAAGCATATATATCAACAAGTTGGGCAAATCCAATGGTCTTTATGATACTAATAACTGTATTATTATTTAAACCTAGTGGACTTTTTGGGAAAAATATTAAGGAGAAAGTATAATGAGATTTAATTATAAGGATTTTTTTAAAAACTTTTCAGTAGTTACTATTCTATACTTAATACTTTTTCTTAGTATAATGAATGAAGGAATATTTAGTTATAAAGGATCTGTATATATCAATGTATTAATATATATAATATTTGCAGTAAGTTTAAGTATAACAGTTGGTCTTTTAGGTTTACTTAATCTAGGGCATGCTGGATTTATAGCGGTTGGTGCTTATACAGGTGCTTATGTGTCTAAGTTAATTATAAATTTAGGGATAAATGAGAATATAAAATTTATATTTGCACTAATAATAGCAGGAATAGTATCGGGAATTGTAGGTGTATTGGTAGCTATTTTAACACAAAAGTTTAGTGGTGATTATTTGGCAATAATAACTCTAGCTTTTGGTGAAATAATAAAATATGTAATACAAAATTTACCATTTTTAGGTGGAGCAGCTGGATTTAAAGGTATACCAAACTACACAAACTTTACAATTACATTTATAATGGCAGTTATAACGATTTCAGTTGTAATGTTAGTAGGCTATTCAAGATTTGGTAGAAGTATGGTTTCAATTCGTGAAAATGAAATAGCAGCTGAAAATGTTGGTATAAATATAAATAAGATTAAAAGATATGGGTTTTTCATATCAGCATTTTTTGCAGGAATTGGAGGAGCATTATTTGCTCATAATCTAGGAGTTATATCTCCAGATAAGTTTTCTTTCATATTCTCAATAGAAATACTTGTAATGGTAGTATTTGGTGGTATGGGAAGCATAACAGGAGCAATTCTTGCAGCAGGCTTTATAACTATAGCTAATGAATTTTTAAGAGGTATAGCAGAATACAGAGCACTAATATATTCTATATCTTTAATCATTATCATATTATATAGACCAAAAGGATTACTTGGTACAAGTGAGATAAGTATAGTTAAAATTATTGATAAAATAAAAGGAATAATAAAAGATGGAATTATTAAAAACAAAAAATATGGGGATTAGTTTTGGAGGACTAAAGGCACTACAAAAAATAGATATTAAAATAGAAGATAATGAACTAGTAGGACTAATAGGACCTAATGGAGCAGGTAAGACAACTTTATTTAATTTATTAACAGGAGTATATAAGCCAACAGAAGGTGAAGTATACGTAGCAAACACTTTAATAAATAAGTTAGATACTTACCAAATAGTTGCACTAGGGATATCTAGAACATTTCAAAATATTAGACTTTTTGAAAAACTACCTGTAATAGATAATGTTAAAATAGCTAGTGATAGATATATGAAATATAATACAATAAATTCAATATTTAGATCAAAAAAATACAGAGAAGAAGAAGATAAATCAAATAAGGAAGCGTTAGAGTTACTTAAAATATTTGATTTAGATCACCTAGCGCATTATAGAGCAGATAGTTTATCGTATGGACAACAAAGAAAATTAGAAATGGCAAGAGCCTTAGCTACTAAACCTAAATTACTTTTATTAGACGAGCCAGCAGCTGGTATGAATCCTCAAGAAACAAAAGAGTTAATGGAAATAATAGCGAAAATAAGAGAGAAGTTTAAAATTTCTATTTTGTTAATTGAACATGATATGGGTCTTGTTATGGGAATCTGTGAAAGATTATATGTTCTAAATTTTGGTCAGCTTATTGCAAGTGGAAGTCCTAGTGAAATACAAAATAACGACACTGTTATAAAAGCATATTTGGGGGAATAAAATGAAAATATTAGAAGTAGAATCTTTAAATGTCTATTATGGTGCAATCCATGCAGTAAAAAATGTAAACTTTTTTATTAAAAAAGGAGAAATAGTTTCTTTAATAGGGGCTAATGGGGCAGGAAAAACTACAATATTAAAAACTGTGTCAGGACTTATAAAGCCAAAATCAGGAGAAATTTCATATAAAGGATTAGATGTTTTAAAGACTAAGCCGTATGAATTGGTCAATTTAAAGTTAGCTCATACTCCAGAAGGAAGAAAAATTTTTACGGAATTAACAGTTGAAGAAAATTTAGAAATGGGAGCGTATACTTTGACTAATGATAAAATGCATGAAAATATAAAAAAAATGTATGATATGTTTCCAAGATTAAAAGAAAGAAAAAAACAATTAGCAGGTACAATGAGTGGTGGAGAACAACAGATGTTAGCAATAGCAAGATCACTTATGTCAGAACCAGAAGTTTTATTATTAGACGAGCCTTCTATGGGGTTAGCTCCTTTATTAGTACAAGAAATATTTGAAATAATAAAGATGATAAATAAAAAAGGTGTTACTATATTATTAGTAGAACAAAATGCTAATCAAGCATTGTCAATTTCAGATAGAGCTTATGTATTAGAAACTGGAGAAATAATACTAAATGGAAGTGGAGAAGAATTATTAAATAATAGTATGGTTAAAAAAGCATACTTAGGTGGATAAAAATTAAATTCAAAAGATTATTGATATAATTTTTTGGATTTTTTTTATAATTAAAATATGATATAATTAAAAAAAATCGAGGAGGTAATATTTTGAAAATATATATCTTTATGTTTATACTGTTAGTATTTTTAGAATTAGTTTGTTCTTTTATGCTTATATTCAATGTAAAAAAAAGTGAGAATTTATCTTTGGGACTACTAATTTTAAATATGCTAGTTGTAATATTATCGTATATAACTAAAGTATCATTTTTCTATAATATAATTTATTCAAGTATAAAATTTAATATATTTTATCTTGTTATAAACTTTATTTTAATATTAGGATATTTTGGGATAGATGATAACTTAAAACCAATACATAGAATTTTTGTATCATTATTTTATTTATTAAACACATTTGGATTGATAATATTTATACTTAACTAGGAGGAAATTAAAATGTTAAACTTAATACTTATACCGATAATAACTATAATACTAATATCAATTTTAGCTTTTATAGTTTTTGTTATTGCATTATCTAATTTAAAAAACAAAAAAAGGTCAAAAATAAAGCAAAAAAAAGCTAAGACAATTCTAATATCAGAAATGGATTTAACATATGATTCTAAAAAAAGTACTATTAAAGAAACTTTTTCTTTTTTAAAGCTAAAAAATAAATTAAAAGCTATTTCAAAAGATGAAAAAATAGAAAGAATAATAATAGATTTAGATAACTTTTCTTTTTCATTTACTGAATTTGAAGAAGTCGAAGAAATATTTAAAACATTAAGAGAAACAAAAGAAGTAATTTCAATAGGTAGTATATTTACAAAGGAAATGTATTTAACAGCATT
Source organism: Oceanivirga miroungae (assembly GCF_902505095.1). Classification (GTDB taxonomy): domain Bacteria; phylum Fusobacteriota; class Fusobacteriia; order Fusobacteriales; family Leptotrichiaceae; genus Oceanivirga; species Oceanivirga miroungae. Next base: position 1,029,852 of record NZ_CABWIB010000001.1, on the reverse strand, counting down.
ATTAACAAGTAAGATATATAAACTAAATACTAAAAATAGCTATCTTATGATAAATGGATATAATAAAGTTTTACCTTATTATAAAAAGTTACTAGATAAAATAGGAATAAATGTAAAAATTCTAAATGTTGGAGACTATAAATCTTATGGTGAAAACTATAAATTAGAATCTATGTCAGATAATTTAAAAGAAAGTATAAAAAATTTATCTGATCAAAAATTAAACTTTTTTATAGATAAGGTAAAAGAGTACAGAGGAATTGATATTAGAAATGATTTAGTAGAGGGGAATCTATTTTTAAAAGATAATTTTGAAAATTTAATTGATAAGTCTGTAAATAAGTATGAATTTATTGAAAAAGATGAAAATTTAATGGATATTCTAGATTATGAAGTTAAATTAAATAGAAAAACTAAAAAATTCATAAAAAAAACAAAAGACTATATAGCAGTAATAACGCTTGATGGGACAATATCAGAAAATGAGTTAAGTTTTGATAAAGTTTATGATAAAGTAAGTAGAATTAGTGATGATGAAAACTTAAAAGGAGTAATACTAGAAATAAACTCACCAGGTGGAAGCGCCTATGAATCAAGTTTAATAACAACAATGTTAAGAAAAGAATTAAAAGGTTTACCAATATTTGTAAGTATGAAAGATGTTTGTGCATCTGGAGGATACTTTATTGCAAGTTCTGCAACTAAAATATTTGCTAATAAAAATACATTAACAGGGAGTATAGGGGTTGTGTCTATGTATCCTAATTTCTCTGAATTAGCTAAAAAAGTTGGAGTAAATTTTGATGGAGTAAAAAATGGAGAAACTACAGAATATTTAGATTTAACTCAAGATTTATCAGAAAAAACAGAAAATATTTTATTAAATGAAATAAAAGAAATATATAAGGAATTTAAGTTAAATGTAATGAGATCTCGTATAATGACAGACCAAAGACTGGAAAAAATAGCAGGTGGACGTGTATTTACAGGTGTAGAGGCATTTGAAAATGGTTTAGTAGATAGAATTGGGAGCCTAGAAGATGCAGTAAATGAGATGAAAAAATATTTAAAATTAGATAAGGTTAAACTTATACAAATTTCAGAAGAAACTGATTTTAAAGATGACATAAAAAATAAAATATCAAATTTAGTAATTGACACTAAATTATTAAATACACCATTAACGCTTTATGTTGATATGCTATAAGGGGGAAATAATGACTATAAACGAAAAAATAGCTTTTATAAATGAAGCAAGAATAAAAAGACAAGAACTTATAAAATTAAGTAAATCAAAAGAAGAATTAGAATTATTAAAAAAAGTTTGTGAATATACAATAGATGTATATGGAGAAAAATCTAATGTAACAATTGATATTTTAAATGAAGTAGGTGGAGCTGCTAAATATGTAGGTGAATATAATCTTGCAATAAATTCTATAGTTGAGGCAAGAAATATAATAAAAGAAAAGTTTGGAGACGATAATATTCCATATGCAACAACAACTTTAAATTTAGCAGAAGTATATAGATTTAAAGGTGAAATTGATAAGCTTTTAGTTTTATATCAAAAAGTAAAAGAAATTTATGAAAAATACGATATGTATAATACTTACGAATATGCTAGTATATGTAATAATTTAGGACTATATTACCAAGATGTGAAAGATAGCAAAAAAGCGTTAGAACTACACCTAATAAGTTATGAAATATTAAAAAATGATAATGAACATGAATTAGCCTTAGCAACTACAATGAATAATTTAGCATTAGCATATAGAGGAGTATCAGACATAGAAAAATCTGACGAATACATAAAAAAGGCATTAAAACTATATGAAAAAACTGTAGGTAAAGGTCATTCAATGTATAGTGCAGCAATAAATTCATTAGCAAGCTCACTATATCTACAAGGAGATTTAGAAAAATCTTTAGAATTATTTGAAAAAGGGCTATTCATAGTAGAAGCATCATTTGGTACAAACAGTATAAATTACATAAAAATGAAAGAAAATGTTGAAATGGTAAAAGATACTATAAATAAATTAAAATAGTGTGGTAAAAATCAACCACACTATTTTTTTTAATCTACCTTATTACCTAATAAATAATCTTTTTCATCTTGCGTTAAAGTACTATCATTATTTATCATATCATTCCATTTTTCTTTCTCAGCTTTGCTAAGAGGATAAATATCTGTAACATCATATTCATGACCTGGCATTACAAATACATGAATATGGAATTTTTTAGTTTTAGGTTTATAGATAGTCATTTCTTCTGTTTCTCCTAAATTTCTTTGGAATAAAACAAGACTACCTCCTATTGTTTTACCACTTCCATTATATGGTTTATCTAATATAATGGATATTTCAGAACCTATAGCATCTCCTGGATCATTAGGGAATTTTACAGAGATATTCATTGTACCATCTTTATTATCTTTTAATATAATATCTGGATTATGTGAAAATGAAATTAGTGTTGTAAAAACTAATGCTAAGCTTAATAAAATTTTTTTCATTGCTATTCTCCTTTACTATTATTTAATTTTTTTAATTCTTTTAAATTGTATAAATATATATCAGTTAATGCTGATTTAGACATTAAATCTTCATCGTCTTCATCTTCAACGGGCATTTTACCTGTTTTAATATATGTAAGACTTGCTTTGTTTTTTGAAATTAAATCCTTAGTTTCTTTACTTTCATATCTATTAGTTAATACAGTATTAAATCCAGTTTCTTTAATTGTTTTTTCAAGCTTGCTTAAATCATCTACTAAAATATATGGAATGTTAAGATAACTAACTAAATAAGCTAAAGAGTTATTTAAAATTATAACTCCATCTATATTATAGATATCTAAATACATATTTTCTATATTATTAATTTCGTTTAAAGCCTCATATAAATTTTTATCTAGTATTTTTTTGCTTTTTGGATAAAGACTTACTAAATCAGAATGTATTATATTTAGCATTTTTTTAGCATTTGTAAAATCTAACCATATATATGGATTGTCTTTAAATAAAGTCATAATTAAACTAGAATTATCAGTATATGTTGTACTAGCATCAATTTCTACTGTTCTAATATTTGAAAGTCTTGAATATTTATACAGTAAATCATTCTTCCAAATATTTTTTAAATCAACTACAGCTACAATGTCATTAAATCTATCAAGTGCATATTCAGATTTTTTAAAGTAGATATCTTGATTAGTATCCATACTTGTTGCAGTTTCAAATACGCTTACTACATTTACACCCATGTCTTTAGTTAATAAATTAGTTAATGTATATGTAGCATTTGTTGTAGTTAGTATAGTATCTGAAAATGAAATAAATCCAAAAATTAGAATAAAATTTAAGATCATTTTTTTCATGATTTTTCACCTAAGCCTTTCTTAATGTTTTATATATAATTGTTATAATGAAAAATACAGCTGATACCATTATTATTGATCCACCCGAAGGTAATGGTATATTTAATATTAAAGGTAGTAATATTCCAAGTATTGTACTTGATAATGAGAATAAAATACTAAACCAGAAAAAACTTTTAACTGATCTAGATATATTTTTGCTGCTAGCAGCTGGTATTAAAAATAGAGCTTCAACTAAAGCAGTACCAATTATTTTTATACTTGCTAAGGTTACAAGTGTAACCAGTATTATAAATAGATAATCTAAAAATTTAACATTAATACCCTTTATTTTTGCCATATTAGAGTTGAAGCTTCCAAGTATTAAGTTATTATAGTTTGGTATAGTTATAATTAAAAGAACTATTGTAGATACTATAAGTATCATTATGTCTAAATCATTTACCGTTAAAATAGAACCAAATAATAAGCTTTCTAATACATGTATATTTGCCTTAGAAGATATTATTATAATTAAAGCTCCACCTATTGCTATTGTAATTGATAGAAAAATACCTATTAGAGTATCAGAACTCATTTTTGTTTTGTTTTTTGTATATGTTATTATAATTGCAAAAATTATACAGTATCCATACAGCATAATATATGGACTTGTAGGATTTTCTCCTAAAAATATTCCAAGAGCAATACCGGTTAAAGCAGAGTGTCCTATAGCTTCTGAGAAGAAAGCCATTTTTTTAGTTATTATTAAGGTACCAAATATACCAAGTATAGGTCCTAGAAATATTGCAGATATTAGTGCATTTATAACAAAATTATATTGCATGAATGATGGCAAATATGAATTTAGTGAAAGAGATATAATATATTCTCTAAATAAATTTAATAAATACATATTATCACCTATGAATAAATATCAAGTAAACGCTCATTTGAAATTTCTTCATCTTTATTTACCTGAAACTTAAGATCTTTTTTTATACAAGTTATAGTATCTGCATACTCTCTAGCCACTTTAATGTTGTGGTGTATCCATATTATTGTAATTCCTTCATCTCTTAGATTTTTAATCGTATTTAAAAAGTATTGTTCTCCAACTGTATCTACTCCCGCAAATGGTTCATCTAATATAAGTAAATTTGGTCTTGGATTTATTGCTTGAGCTAATAAAAGTCTTTTTAATTCTCCTCCACTTAAATTTCCAAGAAGTCTTTTTTCTTTGTGTTTTAGCCCTACTTCTTCTAAAATCTCATTAAAAAGTTCCTTCTTTTTTAAATTAGGAGATAAAAATGCAGGTTTTTTACTATAACACATAGATAAAAAATCAGTAATTGTAATAGGTAAAGTTTTCTCAAAGTCAAGAGTTTGAGGGACATAGCCTATTTTATCTTTATCTTCGTATTTAAATAAGATTTCTCCTTTATATGGCATCTGACCTAATAAACATTTTAAAAAACTTGTTTTCCCTCCACCATTAGGACCTATTATTGCATGTATTTTACCTTTTTCAAAGTTAAGACTTATATTTTCTAGTATTTGGTTATTTGAAATATTTAAAGATAAGTTTTTAACTTCTATTGAAATACCTTCTATCATTTAATTCCCCTTTCTGAATTCTTTTCCTGTATAAGCGTCAATTACTTTAAATTCTTTACTTCTTAATAGTTTATCTATCTCTAAATTAGATTCTTTATATGTGCTAGAGAAAAGAATTTCAGAATTTTTATTAAGTTTGTTTATTTTTAAAATAAAAGTGCTACTATCTTTGCTACCTACAAATAAGATATATTTATTATTAGATAATTCAATCCACTTGTGATTATCTATGCTACCCTCTGCAAATGGTTCATAGAAAAGCTCATCTTTTAAGTATTTAATACTTAATTTATCCATATCTATTAAATCAATATCATCAGTAATTAATTTTAAATAGTTATATGTAATATTATTTTTACCACTAAGTGATTTTGCACTTATATGATTTTTATTAATTAGTTCACTTGTACTTTCTGTTGTTATAAATATTGTGAAAAATGAAATTATAAAAATAAAAATTATGCTTAAAAGTACATAAGTATTTTCTAGTCTATCATTTTCACTTGAAATTTTTTTTATCTTAATTTTAATCACCTTCTTTGAACCTTATTTTAACACTTTAAAATATATTTTTCAAATGAAAAGTCTTGTAAAATAAGGGTTTTTAGCAATAACTGAAATTTGTATTTACAAAAAATTACTGTATTTTAATAGTGAAAATTAAAGTTATAAAAAATAACTGAATTATAAAAAAAATTAGAAAAATAAAAATACAGGTTTTACCTGCATTTTTACTATCTAGTGATTCCAAGATTAAATCCAATTTTACCCTTAGTATCTATATCTAAAGAAGTAGTAATTATGAACTTATTTATTTTACTGTTAAAACCTATAGAGTAGTTAGCAGATACTTTATCAACATTTTTTCCATATAGTTTTGTATCAATACCTAGGATACTTGCATTTATAAAAGTATCGTTAATACTATTATAGCTTACATCTAATCTATTTATTAAATCAATGTTATTATTTAACTTAGTTTTAGAATTTATACCTAATGAAATTTTATCATTAAATAGGAAGGTATTTTTTATCTTTATACCAGCATTTTGTATGCTTTTTTCTTTATTTCCAAATACATTTAAAAATTGCATAGTATTTTGAATATAAAGACTAAGATTTGTTTTTATCTTATCTAAGTTTATATCGTTTTTAAATATTAATTTATTTTGATAAAGTGCACTATGAAAATCATTTTTAACAATTTCATTTATAAGTTGTCTGTTAACCTTTGAGTAGTTATATCCAATGGAATTTAATATACTTAAATTTTTATTATAGTTATAATTAAAATCAAGGTTTATAAAATGATTATTAAAAATACTATCATCATTAAATTTATACTTAGATTTTGCATAAGTAATATACCCATTAAATTTATTATCATAGTTTATTCCTAAATTAACGCTATTTAGGTTTAAATTAAATGGATCATAGTTTTTGCCTTTAATAAAGTTTGTCTTATTATATGTATTTAATGAAAATGACAACTTATTAAATATATTAGAGTTAGTAAATATCATATTATTTTTACTCTTATCTAAATCATCAATATTATCTAGTAATGAAGATATATAGCTTGAGTAATTATCGGTAAATATTTGACTTATCGCTTTTTTCTTATCTTCTTTACTAGGAGATTTTGCTGATAGACTTAGAATATGACCTGTACGGTTATCTATTTTCATATAATATGAATAAAAATACTTAACTCTGTCTGTAACTTTATACATATCGAAAAAAGTTTTTTCATTTCTTTTATATGATGGAATATTTCTTAATTGTTCTTCGTTTAAATCTCTTAATTTAGTATAGTTTTCATCAACATTTTTAAGTTTTGAAATTTTATTTACAAAGTCTATTGTTACATATTTACCATTATCAATAACTATAGGCTCTAAGTAAATATTATTTATATTAGCGTCTATAGTTTTAGCTTTTACTAAATTTTTTAAATCTGATAATTCTTTAGTGTCATCACCAATTTTTACAGTACCATTTAACTTAAATGAGTCTGCATTAACTACATTATTAGGGTGTAATATAGTGGTAGAATTATTATCTGCTTCATATGACTTTAAACTAGAAATATTAGAGTTAAAATCTACAGTACCTTGTGATGTAATTTTATTTAATGTGAGATTATTATTAGAGTTAATTTCAAAATTAGAACCTGCAAATACTTCATATTCTGAGTTAGAATTATTTTTAAGCACAAGTTTTCCGCCTAGTATTTGTGTTTTAGTATCATATAGTTGCTCACCTTCTAATACTAAAGTCCCATTACCATTTTTACGAAGTCCAGCTTTTTTTACATTAGAATAATAGTTTCTCTCACTATCTAATACCTTAGGTATTCTATATTTATATATAATACCGTGCCTAAATTCATTACCACAAGACTTTTCACCTTCGTTGCAATAGGTATAAATGTTAGAACTATGAGGGTTAACTGTTTGTGGAGTTCCCTCAAATTTTAATGTATCATAATCTTCATTTGTATTACCATCTCCATCAAGACCAGATTTTATATCATTTGAGAATGTATATTCTTTACCATCATTTATATCTACATAAAAGTATAGGTTTTTATCCTTATCATAAATTTTATCATAGTTAGATCTAAAATATTTTTGTTCCTCAATTAAACCAGCATTTAGATCTGATGGCCCCTTCATTGCTTTTTCTCTATCAACATGACCCCAACCGTTATATATACTTATGTATTTACTGTCTTTTTTAGCTGTTGTTAGTATTACTTGTTTAACTTGTTGATAAGTTAAAAATGGGTATTTTTTCTTAATCTCATATGCTAGTCTTGATACACGGGGAGTAGAAAAACTAGACCCCATATTTTCAGGTAGTTTACTATTTTCATCACCTTTTACATAACCATCTTCACCAACTGTAAAACTACGAAGTAAAAGAGCATCTGTCATATAAAAATCAGTATTGCTATTTTCTTTTAATTTAATAGAATTACCATAGTATTCATTGTTTTCGTTCTTATTTATTATTATTTGCTTATCAGTATCTTTATTAATGTAGAAGTTATCTTTATCTTCTGGTTTTAACGATTCAAATTTAACTAATATAGATTCAGATCTTGCTATTTTTTGCATAGAAGGTGACATTACTTGATACATAGCCATCATACTATTTCCATTATTTTTAGTAGGGACAAGATAGTTTGTATTACCAAGAGCAATTACTTTTAATTTTTCATTATTTAGATAGTCTTTATCATAAGCCCTATCAGAGAAAAAAATAGAATAATTTGGGTCGAGGTTATTTTGTATTTTGTCTATATAGTATGAACGTGATAATAAATGCCCCATATCAAGATTAAAATATGAACCCCCAAATGACATATTAATAATTCCTGTAATATCTCTTGTATTAACTTGATCTTCCCAAAAATTAGAAGGTTCTATATCTAAATTATTAGTTCCATTAATCATTGTATTTTTAAATACATCATTTACCGTCTTTTTATGTTCTTCAATCTTATTTGCGTGTTCAATTATAGTGACAGTGTTTTTAATATTATTAGAATATTCATCAGTAGCATGTAAAACTTTTTCTTCAACCACTTTATAGTTATTTCTATCTACATTAATTTTAAATCTATTTGGATCTGGTGCAAAAGTATCATTAAAATCTATTTTAGCGCAAGATGCAATAGATAAGATTAATAATATGTATATATGTTTTTTCAATGTTCCTCCTTAAAATTTTTGTTTAATTCCAAATTCAAATTTTGTTGTAATATCACCTAAAGACATATTTTTAGCTACTGGTCTAAAATATCCATCTTTATCTATACCTATAGTACTACTATTATTAAAATTAAAATTTGTTTCTAATTTAGAGTAGAATTTAATGTTTTTATTAAAATTGTAGTTTATTTCAAGGTATGGTTTAATATCTAGGATATTACCTAAAACCCATTTATCAACTTCATATTTAAGTTGTCTTCTATAAGCTGGGATATCGATGTATTTATTATTTTTAAATTCTAAATATTCCTTATATCCGTTAAGTAAAGCTTCATTTTCTTTACCATTAGATTTAGGTGATATTAATTTGTTTCTTTCAAAGGGACCTAAACTATAGTAAAATTCATAAAGTTCAGGTGTTGGCTCAACGAAAATAAGAGCTTCTTCTTTATTTCCTTCCATTAGTTCAATAGGTGCTTTTCTTGCTTCAAGCGTATATTTTAAATTTAAACCATATATTAAATTTAATTTCTTTTCATTTAAGTTATATGCTGTGTCTAAATTATATGAACTTCTATTTATTTGATATGAAGTATTAATTAGGTTATTTCTGTAATATGTATTATATTTGTGATATATGTATTGATCATTAAAGTCAAATTTTAAATTAAATCTTTTTTTGAATTTTTTTTCTACTCCAAGACTTAAATTATTCTCAATCATAAAATTATTTTCTCTATTTTCATATGAAGGTATATCAACGTGTACATTATTTTTAAAATTGAATTTATATCCTTTATATTTATATGAAATTTTAGATTCATTGTTAAAGTTAATCTCATTTAAGTTTGTATATGAAAGTGGCTTACGAGATAGACCTAAAAAATTATAGGTATATTTTATTAAAACATAATCTGTTCTTTCTAATCGTTCATCTGGACTATACAGTATTTGCGTATTTGTTGTTTGTGAACTATTATCATCAATATCAGCAAAAGGATCATCATCAGTAGGTACAGTTCCACCAATATCAGCAAAAGGATCATCATCAGTAGGTACAGTTCCACCAATATCAGCAAAAGGATCATCATCAGTAGGTACAGTTCCACCAATATCAGCAAAAGGATCATCATCAGTAGGTGCAGTTCCACCAATAGAATCCAATTCATCATTTCCTTCATTTGGAAATTCATTTTTTATACAATATTTATCTGTATATGGCATACAGGAATTTTCAAATTTAAGTAATTCATAAATCTCAATATATTGATTTTCATTTTCGTCTTTTTTTACTAAAAGGTGTCTTTCTTGTAATTTTTTAGGTATATGGTTTTCTATATGATCTATATTTTCATTGATAAATGCCTTACTATTTTTATCATTATATAAGTATTTTTTTTCAGTATAGAAGTCAAAATCAAACGCCTTTACTTTTCTTATGTTTTGGTTATATGTAAAATTATTTTCTAAAGTTAAATTATCTATAAAGGCATTGGATTTTTTTAAATTTAATTCAGCGTTATAGCTAAATAAATCCTCTTTTCTACTGTATTTATAGTCTTTTAATTTTAATATAGGTTTATCATACTTAGCGTCGTGTGTTAGGCTAAATTTTACTCTAAATCTATCTTCTTTTTCATGTTCGTGATCGACTATTTCATAGAATTTATGACTTCTTAATTTTTCTTTATTATAGTCATAGTCTATACTAAAAATATTTTTAAACTTAATCTTCTCATCAAGTGAATTTAACTGAATAGCATTATACATATAGCTGTTTATAAAATTATTTTCATTTATCTTTATTCTAAAATCAGTATCAGATTCAAACTTAGTTGGATTAAATTTAACAAGACTTAATCTAGGTCTAAAATTAAGAGATACTTTATCTTTTAATAATAAATGAGTTTTTAACTCAGCTATAGTTTCATCATTAGGATGACTTATTTCATTTTCAACCATTCTTCTAAAATAGTGAGTAAGTTTAAATCCTACCTTATTATTAAAGTAATCTATACTAGCTTTAATACCTAAATCCTCATCTTCTTTATATTCTCTGGAATTGAATGGAATAAAAGTATCGAATTCATTTCTATAACCAGTGTGTTCTTCATCATGGTTATGGTCATGATCGTGATTATGATTATGATTATGTGAGTGACCAGCATGACTGTGTGCATGAGGTAATACTAATTTTTTACCACTAGCTCTTTTAATCAAGTATTCTAAACTATTTCCAAAATTATATAGGTTATTCAAAGGAATTTTACTAATATTTCCCGAACTTTCTTCAACTGAAAAATCTTGGCCAAACATAGTTGTATATTCTACATTGTATATTTTTTTTGGATTAAAATAATCTGTTAACACTCCCTGTTTTTTTGAAAAATTTTCTTCCTCACCAAGTTTTTTATTTTTAATAGGTATAAAAGAAGACTTAGTGTTTGATTTATTAATACGATCTCTTTGTCCTGAGACTTTAACATTAAATTTAAAAAAATTATTTCTTGATGTTAATGTGAAATCTAATGGCGTATAAGTTATAGAGCTTAATTTTAATTTCCCTCTTTTTATATTTTGTACTTTAACATTAGAATTATTAGTTCCATATAGAGTTTTATCTGAAGACATTGCAATATATGGGATAATACCCAGTATAAGTAGTGACTTTTTCATTTACTGTAACCGTTTCCTTTCTTTTATTTAAAAGTAAATATACACCAAAAGTATAAAATAGTAAAAAGATATATTAAGGTATATTTCAGTTGTTTTTTTATGAAATTAGAAAATATATATGATAGAATACTTAAAAAAAATTCAGTTAAAATTCAGTTAATGATAAAAATGTGTTGGAAATAAAGGGGTTTTACAATTTCTGATTTTTTTTTAAAAAATTTTCTTGACAAGGTACCTAAAAATTTGTTAGTATATATCTTGTCAAGCGGGAAAGAAAGCTTGATAAGAACAATGAAAAGATAATAAAAACAAATGCAAACAAGTTAAGATAAAAGACAATAAGGTGAAAAAAAACAAGGAAAAATAAATTGAATGAAGAGTTTGATCCTGGCTCAGGATAAACGCTGACAGAATGCTTAACACATGCAAGTCGATGAGCTAAGTAAGCTTGCTTACAAGGCACATGGCGGACGGGTGAGTAACGCGTAAAGAACTTACCCACTAGACTGGGATAACAGAGAGAAATTTCTGATAAAACCGGATAAGTTAGTAGTAGGCATCTACTGCAAATGAAAAAGAGATTACTAGTGGAGAGCTTTGCGTCCTATTAGCTAGTTGGTGGGGTAAAGGCCTACCAAGGCGATGATAGGTAGCCGGCCTGAGAGGGTGAACGGCCACAAGGGGACTGAGATACGGCCCTTACTCCTACGGGAGGCAGCAGTGGGGAATATTGGACAATGGAGGTAACTCTGATCCAGCAATTCTGTGTGTGCGATGACGGTCTTCGGATTGTAAAGCACTTTTAGTTGGGAAGAAAAAAATGACGGTACCAACAGAAGAAGCGACGGCTAAATACGTGCCAGCAGCCGCGGTAATACGTATGTCGCTAGCGTTATCCGGAATTATTGGGCTTAAAGGGCATCTAGGCGGCAAAACAAGTTGAAGGTGAAAAGCTGTGGCTCAACCATAGTCTTGCCTACAAAACTGTAATGCTAGAGTACTGGAAAGGTGGGTGGAACTACACGAGTAGAGGTGAAATTCGTAGATATGTGTAGGAATGCCGATGATGAAGATAACTCACTGGACAGAAACTGACGCTGAAGTGCGAAAGCTAGGGGAGCAAACAGGATTAGATACCCTGGTAGTCCTAGCTGTAAACGATGATCACTGGGTGTGGGGAGTCAAATCTCTGTGCCGAAGCAAAAGCGATAAGTGATCCGCCTGGGGAGTACGTTCGCAAGAATGAAACTCAAAGGAATTGACGGGGGCCCGCACAAGTGGTGGAGCATGTGGTTTAATTCGACGCTACGCGAGGAACCTTACCAGATCTTGACATCTACGGAAGACAAAGGAGACTTTGTTGTGCCTTATAGGAACCGTAAGACAGGTGGTGCATGGCTGTCGACAGCTCGTGTTGTGAGATGTTGGGTTAAGTCCCGCAACGAGCGAAACCCCTATCATTAGTTGCCATCATTAAGTTGGGGACTCTAATGAAACTGCTAGCGAAGAGCTAGAGGAAGGTGGGGATGACGTCAAGTCATCATGCCCCTTATGATCTGGGCTACACACGTGCTACAATGGGTAGTACAATGAGAAGCAAGATGGCGACATTAAGCAAAACTCAAAAGCTACTCTTAGTTCGGATTGGAGTCTGCAACTCGACTCCATGAAGTTGGAATCACTAGTAATCGTGAATCAGCAATATCACGGTGAATACGTTCTCGGGCCTTGTACACACCGCCCGTCACACCACGAGAGTTGTTTGCACCTGAAGTTACTGGCCTAACTGTAAAGAGGGAAGTACCTAAGGTGTGAATAGTGATTGGGGTGAAGTCGTAACAAGGTATCCGTACCGGAAGGTGCGGATGGATCACCTCCTTTCTAAGGAGAAATGAAAAGACTTCTTATCTTGTTTGCAAATTATCTTTAAATTAAAAAAATAGGACAATGAGAAATGAATAGTAGGTAAAATATTACAACTTTAACAAAAGAGATAGATAGAGTTAAAAAGAGAAAGAGAAAGCTAAATAAGGGCGTACGGAGGATGCCTAGCTAGTAAAAGCCGAAGAAGGACGTGATAAGCTGCGAAAAGCTTAGGGGAGTCGCATATAGACATAGATCCTAAGATATCCGAATGGGAGAACCTGTATATTAGAAGAATATACACGAAAGAGGTAAGCCTGTGAACTGAAACATCTAAGTAACAGGAGGAAAAGAAAGTAAAAACGATTTTCTAAGTAGCGGCGAGCGAACGGGAAAGAGCCTAAACCATAGTAGTGCCAAGAGGGTATCGTTGCTATTATGGGGTAGAGGGTATATATTAGTCAATTACCATAAGACAGTATGAGTATACTACGAAGCAGAACATAACTGGAAAGTTAGACCAAAGAAGGTGATAGTCCTGTAGGGCGTAAATAGTATATGAGTATATATATAACCCGAGTAGCATCAAGCACGAGGAATTTGGTGTGAATCAGTGTGGACCATATCACATAAGGCTAAATACTTTTACTAAGCGATAGTGGAGAGTACCGTGAGGGAAAGGTGAAAAGAACCCTGAGTAAGGGAGTGAAATAGAATTTGAAACCGTACGCTTACAAGCGGTAGGAGCCCTAAGGGGTGACTGCGTGGATTTTGGTTAATCATCCTGCGAGTTATGATATATGGCGAGGTTAAGTAAAGCGGAGCCGAAGGGAAACCGAGTCTTAAAAGGGCGATAGTCGTATGTTATAGACGCGAAACCTAGTGATCTATGCCTGACCAAGTTGAAGCAAAGGTAAGACTTTGTGGAGGACTGAACTCACCGCCGTTGAAATGATGGGAGATGAGTTAGGTATAGGGGTGAAAAGCCAATCGAACTAGGAGATAGCTCGTTCTCTCCGAAATGCATTTAGGTGCAGCCTTAATAGAAGATATGTGGGGGTAGAGCACTGTTTGACCTAGCGGGCGTATAGCTTAGTGAAGTCATGCAAACTACGAATACCATATATTAATAATTAGGAGTGAGACTATGGATGATAAGGTCCATGGTCGAGAGGGGAAAAGCCCAGACCAACAGCTAAGGTCCCAAATTATGTCTAAGTGGGAAAGGAGGTGGATATTCAGAAACAACCAGGAGGTTGGCTTAGAAGCAGCCATACCTTGAAAGAGTGCGTAACAGCTCACTGGTCGAGAGTATCTGCGCCGAAGATTTAACGGGGCTAAGACATAAACCGAAGCTTTGGAACATATGTAAATATGTTGGTAGGAGAGCGTTCTGTAAGCTGTAGAAGGAGAGTTGAAAGACGATCTGGAGGTATCAGAAGTGAGAATGCAGGAATGAGTAGCGAGAAAGTATGTGAGAATCATACTGGCCGGAAGTCCAAGGATTCCACGGCAATGTTTGTCAGCCGTGGGGGAGTCGGGACCTAAGTGAAGACAGGGATGTCATAGCGAATGGAAAATAGGTTAATATTCCTATACCACTAAATCAACGATTGAAGGGATGGAGTGACGCAGGAAGGTATGTGAGATAACTGACGGAATAGTTATTCTAAGCCAATAGCGTGATTATATAGGCAAATCCGTATAATTAAACGTGAAAGGTGATGGGTAAGCACAATAAGTGTAAGTCACAGATCCTACACTGCCGAGAAAAACTTCTACTGAGGAGATTAAGTGCCCGTACCGTAAACCGACACAGGTGGACAGGGTGAGAAACCTAAGGCCGACAGGATAACTCTAGCTAAGGAACTCTGCAAAATAGCCCCGTAACTTCGGGAGAAGGGGTGCCTATGGTAAGTGAGAAGATAAGTACTTCGAAGCTGAGATAGGCCGCAGTGAAGAGTCCCAAGCAACTGTTTACCAAAAACACAGGTCTATGCTAAGCCGGAAGGCGACGTATATGGGCTGACACCTGCCCAGTGCCGGAAGGTTAAGAGGAGGATTGAGAGATTCGAATTGAAGCCCCGGTGAACGGCGGCCGTAACTATAACGGTCCTAAGGTAGCGAAATTCCTTGTCAGGTAAGTTCTGACCTGCACGAATGGTGCAATGATTTGGGAGCTGTCTTGGCTGGAGACCTGGTGAAGTTGTAATAGCGGTGAAGATACCGCTTACCTGCAGTAGGACGGAAAGACCCCGTGGAGCTTTACTGTAGTTTGGCATTGGGTTTTGGCAATGTGTGTATAGGATAGTTGGGAGACTAAGAAGTAATTACGCTAGTAAATATGGAGTCAATGTTGGAATACCAACCATATATTGTTGAAATTCTAATCAATAAAATGAGACAGTGCTAGATGGGCAGTTTGACTGGGGCGGTCACCTCCAAAAGAGTAACGGAGGTGTTCAAAGGTTCCCTCAGGTTGGATGGAAATCAACCAAAGAGTGTAAAGGCAAAAGGGAGCTTGACTGCGAGATTGACGGATCGAGCAGGTACGAAAGTAGGACTTAGTGATCCGGTGGTACTGAATGGAAAGGCCATCGCTCAACGGATAAAAGCTACCCCGGGGATAACAGGCTGATACTTCCCAAGAGTCCATATCGACGGAAGTGTTTGGCACCTCGATGTCGGCTCGTCTCATCCTGGGGCTGGAGAAGGTCCCAAGGGTTGGGCTGTTCGCCCATTAAAGAGGCACGCGAGCTGGGTTCAGAACGTCGTGAGACAGTTCGGTCCCTATCCACTGCAGGCGTAGAATATTGAGAAGATCTGTCCTTAGTACGAGAGGACCGGGATGGACAAACCGCTGATGTATCTGTTGTCACGCCAGTGGCATGGCAGAGTAGTCACGTTTGGAACGGATAATCGCTGAAAGCATCTAAGTGAGAAGCCGACTTCAAGATAAGTATTCAAAGATACCTTCGAGACTAGGAGGAGATAGGCTAGGGGTGTAAGTGTAGTAATACATTTAGCTGACTAGTACTAATATATCGAAAGCTTTACTACTGTAATATTTTACTACTACTATTTATTTCTAATTGTCCTAGAACAATAAATTTGGTGATAATAGCCACGTGGATACACCTAGTAACATATCGAACCTAGCAGTTAAGCACGTGTACGCCGAAGATACTTCGTAAGCGGGAAAATAGGTAGTTGCCAAATTAAAAAATAGTGATAATAGCCATGTGGGTACACCTAGTAACATATCGAACCTAGCAGTTAAGCACATGTACGCCAAAGATACTTCGTAAGCGGGAAAATAGGTAGTTGCTATTTTATATTATAGAAGCCTTGGCTTCTTTTTTTTTATATTATTTTATGCTATAATATTAGATATTAAATAAAGAGGTAAATAAATGAAAATTAAAATTTTTAGAAAAGAATTATACCTAAATATTGCATTAAATGATATAGATAATAAAAAGTCAAATGAGAAAAAAACAGATAGATATAAAAATAGAATAAGTTTATTACTTCTATTTTTCATTCTATTTTCTTTACTAACTTTAGTTAGGAAGATAAATTTTAATGAATATAAGTTAGGGAGTAAATTAACAACGAATATTGTTTCTAGTAAAAGTATAGAATATAGTGAGAATATTTTAGATGACTTAGTTAGAGATAAGATATATAGGGAAGCAAAACCTGTATATGATAAAAATAAGGAAATTGAAGATATAAATACAGCGAAGTTTGTTAGTTTTTTAGAATTTATTACGAAAATAGATCTTAATAACATAGAAAACGCTGATAATACAGTAATTGATCAAAATATTAATAAAAATGTAATAAAGAAGTATTTGAAAGATAATAATTTAAATATTAACTCAAGTGATGTATTGAAATTAATTAAGGGAAATAATAATATAGAGTATTATTTAAATTTAGTTAAGATCCTTAGTTTACTATATGAAAATGGTGTAACGAAAGATTATAATATACAAAAATTGTTTGAGGATAATAATGTAAGTTTAAATGAATATGAAACAAATATACTAAAAAGTTTTATATCACCTAATTTAAGTGTAAATGCAGAAAAAACTAAAAAAAGTATTGATGATAAAATAGAACTAGTTAAAAACAGTAAAGCTAAGATAAATAAGTCGGATGTTATTGCTAAAAAAGGTGATGTAATAACAAAAGATGTATATAGAAAGTTAAGTGTATTAGGATTAGTTGATATGAAGTATAAAGCTAGTTTGATTTTCAATTTTGTATTTGTTTTAATATTTTCTTTTGTAATTTTCTTCTATTCAAAGAAATTATTAGAAAAAGGTGTTAATTCAAATGGGTTTTATCCAACTCTTATCATGTTTATCTTGATAAATATATTAAATCAAATACTTACAAATGATATAGTAATATTGTTGTTTTTAATTCCATTTGCAAGCATTTCTATTATATCTAGCATGCTAACAAAGGATAAGAATTACTCAATTGCAATTTCTTTACTTACTAATTATATGCTAGCACCTAATTTAGAATGGTTTTTAGCAATGGGATTAATATCATTAATAGCTATAACAAATAATGAAAAACTAAAAAATAGAATAGATTTAGTAAAAAATGGATTTAAAATAAGTGTAATACAGGCTTTTCTAGCTTTAATATGGGGCTTAGTTTATAGCTATGATTTTACTGATTTAGCTTTAATATACTTATTTTCACTTTTAAGTGGATTTTTAACAGGTATGATATGTTTAGGACTTGCACCATATTTTGAAAATACATTTAACATATTAACTGAAATAAAGTTATTAGAACTAGGAGATTATTCATTCCCACTTCTTAAAAGATTATTATTAGAAGCTCCAGGTACATTTTATCATAGCATAATGGTAGGAGCACTATCAGAACAAGCTGCACAAAAAATAGGAGCAAATCCCACATTAGCTAGAGTTGGTGCATATTACCACGATATAGGAAAATTAAAAAGGCCACTATATTTTGTTGAAAATCAAGGCGGGATAGAAAACTTACATAATAAGTTAAATCCATCTGTTAGTGCTTTAATTTTAACAAGTCATCCAAGAGATGGATTTATACTAGCGAAACAATATGGATTACCTAATGAGATACTACAAATCATAGTAGAACATCACGGTACAACAGCTGTACAATACTTTTATTATAAGGCGGTAGAAATTGGGGAAAAAGTAAGTGAATATGATTTTAGATATATAGGTCCAAAGCCAAGTACAAAAGAAGCAGCTATAGTCATGTTAGCAGACTCAGTTGAAGCAGCGGTTCGTGCTAACTCTGATAAATCACGAGAGGGTATAGAAGAAACAATAAGATATTTAATAAAGTACAAGATGGATGATAATCAGTTAATAAATTCGGGACTTACATTTACAGATATAGAAAAAATTGTTGAAGCATTTTTAACTGTATTAAAAGCAGCTTATCATGAAAGAATTAAATATCCAAAAATAAATGATAAATAAGACTAACTATTAAAAGTCAATAATAAAATTTAAATAATTATCTTAAAATTTATGCACAACAAAAATAACTATACTAATATAGAATTTTTTGAAATATTTATTTTAGTTCTACATAAGGTTCATTCTTTTTTAGAACAGCATAAATAATATGGCACATTTTACGAGCAACAGCATTAACAGCTACTAAATGATGTTTACCTTCAGAACGTTTTTTATCATAAAACTCTTTGAAAACAGTATCGTTAGTACATGCAATAAATGCAGCTTGAAATAAGGCTTTTCTTAGGTGTGTTGAGCCACGTTTACTTAAATGTCCATTTGTACCGTTAGATTCTCCTGATTGGGTAACAGTTGAATCTAAACCAGCATAAGCAACAATTTTCTTATCACTAGAAAATTTGTTAATATCACCTAATTCTGCAAGTATGGTAGCACCTGTTACAGGTCCTATACCAGGAATTGTTAGAATTGGAGTATTTAGGTCTTTGACTATTGACTCTATTTCAGATTCAAGAAGATCAATTTGTTCTTCAATAACTTTAATTTGTTCAATTAAACATTTAATTTGAATAGAGTAAGAATCAAGAGCAAAATTAATACCAAAGGAAGTTTTAGCTGCTTTTTTTAGATTGTTTAATTTTACTTTCGCAGAATTTTTAAGAGTAACATTTTTCAATACTTTTTTAAAATCGTTTGCTTTAAGTTTTTTAAAGTCTTCTGCAGTATTAAAATTAAGAAGTATTTCTTTAGAAGTTTGTCCAAAAATATCACTAAAATGTGATGAATATTCAGGGAATACTTGATCTAAGTTAGCTATAATTTTTCTTTTTAAATCACTTGTTTGCTCAATTAAATAATGTCTAAATCTAGTCATATTACGTAGATTTAAGTATTTTTCATCAGCAAGTGAAGTTGTTTCAAAATTGCCGTATCTAATAAAATCAGCAATCATAATAGAATCGATAATATCTGTTTTACGTTTTCTGATTTCAGTAGCACGACGCCAACCATCAGTTTGAATAGGGTTAATTACAATAATATTAAAACCTTTTTCTATTAGATATGAATATACTGATAGCCAATAATGACCAGTAGCTTCCATACCTACTAGAATATCATTTATTGAATATTTTTCTAATTTTTCAATTAAAGAATCAGTACCTTTAATAGAATTGGAAAAAGAATGAGCTTTAAAGATTGTATTACCATTATCATCAAGCAATGAAGCAACATGAGTATTTTTAGCAATATCAATACCTAAATAAAACATAAAATCACCTACCATTAATATATTTATAGATAGAAGTCCTCAAAGGCTGATAAAAGTCACTACCTTGTTCTAAATGCGAAGTACACTAATATGTCAACATCTAACTAATTCGTAAACACTTTATCAGAAGAGGCATCACTCTTAATAAACGAAGTCAAGCTACAAGGAGTAAACGATGTCACTCTATCTAATTAAGTATATTATATATATAAAACAATATATAAACAATATTATATAAATAAAATTTAACATATAGATTATCTAATTTTAGATAACTATATTATACAAGGGGTAAAAAATGGTAGAAATGGATATATCGTATGATATAAATGATGTTGAAGAATATTTTTCTGAAGAAAATATAAAAGAGTATGTAGAAAATATTTTAAGAGGAGAAAAAGAAGATTTTGATAAAAAAGATTTTTATGTTTCATTTGTAATAACAGACAATGAAACTATACATAAAATAAATAAGGATTATAGAGGGATAGATAGACCAACAGATGTAATTTCTTTTGCATATAATGAAACTGAAAATTTTGGACCAGTTGAAGTTGTAGGGGATATAATAATATCTATTGATAAAGTAAGACAACAAGCAAAAGATTTTGGTCATTCTGATAAAAGAGAATTTTACTACTTATTAACTCATGGTATGCTACATATATTAGGTTATGATCATATGGTAGAAGATGAGCAAAAAGTAATGAGAGAAAAAGAAGAAAAATACTTATTAGATTTTGATATTAAGAGAGTATAAATGAGTAGTATTGCATATATGAATATAGCTATAGTTAAATATTGGTGTAAAGATAAATTTACACCATATTTAATACCATTAGTTCCAAGTATTTCACTACTTTCTACTAAGCTATATACAAAAACTGAAATTAAAGAGTCTGGCAAAGACTTGTTTTATTTAAATGATATTTTACAAGATGAAAAAGAAACTAATAAAGTATTTACATTTGTTGACAAGGTAGTAAAAAATAGAAATAAAAAAATATGTATAAATACATACAATAATATGCCAACAGCAGCAGGATTAGCATCAAGCTCTAGTGGATATATGGCATTAAGTATAGAATTAAATAAATTTTTCAATCTTGATTTAGAAGATAATATGCTATGTAAAATTGCTAGTATAGGGTCAGGTTCAGCTTCTCGTAGCCTATATCCTATAGCCTTATTTGATAAAAATGGAGAAATAGAAAAATTAGAATCCAATATACAGTTTTCAATGATAGCTGTTATTGTAAATGCAAATAGAAAAAAAATTAGTAGTAGAGCTGCTATGCAAATTTCAAAAGATACATCTAAGTTATTAGATGTATGGATAGAAAAAAATACAGAGTATGCAGATATTATGAAAAGAGCGTTAAAAGAAAATGACTTTAATAAAGTTGGTATTATTATGGAAAAAAGCACAAATCTAATGCACGAAGTTATGAAAAGTTCGACTCCGTCTATTGACTATTTTATGCCTTTATCTTACGAGATAATAGAATTTGTAAAAAAACTAAGGTTAGATGGAATAAATATTTACTACACAATGGACGCAGGTGCTAATGTTAAAGTCTTATTTGAGAAAAAAGATGAAGTAAAAATAAAGAAAATATTTAATGAAAAATATGAAGGAAAAATTATAGATGTTATATAAAGCTATGTCAAAAATATATTTAGCAGGAGAGTACGCAATATTAAAAAAAAGTGGTATTGCAGTTATTTTACCTGTTGAAAAATATACTTATTTAGATATACAAAAAAGTGATTATGAAGAAGTTTTAAGTGATGTATTAGATAAAGATAATTTAATATATCATGCAAGAAAAGTTGCTTTTTCATATGCTAATAAGTATGAAAAGTTTAAATATAGGTATACAACAGAGCTATATGAAAATAATATGAAACTAGGTTTAGGGTCATCTGCTAGTATAGTTGTATTAACGATTAAAGCAATTTTATCAGAACTAGGTATTAATTTTTCAAAAGATACACTTTTTAAGTTATCGGTAAAGGCTATGTTAGAATCAAATAGTAAGGGTAGTATGGGAGATATTGCATGCATAGTTTATGAAAAACTAATAGCATATGAAAGTATAGATAAAAATACATTTGAATATAGTGTAAAAGAGATAAAATTAAAAAATGAGTTAAATGTAGAACTTATACATACAAGAAAAGTATCAAGTACAAGTAAACAAATAGAAAAAATAGATATTACAAAAAAAGAATTTGATATATTCTATAAAGCTTCAAATAAATATGTAAATGAGTATATAGAAGCTATTGAAAATAGCGATTCAGATAAGTTAGAAAAAAGTATTAAAAATTTAAGTTCTAATTTAGAATATCTTGAAAAAAACGCAGATGTAATAATTCATAATGATAATATTAAAAAAATGATAGGAGCTAATAAAAATACAAAAATTAGTGGCTCGGGGAATGGTGACTTTATAATCTCGGTTAATATTGGTGAAAAAAGAGAAAATAAGGTAAATGTAAAAATAAGGCTATGACAGGGTGATATAGATGAGAAAAATAGAACATATAAAGTACGCGCTTTTATGTGAGAAAAAAGAAGTTTTAGAAAATGTTTTTTTAGAATATAACTCTCTTATAGATTTTGGGATAGAGGATGTTGATTTAAGTACAAGTTTTTGTGATATTAATTTTAAATATCCAATATATATAAATGCTATGACAGGTGGTTCAGATGAATCGGATAATATAAATAAAAGGCTATATAACATAGCTAAAAAAATAGACATTTTTATGTTTTCTGGATCATATTCACCAAATTTATCTGAAAATAGCTATTATTATCCTAAAAAAATGGGGGCAAATTTAGGCTTAGATAAGTCATTAGAAGATTTTAAAAAATGTATTTTAGAATTAGAACCTAGAATAATACAGGCTCACATAAACCCTATACAAGAACTTATTATGCATGAAGGTGACAGGAGCTTTAACTATAAAGAAAAAATAAAAGACTTAGTAGCTAATATTGATATACCTTTAATAATAAAAGAAACTGGTTATGGTATGAGTAAGTCAACTATAGATGAATTAGTTAAACTAGGTGTTAAAACGATAGATTTAAGTTCAAATGATGGAACTAATTTTAGTCGTATAGAAGATATGAGAAATAATAAAAATAGAGAGCATTTATATAATCTTGGGTATAAGCTAGAAGATTCTATGATAAATGCTAGTGAGTATATAGATAAAATAGAAGTTTTAGCAAGTGGTGGAATATCAAATTCATTAGAAATTGTAAAGGCGCTAGCTATGGGAGCAAAATCTGTTGGAATTTCTGCATATATATTAAAGAAAATATATAATAATGAAAGTGATGATGATATAATAAATGATTTAAATGAAATGATATATGAAATTAAGTTACTTATCTTATCAACAAATTCAAAAAATTTAACCGAATTAAAAGGTAAGTGGTATTTTAGAAATAGGAGTGTAAAATGATAAAACCATTAGGTAAAAGAGTCTTATTAAAAAAAATAGAGGAAGTTTTAAAAACAAAAACTGGAATAATACTAAAAGATAGCACTACAGAAAGTGATATATATAAGGCAAAAGTAGTAGAAGTTTCAGATGAAGTATCTAACATCTTATTAGATGATATAGTATATTTTTCTAAATTTAAGGGTGAAAATGTTAAAATTGATGATATTGAATATATAATTATAGAAGAAAAAGATGTTCTAGGAAAGGATATTAAATAGTGAGTAAACTTATTAAATTTAATGAAGAAGCAAGAAAATCATTACAAAGTGGAGTTAATATATTAGTTGATGCTGTAAAAGTAACACTAGGACCTCGTGGCAGAAATGTAGTTTTAGATAGAGGATACGGAGCACCAATTATTACAAATGATGGTGTAACTATTGCAAGAGAAGTAGAATTAGACGATATAGTTGAAAATATGGGAGCTAGAATTGTAAAAGAAGTTGCAACTAAATCAAATGATATAGCAGGAGATGGGACAACAACAGCCACTGTTTTAGCAGGTTCCCTTATAAATGAAGGGTTAAAATTAATATCATCTGGGCATAATCCTGTTGTAATTAGAAAAGGTATAGAAAAATTATCAAAAATAATAGTTGAAAAGATAAAAGAATATTCGTATGAAGTAGTGGATAATAACCAAATAAAAAATGTAGCAACAGTTTCCGCTAATAATGAATATATAGGTGATTTAATACTACAAGCTATAGAAAAGGTTGGAAAAAATGGTGTAATAACGGTTGAAGAAAATAGATCAATAGATACAAGCTTAGAAATAGTTGAAGGTATGCAATTTGATAACGGTTATTTATCTCCGTATATGGTTACAGATACAAATAAGATGATAGCAAGTTTTACTAATCCATATTTACTATTAACTGATAAAAAAATTAATAGCATGAAAGAATTACTACCAATTTTAGAAAAAGTAGTAGAAACATCAAGAGCTTTAGTGATAATAACAGAAGACATAGATAAAGAAGTATTAGCAACATTAGTAGTAAATAAGATAAGAGGATCACTTAATATAGCAGTTGTAAAAGCACCTGCATTTGGGTCAAGAAGAAAAGATATGTTAGAAGATATAGCAATTTTAACTGGTGCAAATGTTGTAAGTGAAGATAAGGCGATGAATTTTAGTGAAATTGATCTAGATGATTTAGGGCAATGTAAAAGTATAAAAATATCAAAAGATAAAACAATAATAATAGACGGTAACGGATATGAAAATGAAATAAAAAATAGACAAGAGCAATTAAGAACATTAATTAAAGAAACAACAAGTGAATACGAAAAAGAAAAATTAAATGAAAGATTAGCAAAATTATCTGATGGTATTGGTTTAATAAAAGTAGGAGCTGCTACTGAAACTGAAATGAAAGAAATGAAAATGAGAATTGAAGATGCCCTAGCAGCTACAAAAGCAGCCATAGAAGAAGGGATAGTTTCTGGTGGTGGGGTAACACTAGCTAAAATTGCAAAAGATTTAGATAAGTATAAACTTAATCAAGATGAAGATCTAGCGAGAAAAATAGTGAAAAAAGCACTTTTAGAACCACTAAGACAAATAATATTAAATGCAGGACTAGAGCCAGCAGTTATAATAGAAAGAATTACAAATTCTAATAAGAAAAATTTTGGATACGATGCTAATAAAGAAAAATATGTTGATATGATAGAAAATGGTATAATAGATCCAGCAAAAGTTACAAGAGTCGCTATTCAAAACGCCCTAAGTGCAGCAGCAATATTTATTACAACAGAAGTCGCAATAGCTCATGTTGAAGAAAAAGAAAATGTTGCGACAAGCGAATAATTGTGATAAAATCAAAATAAAAAAGTGAGGACAAAATGCAAATATTAAAAGGTATGAAAGATGTCTTTTATGAAGATATGGATAAATATACACATATAGTTGAAGTTTCGAGTAGTGTTTTAAAAAAATACGGATACTCAAGAATTTCTACACCAATATTAGAAGAATATGAACTATTTAAAAGGAGTAGTGGTGAAGAAAGTGATGTAGTATCAAAAGAAATGTATGATTTTAATGATAAGGGTGATAGACATATAGCTCTAAGACCAGAGGGAACAGCAGGAATTGTGCGTGCTTATTTAGAAAATAAGTTAAATAAGGTTGAAGCGAGTACGAAGTGGTTTTACTATGGTACTATGTATAGATATGAAGCTCCACAAAAGGGAAGATTTAGAGAGTTTAATCAAATTGGTATAGAAAACTTTGGACAAAGACACCCCTTAGTAGATGCTAGCATAATTAAAATGGGTATAGAAATTTTAGAAAAATTAGGCTTAAAAGATTTAGTTGTTGAAATTAACTCACTAGGTGATAGCAAAACATTAAAAGACTATACAAAAAAATTAAAAGAATATTTATTAGAAAACTATGATAAACTAAGCCCTACTTCTAAAATTAGAGTAGAAAAAAATCCATTAAGAGTGTTAGACTCTAAAGAAGATTCTGATATTATACTAAATGCACCAAAAATAAGAGAGTTTTATAGTGAAGAATCGTTAGCATACTTTAATGAAGTTTTAGAATATTTAGAAAAGATGGAAGTTAAATATGAAATAAATGAAAAATTGGTTCGTGGACTAGATTATTACTCTGATACTGTTTTTGAGATAAAGTCAAGTAATTTAGGAGCTCAAAGCACAGTATTAGCAGGTGGAAGATATGATAGATTACTTGAAAACTTTTCTGGTAAAAAAATCCCTGCAATAGGGTTTGCGGCTGGTATAGAAAGACTTATGTTATTACTAGAAGAAAAGTCATACAAAGCTAAATTAGAAAAAGTGTTTATAGTATATTTTGATGAAACAAAAGATTATCTATTTAAAGTAATAAAAGAACTAGAAAATTCTTTAGTTGAAATTAACTATGAATTAGAAGCTAAAAACTTCTCAAATCAAATGAAAAAAGCTAATAAATGGGGAGCAGATAAGGTAATAATACTAGGAGTAGATGAAATACAAAAAGGAGTAGTTTCAATAAAAGATTTTAATAATAATACTCAAGAAGAAATTAGTTTTGATAAAATAAAGGAAGTGAAGTAATGTATAGAACACATAAATTAAATGAGCTAAGATTAAGTGATGAAGGGAAAAAAGTTACATTAGCTGGTTGGGTAAGTAAAATTCGTGATTTAGGATCTTTTGCTTTTATAGATTTAAGAGATAGATACGGGATTACACAAGTTCTAATAAAAGAAAAAGACTTATTAGAAGATATAAAAAAGATTTCTAAAGAATACGTAATAAAAGTAGAAGGTACTGTAACTAAAAGATCAAGTGTTAATAGTAAGATAGAAACAGGTGATATTGAAGTAACTGCAGAAAATATAGAAATATTATCAAGTTCAAAACAATTACCATTTGAAATAAGTGATGATAATATACAAAATGAAGCAATAAGATTAAAACATAGATATTTAGATTTAAGAAGATCTAAAATGTTAAATAATATTATGAAAAGAAATCAAATGTTTTATTCAATTAGAAGCTATATGACAGAAAATGGGTTTTTAGATGTAGATACTCCAATACTTGGAAAAGCAACACCTGAAGGAGCTCGTGACTTTATTGTACCTAGTAGAACTTCAAAAGGTGACTTTTATGCATTACCACAATCACCTCAGTTATTTAAACAAACACTAATGATAGCTGGTATAGATAAATACTATCAATTAGCAAAATGTTTTAGAGATGAAGATTTAAGAGCTGATAGACAACCAGAATTTACACAATTAGACTTAGAAATGAGTTTTGTTCATCAAGAAGACATAATAACTTTTGTTGAAGGTTTAGCTAAAAAAGTATTTAAAGATGTGGTTGGAACTGAAGTTACTTATACATTCCCAAGAATAACATATGATTATGCTATGGAAAACTACGGTTCTGATAAACCAGATACAAGATTTGAAATGAAATTAATAGATATTAAAGATATAGTAAAAAATAGTGAATTTTCTGTATTTAATGAAGCTAAATATATAAAGGGAATAAAAGTAAACTCTTTATTTAGTAGAAAACAAGTAAAAGACTTAGAAGATTTTGTAAAAAATTACTATGGTGCTAAAGGACTTGTTGTTATAAAAAAAGAGAATGATGAAGTAAATTCTCCTATATACAAGTTCTTAAATGATGAAATAAAAAATGAATTAGAATCATACATAGCTCTAGAAAATGAAAGTACTTTCTTTTCTATAGCTGGAGAAAAAAATGTTGTATTAAATGCATTAGGTGCACTAAGACTAAAACTTGCAAATGAGTTAAATTTAATTGATAAGAGTAAATATAACTTCTTATGGGTAGTGGATTTCCCTATGTTTGAATATAGTGAAGAAGAAAAAAGATATAAAGCACAGCACCATCCATTTACTAAAGTTAAAGATGAAGATATTAAATTATTAGAAGAAAATAAATTAGAAGATATAAAAACAGATGCTTATGACTTAGTATTAAATGGATTTGAAATTGGTGGAGGAAGTATTAGAATACACGACGCAAATTTACAATCACTGGTATTTGATAGATTACTAATTGATAAAGATGAGCAAGAAAATAAATTTGGTTTCTTCCTAGAAGCTCTAAAATATGGAGTTCCGCCACATGGAGGACTTGCATTTGGTGTAGATAGATGGCTTATGGTTATGTTAAATGAAGATAGTATTAAAGAAGTAATACCATTTCCAAAAAACAATAAAGGTCAAGACTTACTTACAAATGCACCAGGAGAGGTTGATTTAAAACAATTAGAGGAAGATTTAAAGCTGAAAAAAATTGTTGACAATAATAAGTAAAAAAATATATAATTAATTAACTAGAGAAAAAATAGATTTTTTTGGGCTTTACTCAATATTATTGGGGCTGTCTCTGTCACCTATGGCTTAGACAAATCACGAAAGACCTAGTGAGCTTTACGGATACTATACATATTTGATAAATGGCTACCACTTGCTTTTAAAGGCAACCAAAAAAATTGCATTCTCTAGTTTTTTTATATAATATTAGAATTGAGGTGGAAATATGCCGACGCTACAAAGTTTAGATAGAGCACTTAAAGTATTAGAAATAATATCTGAAGAAGGAGAAGCTGGATTAACTAGCATAAGTAAAAAAGTTGGATTAAATAAGACTACAACTTATCGTATATTAGTATCATTAAAAGATAATATGTACATAAGGCAGTTAAAAAACAAAAAATATGCCCTAACTTTTAAAATGTTTAGGTTAGGGAATAGAGCTGTTCAAAATTTTGATTATGTTGCAGTTTCCAAGCGTATTATTACAAAATTAGCAAATGAAGTAGAACAAGAAATTAATTTCGTTATACAAGATGGTAATGAAATAATATATATTGATAAATATGTACCTAAAAAAGATAAGAATATAATAAAACAAGGGAAAATTGGTAAAAAAGCACCTATGTATTGTACATCTTCAGGAAAAGCTATTTTAGCTTATAAAGATCAAGAAGAAGTTAAAAAAATATGGGATAGTAGTGAAATAATTAAATATACATCAAGAACTATAACAAGTTTTGATACATTACTTCAAGATTTAAAAAGAATAAGAAAAAATGGATATTCTACTGAATATGAAGAATATCAGTTAGGTGTTTACTGTATAGGAGCACCAATAAAAAACATAAAAGGGGAAATAGTGGGAGCTATTAGCATATCTATACCACTAGATGATACAAGAGGTAAAATGTTTTATGTTGATAAATTAAAAGAAAGTATAGATAAAATGAGTAACATAATAGAAGGATAGAAATGAGTTATATAAAAGCATATAATGAGCTATTTGATAAGGTTAAAAAAAATAGTGATTATGATTTAGAAAAAATTGAAAAATCTTTTATACTGGCAAGAGAAGCACATACAGGACAATATAGAAAAAGTGGTGAAGAATACATTATTCACCCTATTGAAGTTTCTAGTATATTAGTGGATCTTAAAATGGATACTGATACAATAGTAGCAGGACTACTTCATGATGTAGTTGAAGATACTTTAATTAGTTTAGCAGACATTGAATATGAATTTGGACGTGATGTAGCTGAGTTAGTAGACGGAGTTACAAAGTTAAAAAATTTACCATCAGCAAGTGGTAAAAAAATAGAAAATGTAAGAAAAATGGTTATTTCTATGTCTCGTGATATAAGGGTAGTAATAATTAAACTAGCTGATAGACTTCATAATATGAGAACTATTGAATTTCAAAGTAGAGAAAAACAAATAGAAAAATCAAGAGAGTGCTTAGATATATTTGCACCAATTGCACATAGAATTGGTATGAGTAAAATTAAAAGTGAATTAGAAGATATTAGCTTTAAATATTTAAAACCAGAAGAGTATCAAGAAATCAAAAAATTAGTTAATACAAAAAAAGAAACAAGAGATAGAGAAACAAAAAAAATTATAGAAGAAATAGAAAAAGATCTTTTAAAGTATAATATAAAAGCTAGTGTTAATGGAAGACCAAAACATTTATATAGTATTTACAGAAAAATCGTGGAAAAGCAAAAAAAATTTAATGACATAATGGATTTAATCGCAATAAGAGTATTGGTTGAAAAAGAAGAAGAGTGTTATATGGTTTTAGGATTAGTTCATAGCCTATTTACACCAGTACAAGGAAGATTTAAAGATTATATAGCAGTTCCTAAACCAAATGGATATCAGTCTATACATACAACAATAGAGTATAATAAAGAGAAAAAAGTAGAAATACAAATAAGAACAAAAAAAATGCATGAAATTGCAGAAGATGGAGTTGCTGCTCACTGGAAATATAAGGAAAAAAAATCAAAAGATAAAAATGAAGAGTATTATAAAGCTGTAAAAAAGACATACGAACAAAAAGAAGATATTACTAAAAAAATGACAAATATTGTATTTGATAGCACAATATTTGTATTTACTCCAAAAGGAGATGTAGTAGAGTTAGAGACAAATTCAACAGCATTAGATTTTGCCTTCCAAGTACATACTCAAATAGGTTATAGAACTATAGGTGCTAAGGTAAACGATGTTATGGTGCCTCTTGATTATGTATTAAAAAATGCAGACAAAGTCGAGATACTAACATCTAAAAAAACAAATGGACCAGGTAAAGATTGGTCTAAGATGGTAAATAATAACTCTTCTAAAATAAAGATAAGAAAATGGTTTAAAGATAAAGAATTTGAAGATAAGGTTAAATTAGGAGAAACTTTAGTAGAGGAAGAATTTTCTAAAATAGGTCTTAAATTTAAGGAATTAGAAGATGACAATAAAGTGCATTTATATATGAAAAAATATAATATAAATGATTTAAAAAATCTTTACTATAGATTTGCTACAAAAGATTTAAATATACAATCCTTTTTAGATAAATTTAAAGAAGAAAAAGTTGTTAATGAGGAAGAAATATTAGATACCGCACTTGAAAAAGGTAATAAACAAATAACATATAATAATAATAAATCAGGTGTTAAAATTTCTGGAGCAGATAATACACTATATCATTTTGCTAAATGTTGTAGTCCATTACCAGGGTCAAATATTAAAGGTTATGTAACAAGAGGTCGTGGTATAGTAATTCATAGAGATACATGTAAGAATCTAGAGAATTTATTAGATACTGAAAAAGAAAGAGAAGTTTATGTATACTGGGACGAAAAGATATTAGAAAAATCAGATGCAAAATATCCTTATAGTTTTAAAATTGTAGCTACTGATAGGGATAGATTACTATTAGATTATGTTAATATTATAAACGAGTATAAGCTAGATATAATATCTATGAATACAACTTTAAAAAAGAAAAATTCTCAGGTATTATCATTGTTTAATATAAGAATTATGATAAAAGATAAAGAAGCCTTTGAAAAATTAAAAAAATCATTATTAAATGTAAAAGGCACTATAGAAATATTACAAGATTAGAGAATGCAAATTCTCTATTCTTTTAATAAAATGGAGAAAGAATGTTAGAATATTTTAATAAAATGCAAAAAGACTTTAACTTTGAAGTAAGAGAAGGTCAAATAAATATGGCAAATATTATAAGACAAAGTATAAATGAGAATAAATCATGTGTAATAGAAGCAGGTACTGGAGTAGGTAAGACACTTGCTTATTTATTGCCATCTATATTGTATGCCAGTAAAAATAATAAAAAGGTTGTAGTTTCTACAAATACGATAAATTTACAAGAGCAGATAGTAGAAAAAGACTTGCCTATGTTAGAAAAAATTATTGGAGAAAAAATTAAGTATCAAATCATAAAAGGAAGATCAAACTATATTTGTGGTAATAGACTATTAAAAAATAGCACTAATGATAAGTTAATTGAGTGGTATCAAAATACTAAAACCGGAGATAGACAAGAAATAGATTTTGAGTTATCAAATGAAGAATGGAATAATGTATGCTGTGATATAGATTATTGTGTAAATTTTGCGTGTTCTAAAACAGATAATTGTTTTTTTTATAAAAATAGAAAAAAAACACAAGATAAGAATGTTTTAATAGTAAATCATTCCCTTTTATTTTCATCACTAAAATTTGAAGGAATACTGCCTAAGTACGATATTTTAGTTATTGATGAAGCACATAATATAGAAAATATAGCAAGAGCTTATTTAGAAAAGAAAATTAATTCTAAAAATTTCTTAACTAACATGGGTATATTATACAATAGAAATACTAAAATGGGTTATCTAAGAAGACTTATAACAGAACTTAGTAATTTATCAGATGGACAAAAAGAAATTGATGATATATTCAGCGAGATGTCAGATGTATTAAATAGTATATATGATTTTTTTGTAAATTTAACAAATTACTTAGTTCAAAATATATATGCTACTAAAAAGTATAGTATAAGAGAAGTAAATATAAGTAGTAAAATTCCAAAATATTATGAATATGTAGAAATAATAAAAGAAAAATACATACTACTAGAAGAATTTAAAAATAATTTATTAAAACTTACTAATAAGTATTCGGTTTCAGAAGATATATTAGCTAGCTTTTTTATGATTTACGATAAAATCAGTTTAGATCTAAAAAACTTATTTGAAATAAATGAAAATAAAGATAGTTTTGAGTCAGTTAATTGGTTTAAATTAGATAATATAGGATATAATTTAGAAATAGTTAGTAGTAAAATAGATATTTCAGAAGAATTTGATGAAATCTTTTCTGATAAACTAACAGTTTTAACTTCAGCGACATTAAAAGTTGATGATAGTTATGATTACTTAAAAAAAAGATTAGGACTTCGTGATTTTGAATTTTATTCAGTGGAATCTCCTTTTGATTATGATAAAAATATGAGAATAATAGTTTCAAAAAATAATTTTAATCCAAATAGTGATGAGTATTTAGATTTTACAATAGACTTTTTACATAAATATTTAAAAGATCACAGTAATGGAACATTTATATTATGTACATCATATAAGCAGGTTGAATATATATACAGTAACTTAGTTGTAGATGGATTTAATATTTTAAAACAAGGTACTATGTCTAGAACAAGTTTAATTGATAGGTTTAAAGATGAAGGAAAGTCTATTTTAATAGGAACAGATAGCTTCTGGGAAGGTGTTGATGTAAAGGGAGAAAAATTAAAAAATGTAATTATTGTAAAACTTCCTTTTGTAGCTCCTGATGACCCAATAATAGAAGCAATTAGTGAAAAAATAGCCAAAGATAAGAAAAACCCATTTATTGAATATCAATTACCACTAATGATAACTAAATTAAAACAAGGTATTGGAAGACTTATAAGAAGTAAAAAAGATAGTGGAGATATAGTGATTTTAGATAGTAGAATATATAGTAAGAATTATGGTAAATCTATACTAAATTCAATGCCAAGTAGTAATATTGTGAAAATATGAATTTTTAGTTAAAATTTAATAAGATATATGGTATAATGTAAAAATAAAAAATTAACTAAGGAGTAGATATGAATAACGAGGATATGATAGAGATAAAAAACCTTAGAACATCATTTAGCATAAATGATAAATACTATGCAGCTGTAGATGATGTTAGCCTTAAAGTTAAGAAAAATGAAATCTTAGCTATAGTTGGAGAAAGTGGGTGCGGAAAATCAACACTTGCAACTTCAATAGTGGGTTTACATAATCCGTTAAAAACAAAAGTAGAAGGAGAAATACTTTTTAAAGGGGAAAATATAGAAAATTTAAATGAAGCTGAAATGAACAAGATAAGAGGTAAAAAAATTGGGATGATATTCCAAGATCCATTATCAGCATTAAATCCACTTATGAGAATAGGTGATCAGATTGAAGAATCTTTAATATATCATACAGATTATACTAAAGAAGAAAGAAAAGAAATTATTTTAGAGTTAATAAAAAAAGTTGGTATACCAAATCCTGAAAGAATAGCAAGAAGATTCCCGCACGAATTAAGTGGAGGAATGAGACAAAGAGTAGTTATTGCAATAGCATTATCATGTAAACCAGATCTTTTAATATGTGATGAACCAACAACAGCCTTAGATGTTACAATTCAAGCACAAATACTAGATTTAATTAAAGAATTACAAAAAGAAACAGGATCAGCTGTTATTTTAATTACACATGATTTAGGTGTAGTAGCAGAACTTGCTGATAGAGTAGCTGTTATGTATGCAGGACAAATAGTTGAATTTGCATCAGTTGACGAACTATTTGAAAATCCAGTTCACCCATATACAAGATCACTACTTAGTTCAATACCACAATTAGATAAAAACGAAGAAAAATTACATGTTATACAAGGTACAGTACCTTCAATAATAAATCTTAATAGAGATGGTTGTAGATTTGCATCTCGTATAGATTGGATAGATAAAAACGAACATGAAGAAAATCCAACTATGCATGAAGTATCTACGGAGCATTTTGTACAATGTACATGCTATAAAAATTTCTATTTTAAGGATGGTGAGATATAGATGAGCTTTTTAAAAGTAAAAGATTTAAAAGTACACTATCCAATAAGGGGAGGTTTTTTCAATAAGGTTATAAGTAATGTTTATGCAGTTGATGGTGTAAACATGGAAATTGAAGTTGGAAAAACATATGGACTTGTTGGTGAAAGTGGAAGTGGTAAATCAACAATTGGTAAGGCTATAATGGGCTTAGAAAAAGTAACAAGTGGAATGGTAGAATACGAAGGCCAAGAATTAAATTTAAAAAGAGTTGGAAGAAAAACTAAATTTAGAAAAGATGTTCAAATGATATTCCAAGATTCTATGTCAAGCTTAAATCCTAAAAAAAGAGTTCTTGATATAATAGCAGAACCTATTAGAAACTTTGAAAATTTAACAGTAACAGAAGAAAGAAAAAAAGTTTTAGAATTACTAGATATAGTTGGGCTAGACGAAGAGAGTATGTATAAATATTCATTCCAATTTAGTGGTGGACAAAGACAAAGAATAGGGGTAGCAAGAGCAATTGCAACAAACCCTAAATTAATAATAGCAGATGAGCCTGTTTCAGCACTTGATTTATCAGTTCAAGCACAAGTACTAAACTATATGAAAGAAATACAAAAGAAAATGGGCTTAAGCTATATTTTCATATCACATGATTTAGGAGTTGTAAAACATATGTGTGATCATATGTATATAATGTATAAAGGAAGATTTGTAGAATCTGGTACTAGAGAAGATATATACGATAATCCTAAACATATTTACACAAAAAGATTAATAGCAGCTATACCTGATGTTAATCCAAAAGAAAAACTAAAAAATAAGCAAAATAGATTAGAAATTGAAAAGTATTATAAAGAGAATGAAAAAACTTACTATGATGAAAATAATAGAGTATATGACTTAAGAAAAATTTCTGATACTCACTATGTTGCTATGAAGGATGAGGTGGAATAAATATGTGGAAGACTATTTTAAGAAGAATTGTTATTATGATACCTCAAATTATTTTACTTAGTGTATTAGTTTTCATTTTAGCTAAATTAATGCCAGGAGATCCTTTTTCAGGATTAATAGATCCTAATATATCACCAGAACGTATAGAAGAGTTAAGACAAAAATTAGGACTATATGACCCATGGTATGTACAATACTTTAGATGGATAGGTAATTTATTTAATGGAGATTTAGGTTTAAGTTATACATACAAAATGAAAGTTACATCAATAATAGGACAAAGAGCATATAATACAATGATATTATCACTATTTAGTGTTTTATTATCATATTCAATATCAATTCCTTTAGGAATATTAGCAGGAAGATACCAAGATAGCGTATTAGATAAAACTATAATTGTATATAACTATATAAGTTATGCTATACCATCATTTATATTATCACTTGTAATGTTATGGTTATTTGGATATAAATTACAATTATTCCCAACAGGAGGATCTGTTGATTTAGGACTAAATCCAGGTACATTTGCATATCATATAAATAGGATATATCACCTAGTATTACCAGCTGTTACATATGCAATTTTAAGTACAACAGCAACTATACAGTATCTAAGAAATGAAGTAATAGATGCTAAAAATATGGATTATGTAAAAACTGCAAGAAGTAAAGGAATACCTGAAAAAGTAATATATAGAAAGCATATATTTAGAAATTCATTACTTCCAATAGCTGCCTTTTTAGGATATTCAATTACAGGACTATTAGGTGGATCTGTATTTATTGAAACAATATTTGGATATCCAGGTATGGGTAAATTATTTATAGAAGCAATAGGTAGTTATGACTATTCTATTATTACAGCATTAGTTTTATTATATGGAATACTTGCTTTATTTGGTACTTTATTATCAGATATAATATTAAGTATAGTAGATCCTAGAATTAGAATAGAGTAGGAGAATAATATGTTTGGGAAAAATAAAGATAAAAAAAATATAGAATCTCCTGTTGGATTTTCTGTAATAAAAAGAGAGTTTCAAAAAGATAAAATAGCCCTATTTTCGCTAATATTATTAGTTTTAATAATGGGAACAATATTTATAGCTTCATTTATATTAGATCAAAATGAGGTTATGACAGTAAATTTAAGCGATAAATATGCTAGACCATTAGAAGGATTCTGGTTAGGTGCTGATATGGGTGGTCGTAGTATTTTAGGACAACTTATAATTGGAGCTAGAAATTCAATATTAATAGGATTTTCTGTTACTATAATAACAGAAATAATAGGAATTGGAATAGGACTTATATCTGGTTATTATTCTGGTTGGGTAGATAACGCAATAATGCGTATAATTGACTTTATAATGATACTACCATCTACAATGGTTATAATAGTATTTGTTACTATAATACCTAAGTACACAATACCTAAATTCATATTAATATTATCAGCATTTATATGGATAGGTACAGCAAGACTTATAAGATCAAAAGCGTTATCAGAATCAAGAAAAGACTATATACAAGCATCAAAAACATTAGGAACAAGTGATATTAAAATAATATTATTTGAATTATTACCAAATATTAGTTCAATAATTTTAGTAGATCTTACACTAATGTTTGCTGGAAGTATAGGAATAGAAACTGGATTAACCTTCTTAGGTTATGGATTACCACCTAGCACACCTTCATTAGGAACACTTATAAGTTATGCTAGAAAACCAGAAATTATGACGAGTAAAATTTGGATTTGGGTTCCTGCATCAATACTAATTTTAGTTTTAATGTTATGTATAAACTATATAGGACAAGCACTAAAAAGAGCAAGTGATGCAAGACAAAGATTAGGATAGGAGTGAATATATATGAAAAACAAAATGTTAAAATTCGGGCTAAGTGCTCTATTAGTAGTATCAGTTATAGCTTGTGGACCAGGTAAAAAAAGAAGTGAACAGTCACAAGACTTAAGTAAATCAAAATTTGAAATGAATTATACTTCAGAAAAAGAAGCTATAAAAGGTGGAGTATATAATGTTGCATTAGTAGAAGATACTCCATTTAAAGGAATATTATCACCAGCTTTATATACAGATAATACTGACTGGAGAATAATAGAAAATATAGCGCCATCAATTTTCTGGAGTGATGAAGATTACAATGTAACGAATGGTGGAATGTCAGATATTGATTTTGATGTTGATAATAAAGTTATAACAATTAAATTTAGAGAAGGTCTAAAATGGGAAGATGGACATGCATTAACTGTTGATGATTTAATCTATACATATAAAATATTAGCAGATTCTGAATATACAGGAGTTAGATATGATGAAGATTTAATGAATGTTGTTGGATTACAAGACTATCATGATAAAAAAGCAGATACTATAAAAGGTTTAGAAAAAGTAAGTGATACTGTATTAAAAATACATATAAAAGAAGCTAGTCCGAACGTATATGCTGGTGCAGGTGGATTAATTTCATATGTTGTACCAAAACATTTATTTGAAGGTATAGAAATATCTAAATTAGAACAAAGTGATCTTGTAAGAATTAAACCATTATCATATGGTCCATATAAATTAACACAAATAGTACCAGGTGAAAGTGTTGAATTAGTTCCTAATGAATACTGGTATGAAGAAAGTTCAAGACCTATGGTTGATAAGAAAATAATTAAAATATTACCAACATCATCTTTAATTTCATCAATTAAAGTTGGAGAATTTGATTCATATGTTAATGTTGGATCTTCAACATATAAAGAATATAAAGATTTTGATAACATAGCAACATTAGGGAAACCAGGACTTAATTTCTCATATTTAGGATTTAACTTAGGACACTGGGATAATGAAAAAGGAATAAATGTTACAGATAAAGATAAGGTAATGTCAGACTTAGAATTAAGAAAAGCAATGGGATATGCTTTAAATATACAAGAAGTTGTAGAAAAATTCTATAACAATCTTAAATTAAAAGCTAACTCACCAATACCGCCAGCATTTAAAAAATATCATCCAGAAACACCTTACTATGATTACAATGTAGAAAAAGCTAATGAAATCTTAGATAAAGCTGGATATAAAGATGTAGACGGAGATGGAATAAGAGAAAATAAAGATGGTAAACCATTAGAAATAAGATTAGCTATGGCTGGTGGATCTGACATAGCAGAAGCATTATCTCAAAAATTCATACAAGATTGGAAAGCTGTAGGGTTAAATATTACATTAGCGACTGGAAGATTATTAGGAAGTAACTTCTATGATGTAATACAATCAAACGAAGGATTTGAAGTATTCCTAGCAGGATTTGGTACAGGTTCAAGTCTTGATTTAGCAGGATTCTTTGCTGAAAGTGCAAGATTTAATTTTGCAAGATTAGTAGATAAGAAAAATGAACAATTAATGAAAGAAACAGTTTCACTAGAGGCTTTAAGAGATCCAGAATATAGATTAAATAAAATTAAAGAATGGAATAAATACTATATGGAAAATATGATAGGATTATTACCTATTTGGTATTCATATGACTTATATCCAGTAAATAAAAGAGTTAAACAATTTAGTATAAGCGATGCTTCAGTAGATTTATCTAGAATAAAAGAAGCAGTTACACAAAAAGAATTATTACCAGCAAGTAAATAAGAGATATTAAATATATGGGGGCTATTTTACAAGAATAGCCTCCTTGTATATTAAAAAGAACCATATTTTATTTATGGTTCATAAAACAAATTTTAGAGAAATTTTTAATAAATATCAATGATAAAAATTTAAAAAATACTAATCCAAAAAGGTGTCAATAATTTTGACGTTTTACAATTTTACAGCTTTTTTTTTATAAATTTATTTGACAAATTAAAAAATCGAGGTATACAGTATTAGAGTTGAAAAATTCTTGATTTAGATTATTTTATTTACAATTGAATATTTTAGGACAGTTTATATTCATATAACCTATTTTTGGTTTGGAATATAAATTTTTATTATAAGGAGAAATTATGCTAAAAGAACTAATAAAAAAAGATTTATGTGCATTCTATGATGATGCTAGTGACTGGAAAGATGCAATTGCAAAAAGTTGTAGTAAACTTATAGAAAAGAAAATAGTAAGCAAAGATTATATAAATGAATTAGTAGCATCTGTTGATAAATATGGTCCATATATATGTATTGATGAAGGAATTGCAATGCCACACTCAACACAAGGAGGAGTAAATGTTTTTGAAACAGAAATTGCATTCACTAAGTTTGAAAAAGAAGTAGAATTTGATGAAGAAAATAAATCAGTGCTATTTTTTACACTAGCTAGTGTTAATCCAGAAAAACATATAGAAAATATGCAAAAATTAATGGAAGTATTAGGAAATGATGATTTAAAAGAAGAATTATTTAATGTTAGAAATATAGATGATATAAAAAGATTATCAGAAAAATATGATATATAGGAGGAGTTAGTATGTTAGAAGTATTAGGTGGAATTTGGCAAATATTTTATGCAAATATTTTAACTAAACCACATTTTTTCATTGGGTTTATGGTGCTATTAGGGTATCTATTATTAAGAAAATCTTGGTATGAAACTTTAAGTGGTACAATTAAAGCAATTGTTGGATTTATGATTTTAAGTGCTGGGTCAGGTGGATTAGTAGTAAGTTTTAGACCTATATTAGTAGGATTAAGAGATAAATTCCATTTATCAGCTATGGTAATAGATCCATATTTTGGACAAAACGCAGTTCAAGCAGGTGTTGAAAAAGTTTTTGGTAAATCATTTAGTAATGTAGTTTTATTACTTGCAATAGCATTTATTACAAACTTAATTTTAGTAAGATTTTCTAGAATTACTAAACTAAGATCAGTATTTACAACAGGTCACGTACAATTACAACAAGCATCTACTGCTTATTGGTTAATCTTATTTGCATTACCTGCATTAGTAACTAGTGATGTGAAATTATTAATAGTTATGGCTGTAATCTTAGGGCTATACTGGGCAGTTGGATCAAACTTATTAGTTAGATACTCACAAGAATTAACAGATGGTGCTGGATTTACAATAGCTCACCAACAAATGTTTGGTATTGCTTTATTTACTTGGTTAGCTGAAAAAATGGCTAAAAGAGATAGAGCTAAAGGTAAAACTTCAAGTAAGAGAATAGAAGATATAGAATTACCAGGTTGGATGTCAATATTTAACGATAACATGGTTGCAACAGGAGTATTAATGTTAATGTTCTTTGGAGGAATTTTATTAGCATTAGGTAAACCATTCTTAATAGAAGCTGGATTTATGAAACCAGGACAAAATTTATTCTTCTATATAGTTGAAACTTCATTAAAATTTGCTGTTTACTTAGCAATATTACAATTAGGAGTTAGAACATTCATATCAGAATTAACACAAAGCTTTAAAGGAATATCTGATAAATTATTACCAGGAGCTGTTCCAGGAGTTGACTGTGCTATATCATATAACTTTGGATCACCAAATGCTATAACTATTGGATTCTTAGCAGGTGCAATAGGACAAGGTATTGCAATAGCAACTTTAATAGCTTTAAAATCACCAGTTTTAGTTGTTGCAGGATTCGTTCCAGTATTCTTCGATAACGCTACAATTGGGGTTTATGCAAATAATAAAGGTGGATTAAAAGCAACATTAATATTCCCATTCATAGCAGGA
Source organism: Oceanivirga miroungae (assembly GCF_902505095.1). Classification (GTDB taxonomy): domain Bacteria; phylum Fusobacteriota; class Fusobacteriia; order Fusobacteriales; family Leptotrichiaceae; genus Oceanivirga; species Oceanivirga miroungae. The sequence continues at coordinate 988,684 of NZ_CABWIB010000001.1, read as the reverse complement.
TTATGTCAAGTATTCGGTTCAGCATTCATAGCTAGCTGGGTAGGAATGGCAGCTTATGGTGGATACTTAGGAATGTGGGACTGGGCAGTAGTATGGCCTGTATTCACAGTTATAATGAAATACTTAAGCTATGCAGGAGTTGCACTTATTGTAATAGTATTAATCTTAATACCTCAATTACAATACTTAAAAGACAAAGAAAATTACTTCTTAATAACAGAAGATTTTGAAGAATATAAGAGAAGACAAGAAGAAAAAGGGGAATAAATATGACATTTTTAGTATCATGTGCTAATGGAGCAGGAACAAGTTTAATGATGAAATTAACAGCAGATAAGGTTATAAAGAAAAACAATATTAAATGCACAAAAATTCATCACTGCTCATTATCAGAAGGAAAAGGACAAGCAAAAAGCTTTGATGTAACATTATGTCCTCAAGCTTTTATAAATGAATTCAAATCAGCTGTGGATGCTGGTAAAATAGTAATTGGATTAAAAAATCCTATGAGTGCTCAAGAAATGGAACAAAAATTAAAAGAAGCAGGAGTAATTACTGAATAAATAAAAATAAAGGGCAGTATTTCTGCCCTTTTAAAAAGGAGAAATTTATGAAATTTAGAAAACAAGTATTAGATAAACTAAATAAATGCTACCAAATGGCAAATATCGAATATAATGGGGAACACCATATAGTGGTAGCTGCTGAAAAACAAGATGAATGTTTTTTATACAATCATAATTTAGAAAAAAAAGCTACTATTTGGCAAGAACCAGGTGGGACAATGAGTATAATACCGCTGGAAAACGCAAATGGAGCATTTTTAGCGACTCAAAAATTCCATTCACCAAATGATTCAAAAGAAGCAAGAATCGTGTATGTAAAACCACTAGATAATAACTATAACTTTTCAGTAAGGATAATAGCAGAAGTTCCTTTTGCACATAGATTTGATGTGTTAAAAGCAGAAGATGGAACTAAATACATACTAGTTTGTGCATTAAAATCAGGTCATGAGTATAAAGATGACTGGACAAAACCAGGTAAAACATATTTTATAGAATTACCAAGTGATTTAGATAATTGTGAGGTTTTAAAAGAAGAAGATTTTACTGTAATACAAGAAGATATGCTAAAAAATCATGGGTACTATAAGCATATAGAAGATGGTTTAGAAAAAGCAATTGTATCTTGTGACAGTGGTGTATATTTATATACTCCACCAAAGAAAAAAGGTGAGAATTGGGATATAGAAAAATTAGTATCTGATGCAGCTAGTGATGCAACATTAATTGACTTAGATAATGATGGTGTAGATGAATTAGTAGCTATATCACCATTTCATGGTCATAAATTAAGAGTTTACAGAAAAAAAGATGGTAAATTTGAATTAGCAAAGGAATTTCCTGAAGATATAACTTTTTTACATGCAATATGGTCTGGAAAATTAAATAGTGAAAATGTTTGTGTTCTAGGAAATAGAAGAGACGAAATGATAACATTTGTTCTAAGATATATTGATGGTGAGTATGTATATGAAATAATTGATAAAGGATTTGGAGCTGCTAATATAAACTACTTTGTTAAAGATGGCAAAGAATATTTAATAGCTGCAAATAGAGAAACTGATGAAATTGCTTTATACATATTAGAAAAATAGCTTATGTATAGTGATAAGAGTTTTTATGAGATAGTAAATATTTTAATCTCAAATAAAGATGGTATAAGTATATCCAAAATAGCATCAAATTTATCAAAAAGCAGAAGTGTAGTATACTATAACATAGAAAAAATAAATGATCAGCTAAAAAAGAAAAATATAAAATTAATTATTAATGATAATAAAAATGGAATAGTATTAGATAAAAATCAAAAAGATATTTTAGAAACTATATTATGTGATCTTGAATACATATTTAATAAAAATGAAAGAAGATTAATTATAGCTTTATTTATAACAACATACCCTAAAAGACAAACTATAAATGATTTTATTGAAATGTTTAAGACAAGTAAAAATTCTATATTATCGGATATACAGTACATAAAAGAGGAAATTTTAAAATTTAATAAAAATATTAAAATGGAATACAGTCCTAAACTAGGATATTATTTAAAAGGTGATGAGCTTATACAGATACAGTATATATACAGATTAATAAAAAAAATAACTAGGCTAAAAAATACCAATATTAATATGTTTATAAAAAAAATGTACAAGGATATTGATAAGATATTTAGTGAAGAATTTTTTCAAAATCTGATGGAAAAAATGCAATATTTGCAAAATAGACTAGGTAAGACAATGTCTAATAAATCAGTTGAAAACTATGCATTCTCGCTACCGTATATATACCTATTTTCAAAAAAAACAAAGGGTAAAACTATTGAAAAAAAATTAAATGTTTTAAAAGAAAGACTAGAGTATAAGGTGATTGGGGAAATTTGTAGTGTATTTGAAAGCGAGTATAATATAGTAATAGAGGAGAAAATAAAGTTATTATCAAGTTTAATATTACTATGTACTAGAAAAATGACAGATATACATAATTCAAGTAAAGATTATGTAAAGCACTATAATTTAGCTAAAAAAATTGTTGATGATTTTGAGTTAGAGTCAAATATCAGAATTAATGATAGAGAAAAAGCTATAGATAGTTTAGTTACATATTTAAAAGTACAATATTTTAGAAATAAGTATAATATAATTTTTGTTGATTTGGATTATGATAAGATAAGTAAAGAATATAAATATTTACATGATATAGTAAAAAATATAGTAAAAAAAGAGAATTTAAAATTTAATGAGTATGATATAGCAAGTATAGTTATGCAGTTTTTATTATTTATAGAAAAGAAAAAAACAAAGATCTTAATTATAAGTAATGAAGAAGAAATTATAAAAAGAAATATAGTGAAAAAAATACAAGACTATATTTCAAATGTAGAAATAGTTTCTGTTATAGATAAAAATGCCTTGCAAGTATATGAAAAATTAGATATTGATTTAATTGTGAGCACAGAAATAGATATAAATTCAAATTTTGATACAATAATAGTAGATAGTTTAATGAATAAAATAGATATTATTAGGATTTTTGAAAAAACAACTGAAAAAAACAGTTAAATTTTAAACAGTTAGTGAAACTTATATAAGTTTCACTTTTTCTTTATAAATAAAGAATTTAATGTCATTGGGTTTAATTTTGTACAGCATTGTGTTTTTAATTTGGACCTTGCATATCCTAAAAAACAGGGTATAAATGGAATGTAAATAAAATAAATAATCAAACTGTCTAAAAAAAAATCTAAAAAAAATTAAGGAAGTGAAAAAAATGTCAAAAATCAATGAATTATCAAGAGAAGATTGGATACTAAGTACTTTTCCTGAATGGGGGACTTGGATTAATGAAGAAATAGAAAGTGAAATTGTAGAACCTAATAAAGTTGCAATGTGGTGGCTTGGAAATATGGGTACATGGATAAAAACAGAAGGAGATGCTAATATAGTAATTGACTTATGGGTGTCAACTGGTAAAAAAACAAAAACTAATCCATTTATGAAACCTAAACATCAACACCAAAGAGCAGTAGGATGTGTTAGATTACAACCAAACTTAAGAAAAACACCTTGTATTATAGATCCATTTAAAATTAAAAAAATAGATGCTGTTTTAGCAACTCATAGTCATAGTGACCATATAGATGTAAATGTAGCAGCAGCTATAGTTCAAAATTGCCCTGAAGCTAAATTTATAGGTCCTAAATCTTGTACAGACTTATGGAGAAAATGGGGAGTACCAGAAGATAGAATGGTTGAAGTAAGACCAGGGGATGAAGTAGAAATTAAAGATATGAAAATATGTATGGTTGAATCATTTGATAGAACAATGTTATTAACAGTTGCAAATGATGATGATGTATTAAAAGGGAAAATGCCACCAAACATGGACGATTTAGCGGTAAACTATATAGTTAAAACTAAAGGTGGAAATATATATCATGCAGGAGATTCACATTACTCAAACTACTATGTTAAACATGCAAGAGATCATAAGATTGATGTTGCATTAGTAGGATACGGAGAAAATCCAAGAGGAATGACTGATAAATTAACTTCTTCTGATGTATTAAAAGTTGCAGAAAGCTTAGATACACAAGTAATAATACCGATTCACTATGATATATGGACAAACTTTATGGCAGATCCTAAAGAAATTGAAGTTCTATATGAAATGAGAAAAAATAGAATGAGATATAAATTCAAACCATATATATGGCAACCAGGTGGAAAATTCATCTTCCCAGATAACAAAGATGACAGAGAATATATGTATCCACGTGGATTTGAAGATGCTTTTGAATTAGAACCAGATTTACCATTCTTACAAATATTATAAGGAATAAAAGTATGAAAAAATATGTATTAGGAGTATATGAAAAGGCTATGCCCAATAGCCTTACTCTTTATGAAAAATTAGTAGCAGCTAAAGAAGTTGGATATGACTTTATAGAACTAAGTGTTGATGAAACACCTGAAAAATTATCAAGACTTGATTGGTCAAAAGAAGAAAGAGATCAGTTAGTAATGGATATGAAAAAGGTAGGAATTGATTTTAGATCTATGGCATTATCAGGTCAAAGAAAATTTCCGCTAGGATCTATGGACGAAGCTACTAGAATAAAAAGTTTAGAAATTTTAGAAAAGGCAATAATACTAGCTAATGATTTAGGTATTCGTGTAATACAATTAGCAGGTTATGATGTGTATTATGAAGGAAAAGGAAATGAAATAACTCGTAAATATTTCTTAGAAAACCTACAAAAAGGGGTTGAAATTGCAGCTAAATATGGAGTTTTACTAGCTTTTGAAACTATGGAAACAGACTTTATGGATACTGTAAAAAAAGCGAAAGAAGTTGTAGAGTATATTAATTCACCGTTTTTAATGATATACCCTGATTTAGGTAATATTAAAAATGCTTCTGTAATATACAATAATGATGTTTTAGATGATATAAGACTAGGAAAAGGGAAAACTGTTGCAGCTCATATAAAAGAATCTATACCAGGTCATTATAGAGAAATACCATTTTTAACTGGGCATGTTAATTTTTATGAATGTTTAACTGAACTATATAAAATAGGGGTTAGAAGATATGTAACTGAACTTTGGTATACAGGAGCAGAAGATTTTAAAGTGGATTTAAGATTTGCAGTTAAAACATTTAGAGAAATGCTAGATAAAATAGAGGGTGAATATTAATGTTAGAGGAAATGAAAAAAAGAGTTTATGAGGCTAATATGGACTTACCTAGATATAACTTAGTTAAATTTACTTGGGGAAATGTATCTGAAATTGATAGAGAAAAAGGACTTTTTGTAATAAAACCAAGTGGGGTTGATTATGATAAACTAAAACCAGAAGATATGGTTGTAGTAGATCTTGAAGGTAATGTTGTTGAAGGTAAATACAAACCATCATCTGATACACCGACACACGTAGAGTTATATAAAGCTTTTGAAAAAATTGGAGGAATAGTTCATACACATTCTACATGGGCGACATCATTTGCTCAAGCAGGTAAAGATATTATATGCTATGGTACAACACATGCAGATAGCATATATGGAACAATACCTTGTAGTAGAAATTTAACAAAAGAAGAAATTGAAAGTGCGTATGAATTAAATACTGGTAAAGTTATTATTGAAACATTTAAGGATAGAGATTATGTAGCAACTCCGGCTGTATTATGCAAAAACCATGGATCTTTTGCATGGGGAGAAAATGCTAAAAAAGCTGTATATAATGCAGTTGTTTTAGAGGAAGTTGCAAAAATGGCAGTTTTAACTAAGATAATAAATAATGAAGTTGAAGAAGCGCCTAAGAGCATTCAAGATAAACACTATAATAGAAAACATGGAAAAAATGCTTATTATGGAAATAAGGTAGAGGTATAAATATGTCAGTAAAAATTTTTGCGGATGGTGCAAATATAGAAGAAATGTTAAAAATGTATGAAAGTGGATTAGTAAGTGGTTTTACAACAAATCCATCGCTTATGAAAAAAGGTGGAGTTACTGATTATAAAAAATTTTCAAAAGAAGTTTTATCTAAAATTAGTGAAGTACCAGTTTCATTTGAAGTTTTTTCTAATGATTTAGAAGAAATGTACAAAGAAGCAAAAGAAATTTCAAGTTGGGGTGATAATGTTTATGTTAAAATCCCAATAATGACAATAGATAGAAAAAGCACAAAAGATTTAATAAAAAAACTAAGTGATGAAAATATTAAGGTTAATGTAACAGCTATTTATTCAATAGAGCAAATAAAAGAAACAGTTGCTGCATTAAATCCAAATACAAAAGCTTATGTTTCTGTATTTGCAGGAAGAATATCAGATGCTGGTTATGATCATATGCCTATAATGAAAGAAGCTGTAAAAATATGTAGTGAAAAGAAAAATGCTTTACTTTTATGGGCAAGTACGAGAGAAATTTATAATATTCATCAAGCGAATGAGCTAGGTGTAGATATTATAACAGTTCCAAATGAAATGATATATAAATATAGTAAAAGAGGAACAAGTTTAGAAGAATTATCTTATCAAACAGTTAAAACTTTTGCAGAAGATATTGAAAAATTAGGATTTAAAATATTATAGATAAAATAAAACTAGAAATATTTTTATATAAATAATTCTAGTTTTTTTATATACAAAAATGATATAATGATACGAAAAAAGAAAGGAAGTGTTTAGATGGAAAAATTAAGTTACAACAAGTTAATTCCACTTAGTATGCAGCACGCTTTGGCTATGTTTGGAGGTTCTATTTTAATTCCACTTATTATGGGAATAGATGTATCTACAGCGTTTTTAATGAATGGTATAGGTACCATAATTTACATAATAATTACACAAGGAAAATCTCCAGCATTTTTAGGAAGTAGTGGTGCATTTTTAGCGCCAACACTTCTTATTAGTTCGTTATATGGTATTGAGTATGCAATCTCTGGATTTTTCTTTGTAGGAGTTCTAGCTATTATATTTTCAGTAATAATTTATTACAAAAATAAGTATTATGAGAATGTAAATATACTAGATATTGTATTGCCACCAGCATCCATGGGGATTATAGTATCTTTAATTGGTTTAGATTTAATAAAATATACTACAGCACCAGGTAAATTGGGAGTTGACTTAAATGATACGAAACAAGTTATTGTATTTTTAATTACATTAGTAGTTGCAATAATAGGGACTGTATTTTTTAAAGGCTTTTATAAAACAATAGCTATATTAATAAGTATAATTATTGGGTATATAAGTTCAGTATATTTTGGATTAGTTAGTATTAATCAATTTGATTACGCAAATTTAATATATATTCCAAAATTTTACCATATCAAATTTTCAATTAAGGCAATTTTAATTATGTTACCAGTAGTATTTGTAAGTATATCAGAGCATATATCACATCAGGTTGTAACATCTTCAGTTATTGGAAGAGATTTACTTAAAGATCCAGGCTTACATAAAACTTTATTTGCTGATAATTTCTCTACTGTTTTATCATCATTAATAGGTGGACCTGCAACAACTACTTACGCAGAAAATATAGGTGTTATGGCAATTAGTAAGGTATACGATTATAGGGTTTTAGTAGGAGCTAGTATTTTTTCTATAATGTTTGCTTTTATTAAGCCTATGCAAGATTTAATATCTTCTATACCTGGGGCTGTTATTGGAGGAGTTACCTTTATTTTATATGGGATGATAGCAATTTCTGGAATTAGAATAATAGTTGATAGAAAAGTAGATTATAGCAACTCTAAAAATTTAATTTTATCATCAGTAGTTTTAGTAACAGGCTTAAGTAATTTGAAACTTAATGTATTTGGTGTAAGTTACACTGGAATGCTTTTAGCAAGTCTTGTTGCTATCGTCTTAGGGATAGTATTTTATGTATTAGAAAAGATTTTTGAATAGAAAAAATGATTAGATATATAGTGAAAAATATATCTATTTTTTTTAAAATATAAAATATTAATGAATGTATTAGCATTTGAAAAACTTAAAATTTTTATCATTAAGATAAAAACCAACATTTTTACAATAAAAACAATGCATATAATAAATTATATAAAACAAATCTTAATTAAATTTTAATCTAAATTTAATGTTATTTGATTTAAAAATTTTATTTTTTATTTTACAAATCATTAAATAAGTGTTAAAATAAGACAATAAAAATTTAAAAAACAAAAAAAACAATCATTAATTTATAAAATGATTAGAAAAGGGGATATATGAAAAACATATTAAAGTTCTTAGCTAAAAGAATTGCAACTGGGTTTGTAACTTTATTCTTGGTAATAACTATAACATTTGTACTATTACATCAATTACCTGGAGATCCATTTGATGGTGAAAAAGCAATACCACCACAAGTAAAAGCTAATTTGATGGCAAAATATGGGTTAGATAAATCATTATCAGAACAATATGTAATTTACCTTAAAAATTTAACAAAAGGTGAATTAGGTATGAGTATGAAGGAAAAAGGAAGAACAGTAAACAGAGTTATAAAACAAAGTTTTCCAATTTCGGCTGATTTAGGAGCAAGATCAATTATATTTGGTCTTATTGTAGGTATACCATTAGGTATAATAGGTGCTCTATATAGAAATAAGATAGCAGATAGGGTCGCGATGTTAGTCGCTATAGTAGGTATATCGGTACCAAGTTTCGTTATTGCAGGGCTATTGCAGCTATACGTAGTAAATGTACATAAAGGAATATTAATAGATAAATTGAATTTACCTTTAGGAAGAATTCTATTAACTGGATGGGATTCGCCATCTAAGAAAATATTACCTGTTATAGCATTAGGATTATTTACAGTTGCTATGATAGCAAGACTTATGAGATCTAAGATGATAGAAATAATGGAACAAGACTACATTAAATTAGCAGTAGCTAAAGGAGTTAAGCCATTTGATATTATAATAAAACATGCTTTAAGAAATGCGATATTACCAGTTATTACAGTAATATCACCAACAATAGCTGGAGTACTAACGGGTTCATTCGTTATAGAAACAATGTTTGGAATTCCAGGTTTAGGTAAATACTATATATCAAGTATAGTTGATAGAGATTATACTATGGTTTTAGGAGTTACAGTTTTCTATGCAGCATTCTTAATAATAATGATGATAATAATGGATTTAGTTTACGCACTAGTAGATCCTAAGATTAAACTGAATGGAGGTAGTAATTAATGGATAACAAAATTAAACCAATATACGACAGAGAAAAATATACTACAGTTCCATCTGATTTTGAATATGTAGGTCCTGATAGAAGTGAAGGGGAAAAAATATATAAGCCAAGTTTAACTTATTGGCAAGATGCTTGGAGAAGATTAAAGAAAAATAAAGTAGCAATGTTCTTTTTAGGATTTTTAGCATTTGCAGTCTTTATAGCTGTATTTGGACAACACTTAACAAAATTTAAATACTTTGAACAAATAACTGATGATAGATTCTTATCACCATTACAAGGATTCAAATTAGGACACTACCTAGGAACAGATTCACTTGGACGTGACATATTTGCAAGAATTAGTCAAGGTATAAGAATATCAATGATTCTATCAATAATAGTAGCAGCTATTTGTGTGGTAATAGGTACTATATACGGAGCTATGGCAGCTTACTTTGGTGGAATAATAGATTTATTAATGGTTAGATTTATAGAAGTTTTAATAGCTGTTCCTTCAATGATATACATAATTTTACTTATGGTAGTTTTAGGAAATAGTGTTGAAACTATAGTAATAGCATTATCACTTACTCGTTGGTTAGGGTATGCCCTACTAATAAGGGGAGAAGTATTAAAATTAAAAGAAAACGAATATGTTATGGCGTCAACAGCGCTAGGTTCTAATTTCTGGTGGATAATTAAAAAACACTTAATACCAAATACATTAAGTATAATAATAGTAAAACTTACTATGGATATTCCATCAATAATATTCTCAGAAGCTTTCTTAAGCTTTATAGGTTTAGGAGTACCAATTCCTCAAGCATCACTAGGGAATTTAGTATCAGATGGATTTAGAGAAATTAGTTCACATGCATACCTATTTATAATACCAGCATTAGCTATATCATTGATTACATTAGCATTTAATGTATTAGGAGATGCACTAAGTGATGCATTAAATCCAAAACTTAGAGATTAGGAGTATAAAATGAATAACGAAAACATATTAGAAGTTAAAAACTTAAGTGTATCATTTAATACTTATGCAGGAGAAGTAAAAGCATTAAGAGATATAAGTTTTAACGTAAAAAGAGGAGAAACATTAGCAATAGTTGGGGAAAGTGGAAGTGGAAAATCTGTTACTGTTCAAACTATAACAAGACTTATCCCAATGCCACCTGGTGAAATAAAAAGTGGAGAAATAATATTTGATGGTGTTAACTTACTAGATTTATCTGAAAAAGAGATGAGAAAATACCGTGGTGGGAAAATCGGAATGATATTCCAGGATCCAATGACTTCATTAAATCCAGTAATAAAAGTTGGTAAACAAATAATGGAAGGTATAAGAATACATAAAAATGTTTCTAAAAAAGAAGCTAAAAGATTAGCTTTAGAAATGTTAAATAAAGTAGGAATACCTGATGCTGAAAAAAGATTTAATCAATATCCACATCAATTTAGTGGAGGAATGAGACAAAGAGTAGTTATAGCAATTGCACTAGCTTGTGAACCAGACCTACTTATATGTGATGAGCCAACAACAGCATTAGACGTTACAATACAAGCACAAATATTAGATTTAATAAATGAATTAAAGGCAAGTTTAAATATAGGAGTAATACTAATAACACATGACTTAGGAGTTGTTGCAGAAACAGCAGACAGAGTAATGGTTATGTATGCAGGAGAAAAATTAGAAGAAGCACCTGTTAAAGAACTATTTAAAAATCCTTGTCATGCATATACTTGGGAATTATTAAAATCATTACCAAGATTAGATATGGATTCAAATGTTGCATTATTCTCTATAGATGGTACACCACCTGATTTATTAAAACCACCAGTTGGAGATCCATTTGCAGCTAGATCAGAATTTGCAATGAAAATAGAATATGAGAAAAAACCACCTATGGTTGAATTAGAAAATGAACACTATGTTAAATCATGGATGTATGTAGATGGAGCACCAGACATCAAATTCCACAGAGATGGAACTATTGATTATAAATACAAAGATGGTACTGTAAAAAAAGTAAAAACAAGCTTTACAGATATTAATGTTAGCGAGGAGTAAAATATGCAAGATGATATAATAATGAAAGTCAGAAATATGAAAAAATACTTCCCGATTGGAAAAAATAAAGTATTAAAAGCAGTAGATGATGCTAGTGTTGATATACATCGTGGAGAAGTATTAAGTTTAGTAGGAGAAAGTGGAAGTGGTAAAACAACATTTGGTCGTACATTATGTAGACTTTATGATAAAACACTAGGTGACATCACATTAGATGGAAAACCAATTGAAGAATACAGTAGAAAAGAATTTACAAGAATGGTTCAAATGATATTTCAAGATCCACAAGCTTCTTTAAATCCAAGAATGACTGTTGCTGATATAATAGCAGAAGGAATGGATATACACGGACTATATAACAATAGAAAAGAAAGACAAGAAAAAATTTATGAACTATTAGAGTTAGTTGGACTTAGTAGAGAACATTCTAATAGATTCCCACACGAATTTAGTGGTGGACAAAGACAAAGAATAGGTATAGCAAGAGCGTTAGCAGTTAAACCAAAAGTTTTAATTTGTGATGAACCTATATCAGCATTAGATGTTTCAATTCAAGCACAAGTAGTAAATCTACTTAAAAAATTACAAAAAGAAAAAAACTTAACTTTAGTATTTATAGCACATGATTTATCAATGGTTAAATACATTTCAGATAGAGTTGCAGTTATGTTTAGAGGGAAGATAGTAGAACTTGGAAGTAGTGATGCAGTATATAATAATCCAATACATACATATACTAAGTCATTAATATCAGCAGTTCCTATACCAGATCCTGAACATAAAAAAGTAGAGAAAATAGAATTAGATGAAAACTATTTAAGAAGTCCAGTAGGGACTCCTAGTGAAATACCAAACATAGTAGTGGATTCTGGTTTAATAGAAGTAGAACCAAATCACTGGGTTGAAGAAGCGTTTATGAAAACATTAAATATATAATATGAAAAGGAGTAAAAATATGAAGAAATTTTTAACAAGTGCATTTTTAGCAGTTGCTATACTAAGTTGTGGTGGAGCTAAATCGTCAAATGAAGTTAAATTAACATATAACTTAGGTCAAGAAGGAAAAACTTTAGACCAAAACTTAGCAACAAGCTCAAGTTCAACACAAATATTTGGACTAACACAAGAAGGATTATTTAAAGTTGGTAAAGACTTAACTATACAAAATGGTTTAGTTAAAGATTATTCTACATCAGAAGATGGTAAAACTTGGACATTCCATTTAAAAGACAATATAAAATGGTCAAATGGAGATGAAATTACAGCAAATGATTTTAAATTCTCTTGGTTAAGAGTATTAAATCCAGAAACAGCTGCAGAATATGCTTACATGCTATACTACATAGATGGAGCAGAAGCGTATAACTCAGGAAAAACTACTGCTGATAAAGTTGGTATAAAAGTTATAGATGATAAGACAATAGAAGTTACATTAAAAGCTGATATTAAATTCTTTAAAGCTGTATTAACTCATGCAATTTACTTACCATCTAATGAAAAATTTGTTAAAGAAAAAGGAGATGAATATGCACTAGAAGCAGATACATTAATCTCATCTGGTCCATATATCTTAAAAGATTGGGTACATAATTCACAAATGGAATTTGTAAAAAATCCTTACTACTACAATAAAGATGCAATACAAGTTGATAAAATTGTAGCTAAACAAATAGGAGATCCTAATGCTGCACTAAACGCATTTAATAATGAAGAATTAGATATAGTTTCAATTCCAGCTGAATCATATGAAAAATATAAAAATGATCCTAGATTAGTTGCAACAACTGAAGCAACAGCTTGGTATTCTGAATTTAATGTAACTCACCCATTATTAAAAAACAAAAAAATAAGACAAGCACTACACTTAGCAGTTGATAGAGAAGAATTAGTAAGCGTAGTATATAAAAACTTAAATAGAGTAGCAGATTCATTCACTCCACAAGGATTAGGTATGGATTTTGGTAAAGTAGTACCTTCATTTGATCCAGTAAAAGCTAAAAAATTATTTACTGAAGGTTTAGTTGAATTAGGACTTAACCCAAATGATAAAGTTGAAATTTCAATGATAGCAGGAGATACGCCAATATCTAAAAAACACGTTGAATTTATACAAGAACAATTAAGAAAAAATTTAGGAGTAGAATTAAATATCGAGTTAATGCAATTTAAAGAAAGATTAAATAGAATGAACCAAAAGAACTTTGCTATAGTATCAGCAGGTTGGGGAGCAGATTTCTTAGATCCAATTAACTTCTTAGACTTATGGGTAAGTGGTGGAGGAAATAACCACACAAGCTTTGCAAATAAAGAATATGACGCTTTAATTAAAAAAGCTACAGTAAGCCCTAGTGATAAAGAAAGATATGAAGCTTTATTAGCAGCAGAAAAAATGTTAGCAGACGAAATGCCTGTATCTACATTATTCCACAGATCTACATATAGATTAATAAATCCTAAGTTCAAAAATGTTGTATTACCAGCATTTGGAGCAGATATAGTATTTAACTATGTAACAGTAGATAAAGACGCTAAATAGTAAATAATTAAGTAAAAAAGATATACTACAAATAAAAAAAAAGCATTTTTGGATGTATATCTTTTTTAATACCCAAAAATAGACAAAAAAAGGAGAACAAAATTATGATGAAAAAATTTAAAAAAGTAATAGCACTTATGGCATTAGGCCTGACAATAGTAGCTTGTGGGACTAACAATAGTAAAAAAGACGAAAAGGTATTACTATATAACGCAACAGCAGAAGGACCTACATTTGATCCACAACAAGTAACTGATGCATTTACATCAAATGTACATAACTTCATAACAGAAGGATTAACAAAAACGATGCCAGATGGAAGTGTTGTACCAATGCAAGCGAAATCTTGGGAAGTATCTAAAGATGGTCTTACATGGACATTCCATTTAAGAGATGATATAAAATGGTCTGATGGTTCAGATGTAGTAGCAGCTGATTTTGAATATGGATGGAAAAGAGGACTTGATCCTATGTTAGCGTCTGAATATGCTTTCATATTATTCCCTATAAAAAATGCAGAAAAATATACAAAAGGTGAAGCTAGCTTAGATGAAATTGGTGTTAAAGCAGTTGACGATAAGACTTTAGTAGTTAATTTAGAAAATGTAACTCCTTACTTTGATTCATTAACTTCATTTATTACATATATGCCAGCTAAAAAAGAATTTGTAGAAAAAATGGGGCAAGAATATGCACTAGATAAAGACTCTATTTTATACAATGGTCCATTTGTAGTTGATAGTTGGACACATGGTGATAGAATAGAGTTAGTAAAAAACGATAAATACTACAATAAAGATAAAATTGTATTAGATAAAGTTTTAGTGAAATATATTAAAGATGAAGTAGCAGCATTAAATGCATTTAATAATGAAGAGTTAGACTTTGTAAGATTATCACCAGAAGAAAGTATGAAATACAAAGATAAAGCTATAAAAAATAATGAAGCAAGAACTACATATATAGCATTTAATGTTAGAGAAAATAATATGTTTAAAAACGAAAATTTAAGAAAAGCATTCGCTTTAGCATTTGATAAAGAAAAATTAGTAGATGTTGTATTTAGTGGATTAAAAGACGATGTTTATACATTTACACCTGCAAATTCAGGATTCAAAGGTATAGAAAAAGATTATGCAAAAGAAATTGGTGCTGTTTTTGAAAAATATAACGAGAAAAAAGCTAAAGAATACTTAGATAAGGCTTTAAAAGATATGAATTTAAAAGAATTACCAAAAGTAACTTTATTAATTGATGATAGATATGTATACAATAGAAAAATAGCTGAATCATTACAAGAAGATTTAAGAATTGTATTAGGTATAGATGTGGCAGTAGATGTAGTAACATTTAAAGAAAGATTAGTAAGATCAAGAAACGGTAACTTTGATGTATTATTAACAGCATGGGGAGCAGACTACCAAGATCCAATGACGTTCTTAGACTTATTAGCATCATTTAATGGTAATAACTCTGCAGGATTTGATGACAAAAAATATGATGAAATATTATCAAAAGCAACACGTAGTGTAAATAGAGAAGATAGAATTAATTACTTAAAAGAAGCTGAAATGTACTTAGCTGATAAAATGCCAATAATGCCACTTTATCAAGAAGTAAGTTACTACTTAATAAATAGTAAAGTAAATGGTATAGAATTTTCATCATTCTCACCAACTATAAGAGCTAATGAGTCAGATAAACAAAAATAAGTCTTGTAAATGAAAAATATATAAGATATAATAAAAAAGGTATTTAAGTTAATCGCTTGAAATATAGAGGAAAGTCCGAACTTCATAGAGCAAAAAGGCATCTAACGGATGCTAGGAGTAATCCTAAGGAAAGTGCCACAGAAAACAAACCGCAGGGAACTGTAAGGGTGAAACAGTGAGGTAAGAGCTCACTATGAGTTTAGGGGACTAAATTCATCGGTAAACCCCTTTTGAAGCAAGAAAAGTTAAAGATAAAAAGTTGTTGCTCGCAATATCTTTTGGGTATTCGCTTGAATATATATGCAAATATATATCTAGATAAATGATTAACATAAACAAAATTCGGCTTATTAAATACCGGGTGGGTTAGCCCACCTTTTTTTGTGTTTTACTTTTTTTTCTAAAATATATATAATAAATATAGATTTTTGACTAAATGTAATTAAAGTAATATAATATATAAAGTAAAAAAAAGGGGAGATATAAGATGCAAATTGAACTAAAAGAACAGTTAAATAGTCTTGAAGTAAAAGGTTTTGCAAGAGAAACTTTAGAATTTATAGATGAATGTGCTACTACATATCATGTAGTAAAAGGTTTAAGTGATATATTAGATGAAAATGGTTTTGTTAGACTTAATCCATATGTTAGTTGGAGTTTAAAAGAAGGCGGAAGATATTATGTTAAAAAAACTAATACAACAGTAGTTGCTTTTACAATTCCTAATAAATTAAATTTAGAAAAAGGATTTAAAATATTTGGATGTCATACAGATAGCCCAAGTATTAGAATAAAACCTAATCCGGAAATGATAACTAATAATATGTTAAGATTAAATACTGAAGTATATGGTGGACCAAATTTATCGACATGGTTTGATAGATCACTAGGTATTGCAGGTAGAGTTGTTTTAAAAACAGATGATGTATTTAGACCAAAAACTGAAATAATAAAAATAGAAGATAAAGCTGTTGTTATACCAAGCTTATGTATACACCAAAATAGAGATGTTAATAATGGTTATAAAATAGATAAACAAAATGATATATTACCAATAATAGCCCTAGTTAATTCTAACTTTGAAAAAGATAACTATTTATTAAAATTAATTGCAAAGCAAATGAAAATTGAAGTCTCTGATATATTAGATTTTGATTTAGCACTATATCCATTAGAAAAAGGTATATTAGTTGGTATGAATGATGAAATGATGCAATCTACAAAAATGGATAACTTATTATCAGTGTATGCAGGTATTATAGCATTAGCAGAATCAGGAAATGATTCTGGCAAAATAAATGTATATGCGGCTTTTGATAATGAAGAAATAGGAAGTTCAACAAAACAAGGTGCAGACTCAGAATACTTATCTCGTATTTTAGAAAGAATTTGTTATTCACTTTCATTAAACCGTCAAAACTTTTTAGAAATGTTAGCTAATTCATTTATGCTATCTTGTGATACAGGGCATGTAGCTCATCCAAGTTTTCCAAATAAAAAAGATCCAACAAATCAATGCGAAATGAATAAGGGAGTATCACTTAAATTAAGTGTTAACCAAAGATACACATCTGATGGATTTTCTATGGCAGTAATAAAACAAATAGCTAAAAATGCTGGTTTAAATTTACAATATTTTGTAAATAGATCAAATGAAATAGGTGGTTCTACTATAGGGCCATTATCTAGTACACACTTAGATATTGATTCAGTTGATATAGGTATACCTATTTTATCAATGCATTCTATAAAAGAATTATGTGGAATATATGACTTGTTTGATTTGAAAAATTTAACAAAAGAATTTTTTGAAACTAAGTAAATTAAATAAAGTATTGAAATTAAATGAATAAATTAGTATAATAACCTATAATACAGGGGGAAAATTTTGTTAAAAATAAATATAGTCGCTATTGGAAAAATTAAAGAAAAATATATTGTAGATGGTATTTCCGAGTTTAAAAAAAGACTTAGTACATACGTTAATTTTAATATAGTAGAATTAAATGAAAATAAGGATAGTAATCTATCAGTAGTTCAAGATAGTAAAAATATATTAAAATTCTTTGAAAAAAATAAGTCGTATAAAATACTTTTGGATATATCTGCAGATTATATGAGTTCAGAAGAACTTGCTGATATGGTTTCTAATTTATCTATTACAAATAGCGAGATTAGCTTTATAATTGGTGGATCTCGTGGGGTTACTGATGAAGTAAGAAAATTGGTAGATAAAAGAATTAGTTTTTCAAAATTGACATTTCCACATCAATTATTCAGATTGATGTTAACAGAACAAATATATAGAGCGATCTGTATAAATAATAATATTAAATATCATAAATAATTAGGAGGAAAAATGTATTCTTACGGTGATGATTTTACATATGAAGTAGACGGAGATTTAGAATATTATACTTGTCTTACAACTTTAAACATAAATGAAAATGAATATATTGTTGCTGAAAATGAAATGGGTGTAAAAAGGGTTTTCTTAATTGAAGATGAGGATGAAGAAATTATATCTATGGTTGATGAAGAAGATGAAGAAACGATACTAGATATTTACGATAGGCAAGAAATTCTAGATGGAGATTTTTACACAACAGATGATGATGACTTCAATAAATATGAGGATTTAAACGATGAAAACGATGAGTTTGATGAATATATGACAGATGAAGACATGGAATTTGAAGAAGATGAAGAAATAGAAGATATGGAATTAGATGATATATTTGATGAAATATTTAATGAAGATGAAGAAGATTAGTCTATGTATAAAATAAGCATAAATAGTATATATAGATATGAAAATAACGAGATTGAAAAAATTGAAAAAGACTATCTAGCAAATTTATTAGATGATACATATATATCAGATGAAATTGACTTGAGATTTGGTAAAAACTTTATTGAAGTTATTGGTAAAAAAAATGCTTACTATATTAAAAGATATGAATTAGATAAAATTACAAGAGCTAGGCTTGAAGTAAATTCTAATTTATTAGAAACTAAAATAAAGACTAATAAATTTAAAGAAAATAATGGGGTATATATGATTTTAGCAAGTGAATATACTACTGATAATGATAAGATACTAGATGTTAAAATTAATATAAAAATAAAGGAGATATAAATGTCAGAACAAAACACTGGATATATTAGAGGTGAAAAATTAAAAAAAGTAGCCCAATTAAAGGAAATGGGAATAGAACCTTATGGTAGATTTTTTGATAAAAAAGATAATGTTATAGATATTATAGAAAATAAAGAAGATTTAGAAAGAGTATTTATAACAGCTGGAAGAGTAATGGCTTACAGAAGAATGGGTAAAAATGGATTTGCTGCTATAAAAGATGAAACAGGGAAAATTCAATTTTATGTATCTAAAGAAGAAGTTGGAGAAGAAAAGTACGAAGAATTTAAAAATCTTGCAATAGGTGATTTTGTTGGATTAAATGGAACTTTATTCTATACTAAAACTGGTGAATTAACAATAAGAGTAAAAGACTTTACTATTTTATCAAAAAATATTCGTCCACTACCTGAAAAATTCCATGGATTAACTGACATAGAAATAAGATACAGACAAAGATATGTTGATTTAGTAATGAATGATGAAGTTATGGAAACTATGAAAAAAAGATTTGAAATAGTTAGATATATAAGAACATACTTAGAGAAAAAAGGATTTATAGAAGTTGAAACACCAATGCTACATCCTGTAGTAGGAGGTGCAGCTGCTAAACCATTTATAACGCATCATAATACGTTAGATCAAGAAATGTATTTAAGAATAGCACCAGAATTATACTTAAAAAGATTATTAGTTGGTGGATTTGAAAAAGTATTTGAAATAAATAGAAACTTCAGAAATGAAGGAGTATCTATAAAACACAATCCAGAATTTACTATGATGGAACTATATCAAGCTTATGCAGACTATAATACAATGATGGATATTAGTGAAGATTTAATATCAAGTTTAGCATTCCATTTATATGGTAAATATGAGTTAGAATACGAAGATAAGTCTGTAAACTTAGCTAAACCTTGGAGAAGAGTTAGAATGCAAGATATAGTAAAAGAAGTAACTTCATACGATATTGAAACAATTAAAAGTGATGAAGAAGCTACTTTATTTGCTAAAAATTTAGGTGTTGAATTAGATAATAAAGTTACATATACAAAATATGGAATTTTAAACTTATTATTTGAAGAAAAAGTTGAGCATACATTAATAAATCCAACTTTTGTAACAACTTATCCAAAAGAAATATCACCACTATCTAAAAATTCACAAAATAGTGAAGATTGGGTAGATAGATTTGAATTATTTATAACAGGTCGTGAATACGGTAATGCTTACTCTGAATTAAATGATCCAGTAGATCAAAAAGAAAGATTTGAACAACAAGTAGCTAAAAAAGAAGCTGGAGATGAAGAAGCAACTGATATGGACCAAGACTATATAAGAGCTCTTGAATATGGTATGCCACCTGCAGGAGGACTTGGAATAGGTATAGATAGATTATGCATGTTACTTACAAACTCATCATCTATAAGAGATGTTATACTATTCCCTACACTAAAAAAAGAAAAGAATTTTGATTAAGTAAAAACTCCTTTATAGGAGTTTTTGTAGTAATAAAAGGAGAAAAAAGATGTTTGATGAATTAAAACCATATAATAGTGGTTATTTAAAAGTCAGTGATATTCATAGTATATATTATGAAGAATGTGGGAATAAAGATGGTATTCCAATAGTATTTGTACATGGAGGACCAGGTGGGGTTATAGAGAGTTTACCCAGAAAATTTTTTAATAAAGATAAATATAGAGTAATAATATTTGACCAAAGAGGATCAGGTAGAAGTAAACCTTTTGTAGAACTAAGAGAAAATACAACTTTTGATTTAGTAGAAGATATGGAAAAGCTAAGAAAACTATTAGGGATAGATAAATGGATACTATTTGGTGGAAGTTGGGGAACGACTCTTAGTTTAGTTTATGCAATTAATCACCCAAATAAAGTATTAGGAATGATACTAAGAGGTATATTTTTAGCTAGAAAAAGTGATTTGTGGTGGCTTTATGAGGGTGGAGCAGCATATTTTTACCCAGAAGAGTTTGAAAAATATATAAGTATATTAACTGATGATGAAAAGAAAAATATAATAGCATCATATATGAAGTATTTATCATCTGATGATAAAGAAATAGTAAAGAAATATGCGAAAAACTGGAATGACTGGGAAAGTAGTATTGTAAGACTATACCCTAGAAAACTAGAAGCCGAAGTTACAGACTATGATATAGCTATTGCTAGATTAGAATGCCATTATTTTTATAACAATTCATTTTTACCACAAGATAACTATATTTTGAATAATATAGATAAAATCGCTGATATTAGAACCTTAATATGCCATGGAAGATATGATGTAGATTGTAGACCAAGTGGAGCATATGAATTAAAATCAAAGATGAATAATTGTGAACTACATATAGTAGAAGCTGCAGGGCATTCAAGTATGGAACCAGAAATAGCTAAGAAATTAATAGAGTTCACAGAAATTTGGTAAAAAAAATTTGACAAATGACAAAAATCGAGGTAAATTATACTAAATGGTATCTACCACTTTGTAGGAGGAAAAATGAAAATTTTAGGGATTGATGAAAACGTATTAAAAGAAACAAATTCTTATGATACTGCTAATGAAATCTGTAGTCAACCTGGTAAATGGAGAAAATTAGTAGAAGGATTCAATGGAAAAGAAAAAGAAATAAGAGCATATTTTTCTGAAATTGGTCTTAGTAAAGATTGGGATATAATCTTTACAGGAGCTGGTACAAGTGAATATGTTGGGAATATTCTAGAACCTCTATTAAATTCTAAGGGAGAATATAGATTTAGATCAGTTGCAACAACAGACCTTGTAAATAATCCAGAAATGTATTTACAAAAAGATAAAAAAACATTACTAATATCTTTTGCTAGATCTGGAAACTCACCTGAGTCTGTAGCAAGTGTTGAATTATTAAACCAATTAGTAAAAGATGCTTATCACTTATTTATTACTTGTAATGAAGAAGGAGAATTAGCAAAAAGAAGTAAAGTAGAAAAAAATACTTTCCTATACTTAATGCCAGAAGGAACTAATGATAAAAGTTTTGCAATGACAAGCTCATTTAGCTCAATGGTATTAGCTGGAATATTATTATTCTATGAAAAGGATGAAAAAACTTTATTAGAAGCTATTAAAGTATCTGAAGAAGAATTAGAAGCTAAATATGAATTAATAAAAGATTTAGCAAATAAGGAACATGAAAGAATAATTGTATTAGGTTCAGGGCCTTTAAAAGGTTTAAGCCAAGAATTATGTTTAAAAGTATTAGAGTTAACAGCAGGTAAAGTTGTTGCTAAGTACGATTCTACATTAGGATTTAGACATGGACCAAAAGCAATAGTAAATAATAAGACAATAGTATTCTTATGTAATTCAGTAGATGAATATGCAAGTAAATATGATTTAGGACTATATTCAGAAATGTTTGAGGAAGAAATGGCTAATATGATAGTATCATACAGCATAAATCCTGAAAAGATTTCAAAGGTATCTAATTTAACTATTAGTCCTTCTAGAAAAGTGTTAGTAAATGATATAACTGCTATATTAACATATTTAGTATATGGACAAATGTATGCATTCTTTAAATCACAACACTTTGGATTAACTACTGATAATCCTTTCCCAACTGGAGAAGTTAATAGAGTAGTTAAAAAGTTTGAAATACATAAATATACAAAATAAAAAGGAGACTAATAAAATGTTAGTAAATACAAAAGAAATTTTAATACATGCAAAAGAAAATAAATATGCAGTTCCTGCATTTAATGTTGAAAATATGGAAATGATGCAAGCAGTAATAGAAGCTGCAACTGAACTAAGAAGTCCAGTAATATTACAAACAACTCCATCAACATTAAGATATGCAAGTCCAGAATTTTTCTGTGGTATGGCAACATTTGCTTCTAAAAAAGCAGATGTACCAATAGCAATGCATTTAGATCATGGAGATTCTTATGAATTAGCTGTTAAATGTTTAGCAGCAGGATATTCATCAGCAATGTATGATGGTTCAAAACATGAATTTGATGAAAATGCGGCTGTTACAAAAAAAGTAGTAGATTTAGCAAAATTCTTTGATGTTCATGTTGAAGGAGAATTAGGTCGTGTTGGTGGAAAAGAAGATGACTTAGTAGTTGAACATGCAAAATATACAGATCCTGATGAAGCAGTTGAATTTGTTAAAGTTACAGGAGTTAGTTCATTAGCAGTAGCTATTGGAACTGTTCACGGTGTATATAAAGAAGAACCAAATTTAAATTTCGAAATATTAGAAGAAATACAAAAAAAGGTTTCTGTTCCTTTAGTATTACATGGAACTAGTGGTGTTGATGATGAAGATGTTAAAAAAGCAATATCATTAGGAATATGTAAAGTTAACTATGCAACAGACTTAAGACAAGCATTTACAAAAGAAGTTAGTAAATATATGTTAGAAGAAAAAAATCCTTTAGATCCTAAGAAATACTTAGCACTAGGAAGACAAAGTGTTAAAGAATATTGTAAGAATAAGATATTAGTTTGTGGATCAAATAATAGATATTAATATTTAATATATAATATATAATATAAATAAAAGGAGTGATTGTTATGGCAAATATTTTAGCAGCTAGAATAGACAATAGATTAGTTCATGGACAAGTTGGTATGACATGGGTTAATAGTTTAAATGCTAATTTAATATTAGTCGCAAATGATGCAGTTTCAAATGATCCTGTACAACAAAGCTTAATGAGCATGGTTGTTCCAGCAGGAGTTGCAATGAGATTTTTCTCAATAGAAAAAACTTTATCAGTAATAGGAAAAGCTGCAGATAGACAAAAAATATTATTAGTATGTAAAACACCTCAAGATGTTTTAAGATTAACAGAAGGTGGATTAGTATTACCAGAATGGATAGTAGGAAATATGCATTTTTCTGAAGGAAAAAAACAAATAAGACCTACAGTTTCTGTTGATGAAGATGATGTAAATACGCTAAAAAAATTGCATGAATTAGGAGTTAAACTTACAATTAAAGGAGTTCCTACTGATTCAGGCGAAGATATAATGAAATTAATTTAGAAGGGAGACATTTTTATGTTTATTAAAGCATTATTAATTGCTATTTATGCAGGTATAGCTGGTATAGAGCAATTTGATGGATTACAATCTTTACATAGACCAGTAATCGCGGGTCTAGTAATAGGTTTAATACTAGGAGATGTGCAAACAGGTCTAGTAGTTGGAGGAACTATTGAATTAGCATGGGCTGGTTTAGTACCATTAGCAGGAGCACAACCACCTAACATAGTAGTTGGGGGAGTTTTAGGGGTAACTTATGCAATTATTGCTAATGTATCACCACAAGAAGCACTTGGTACAGTATTCCCATTAGCTTCATTAGGAACAATAATAGTTATCTTAATGTTCGCTTTATATTCAGGAATGATGGGTTATGCTGATAAAGCTGCTGAAGAAGCAAGACCATCTGGAATTTCATTTACAATATGGTTCCAAGCTGTAATAAGATTTGTATTATTCGGAGCAATAGGTTTCTTATTTGTTATGTATGGTGCAAACTCATTAAAAGATTTAATCAATTTATTACCAAAAGTAGTTGTTGATGGATTTGGTGTAGCAGGAGGTATGATGCCATTTATAGGATTTGCTATACTATTAAACATTATGTTAAAGAAAGAATATGCTGGATTCTTAATGTTCGGATTTGTATTAGCTGCTTACCTACACTTAGATATGGTTGCTATTACATTAGTAGGAGTTTCAATAGCTATGTATGATTTCTTTAGACCAACAGCTGAAGTAAGTAAAGTAGAAGGAGTTGAAGAAGATGGAATATAGAGATAAAACAGTTAGAAAAGTAATAACACCTTCGTTATTAAATAAAATGACTATAAGATCATTTTTCTGTCAAGAAGCATTTAATATGGAAAGAATGCAAGCTGCAGGTTGGTTATATACAATATTACCAGGATTAGAAGCAATTCACCAAGATAAAGAAGATTTAAAAGAATCAATGAAAATGCATATGGAATTTTTCAATACTCACCCATTATTAATTACATTCATAGCTGGATTAGTAGTAGCTATGGAAGAAAATAAGGAAAATGTTGAAAGTATAAGATCAGTAAGAGTATCAACTATGGGACCTTTAGGTGGTATAGGAGATTCATTATTCTGGTTAACATTCTTAACAATAGCATCTTCATTAGGAGCTTCATTAGCATTACAAGGATCAGTTGCAGGGCCAATCGTATTCTTAGTAATATTTAACGCTATGCAATTCGCATTAAAATTTGGATTCATGTACTATGGATACAATACAGGTGTTAAATCAATGGCAGCATTACAACAAAATACAGCTAAATTTACAAGAGCTATTAATATCTTAGGATTAACTGTAATAGGATCAATGATTGCTACATTTGGTGGATTATCATTAAAATTAGGATATTCTTATAAAGAATTTAAAGAAGCTGCAAACGGTGGATTTGAAGAAGTTACTAAATACATGGACTTCGGTGCACAATTAGACAAAGTTATGCCTAGATTATTACCAGTATTATATACATTCTTAATGTTATACTTAATTAAGAAAAAAGTATCACCAGTTTGGTTAGTATTCATTACTTTAATAGCAGGTGTATTAGGACACGTTGCAGGAGTAATATAAGATGACTTCATTATTACTAACAGGTCACGGAAAAGTATCTTCTGGAATGTATGCAACTTTAAAAATGTTATTTGGTGTAAATGATAATATTAAATTTATTGATTTTTTAGAATCAGATACAGCAGAAAACTTAGAAGTTAAAATAAAAAACGAGATAGATGAATTATTAAAGACAAGTGAAGCTGTTTTATGTCTTACTGATATAAAAGGTGGAACACCATTTAAAACTTGTGCTCAAATATCTATAGCTAATTCAAAAGTTAAAGTTATAGCAGGAACAAACATTCCTATGCTTATGAGTTTAGCTTCAGAAATGGAAGATGAAGCCATAGATGAACTTATAGAAATAGCACTTGAAACTGGTAAGTCTGATATAGTCTCATTCTCTTTAGATGCAATAAAAGCACCAGCAGAAGATGACGATTTAGATGACGGTATATAGAAATAACAATTTCCATATATTTATATTTTTAAGATGGCTTTATGCCATCTTTTTTTGATAAAATAAAAAAAGTATGATAAAATATTACTAGTAAAAAGTGAGGTAAATATGGTATACGATTATATAATTATAGGTGGTGGTGCTAGTGGCTGTATACTAGCAATTGAGCTACTAAAAAAAGGAAAAAAAGTTTTGATAATTGAACATAAGGATAGAATTTTAAAAAAGTTGTTAGTTACTGGAAATGGTAGATGTAATTTTACAAATATAAATGCTACTAAAGATAACTATTATGGAAATAATAAATTACTTATAGAAAATACAATGAAAAACTATCCTCCAGAAAGGATTATAGAATATTTTTCGAATTTAGGGATATTACATAAAGAACTAAAAAATGGTAAAGTTTATCCCAATTCACTACAAGCAAGTTCTGTAGTTGATGCTATACGAAATATGCTAAGCTACTTAGCTTGCGATATAGTATATAATACGGAAATTAATTCGTGCTATAAGTCAAAAGATATTTTTTATGTAAATGAATATAAAGCATATAAATTAGTAATTGCAACAGGTGGTAATTCATATAAAGAGCTTGGTAGTGATGGTAGTGGTTATGAAATAGCTAAAAGTTTCTCACATAGCATAACAAGTTTGGAACCTGTATTAGTTCAATTAAAAACAGACCCTATATATATTAAAGGTCTTGAAGGAATAAAACAAGATGTAACTTTAAAGGTATATGATAATAATAAATTACTAAGGGTAGAAAAAGATGAAATTCTATTCACTAGCTATGGAATATCAGGGCCTGTAATATTTAATAGTTCATATCTAACGGCTTTACATGGATTTTCAATAGAATTTTCAATAGACTTTTTAGAAGAATATACTCATACAAAATTACTAGAATTTCTAAAAGATAGGGTTAATAAACTATACTTTTTAGAAGCAACAGAATTTTTAAATGGCATTTTACATAAAAAACTAGGAATGTTTTTATTAAAAAAATCAGGACTTGAAAAATTAAATGTATTGGTATGTGAAATTAGCGATAAGATATTGGAAAACTTAGTCAAAAATATTAAAGATTATAGAATAAAAGCTTATGATACAACAGGCTTTAAAAACGCACAAGTTACAAAAGGTGGAGTAGACTCTAATGAATTAACATTAAATTTCGAGTCAAAAATTCATGAAAACTTGTATTTCATTGGTGAAATAGTTGATATATTTGGAGATTGTGGAGGATATAATCTGCAGTTTAATTTTGCAAGTAGCCTTACAGTTGGAGGATTAGATGATTAGAATAACAGGTATAACAGTTGACATTGATCATAATGAAGAGAATATAAAGGATAAAATAAGAGAAGTTTTAAAAAATAGAAATCTTAAGATTGATAAATTTAGAATTTCAAATAAGGCAATAGATGCAAGAGCAAAGCTAAAAGTTCCTAAATATATATATACAGTAGATATTGAATTTGATAATGAAGATTACTATGTAAATGACAATAATATTAAAAAAATTATTGAAGCAGAATATATAATTCCTGATTTATCTTGGTATAAGGGTAAAAGACCAATAATTGTAGGATCAGGACCTGCCGGTATATTTGCTGGTTTAATATTAGCTAGAGCTAATTTAAAGCCAATAATTATTGAAAGAGGAGAAAAAGTTGAAAATAGAGTTAAAGATGTATATAACTTTTTTGAAACGGGTAAATTAAAAACAGAGTCTAATGTACAATTTGGTGAAGGTGGAGCTGGAACTTTTTCTGATGGTAAATTAACAACTAATACTCATAATGATAGAATAAAAGTTGTAGTAGACGAGCTAATAAAAGCAGGAGCTGATAAAGAAATAGCATATATATCAAAACCACACATAGGAACGGACGTTTTAGTTGATATTGTTAAAAATATCAGACACACTATAGAAAGCTTAGGTGGGGAGTATAGATTTAATAGTCAGTTCATAGATTATGAAACTCAAAAAAATAAGTTAAAAAGTTTGAAAATTAAGCAAATAAGTGGTAATATATACCAGATAGATACGAATCACTGTATTTTAGCTCTGGGCCATAGTGCAAGAGATACTTTCTATATGCTAAGAGATAAAAATATGACTATGAGTAAAAAAATATTTGCTGTAGGATTTAGAATAGAGCATAAACAAAGTTTTATTGATAAAAGTCAATATAGGGCTTTTAGATTTAAGCTGCCACCTGCTGAGTATAAGCTAAATGTTAGAGCAAATAATAGAGGAGTATATACATTTTGTATGTGCCCTGGAGGAGTTGTAGTACCATCTAGTAGTGAGGAAAATAGGCTTGTTGTAAATGGTATGAGCTACAATGCTAGAAGTTTAGAAAATGCAAATTCAGCAGTATTAGTAAATGTTAATCCAAGTGATTTAGGTGAAGATGTTTTATCAGGGGTAGAATTTCAAAGAGAGATTGAAGAAAAAGCATTTAAATTAGGAGGATCTAACTATCATGCTCCAGTTCAGTTAGTTACTGACTATATAAATAATAGGAAGTCTACAAAAATTCTAGATGTAGTACCTAGTTATAGTATAGGGTATAAGCTGGCAAATTTAAATGAAATTTTACCAGAATATTTAAATATCTCATTAAGAGAAGGTCTTAGTTTACTTAATAATAAATTAAAAGGCTTTAGTGAAAATGGAGCAATACTAACAGGTGTTGAAAGTAGAAGTAGTTCCCCTATTAGAATAGATAGAGATGAACAATTTAATTCTAGTGTAGTAGGAATCATACCTTGTGGAGAAGGTGCAGGATATGCTGGTGGTATTATGAGTGCAGCAGTCGATGGAATAAGATGTGCTGAAAAAATTATTGAAATGATAGAAAATGAAAAATAAAGGAGAGATAGAAATGAAATTAAACAAAGTTAAAAAAACATTATTAGGATTGGGGTTAGTGTTATCATTTGCTTCATGTTCAGCAGCAACAAATGGTGAACAAGTAAAAAATGAAAATGTGCAAACAAAGGCTGTGAAAGAAAATCCAGTAAAAGAATCAGTTGCAAAATTTGAAAGCGTGTTTGGAATAACAACAGAATTTAAGATTATAGAAAAATTAACTGAAGGTATGGCAAATCCTGAAGTAAAAATTGAAGCAAAATCATATAATCAAGATGGTAAATTAGTAGATCTTAGAAAAGCTTTTGTAAATGAGGAAACTAAAAAATTCTTTACAGAGGATATTCAAAAAATTGTTAAACAAGATAAAACAGGAAAATACTTCAATGATGCGAAAGTTAATTTAGATGATGCTGTAATGATTTTAAATGGAAAAAATTTAATATTTGTTTTCCCACAATATGTATTAGGACCACATAGTTCTGGATTATTAGAATTTTCTTATCAATTAGTTAAATAATCGGAGGGAAAATGAAAAAAATTAGAACAAGAATTGCTCCATCTCCAACTGGAGATCCGCATGTAGGAACGGCATACATTGGTTTATTTAATTATGCTTATTCTAAACATAACGGTGGAGATTTCTTATTAAGAATAGAAGACACAGATAGAACTAGATATAGCGAAACATCTGAAGCTCAAATATTTGAAGCTATGAAATGGTTAGGGCTATATTACGATGAAGGTCCAGATAATGGAGGACCATATGGACCATATAGACAATCAGAAAGAATGGAACAAGATGTTTATGCTAAATATGCAGAGGATTTAGTAAAAAAAGGTGAAGCATATTATTGTTTTTGTACTAATGAAAGATTAGAAAAATTAAGAGAAAGACAAAAAGCAATGAAAATTGCTCCTGGTTATGATGGCCTATGCAGAAAGCTTACAAAAGAAGAAATAGATAAAAAAATAGAAGATAAAGTTGAACATATAATTAGATTAAAAATGCCTTATGAAGGACAAACTGTTGTAAAAGATAAATTAAGAGGAGATGTATTTTTTGATAACTCAAAAATAGATGACCAAGTCTTATTAAAATCAGATGGTTTTCCTACATATCATTTAGCTAATATAGTTGATGATCATTTAATGGGTGTTACTGATGTTATAAGGGCAGAAGAATGGATAGCATCAACACCAAAACATGTTCAATTATATAAAGCATTTGGTTGGGATGAACCTAATTGGTATCACATGCCACTTTTAAGAAATGCAGATAAGACAAAGATATCTAAAAGAAAAAATCCAGTATCATTAAACTACTATAAAGAAGAAGGTTACTTAAAAGAAGGAATGTTAAATTTCTTAGCCCTAATGGGTTGGAGTATGCCTGATGGTAGAGAAATATTCACATTAGACGAAATGATAAAAGATTTTAGTTTTGATAGAATATCTTTAGGTGGGCCTGTATTTGATTTAGTTAAACTAGCTTGGGTAAATAATCAACATATGAGATTAAAAGATTTAGATGAGTTAATGAAACTAGCTAGACCTTATTATGAAAATCTATATGATATGAGCGCTATTAGTGATGAAAAATTCAAAAGAGTAGTAGAAATAGTAAGAGAAGGGGCACACACCTTAAAAGAACTTGCAAGTCTAAGTAGTGTATACTTTGTAGATAAATTTTCACTTCCAGTTGTAACTGAAGATATGAATAAAAAAGAAAGAAAATCTGTTACAAGATTACTAGAAGCATTAGAAAATGAAAAAGGAAAAGAAGCTATTAAGTTATTTAAAGAAAAAATTTCTAATGAAAATGAAGAAATTAGTGAAGCTCGTGCTATTGAAATCTTAGATGAAATAAAGCAAACTTTAAATGAAGGGCCTAGTGTTGTTATGATGCCAATAAGAGCATTATTAACAGGACAAAGTAAAGGACCAGATTTATATACAATAATATCAGTTATAGGTAAAACAAGAACATTAAACAGAATAAATCAATTTTAGGAGAAAAAATGGCAGATATTAAATTTGAAATTGAAAAACATTTAGGAATATTATCAACTAACAAAAGCGGTTGGACAAAGGAAGTTAATATGGTTAGTTGGAATGGTAGAAAGGCTAAGCTAGATATAAGGGAATGGGACCCAGAACATAAATCTATGTCAAAGGGATTATCTCTTAGCGAAGAAGAAATAGAAAAATTAAAAGAAATACTAGAAAATTTCTAATTTAAGCCTTATTTTATTGCATTAGTAAAAAAAATGTGTTAAAATCATACCATAATAGACATGGAGGACAAATAATGAGAAAAACTATAATTGCAGGAAACTGGAAAATGAATAAAACAGTTTCTGAAACAAAGGAATTTTTAAACGAATTACTACCTATGATAAAAGATGTAAATGCAAATGTAATTATTGCAACACCTTTCACTTCATTAACAGTAGCGAGTGAACTAACTAAAAATTCAATAGTAAAAATTGCAGCACAAAACATGGGAAATCGTTTAAAAGGTGCATATACTGGAGAAATTTCTCCACTTATGTTAAAAGATATAGATGTAAACTATGTAATAATAGGACATTCTGAAAGAAGAGAATACTACGGAGATACTGATTTTCATGTAAATGAAAAAGTTAAATTAGCTCTTGAAACAAAACTAATCCCAATTTTATGTATTGGTGAAAAATTAGAAGAAAGAGAAGCTAACGAAACTAAAAATGTTGTTAAAACACAAATAGTTGAAGGTTTAAAAGATGTAAGCAAAGAAGATGCAAAAAATGTAGTAATAGCTTATGAACCAGTTTGGGCAATAGGAACAGGTAAAACTGCTACTCCTGAAATGGCACAAGATGTACATAAGTATATAAGAGACTTACTAGCAGATATGTATGGTCAAGAAGTTTCAGATGAAATATCTATACTATATGGTGGATCAATGAAACCAGAAAATGTAGTTGAATTATTAAATGAGTCTGATATTGATGGTGGACTTATAGGTGGTGCAAGTTTAGAAGCAAAATCATTTGCTAAGTTAATTGAAGCAGGGAAAAATTAGGAGGGATAATGAGAAATTTACTTGTTATCGTAATGGTTCTTGTATCAATAACATTAGTTACAGTAGTGCTTATGCAACCAGATAAAAGTCAAACTGTTGCAAAAACAGAAGCTATACTAGATCAAGAAAAAGACGGTATAGAAAAATTTACGGAATACACAGCGATACTATTTCTAGTATTAGCAGTTATTTATAGTATATTTAGATAAATTGGGAGGAAAACAATGTCAAAAAAAGAATTTGTTGAAGGATTTGCACTTAAATCAGGTGAATCTAAAAAAAGATCAGAAGAATTAGTAAATGCTTTCTTACAATTAGTTGAAGAATCTTTAGTAGAAGGTAAAGATGTTCAATTTGTAGGATGGGGATCATTTACAACTAAAGAAAAAGAAGCTAGAAAAGGAAGAAACCCTAGAACTGGTGAAGATATAGAAATACCTTCAAAAAGAGTTATTAAATTCAAAGTTGGTAAAAAATTAGCTGATTTAGTAGCATCTAAATAAGTTATTAAGCTGCCTTATGGCGGCTTTTTTTATTTGAAAAAAGTGCCTAAAATTGATATAATGAATATATATATAATGAGGGAAGAAGTATGAGAAAGAATAATAGAAAAAACAATGAATTAAGAGAATTAAAAATTACTGAAAATTTTACAACCAATGCGATGAGTTCAATTCTAATAGAGTATGGGAACACTAAAGTTCTATGTACAGCAAGTATAGAAAATAAGGTTCCTTTATTTTTGAAAGGTCAAAATAGAGGTTGGTTAACTGCAGAATATCAAATGTTACCTACTGCAACTGAAAAAAGAACAAAAAGAGAAAGCCAACAAGGAAAACAAAGTGGTAGAACGGTTGAAATACAAAGATTAATAGGTAGAAGTCTAAGAGCAGCACTAGATTTTGAATTACTAGGTGAAAAAACAATAACTATAGACTGCGATGTGTTACAGGCTGATGGTGGAACTAGAACAGCTTCTATTACAGGAGGTTATTTAGCTTTAGAAAAAGCAATAGAAAAATTATTAGAAACTAAAGAATTAGAAAAAAATCCATTAAAATCAAAAATTGCAGCAGTTAGTGTAGGTAAGGTTAATGGAGAAGTCTTACTAGATTTAGATTATAGTGAAGATTCAATAGCTGAAGTTGATATGAATATAATAATGAATAATAAAAATGAATTTATAGAAATACAAGGTACAGGCGAAGGTAAAACTTTTGTATATAAAGATTTATTAGATTTTATAGAAATATCAAAAAATGCCTTTGATTTACTTTTTCTTTTATAGGGGATAAAAATGAGTGAAATAAAAAAACTAAACTTAATAGAAGCTAGTTTAGAAGAAATAGAAAATATAGTTGTAAATAAATTAGATTGTAAAAAATATGTAGCAAGTCAAATATTTGATTTTATACATAATAAGCTAGAATTTGATTTTGATAACTTTACAAATATAAAAAAAGATATAAGATTAAAACTACCTGAGTATTTTGAGATACCAAGTATTAAATGTATAAAGATACTTGAATCAAAAGATAAGGAAACCAAAAAGTTCTTGTTCTCACTAAATCATAAGTTTTTAGTTGAGACAGTCTTATTAATGCATGATAATAGAAAAACTTTATGTGTAAGTAGCCAAGTAGGTTGTGCATTAGCTTGTGATTTTTGTGCTACAGGAACTATGAAGTTTGAAAAAAATTTAACAGCAGCCGAAATAGTTATGCAGCTATATTTTGTACAAAAAGAGTTAAGAAAAACTAACGAGAAAGTTTCTAACTTAGTATATATGGGTATGGGAGAACCATTTTTAAATTATGATAATGTAATAAAATCAATTAACATACTAAATTATGAAAAAGGGCAAAATATATCTAAAAGAAATTTTACAATTTCAACATCAGGATTAGCTCCTCAAATAGAGAAATTGGCAGAGGATGAAAAACAAGTACATCTTGCAATATCATTACACGCTGCAACTGATGAGGTAAGAAATATTATTATGCCAATAAATAAAAGATATCCGTTAGAAAGATTAAAAGAGTCTTTAATAAAATATCAAGAACTTACAAAAAATAGAGTAAGTTTTGAATATATATTGATAAAAGATTTTAATATAGATGGTAGCGCTGCAAGTAGTTTAGTTGCGTTTTTAAAATCATTTAATGCTCATGTTAATTTAATACCATATAACATTGTTGAAGGTAAACCTTATGAGACACCAAGTAAAAAAGAAGCAACAGAATTTTATAATACATTAAAAAGATCTAAAATAAATGTAACACTAAGGGAAACAAAAGGTGAAGATATAGCTGCAGCATGTGGACAATTAAAAATTAAAAAGGAGAAAGAAGATATTGAAAGTAATAAAGAAAATATTTAAGTATATATTGATTTTAGCTATATTTTCAATGATTTTTTTACTATCGTTAGCGGGCTATACTTATTACAAAGTATCAAAAAAATATCCAGTTGAAATACTAGAAAATTATGAACCAATAAAACCTTCAATAATTTATGACATAAAAGGAAGACAAATAGATGTTCTAGCACTTGAAAATAGAGACCCAATTAAAATTAATGATATACCTATTCATGTTCAAAATGCTTTTTTAGCTGTTGAAGATAAAAGATTTAAAAATCACTATGGATTAGACTATTTAAGATTAGCAAAAGCAGTTTATTTAAATGTTTTTAGTAAAAGTAGACAAGGTGGTAGTACAATTACTCAGCAGTTAGTTAAAAATGCTTTTTTAACAAGAGAAAGATCAATAAAAAGAAAGATAGAAGAAGCAGTATTAGCAACTGAAATGGAGAGAATTTATACAAAAGATGAAATACTAGAATATTACTTAAATACCATCAATTTTGGTAAGGGAGTATATGGAATAAAAAATGCATCTTTAAAATATTTTGGAGTACTTCCAGATAAATTAACTATAGCTCAAGCTGCAACACTAGCTAGTATTCCTAAGTCTCCTGCAAAGTATTCAAAATTAAAAAATGCAAGAGCTAGACATTTAGTTGTATTAAAATTAATGTATGATGGGAAGTTCATAAGCGAGGCTGATTACAATAAATCAAAACTTGAGGAAATAGACTTTGTTACAAGTAAAAAGCTAGAGGAAATTAAAGAAGCAAGTGAGATTTCTAATTCTAATATAGCACCAGAGATAACAAGTATTGTTTTAAGTGAAATGAAAAGAATATTAGGAATTAAAGATGATGAAGAAAATGAACTGTTTAGTGGATATAAGGTATATTCAACTATAGATATAGATATGCAAAAAGCAGCATATAACGCATTTAGAGATGATGATAACTTAAATAAAATTAAAGAGTTGGAAGCATCATTAATTTCAATAGATAGTAATAACGGATTTATTAAAGCTATAGTTGGTGGTAAAAATAATAATAAAGGTGATTTTAATAGAGCACTTCAAGCTAATAGACAAGTAGGTTCTAATTTTAAACCTGTTGTATATTTAACCGCACTAGATGAAAAATATCCAATGAATATTGTATTAGAAGATAGTTTAGTAGAATATGGTGAGTGGATACCATCAAACTACAATAATATGTATAAGTCAAATATTACAATGTTAAAAGCATTAGAAACTTCAAATAATATAGCAAGTATTAAGCTATTAGAAAAAGTTGGAATAGATAAAGTTCGTTCTAACTGGTATAAAGCCGGTATTAAGACTAAAGATTTCCCTGAAAATCTAACACTAGCATTAGGTAGTATAAGTACAAGCCCCTATGAGTTAGCTAAATTCTATGTAGCCTTGTCTAATGGAGGATACAAAGTTGAACCTAAATTTATTTATAAAATAGAAAATAGATACGGTGAAGTAATATATGATGCAAATATAGAAAAAGTAAGAATATATGATAAAGATTCAGTAAATTTAATGACATATATGTTAGCTAACACAGTAAAACACGGTGCAAGTGTAAGGTCAAAAGTCTACAAAAATGGTAAGTTAATAGCTATGGCAGGAAAAACTGGAACTACAAATGATAATGTTACTGCTTGGTTTTCGGGATACACACCAAATTTAACAACAGTAGTTTATGTAGGTCGTGATGATAATATGTCAATGGGTAAAAAAATGACAGGATCAGCTGCTGCAATTCCAATATGGAAAAGATACATGCAATCTATTGTAGATAGCAATATCTATAATGTAGGAGATTTTACAGAAATTATAGATGGACAAATATCAGGTAAATATATTGAAAAAAGAATAGATATTACAAACGGACTTTTAGATAATGACAATATAAATGCTGAAGATGCCTTATTTAAAAAAGGGACTGAACCAATAGAAAATGAAAAAGACTACATAAGTATGTTTGATATAAAGGAGGCAAATTAAATGAAATCAGGATATGTATCATTAATAGGAAGACCAAATGTAGGTAAATCTACTTTATTAAATAGGTTGATAAAGGAAAAATTAGCAATAGTTTCAGACAAATCAGGAACAACAAGAGAACAAATAAAAGGAATAACAAATATAGCGGATACTCAATATATATTTTTTGACACTCCAGGTATTCACAAGCCCAAAAATTTAATGGGAGAATACATGACAACTGTATCTTTAAATACCTTAGAAGAGTCAGATGTAATATTATTTATTCTAGATGGGGAAGAGGTCATATCAACAGGCGATCTATTTATATATGAAAATATATTAAAAGTTAATACACCATTTGTAATTGTAATAAATAAGATTGATAAAATGACTGATGAAGATATTAGTGAAAAAATTAAAGAAATAGATGAAAAGTTAAAAGGTTATTCAGAAATAATAACATTAAGTAGCGAATATTTAATTGGAGTTCATAAAATATATGATGTTACAAAAAAATATTTTACAAATGATATATGGTTTTATCCAGAAGACTATTACACTGATATGAGTGTTAATAGAATCGTAATAGAAGTTATAAGAGAGAAAATCTTACTAAATACAAGAGATGAAATACCTCATAGTGTGGTTGTTGAAATAACAAATGTTAAAACTCTACCTAATATTAGGCATTATGATGTTACTATTTATGTTGAAAGAACATCACAAAAGGGGATAATAATAGGTGAAAATGGTAAGCTTATAAAAAAAATAGGAATAGAATCAAGAAAAGAAATAGAAAATTTAATTTCTAAAAAAGTAAATTTAAGATTGTGGGTTAAAATAAAGAAAAATTGGAGAAAAGACAAGAAATTTATAGAAGAAATGGGGTATAAGATATAATGGGAGTTATAAATATAAAAAAAATAAGTAGCCCTAAAATATTATTTGGCATGGTTTTACCAGAAGTTGTATATGCCCTATACGATATAGCTTTAAGTGAAGAAGCCTATGAAAGAGTATTAAAGAATAGTCTCGGGATAGATAATAATAGAATGGTAAAGCTTGTTGAAGCAGTTCAAGGAGATACTAAGTCAATATTAATACTAGTTATATATGATAAAATAGCTAGAGATAGTAGAACATTTTTTAAAGATAAATTAAAATTAGAGGTTGTTGAATTTGATTTTCCAATATATAACTATGATTTTAATATGGAAATAAATATAGAAGAACAAATAAGATTACAAGAAGGAAGGTAAAAAAAACATGAAAAAATTTTTAATGACAGTTATGTTAGGTATATCACTACTTGCATGTTCAAGTTTAACAGATAGAGAAAAAATGTATGAAAATTACAATTTAAGTGCAACTATAGTTACAAATAAAGGGGATATAAATTTATTCCTATATCCAACATCAGCACCACTTGCTGTAGCTAATTTTATATACTTAGCTGAAAGTAATTTTTATGATAACTTAGTATTCCATAGAGTTGATGCTGCTGTAATACAATCAGGAGATCCTAACGCAAATGGTACAGGTGGAGCAGGTTATGTAGTTCCTGATGAATTTGATGGATTTTTAAAATTCAATTATTCAGGAATGGTTGGTATGGCTAATGCTGGTAAAAATACAAGTAGTTCACAATTTTTCATAACAAAAGAAGCATTGCCTTCATTAAATGATAACTACACAGCTTTTGCAACATTAAAATCAAGTGATGATTTAATTTTAGCAAAATCAATTGAAGTTGGAGATATTATTGAAGATGTAATAATAAATGGTGAAAGTAAAGAAGAGTACTTAGATAGATTTAAATCACACATTGAAAAATGGGATGCAGAAAGAAAAGAAAATGAAAAAAAGATAAAAGAATTAGAAAAAAAATTATTAGAAAAGAAGTAAAATATGAAAATATTACTTTTTAGTAAACAAGACAGTATGAAAACTAAGTATAAAAATATTTTATCAGAGCTAAACTATTTTATAAACAACATAGAAGATGAATTAGACATAGAAATGTTGAAAAACATAGATAACTATGATATGGCTATAATATATATAGATGATATATTAGACTTTTTAGATTTAGTTGAAAAACTTAGAATAAGAGCAAAAAAAATGTATATATTAGCTATTTACAAGGATATAAATG
This sequence comes from Oceanivirga miroungae, assembly GCF_902505095.1. Classification (GTDB taxonomy): domain Bacteria; phylum Fusobacteriota; class Fusobacteriia; order Fusobacteriales; family Leptotrichiaceae; genus Oceanivirga; species Oceanivirga miroungae. The sequence goes on along the minus strand of NZ_CABWIB010000001.1, from coordinate 950,365 downwards.
TTGATCTTAAAATAGATGGTTATTATTTAGGAGTAGATGACTATTATCCAGCAAAAAAAAGTGTATTTGAATTATCATATAAGTTAAAAGCTATAGAGAGAATTATAAACCGTTACAGTCAAGCTAATAATGAAAATATATTAGAGTGTCGTGACTTAAAATTAAATATAGAAAATAGGGAAGTTTTAAGAAATAATAAACTAATAGATTTAACTAATAAAGAATATAAGATATTAGAGTTTTTTTTGAAAAATAAAAATAGAATTTTAACAAGAAGTATGATAGCTGAAAAAATTTGGGATGTTAGTTTTACATTTAATAGTAACTTAGTTGATGTATACATAACAGGGATTAGAAAGAAAATAAATAAAGATAATCCAGTTAAACTTATTGAAACAGTAAGGGGAGCTGGATATATTTTAAGAGAATAGGAGATTTTATGTTTAAAATAATACTTGATTATTTTGTACCAGTGTTTTTATTAGTACCATCATATTTTATACTAATGTCATATAAAAAAGCATCTATTGCTGATAAAATAGAAGATAAAGTAGGTGTTCAATTTAAAACAGCTAAAAAAAGCCTAGAAATATACAATGAGGTTAATAAAAAAACATATATAACTTATTTTGTAATATATGTAATTCAAGTAGCTGTAGTTATTGCAGAAAATATACTAAAGCTTTATTCTAAGCATTTTTTAGGTGAAGACTTATTAACATTTATAATAATAAGCTACTTATTATCAATATTAATTTCATATGGAATTACCATAATGGTATCTAAAAAGTATGAATAAAGTAGTAATAGACCTTATTTTAGTTAGTATAATTCCAATGTATGTTGTGTTTTGTGGGCTAAGATACAAAAAAGCCTCAAAAGACTATAAACTAACTCAAAAAGATGGTTTTAGAACAGAATATTCAATAAAAAATATATATAATTGGAGAAAAGTAAATTACTTAGCATATAAAGTAAGTATGATAGAAGCTATAGTGCAATCTTTTATAATACTAATTTTATTTTCAATAAAATTAAATATAGACAGCTTATTTATTCTAATCATCTTAATAGTAATACACATAATATTTAATAAGTATATAATATATAAAAGTGATAAATAGGGAGAGATATGGGACTAATTCACATATTAGATGAGAATATATCAAATATAATAGCTGCTGGAGAAGTAGTCGAAAACTATGCTTCTTTAATAAAAGAGCTTTATGAAAATAGCTTAGATGCGAAGGCTAAAAATATTTTAATAGAGATTTCTGATAAATTAAACTATATTAAAATAACAGATGATGGAACTGGTATGCAAAAAGACGATATATATTTATCAGTTGAAAGACATGCAACATCTAAAATATCAAAAAAAGATGATATATTTAATTTATCTAGTTTTGGGTTTCGTGGAGAAGCATTAGCTTCTATAGCAGCTGTATCTAAAATGAATATATCTTCAAAGACTAATGATATGAAAATTGGTCATATGGTAACAATATATGGAGGAAATATAATAGCTGATAAAAGTGTTGCCATGAAAACAGGAACTGTAATAGAAATTAGAAACTTATTCTACAATACCCCTGCCAGAAAAAAATTTTTAAATAAAGAATCAACAGAAATAATGAATATTAAAGATATAGTACTAAAGCTAGCACTTAGTGCAGTAGAGGTTAGTACAAACCTTGTTATTGATGGAAAAAGTGTAATAAAAACATCAGGTAGAGGAATTGATAATACTGTATATGAAGTATTTGGTAAGGGTATATTTAAAAATTTAAAGAAATTTAAGTACGGTTATCTAGGGAATTCAGAAATTTTTAGGGCCTCTAAAAACTATATATTTACTTATGTAAATAATAGATATACTAAGTCAAATTTAATAGAAAGAGCAGTTATCGATGCTTACTATATGAAACTTATGAAGCACAAATACCCATTTGCTATAATCTTTTATGACATAAACCCAAGTGAGGTTGATGTTAATGTGCATCCATCAAAAAAAATAGTTAAATTTTCAGATGAAAAAATTGTGTATGGTCAAATAAAAAAAGAAATTGAAGATTTTTTTAGATTAGATGATAGAAAAGATTATACGAATGAAACAATTTCTGAAACTAATAAGAAAGAAGAAGTAGATAAAATTGATAGCTTTTCATATAGTCCAAAAGGATATATACAAAGTATATTTTCTGTTAGTGAAAATTCAAAGGATATATATGATATAATAGGGCAAGCTTTTGATACCTACGTATTAGTAAAAAAAGAAGACTCTATAGATTTTTATGATCAACATGCAATGCATGAGCGTATAAAATATGAAGAGTTAAAAGAAAGATATGCTAATCAAATATTAGGTGCAAAACAGTTACTAATTCCAGAAGTTATAGAGCTTGATGAAATAACAAAAGATGTAATTTTTTCAAATATAGATATATTTAACGAATTTAAATTTGATATAGAATTAATTAGCGAAAAAGAAATAGTTGTAAGACAAGTTCCTGACTTTGAATTAAGGGTAAGTATAAAAAGTGTTATAGAAAAAATGGTAGAGTCGCTTAAAACAAGTGATTCAGTTGTTGATATTAGAGAAAATGTAATAATATCAATAGCTTGTAGATCTTCTATAATGGCAGGGCAAAAACTAGATGCAAATCAGATGCAAAAACTTGTTAGTAAACTACATGAAATAAACAAGTATAACTGCCCACACGGTAGGCCAGTTATTGCAAAAGTAAGTAAAGAAATGTTAGATAAAATGCACAAGAGAATATTGTAATGAAAAAAATAATAAGTGATATAATAAATAAATTAAATGAAGACAAGGTTTTAGAATCCTTAATACTAAATATATATGATGATAAAAGTTTAATAAAAAATTTTTACATTGACACCTATTATACAAAAGAAATGATTATAGATAATTTAATTTCAAATTTAGTAAATCCAAAATTAAAATTTGATAAATTAAGACTTAAACTAGCTAATGACTGTATAAGTTTTTGTGAAAGTAAAGGAATACTAGATATTAAAAGTGAATTTAAACTAAATTTACAAAAAGTAGGTATTAATCCAGTAAGTTCATATGTATATAGCGTAGTTAAAGAGTATAACAAAACTTTTTACTATAACATTTATTTAGAATACATAAAAAGTATGCAAAAATTAGATGATAGTATAAAAAGATACCATAATAAAAAAGATAGTGAATTTTCAAATACAGTAGCTATGTATCTTGAGTATATAGAATACGTAAAAAAAATTGAAAAAGAGCTGGAAGAGTATAAAAAAGAAAATAAGGAATTAAAAGAAATATTAGATAATATAAAGCTAACTGATATAGATTTAGATATTGAAATTGACTTTGATGATAAAATAAAGCCGAGAGAAAAAGGTAAAAAGATAGTAAGAGTTGGTGGATACAAATCAGTTACAGATGAAAATGTAGAATACATTAGTGTGGAAGATGCAGTAAGGTATAGAGATAAAATAAAGAATGCGGATTTAGTTATTTATGATACAAAAAGAAATAGTCATAGTGTGTTTTTCATGGTTAAAAAATTAAATAAAAATATCATAAAAAAATAAATTGCATAAATAAAGTATATATAATATAATTTAATAAGGGAGTGAGTTTTGTGGAGAATTTTATAGGACGTTTAGAAGTAGTAACAGGAAGTATGTTTTCAGGTAAGAGTGAAGAACTTATAAGAAGATTAAGAAGAGCTAATTATGCAAAACAAAAAATTTTAGTTTTTAGTCCTAGCATAGATAATAGATACGGTGAAAACGGAATATACTCTCATAATAAAAATACAGTCCCAGCATACTCTGTAAGTAGTTTAGAACAAATGGAAAAAATATTACAAGAAAATATTGATGTTGAAGTAATAGGAATAGATGAAATACAATTTTTACCAGAGGGAATAGTAGAACTTTGTAAAAAATATGTTGACTTAGGTAAAAGAGTAATAGTAGCAGGTCTTGACCAAGATTTTAGAGCAGAACCATTTAAACCATTACCAGAACTTATGGCACTAGCAGATGATGTTACAAAATTAAAAGCTATTTGTATGGTGTGTGGGAAAAATGCATATTCTAGTCAAAGACTAATAAATGGAGAACCTGCATTTGAAGATGACCCTTTAGTTTCGATAGGTAGTGTTGAGAACTATGAAGCTCGTTGTAGAATGCACCATATAGTAAGAAAAAGACAATATGCAAATCTAAAATTAAAATTTGTAATAAGCTTAAATTCATCTGAATTAGATGAAAATATTAAAAAAGATTATTATGTATATAAGCTGGATACAAGTTTAAAAGTTTCAGAAATTAGAGATAAAATAAATGATTTAAGACAGGTACATAAAAAAATAATAATTTTTTCTAATGAAAGTGTTTCTAAAAAAATAGAAGGTAATTATACAATAATAGATCTTATGAAAGAGTATAGTAAATTATGCAATATAGTAGTATATGCCAAAAAAGAGTTTAATATAGAAAATTCAATGATGACAACTCTATTTTTATTAAATAAATGTAATTTAAGTGCAAAAGAGTACTTAATATAAGGGGGAAAAATGAAAAATATGAAAAAATATATTGGGATTTTTGTACTAAGTATAAGTATACTAAGTTGTAGTAATGCTGTTTTATTAACAAGCGATAGATCTTTTCATGAAGCACATTTAGGGAAATCAGTGATTGAAGCTAACTTGCAAGGAAGATATGACTATGATAAAGATATAGCTGTAGCATCAAAAGAAAGTCATTCTGAAATGTCAGCTAAAGTAAATGCAGAATCTAGAATGCACAAAGCAATTAGTGATTATGCATATAAAGAGTTGATGATTATGCTAAATGATTCTAACTTAAACGGACCTGGGTTTGATAAATATCAAATGGAAAAATTTGCTAATGAAATTGCTGATTTAAGAACAAGAGAAAGTAGAGAATTAGGTAAATTTAAAGAAGGCGAAAATATATATGTAGCAATCGCTATAAAAAAAGAAATAATAAAACGTGATGCAGTTAAAATTTTTAAAGAAAGAGTAAATAGAGTAATAGATAGACTTAATGAATTAAAAGAAGGTATTTAAATTGATAGAAGTTAAAAATTTATATAAAAAATATAACTTTATAACTGCAAATAATGATATTAGCTTTAAAATAGATGATGGTGAATTTGTAGTAATATTAGGAGCTTCTGGAGCGGGGAAATCAACTTTACTTAATATATTAGGTGGTATTGAAGTAGCAACAAGTGGCTCTGTTTTAATAGATGGTGAAGATATAACTAAATATAATAATAAAAAACTAACTATGTATAGAAGAAACATAGTTGGTTTTGTTTTTCAATTCTATAATTTAATTCCTAACTTAACAGCATTAGAAAATGTTAAGTTAGCATATGACTTAGTAGAAGGTGGAATTGAACCTGTAAAAGCCCTTAGCTTAGTTGGTTTAGAAAAAAGAGAAAACAATTTTCCATATGAACTAAGTGGAGGTGAACAACAAAGAGTAAGTATAGCAAGAGCAATATCTAAAAATCCAAAAATTCTTTTATGTGATGAACCAACAGGAGCACTTGATTACAATACAGGGAAGCAAGTATTAAAACTACTAGAAAAAATATGCAGTGAAACAAAAACTACAGTTATTTTAATAACTCACAATCAAGAAATTGCAAAAATAGCTGATAAAATAATAGAAATATCTGATTCAAAAGTAAAAAGCATAAATATTAATGAGAAAAAGTTATCAGTAGATGAAATAGAGTGGTAATTATGAGAGCATCAACTAAAGATATTTTAAGAGAAATTCTGAAATCAAAAAGTAGATTTTTATCTATACTTTTAATAGTACTTTTAGGTACTCTAGTTTTTGTTGGATTAAGTACTACAACATATAATATAAATAAAAATGTTAATATGGTATTAGAAAAAAATGATATTTATGATTTAAGATTAGAGTCATATATAGAGCTTAGTGATAGTGATTTTGATTTAATAAATGGATTAGATGGAATAAAAAAAATAGTTAAGCTTAATGAAACAATAGATGATAATAATAATCTAATAATACAAAACAAAAATTTAGAAAAGTCAAAAAAAGTAGAACTTAAAAACTCAAATAAAGATTCTAAATACTATTCAATATCATATATAAGTAAAAATATAATAAAAAATGGTGTAGAAGTAAATAAGGTGTATTATGAGAATAGTAATGATTCTAAAAAGCCCAATGTAGTTTTAATATACTTTGATAGACCGTATAAATTTGACTTATTTTCAAAAAAATATTTAAGATATATAAAAGAAAAAAAACATGAGTTAAGAAGCTTGTTTAGAAATAGACCTGAAGCTAGAAAAAAAGAAATAGTAAATGAAATAAATGAAGGTATATTAGAAATAGACAATGCTTTTATTGAAATTAGTAAAAATGAACTTTTATTAAATGAAAAATTAGATGAAGTAAACGAAAACAAGCTAAAGCTAGAAGAGGCTAAAAAAGTTTTTAAAGAAAATAAAAGGAAGTTAAAAAAAGCTAATCGTGAATTAGAAAATAAGGAAAAAGAATTAGAATTAAATAAAGAAAAAATAAATAAGGGTTTAAAAAAGATAAATGAAAAATTACCTGAACTTCTAGTGTCTAGTGGTAAACTTCGTGAAGGGTATAAAAAATTAGAAAATAAAAAAGATAGTATATTTTTATCTGTATCTAAATATGAAAAATATAAAGAGGAGTTAGATAAAAATAAAAAGATAGTAGATGATACTTTTAAAACAAGAAAAGAATTGATAGAAAACAGAGAAAAAATAGAAAATGGGTTTAATGAAATCAAAAAAGCAAAAGAAGAAATAGAAAAAAATAAGCTTTTGCTTGAAAAAGAAGAAAATAAATATGAGTTAGAGTACAAGAAAAATTTAAATAAATTAAATGAAGGTAGAGAACAAATTAAAGCTTCACACAAGATCTTGGCTGATAAAAGACAAGAGTTAGAAGAAAAAAGAAAAGAGCTAATATCATTAAAATCTAAAGTTATTAAGCCTTTATACGCAGTTTCTTCTATATATGATAACCTAGATTACCAAGCCTTATATAATAACTACAATTCAATGTTTTTGATATCTTTTGTATTTACAAGTCTATTTTTCTTGATAAGTCTATTTATAGTTTCAACAACAATTATTAGATTTTCAATAGAACAAAGAAATATAATAGGGACATATAAATTTTTAGGATATGGTAATTTAAAAATAATTTCTAAATTTATGATATATGCATTAATTCCTGCAATTTTAGGTATAGTTATAGGTACGGTAGGGGGTACATATTTTGTGCCAAGCATAATATATCCTAGCTTTTTTACATCAACAATCGATATATTTAGTAAATATACAGTAAGAGGAGAACTTTTATCAATATTTCTAAATTTAAGTTTATTAATTATTGTTATAGTTCTAACTATAATATTTATACTTAAAAAGATTTTGTCTGAAAAAGTTATAACACTATTATCTGGTAATGAGGATGATAAGGTTAATTTTAAAATAAAAAATATAGTTATAAGAAATCTTTTAAAATATAAGTTAAGACTTTTTATGACACTTTTAGGAATAGGATTATGTACATCTTTAATTTATCTAGGAGTCGGACTTCGTTATTCAATTAAAGATATAGCTAAAAAACAGTATACGGATGTTGAAAAATTTGATGCGAAGGTATTTTTTAAACCAAATGCTACTCAAGATGAAATAAATAAATATATTAATAATCTAGAAAATGTTGATATATTAAGAGTAAAAATAGACTCAATTAAAGTTGAAAATAAATTAAGAGAAGTAGAGGTTCAAAAAGTAGAAATAATTGATGACAATTATGAAAGCTTTTTAAATTTTAAATTAGATGAAAATAAAAGTGCAATAAGTGAAAGTCTTTATGATATATTAAAATTAAAAGAAACTAATAAATTAGTTTACTATGATATGTATAATATCTTGTATGATATAAGTATATCAAAAAGTTTTAAAAACTACATTTCACAATACATATATACTAAAAATAAAAAAGCAAAAACAAATGCCATATATATTAGATTTAATGATAAAAATAAGAGTATAAATTTAGAATCTGATATAGTATACAGTATAAATAATTTGAATAATGTTAGAAAATATTTTAATGACCAAGTATCAAGTTTAGATATAATAGTGATATTTATGGTTGTTTTAGGAGGAGTTTTAGCTATTTTAGTTACATACAATTTAGCTAACATAAATATAATTGAAAGAAGAAGAGAACTTTCTACATTAGAAGTTCTTGGATATAAAGAAAGAGAGTTGGATTTATACATATTTAGAGAAATAATAATTCTTGCTATTATTTCCATTATTTTAGGAATAGGTTTAGGTAATCTACTTATAAGACTTGTAGCTTATCAATTTAGAGAATCGTTAATATTAGTATTAAACTTTAATATATATTTATTACTATATAGCTTCATAATACCACTAATATTTGTGTTTATAGTCCTATTTATACTAAAATTTAAAATAAGAAACATAAATATGATAGAATCCTTAAAAATGAGTGAATAAAATGAGTAAAAACAGTGAGAGATTAGAGTATTTAATTGGAGATAAAAATTTAGAAATATTAAAAAACTCTAAAATAATAATATTTGGTTTAGGTGGTGTAGGATCATTTGCGGCAGAAGCCTTAACTAGAAGTTTTATAGGTAGCATTACTATAGTAGATTATGATATAGTAAATATATCTAATATAAATAGACAATTAGTAGCACTAAATTCTACAATAAAAAGAAAAAAAGTAGATGTAATGTATGATAGAATAAAAGATATAAATAGTGAATGCAAAGTTTTTAAGATAGATAAGAAGTTAATGATAGAAAACATTGATGAATTTAACTTAAAAGAATATGACTATGTAATAGATGCAATAGATGATATAAGTGCAAAACTTACCTTAATAAGACATTGTCTAATGAATAAGATTAAAATAGTATCATCAATGGGAATGGCTAATAAGCTAGATCCAACAAAGGTAAAAATAACAAAGTTATATGATACAAGATTTTGTGCTTTTGCAAGAAAACTAAGAAGAGAGTTAAAAAATATAAATTCAGCAAGGGAATTACCTGTTATTTACTCTGAAGAATTTGCAATAAGACATGACAACGATAATCTAGGAAGTACAAGTTTTGTACCACCTGTAGCAGGCATAACTGTAGCTTCTTATGTAGTAAGAAGATTACTTGATATTAAAATTAATTATAGGAGAAGAGATGATAGATAAAAAATATAAGAGAAACTTTTCTATTATAGCGCATATAGATCATGGTAAATCTACAATAGCAGATAGACTTATAGAAATGACACATACTGTAACTAGCCGTGAAATGAAAAGCCAGATATTAGATAGCATGGATTTAGAACGTGAAAAAGGAATTACAATTAAAGCACAAGCAGTGACACTTCATTATACTGCAAAGGACAACAACACTTATGAGTTAAACCTAATTGATACACCAGGACACGTTGACTTTATATACGAAGTTAGTAGATCACTTGCTGCATGTGATGGAGCATTACTTGTAGTAGATGCAGCGCAAGGTATAGAAGCACAAACTTTAGCCAATGTTTATTTAGCACTAGAAAATGATTTGGAAATATTACCTGTTGTAAATAAAATAGATTTACCATCAGCTGATCCAGATAAGGTCTTATTAGAAGTTGAAGATGTAATAGGACTGCCTACAGATAATGCAGCCTTAGTATCGGCAAAAACAGGATTTGGAATAGACGAACTTTTAGAAAAAATTGTGAATTTCTTGCCAGCTCCTAGTGGTGACGAAAATAAACCACTAAAAGCATTAATATTTGATTCTCACTATGATGATTTTAGAGGTGTTATTACATATATTAGAATAATGGACGGTAGCATTAAAAAAGGTGATAAAATTGTAGTAATGTCAACAAACAAAGAATTTGAAGTGCTAGAACTTGGAAGATTTGTACCTAAAATGCAAGAAACAGATGAGCTGCAAGCAGGATCTGTTGGGTATATAGTAACAGGAATTAAAGAAATAAAAGATACGCAAGTGGGAGATACAATAACATTAGTAAATAATAGAGCTAGTAGTCCACTAGCTGGATATAGACCAGCACTTAGCATGGTTTTTGCTGGAATTTACCCAATATCAACAGATGATTATGAAGATTTAAAAGTAGCTCTTGAAAAATTACAATTAAATGATGCCTCTTTAACTTATCAACCAGAAACATCGGTAGCTCTTGGATTTGGATTTAGATGTGGTTTTTTAGGTTTACTTCATATGGAAATAATAATAGAAAGACTAAGAAGAGAATTTGAGATAGACTTAATTTCAACAGCACCTTCTGTTAAATACTATGTAACAATGGAAGGAAGCACTGAAACAAAAGTTATTGATAACCCAGCGGAATTTGAAGATGGTAGAAAAATAATAGAAGAACCATATATAAAAGGGACAATAATGGTTCCAAAAGATTATGTAGGAAATGTTATGGAGTTATGCCAAGAAAAAAGAGGAACTTTTTTAAACATGAGTTACATTGATGAGAATCGTGTAATGATAGAATATGATTTACCTCTTGCAGAAATTGTTATAGATTTTTATGATAAACTAAAATCTAAAACAAAAGGATATGCTTCTTTTGAATATGAATTTACTGGATACAAAGAATCTAATCTAGTTAAAGTAGATATATTAGTGTCAGGAGAGCCGGTAGATGCCTTTTCATTTATAGCTCACAGTGATAACGCGTATACAAGAGGGCGTTTAATAGCAGAAAAGCTAAAAGATGTAATACCAAGACAACAGTTTGAAATTCCAATACAAGCAGCATTAGGAACTAAAATAATAGCGAGAACAACTATAAAAGCACTTCGTAAGAATGTATTAGCAAAATGTTATGGTGGAGATATTACTCGTAAGAAAAAACTATTAGAAAAGCAAAAAGAAGGTAAAAAGAGAATGAAAGCTATTGGTAATGTTGAAATACCTCAAGAAGCTTTCTTAGCAGTTTTAAAACTAGGAGAAGTATAAAATATGGCAATAGTAAAATTAATCTTTTTTGACACTGAAACAAATGGAGTAGATCCTAATAGCGCTTCTTTACTATCTTTATCAGCTATGAAATTAACATATGATACAGAAAATAAGAAAATGGAATTTATAGATGAGTATGATAGATATTACTTTAGAAAAGAAGGCGAAGAAATAAATGAGGGAGCTATTAAAGTAAATGGGCTAACAGATGAGTGTATAGAAAAAAGAAGAATGGAAAGTAAAATAAATTATCCAAAATATTTTTATGATGATATAGATTCTTTTCTTAGGTTCTGTGATGGAGCAACACATTTTATAGCTCATAATATTAGATTTGATAGAAAGTTTTTACCAAAGGATTTATTAAAATACCAATTTGATACAATGTTAGAAAATGTAATGATAGTTAGCGCAAAATGGCCAAAATTACTAGAGTGTGCAGACTACTATAAAGTTCCACTAGAAGAGAATGAACTTCATAATAGTCTCTATGACGTAAAAATCATGGCAAGAGTATTTTATAGAATGAGAAATTACTTTTTAACAGAAAAAAGGATTAATGATTTTGTAGTGAATAATATAAGCACTAATGTATAAGTCAACTATTTTAAATAGTTGATTTTTTTTTAAAAAAGTATTGACATATAGATAAATTAGGTATAGAATACAGTTATTAGCAGTCAAGTATTGCGAGTGCTAAAAAGAATGGGAGTGATAATATGGATAATAAATATACAAATATGGCAAATTTAGCTATAAAAGAGGCAGTTGATTTTGCAACGAGCTATAAAAATTCAGAAGTAAAGGTGGAACATTTGTTGCTAGCATTATTGTCAAAAGCAGATGGATTAATACCGACAATACTAAATAAAATGGGAATAAGTGCGAAAGATAAGATAGATGTATTAAAAGAAAAAATAGAAAAGTTTCCAAAAGTAAGTGATACATCTAATATGAAATTTAGTAAGGAATTTGTAACTGTATTAAATGAAGCTAATAATATAAAAGAATCGTATGGTGATGAGTATATTAGTGTAGAACATTTATTTTTAGCAAGTATTAGCTATACTGATATTAACAAGAGTAAATTTGTAGAAGAATTAAAAAAATTAAGAGGTAATACAAAAGTTACAACAGAAAATCCAGAGGACTTATATGATGTTTTAAATAAATATGGTAAAAATTTAGTAGAATTAGTTAAAAATGGTAAAATTGATCCAATAATAGGTAGAGACGATGAAATAAGAAGGGCTATACAAATTTTAAGCCGTCGTAATAAAAATAATCCGATATTAATAGGTGAGCCAGGAGTAGGTAAAACTGCTATAGTAGAAGGAATTGCACATAGAATATTTAAAAATGATGTGCCTGAAAGTTTAAAAAATAAGATAATATTTAGTCTTGATATGGGGGCTTTAATAAGTGGTGCTAAGTATAGAGGTGAATTTGAAGAAAGATTAAAAGCTGTTATTGATACACTTGATAAAAGTAATGGTAATATAATACTTTTTATAGATGAAATTCACAATATTGTAGGAGCAGGAGCAACAGAAGGAGCGATGGACGCTTCTAATTTATTAAAACCGATGTTAGCAAGAGGTGAAATAAAAGTAATAGGGGCTACCACTATAGATGAATATAGAAAATACATAGAAAAAGATGCTGCTCTAGAAAGACGTTTTCAACCTATTATGGTAACAGAACCGAGTATAGATGAAAGTATTTCAATATTAAGAGGTTTAAAGGAAAAGTTTGAACAATTTCACGGTATAAGAATAACAGATAATGCAATAGTTTCTGCTGTAAAACTAAGTTCAAGATATATAAACGATAGATACCTGCCTGATAAGGCAATAGATTTAGTAGATGAAGCTAGTGCTAAATTAAAAACAGAAATAAACTCTATGCCAACAGAATTAGACGAAATATCAAGACAAATTGCGCAATTAGAAATTGAAAAGTCCTCATTAAAAAAAGAATCTGATGATGCTAGTATAAAAAGATTAAAATTTTTAGAAGAAGAATTGGGAAATAAAAAAGAAAAACAAAAACAACTATTAAGTGTTTGGGAACTTGAAAGAAAGAAAATAGAAGATATTAAAAAGCTACAAGGTGATTTAGAAGAAGCTAAAAGAAAATTAGAAGAGTATAGCTTTAAAAATATAGATTATGCAAAAGCAGGAGAACTTCAATATAAAACTATACCAGAATTAGAATCAAAAATTAAGAATATAAAAGAAAATAGCGAACAAACAAAATTAATAAAACAAATGATTACAGAAGATGAAATTACAGAAATAATTGCTAAATGGACTAATATCCCAGTATCTAAATTATTAGAAGGAGAAAAAGAAAAGATTTTAAGCTTAGAAAAAAATATTGAAAGTAGAGTGGTAGGACAAGATGAAACTGTAGAAAAAATAGCCAAAACCGTATTAAGAAGTAGAGCTGGTTTAAAAGATCCAAACCGTCCTATTGGTTCGTTTATATTCCTAGGACCAACAGGAGTTGGTAAAACATATTTAGCAAAAACGCTAGCATACAACTTATTTGATGATGAGGATAATATAGTTAGAATTGATATGAGTGAGTACATGGATAAATTTAGTGTAAGTAGATTAATAGGAGCAGCCCCTGGTTATGTTGGTTATGAAGAAGGTGGACAATTAACAGAAGCAATAAGAAGAAAGCCATATTCTGTAATACTATTTGATGAAATAGAAAAAGCACATCCTGATGTATTTAATCTATTACTTCAAGTTTTAGATGATGGAAGATTAACTGATAATAAAGGAAAAACTGTAAACTTTAAAAATACAATAATAATAATGACATCAAACTTAAAAAATGAGGATTTAAAGTATAAATTTAAGCCAGAATTTTTAAATAGAATTGATGAAATTTGTGAATTTAATAGTCTTGATATGAAAGATATAGAAAAGATAGTTAAAAAAGAATTAGAAGAAATAAATAAACTATTGGAAGATAGAATGATAAAAATAGAGTTTACAAAAAATGCTATAGAATATATCTCTAATAAGTCGTATAACAGTGAATATGGAGCAAGACCAATAAAAAGATATATACAAAAAAATATAGAAACTGAATTATCTATGATGATAATTAAAAATGAAATAAGTAAAAATATGAATATACTAGTAGATTATGTAGCTGGTGATGATAAGTTATCATATATAGTTAAGTAAAATATATAAATCCTTCTTTATGGAGGATTTTTTCTTTTTTTTACTAGCAAGTTATGATATAATTTAGCTAATAAGGAAAGGTGAAAAAATGAGTATTTTAGATAATTTAAACGATATGCAGAAAAAAGCAGCAAAGCTTGTAGAAGGGCCTGGATTAATACTAGCAGGTGCTGGAAGTGGGAAAACAAGAACTATAACATACAAAATAGCTTATATGGTAAAAGAAATGGGTATAGAGAAAGAAAATATACTGGCTTTAACATTTACTAATAAGGCAGCAAATGAAATGAAAGAAAGAATAAAAAAATTGATGAATGAAAATACAGCAGATATGCAAGTATCAACATTTCACTCATTTGGTGTAAAACTACTTAGAATGTATGGTAGTAATATTGGATTTACTTCTAACTTTAATATATATGACACAGATGATAGCATGTCTATTATTAAAAAAATAATAAAAAAATTAGTATTAAGAAATGAGTTAACACCAAGAGCATATTTAGCTAAAATTTCTAAACTAAAAGAAGATGAAATAATGCCAGAAGATTATGAAAAAATGGTCAATATATCAATAAATGCAAATAGAGAGTTTTATGATATATATAAAGAGTACCAAGATGAACTGAAAAAAAGTAATAGCATGGATTTTAGTGATATTTTATACTATACAAAAAAATTAACAGAAAACAAAAGAATATTACCAATTCTTCAAGATAGATATAGATATATATTAGTTGATGAGTATCAAGATACAAATAAATTACAATATGCTATTATTAAAAACTTAGCATCTAAATACAAAAACATTTGGGTAGTTGGAGATGAGGACCAGAGTATATATGCCTTTCGTGGAGCTGATATAAGTAACATATTAAATTTTGAAAAAGATTATGATAATGTAAATATAATAAGGCTTGAGCAAAATTACAGATCAACATCTAATATTTTGAATTTAGCAAATTCTGTTATTAAAAATAATATGACATCATTAGGTAAAAAACTTTGGACAACAAATGAAGAAGGAAAAAAAATAGTCTTATTTGATGCAGAAACTCCATACCAGGAAGCTAGATATATAGCGAAGGTTATAAAACTATCAAATAGAAATTTAAATGAGTTTGCAATACTATATAGAACTAACTATCAGTCTAGAATAATAGAACAAGAATTATTAGCTGAAGGAATTAAATCTCAAGTTTATGGAGGATTATCATTTTATTCAAGAAAAGAAATAAAAGATTTAATGTCATATTTAATTTTAATAAATAATCCAAACGATAGTGTAAATTTTGAAAGAGCTATAACAAATCCAAAAAGAAAAATAGGTGCAAAAACAATTGCAGATATAGTTGAGTATGCTAATAAAAATAATTTAAACTATATAGAAGCGCTTGATGTAAATAATACAGCTAAATTAAAAGAATTTAAAAATTTAATGGAGTATTTAATAGATTTTAGTGAAAATAACAATATATCTTCACTATTACAAGAAATTATAGACAAAACAGAATATCTAGCATATATTGAAAAAGAAGATAATTATGAAGATAGAGTATTAAATATACAAGAGCTATATAACTCAATAATAGAAATTGAAAAAAATAATACAGATTTAAAACTAGATGAATATATACAAACTATATCTTTATCATCAAGTTTAGATGATATGAGTGATAATAGTGTTGTAAAACTTATGACTATTCATAGTTCAAAAGGACTTGAATTTGAAACAGTTTTTCTAGCAGGATTTGAATCAGGACTATTCCCTAATTCTAAATCATTAGAAGATGAAAACGAAATAGAAGAAGAAAGAAGACTTCTATATGTAGCACTAACAAGAGCAGAGAAAGAACTTTACTTAACTTATTCAAAATCTAGAATGGTAAATGGAGTTACTATATATAATAAAATGGTTAGTGAATTTTTCTATGATATGGATAAAAACTATATAAATCACATAAATAAGATTGAAAATCCATATAAAAAACCTGCGTCAAATGTAGAAAACTTTAATCCTTTAAAGAAAATTAAAAATGATTCAAAATATAAAATAGGACAAATAGTAATTCATAAATCATACGGTAAAGGTAAAGTAAAAAAAGTAGATGATAAGGCAATTACAGTTGAATTTTCGGTGGGAGAAAAAAGAATTGCTGCTAATTTAGCAGATAAGTTCTTGATATAGTATGAAAAAGTTAATTATAATGCTATTTTTCCCAATAATTAGTTTTTCATTAAAATTTAAAGATGTTAATGAAAAATTTTATACTAACACGTATGAAATATATTTAAATCAGGATAAATTAGAAGTAGGAGATATTCTTTTATTTAAACCAGAATACGATAAAATACAATCTATATTTGGACATATTGCAATTATTGTTGAAAATAATAAAATGTTAGATATGCCAAATACAAGCATTAGATTTAGAGAAATGCCATTAAAATTAATGACATATATTGAAAATAGAGATATTATAGTGCTAAGGTATAAACATAAAGACAGTAATTTTGAAAAAGAATTTTTAAAAAATATATATGAAAATATAAATTACAAATATAGTCTAATACTTCCAAGAACAGATAATATGCATATAAGTTATTGTTCTAAATTAGTATATGACTTATATGAAAAAATAAATAAGACAGATACAACTATTTTCCCTCATAATACAGAGTTTTTATTACCAGAAGATTTTTTAAATGCAGGTAAAAATTTTTATGTTGTAGATATAAAAGGAGAAAAATGAAATTAATTGTAGGTTTAGGTAATAAAGGGCAAGAATACGAAAACACAAGACATAATATTGGTTTTATCTTCATTGATTCTTACCTAGAAGAAAAAAATTTACACAGATTCAAAAGAGAAGGTTTTAAGGCAGAGTATGTAAAAAAAGATGATGTAATATTTTTAAAACCACTTACATATATGAATTTAAGTGGAACCTCTATAAGAGAAATCATGAATTTCTATAAGCTAAAATCAAAAGATATTTATGTAATATACGATGATAAAGATATAGATTTAGGTAAAATTAGAATAAGGGATAAAGGTTCTAGTGCCGGGCATAATGGTATAAAAAATATACTTAGTAATGTAGGTGATGACTTTATTAGAATAAAAGTAGGTATTGGATCTAAAAAAGAATATGATACAATATCCTATGTTTTAGGAAAATTTGATAAAGAAGAGATGGAAGTTATAGATTCTAAGAAAAAAATAATAAATTCTTTAATTGATGATATAATAAATGAAGTAGACTTAGAAAAAATAAAGACTAAGTATAATAATAAATAGAGGAGGAATGATGAATTATTCTGCGATTTTGTTTCCATTTTTAGGTGGATTAGGATTATTTTTATTCAGTATCAAATATATGGGTGATGGTTTACAGCTAGCAGCTGGTGATAAACTTAGGTACATATTGGATAAATACACTACAAATCCTTTTTTAGGGGTTTTAACAGGAATATTAGTTACAGCTTTAATACAATCAAGTTCAGGAACTACCGTTATAACAATAGGATTAGTAGCAGCTGGTTTTTTAAGTTTAAGACAAGCTATAGGAATAATAATGGGTGCTAATGTAGGGACTACAGTAACCAGCTTTATTATTGGGTTCAACTTATCAGCTTACGCTTTACCTATAATTTTTATTGGATCAGTTTTACTATTTTTTGTAAAAAATGAAAGATTAAATAACATAGGTAGAGTCTTATTTGGGTTTGGTGGAATATTTTACGCCTTAAAATTAATGTCGGGTTCATTTGTACCATTAAGAAGTTCACAAGTTTTTATGGATATGATGGTAAATTTAAGTCACAGCTCTATTTTAGGTGTTTTTGTAGGTACTTTTTTAACTGTTGTAATACAGTCAAGCTCAGCTACAATAGGTATACTACAAGGGCTATATCAAGAAGGCTTAATACCTTTAAATGCCTCACTTCCAATACTATTTGGAGACAATATTGGAACAACTATAACAGCTATATTAGCGTGTATAGGTTCTACGAATATTGCTAAAAGAGTAGCACTATCACACGTATTATTTAACTTAATAGGTACTGTAATATTTGTAATATTTTTAACACCATTTGCATACTTTATTGAATATATGCAAGTTTTATTGCATTTATCACCGAAGTTAACAATAGCATTTGCTCATGGAAGTTTTAATATAGTTAATGTACTTATACAGTTTCCATTTATAGGTCTTTTAGCATATATTGTAACTAAAATAATACCAGAAAAAGAAGATGAAAAAGTATATCAAGCAGAATATTTAGATAGAAATTTACTTGAATCAGCTCCAATATTAGCATTATCACAAGCTAAAAAAGAAGTTATTGTAATGCTTAAAAAATCAATAGCAAATTTAAATCGTGCTAGTGAATACTTTGATACTAGAAACCCTAAATTAGCTGAAAAAGCAATTACAAGAGAAGAAGAAATAAATAATTTAGATCATGATATAACAACATATTTAACTGACTTATTCAAACAACCTATGTCTGAAAAAAATAGTGAAATAATATCAAGTATATTAGATTCAACAAGAGATATTGAAAGAATAGGAGATCACGCTATAGGTTTAGTTAATGATGTTAAATATCAAGTAAAAAAAGAACTAGATTTTTCAGATAGTGCAAGAGAAGAAGTTGTAATACTTCATAGTATTGCTAATGAAATGTTACAAAAAACAATAATATCGCTTGAAAAAAATGATAAAAATATGGCTATAGAGGCACTAGATATACATAATAGAATTTATGTATATGAAAAGAAAGTTAGAAAAAAACATATATCTAGAATGAATGATGGTAAATGCGGTATAAAAGCAGGTCTATATTACGTAGATGTAATTAATCACTTTACAAGAATTTGTGATCATGCTAGAAATATAAATGAAAAGGTATTAAACGATCAAATATAATAAAAATTAGGAGGAAAAATGAAATTTAATTTTAATAATGAAAAAGGACTATTAGTACATTTAATGTTTGAGGATTCAGCACTAAAATGCGATGTATTTAGTAAATTAGTAGAAAAGAAAATATTTTCTAAAAAAAGTGGTGAAATATATTTAGATATATATAACGGTGCATGCTTTGTAGGTTTAGGTAAAAAAGAAGAATTAGAAGTGGATAATCTAAGAGAAATATTCTTTAAATTAGCAAATGAATTAAAAGCTAAAAAAGTAGAAGAAGTTCAAATAGAATTACCTAAATTAGAAAACATTTGTGAGGAAGGTATAGTAACAGGAATAACAGAAGGATTTATACAAAGTGAATATGATTTTAATAGATTTAAATCTGATAAAAATGATAAATATGAATTAGTAGTTAATTTAAATAAAGCTACTGAAAAACAAATAAAAGAAGTCGAAGATTTAGAAAATTTAATGTCAGCTGTATTTGAAACTCGTGATTTAGTAAATTTACCATCAAATTACATTTACCCAGAAACTTTAGCTAAAAATGCCCAAGAACTTTTAAGCCCATTAGGTGTTAAGGTTAGCATATATGGAAAAGAAGAAATAAAAAAAATGGGAATGGAAGCTTTTTATGCAGTAGGTAAAGGGTCTGATAATGAACCTAGATTAATAGTAATGGAATATGATAATAATAGTGACTCAAATGAAAAAATTGCATTAGTAGGAAAAGGTATAACTTATGATGCAGGTGGATATTCATTAAAACCAAGTGATTCTATGAAAACAATGTTTTGTGATATGGGAGGAGCAGCTAGTGTTATAGGAACAATATTAGCTCTTGCTAAAAATAAGGTAAAAACAAATGTAGTAGGTGTAGTAGCTGCTTGTGAAAATGCTGTATCAGGTCATTCATATAAGCCAGGAGATATAATAGGAAGCTTATCAGGTAAAACTATAGAAGTAGATAATACTGATGCTGAAGGTCGTGTTACATTAGCAGATTCAGTTTATTATGCAACTAAATTTAAAAATGCTACAAAAGTAATAGATTTAGCAACTTTAACAGGTGCTTGTTTAGTAGCATTAGGTGAAGTATACACAGGTGCTTTAACTAATAATCAAGAATTCTATAATAATCTTTTAGAAGCTTCATATAAAGCTGGAGAAAAAATATGGCAATTACCATATGATAAAGAGTTTAAAAAATTAAATAAATCTCATGTAGCAGATATTAAAAACTCTGGTGGTAGACTAGGTGGAACAATAACTGCAGGTCTATTTATTTCTGAATTTATAAATGACTTACCATGGGTACATTTAGACATAGCAGGAACAGCATTTTTATCAAGTGCTAATTCATACTTACCAAAAGGTGCAACAGGAGTTCATGTTAAAACACTTTATTACCTATTAAAAGAAGATAAATAATGAAAAGTATTGAAGAAATTGAAAAGTCACTTCAAAAAAAGTTTAGAAAAGAACTTTTTACCCCTTTTATACATGCACTAAAAGAATTTAACATGGTACAAGAAGGAGATAGAATTGCAGTAGCAGTTTCTGGTGGAAAAGATTCTTTACTTTTATCTAAACTATTTCAAGAATTAAAAAGAATAAGTGATGTTAATTTTGAAGTTTTCTTTATATCTATGAACCCAGGATTTTCTACAATGAATTTAGAAAATATGAAAAGTAATTTAAAAAATATGGGAATAGATTGTGAGATATATGATGACAATGTATTTGAAATAGCTAAAAAAATGTCAGATTTAAGAAATTCAAAAAAACCATGCTATATGTGTGCAAGGCTTCGTCGTGGAAGTTTATACACAAAGGCGACTAGTCTTGGGTGTAATAAATTAGCGCTAGGTCATCATATGGATGATGTTGTTGAAACAACTATGATGAGTATGCTGTACATGGGAAAATTTGAAACAATGCTACCGAAATTAAAAGCAGATAATTTTGATATAGAGTTAATAAGACCTTTATTCTATATTGAAGAAAAAAATATTAAAAGATTTATGAAACATAATGAAATATATGCAATGAATTGTGGTTGTGAGGTAGCTAGCGGAATAATTGAAAGTAAAAGACGTGAAATAAAAGAACTAATTGCTAGTTTAGAAGAAAAAGATAAAGATATAAAAAAAAGAATAATGCAAAGTGTATTTAATGTAAATATTGAAAAAATATTAGCGTTTAAGTATAAAAAAGATAAAATAAGTGTGTATGATAACTATACAGTTATTATAAACAAGGAGGGAAAATAATGGCTTGTACAACAATATTAGTAGGTAAAAATGTATCATATGATGGTTCAACTTTAGTTGCTAGAAATGAAGATTCACCATCAAAAGTGTTCACACCTAAAAAATTTGTAGTAGTAAAAAAAGAAGAACAACCAAGAGAATATGTATCTAAAATTTCAAAAGTGAAAATATCATTACCTGATAATCCATTAAAGTATACAGCTTATCCTAATGCTGTATATGAAAAAGAAGGAATATGGGGAGCATTTGGTGTAAATGAATTAAATATATCAATGACAGCTACTGAAACTATAACATCTAATGAAAGAGTGTTAGCAGCTGATCCATTAGTTGAAGGTGGAATTGGTGAAGAAGATATAGTTACAATAACTTTACCATATATCAAATCTGCAAGAGATGGAGTAGTAAGATTAGGTAAATTACTAGAAGAATACGGAACATATGAAATGAATGGTATAGCATTTCAAGATGAAAATGAAATATGGTGGTTAGAAACTATAGGAGGACATCACTTTATAGCTAAAAGAGTACCAGATGATGCTTATGTTGTTATGCCTAACCAATTAGGTATAGATGATTTTGATTTAGAAGATGCTTTTGGTGAAATGAAAAATCATATTTGTTCATCTGATTTAAAAGACTTTATTGATAATAATCACTTAAATTTAAACCTAGATGATAAATTTAATCCAAGATTAGCATTTGGAAGTAATAGTGATGCTGATCACATATACAATACTCCAAGAGCTTGGATAATACAAAAATTCTTTAATGAAGATGTTATTCAATCTCCAGTATCAGATAATATAGCTTGGAGTATGAAACCAAATAGAAAAATAACAAATGAAGATGTAAAAAGAGTACTATCATTACATTTCCAAGGAACAGATTATGATCCATACAGTAAACATTCAGACCCATTAAAAAAAGCAATGTTTAGACCAATAGGGATAAATAGAAATAATGTATATGGTTTAGTACAAATAAGACCGTATATGCCAGATGATATTAAAAGTATAGAGTGGATTGCAGTTGGATCTAATACATTTAATGCACAAATACCTCAATATGCTATGGTTGATACAACTCCAGATTATTTATCTAAAACAAGTGATGATGTTGTAACAAGTGATTTTTATTGGTCAAATAGAATAATAGCAGCACTAGCTGATGCTAATTATTCTGATACAGCTAATTTAATAGAAAGATACCAATTAAAATTACAAGAATTAGGTAATAGTGTTATAAATAAATACGATAAGATTTATCTTGAAACAAAAGATAAAAAAGTATTAGAAAAAGCAAATGAAGAAGTAGCTAATATAGCTAAAAAAGAAACTGATAAATTATTACAAGATGTACTATATGTTGCAAGTTGTAATATGAAAAATGGATTTGCAAGATCAGATGCCTAATAAAATAGGAGAAAATAATGAATAATGAAGAAAGATTTACAGATCTTAATATGCATTTAGAAGACAGTATGACAAATAACTTAAGACCTAAAAATTTTGATGAGTATATAGGTCAAGAAAAGTTAAAATCTGCTATGAAAATGTATATAGAAGCTGCTAAATTAAGAAACGAAAATGTAGACCATATTCTTTTATACGGCCCACCAGGATTGGGTAAAACAAGTTTAGCTTATGTTGTAGCAAATGAAATGGGAAGAAATATTAAAATAACATCAGGGCCTGTACTAGATAAATCTGGAGACTTAGCTTCTATTTTATCTTCACTAGAAGATGGAGACGTACTATTTATTGATGAAATTCATAGATTAAATACGAATGTAGAAGAAATATTGTATCCAGCAATGGAAGACGGGGAAATAGATATTTTAATAGGTAAAGGTCATGCAGCTAAGAGCATAAGAATAGAATTACCTAAATTTACATTAATAGGAGCAACTACAAATGCTGGAAAATTAAGTAGACCTTTAAGAGATAGATTTGGAATAACTCATAGAATGGAATTCTATACAGAAGCAGAACTTTCTACTATTATTAAAAGAGGAGCAAATATACTTAGCATTGATTACAATGATGAAGCTATAGATATAATGGCAAAAAGAAGTCGTGGGACTCCAAGATTAGCTAATAGACTATTAAAAAGAGCAAGAGACTATGCCATGATAAATGGAGATATGATAATTGATGAAAAAAGTGTTAAAGGAATACTAAAAATGCTAGAGATAGACGAGTTTGGGCTAGATTCTATGGATAGAAATATTTTGTATAAAATAATAGAAAACTATAACGGAGGTCCAGTTGGACTTGAAACTTTATCACTTTTATTAGGTGAAGATAAAAGAACAGTTGAAGAAGTCTATGAACCATACTTAATAAAACAAGGTTTAATAAAAAGAACAAGTAGAGGTAGAATGGTAACAGAAAAAGCATATAGACACTTAGGATTAAATGGTGGTAGCAATGCTTAGTATAGTAGTAGAAAAAGAAAATGTATTAGATAATAAATATATTTTAATAAATGATAAAAGTGATATAACTCATATAGTTAATGTATATAGATTAAATATTTCAGATGAGATAAGAGTAGTCGATGGAGAGTTTGAGTACTTAACTAAAATAGTTAAAATCTCAAAAAAAGAAGTATTAAGTGAAATAGTAGAAAAAAAAGAAGATAATTATTCTTTAGATATTAAAATAGACATAGCTATGGGAATTATTAAAAATGATAATATGAAATTAACTATAAAAAAACTTACTGAAATTGGAGTTAATAGTATAATACCCTTAAAAACGGAAAGAGTAGTAGTTAAAATAAATGAAAAAAAAGATGTATGGACTGATACTGTAAAAGAAGCTATGAAACAATGTAGAGCTGTTAGAAAAACTAATGTAGAAGACATTAAGTATTTAAAAGAATTAGATTTAACTAAATACGATAAAGTATTCTTCCTGTATGAAAACTCACAAGAGAATAAAAAAATACATGAAATAATTAAAAAAAGTGATAGAAACATTTTATGTATAATAGGGCCTGAAGGTGGATTTACAGAAAAAGAAGTAGAATATATGAGAAATAAAGAAATGATAGAAATAAGCTTAGGTAAAAGAATACTAAGAGCAGAAACAGCTGCAATTGTGATTAGTTCGATAATAGCTAATGCCTGGTAAACCAAAAAAGTTTACCGGGTATTTTTTCTAAGTAAAAAAAATAGCCAAAAATTTTACTTAAAAGTATGAATGGAATTCTAAGTAAAAAAGATTTAACTTAAAACTGTTTTTAAAATTCTAAATAAAAAAAACAACTAAAAATTTTACTTAAAAGTATAAACGAAATTCTAAGTAAAAAAAACACTTGAAAATTTTACTTAAAATATATATACTTGTTTTAAGCAAAACAAATTTAGCTTAGGTGGTGATATTTTGAAATTAGAAAATAATAGAGCAGGTAAATTAAATAGAATGCAAAGTGATTATGAATGTTTTGTTCCTCATAATTTAAAAGATATAAAACTAAATATAGATGATGAAATGAATGTTTTAATAAATAAAGCATACTTATTGCTTGGAAGATTAGATGGTATGGCAATGCTTTTACCAGATATTTCTCTTTTTGTATCTATGTATGTTCAAAAAGAAGCAGTTATAAGTTCTCAAATTGAAGGGACACAAGCTTCTCTTGTTGATATTTTACAAAAAGATAATGAGAATGAAAAAATTAAAGAAACAGAAGAAATTGTAAATTACGTTAAAGCGACTAATTATGCATTTAAAAGACTCAAAGAATTTCCTTTATGCATGAGGCTTATTAAAGAAACACATTCGATCCTTTTATCTGAAGTTAGAGGTAATGAAAAAATGCCTGGTGAATTTAGAAAATCACAAAATTGGATAGGATATGCTGGTTCAACTTTAAAAAATGCAAGCTATATTCCACCAGCCCCTTATGAGATGGATGTTTGTTTAAGTGATTTAGAAAAATACATAAATGAAGATGACAATATTTCTAATTTAATAAAAATAGCTTTAATTCATTATCAATTTGAAACGATACACCCATTCTTAGATGGTAATGGTAGAATGGGAAGACTTTTAATAATATTATACTTGAAGGAAAAAAACTTAATAGAATATCCAGTTCTTTATTTGAGTTATTATTTTAAAAAAAATAGGGATAGATATTATGAGCTTCTTAATAATGTTCGTTTTAAAGGTGAGTTTGAAAACTGGATTAAATTTTTTATAACAGGTATTTGTGAAATATCAAAGGATGCAATTTATTCAATACAAAGAATTGCTAATCTTAAAAAAAATGATATAGATAAGATTAAAAACTTTTCGAGTACCAATACATCAAATTTAATTTTAATATATGATTATCTATTAAAACACCCATTTGTTTATTCAGAAGATATAAAAGAAGTTTTAAATGTATCTACACCAACAATTAACAAACTTTTAGCAAATTTAGTTGAGATGGGGATACTTGAGCTTGTGAGTGATAAAAAAAGATATAGACAATATGTATATAAAGAATATGTTGATATTCTTTCAGAAGGAACGTTTATATAAATGATTATGTAATTTTGGAGTAAAGTATATGAAAAGAGAAAATGTTGAAAAATATTTAGGAGAAATAGTTAAAATTAAATACCCATATAAACTGGCAAGTTTTATTAGCTATAAAAATAAAAAATATGATTATAAGATTTCAAATAAAGCTTTTAGAATTGGAAGAATAACTGATTTACATGATGAATATATAATATTAAATAGGGCAGTAAGAATAAAAATAAGTGAAATAGAAAAGTTAAAAAAATATGAATATAGAAATGATATTATAGATAATAAGTTAATAAGCCCAATAGGAGAATTCAAGGTATATTTAGATGGTATTGAGGTTAATTATGAGGTAGTACCTATAGAAAAAACAATTAGAACAATTAATACTGATGGGATGTATTGTGTTAAAGTAAATATAGAACCAGATGAAAAAAGGCATAGAATCTCTTTTGGAATAAACAATTTAGATGAAAAAAAATTAGATATATGGGATGAGGCTGATGAAAGATTAGAAATTCTTAATTATGAAAATCAATATATACATTTAGCTGTTGGTCTTAATTCTGAGTCCATAACTTTAAATCAAACAGAGGAAGAATATTTTAGATATTATGGAATTGACTATATAGTTGATGAATTAGGATATGAAATTACCGAAAATACAAAAACAAAAGAATATTTCTTTGGAGTAGCATATATATTTGGATCATACTCAGAAGAAGTTTTTTTAGGAGTTGAACCAGTTAAATCCGAATATTATATTAGTAAAAAAATATTGGCTAATTGTGGTAAATTAACGCTTGAAAACGAAAAAAGAATCATATGTTTTGAAAATGGAAAAATAATGGATGTAATAGACAATTATATAGCTTAAAAATACGAGATAAGTACTAGCTTATCTCTATTTTTCTATTGATTTTATTAAAAAAAATCTATTTACAAAATTTTATAGCATTAAAATGTATAAAAAAACTAATATTTATGGTATAATAACTATGAATGGTATGGAAAAATAAAATAATATAATATACAAGGAGTCAATATGAAAAAAATAATAATCACATTAGCAATGCTTTCAGTTTTTGCTTGTGGGAAAGAAGAAGATAAAAGTGTAAATAGACTAGCGTATGTAGATGGTAACTACTATGTTTATTATGATAATGAAGTAGTTGAAATCACAAGAGGGTCATATATTACTAAAGATAAAAAAATTGAAGACTACTTCTTTAACTTTTTTGGTGCTCATGTAAAGGATGAAAAGTTATTGATATCAGACTTATCAAAATATTTCCCACATAGTATACAAGATGTAGTAATAAGTAAAAATAGACCAGATACTGTAGTAGAAGTACCTACTATGGATTTAGATGGGAAATATATAATTGACAGTATAAAACTAGCTAATATTTTATCAGGTGAAGATGGTAAGGCTTTACTTATAGTTGATAATACATCTGATATAGTAGAAATTAAACCAAGTAACCAAATTGACCCAGAAGTATCACTTGAGGGAAAAACAGTTGATGTATTAAATGCAAATGGTATAAATGGATTTGCAAAAAAATTAGGTGAAGCATTTAAAAATAATTTAGATATGAACTATAATGCAGATAACTATGGATCAAGATCAGATATGTCATATGTAGTAAACCATAAATTAAATGAAGATGAATTCTTAAAATTTGTTAATAGTATTGGTTTAAAATACATAAAGATAAAAGAAGATCCAAGTTTAAGACCAGATGCTGATGTTGTAATAATAACTGGTAATGACAAAAAGGTAAAATATGCAGTTAATATATATTCTACAACTGGAGTTTCAGAGTTAAAAGATCAATTATCAGAATACACACCTAAGATATATAAAGCGAAAGAATCAAGCACAATAGTGGGTGTTACTATAAAATATAATCCAGAGGATTTTGTAATAGCACATAAGTTATTATCATTAGTTCCAAGTGCAAGATTAGAAAAAGATAGTTCATTAGAAAATAAAATAGTGATAACAACAAATAGATAGGAGAACAAATGTTAGAAGCAAAATATAGAGTAGAAAAAATAGTAAGTATAATGGAAGATAAAAAAGCATCAGATATTAAGGTATATAATGTTGAAGGGAAAACTGCATTTTATGACTATATGGTTATGTGTACAGGAAGTTCAACAAGAAATGTACTAGCTATATTAGACGCAGTTAAAGAAAATATAGATATGTTAAAATCTGTTGAAGGACAAAAAGAAGCAGAGTGGGTTTTAATAGATGCAGCTGATATATTAGTATCAATCTTTACAAAAGACGCTAGAGAATACTATGATTTAGATGGATTATACGAGGAACTATAGTAAATGAATTTAAAAAGAGAAATAGATGAAGAAAATGAAAGTAAAAGATATATTAGCTTTATACTTATTGTAGCTTTTATTTTTTCTCTTTTAATTATTAGACTATTTTATTTACAAATACTAAAAGAAGATTATTATAAAGAGAAAGTAATAAAAAACAGCTTTAGAGAGGAAATTTTAAAACCAACAAGAGGGAAAATATACGATAAAAATGGTGAATTATTAGCTGATAATCGTACTGGATACAAGTTGGTATATAAAAATACTCCAGAAATTAGTAGAAAAGAGAGAAATATATTATCTAAATTAGAAGATAATGAGCTTAATTTAGAGGAACAAACAAATAAAATAAAAGTGTTATACAAAGATATATTAAAAATATCAGAAATGACAAACCTAAGCTATAAAAAAGTACTAGAAATATTCTATAGTAAAACCCCAAATAGATTTACTCACGAAATAATAATAGAAGATGATATTGATGTAAAAAAAGCTTTAATACAAGCTGAAAATATTGATTCAGAAAATATTGATATAGTTGAATATAGTAAAAGAAAATATGTAGAAGATGACCTTGCATCACATGTTGTAGGTTATGTTAAAAATATTAGTGACGATGAGTACGAAGAATTAAAAGATAAAGGATATGCACCAGATGATTTGATTGGTAAAAAGGGTATAGAAAAACAATATGATCTAGAATTAAAAGGAAAAGAAGGACAAACTTTAGTTGAAATAGATGCTAAAGGAAATATTATTGATATAGTAAATGAGCTAAAGCCAGTAAAAGGAAATGATGTTTATCTTAGTATTGATAAGAATATACAGAAAAAAATGACAGAGTATATGAAAGATACATCTGCAACTTTTATAGCAATGAATGTAAAAACTGGTAAAATAATCACATTTATATCATCACCTGAAATTGACTCAAATAAATTAAGTTCAAAAATAAATGGCAAGGAATGGAGTGAAATTGTAAATTCTAAAATGACTCCCTTACTAAATAAAGGAATAGCTGGACTTTACCCACCAGGATCTACATTTAAACCAGTAACAGGGCTTGCAATATTAGAAGCTAATGTATCACCTGATTTAGAGATTTTGTCAACAGGCAGATTTGAATATGGGGGAGTTACATTTAAAGATTCACATAGATTAGGACATGGTCTTACAAATTTTAATAAGGCAATGGAAGAATCTGTAAATACATATTTTTATGATTTATCATTAAAAATACCTAGATCTGACTTTTTAGATGTTGCATCAGAGTTTGGTGTAGGGAAAAAAACAGGAATTGATATACCAGGTGAAAATAGTGGATTACTACC
Source organism: Oceanivirga miroungae (assembly GCF_902505095.1). Taxonomy (GTDB): domain Bacteria; phylum Fusobacteriota; class Fusobacteriia; order Fusobacteriales; family Leptotrichiaceae; genus Oceanivirga; species Oceanivirga miroungae. The sequence goes on along the minus strand of NZ_CABWIB010000001.1, from coordinate 920,624 downwards.
AACACCTGAGTGGAAGAAAAGAAGATTTTCAAATAGAAAATTAAATATATGGCTACCAGGAGATACTATAAATATGTCAATAGGACAAGGATATTTATTATTAACTCCAATACAAGTTTTAATGATTTATGAAGCAATAGCTAATAATGGAGTACAAATGAAACCAAGTTTAGTATCTAAATTTGTAGATAGTAATGATAAAGTTATAGAAATAAAGCCGGAAGTCTTAAGAAAATTAGAAATTGATTCTAAAAATTTAGAAATATTAAAAAAATCACTAGAGTTACCTGTAAAAGGTAAACATGGGACGGCACATGTATTAAATTTAGACTATGTAGATGTGTCAGCTAAAACAGGGACAGCACAAAATAGTAATATAAATAACCACTCATGGATAGCAGGTTATTTCCCTTCAAAAGACCCTGAAGTTGTATTTGTATCCTTTGTAGAAGAAGGTGGATATGGTGCAATTGCAGCCGGTAGGCAGGCCAAAAAATTTATTGAAGAATACTATGGGAAAGGAAATGAGAATGGAAAAGAAGATAAAGGTATCCAAAAGGCTTCAAAGCCTAACAGCGATGCCAAAGTTGAATAATAATGAAGAAAATAATAAGAGTAATAATAAAAAAAGTAAAGTGAATTTAAAAAATAAGAAGCTAAACGAGGAGTTCTATCCAACTTACATAATACCTTTAGGTGGATTAGAAGAAGTTGGTAAAAATATGAATATAATCTCATATAGAGATGAAATGATTTTAGTTGATGCAGGACTAGCATTCCCATCAGATGAACATTTAGGAATAGATATAATAATACCTAATCTAGCTTTTTTAGAAAATAATAAAGATAAATTAAAAGCATTACTTGTAACGCATGGGCATGAAGACCATATAGGAGCTATCCCATACATTTATGAAAAATTAGGTAATGTTATGGATGTTTATGGAACAAAATTAAGTATGGCTTTTGTTGAGTCTAAATTTGAGAAAAAGGAAGTAAAAAAGCCTAAGTTTAATGTAGTAAAAACAAGAAAAGAAGTTAAAATATCAAAATACTTTACAGCTGAATTTGTAAGTGTAACACACAGTATTGCAGATTCAACTGCAATAAAGATAAAAACACCAAGCGCTACAATAGTTCACACAGGAGATTTTAAAATAGATTTAACTCCAGTATCAGGTGAAGGATTTGACTTTTTAAGAATGGCACAAATAGGAGAAGAAGGAGTAGACTTATTAATGTCTGATTCTACAAACTCATTAAGACAAGGATATACACCATCAGAAAGAACAGTAGGTAAGAATATAGACCTAGCAGTATCAACAGCCAAAGGACGTGTAATAATAGCAGCCTTTGCATCTCATGTACATAGAATACAACAAATAATAAATGTAGCTAAAAAATATAAAAGAAAAATTGCAATAGATGGAAAATCAATGTTAAAAACATTTGATATATGTAAAAGATTAGGTTATTTAGATATGCCTAAAAATATTTTAATAGATATCGAAAAAGCTGAAAAAATGGCAGAAGATAAAGTTATGGTATTATGTACTGGAACACAAGGAGAACCACTAGCAGCTCTTAGTAGAATAGCAAACTCTAATCATAAGTTTATAACGCTTCGTGAAAGTGATACAGTAATCATATCATCAACTCCAATTCCTGGAAATGAAAAAGCGACTACTAAAAATGTAAATCAACTCTTAAAAAAACAGGCTGATGTAATCTTTGAAAGATCAGTAGGTGTACACGTATCAGGACATGCTAGCCAAGATGAACAAAAATTACTTTTAAATTTAGTAAAACCAAAATACTTTATGCCAGTACATGGTGAATACGCAATGTTACAAAAGCATGGTGAAACTGCAGTTGAAACTGGGGTTAAAAAGGAAAATGTAATAATAGCAGAAAATGGACATAAAATAGGCTTAATGAAAGATAACTGGGTACTAGCTGAAAGAGTACCAGCAGGACTTACTTTAATAGATGGTGGATCTATTGGAGATGTAGGAAATGCTGTATTAAAAGATAGACAAAGTTTAGCAGATGATGGAATTTTTGTTGTAAGTATACCTTTATACAAAGACGGAACTTACGGTGAACAAATAGAGCTTGCTACAAGAGGTTTTGTTTATGTTAAAAATGCTGAAGAACTTTTATACGAAGCAAAAGATTTAATAAAATTAGAACTTAAAAATTTAGAAAGTCAAAACATCTTAGAAATATCAAAAGTTAAACAAATAATAAGAAGAAAAGTTTCTGATTATTTATACAAGAAAACAAAAAGAGCACCAATGATTTTAACTATGATAACTGAGGTTTAGATTGGAGAAAAATATGGGTATAAAATATATAAATGCAAAAAGACTTCGTAGTGTTTTAATAGGTGGAGCAAAGTGGCTTCAAAAATACGAAGCTTATCTAAATGAGTTAAATGTTTATCCAGTACCAGATGGCGATACTGGAACGAATATGTGTATGACAGTTCAGACCATGATAAGTGAAATTGAAGAAAACACTAATGACAAAACTAGTATGGAAGATTTAAGTTTAGTTGTAGAAGAAGCAGTTTTAATTGGAGCTAGAGGAAATTCAGGTACAATATTATCACAAATTATAAATGGATTTTTAAAAGGTATTGGTGGTAAAAAAAGACTAGTACCAGCAGATATAACAATAGCATTAAAAGAAGCGAAAGAGCTAGCATATAATGTAGTTAGTAATCCAGTTGAAGGAACAATGCTAACTGTTATTAGAAGAATTTATGAAAGAAGTGAAGAAATAAAAGATTATGAGTTTTTCAATGAATATATAGATGAACTTGTAATAGCAGCTAATAAAGCAGTAGAAGAAACACCAGAGTTATTAGAAAAACTTAAAGAAGCAAATGTTGTAGACTCAGGTGGTAAAGGTTTATTTTACTTTTTTGAAGGTATGGGGAAAGTTTTAACTGAAATAGATTTAATAACAAAAGCATCTGTTGTAGAAGAGGATTTTGATAGAACTATATTAGATATAGACCACAATGCTTATGATATTAAATATAAATACTGTACAGAATTTATAATTTTAAACTCAGATTTCGATGAAGATAAATTAAAAGAGGATTTACTTGATATTGGAGATTCTGCAGTATTTGCAAAATCAAGTAAGAAATTCAAAACTCACATACATACAAATAACCCAGGATTAGCAATAGAAATTGCCGCTAAAATTGGTGATTTGAAAAATATTAAAATTGAAAATATGAAACTTCAAAATGAAGGTGTATTAGAAAACGAAAAGAATACTACAAAGATATTTATAAACAAAAATCAAGATAAATTATCTAATATTGCGTATATAGCTGTAGCAGATACTGATAAATTGAAAGATTACTACTTAGAATTAGGTGCAAATGTTGTAATATTAGGTGGACAAAGTCAAAACCCTAGTGTTAAAGATATTTTAGACGCAATAAGTAAGTTAGATGATACTAAAAAACATATATATGTACTTGCAAATAATAAGAATATAATATCAACTGCTAAATTAGCAGGTGAGAAAACAGAGAGAACTGTAATAGTTATACCAACTAAGACAATGTTAGAAGGAATTATATACTTAAAATACAACTACACAGATATAGATAAAAAAGATGAAATGCTAAAAAGAGCAAGTTCTATTGAAATCACAAAAGCAGTTAGAGATACAAAAAATGATGGAATAGAGATAAAAAAAGATGATTATCTATTATTAGTAAATACTAAGATAAAAAACGCAAGTAGTAATTTATCTGAATTAGTAGATATTATTAAAAATGAGTATATAAATGATCTATCAATAGCACTTACTATAGTAGTTGGTGCAAATAAAAATGAAAAAGAAATAAAAGCTTTAAAATCTATTGATAAGTTAGTACAAGATACAAAAATAATAGATTCTGATATGGCAAACTATGATTTATATGTTTTAATTGAAAATAAAGATAAGAATATGAAAGATATTGCTATTGTCACAGATTCAGCAGCTGATTTATCTGAAAAAGAAATAAAAGAACAAGATATTGTTGTAATCCCAATTAGATTAGTAGATAATGACTCTATAAGCTATAAAGATGGAGTTAATTTATCAAAAGAAGAATTTTGGAATATGTTAATCAATGAAAACAAGACATTTAAAACAGCACAACCAAGTCCAAAAGAAATTGTTAATGTATACCTAGAGCAATTTATGAAGGGATATAAAAAGGTATTAGTTATTCCAATTTCAAGTAGATTATCAGGAGAACATCAAGTATTAAAATTAGCACGTGAAATATCAAAAAAAGAAAAAGAAGTTAAAATATTTGATTCGAAGGCTGTTTCACTACTTCAAGGTTACCTTGTAAAAGAAGCAGTAAAAAAAGTAAATAATAACTATGAAATGGATGAAATAGTAGAGCACTTAATAAAAGTTAGAGATAGATCTAAATTGTATATAATGATAGATACATTAAAATATCTACAACAAGGTGGAAGAATATCTAAAACAAGTCAAAAAATAGGTGATTTTTTCAATATGAAACCAATTATTACTATGGTTGATGGAACTTTAAGTGTAGAGAAAAAAGTATTAGGTGGAGAAAGTTCTATTATAAAATATGTAGAAAGAAACGTATACGATATATACAAAAATCAAAGCACTTATGTAGTATTAGCTTATGGTGGAACAAGAGGACAACTTGAGTTTATAAATAAATTGGGAAGTCAAGTTTCTAACTATAATAGAAAGGCAAGTATAATAAAACCAATTGTTGAAATAGGGCCTACAGTGGGAACTCACGCTGGACCTGTATCAGGGGTTTTAGTTGTACCTAAGTTATTATGAAAAAATTTAAATTAGATAGTAGTACAAGAAGAATGAGAGTGTCTATGTATTTAAAAACATATCACTCTTATTCTAGTAGAAGTATGAGAACTTTACAAATATTTTTAGATGGTAAAAAAGTAAAAGCTTCTAAAAAATTACCTAGTACAGGTATATTAAAAGTTTATGAAAAAGAAAAAGAAACAAATATTAAGCCAATAAAAAAAGAATTAGATATTGTTTTTGAAGATGAGGATATATTAGTTATAAATAAACCATATAATTTAGTAACACACCCCACTTTAAAAAAAGTAGATTTTACACTTGCTAATTTTGTTGTGGCTCATATAAATACAGTACCTAGATTCTATAATAGACTAGATATGGATACAACAGGCCTTATAGTAGTTGCTAAAAATGCTTTTTCGCAAAGCTATTTACAAAAATTTGGAGATCTAAAGAAAAAATATATGGCAATAGTAGAGGGAAAACTCGAAAAAAAAGAATACATTGTAGATGCTCCAATTTACAAAGATAACGACAATTTAAGAAGAATAATAGACAAAAGAGGACAAGAAGCTAAGACAATAATAAAAAGATTGGCATATAATAAAGAAAATGATATAAGTTTAATAGAGTGTACTTTGCTAACAGGAAGAACACATCAAATAAGAGTACATACTTCATATATAGGACACGCAATATTAGGTGATAAGTTATATAATGATAATAATAAGTATAAAGGAAGACAATTATTACATGCATATTATTTAAAGTTTAAACATCCAAGAAAAGAAGAAGTAATAGAATTAAAAATACCTTTATATAAAGATATGCAAGAATGGAGTTGGGAATATGAATAGTAATGGTAAAATTTTAATATCGCCAGATGTTATAAAGCGAATAATTGTACAAACACTAGAAGATATTGATGGTGTTTTAGGAATAGCTAAACAAAATAAGGGGAATTTTTTTAAGAAAAATCTTCAAAATAGTCTAGAAGTAGAAATGACAAATAGTGAATGTGTTATTGATATGCAAATTTCTATTGTTTACGGTAAAAATATTGTAAATATTTCAAGCCAAATCCAAGAAAAAGTTAAAGAAAATATTGAAAAGCTTACTGAAATAACTGTAAAAGAAATAAATATAATTGTGGTTTCTTACGAAAAAATAGAAGTAGAAACTACTAAGACAGGAGATGAAGAAAATGTTTAAATTTTTAAATTATCTTATTAGTTTAGTAGCTAAAATATTATTTTTAATACTTATGATTTATTTAATAATAGATCCAAGTAAGGTTAAAGAAATTTTAGAAGTGCTTCTTTCTAATTTTGATAATAACTTATATCACATAATAGCAATTGTTTTATTAGCTCTATATTTTATAATATATCTATTATCAATGACAGAGGGGCTATTTAAAAAGAAAAAAACAATTTTATCAAATACAAAAAATGGTAAAATAGAGGTTAATTTTAAAACTCTAGAAAATATTATAAAAAATTTCTTAGAAGTAAAGGATATTATAAAAACAGTTAAAGTTAATATAATACCTACAAGAAAAACTCCAGATATTAATATAGATATAGAATGTTATAAAACACAAAACCTAAATGAAAAACTAGATAAAATAAAAGTTGAGTTAGAAGAACACTTAGAAAAAATGATAGGTGTTAAACCTAAAAAAATTAGTCTAAAAGTGGTTATGATAAGTGATGAATTAGCTATTGAAGAAATACAAGAAAAAGAATTTGTAGGAGAAAATTAATGCAAAAAAAATTAGAAATAAGGGTAATAAGAGAAGAAATTTTCAAAATATTATTTGAACATGAGCTGATTTTTGAAAGTGACACTTTAAAAAGAGTAGATGATTTCATAATTGAAAATGAAAAAGTATTAAATAAATCAAAGGAAGACTTTTTAAAAAATTATATAAAGGCATATATAGAAAATGAAAATAAAGTAATAGATATCATTAAAGAAAATTTAGAAGGTTGGACTTTTGAAAGATTGGGTGCTGTTGAAAGAGTTTTACTTAAGATGTCTTTTTATGAAATAAAGATAAAAAATGAAGCATTTGAGATTGCAATAAATGAGGCAGTAGAATTATCTAAAATATATGGAGATGAAAAAACTAAAAAGTTTATAAACGGAATTTTAGCAGCATTAGTTAAAGGAAACTAATGGAGAAAATATTAAAATATACAAATTATGTTGATGTTGAAAAAAAACTAAAAAGATACAGTAATGACTATGATGTTTTTATAGTTGATCTTAATAATATAAAAATTGAAGTATCCATTTTAAATGAACTACTTAATATATTTAGATTATGTAAAATTTTAAAAAAAGAAATCATATTTTTATCGGATAGTGATTTTGATATAGATTTAAAAAAGTATATACGAATATTTAAAACATATGAAGAATATAAAGAATTAGGGATTTATGGTACATTTCAAACTAAAATATATATGAATAATGAAAAATTAAGAAATCTTTTAAAAGAAACTCTTATGAAAAATTCTTTTTTAGTAAAGGAAAGATATGAGTCAAACTTTTTTAATAAAGAACATGATTCAAGAATAAAAGATATATATATTATTGATTTTACTAATTATAAATCTGAAAAAGAAGAAGAAATAAAGAAAATAAAAAACAAAAACAGTGATACTATGGTTGTTTTAGTAATAGATGTAAAAGCACGTGAAAAAGCTCTAAAAATGGTTGAATTTGTAGATGCAATTATAGAAAAACCAGTTAATATAACATCTTTTATTAATACAATAAAAAAATTAGCAAATGCCACTAATTTAAAATATGAAAATATAGAACTTAATAATAGATTAAAATTGATGTTAGATGACATAGAAAATGAAATTAGTTTAGCAAAAGATATACAACAAAGTTTTTTACCCAAAAATAATATAAGCTTTAATGGGTATAATATTTCATATTTATTTAAACCATCAAATGGTATAGGTGGGGATTATTGTGATGTGATATTTCTAGAAAATAATAAAATTGCAGTAATATTTGCTGATATATCAGGACATGGGATTCCTGCAGCTTTATTATCTTCAATGTTAAGGGTATTTTTAAGAGAATATGTTGGCAAATATCAAAGTACTAAAGAGTTAGTCGAGTGCTTAAATGAAAAGATTATAGAAGTATTTCCAAGTGGGAAGTTTGTGAGTCTTTTTTGTATGATAATAGATACTAATAAAAATACAATAATGTATACAAAAGCTTCACAGGAGCCAGGACTTATTATTGAAAATAACAAGGTTATAGAACTTGAAACAGAAGGACAAGTTCTAGGACTATTTTCAAAAAAGGAATTTTCAGATTTAGTCTTATTTGAAGAAAAACAAATAGAATTTAAAGATGATTCTGTAATTCTACTTTATACTGATGGTATTACAGAAGCAATTAAAAATGATAAACTATACGGTATAGAAAATTTAAAAGAACAGTTTTTAAAAGACAGACATAATATAGATAAAATAGAACATAGTTTAAAAGACTATGAATTAGATGATGATTTAACACTTCTTACTGTATATAAAGAGTATAAAAATGAAAATAGATAGACAAAAAATACCAGAATCTGCTGGTGTTTATTTAATGAAGGATATAAATAAAAAAATAATATATATTGGAAAAGCCAAAAATTTAAGAAACAGGGTAAGTTCATATTTTATAGGTGCACATAATATAAAAACAGAAAAATTAGTAAAAAATATAAAAGATATTGAATTTTTCTTGTGTAATAATGAATTAGAGGCTTTTATTTTAGAAAATAATTTAATAAAAAAGTACAAACCCAAATATAATATTTTATTAAAAGACGAAAAAACTTATCCATATATTAAAATAACAAAAGATAATTTACCAAAATTAAAAATAGAAAGAAAAGTATTAAAAGATAAGTCTATGTATTTTGGACCATATCCAAATATGAATAAGAAAAAGTTACATTCTATTTTATTAAAATCATTTGATATATATGAATGTGGATATTCTAATTTAGATAAGATATATGATAAGCCTTGTATGAATTATCATATAAAAAGGTGTAATGGAATATGTGTAAATAAGTCTTTAGATACCATAACTTATTACAAAAAGCCATTTAATAACTTAATAAAGTTTTTGGAAAATAAAGATACAAGTATTTTAAAAAGTATTGAAAATAATATGATGACCTATACTAAAAATATGCAATTTGAAAAAGCTATAATAGAAAAGGAAAAATTAGAAATACTTTCTAGATTATCAGTATCTCAAGTTATAGAATCTACTGCAAAAATATTTGAAGATGTCTTTTATATAAAAAGAATAAATGATAAGGTATATGCATCTATTTTAAAGGTAATAAATGGGAAGGTACTAGATAAAAAAATTTATACTTTTAATGAATTTATAGAAGATGATAATTTAATAAACATAATATCTATGTACTATAATGATAACATATTACCTAATCGGATAATATTAAATGAAGAATTTTTAGATGAGGTAGAAATTCTTAAAACTTGGTTTATAAAAGAGAAAAATAAAAATATAAAAATAATAATTCCTAAGATAAAAAGTAGGAGCAAAGATCTTTTAGAGCTTTCTAAAAAGAATTTAATGAATGTATAGTATTAAAAAAAAAATTTTTTTGATATAATATAAAAAAACAAACTAAGGAGGTAGATAATTGGAAAACGAATTAAGAATTATTTCAGTTTCAAAAGAATTTAAAGATGGGTACAAGGCATTGAATAATGTGAGCCTTGATATAAAAAAAGGAGAGTTTTTCTCTATTTTAGGACCTAGTGGATGTGGGAAAACAACCCTACTTAAAATGATTGCTGGATTTATTAGTCCAGATAGCGGTGAAATAAGAGTTAATGGTGAGAGAATTGACCATCTGGCGCCAAACGAAAGAAATGTAAATACAGTTTTTCAAAATTATGCTCTATTTCCTAACATGACAGTTTATGATAATATTGCATTTTCTTTAAAATTAAAAAAAGCAAATAAAGATACAATAGATAAAGAAGTTCATAAGTACCTAGATTTAGTAGGTTTATCTGAACATCGTGATAAATATCCTGATAGCTTATCAGGGGGACAAAAACAAAGAGTAGCAATAGCAAGAGCATTAATAAATAAACCAGAAGTGCTATTATTAGATGAACCATTATCAGCACTTGACGCAAAGCTAAGACAAAAGCTTTTAATAGAATTAGATACTATACATGATGAAGTAGGAATCACATTTGTTTTTGTAACTCATGACCAAAGTGAAGCCTTAAGTATATCTGATAGAATAGCTGTAATGCATAAAGGGGATGTACTACAAGTAGGGACACCAAATGAAATATATGAAACTCCAGTTAATACATTTGTTGCTGATTTTATTGGAGAAACAAACTTTTTAGAAGGCGAAATTATAAAAGTATATGATAATTACGCTATAGCTTATGAAAAGGATTTAGGAGAATTTAAAGTAGAATTAGACAAGCCTGTTAAAGTTGGAAATAAAGTTAAATTAACATTAAGACCAGAGAAGATACTAGCTGATAATAAGATGCCAAACAATCCAAATGATAAATATAAAATACTAGAAGGAATAGTAGATGAAGTAATATATAACGGATTTCAAAGTAAGCTATTTATTAAATTAGATAATTCAGATAAAATATTTAAAGCATTTGAACAACATAGAGAGTTTGTAGAACAAGACGAATTATTTGAATGGAAAGAGAAGGTGTATTTCTACTGGAACTATGAAGATGCTTATCTTGTAGAGGTGATGTAGAAAATGAAAAATAAATATAAGGAAAAAAATTTAAAACAACTATATTACTTACCGATTACAATATGGCTTACAATATTTTTTATGATACCCACTTTAATAATAGTATACTTTAGTATATTAAAAAAAGGAGTTTATGGAGGTATTAAATCATATACAAGTTTTTCATTAGATGCATATCGTGAATTACTAACTCCAGAACTAATGTACATAACATATAAAACACTGGAGATGTCTATTATAATAACGTTTATAGTTGTAATAATTTCGATACCAACAGCTTACTACATATCAAGATCAAAACATAAGAATTTATGGTTATTATTAATTGTAATACCATTTTGGACAAACTTTCTAGTTAGAATTTTTGCAGTTGTTGGTCTTATTGGAAATAATGGTATTATAAATAGATTTTTTATGACTGTATTTAATTTACAAAACCCTATACCTATGTTATATAATAAATTTGCAGTTATACTAATTAGTGTGTATATATTTATGCCGTACGCAATACTCCCTTTGTATTCAGCTATAGAAAAATTTGATTTTTCTTTAATAGATGCTGCAAGAGATTTGGGAGCAACTAAAAATAAGGCACTTTTAAAAGTATTCGTACCAGGAATTAAAGGTGGAATAATAACAGCGATAATTTTAACATTTATCCCAGCAATTGGATCATACGCAGTTCCCGATATAGTAGGTGGAACTGATGGAATCATGTTAGGTAATATTATAGCTAATAAGATGTTTGTGCTTCGTGATTGGCCAAGTGCAGCAGCTATATCTACAGTATTTATAATTATAACAATATTTACTTTAATAATAGGGGGTAAAAATGCAGACAAACAATAGATTTTCAAAAATAGTGTTTTTTTCAGTAATAGTATTTTTATACCTACCTATAATAATGTTGATAGTGCTATCATTTAACGAATCAAAAGCATATATGTGGAAAGCATTTTCACTTAAATGGTATAAGGAACTATTTTTAAGTTCACCTAAATTATGGGCCACATTTTTTAGAAGTATAATTATTGCATTAACATCATCATTTATAGCTGTAATAATAGCAACATTAGGAGCCATTGGTATTAAGTGGTATAACTACCGTATTAAAGGATATGTTAAGTTATTAGCCTATATCCCTTTAGTTTTGCCAGATATAATAATAGGGGTTTCACTTTTAATATTCTTTAATATGAATAAAATGATACCTCTTGGAATGATGTCAATATTTATAGCACACACAACTTTTAATATTCCTTTTTCTCTATTCATAATAATGTCTAGATTAGACGAATTTGATTATTCAATAATTGAAGCCTCTAGAGATTTAGGAGCAACAGAATTTCAAAGTCTAACAAAGGTTATTTTACCTAGTATGAAACCAGGTATTATTTCTGCATTTTTAATGTCATTAACATTATCATTAGATGATTATGTAATAACAAGCTTTGTTACAGGGCCAGGTTCTGATACCTTACCTATACAAATATACTCGATGTTAAAATATGGAATAAGCCCAACAATTAATGCCCTATCAACTATTTTAATAATAGGAACATTAGTCCTTGCATTAAGCAGTAGAAAATTACAAAAATATATGTTAGGGTAGAAAGGATTACAAAATGAGAGAAATCAGTTTAGATAATATAGAAAAATATAGTAAAAATTATGAAACAAGAAATTTAAAAACACTACAAAATTCTGTACAAAAAAATGGAATAAATAATGCAACATTTAATACAAAAGCATCTACATTAGATCAACATATATATTCACTAGATATTAAAACAGGAAAAGTTTCAAACCAAAAACAATCAGGTAGATGTTGGATGTTTGCAGCATTAAATAATTTTAGACATAAATTAAATAAGGATTTTAATATATTGGATTTTGAATTATCTCAAACATATACATTTTTCTGGGATAAGTTAGAAAAATCAAACTATTTTTTAGAAAATATAATAAAAACTAAAGATGAGGATATAGACTCTAGAATAGTTAGATTCCTATTAACTACTCCACAACAAGATGGTGGTCAATGGGATATGTTAGTATCGATTATAAAGAAATATGGGATCGTTCCAAAATATGTTATGCCAGATGTATTCCATAGTACAAGTTCTGTAAAATTAAATAGTTTACTTAACAAAAAATTAAGACAAGCTGCAGTTAAATTAAGAAAGTTAAATGAAAATAAGGCAAGTTTAGAAGAATTAGTAAAAGAAAAAGAATTAATACTAGATGAAATTTATTCATTCCTAGCAGTAAGTTTAGGAGAACCTCCTAAAAGTTTTGATTTTGAATTTGAAGATAAAGATGGTAAGTTTGTAAGAGATGCAAATATTACACCGAAAGAATTTTATGATAAATATGTAGGAATTGATTTAGATGACTATGTAAGTATAATAAATGCACCTACAAAGGATAAACCATATTACAATACGTTTACAGTTTCATATTTAGGTAATGTAATTTCAGGAAGAGATGTAAAATACTTAAATGTACCTATGGATGTACTAAAAAAACTAGCAATTAGTCAACTTCAAGATGGATACACAGTATGGTTTGGTTGTGATGTAGGTCAAAGTTCAGATAGAGTTTTAGGACTTATGGATTTAGATATTTTTGATATTAATAATAGCTATAATATTAACTTTGATTTGACTAAAGAAGAAGCATTAGATTATTGTGATAGTTTAATGACACATGCTATGGTATTATCTGGTGTTAATTTAGTAGATGGTGTTGCTAATCGTTGGAAAGTAGAAAATAGCTGGGGAGAAGAACCAGGTAAAAAAGGATACTTTTTAATGACAGATGCTTGGATGGATAGATACACATATCAAGTTGTAATAAATAAAAAGTATTTAACTGAAGAAATGAAAAAATCATTAGAAAAAGAACCAATAGTTTTAAAACCTTGGGATCCTATGGGATCACTTGCTTTTATGAAATAAGGTGATATTATGGATAAAATATATTTAGCAGGTGGTTGCTTTTGGGGAATGCAAGCGTATTTTTCAAGAATAAAAGGTGTATCTAAAGTAATTTCAGGCTATGCTAATGGTAATACTACTGAAACAAATTATAAAATGTTAAAAATTACAGACCATGCAGAAACTATTGAAATAACATATGATAAGAGTAAAGTAAGCCTTAGTAGATTACTTGATTACTATTATAGAGTTATAGATCCAATATCTGTAAATAAGCAAGGCGAAGATGTAGGAAGACAGTATAGAACTGGAATATATTATACAGATATTAATGATTATAATGATATAAAAAAATCATTAGATGAACTTCAAAAAGAATATGAGAATAATAAAGTAGCAATAGAATTAGAAAAATTATCTAATTTTATAATTGCAGAAGAATATCATCAAGATTATCTTGAAAAAAATCCAAATGGATATTGTCATATTGATTTAAATCTAGCCTATGAACCAATAATAGAAAAAGAAAAATATTCTAAATATGATGAAAAAAAACTAAAATCTCTAAGTGATATTCAATACAGTGTTAGCCAAAATGGTGAAACAGAACCAGCATTTAATAACGAATACTTTGATAAGTTTGAAAAAGGAATATATGTAGATATAGCAAGTGGTGAACCTTTGTTTTCATCACTTGATAAATTCAACTCATCATGTGGTTGGCCTAGCTTTACAAAGCCAATATCTACTGAAGTTGTTAAGTATAAAGAGGATTTAAGTTATAATATGAGAAGAATAGAAGTTGAAAGTAGAGTAGCAAATTCTCATTTAGGTCATGTATTTGATGATGGACCATCTGATAAAGGTGGACTTAGATATTGTATAAATAGTGCATCACTTGAATTTGTTTCATATGATGAAATGGAAGAAAGAGGATACGGATATTTAAAAGAAATATTTGATAAATAGCTAGTTATCTCTAGCTATTTTCTTTATATGTAAAGGAGTAAAATGAGAAATATAACAAAAAACTATATTATCATATCTATTTTGCCAATAGCTATGTTGATATATGCGTTTTTAAATGATGACTTAGAAAATATATATAGAGGTTTAGTTATAATAACAAAATCTAATAATATATTAACTACAGACTACTTTTATATTGCAGGAACTTCAGCTGCTTTAATAAATGCTTCAGTAATTACATTACTTAATATCCTATTACTATACAAATTAGACTTAAGAATTAATGGATTTATAATTACTGCCATATTTTTAATGCTAGGTTATGCACTAATGGGGAAAACTCTTTTAAATATTATCCCCTTTTATATAGGTACATATTTTCATGCAAAATTTTTAAAAAAAAGTTATAGAAGTGTGGTAGTCGGTGCTTTAATGTCAACATCATTAGCTCCAGTTGTAAGTTCTATACCCTATATTGGCTTTATATTAGCCATAATAATATCATTTATATTTCCCTTTGTTACAAAACACGTTGTTCACTTTCATAGTGGATATAGCTTGTATAACTCTGGCTTAGCAGGTGGTATGATAGGAATAGTTTTGTATTCTGTAGTAAAAGCATCAGGAATAGAATTTGACCTTAATAATGGATATTATGACAAATTTGACTATAGATTGTTTATACTACTTTTAATGTATTTTATATTTTTAATGATTTTAGGATATATTAGAACTAGAAAAAATTTCATAAAAAAATTATTAAATTTATACAAGCATACAGGAATATTAGTAAGTGATTTTATACAAAAAGATGGTCTTGAAATTTCATTATTTAATATGGGAACTTTAGGTGTTTTAGGTCTTTTAATTATCATATATTATCAAAGATTAAACGGACCAGTTCTAACAGGACTATTTGCCCTAGTCGCCTTTGGTGGATTTGGTAAACATTTAAAAAATGTATACCCGATACTAATAGGTGTAATAGCATCAAAGTATATTTTTAGTCATGATATATCAATAACAATATTTTTACTAACAGTATTTTTATCAACAACATTAGCACCTATAGCAGGTAAATTTGGCGTAATAAATGGAATAATAGCAGGTATATTATTCTATGCAACAGTAACAAGTGTAGGAACGGTACATGGAGGAATAAATTTATATAATTCAGGATTAGCTGCAGGTATAGTAGTTTCTGTATATCTACCAATAATACTAGGAATAAGAGGAGGAATAAAAAATTGGAAGAGGTTAAGAAAAAGATAGTTAAAATGGGAGATGAGGTAGTTCAGTATTTTCTTGAAAGAGATGGAAAAGATATTTCGCTTAATATTAAAGAGGATAGTGAGCATTATTATTTACAAGCAAAATCAGATGTATATATTAGTGAATATGAATTAGAAGAGATATTTTCAAATTATAAGATACATAGAGATTTAGAATATGACTTTTTCTGGGAATTGGTAGGAGAAAATTCAGAAGAAGCAGAATTAGAACTTCTTTTTATGTTAGCAGATGATACAAAAATTTCATATGAAGATAATATATTAGAGTTTAATATTAGAGTTGATAAGTAATATGGCAAGAGAAGAAGTTTGTATTTTAACAAATATGTGTATGATATATGATGAAAATCGTATATTAGTATTAGATAGAAAAAAATCTGATTGGAATGGTATTACATTTCCAGGAGGGCATGTTGAGTTTAAGGAATCTTTTGTTGATTCAGTAATTAGAGAAGTAAAAGAAGAAACAGGACTTACCATAACAGATGTAAAACTTTGTGGTTTAAAACAATTTACGCATAAAATGGGAAATTACCGTTATATTGTTTTTTTATATAAGACAGATAAGTATGAAGGTGAGTTAAAATCTTCTTGTGAGGGTGAAGTTTTTTGGATTGAAAAAAGTAGTTTAAAAGAATATAAGCTAGCAGATGGTTTTTTAGAAATGTTTGAAGTATTTGAAAATGATAATCTTTCAGAAAATTATCATTGGTTTTCAGAAAATAATTGGAAGGTACAAAATAAATGAAGAAAAAAGTAGTATTTTTATGTGTGCATAATTCATGTAGAAGTCAAATAGCAGAAGCTTTAGCTAAAAAATATGGAAAAGATATATTAGAAGTTTATTCTGCAGGGACTATGTTAAAAGATAAAATTAACGAAGATGCTGTAAGACTTATGAAAAAAATTCATGATATTGATATGCAAGTTTCTCAAAAGCCAAAATTAATAGAAGATATACCAAAAGTTGATTATGTAATTACTATGGGTTGTAATGTAGTTTGCCCTAGTTTTTCATATAAGGTAGAAAAGTTTGATTGGGGATTAGATGATCCTAGTGGTAAATCTGATGATGAATTTATTAAAATAATTAATACAATAGAAGTCAAAGTACTAGATTTAATAAAAAGGGTGAGATAATTCTCACCCTTTAGTCTAATACAATATTTAATCCTATATTTCTATATTTCTTATTTAGCTCTGCAAAAAGCTTAGTTTTAAATTCATATATCTCAACGAGTTTAACATTTTTATTAGATATATCTATAAATATATTAACATCTATTTTCTTACCAACTTTATGAATAGTTATAGAAGATATATTAACGGTATAAAAAGCGTCATCTTTTTTAGATATTATACTTTCTATATCATTTTTTATTTTACCCTTTTTAATTGTTCCATACATTAGTTCAGTAAAACTTTCTTTAAATGCATCTAAAGGTTCTTTAGTAGTAAAAGCAATTAAAATTATAGTTATTAAAGAATCCCCTATATAATATACAAATAAAGTGTTACCTTGCTTTGGTAAAAATGATATTAATAAAATTGCTACTCCAAGTCCTAATGAAATAACTCCATCTACAAAAGATGCTTTTGACTCCGTAGTTAATATTATACTTTTTCTGCCAATTTTTTTGTTATAGTAATAAAATATATAACTTAGTAAAAAACATAAAACGGTCATTAATAAAGAGTAATTTAATACTTCTCCCATTTCTAGAATTTGACCCTTATCTAAGAAAAAGAAATTATATAACTTAGTAATAGCTGAAATACCTGCAGCTATTATTAAAGATAAAATAAAAATTCCTTTTATACTAGCATATAGTGGCTCTAAAAAGTTTAAACCGTATGGGAATCTTTTAGTTTTAACATTAGAGTATTTAGTGATTATAATTGCAAAAATACAACCAATTGCTGAAATTAAACTAAAGCTACCATCTAGAAATAAAGCATCTATATCTGTTATGAAATACATATAAATACCTGCAATCCCCATTATTATATTTATCAAAACCCCAAATAATAAGGCTTTTTTCTCTGATTTATTATTCAAAATTATCCTCCAATCCTTTAATTTTTTTATTAGGTATAAACCAAAAAAACGCTACAATTAAAAGTAAAATAAATGAAATTTAATGCCATAGTTATTAATTCTCTAGTACATAAAACTTAGTAAACAATAACATTTTTAAATAACAAAGTCAATAAAAAAAGGCATATAGCCTTATTTTTAAGGTAACAGTTCAATATATACCTCATTATTTAATTTTTCTATTCTAGCTATATTAAAGTCTCTATAAGAAGTATAAACAAAGTTTGATACAATATCAGCGCAACGAATAAGTGCGTTATTTTTAGAATCTAAATATTTTACTTCAACATCTACTAAATCAGGAATAATAGCACCATATTGAGCATTATGATTAAAGTTTACAACACCATACTTAAATTCATTATAAATAGTATCACGTAAATCATAAATTCCACTGGTAGCTATTGTGTGTTCATCACATTCTATAAATATTCTTTCAATTTCATTTAGCTTCAGTATATTATTTTTCTCTAATTTTTTTAAAGTTCTTTTAAGTCCAATTTTGAAGGCATAATCTAAATATCTTTGCTTATTATCCTTACCTTTATAATCATAAAGCTTTCTAAGGTCAATTATAACTGAAAACTTTATAACATCTTTTAGATAAGAATAAAGTCTTTTTTTTGTCTTATTTGCTAAATTAGAAGCTTTTAATTCTTCCTTAGGTGATATTTCTTTGTCATATTTAATACTTTTTTCAAGAGTTAAGTATTTACTTTTTAACTTATTTCTATCATCTCTTGATGTAAATAGTATACCAGCAAAAACAAAAAAATCATTTGTTTTCTTGTCAAAAACTCCAGACTCATCAGAATATATATATAGATTCATTTTTTTTCCTTTCAAAATTAAAACCCGTAACTTATTAGGTACACGGGTAAAGTTTTATACTACATTTAGTCTTCACGGACGACGACTTTACAAGTCGCTTAAATTTACATTCGGTGACCACGAAAATTAGACAGTCAAGTTAATTCCTTGCTGTACTTAAATATTACCACTAAAACTACACATTGTCAACAATTTATTTGCAAAATTAGCTTTAAAAATGGTATAATTTCTTGAAAAAGAAATATTTTTGGAGGGAAGATGTTTTTAAAAAAATCAGATAAATTAGCCATAGTTGATTTTGATGGTAAACATATCACATACAACGAAATGGTTGACAGTATCAAGTATTTAAGTGAAAAAATTTATGAAAAAATAAATAAGGAAGATAAAGTTTTAATAATAGCTGAAAATAGATTAGAGTGGATATATAGTTTTTTTGCTATATGGGATAGATATGCAACACCAGTACCAGTTGATGCGCTAAGCACAAAAGAAGAAATAGATTATTTTTTAACTGAATCAGGTGCTAGTGTTGTCATTGTCACAAATAAAACAAAGAATTTAGTTGAAGATAAGAATATAGTGAAATATAACTTAGACGAAATTAAAATTGGCGTGATAAATAACGATAGAAATCCAAATCATCCAGAAAATGATGATTTAGCACTAATGCTATATACATGTGGAACTACAGGGAAACCTAAGGGAGTAATGTTAAGTTTTAATAATTTAGAAAATGAAGTAAGGGGAATAAAAAGTTTAGGATTTACTTTTGATGATGAACAAACCTTGGCAATATTACCTTTTCATCATATTTTCCCACTAGTTTCAACAGGGCTATATTTTTATCACCATGAACAAATGTATTCAGTGGTCTTGCTTGAAAAATTAACAAGCAGCGAAATATTTAGATGTTTAAATGAAAATAGAATAACAGGATTATCAGCAGTTCCAAGAGTTTATAAACTTTTTTATAAGCCTATAAAAGATAAAATAATGTCATCTTTTATAACAAGAACAATGTATAAATTAGCTAAGAGAGTAAATAATATTAAATTTAGTAGGTTTATATTTAAAAAAGTACACGATAAATTTGGAGGAAAGCTTAGAACCATGGTATCTGGTGGAGGAAAAGCAGATATTGAAATGATAGAATTTTTCAACACACTTGGTTTTTTATACTGCGAAGGTTATGGGCTTAGTGAAACAAGTCCGGTAGTAGCTGGTAGTGGAAGAACAAACTATAAAGCAGGCACAATAGGAAAGGCTATGACAGGGGCTACTATTAGAGTTTTAAATGAAGAATTACAAGTAAAAAGCCCTGTTGTTATGTTGGGGTATCATAATAACATTGAAAAAACAAAAGAAGTAATGACAGAAGATGGATATTTTAAAACAGGAGATAGAGCTATTGTGGATGAGGATGGATTTATTACAATATTAGGACGTCTAAATGAAATGATAGTTTTATCAAATGGTAAAAATGTAAATCCTCTAAAATTAGAAGATAAAATATTAGAAGATTCTAATAACCTTATATTAGAAATTGGAATTTTTGCGCAAAATGATAAATTAAATGCAATAATAGTCCCTAATAGAAAATATATAGTTGAAAATAAGATAGGGAATATTAAAACGCATATAAAAGATATTATCCAAATATATAATGCAAGTGCACATAATTATGAAAAAATACTAGATTATAGAATAGTAGAAAATGAATTACCTAAAACACGTGTAGGGAAGTTAAAAAGATTTACATTTAAAGATTTATTTAACAATGCTGAAAATAAAACAGAAATAATAAAAGAACCAGAATTAAAAGAATATAAGCTTTTAAAAGAGTATATTAAAAATAGTAAAGGATTAGAAAATGTAAATCCAAATTATAGTTTTGAAGTTGAGCTTGGTATGGATTCTCTTGATTTAGTAGAATTTAAAAACTTTTTAGAAGAAACTTTTTCTATTACATTAGAAGATGATATATTTATAGAAAATAATAATCTAATGCTTTTAAGTGAATACGTAAGTAAAAAGGAAAAAGCTTTTAATAAGGTAAATAATAAAAAGATTGAAGATTTAATAAAAGAGGCTAAAGTTAAAGAAGTAAAACACTCAAAGATATTAATATTTATTACATCGATATTAGTACATCTAATCTCTTTAATTTACTTTAGAGTAAGTATAAAAGGAAAAGATAAAATAAAGGATAAAGTTACAATATTTATTGCAAATCACGAAAGTTTTATTGATGCTCCTTTAATGAGTTTGGCTATACCACTAGGTATAAGATATAAGACAAATTTTTTAGGACTTAAAAAATATTTTAGTTCTGGAATTATGAAATTAGTATCAAAAAGTTTAAATGTAGTTACAATAGATATTGAAAAAGATATAAAAAATAGTATAGAAGAAGTTTCTGGCCTTATAAAAAACAATGAAAATGTCTTTATTTTCCCTGAGGGAGGAAGAACAAAAGATGGGAAGTTAGATGAGTTTAAGCCGTTATTTGCAGTACTTGCAAAGGAATTAAATGTAGATATAAGATGTATTGGTATAAGTGGAGCTTATGAAGCATATAGTAGATTTGATAAATTTCCACGTCCAAAAAAAATTGTAGTAGAAGTGCTAGATGAAATAACTACAAAGGATAAAACTGTATCAGAAATTGTATCTGAGTGTAAAAAAGTATTTGAAAAATACAAAGGGGAGTAAGATGTTTCTAAAAAAATCTAAAAGACTAGCTATAGTTGATATGGACGGAAAAAAAGTTGACTATGATACGATGTGTAGTAAGATAAAATATTTATCAAGAGAAATATATAAAGATATTAACAAAAAAGAAAATGTTTTAATAATAGCAGAAAATAGAATAGAATGGATATATAGTTTTTTCGCTATATGGGATAGATATGCAGTTCCTGTATGTATAGATGCACTGAGTACAAAAGAAGAAATTGAATACTTTTTATCTAATGCAAATTCACACACAGTAATTGTAACTAATCAAACAATGAAATCAGTTGAAGGTATAAAAGATATAAATATATATAACCTAGATGAAATAGAGATTTTAGAAAAAGATGACGAAACAGAATTAAATACACATTCTGGTGATGACTTAGCTGTTATGATATATACAAGTGGAACAACAGGAAGTCCAAAAGGTGTTATGTTAAGCCACAATAATATAATAAAAGAAATTGAGGCTATAAAATACTTTGATGTTACATATGATGATGAACAAATATTAGCAATATTACCATTTCACCATATATTACCACTAATGAGTACAGTACTATACTTTTTCTATTATGAAAATCAAAATTCAGTGGTGCTTTGTAAAAAATTAAGTTCAACTGAAATATTAAAATGTTTAGATGAAAATAATATAACAATATTATCAAGTGTACCAAGGCTATACAAATTATTCTATAAATCAATAAATGATAAGATAAATGCTAGTCGTATAGCGAAATTAATGTATAAACTTGCCAAAAAAGTAAATAACAAAAAGTTTTCAAAACTAATATTTAAAAAAGTTCATAAAACATTTGGAGGAAGTCTTCGTACGATAATAGCAGGTGGAGCTAAATCAGATCCTGAAATGATAGAATTTTTCAATGTGCTAGGATTTACATACTGCGAAGGTTATGGTTTAAGTGAAACAAGTCCAGTATTTATGGGGTCAGTTCCAAAACACTATAAAATAGGAACGATAGGAAAACCAGTAGAAAGTGTTAGTATAAAGGTGGTTGATGGAGAACTTCTAGTAAAAGGACCTATGGTAATGCTTGGTTACTATAATAATCCTGAAAAGACAAAAGAAGTAATGACAGAAGATGGATATTTTAAGACTGGAGATTTAGTAAGTATAGATGAAGAAGGTTATGTGACAATAATAGGTAGAAAAAATGCTATGATTGTACTAAGTAATGGTAAAAATATAGATCCAGAAAAATTAGAAAATAAATTAATAAAAGAAGATAGTGATTTATTAAAAGAAGTTGGTATATTTGGAAGCAATGATAAATTAGCTGCTATAGTAGTTCCAAATTTTGAATATATAAGATCTAAAAAAATAGGAAATATATCAACATACGTAAAAAACGTTATACAGTTATATAATAAAAATGTACATAATTATGAAAAAATACTAAACTATAAAATAGTTGAAGAAGAACTTCCTAAAACTCGTGTTGGTAAATTAAGAAGATTTATGCTGCCTAAAATCTTTGAAGGTGCAGTAGAAACTAAAAAAGAAGAAGTGAAAGAACCCAATAATATAGCCTACGCTAAATTAAAAGAATATATAATGGATTTAAAAAAAATTGACTATATTCATCCAGAATTTAGCTTAGAAGTAGAGTTAGCTATGGACTCGCTAGATTTAGTTGAGTTTAGAACATATATAGAAAATAGTTTTAATATTAAATTAGCAAACGACATATTTATAACTCACTACAATCTTTTATTATTATCGGAACTTATATCTACTAATTCTAGCGGATTTACAGAATCATTAAATAAATTAGATGAAATAGTAAAAAATTCAAAAGAATTAAATTTAAAAGTTGGGTTTTTACCGTATATTACAAGACCATTTATGTGGGTATTAGCAAAGCTTTACTTTAGATTTGAAGTTAGAGGAAAAGAAAAAATAAAAGATAAACCAACAATATTTATAGCAAACCATGAAAGTTTTGTAGATGCGCCACTTTTAAGTTATGCAATACCATTTAAAATGAGAAAAAATACTTTCTTTTTAGCAATATTAAAATATTTTAAATCACCATTTATGAAATTTGTTGCAAATAATTCAAATGTAATTACAGTTGATATTGAAAAAAATATAAAAGAAAGTATAGAAAAGTTAGCAGGAGTTTTAAAATCAGGTAAAAATGTGTTTGTATTCCCAGAAGGAAGTAGAACTATGGATGGAAATTTACAAGAATTTAAAAAAGTTTTTGCTATTTTATCAAAAGAACTAGATGTAGATGTTAGATGTATTGGTATAAATGGAGCTTATGAGGCATATGATAGATTTAGTTATTTTCCGAAGCCTAAAAAGATAACAGTTGATGTTTTAGATGAGGTTAGTCCTAAGGATAAATCTTATGAACAAATTGTAGATGAGTGCTATAATATATTTGAAAAATACAAGGAGGATATGAATAAATGATAGGTATAATGGGGGCAATGGAAGAAGAAATTTCAGTTATTTTATCTGAAATGAGTGATGTTACAGTAAAAAATTATGCCGGTAGAACATTTTACTTAGCTAATTACAAAGGACTTGATGTAGTTGTCGTAAAATCAGGTGTAGGTATGGTAAGAGCAAGTATAACAACAACACTTTTAAAAACAATATTTAATGTAGAGAAAATAATATTCAGTGGAGTAGCTGGAAGTAATGTAGACAGTATAAAAGCATTAGACATAGTTATAGCTAACTCATTTGTAGAATATACATTTGATGTAAGAGCTGCAGGAAATTATGTATTAGGTCAAATAGCAGGTACTTCTAAAAGAGATTTAGAAGCAGACTACTCTATGTTAGAATTAACAAAAGATATTGAAATAGATGTAAAAAAACATTATGGAAAAATTGCATCAGCCGATGTATTTGTTGATAGTAAAAATGAAAAAGAAAGAATATATAACGAATTTCAAGCGGTTGCTGTTGATATGGAGTCAGCAGCAGTTGCTCATAGTTGCATAGAACTTAATATACCATATTTAATAATTAGATCTATATCAGACTCACTAGGTGACAATTCAGGTATAGAATTCAATGAATTAGTATATTTAGCTAGTAGAAATTCTAAAGACTTTCTTTTAAAATTATTAGGAAAGTTTATTGAAAATGGAAAAAATTTATAAGATATTAATTGTAGTAATAGTTTTTTTCTTAATGTATCATACATATAGTAAATATGAATACTATAGGTATAAATCTAATATAAAAACTCAAAGTGTAATTGATTCTTTTAATATTAGGGAAAAAGATTTCTATAATAACAATGAGGAGAAATAATGGCTGATAAAGAAACACCACTATTAAAGCAGTATAGAGAGATAAAAAATCAATATAAAGAAGAGATACTTTTTTTTAGACTTGGTGATTTTTATGAAATGTTTTTTGATGACGCAAAAATAGCGTCAAAAATTTTAGGCTTAACTCTAACTTCTAGAAATAGAGAAAAAAACGTAGAAATACCAATGGCTGGAATTCCGTATCATAGCGCTAATTCATATATAAATAAATTAGTAGATGCTGGATATAAAGTAGCTATATGTGAGCAAGTAGAAGATCCAAGTTTAGCTAAAGGTATAGTTAAAAGAGAAGTTATAAAAGTAATAAGTCGTGGTACTGTAATTGATGTGGATAACTTAGATGCAAAAAAGAATAACTATATTGCGTCAATTAGTATAGACCAAGATAAAGCGTATATAGCATATATAGATATAACAACAAATACATTTAAAGCGCTATATTCAAATATAGCAAATCTGGATTCTTTAATATATAGACTAGATATAAAGGAGCTAGTTTTAACAAAGTCAAACTACAATAAATTAGAAGACTATTTAAATACACAAAATATTTTAGTTTCAATAAGAGATAAAGTAAAAAATGGAGAAAAATTTTTATGTGAGTACTTTGATATACTTAGTTTAGATAGTTTTGGTATAAAAGATAGCTTCTTAGTAGATGTTTGTAGTTTAGTTTTAGATTATGTACTAGAGCATCAAATAGCAGTAAAATTGGAAATTCCTAAAATAACACTTATGAAAAGTGAAAAGTTTGCTGATATAAATCTAACAAGTGCAAAAAACCTAGAGATTTTTCAAAATGGTAGGGATAAAACTACTTATGGTTCACTTTTATATATTATAGATAAATGTAAATCATCTATGGGAAGTAGACTTATAAAAGAGTTTTTAAATTATCCATTACTAGATAAAAATGAAATTATATCAAGACAAAATGATGTAGAGTATTTAATCAATAATATGATACTAAAAGACGATTTAAGGCAGGAATTAGTAGAAATATATGACTTAGAAAGAATTTTGAGTAAGATAGTTTTTGGTTCTAGTAACGCAAAAGATTTAGTTGCAATATCAAAAACATTAAAAAAATACTTAAACATAAAAAAATTATGGGAAAATAAGTTTTTAGATATTAATTTAGACTATATACATGATATAATAAAAAAAATAGATGAAACTATAGTAGATAGTCCTCCTTTTTCTGTTAGAGAAGCAAATATGATAAGAAAAGATTACTCTAGCGATACATTGGAATTAAATCAAATACTACATAGCGGAAATAAATTTTTAATTGATATAGAATTAAGAGAAAAAGAAAAAACAGGTATAAAAAATTTAAAAATAAAGTATAATAAGATATTTGGATATTTTATTGAAATCAGTAAGTCTAATATTAAAGATGTACCTGATACATATATTAGAAAACAAACACTAGCAAATGCAGAAAGATATATAACAGAAGAATTAAAAATATATGAGGATAAAATAGTAAATGCTAAAGCTAGATTAAATGAACTAGAATATCAAATCTTGCAAGATTTAAATGAATATATAAAAGGATTTAAAGATAATTTAATAGAATTATCAAATATTATAGCGTATATAGATGTAATAGCATCTTATGCTACTGTAAGTATTGATAACTCTTATGTAAAACCAACATTTAATGATAATGGTGATTTAAAATTAATAAATTCAAGACACCCTGTTGTTGAAAAAATAATAAGCGATGCTTTTATTGAAAATGATGTAATTTTAAATAATGATAAAAACTTTATAATACTAACAGGTCCTAATATGGCAGGTAAGTCTACATATATGAAACAAATTGCCTTAATATGTATAATGGCTCAAATAGGAATGTATGTACCTTGTAAGTCAGCAAATATTTCAATAATAGATAAGTTCTTAACAAGAATAGGAGCTAGTGATGATATAATAACAGGTCAGTCGACTTTTATGGTAGAAATGTCAGAGGTTTCTAATATATTAAATAATGCTACAAAAAATAGTTTAATAATATTAGATGAAGTGGGACGTGGGACTTCAACATATGATGGCTTATCTCTAGCATCTTCAATATCTACATATATACATGATAAAATAATGGCAAAAACAATTTTTGCAACACATTATCACGAATTAAATGAGTTAGAAGATAGATATCCTAGAATAATAAACTATAGAATAGAAGTTGAAGAAAAAAATCAAAGAGTAATTTTTTTAAGAAAAATTTCAAGAGGAAGCGCAGATAAATCATATGGGAATTATGTAGCAAAATTAGCAGGTCTTCCTAATGAAATACTAAGAGAATCAAAAAAGCTTCTTGAAAAATTAGAAAAAAGACATATACTAATACAAAAAACAGAAAATATAGGGCAATTATCTTTATTTGATAGTAAAAACTATTTAGAAGATGAAGAAAATTTAGAGGATAAAGTTAAAAATTTAACTGTATTAAAAGATGAGATTGATGATATAGATATAAATAACCTAACACCACTAAAGGCATTAAATATATTACAAAATCTAAAAGAAATTAGTGATAAAATAGAAATTTAAAAAAGGAGAGATTATGAGCAAGTACATGACAGGTGATGAAATTAGAAAAAGTTTTATTGAATTTTTTGAACAAAAAAATCATAAACATTTTGAAAGTGCATCTTTAATACCAGAAGACAAAACACTTTTATTAACAGTTGCTGGGATGGTTCCATTTAAAGCGTTCTTTTTAGGCGAAAAAAAAGCTCCATATAAAAGAATAACTACATATCAAAAATGTATAAGAACAAACGATTTAGAAAATGTAGGAGTAACACCTAGACACCACACTTTCTTTGAAATGTTAGGTAACTTTTCATTTGGGGATTACTTTAAAAGAGAATCTATAAAATGGTCTTGGGAATACATTACAGAAGTATTAAAATTAGATAAAGAAAGACTATACATATCAGTTCACTATACTGATGATGAAGCATATGATATATGGGTTAAAGAAGTAGGAATAGACCCATCTCACATGGCTAAATTAGGTGATGATGATAACTGGTGGGCAGCAGGACCTATTGGATCTTGTGGACCTTGTAGTGAAATATATTTTGATACAAGAAATATGGGGCCTAATAACGAAGAATTAAATCTAAAATTTGGTGAAGAAGGTAATAGATATTTAGAAATATGGAATCTAGTATTTACTGAATGGAATAGATTAGAAGATGGAAGTTTAGTACCACTACCTGAAAAAAATATAGATACAGGTGCAGGTCTTGAACGTATTGCAAGTGTTATACAAAATAAAGAAAATAATTTTGAAACAGATATATTTACTAATATTACAAAAGAAATAAAAAATTTATTAGATATAAAAGAAAATACAACAGCTTCTAAGATAATAGCAGATCACATAAGAGCTTCTGTGTTTTTAATATCTGATGGTGTAATGCCTAGTAATGAAGGTCGTGGATATATATTAAAAAAACTAATTCGTCGTGCTTATGGTACAGGTGCTACTCAAAATGAAAAAGTATTCAATAATGGAGACTTATTTTTACATAAATTAGTTGATGTAGTAGTAGATACAATGAAACAAGCTTACCCAGAGTTAGTAGATAAAAAAGAAATGGTAAAAGAAGTTTTAAAAGAAGAAGAAGAAAAATTTGCTAAAACTTTAAAATCAGGAACTGAACTATTATTAGAACAAATAAAGATTGAAAAAACAGATAAATTATCTTCAGATGTTACATTTAAGTTGTATGATACATATGGATTCCCATTTGAACTTACAAAATTAGTAAGCGATATGCATGGTAAAAAAGTAAGTGAAGAAGAATTTAACGAAAAATTACAAGAACAAGTTAATAGATCTAAAAATGCTAGAGTAGTTTTAAGTGACATGATTAAGGATGAATTTATAGATGACTTTTATAAAAAGCATGGAGAAACTAAATTTACAGGTTATGAAACATTAGTTGATACTGCAACAGTTTTAAGTGTTGAAAAAACAGAGAATGGTATTCAATTAATATTAGATAAAACTCCATTTTACTCAGCTCAAGGTGGTCAAGTAAGTGACAAAGGTATTATTTATAACGATAAATTTAAGGCTTCAGTTATAGAAATGGCTAAAAAATCTGATATATTCATGCACTATATTGATATATTAGAAGGTAGTGTGCCACAAGTTGGGGACATAGTTAATTTAGAAGTAGATAAGGTATTTAGAGCAGGAACTATGAGAAACCATACAGCAACACATATACTACATAAGGCAATAAAAGAAGTGTTAGGAGATTATGTAAATCAAGCAGGATCATTAGTATTTGATAAAGGATTAAGATTTGACTTTACATATAACAAAGCATTAACTAAAGAAGAAATTTTAAAAATAGAAAAAAGAGTAAATGAAATTATTCAAAATAACAATAGAGTGGAAGTTACATATACAACACAAGAAGAAGCTGACAAAATGGGGGTTATTGCTTTATTTGGTGAAAAATATAAAGAAATTGTAAGAGTAGTTGATATAGTTGATTACTCAGCTGAATTGTGTGGAGGAACACACTGTTCTCATACAGGACTTGTTGGTTCATTTTATATAACGTCAGAAGAATCAAAAGCTTCTGGGGTTAGAAGAATAAATGCTATAACAGCTATGTCTGCATATGAGCAATCTAGAGAAAATATGGATTATCTGTATGATATGTCTCAAATTTTTAAAGTTGATCAAAGTAATTTATTAGAACAAATAAATAAAAATAAAGAAGAATTAAAAGAAAAAGATAATGAAATATTAAGATTAAAAGAAAAATTAATAGATCTTGAATTAAACGAAACATTAAAAGGGTATGAAGAAGTAAACGGTGTTAAAATACTTGTTAAAGAATTAAAAGTTGATAGCGAAGATTTAAAAACAATAGCAGATAAAGCTAAATTAAAGTTAGATAATGTTGTAATATTATTTGCGGCTAAAAATAAAGAAAATATAGTGTTTGTTTCAACAGTTAGTGAAAATTTAACTAAGAAATATAAAGCTGGGGAAATTGTTAAATTTATAGCAACAAAAACTGGTGGAAACGGTGGAGGAAGACCAGATTTTGCAAGAGCTGGTGGAAAAGACCAAGCTAAATTAGCTTCTTCTTTATCAGAAACTATAGAATTTATAAAGGCAAAATAATGAAAAAATATATAGGAATAGATTTAGGTGATGTTAGAATAGGGGTAGCTAAGTGCGACCCCTTAGGTATATTAGCTACAGGACTTGTTACAATAAATCGTGAAAAAGAAGATCCAATAAAAAAAATACTTGAAATTTGCAAAGAAGAGATGACTTACAAGATAGTTATGGGAAAACCATTAAGATTAAATGGAAATAGCGAAATTCAAGTTGAAAAAGTTGAAAAATTTTCAGAAGAATTAAAAAAAATGGACAGTAGAATAGAAATATTTTACGTAGATGAAAGATATACAACAAAAGAAGCAGAGTATTATTTAAGAAATTTTTCTAAAAAAAATGCTAAGGAAAAAAGACAGGTTGTAGATATGATAGCTGCAACTATTATATTACAAACTTTTTTAAATAGTCTCACTAAAAATTAAATAAATATATAGGAGCACTTAATTAAATTTAAGTGTTTTTTATTAAAAGCATTCTAGAAAAAAAATATTATTAAATATATATTTTATCCCTTTATTTATTTAAAAATATCCTATTGTTAAAACTTTCACAAAAAAGTGCTTTGATTTTTTTTTTAAAAATGCTATAATGAGTTTGACAGATGAAAATTATAAAAATTATAGGAGGTAATTATTATGTCAGTAAAAGTAGCAATAAATGGATTTGGGAGAATTGGTCGTCTAGCATTAAGATTAATGATAAATGATCCTAAATTCGATGTAGTAGCAGTAAATGACTTAACAGACGCAAAAATGTTAGCACATTTATTTAAATACGATTCAACTCAAGGAAGATTTGATGGTACAGTAGAAGTTAAAGAAGGTGCTTTCGTTGTAAACGGTAAAGAAATTAAATCATTTGCAAACGCTAACCCAGCTGAATTACCATGGGGAGAATTAGGTGTAGACGTTGTATTAGAATGTACAGGATTCTTCACTAAAAAAGAAAAAGCTGAAGCTCACATACAAGCAGGAGCTAAAAAAGTTGTTATATCTGCACCAGGTACAGGAGATATGAAAACAGTAGTATATAATGTTAACCATGATATATTAGATGGAACTGAAACAATCTTATCAGGAGCTTCTTGTACAACTAACTGTTTAGCACCTATGGCTAAAGTTTTAGAAGATAAATTTGGAATCGAAGGTGGAATAATGACTACTATCCACGCTTACACTGGTGACCAAAATACATTAGATGGTCCACACAGAAAAGGAGATTTAAGAAGAGCAAGAGCAGCAGCTTTAAATATAGTTCCTAATACAACAGGAGCAGCTAAAGCAATTGGTTTAGTTATACCTGAATTAGCAGGAAAATTAGACGGAGCAGCTCAAAGAGTTCCAGTAGGTACAGGTTCATTAACTGAATTAGTAACTATACTTAAAAAAGATGTTACAGTAGAAGAAATAAATGCAGCTATGAAAGAAGCAGCTAACGAATCTTATGGATACAATGAAGATCCAATCGTATCTACAGATGTAATTGGAATTCAATTTGGTTCATTATTCGATGCTACTCAAACTAAGATAGTTAAAGCTGGAGATAAAAAATTAGTTAAAACTGTAGCATGGTATGATAATGAAATGTCATATACTGCACAATTAATAAGAACATTACACCACTTTGTTGAAATTTCTAAATAAATTTAAAACAAGTAAATAATGAAAATATAGGCTTCTAGTTTACTAGAAGCCTTCTTAATGGAGGAAAAATGAAAAAAACAGTTAAAGATTTAAATGTTAAAGGTAAAAAAGTTTTAGTAAGAGTTGACTTTAATGTACCAATTAAAAATGGTGTAATTACTGACGATAATAGAATAAAAGCAGCAAAAGAAACATTAGAATACTTATTAAGTAATGGAGCAAAAGTTATAGCTTTTTCACACTTAGGAAAAGTTAAAGCTGAAGAAGATAAAGCTTCAAAAACTTTATTACCAGTATCTGTTAGATTATCAGAAGTATTAGGTAAAGAAGTTAAATTTGTACCATCAACAAGAGGAGAAGAATTAGAAAAAGCTATATCTGAATTAAAAGATGGAGAAATTCTAATGTTCGAAAACACAAGATTTGAAGATTTAGATGGTAAAAAAGAATCTAAAAATGATCCTGAATTAGGTAAATACTGGGCAAGTCTTGGAGATATGTATGTAAATGATGCATTTGGTACAGCTCATAGAGCTCACGCTTCAAATGTTGGTATTGCAAGTAACTTAGGTGAAAATACAGCTCTAGGATTCTTAGTAGAAAAAGAAGTTAAATTCATAGGACAAGCTGTTGAAAATCCAAATAGACCGTATGTTGCTATTTTAGGTGGTGCAAAAGTTTCAGATAAAATACAAATAATTGAACAATTAATAGAAAAAGCTGATAAAATCTTAATTGGTGGAGGTATGATGTTTACATTCCTAAAAGCTATGGGATATAACATAGGTAAATCTTTACTAGAAGAAGATAGATTAGAAATAGCTAAAGAAATAATAGAAAAAGCTAAAGCTAAAGGAGTTAAATTAGTATTACCTATAGATACAGTTGTAGCTAAAGAATTTAATAATGATGCTAAATTTGAAACAGTTTCAATAAGCGAAATTAAAGAAGATGACATGGGATTAGACGTAGGAGCTGCTACAGTAGAACTATTTGCAAAAGAATTAGAAGGGGCAAAAACTGTTGTATGGAACGGACCTATGGGAGTATTTGAAATGTCTAACTTTGCAAAAGGTACAATAGGTGTATGTGAAGCTATAGCAAATCTTAAAGATGCTATCACAATAATAGGTGGAGGAGATTCAGCTGCAGCTGCTATACAATTAGGATATGCTGAAAAATTCTCTCACATCTCAACTGGTGGAGGAGCATCACTTGAATATTTAGGTGGTAAGAAATTACCAGGTGTTGAAGCAATAGCTGATATAAAGTAGGATATATGAAAGTATATTTAGCAGGAGCTTTATTTAACGAAGCAGAAGTTGAAAGAAGACTAAAAGAAGGTAAATTATTAAGAGAAGCATTTTCTGATATAGAATTATTTAACCCAATAGAACAACCTTTTAATGAAGATAAGCAAACTCTACCTACACCAGAAACAATATATACAAACGATAAAAATGCAGTATTTAATTCAGATGTATGTATATTTGATGTAACTAATGAAGATGCTGGAGTTATGGTTGAGCTAGGATTGGCTATTGCATATGGTAAAAAAATAATAGCAGTAAATTCTGATATTAGGCTAAAAAGTGCAAATAAATATGAAATACCAAGCTATTCAATGAATCACTTTGTATTAGGAGCTATACTAAAACACGGAGTATTAGTTTATTCATTTGACGAAGTTATAAAAGAATTAAAAAAATATTAAAAAGGGCTTTTTGGCCCTTTTTTGTTGACTATTGTTTTTTTCAAGTTAAAATATATTATACATTAATTAGGAGGGATAAAAACATGGAAGTTTTAGCAATGATTTTAGCAGGAGGTAGAGGTTCTAGGTTAGATATATTATCTGCACATAGAGTTAAACCAGGTGTACCTTTTGCTGGGAAATTTAGAATAATTGACTTTACATTAAGTAACTGTAGTAATTCTGGTATATACAATGTAGCGTTATTAACACAATATTTACCACTATCATTAAATGAACATATAGGTTCTGGTAGACCATGGGATTTTGACAGAAGGGATTCTAGCATAACATTACTGCAACCATATGAAACAAGTGAAGATAAAAGTTGGTATAAAGGAACAGCCGACGCTATAAGACAAAATATTAGATATATAAAAAATAGTAATGCTAAATACGTATTAATATTAAGTGGAGATCATATATATAAGATGAACTATCAATGGATGTTAGATGAACATAAGAAAAATAATGCGGCTCTAACAATAGCAGCGAAAACAGTTCCTTATGAAGAAGCAAATAGATTTGGTATTTTTGAGGTAGATGACACTAAAAAAATATTATCATTTGAAGAAAAACCAGAAAACCCTAAGAGTAATTTTGCTTCTATGGGAATATATATATTCAATACAGATACATTAATTAAATATATAGAAAATGAAGAAATTCCTGATCTTGATTTTGGTAAACATGTTATACCAAAAATGTTAACTGATAATGAAAGAATCTTCTTACACTGCTATGACAGCTACTGGAAAGATGTAGGAACTTATGATAGTTACTTAGAAGCTAACATAGACTTAATTAAAAAGTCAGAAGAAGTAGG
This sequence comes from Oceanivirga miroungae, assembly GCF_902505095.1. Taxonomy (GTDB): domain Bacteria; phylum Fusobacteriota; class Fusobacteriia; order Fusobacteriales; family Leptotrichiaceae; genus Oceanivirga; species Oceanivirga miroungae. Next base: position 886,398 of record NZ_CABWIB010000001.1, on the reverse strand, counting down.
AATAAACTTATATGACGAAAATTGGAAAATATATACTAGAAGTAAAAATGCAGCACCTGTTAGAATAGGTGTTACTGGAAGTATATTAAATTCGCTTGTATGTGATGGTTGTAAGATAGAAGGAAGAGTAGAAAACTCAGTTATAGGACCAAATGTTACTGTAAGAGCAGGATCAACTGTTAGAAATAGTATAATATTTGAAGATACATATATAGATGAAAATTCACATTTAGAAAAAGTAATTGTTGATAAAAAAGTATATGTAGGTAAATATAGTTTAATTGGACACGGAGATGATTATAAGGCTAATAATGAAAAACCTGACTTATTAAGTAGTGGTATTAGTGTATTAGGTAAAAAAGTTCATGTTGGTGAGAATGTAACTATTGGAAGAAATGTAAGAATATTCCCAGAAAAAGATATCGATAGTCATGCACAAATAGGTAGTGGAGAAACATTAAAATGAGAATAATATATATAGCATCAGAGGCATTTCCATTTATTAAAACAGGAGGACTAGCAGACGTTATGTATGCTCTTCCTAAACAAATGAGCGAAATGGGACATAAAGTAAGCGTTATTATCCCTAAATATGATAAAATAAATATGAAATATTTAAAAGATATTAAATTTGTAGATAGTATTGACATGAATTATGATAGATATAACTTAGTTAAATATGAAGATGAAAATATTGAATATTTATTTATAGAAAATATGAGTCTATTTGAAAGAGGTCATATTTATGGAGATAATGATGATGATATTAGATATGCTAATTTCTGTGAAGTTGCTTTAAGATTTATTAGAAAATTAGAAATGAGAGCTGATATCATTCACTGTAATGACTGGCAAACAGGATTACTACCATATTTTCTAAAAAAAAGATATAAAACAGATCCATTCTTTTATGATTTTAGAGTAGTATACACTATACATAATTTAATGTATCAAGGTAGATATAACTCATATGCAATAAAGAATTTAGGATATGATATAAATGAAGAATATGTGAATTTCATGAAAATTGGAATAGAATATGCTGATGTAGTTAATACAGTAAGTCCTACATATGCAGGGGAAATAAATTATCCATATTTTGCAGAGGGACTAGAGGATACAATTAAATCTAGGAAAATATTTGGAATATTAAATGGAATAGATTATACGGTATATGATCCTAGAAATAATAAGTCATTTGCTCCATTAGAAGATAATAAATATCTAGAATTTAAAGAAAAAAACAAAGAACTTTTATTAGAAAAATTTAATTTAAAAAATAGTAATAATTTAACAATTTCAGTTATTAGTAGAATGGTTGAAGGAAAAGGTTTTGACTTAATAATAGATAAAATAGAAGAAATATTAAGATATGACAGTGTAAATATACTAATACTTGGTGTAGGAGACTATAAATACGAGTCAATTTTTAATAATCTATGTATTAAGTATCCAGATAAATTTAGAGTATATATAGGGTATAGTGAAGAATTGGCAAATCTTATGTATGCGGGTTCTGATTTATTCTTAATGCCTAGTAGATATGAACCTTGTGGACTATCTCAAATGATAGCTATGAGATATGGTGCAATACCATTAGTAAGAGAAACAGGTGGATTAAAAGACTCTGTTACAGCATATAATATGCAAACAAATGAAGGAAATGGTTTTTCATTTACTAACTTTAATGCAGATGATATGTTAAACGTAATTAGATATTCAGAACATATATTCTTTGATAGAAAAGATATTTGGAATAAATTAGTTGAGAAGAATTTTAATATAGATAATTCTTGGACAAGGTCAGCTAAAGAATATTATAATTTATACATGTTTGCTAAAACAACACCATAGATAAAAAGGGTATATAAGCTAAAAACTTATATACCTTTTTCATATAACGGTAAAAAATAAAAAAAAAGCGAAAAAAAAGTAAAATTATTAGTAAAAAAAGCATAAAAATTGATTTTTAAAAATCAGTATTATATAATTTAAATAAGAGGTGATGATATTGATTTATATAGAAAATGATTCAAATGATCCTTATTATAACCTAGCATTTGAAGATTATATTTTTGAAAATTATAAAGAAGATGAAATTTTACTTTTTTATATAAATAAACCAGTTATTGTATGTGGAAAATATCAAAATATTTTTGAAGAGGCTAATTTAATATACGCCATTGAAAATGATGTTGCAATAATAAGAAGAACATCGGGTGGTGGTACAGTATATCATGATTTAGGAAATATTAATTATAGCTTTATAAAAAATGTAAGCGATAAAACTAATTATGAATATTTTTTAAATATAATAATAAAAGCACTAAAAAAATTAGGTATAAATAGTTCTATTTTACAAAAAAGTGGTATAGAGATAGAGGATTATAAAATATCAGGTGGAGCGCAAAAAATAGCAAAAGGTAGAATAATGCACCATGGAACCTTATTATATAATACTAATCTTGAAGATATATATATAATGGCAAATGGTAAAAATATGTCGTATATAAGTAAAGCACCTAATTCAAATCCATATAAGGTTGGTAATATTAAAGATTTTTATGAAAATAAAAATATATCATCATTTGAGTTTAAGGACTTACTATTATCTAAAATTAAAGAAGAAATAGATATTAGTGTGATAAAATTAGATGATGAAACTAAAGAGAAAATACAAAAAATTGCTGATGAAAAATATAAGAGTTGGGAATGGACTTTTTCAAAGTCACCTAATTTTCATTTTAAAAGAGATATTTCAGATAATGGCATAAAGTATAGTATAGAATATGATGCGGTAGGTGGCATTATAAATAATTTTAAAGTAGAGCCTAATATAGCAGGCTTAGATGAAGTATTAAATGGACATATCTTAGATTATAAGAAAATAAAAGAAACACTAGCAAAAAAATATAACAAATTTTATAAATACATTTTTTAGGGGGAATACAATGAAAAAAGAACTTATAATGCCAGTTTTAAGACATGAAACTAGAGAGGCTGTTTTTGTAGAATGGTTAGTAGAAGAAAACCAAGAATTTAAAGCAGGAGATCCTTTGTTTGAAGTAGAAACAGAAAAGGTTATAAACCAAATTGAAGCAGAATTTGACGGAGTATTATTAGAAAAACTAATTGAAGTAGGAGATGTAGTTAAATCAGAACAACTTATTGCATACGTAGAGGAGAAATAAAAAATGGAGAAAAAACCAGAGTGGTTAAAGGTTAAATACAATTCATTAGCAGTACAACCAGTAGATGGAGTTTTAGCACAACTTGGTTTAAATACAGTTTGTCAATCAGCAAACTGCCCTAATTTAGGGGAGTGCTATAAGAAAAAAACAGCTACATTTATGGTTATGGGGAAAACTTGTACTAGAACTTGTGGATTTTGTAATATACCTTGTGGAAGAACAGAAACACTAGACTCAAATGAACCACGTAATATAGCTATAGCTACAAAATATCTTAAATTAAAACATGTTGTTGTAACCCAAGTTACAAGAGATGATTTAAAAGATGGTGGAGCTAGCCATATGGCACAGACAATAAAAGAAATAAAAAGAATTTGTAAAGATGTTACAGTTGAAGTACTAATATCAGATTTAAGAGGGAATATTGATGCTCTGCGTGTAATTCTAGAAGCAAAACCAGATGTGTTAAATCATAATGTAGAAATGGTTAAAAGCTTATATAAAGAATCAAGACCACAAGCAAGATATGAAAGATCTTTAAAAATATTGGAAGAGTCTAAAAAAATTGATCCTAATATATTAACAAAAACAGGATTTATGTTAGGTTTAGGAGAAACTGATGAAGAAGTTTATGAATTAATGGATGATGTTTTAAAAACTAACTGTGATATACTAACAATAAGTCAATATTTAAGACCTAGTCCAAAACATAAAAAGGTTTCAAGATATGTTAGATTAAATCAATTTGATGAATATAAAAGAATTGCAATGGAAAAAGGATTTAAGTTTGTTGCAAGTGGACCTTTAGTTCGTTCATCATATCAAGCAGCAGAAGCATTTGAACAAGCTAAAAAGAAGGAATATAAATGATATATGTAGAAACAAATTCAGTATCTGTATATAGGAATTTTGCAATAGAATACTATTTTGCAACAGAAAAAAAACTAGATGACACTGTTTTTTTACTTTGGAGAACAAGCCCAACTTTATTAGTTGGTAAATTTCAAAATATACTAGAAGAAATTGATCATAATTATGCTATAAAAAACAATATAAATATAGTAAGACGTATGAGTGGTGGAGGAACTATTTATACAGATTTAGGTGGTTATCAGTTTAGTTTTATTGAGTATAAAAAAGATAATAATATAGACTTTTCTAGCTATGTAGAGCCTATAATATCATTTTTAAAAGAACTTAATATAGATGTTAAGTTTACTGGTAGAAATGATTTGCAAGTTGAAAATAAAAAAATTTCAGGTAATGCTCAGTATAAAACAAAAAATTCAACAGTACATCATGGTTCTATTTTATTTGACACTAATATAGATGAAATGATAAAATCTACTACAGTGGATCCATTAAAATATGAATCAAAATCAATAAAATCAGTAAGAGATAGAGTTACAAATATTAAAGAACATTTAAGTTTTAATATTTCGATAGAAGAATTTAAAAAAAAATTAATAAAAGCTGTCATGTCTAAAGATTCTAGAGAATACATATTAACAAAAGAAGATGAAAAAAGAATATTAGAAATAGAAAAAGAGTACTTTGATAATATGGATTATTTATATAAAAAGAATCCTGATTTTCTTATGAAAAAAAAGAAAAAACTAAAAGGGGGCTTACTTACAATAAATCTTTCTATTAAAAAAGGGATTATTGATAATGTACTAGTCAATGGAGATTTTTTTGCAAATGCAGATTTTGATTTTTTAGTAGCTGATCTAATAGGCTCAAAATTAGAAAAAGAAGATTTAAAAAAAAGATTAACAAAAAAATATATATATAATATTAGTAATGAAGAAATAATTCAATTAATATTAGAATAAAAGAAATTCTTTTAACTAGTTAAGGCTAGATAAAAGAATTTTTTAGTAAAGGAGAAAAATGCACGAAGTTGAAATTAGAGGTTTAAAAATATTACAAGACCCTTCTATGCAAGGCATGAGTTTAGATGGAGTATTGTTAGAAGATTTTATAAAAATAAATAGAAACAGCAAAAAGATTCTAGAAATTGGAAGTGGTAATGCAAATATTTCAATGCTTTTAAGTAAACGAACTAAAGCTTTTATAGATGCTGTTGAAATACAAGAAAAAGCCTGTGATATAGCTAAAATTAATGTTGAAAATAATGAGATAGAAAATATAAATTTAGTGTGTGAAGATATTAAAAAATATAAAAAAGATGAAATGCAAGTATATGACATAATATTTTCTAACCCTCCATATTTTAAAAATGAGAAAAATTTAAGTCAAATGAGAAATGGTGAAGAAAAAATAATAGCAAGAAATGAGGTTTTATTAAGTCTAGAAGAACTTATTAAAATATCATCTAGACTACTTAAAAATAATGGACATCTATATCTTGTTTTTAGAACGAGTAGACTTATAGATATTTTAACTTATGTAAAAAAATATAAAATGAGTAGTAAACATTTAAAATTTGTATATACAAGTAATGAAAAAGAGAGTATTATATCTTTATTAGATATTGTTAAAAATACAACAAGTGAAACTCATGTACTAAGTCCAATATATGTATATGAAAATGGTAAAAAAAGTAAATATATAGAACAGCTATATGGGAAATAGGAGGAAATTTTGAAAAAAAATGACGTAATAAGAGTGACAATAAGTGGTACTGATATTAGAGGTAAAAGTTATTCTATAGTTGATGATAAAAAGATTTATGTTAATATTAATGCATCTAAGGGTCAAGTAGTAGAAGGGCTTTTATCTAAATTAAGAAAAAATAAGTTAGAACTAAAAAATTGTGTAATAGTAGACTATAACAACAAATTAAATAGTATGTATGATAATATACTTGATAAACAATTAAGTGGTGCTAATTATCAGTATTATGACTATGATACTCAATTAGAAATTAAATCAGGTCATATAAAAAAATTAATAGATGATGTATGTAACTATGAATATATATTTGAAAAAGCTATAAAAAATAGTAGGCCAATTAGATATAGAAATAAAATGGAATTTAGTTTTGGAAATGAAACAAAAGATGGAGAAATGTTATTAGGCCTTCATAAAAAAAATTCCATGTATGATATTGTAGATGTTAGTGATAATAATTTAATGGGGGAAGAATTTAATAGAATATATAAATTTTCTAATGAATATTTTAAATCGGTAGAAAAAAAGTTAAATATTAGTTTTTATCATAAAATGACTAAGCTTGGGTATTTTAGATATCTAGTTTTAAGAAAATCTAGATATAGTAAAGAGGTATTAATTAATCTTGTTACTACGTCATATATTGATAAAGAATTAGAAGAAAAAATATTAAATGATTATGTTAAAAAATTATTAGAATTAGATTTAGGTAATTATCATATATCTGGAATATTACATAGTACTAGTGATAAACTAGCAGATGCAGTAAGTGCTGATTATGAAAGATTATTGTATGGAAAAAAAGATATTGTTGAAAAAATATTTGATTTAAAATTTAACATTAGTCCATATAGTTTTTTTCAAGTTAACCCATATACAGTAGAGTCTTTATATAAAAAAGCAATAGACTATTTAGATGAAGTAAAACTAGAAAATGAAAAAGAAAAAGTAGTATATGATTTATTTTCTGGAACTGGTACAATAGCTCAGATTGTATCAAGAAAGTTTAAAAAAGTTTATGCAGTAGAAATTGTAGAAGAAGCAGTACAAAAATCAAAAGAAAATGCAAAATTAAATAATATAGATAATATAGAGTTTTTAGTTGGAGATGTATTTAAAGTTTTAGATGAAGTTAGTGAAAAACCTAATATAATAATACTAGATCCTCCAAGAATGGGAGTACTAACTAAAACTATAGAAAAATTAGTTAAATATGATGTAGATAATTTTGTATATATATCATGTAATCCAGTAACACTTGCAAATGATTTAAAAGACTTTAATAAATATGGATATAAACTAATTAAAATAACGCCTGTTGATATGTTTTCTTACACAAATCATATGGAGACTGTGGCATTGATACAAAAAGCGAAATAATCATTTTATAAAATAACATCTGCTCATTATAGTAGGTGTTTTTTATTCTTAAGGAAATTATAAATTGACATTTATATAGAGGACTATGGCACATTGTAAGTGAAAATCCGAACAATTATTTGACAATTTATATATCAAGTGCTAAAATTAAGAAACGAAGAAAAATTTGAGGAGAGAATGATGAAACCGATTACAAAAGAAGAATTTAAGAATAAAATAGAACTAAATTTAAGAAGACAGTACGGGAAAAGTTTAGAAGATGCTAAGAAATATGAAATATACTACGCTGTAAGTAGAGCTGTAATGGACGAAGTTACAGAAAAATGGTACAACACTAAAAAAACTTATCAAAAGAGCGGTGAAAAACAAGCATACTATCTATCTGCAGAATTTTTAATGGGTAGATACATGGGAAATAATATAATAAATTTAGGGTATCAAAAAGTTGTAAAAGAAACACTAGAAGAATTAGGATTCAACTTAAACGATATAGAAGATGCTGAAATGGATAAAGGATTAGGAAATGGTGGATTAGGAAGACTAGCTGCATGTTTTCTGGATTCATTAGCAACTTTAGGTTTACCAGGTCATGGATATGGATTAAGATATAAATATGGAATGTTTGAACAAAAAATAGAAGATGGATTCCAAGTAGAATATCCTGATAACTGGACAAAAAATGGAACTCCATGGGAAATAAAGAGATTAGATAGATCTTATGAAGTAAAATTTGGTGGAAGAGTTGAAATTCACAAAGATGAAATAGGAAAAGAATACTATAAAAGAGTTGAAACAGAAAATGTTATAGCAACTGCATATGATGTACCTATAATTGGTTATGGTAATGGTACTGTAAATACATTAAGATTATGGGAAGCTACAAGTGAATCTGGATTTAGCTTAAAATTATTTAATGAACAAAGATACGAAAAAGCAAGTGAAAAAGGTGTAGAAGCAGAAGATATATCAAGAGTACTATACCCTAATGATACTGAAAGAAGTGGTAAATGGTTAAGATTAAAACAACAATATTTCTTCACATCAGCTAGTTTACAAGATATTATAAGAAGATATAAATCTGTGTATGGAAATAATTTTGATAAATTTGCATCTAAAATTGCAATCCAATTAAATGATACTCACCCAGTTGTAGCAATACCAGAACTTATGAGAATTTTCTTAGATTATGAAAAATTAAGTTGGGATGAAGCATGGTCAATATGTACAGAAGTATTTGCTTATACAAACCATACAATTTTAAGTGAAGCACTTGAAAAATGGGATATAACATTAATACAACCATTATTACCAAGAATTTATCAAATTATTGAAGAAATAAATAGAAGATTTATATTAGAATTAAGAGAAAAATATCCAAATAACTATGAAAAAATAAATAAGTTGAGTGTTATAGGTGATGGAAAAGTTAAAATGGCATGGCTTGCAATAGTAGGATCACACGCTGTTAATGGTGTTGCAAGATTACATACTGAAATATTAAAAAATGAAGAATTAAAGGATTGGTATGAACTATATCCTGAAAAATTCCAAAATAAGACAAATGGAATTACTCAAAGAAGATGGTTACTAGAAGCAAATCCAAAATTATCAGACTATATAACAAGCTTAATTGGAGATAAATGGATTACAAATCTAGAGGAACTTAAAAAGTTAGAAAAATTTGAAGATGACTTAGAAGTTCGTAATAACTTAATGAAAATTAAAAAAGAAAATAAAGAAAGATTAGCTAAATACATATTAGAAACAACTGGTATAGAGGTAGATACTAATTCAATATTTGATGTACAAGTTAAAAGATTACACGAATATAAACGTCAATTATTAAATATATTACATATTATGGATTTATATAATAAATTAAAAGAAAATCCATTATTAGATATAGAATCAAGAACATTTATATTTGCAGCTAAAGCAGCTCCAGGTTATAGAAGAGCAAAATCAATTATTAAATTAATTAATTCGATTGCTGAGGTTATAAACAATGACGAAAGCATAAATGGTAAGATTAAAGTAATATTCTTAGAAAACTATAGAGTGTCACTTGCTGAAATAATATTCCCAGCAGCAGATATATCTGAACAAATATCAACAGCAGGAAAAGAAGCTAGTGGAACTGGTAATATGAAATTCATGGTAAATGGTGCAATGACAGTAGGAACATTAGATGGAGCTAATATAGAAATAGTAGAAGAGGCTGGAGAAGAAAATGCATTTATATTCGGTCTTAAAGCTAATGAAGTTAAAAAACTTGTTGAATACGGTAAATACAATCCATTTGAAGAATATCATGTTGTAGATGGATTAAATAAAGTATTAGAACAATTAGTAGATGGAACATATGATGATAATAGAACAGGAATGTTTAAAGATTTATACAATTCACTACTTTATGGAGTAGATGGGAATAGACCAGATGTATACTTTGTTCTAAAAGATTTTGCTTCATATAGAGATGCTCAATTAAAAGTAACAAAAGCATATAGAAATAAAGATAAATGGTCACATATGATGTTGAAAAATATTGCAAATGCAGGTAAGTTCTCATCAGATAGAACTATACAAGAATATGCAGATGAAATCTGGAATATTAAAAAAATTGCAGTAAAAAATTATATAGATTAAAAAAAGTATAAAGCATAACAATGGCGTTATGCTTTTTACGTTGAATTTAGGAGTTAATATGAGGGTACTTAGTTTAGATGGTGGAGGAATTAGAGGTCTTTATCAAATAGAAGTTTTAAAAGTTTTAGAAAAAGAAGTAGGTAATTTAAATGATTATTTTGATTTAATTATTGGGACAAGTGTTGGAGCTATGTTAGGTGCGTATATTAGAATGGGGCTTAAAATGGACGATGTAGAAAATAACTACTTGAAAAATTTAAATGAAACATTTAAAATACAAAAAGATGAAAAAGGTATAGAAATACAAGAAACTATAAGATTATTTAAATTTAATGATGCAACACTAAAAAAATATAGGGAAAACATAAAAAAAGAGTTTCTAGATAAAAAAATAACTAAAACACTTTTAACTGTTAGCATAAATATATCTGATAGAAAACTAAAGATATTTAAATTAGACGGAAACAGTGAAATTAAGGACTATGTAGACGGAATAATGTCAACTACTGCTCTACCAGGTTTATTTAAACCACATGAAATAGATGGTAAATTTTATTCAGATGGTGGTGTTTTATATAATGACCCATCATTGCTGGCATTAAGTGAAGCATTAAAAATAGAAAAAGACATTAGTAAAATAAAAATAATCTCAATAGGGACATTAGATGAAGTGGTTAATAGTGAAGATATATATAAAGAAACAAAAGAAAAAATTTCGGATTATGTATCAAAGGAAAGTAAATTTTTAAAATATTTAACAACAAAATCAAACAGTATAGAATTTATAAACTTTGTAAGTGTTGGAAGTCCAGCTTCTTATTCATATAATTATGCTACATCATTTTTTAATGCAACAAATAATGGTCATCTAGACATATTAAATACAATATATTCTTTGACTAATTCAAATGATAATTACTTAAGAATAAATCATATTGTAGAAAATAAAACAAATGCTTTAAAATATCTTTTTGAATTTAGTGAGATTGTAAAAAAAGATGAAAATCTAGTAGGTAAAATAAAAAAATGGATATAAAAGCTATTTAAGGTATCAAATTTATTAAATTAACACATATATAAGAAAGCTAAAAAGTATTTAGAGAGTAAAATATGTGTTTTTATATAAAATAAAAAAAAAGGTATTGACAAAAATTTCACAAAGTAATATAATAAATGTGAAATAAATCACAAAGGAGTAGGTTATGGTAAAAGACATAAAAACATTAAACGAATTGATGAAAAAAGTTAGAAAATCTCAAGAAGAGTATTCTAAGTTTAATCAAGAACAAGTAGACAAAATTTTCAGAAAAGTTGCGCAAAGAATTAACAACGAACGTATAACTTTATCTAAGTTAGCAGTAGAAGAAACAGGTATGGGAGTTTTAGAAGATAAGGTTATAAAAAACCACTTTGCTAGTGAATATATTTATAATAAATATAAAGATGAAAAGACTTGTGGTGTACTAGAAGATGATAGAGCATATGGAATTAAGAAAATAGCAACACCAATAGGGATAGTAGCAGGAGTTATACCTACAACAAACCCTACATCAACAGCTGCATTTAAAATCTTATTAGCATTAAAAACTAGAAATGCGATAATAATATCACCACACCCAAGAGCTAAAAAATCAACAATTTATACAGCAAAAATAGCTTTAGAAGAAGCTATAAAATATGGAGCTCCAGAAAATATAATTGGTTGGATAGATGAACCAAGTTTAGATATATCAAGAGAATTGATGGCAGAATCTGATTTAATATTAGCAACAGGTGGTCCAGGTATGGTTAAAAGTGCTTATTCAAGTGGGACACCAGCAATTGGGGTAGGATCAGGGAATACTCCAGTTATAATTGATGAAAGTGCGCATATTAAAATGACAGTAAACTACATTTTAATGAGTAAATCTTTTGATAATGGTGTTATATGTGCTTCAGAACAATCTGTAATAGTTCCAAGAAGAATATATGAAAGAGTTAAAGAAGAATTTCAAAAAAGAGGTGCATATATATTAAATGCGGAAGAAACAGATAAAATAAGAAAAGTTCTATTTAAAGAAGGAACTACAAGTATAAATGCAGATATAGTTGGACAAAGTGCATATAAAATAGCTCAAATAGCTGGATTTGAAATACCTAAAGATAAAAGAGTTATTATAGCTGAAATAGATAGTACAGATGTTAGTGAACCATTAGCTCATGAAAAATTATCTCCAATTTTAGCTATGTATAAATCAAAAGACTTTAATGATTCATTAGAAAAAGCAAAAACTTTAGTTGAATTAGGAGGATTAGGACATACTTCAAGTTTATACATTGATTTATCTGAAAAAGCTAAAATAGATATTTTCGGAGAAGCAATGAAAACAGGAAGAACTTTAATAAACATGCCAGCTGCTTTAGGAGCAATAGGAGATGTATTTAACTTTAAATTAGCACCTTCATTAACACTAGGTTGTGGATCTTGGGGAGGAAACTCAGTTTCAGAAAACGTAGGAGTTAAACACTTATTAAATGTTAAAACAATAGCAGAAAGAAGGGAAAATATGCTTTGGTTTAAAGTGCCTGAAAAAATATATTTCAAATTTGGATGTTTACCAGAAGCCTTAGAAGAACTAAAAGGTTCATATAAAAAGGCAATGATAGTTACAGATAGAACATTAGCTGAATTAGGTTATGCAAATCATGTTACGCAAGTTTTAGAAAAAGTTGGTATAGATTATAGAATATTCAGTGAAGTTGGAGTAGATCCTACATTATCTGCAACTCAAGCAGGTGCTCGTGCAATGCAAGAATATCAACCAGATTTAATAATAGCTATTGGTGGAGGAAGTGCTATGGATGCTGCTAAAATTATGTGGGTTCTATATGAACATCCAGAAATTAGATTTAAAGACATAGCAATGAGATTCATGGATATTAGAAAGAGAATAGTTAAATTCCCTAAAATGGGTAAAAAAGCATACTTTGTAGCAGTTGCAACAAGTGCTGGTACAGGTTCAGAAGTAACACCATTCTCTGTTATAACTGATGATACAAGTGAACAAAGTGTTAAGTATCCATTAGCTGACTATGAATTAACACCTGATATGGCAATAAATGATCCAGAATTAATGTTATCAATGCCTAAAGGATTAACTGTAGCATCTGGTATGGACGTATTAACACATGCTATAGAATCATATGTTTCAATAATGGCTACTGAATATACTAAACCTTATTCATTAGAAGCAATGAAAATAGTATTTGATTACTTACCAGAATCAGTAGCATTAGGACCAAAAGCTATAAAAGCTAAAGAAAAGATGTCTAATGCATCATGTATAGCAGGTATTGCGTTCTCAAATGCATTCCTAGGTATAGTTCACTCACTTTCACACAAATTAGGAAACCAATTCCATTTAGCTCACGGTATGTGTAATGCTATGTTATTAACAGAGGTTATTAAATATAATGCTACAGATGCACCGTTTAAAATGGGGGTATTCCCACAATATAAATATCCAGATGCAAGAAATAGATATGCTAAAATTGCTGACTTCTTAAATCTAGGTGGAAACACAGTTGATGAAAAAATTGAAAAATTATGTGAAACAGTAGAAGAATTAAAGGCAAGAATAGGTGTACCAAAAACAATTAGAGAAGCAGGAGTTAAAGAAGAAGACTTCTTAGCAGCAGTTGATGAAATGGCTCTAGAAGCATTTGACGATCAATGTACTCCAGCAAACCCTAGATATCCATTAATATCAGAATTAAAAGAAATATACTTAAAATGCTACTACGGTGCAGATGAGTATGAAAAAAAATTCAATAAAAAGGGAGAATAAAAATGACAAGAGAAGAATTAATTATATTAGATATAGATGTTAAAGATAAGCTTCATTTATTTGAAAAAGTTTCTAAAAAAGCATATGAACTTAAATTAGTTTCAAATGAAGCAAAACTAATAGAAGATTTTTATGATAGAGAAAAATCTTTTGAAACATACTTAGACAATGAATGTGCAGTACCTCATGTTAGAACAGAAAATGTTTTAGAAAGTTGTATATTCTTTATTAGATTAAAAAAACCTATTAAATGGTCTGATGAGGCAAAAGCTCAAGAAATATTTGCAATACTTGCAAAAGATGATGAAGCTGACTATCACATTGATATGCTTATGAATGTATCTAAAAAAATAATGCGCAAAGAATATCTAGATGTATTAAAAAAATCCAAAGATGTCAAAAAAATTGTTGAAATTATAAACAAATAATATATAAAGGAGCTATTTCTAATAAAATTAGGAGTAGTTCTTTTTTCTTTGTATAAAAAAATATGCACATAAAAGTACATACTTTTTTTAAATTATAAACTATTTTTCTGCATCTATTAATAACTTCATTGCTTTAGTATCTGAAGCGTTTAAGAATGTATCGTATGCATTCATTATGTCGCTTAAATCAAATTTATGAGTTATTAATTTAGAAACTGGTAATTTTCCTGTTGAAACTCCATTTATTAATAATGGTGTAGTATTAGTATTTACTAATCCAGTAGTTATAGTTAAATTCTTTATCCATAAGTTTTGAACATCAAAATCAACTTTCTTACCATGAACTCCTACTACAGCTATGTTTCCACCAGCTTTAACTATTTTTTGACAAGTATCCCAAGTTGCAGGCATTCCAACTGCTTCTATAGCAACATCTACACCGTCTGGACCAGCAATTTTTTTAACATCTTCTACTAAATTTTCAGAAGGTACTATTGTGTGAGTTGCACCTAATTCTTTAGCTAATTCTAATCTGTTTTTGTCAAAATCTATAACTATTATATTAGATGGTGAGTATAATTGAGATGTTAGTAAAACTCCCATTCCAACTGGACCAGCACCAACTATAGCTATAGTATCTCCTACTTTAACTTTTCCATATTGCACACCTATTTCATGTCCAGTAGGTAATGCATCACTTAGCATAACTGCTACTTCGTCAGATATTGTTTCAGGATATTTATATAGACTGTTATCAGCAAAAGGTACTCTTACATATTCAGCTTGTGTACCGTTTATCATATAACCAAATTTCCATCCACCTTCTTCATCTCTACAGTGAGAATATAGTTGTTTTCTACAGTTATCACAAGTTCCACATGGAGTTACACAAGAAATTAGAACCTTATCTCCTGGTTTAAAGTTTGTTACACCTTCTCCAACAGATTCTACTATACCTATTCCTTCATGTCCTAAAATTCTACCATCTGCTACTTCAGGATTTTTACCTTTGTAAATTCCTAAATCCGTTCCACAAATTGTAGTTTTAGTGATTTTTACGATTGCATCTCCAGGTCTTTTTAATACTGGTTTTTCAACTTCTTCTAATGCAATATTATGTTCTCCGTGATAAACTAGAGCTTTCATTTTCATAAAATTTCAATCCTCCTTTTTAAAATTTCTTTAATTAGTTTGTAATTTAGTTTACCATATTTTGAAATCATGTCAATAGCTGAACAAGTGGCACACACCTAGAGCTATTTATATACAATTATTAACTAAGTTATAATAGTTAATACCCAAACACATAAGATTTAGTGAAATTCTTAACTTAAGTTATATTTTAGCGTATTTTTTCACTTATTTTTTTGATTAGTTAATAAAATAACTTATTAAAAAAATAAAATTTAGCTGAATATTTATAGATTTAAGGTATACTAGTATAAAAGGGGATGATAGGTATTATGAGTGATAATGAGTATAAGGTTTTAGATTTAATTTTGAAAAACAGTAAAATGTCACAGGTAGAACTTTCAAAAAATATAGGGATAAGTAAAGCTGCTATTAGTAAAATAGTAAATAAATTGAAAGAACAAAATATAGTTTCAGAAATTTTAGTAAATGAAATAAAGAAAAAAGGAAGGCCGAAGCAGTATCTAGTTATAAATAAGCTAGATAAAAAAATAATAGGTATTAATTTTGGAAAAGATTATTTTGAAATAAGTTTAGGGAATATAAAGGGTGAATTATTAAAAACCAGACTAAAAAAGTTTTTCTTAAAAAAAAGTATGTCAATTGTAAATATCTTGTTAGAAGAACTAACTCTTTTTTTAGAAGAAGTTAAAGACTTTGAAATTATAGGAGTAGGCATATGTATAAATGCTATAGTTGATAGTAAAAAGGGAATAATAATAAATCATCCATATTTTAGATGGGAAAATTTAAATTTAGTAGAAATTATTGAAAGCAGATATAAAATACCGGTAGTTATAGACAATAATGTAAGATCAATTTTAAAGGCTGAAATACATTTCACTCAATTAAAAAAATATAAAGATATTTTATATATATACATTAATGACGGAATATACTCATCAATAATGATAAATAATAAAATATTAGTAGGTAAAAATATGCACTCTGGTCAAATTGCACACTATAAGCCAGTAAATACAGATAATAAAAGTTGTGAGTGTGGTAAAAGAGGTTGTATAAATTCTATGTATTCAGAAAATTCAATTCTACTAAAATTGGAAGAAGAATATGATAAGTATAACAAAAAATTAGAAATTAATAATATGTATGATCTATATGAAAAAATTTCAAAAAAAAGTGAAATTGCAAAAAAAATTATTAGTGATATATCTATTGAAGTAGGACAAGTAGTAGGGAATATTTTGAATATTTTAGATATAGAGAATATAATAATAGCTGGTGATATTACATACTCTGGTGATATTTTTTTAGATGGATTTAATAAAGGGATAAAGGAAAACTATATAAATGATATAGCTAAAATAGAATACTCAAAACTAGGCAAAAATATTGAGAAAAAAGCTGCCTTTAATCTTGTTATTGAAAATGTATTTGATAAACTAAAATTGTTTAAGGAATAAATCAATTAGGGAACAAAGAAAATTATAGTTTTCGATATACTATTGACATCTTTACCTAAAACGTGCTACTATACTTAAGTATTCATTCTCAGAATATATGAGCCGATATATTCTTAGGTGAAATAAATATAAGGAGGAAAAGGCATGAAATCAGCAAAAGAAATTATTGAATTATTTGGGAAAAACCCACAAGATACAGGGTCTTCAGAAGTGCAAATAGCAATCTTAACAGAAAAGATTAATCACTTAACTGAACACTTAAAAACTCATCCAAAAGATGTACATTCAAGAGTAGGACTATTAAAAATGGTTGGTAAAAGAAGAAGAATGTTAAACTACATCAAGGACAGAAGACTTAATGATTATAGAGATTTAATTGAAAAATTAGGATTAAGAAAATAAAGTCTAAACTTTTATAAGTGTTTGCTTATAAAAGTTTTTTATTTAATAAAAAGGGGATTTAATGAATAAAAAAATAGATATAATAGAAGGAAAAATTGCTAAAAATTTATTTAGATTGTCTTTACCTATTATACTTACATCTTTAATATCTATTTTATATAATTTAACTGATATTAAATTTATAAGTAGCTTTTTAGGAGATAACGCAGTATCAAGCGCTGCAGCTGCTACTTTTTTCATTGTATTTTCTGCTGCTTTTTTAATCGTTCCTAAAAATGGAGCACAAATTTTAGTTGCTCAAAGTATAGGTGCTAAGATATATAAAAATGCAAGAAGTTATGCAAGAATAAGTATAATATTAACATTTTTAGCTTCGATTTTCTGTTTATTAGTAGCTACTATATTTACAGAAGGTTTAATAAAAATGGTTGGGGTAACAGATTTAAATATACTAAAAATGGCTTCAATATTTTTAAGAATATCAGCACTTGGATTTCCATTTTTATTTATGATGTTTACATTATCAGCGATAATCAGTGCAGATGGTAATACATTTATACCATTTGTATGCACGTCAACAGGAATACTTACAAATGTTATTTTAGATTATATATTTTTAGGACCACTTCATTTTGGTATATCAGGTGCAGCCCTAGCAACTATTATATCTCAATTTATCTCGTTTATAATGTTAGTAATATATATTCGTACACCAAAATCTAAATTTAGAAATATGAAAATATTTAAATTAGATCCTTTGGAAAGGTATATAAATTTAATAAGAATAGGCTTACCTGCAGGAATAAGTCAAGCATTATTTACAATAATAAGTATAATAATTGCAACACAAATATCAAAAATAGATGTAAATGCACTAGGTGTTCAAAGACTTGGAGTTCAATTTGAAGCCTTATCTTGGAATATTTCTATGGGGGTATCAAGTGCGGTATCAACATATGTAGCTCAAAATTATGGAGCTAAAAAGTATGATAGAGTTAATGAAACATACAAGATAGCATTAATTTCGATGACGGTATTTGGTCTTTTAATAACAGCAGTGTTTGTAATATTTGCTAGGCCTTTATTCTCAACATTCTTTGAAGAAGAAGTATATATAAGATACGGAGTTAGTTATTTAAGAATAATAGGACTATCACAGGTATTCCAATGTATTGAAATTATAACAGCTGGTGCATTTAATGGTATGGGTAGAGTAAGTGAACCTACAATAATAGGTGCAGTTGGTACAGGTCTTAGAATACCATTTGTATTCATATTTGCTCCAATATTTGGATTAAATGCAATTTGGATAATAATATCAATGAGCATGCTATTAAAAGGTGTTGTAAGTTATGTATGGTATATAAAATCATGGAATAAATTCATAGAGAAAAAACAAATAATAGTGTAAAAGCTATTATTTTTTTATTTGTAATTAACTTAATAAAATTGTATAATAAATGTAGAAAAAAAAGGAGAAAAAACAATGAGAGTAGCAATAGGTAATGATCACTCAGGAGTAGAGTATAAAAATGAATTAGTAAAATATATGAAAGAACTAGGAGTAGAAGTTGTAAATTTTGGTACTGATACATTAGATTCAGTTGATTATCCAGATTATGCAAAAATGGTATGTAATGCAATTTTAAATAAAGAAGTAGATTATGGTGTTTTAATTTGTGGTACAGGTATTGGAATATCAATAACAGCAAATAAAATACCAGGTATTAGAGCTGCACTTTGTTATAACGAATATATGGGAAGTATTACAAGAGCTCATAATGATAGTAATGTAATAGCATTTGGAGCTAGAGTATTAGGGATTGAAGTTGCAAAATCAACATTAAAAGCCTTTTTAGAAACAGAATTTGAAGGTGGTAGACATCAAAGAAGAGTAGATAAGATGGAGTGTGGATGTTAATGAGTACAATATTTAAAAAAATAATTGATAAAGAAATTCCAGCTAATATAGTGTATGAAGATGACTTAATAATGGCTTTTCATGATATAAGTCCAATAGCACCAGTACATATAATAATAATACCAAAAAAAGAAATAGAAAGTTTAGATAAGGTGTCTATAGAAGACATAGAATTATTAGGTAAAATTCAATTAGTAATAGCTAAATTAGCTAAAGAGTTTAAAATAGATAAAAGTGGTTATAGAGTAGTTACAAATATAGGAGAAGATGGTGGGCAAAGTGTTAAACACATTCACTATCATTTAGTAGGTGGGAGAAAACTTGGATTTGACATGTAATGTTGACTTTATTGAAAGTAAAGACAATAAAAAATATAAATTATTGAAAAAATTAACTAAAAAAAAATATAGAGATGAAAATAATATATTCATAGCAGAGGGCGAAAAGTTTTTTTATGAATCAAATAACTTTAATAAAATTATAATTTCCAGTAGTTCTTATGAATATTATATGAAAAAATATGATTTAAATAAATATAATAAAATAGTAGTATTAAAAGATAATTTATTTAATGAAATATCAACTCAGGAGAATAGTCAAGGAGTTATATTCATATATTCAAAAGAAGTAAGCAATATAGATAGTATAAAAGGTGATATAGTAATACTAGACGATATTCAAGATCCAGGTAATATTGGAACAATAATAAGAACTATGGTTGCGTTAGACTATGAAAATTTAGTGCTAACTAAAGGCTCTGTTGATGTATATAATCCAAAAGCTGTAAGAGCCTCTATGGGCTCTATATTTAAGTTAAATATAATATACGAAGAAAGAGAGAATATTATAAATTTCTTAAATGAAAATGGATACAATATATACGCAACGGCCTTAGCAAGTGATTCTAAGGATTATAGACAGGCAAAGCTTACAAAAAATAAAAATGCATATATCTTTGGACACGAAGGTGGAGGAGTTAGTAAAGAGCTATTAGATATTAGTAATAAGCTAATTATACCAATATCAAATAAGGTAAATTCACTAAATGTAAGTGTTTCATTAGCTGTGTTTTTATATAAAATGAGAGAATTAGAAAATTGACAAAAATAAAATAGAAGATATAATAAATAATAGGAGAAGATATGCTTATATTAGGTATAGAAAGTTCTTGTGATGAAACAAGTATAGCAATAGTAGAAGATGGAAAAAATGTTTTGAGTAATGTAATAGCTACTCAAATAGAAATACATAAAAAATATGGAGGAGTTGTTCCAGAAATTGCATCAAGACATCATATAGAGGATATTTCTTATGTTTTACAAGAAGCACTAGAAAAAGCAAATAAAAAAATTACAGATATAGATTATATAGCAGTAACTAATAAACCAGGTCTTATAGGTTCTTTATTAGTGGGTATTATGTTTGCAAAAGGTTTAAGTTTTAGATATAACATACCTTTAATACCAGTAAATCACTTAGAAGGACATATATATTCAACTTTCTTACATCAAGATGTAAAAATGCCTGCAACTGTTGTAGTAGCTTCAGGAGGGCATACAAGTATTTATAACATGAGTGAGAATCACGAATTAAATCTACTTGGTGAAACACAAGATGATGCAATAGGAGAAGCTTATGATAAGGTTGCTAGAATGGTTGGACTTAGTTATCCAGGAGGACCATCTATTGAAAAAAATAGTGTAGGTGGTGAAAATACTTTAAATATACCAATACCAAATGTTAGCGGCTATGATTTAAGTTTTAGTGGTATAAAAACCTTTGTCACAAACTATATAAATAAATGTAATATGAAAAATGAAGAATATAGAATAAATGATATATGTAAATCTTTTGAAATAGCAGCAGTTGAAAATTTAAAAAGAAAAATAGTAAAAGCTTGTCTTGATACAAATTCAAAAACATTAGCTATAGCAGGAGGAGTTTCAGCAAATAAGCACTTAAGAAATGAGTTATATACCTCTTTAGAATTAAAAGATGTTGAAATTAAGTTTCCTATAAAAATGGAATATTGTACAGATAATGGTGCTATGATAGCAGCTGCAGCATACTATAATCTAGAATATAAAAGTGATATTGAAAAGACTTTTGATGCTACATCAACAAAGGAATTTCATAGAAAGTAGGAGGTGTTTATGTTTTTTAGAAATTTTAGAAATAGAAAAATAAATACAAGATTTGAAGAAAGAGTAAGAAGAAGAAAGCCGTATTTAAAATATAGAAATGCAATTAAAAATTCTGTAAGAGAATATAGAAAGTATGATATGGGAGAAGATATCTATTTTGATAGAGCGCCTTTACCTGATTTATACTATGTAAATGAAATAACTTTATTACCTAAAAACATTACAACAGTATTTGCTTTTTGGGAAATAAGAGAAGATAGCTTTAATTTATTAAAGGAAAAACATAATGTATCAGATGATGCAGTAATAATGCTATATAAAAATGAAAAATTATATAGAAAAATATCAGGCTTAAGTAGATTTGGTTCATACTATATAAATAATGTTGAGGGAGATAAAAACTATGTTGCAAAGATAGGGTTTATGGATAGCAACAATAATTTCTATGAACTAAGTGAATCTAGTGAAGTTGTAACACCAAGTGGAAAAGTTTCAAAAAATAGAGCTACTAAATGGGCAATACCTAAATTTGTAGAGGGTAAAATAGCGGTAGATTTTTATACTAAAGACAATCTTCCAGAAGATAGAATTTTAGCTATGGAAATAACTGATGCTGAATTAGTTTTAGGTGAAATGTTTACTCACTACATTTATGATGAAGAAGGTAATTTAATATATATTGGTGCTTCTGATAAGTTAATGCGTAGAGTTAAACCTTGTTCGAGTAAAATGTAATGAAAAAGCTAGCTATATTTTTAAATGGGGAGTACAGCAAAGATCTAGATAAAATGAAAGAGTATGTAAAAGATAGAGAAATTATAGCTGTAGATGGTGGATTAAATGAAGTATATAAATTGAATTTAATTCCAAAAAAAATAGTAGGAGATATGGACTCTGTAGATAAAAATATTTTGAAAAAATATGAAAATATAGAAAAAGTGTACCTAGAAAAAGAAAAAGATCATACAGATTTTGAGGTGGCTCTACTTAATTATACACCGAATAAAAGTGGAAGATTTAAAAAAGATAATTTACAGGAGGATTTTAGTCATCTAGATGATACAGACATTTTAGTTTTAGGTGCAACAGGTAATAGAGTTGATATGACACTATCAAACTTAAAAAAAATGCATGGTATTAAGAATATTAGATTTTTAAGTCATAATTTTGAAATAATAGAGTATACTAATAAATCTAAGGTGTATAAGGGAATAAATTCATATACATTTTCAATAATTCCAATAGAAAATATAGAAAAACTAAGTTTAAAAGGTTTTAAATATCCTTTAATAAATAAAGATATATCACTTGATATTGGTCTAGTTAGCAATATTGTAACAGGAAATGAGTGTGTAGTCGAATTTAAAAAAGGAAGTATGTATATAATATATAGAGAAGAAGACAAAAGTTAGTTTTTTAACTTTTGTTTTTTACTTTACAAAAAAAAATATTTATGATAGTATATTTATATCTAATTAGATATAAGTTGGAAGGAGATTTTATTTTGATTAAATCTGAAATGAAAATACTAATTGGTTTACATAGGAATGTAAGTGTATTAGATAAAAAAACATCAAAAATTGCAAGTGAGTATAACTTGACATTCAGTCAGTTTATGGTCTTGGAAGCACTATACAGCAAAGGGAAAATGACAGTTGGAGAAGTTAGAGATAGAATACTAAGTAGCGTTGGAACAATACCTGTAATAATAAATAACCTTGTTAAAATGGGTTATGTAAGAAGGTTATCTGATTCAAATGATAAAAGAATTTGTATTTTAGAATTAACGGACAAAGGTTATGAAGTCATAAGTAAAATCGCTCCTGAGAATGAAAAGAATATTATAGATATTATGAGTGTTTTAAGTGATTCTGAAAAAGAAAACTTAGTTATGCTTTTAAAAAAAATATACAATAATAGGAAAGAAGAATAATTATGACTACAATGTCAAGAGGAAGAATGGAAGCTTTTAGCGATGGAATATTAGCAATTATTATAACTGTTATGATATTGAAGCTAAGTCCACCAGATGAGCTTTCACTTAATGCTTTAATTGCAGTTTACCCAACATTTTTAGCCTATGTTTTAAGTTACATATACATAGCTATATATTGGGCAAATCATCACCATTTAATTAATATGGTTAAATCAGTTTCAGCGAGTTTACTTTGGAGAAATCTATTCTGGATATTTTGGATGTCTTTAATTCCTGTTGCGACAGAGTGGATGGGTTTAAACCCAAAAGAGAAGTTGCCCACTTTATTTTACGCAATAAGTCTTTTTATGTGTGCTATATCATATAATATAGTCCAAAAAGAAGTTGTGAAAATAAATGGTGAGGAGTCAAAGGTATCAAAAAATATTGGAAAAGATATGAAAGGTAAAATTTCAATACTAGCTTATGGATTAGCAGTTATTTTTTCGATTTTTTATCCAATAGTATCATATATAATATTTATTATTATAGCTTTAATATGGATAGTACCAGATAAAAGATTAGAAAAAAGTATAAAAGAAGAATAAAAAAATTAGGAGGAAATTTACAATGAGTATAATACAATCATTAAGAAATAGAAGATCTTATTACAACATTAACAAAAAAATAGATGTTTCAGAAGAAACAATTATAGAAAAGGTATCTGAAATAACAGAATTAGTACCAGACGCATTTAATATGAAAAGTACAAGAGTATTAGTAGTATTTGGTGAAAAACATGATAAATTATGGGATGAAATCTATAATGTATTTGGTGGACAAGTACCAAAGGAAAAATTAGATTCATTCAAAGCTGGAGCAGGTACAGTTTTATACTTCTATGATGAAAACGTTGTAAAAGGATTACAAGAAAAATTCAGCTTATATGCAGAAAACTTCCCAATATGGGCAAACCAAACTAACGGTATGTTACAATTATCTATATGGAGTATGTTAAGAGAATTAAATATAGGTGCTTCTCTACAACACTATAACCCAGTAATAGACGCAAAAGTAAAAGAAATGTTTGACTTACCTGAAAGCTACAAATTATTAGCTCAAATGCCATTTGGTGGAATAGTAGAAGAACCTTCTGATAAATTAAAAGACGAACACAAAAGAGTAGAATTCGTTAAATAGTTATAAAGTCTCATCTAATAAAATAGATGAGATTTTTATATATATATAAAAAGCGAGTAATTACTTACTCGCTATATTAATTTACTATTTAGTTATATTGTATAAAGATTTTTTACCTTTGTAAATTCCTTCACCAGCTAAATCGTCTTCGATTCTTAATAATTGATTGTATTTAGCTATTCTATCAGTTCTTGAAGCAGATCCAGTCTTTATTTGTCCTGCGTTAGTTGCAACTGCAACGTCAGCTATAGTATCATCTTCAGTTTCACCTGATCTGTGAGAAACAACAGCAGTATAACCAGCTTTTTTAGCCATTTCAATAGCATCTAATGTTTCAGTTAAAGTACCTATTTGGTTTAATTTAATTAAGATAGAGTTAGCAATTCCTTTTTTAATTCCTTCTTCTAATCTCTTAGTATTTGTAACAAATAAGTCGTCTCCAACTATTTGAATTTTATCTCCTAATTTTTCAGTCATTAGTTTGAATCCGTCCCAATCATCTTCAGCTAATCCATCTTCTATTGAGATTATTGGATAGTCTCTTACTAATTCAGCATACCATTCAACCATTTGTTCAGATGTTTTTTCTCCACCTTCACGTTTGAATACATACATTTTTCTTTCTTCATCATAGAATTCAGAAGAAGCAGCGTCTAATGCGAATGTAACATCTTCACCTAATTTGTATCCAGCAGCTTTTACAGCTTCAGATATGATATCTAATGCTCCACGAGTACCATTAATGTTACTTGGTGCATATCCACCTTCGTTACCTACGTTAGTAGAATCTCCATTTGCTTTTAATAATTTTCCTAAGTGATGGAAAATTTCAGCACCCATTCTTAATCCTTCTTTAAAGCTACTAGCTCCTACTGGTTGGATCATGAATTCTTGAACGTCAACAGCAGAATCAGCATGTGATCCACCATTTAAGATATTCATCATTGGTAAAGGTAATTCTTTAGCATTAACTCCACCTAAGTATCTGTATAAAGGTAAACCTAATTGGTTAGCAGCAGCTTTAGCAACAGCTAATGAAACACCTAAGATTGCGTTTGCTCCTAATCTTGCTTTATTTTCAGTACCATCTAAGTCTATCATTAATTTATCGATAGCAACTTGGTCTAAAGCGTCCATACCTATAATAGCTTCAGCTATTTCACCATTAACATTTGCAACCGCGATAGAAGTTCCTTTTCCTAAGTATCTTGATTTGTCATTATCTCTTAATTCAACAGCTTCGTGAACTCCTGTAGAAGCTCCTGAAGGTACAGAAGCTCTTCCCATTGCTCCTCCTTCTAAGTAAACTTCAACTTCAACAGTTGGATTTCCTCTTGAATCTAAGATTTCTCTTGCATAAACATCTTCAATTATTGTTTGAAATTTTACGTTATTCATTTTGAATATACCGCCCTTCTTTTTTTTATTATGTTAATTATATCACAAGTTTATATACTTGTAAATAATAAAAATAATAGTATAATAGATGTGTGAGTAAAAATAAAGAAAGGCATATTATGGAAAAAAAATTTAATACAAGTGTAGTTGTAGGATTACAATTTGGAGAAGAAGGTAAGACTAGAATTTTAAAAGAACTTTCAAATGATAGTGACTATATTGTTATAGCGAATTGTGATAATATAAAAAATACAGTTAAAATAAATGATGTAGAAATTTCTCTTTCAGTTTTACCTGTTGAGGTTATAAATAAAAATTTAAATATAATATTTGCTGCTAGCACTTTTATAGATATAAATTTATTATTAGAAGATATTCGTGTTTTAGAAAAACATAATTTAGAAATTGCTAAGATATGGATTGATTATAGAGCGAATATAATAATGTCTTATCATATTTTAATTGAAAAATCTAGACAAAAATTATTTGGGAAAAATAATATAAAGAATGTAATGACAGGATTATCATATGCGTATTTAGATAAAATCCAAAAAAATGCGATAAGATTTTGTGATTTACTAAATATGGAGAATTTTTCATTAAAATTGAGAAATACATTAAAGGAAAAGAATACCATATTATCTAAATTAGGAGAAAATGAGATAGAGTTTGAGTATATTATAGAAAAATATAAAGAGTATGCTAATATTTTAAAATTTAATATTACTGATACCATGATAGATATAAATAATAGAATATTAGAAGGTAAAAAGATACTATTTAAAACTAATACATCTACAATGCTAGACATTAATTATGGAACATATCCAGATGTAAATATTACAAATGCTACAATTTCAGGTATTTGCTATAATGTAGGTGTTAGTACAAATAAAATAGAAAATAAAATAGGAGTATTAAAAGCCTATACAACTAGAAAAGATGAGGGATTTTTACCAACAGAAGTGTTCTATGACATAAAAGAACATTTAATATCAAAAGGAGAAGATAATAAAAGCTCATTAAGATGTGCATGGCTTGATTTAGGTATTTTAAAATATAGTCTATTATTAAATGGAGTAAATAAGCTTTACCTTACAAAACTAGATGTACTAAGTGGTTTGGATAAAATTAAATTAGGTGTAGCATATGAAATAGATAAAATAGTTTATCAAACATTTCCTTTAAATGTATCTAACTTAAATGAGTTTAGTGTGTTATACAAAGAATTTGATGGTTGGCAAGAAGATATTTCAAATATAAAAGAATATGAAAAATTACCAAAAAATTGTAAAAGATATGTAGAATATATTGAAGGTTATTTAGGTATAAAATTTGATAAAATTGCAGTGGCAGAGAACGAAAATAGTTATATTGATAGATAATTAAATAGAATATTGAAAGGGAAAATTTTTATAGTTTTTTCCTTTTTTTATCTTAAGAATAATGTTAAAATATATTTAGTTAAGAACATAAGGAGATAAAAATGCAGAGCTATTATAAAGACTTTTTTAAAAAAGCAAAGATTAAGGAGGAAGTAATGAAGGGAACAATTTGTGTTGATGGAGTAGTAGGAGTAGGTAAAAGTTCATTAGGGAGGCTAATTGCAGAAAGATACAATATAAAGTTATATGAAGAACCTGTTTTAGATAATCCAATATTAGATAAATTTTACTATAACAAAAAAAGATGGAGTTTTCCTTTACAAATATTTTTCTTAAATAAAAGATTTAAAATGATAAAAGAAGCTGAAAATTTAGGGGCTTGTGTTATGGACAGAAGTATATACGGAGATGTGATTTTTTCTAAAATGTTAGCAGACGATGGTGATATGACAAAAGAAGAATTCGAGTTATACGAAGAGCTTCTATATAACATGTTAGAAAATGTAAAAAAACCAGCACTTATGATATATCTAGAAACAAGCGTAGAAAATGCAGTGAAAAAAATCAAAAAAAGAGCAAGAGAATACGAACAAATAGTTCCAATTGAATATTGGACTAATCTCGATAAAAATTATAGAGAATATTTTGATAACTATAATTTATCAGACTTTTTAAAAATAAATGTTGATGACATAGATTTTGTTAATAATTTAGAAGATAGGGAATACATATTTGATATAATAGATAGAAAACTAGGATTAAAATAATGAAAGAAATAATAAAACTAAAACCAAAACTAGATTTAGATTTAGCTTTTGGTATAAATAGTATAGAGTTAAAAGAATTAGAAATAATTTCTAACAATACAATAACAATTACCTG
The DNA here is from genome assembly GCF_902505095.1 of Oceanivirga miroungae. Lineage (GTDB taxonomy): Bacteria > Fusobacteriota > Fusobacteriia > Fusobacteriales > Leptotrichiaceae > Oceanivirga > Oceanivirga miroungae. The sequence goes on along the minus strand of NZ_CABWIB010000001.1, from coordinate 858,427 downwards.
CTATATAAACGTTTTAGATAATAATGATTTTGAAAGTTTTACTAAATTAGATACTAATATTAGAAATAAGATATCAAAGGATGTAAAAAAGTACAGAATAGAATACCATTTTAGATTTGAAAATGAAAATTTACAAGAAGTGGCAAAATACTTATGGGACTACGTAAATTATACATATAATAATCCTGCTTTTACAAAAGACTTAGAAATATTAGCTAATGATAATATTGTATATATAAAAATAAGTGATGAAATTCAAAAAACTTTTATTACTCATAATAAATTAGACCATGAATTAAAAAAAGAGCTTATAAAATCATTAAAACAAGATATAGCATTAGAAATTTCTTTAAATGAATTAAATTTTAATGTTTTGGAAAAGACTAAAGAAAAATCTAAAAAACAAGACAGTAATTTTACTATAAAACCTTTAATAGTTGACTTTGAATTAGGGAAAACTATTACAATAGAAGCAGAGATTTTCTATATTGATGAAAAGGAAATCACAAAAAAAGATGGTGGAAAATTAAAACTAGTTTCTTTTTATGTAACTAATAATAAAAGATCATTTGTTTGTAAAAAATTCTACAATGATGATAATGACCATGAACTAAAGGTAAATGATGTAGTAGAAATTACAGGAACATTTACAAAAGATATTAGTTTTGAAAAAGATTACTATATAAAAATTAAGTTTATTAAAAAAATAGCAAGTGTAGATCATAGTATAATAGACGATAGCGATGTTAAAAGAGTAGAACTAGGCATTAGAACTAATATGAGCGAAATGAGTTCAAATATAAATGCAAAAGATTTAAATGAAATAATGTCTAAAATGGGGCATAGTGCATATGCAATAACTGACTTAGGAGTAGTACATGCATTTCCTTTTGTATATAAAAAAGACTCTGATGTAAAAGCAATATTGGGACTTAGCTCTTATGTAGTAGATGATAATAAAATGCTAGTTATAAACCCTAAAGATGTGGATATTTTAGAAGAAGAATATGTAGTATTCGATATTGAAACAACAGGATTTGATCCATATAATGATAAAATAATAGAAATTGGAGCTGTAAAAATAAAGAAATTAGAAATTGTAGATAGATTTTCAGAGTTTATAAATCCCGAAATACCCATACCTAAAGTTATTAAAGATTTAACTAGTATTAGTGATGATGATGTTAAAGATGCTGATACAGTAGATATTGTACTACCTAGATTCTTAGAATTTTGTAAAAACTCTACATTAGTAGCTCATAATGCCAAATTTGACGTTGGATTTATTAGTGAAAAATCAAATCAATTAAATATATCTACTAATTTTAGCTATATTGATACAATAGAATGGGCTAAATTAACTTTAAAAGATCAAAAAAGATTTAATTTAGATGCTTTATGTAAAAGATTTAATATAGACAATGAAAATCACCATAGAGCAGTAAATGACGCAGAAGTTACTACAAAACTATTTATAGAGTTAATAAAAAGAGTACTAACTGAAAATGTTAAAACTTTAAAAGATGTTAATGAAAAATTACAATTAGATATTGAAGTTGCAGAGGTAAATGTAACTAATATACTGCTTAAAAGTCAAAAAGGTCTACCTACCTTATATAAACTTGTAAGTGATTCATTAATATATAACTATGGGAATAAGTTACCAAGAATTAAAAAAAGTGATTTAGAAAAAAATAGAGAAGAGCTTTTAATAGCTTCAAATCCTTCAATGGGTTACAACAAAAGTGGAGAGCTAGTAAAACTATATATAAGAGGGATAGATAAAGAAGAAATAGAAAAAGCTGCTAATTTTTATGATCTAATAGAAATTTATCCAGAATCAAAATATGAAAAAGAAGTTAAAACAGGTGAGATAACAGATTTTGAATATGTAAGAGAAATGAATAAATATTTCTATAATCTAGGTAAAAAATTAGGGAAAATTGTGGTAGCTATATCAGATGTTTCTTACATGACAAAAGAAGAAGCACCTGCTAAAAAAGTATTACAGGTAGCTAATAATGAATTTAGAGAATCTAAGTATGAATCTAATTCGCATTTTAGAACAACAAAAGAAATGTTAGAGGAGTTTTCATATTTAGGAGAAAAAATAGCCTATGAAGTAGTTGTTGAAAATACCAATATTGTAGCAGATATGATAGAAAAGGTAAGACCAATACCTGATGGATTTTATCCACCTAAAATAGATGGAGATAAAGAAGAAGTTAAAAGACTAACATATGAAAAAGCACATGAGCTATATGGAGAGAATTTACCTAAGGTAGTTCAAGATAGAATAGAAAGAGAGTTAAATTCAATTATAGGAAACAACTTCTCAGTTCTATATCTAATAGCCCAAAAGTTAGTTAAAAAATCAGTAGAAAGTGGTTATTTAGTAGGGTCAAGAGGATCTGTTGGTAGTAGCTTGGTTGCATATTTAATGGGTATAACGGAAGTTAATGGGCTATATCCACATTATAGATGTTCTAAATGTAAATATTTTGAAATATTTGAGTTAGAAAAAAGTGGAGTAGACCTTCCAGTAAAATACTGTGAAAAATGTAATATAGAGCTAATTCGTGATGGACATGCAATACCATTTGAAGTCTTTATGGGATTTAACGGAGATAAAGTACCGGATATAGACTTGAATTTTTCTGGAGAATTTCAATCTAATATTCATAAGTACACTGAAGAATTATTCGGTGCAGAAAATACATTTAGAGCAGGAACCATATCAACTACTGCATATAATAATGCAATGGGTTATGTTAAAAAATATTTTGAAATAAATTCACAAGCAAAAGCTCGTGAAGAAAGTGAAAAAATATTTGGTAAAGACAAAGTAAATAAAGAGTTTGAAAAAGAGTATATTCAAGAAGATATAAGAAAAAATAAGGCAGAAATTGAAAGACTTGCTAGAATGATAGAAGGTGCAAGAAAAACTACAGGACAACATCCTGGAGGTATGGTAATAGTACCAAGAGATAAGTCTATATATGAATTTAGTCCTATTCAAAAACCAGCAAATGATATGACAAGTCAAAGTACTACTACACACTTTGATTATCACGTAATGGATGCACAGCTTGTAAAACTTGATATACTAGGACATGATGATCCAACTACATTAAAACTATTAGAAGATTTAACAGGACTTAGTCCATATGATATACCATTAACTGATGAAAAGGTTATAAGTCTATTTTCAAATACAAGTGCTTTAAATGTAAAGCCAGAAGATATTGAAACAGATTTAGGGACAAATGGTATACCAGAATTTGGTACAGCATTTGTTAAAGGAATGTTAAAAGATACAAGACCAACATCATTTACAGAACTAGTTAGAATATCAGGATTATCACATGGTACAGATGTTTGGTTAAATAATGCTCAGTATTATGTTAATGAGGGAATTGCTAGCTTAAATGAAATAATAACAGTAAGAGATGACATTATGAACTATCTAATATTACAAGGTATAGATAAGGGATTAAGCTTTACTATTATGGAATTCATTAGAAAAGGAAGACCAAATAAAGATAAAGAAAAATGGGAAGAATATAAAAAAGTTATGCAAGAATATAAAGTTCCTAGTTGGTATATTGACTCGTGTGAGAAAATTAAATATATGTTCCCTAAAGGACATGCTGTAGCATATGTTATGATGGCAATAAGAATAGCTTACTTTAAAGTCTACTATCCATTAGAATTTTATACAGCTTACTTAAACAGAAAAATTTCTTCATTTACTTTAAGTAAAAATTTTGCTAGTATAGATAAACTTAAAAAACGTTATTATGAATTAAGAGATTTAAATAGTAAAAATGTAAATGATAAAAATGAAGTTATTTTATTAGAAATTTTAATAGAAATGCACTATAGAAATATAGAACTTATAAATGTTGATTTATATAAGTCAAAAGCAGATAAATTCATAATAGAAGATGGAAAAATAAGATTACCATTTTTAGTTGTTGATGGACTAGGAGAAGTAGTAGCAAAAAATATAGAAGAAAAAAGAAAAGAAAAAAGCTTTAGCTCAAAAGAAGATTTAGTTAAAAGAACAGGACTTAATAGTACAGTTTTAAAAACTATGGAGGAATACGAAATAATAAAAGGGATGGATGAAACAGACCAACAAAGTCTATTTTAAATAAGTGAAAAAGCAGCTTTAGCTGCTTTTTACTTACCATTTATATGAAACTCCTAAATTTGCACCAATCTTACTATTCTTATTAATATCATTACTAAAATTAAAGCTTCCATCAAGAGTTATATTATTTATAAATCTATATTTAGCTCCTAGTCTTAAACTATAATTTAGATAGGCTCTATTAATTAAAAGTTCATTAGATTTATAGTTAGTTTGTACTATTTTTTGAGTATTTTGAGAAAATGCTAATTTAGGTTCTAAATATATGCTATATCTATTTATATCATATGACATTAGAAGTGCAAAATCAGCTATAGATCCAATTCTTGAATTTAGCAGTACATTTTTATCTAATTTAACCTTACTTGAATAAGTTAAATATAGACCAAATTTGGGTTGCAGATTAATATTATTAAATTTAAATGATTTAGAGTATCTTGCATAAATATCTATATTATCATTTACTAATTTATCTTTGCTTGCACGTCTATATCTTAAAAAGCTTAAAAACTCTTTATATGTTATACTAGTACCAATTGAGATATTACGTGATAAACCATTTTGATATTCTATAAATCCACCTAATTTTAAATCTAAATCATTTTTTACTTTAAAATTAGCACCTAATTGAACTCCAGATATAATATTAATATCAACTTTTTTCTTATTTACCAAATCATCTAGCACAGTAACTAAAGATTTAGATAAATTAACATCAAAGTATAAGTTTTCATCGAATTTATTAGTTATACTATTATCTGTATAGTAAAATGCATCAGCGTATTTTTTGTACTTAGTAAGATCTATTTTCTTGTTTTCAAACTTGAATTTATTAATCTCATTTTTTAGATTATTTATATCATCAATGGTTAAATTTTCTTTAACTATTTTAGCTTTAATATTATTACCAATTTTTTTAGCATTTTCATCACCTAGATTTTCTGCTTTTTCTAAGAAGTCATTTAATTTGTCATTTAATACTTTCATTTGTGCATCTAAAGTACTAGCTTTTTCTAGTAAGGCATCTAAGTCATTAGAAGTATCAGCTTCACTAATTAAAGCATTTCTTTGTGATTCGTTTAGATTTTCTAACTTTCTAATTTTTTGAATCTTAAGAACTTTAGTTTTAAAGTCAGTAATTTCTTGTGTTAATGTGTCTATAGAAGTTTTAGCATTTTCAACTGTAATTTTTTCTATTGAAGCTATAAACTCGGTAATTTTTTCATTAGAGATATTTTCTAAATCTTTTAATTTTTGTCTTAATTCACCCATTTTAGTATCTAAAGCAGTAGCTTTTTCTAATATGATATCAAAAGTATCATTAGAAGAATTAACTACCTCAATTAGTTTTTCTTTTTGTAAGGCATTTAAGTTTGCTAAGTTTTGTATTTTGGTAATAGTATCATTTTTAGAATTATTTAACTCATTTATTTTCTTTATTAGGTCATTTACTTTTTCAATAGATAAATTAGTTTCTTTTACACTATTAATTTCAGTTCTAAGTTTGCTTACATCTGCAGCAGTTGAATTTTCTGTATTAACTAAAAAATCTTTTAATACTTTCATTTGTTCATCTAAAGTACTAGCTTTTTCTAGTAAGGCATCTAAGTCATTAGAAGTATCAGCTTCACTAATTAAAGCATTTCTTTGTGAATCGTTTAGATTTTCTAACTTTTTAATTTCTTCAATCTTAAGTACTTTAGTTTCAAATGTAGTAATATCATTTTTTAATTTAGTTATGGAAGTTCTAGCATTTTCAACAGTAATTTTTTCTATTTCCTTAGTAGTAGAAGCTATAAACTCGGTAATTTTTTCATTAGAGATATTTTCTAAATCTTTTAATTTTTGTCTTAATTCACCCATTTTAGTATCTAAAGCAGTAGCTTTTTCTAATATGATATCAAAAGTATCATTAGAAGAATTAACTACCTCAATTAGTTTTTCTTTTTGTAAGGCATTTAAGTTTGCTAAGTTTTGTATTTTGGTAATAGTATCATTTTTAGAATTATTTAACTCATTTATTTTCTTTATTAGGTCATTTACTTTTTCAATAGATAAATTAGTTTCTTTTACACTATTAATTTCAGTTCTAAGTTTGCTTACATCTGCAGCAGTTGAATTTTCTGTATTAACTAAAAAATCTTTTAATACTTTCATTTGTTCATCTAAAGTACTAGCTTTTTCTAGTAAGGCATCTAAGTCATCAGAAGTATCAGCTTCACTAATTAAAGCATTTCTTTGTGAATCGTTTAGATTTTCTAACTTTTTAATTTCTTCAATCTTTAAAATATTAGACTTAAAAGCATTTATTTCATTTATTAAGTCTGATATTTTATCAATATCTAAATTACTTTCTTTGTCAGTATTAATATTATTTTTAAATATTTCAGCCTTATCATTTTGTATATTTTTTATTTCTTCTAAAAATGCATCTATAGTATTATTTAATTTAAGCATTTCTTCATCTAATTTTTTAGCTTTATTTAATAAATCATCTAAATTATCAGAAGAATTAGCTTTATTTACTAACGCATCTTTTTGTTTTTTATTTAAATTTTGTAGAAGTCTAATATCCATAGATTTTATTTTGTTTATTAAATCTGATACATCATTTAATTTTAGATTTTTTATTTTTTGCATCTTGATATATTCTTTAAGTCTAATAATTTTATCATCTGTTGATTCACTTGTTTTATTTGAAAATGTTTCGTTAGCATTATTAAACTTACTCATTTCAGTATCTAAATAAGTAGCAGTTTTTACTAACTCTTTTAATTCACTATCACTAGAATTATTAGCTAAATTAAGTAAATATTCTTTTTGTTTCTCATTTAGGTTAGTTAAGTCATTGATTTTTTGTATATTTTCTTCCTTACTTTGTTTTGCATCAGTTTCTTTCGTTACATCTCTGTCTCTATTATTTTGTTCTACCCAAATTTCTTTAGTTTTAGTCGTGTCTATTATTCTATCTGCATTACAACTACTATCTCCTAAACAATCTTTATCATACCAATTATCTGTATTAGCAAATATATAGCCCATTTTAGTAATATTACCTTTTAGCACAACTTCAAAAATCTTACCATAATCATCAGTACCACTTGATGAGAAGTTTTCATTGTTATCGTGATAATTATTATCCCACACATGAACTTTTCTATTTTTATTATCTTTTTCCTTATAGTGAATAATAACCTTAGTGTATTCAGGAGCTTCATTTTTTAGCTTTTTTTGTAAAGCTTTTAATTCATTCATATGTGAGGCATTAAGGTCATCTTTAGATATATATGGTTTTGTTTTTTGTATTTCTTTCTCAAACGCAGAGTTACTGAACATGGAATTAGAATTTTTAATACTATCAAAATTTAGCTCAGTTATGTCAGGGTATGCTGAATTTGAACCATTAAACATAAACGAAATATCACGTACTTTAGAAGTATCCCACTTAGAGATATCAGGATTAGCAACATCAGTTGATGAGAACATAGCGGCCATATTAGTAACATTAGAAGTATTCCAATTAGAAACATCAGGATTTGCCTTTTTAGTACTAGAGAACATATGGTCCATATCAACAACACTAGAAGTATCCCATTTAGAAACATCAGGATTAGCTACATAGTTATTATAGAACATCCAGTCCATAGTTTTAACTTTAGAAGTATCCCATTTAGAAACATCAGGATTAGCGTTATATGTACTAAACATTCCACTCATATTAATGACATTAGAAGTATCCCAATTAGAAACATCAGGATTAGCAATACTTGCACCATAAAACATCTTACTCATATTAGTAACATTAGAAGTATCCCACTTAGAAACATTAGGATTAGAAGCTCTTGCAGCCCAGAACATTCCAGACATGTCAGTAACATTAGAAGTATCCCAGTTTGTTACATTAGGATCAGCTTTTACAGCATTTGTAAACATTTCTTTCATAGTAGTAACACTAGAAGTATTCCAATTAGATACATTAGGAGTCGCTTCTTCAGCATAATAGAATAAGTAGCTCATATCAGTAACATTAGAAGTATCCCAGTTAGTTACATCAGGATTGGAATTACGAGCATAATTAAATAAGTTTTTCATATTAGTAACATTAGAAGTATTCCAATTAGAAACATCTGGGTTTGCATTTATAGTATGCTCAAACATTGACTCCATATTAGTAACATTAGAGGTATCAATTTCCCTATCAATTTCTATTTGACCAATATATTCGTAAAAAAATCGACTAGAATCATTTGGAAATCTAAGATCTGGGCTTTTTAAATTTAATGTAGTTTCATTTTTACTAAGGTGTCTTTTCATAAAATTTCTAAACTTCTCTTTATTTATTTCACCACTACCTGTAACATCTATAGTATTACCTGTTTTTTCAATAAAAACAGAATTTGGATTAGTACCAATGTCTACTCTATCAGCAAATGAAATTAAGCTTACAAATGACATAGGTATAATTAGTTTTCGTATATTCAAATTTACTCCTCCTTTTTTGAAATCGTTTTCATTTTTAAATTTTAAGCAAAAAAGAGGTCTGTATTTATTTATTTCCTCTTTTGTAACCGTTCTCAATATGTATTTTAACTTGAAAATGAGAAAAGTCAAATATATATTTATAAAACCTTGTATTAAGCTTATCAAAATGATAGAATAAGTATTATTTATAATAAGTAGGAGGAAACTATGAGATTTTCAAAATTAATGGTAAAGACATATAAAGAAAGTCCAAAAGAAGCAGAAGCAATTAATCATAAGTTAATGTTAAGAGCTTCAATGATAAAGCAAATTTCAAGAGGTAATTATACATATTTACCTTTAGGATTAAAAGTAATTAAAAAAATAGAAAATATTATAAGAGAAGAGATGAATAATGCAGGAGCTAATGAAATTTTAATGCCTATAATGCAGCCAAGTGATTTATGGATAGAATCAGGTAGATTTAATGATTATGGTCCAGAGTTAATGAGATTTAAAGATAGAAATAGTAGAGATTTTGTATTAGGACCAACTCATGAAGAAGTAAGTGTTTCTGTATTTAGAGATATGATAACTTCATACAAAGATTTACCTTTAAATATGTATCAAATACAAACTAAGTTTAGAGATGAAATGAGACCTAGATTTGGACTTATGCGTGGTAGAGAATTTATAATGAAAGATGCATACAGTTATCATTTAACTAAAGAAAGTTTGGATGAAGAATATGAAAATATGAAAAACACATATATTAGAATATTTAATAGATGTGGACTTAATTTTAGACCAGTAGAAGCAGATACAGGGTCAATTGGTGGAGCTGAAAGTCATGAATTTATGGTTTTAGCGAGTGCTGGTGAAGATGATATACTTTATTCAAATGTAAGTGACTATGCAGCAAATGTAGAAAAAGCTAAGAGTATAATTGATTTAGAACAAGCTATAGAAGATAAAAAAACTATTGAATTAGTTAATACACCAGATATTAAAACAATTGATGAATTATCAAAATTCTTAAATATAGATAAGAAAAAATTAGTTAAATCTGTCTTATTAAAAGCTAACATAAAAAACGAAACTAAATACTTTATGGCTGTTGTAAGAGGGGATTTAGATGTTAATGAAATTAAGGTTAAAAATGCTTTTAAACTAAGTGTAGAATTAGAAATGGTTGAATCACATGAATTAGAAGGCTTAGGTATAGAAAAAGGATTTATGGGACCTGTAAAAGATTTAAATAAGGATGTAAAAGTTGTTATAGATGAGAGCGTAAAATACTTATATAACTTTGTAATAGGTGCTAATAAAAAAGATTACCACTATATTAACACTAATCTAGAAGATATCAGATATGACGAAGTAGCTGATATTAGAGTGGCAAAAGAAGGCGATATATCACCTGATAATAAAGGGACACTAGAAATAGCTAGAGGTATAGAAGTAGGACATATATTTAAACTTGGATATAAGTATAGTGAAGCAATGAATGCAAAAGTGTTAGATGAAAATGGACGACTTCAAACTGTAATAATGGGTTGTTATGGGATAGGAGTTAGTAGAATTGCAGCAGCAGCTATTGAACAAAATAATGATGAAAATGGAATGATATGGCCTAAAAATATTGCACCATTTACAGTAGATGTAATAGCTACAAATATTAATGATGATAAAATATATAAAGCTTCAGAAAAAATATATGAAGAATTACTAAAAGAAAATGTAGATGTAATATTTGATGATAGAAAAGAAAAAGCAGGATTTAAGTTTAAAGATGCTGATTTAATAGGAATACCAATTAAAGTAATAGTTGGTAAGAATATTAAAGATGGTTTAGTAGAATTAAAATCTAGAAAATCTAATGAAGTATTAGAAGTAAAAGTTGAAAATGTATTTGATGAAGTTTCAAAAATGTTAGAAAGTTACTAATATGTTTGAAGGTATAGAATACACTACATTACAATTTGTAGCTAATGTAGAATTTAACGGAATAGAATACGATTCAAGAAAAATAAAAGAGGGAAATATATTTATAGCAATGAAAGGAACTAATGTAGACGCAAACGACTACATTAGTTTTGCTATAAATAACGGTGCTAAAACTGTAATAACAGATAAAATTGATTTAGATATATCAAGTTACCCTAATACTAATTTTTATTATGTAAAAAATTTAAGATATAGATTAGGAGAAATTGCATCTAATCTATATAAGCACCCACAAAATAGAATAAAAATATTAGCAGTTACTGGTACAAACGGTAAAACTACAAGCACATATATATTAGAAAATGTTCTAAAAAATTCAAGTAGAATAGGAACAACTAATTATAGAATATTAGATAAAATATATGAAGCAGTTAATACAACTCCAGAATCATTAGATTTAATAAAGCTAATAGATGAAAGCGTTAGAAAAAATGTAGAATACTTTATTATGGAAGTAAGTAGTCATGCGCTATCTATGGGTAGATGTGACATGTTAGAATTTAGTGGAGCAATTTTTACTAATTTAACTCAAGATCACCTAGACTACCATAAAACAATGGAAGAGTATTTTTTAGCTAAGGCTAGAATTGTGGATTTACTAAAAAAAGATGCAAAACTAAGTATAAATATAGATGACAAAACTGTAAAAAGACTAGATGGTGATAAAACAATTAGTTTTGGAATAAGAAACGGAAATATTATCGGACGTATAATAGAAACAGGTAATGAGTATATGTACGCAGTAGTAGAATATGATAATCGTGAGTATAAGTTAAAAACTAGATTGATAGGAGAACATAACCTATATAACATACTAGGGGTTATATCAATGTTAACTAATTTAGGGATTGATATAGAAAAAATAATAGAGAGTATAGAAGAAATTAAAGCAGTTCCTGGTAGATTTGAACTTATTAAAAACAACTTAGATGCCAAAATAGTAGTGGACTATGCTCATACACCAGATGGACTAGATAATGTATTAAAAACCTTAAGAAAAATAACAAAAAAAAGGGTAATTACTTTGTTTGGAGCTGGTGGAAATAGGGATAAGACCAAACGGTCTAAGATGGCAAATAAGGCTAGTTTATACTCTGATTACATAATTTTAACTAGTGATAATCCAAGAGAAGAAGATCCATATCAAATTTTAAAAGATATAGAGCTTGGACTTATTCAATCTAATTTTAAAGACTATGAAATAATAGAAAATAGAAAAGAAGCTATAAAAAAAGCAATTTCTATGTTAAATAAAGATGATTCTTTAATGATTGCAGGAAAAGGTCATGAAGATTATCAAATTATAGGGAAGGTAAAGACTCATTTTTCTGATAAAGAGGAGGTATTAAAGTGTTTAAGTTAAATAAAGGGGATAAAATAGCAATAGTTAGTTTATCAAGCGGGATATTAGGTGAGAGCTTTTGTTCTCATCAAGTAGACTTAGCTAAAAAAAGATTAGAAGAATTAGGTTTAATACCAGTATTTATGCCAAATAGTTTAAAAGGTATAAAAGAATTAGAAGCAAATCCCATTTTAAAAGTAGAAGATTTAATTAAAGCTTTTTCTGATAAAACTATAAAAGGAATAATAACTGCCATTGGTGGAGTTGATACATATAAAACAGTAGAGTATATATTAGAAAATAAGGAATATGTAGATATAATAAAAAATAATAAAAAGTTTTTCATGGGATATTCTGATACAACAACCAATCATCTAATGTTAAATAAATTAGGTCTTAGTAGCTTTTATGGTCAGTCAATACTAACAGATATTTCTGAATTAGATTTAGATATGCTAGAGTACAGTAAAAATGCCTTATATAATCTTTTTACTGAAAATGAATTTATATATAGCCCATCTAAATATTGGTATGAAGAAAGAAAAGATTTTTCTAAAAAACAGCTAAATATTCCTAGAGTAAAACACAAAGAGCTAAGAGGCTATGAGTTGTTAAAAGGGAATAAAGTCTTTAGTGGTAGATTAATTGGAGGCTGTATAGAATCGATATGTAGATATTTAGATGAAAAGAATTTTAGTGATGTATATTTAGTTAATAGTAAGTATGGAATTATTCCAAAGGATAATAAAGAAAAAATTGTATTTTTAGAAACTAGTGAGAATAAAATATCTAAAGAACAGCTTAAATTTAATTTAGAATTATTAAAAGAATACGGATTTTTTGATAATATAAATGGACTTTTAATAGGTAAACCGCAAGATGAGATGTATTATGAGGAATATAAAAAGGTATATTTAGAAGTATTTAAAGATAGAGATATAAATATAGCGTATAACTTAAATTTTGGGCATAGTTATCCTCATATGATAATGCAGTATGATGCGATGTGTCATGTTGATTTAGAAAACAATAAAATAAAAATAGGGAGAATATAATGACAGAATTAGAAAAATCAAAAGAGATTATATCTTTTATAGCAAATGCTAAAAAAGTTACACCTTGTACTTTAATAACAGATGAAAATGTTAAAAATACATATAATTTACAAGTAATTGGAAAAGATTTAAAGTATATAATTGGTGATTATGAAGATATTAAAAAAATAATTAAAGAAAATAATTTAAAAAACTATAAACTAGAAAATGACAGAAGAAATTCTGGAGTTCCTATGTTAGATATTAAAGAAATAGATGCTAGAATAGAACCAGGTGCAATAATAAGAGATAAGGTAGAAATTGGTAAAAGTGCAGTAATAATGATGGGTGCTATCATTAACATTGGTGCTAAAATTGGAGAAAAATCTATGATAGATATGGGTGTTGTAATGGGAGGACGTGCTGTAGTTGGTAAAAATTGCCACATAGGAGCAGGAACAGTCCTAGCAGGAGTTATAGAGCCGCCTAGTGCTAATCCAGTAGTAATAGAAGATAATGTTGTAATTGGAGCTAATGCTGTTGTATTAGAAGGAGTTAGAGTTGGTAAAAATTCAGTAGTAGCAGCAGGAAGTATAGTTACAAAAGATGTACCAGAGTCTGTTGTTGTAGCAGGAACACCAGCTAGAATAATAAAAAAAGTTGACGGTAAAACTTTAAGTAAAACAGAGATATTAGATGAGTTAAGATAATGTTATCTGATAGAGTAAAAGAACTATTAAATGATACAATTAATTATTCATATATAAACTACACGGATTTTTTAACACCTAATGAGTATAAAAAATTAGGTGAAAAGTATAAGGAAATAAAAATATTCAAAAAAGGAAGGCTTAGAAAAATGTTAGCCTTTGTACCAGAATATCAAGAGGATTTAGTTGCATTCCCAATTAGTTTAGTTAAAATAGAAGTTAGTAATAAATTTAAAGAGCTTAGTAATAAAGATTTTCTAGGCTCTATAATGTCACTTAATATAGATAGAAAATATATAGGAGATATATTTGTAGAAGATAATATAGCTTATGTATATGTTTCAAATAAGGTTTTAGATATAGTTTTAAATCTTGACAAGGTTTCTAAAAATACAGCCTATATATCAGTAATAGAAGAAGAACTTGAATTAGACTTTAAATATGAAATAAAAGAATATACAGTATCTTCTATTAGGTTAGATAGTATTGTGGCTAAAATAACTAATCTAAGTCGTGAAAAAACTAAAGAATATATACTTTTAGGTGGAGTAAGCCTTGATTATGAAGAAGTATTAGACTATTCAAAAGAAGTGAAAGAAAATAGCATTATCTCAATAAAAAAATATGGTAGATATATATATGAATCAGTTATAAAACAAAGTAAAAAAGGGAAGTTTGTAATAAGAGTAAAGCAGTTTATTTAAAGGAGGCAAATGAAAAACAAAAAATTAAAAATCCTTTTAACTACCATTACTATAATTTTACTAGGCTCAGTATTTGCAGCAAATCATTTATATAATGTTGCACTTAATGTTAATACTAAAACAAGTGTTAGAGAGCAAGATGTAGAAAAAGATATAGAAGATACTAAGTATGAAGAAAATTATGAATGGTTAAAAAAACAAAATGTTAAAGAAAGAAAAATAAAATCAGTATTAAATAAAGACATATATGCTTATGAGTTAAGAAATAAGGAAGCTAATAAATGGATTATAACTGTGCATGGTTATAGTAGAAATGGACATGCAATGGCAACATTTATAAGACATTTTTATGATTTAGGATATAATGTACTATTTCCTGATTTATTAGGACACGGTAAGAGTAAAAATGATTTTTATACTATGGGATCATATGATTCAAAAGATCTAGCTAAGTGGGTAAAGTTAATAAGTAGCGAAAATAAGGAGTCTAAAATAATTTTATTTGGTGTTAGTATGGGAGCAGCAACTGTATTAAATTCACTAGATGAGAATTTAACTAAAAATGTAGTAGCATTTATAGAAGATAGTGGGTATATATCATTAGATAAATTATACACTTATCAATTAAAGAAAAACTATAAGCTAAGTAAATTCCCATTACTAAATTTAGCGTCAACTATTACAAAAATAAGGGCAGGCTTTTATTTTAAAGATGTAGATGCTAAAAAAGCACTAGAAGATAATAAAATACCAGGACTATTTTTACATGGCGAAAAAGATACATTTGTACCAATAGATAACTTAAATGAAATGATAAAATATGGTAACTTTAAAAAAGAAGTACATACATTCAAAGATGTAAAACATGTTAAGGCATATTTTGTATATGAAAAAGAATATTGGGATATTATAAGTAAGTTTTTAAAAAAGGTGGAGTAATCTCCACCTATTTCTTTATATTTCCTCTAATTTCGTTTAATAAGAATTCGTTTTGTTTTTTTACAGAAGAAAAAGCAATTTTTTTAATTATGTTATACCATTTAAGAGCTTTTTTCTGTCTTTCTAATTCTTCTAAAGTACCTTTTATTTGCATATCTAGGAAATCTTTTTCATCATAAGATAACATTATCTTTTTATATTTTTCTCTTTTTTGTCTTTTTTCAACATGAACACATTTGATAATATAATCAAAAAAATCAAATATATTAGGCATTTTTTTGTCATAAATTGCCATTTGTTTTTTTAGCTCAGTTGCTAATTGTTCTATAAATTTTTGAGAAGTTTTTGATAAGTAAACTTCAACTTTTCTACGTCCACGCCCTACTTTTTGTAGAACTTGAGTCATTTTAGCTTGATTTTTAATATTCATAATTTCCATATCAGTTACGGAATTAGGATTTACCATTTTAGATTTCATTTATTTTTCCTCCAACTTTTAGTATGTCTATATATTTTATTTCACCTTCTCTTATAAGTTCATAATTTTTATCAATATACGATACTATAGTAGAAGGAATCCCAGATAGGACATTATTAGTATAGAATATATTTTTAACATTTTCAAGTAAAGTTTTAGATAATTCTTCCTTAGTAGAAGCAGAAGGCTCACCAGAAATATTAGCGCTAGTAGTCATTAGTATTCCACCACAAGCTTCAATAATTTCTAAACTAATTTTAGAATTAGGCATTCTAATACCAACAGTATCACCTACTAAATCTTTAAATTTATCATTAGATTTGGTAATAATAGTAAGTGGACCTGGAAAAAATGTCTTTAAAATATTTTCATCAATTTTCTCATCTGTTATTTCTTTTATTTTATCTATATTAGATATTAGCGCTATTATTTTTTTTGATTTATCTCTTTTTTTTATAGCATAAATCTTTTCTATTGCCTTTTTTTCAGCAATAGCTCCAAGACCATAAACAGTATCAGTGGGAAAAATTACAAGCTCCCCATTTAAAATACTTTCAATCTTAGAATTAGTCATTTAGTTTTACCTCAATTTCTTTTGGTATTTCAAATAATCCACTAATAGCAATATCTTTATATATTCTTTCTATTGTTTCTGATAGTATATCAGCACAAGAAACTATTTCTAATTTTTCAAATTTCTTATCTTCAGGTAATTCAATAGAATCAGAAACTATTACTTTTTTAGCAACAGAATTTTGTAATCTTTCTTTTGCAGGCCCTGAAAAAACTGGGTGAGTAGCACATACGTAAACTTCTTTAGCGCCAAATTTTTTTAAGGCATCAGCTGCATTACAAATAGTACCAGCAGTATCTATTAAATCGTCTATAATTATTGCTTTTTTACCTTTTACATCTCCAATTAAATTCATAACCTCAGATACATTTGGTTTAGGCCTTCTTTTATCTATAATTGCAAGTGGAGAGTGTAACCAAGTAGCTAATGCTCTTGCTCTTTTAACTCCACCAATATCAGGCGATACTACAACTGTATCTTCAGGTGAGAATCCAGCAGTTAAGAAGTATTCTGCAAATATAGGTAATGCTTCCATGTGATCAACTGGGATGTTGAAAAAACCTTGTATTTGTCTTGCGTGTAGATCCATTGTTACAACTCTTGTAGCACCTGCTGTTGTTAGTAAATCTGCTACTAATTTAGCTGTAATTGGCTCACGCGGATGAGCTTTTCTATCTTGTCTTGCATAACCATAATAAGGAACAACTGCAACTATTTCTTTAGCAGAAGCTCTTTTTAAAGAGTCTATGAAAACTAGTAGCTCCATTATATTTTCATTTACTGGAGTAGAAGTAGATTGAATAATAAATACTTTATCCCCTCTAACAGTAGTATCTGATTTCGCAAAAGTTTCACCATCAGCAAAATGAATAATCTCACTTTTTGATAATGGAATACCTAAATTCTTAGCTATTTTTTTAGCTAGTTCAGTACTTGCTGAACCAGAAAAAATTTTAATGTTGTTTTCTTCTTTCATACCCAACTCACTTTCTTATATATCTTTTCTATTTAATACGACTTGTCTTGATCTACCAAAGGCAAGTTTTTTATCATCAACATCTTTAGTTATTACAGAACCAGCAGCAGTTAAAACTTGATTTCCAAGTGTTACTGGAGCAACTAGTATAGAATTACTACCAATAAATGAATTATTTCCTATAAATGTCTTATTTTTCTTATGTCCATCATAGTTACAAGTAATAGTTCCAGCCCCTATATTTGTATTATATCCAACAATACTATCTCCTATATAGCTTAAATGACCAATCTTTGTAGAATTTTCTATAGTAGAATTTTTAATTTCCACAAAATTTCCAATATGTACATTTTCTTTTAAATTAGCATTTGGTCTTAAATGAGCATAAGGCCCAATTGTTACATTTGATTCTATATTTGAATATTCAATAACAGAGTTATCAATAACTACATTATTTCCAATATTACTTTCTATTATCCTAGAAGAGTATATTGTAGAGTTAGAACCAATTTTTGTTTTACCTTGTATTATTGTTTGTGGATATATCGTAGTATCCATTCCTATTTCTACATCTTCTTCAATATATGTAGACATAGGGTCTATAATTATTACTCCATCAGACATTAGTTTATCTAATTTTCTTTGTCTTAAAATAGAAGATGCATAAGACAATTCCTTTTTAGAATTAACGCCTAGCATTTCATTTTTATCATTTAAAATAATTGATTTTGTCTTATAGTTATTTTGATTTAATAGTTTTATAACATCAGTTAAATAATATTCATTTTTTTTGTTATTATTATCTAACTTGTCAATAACAGATAGTAAAGCAGAAGTTTTAAATAAATAAACACCAACATTTATTTCGTTTATCTTTTTTTCTTCTAAAGTAGCATCAATTTCTTCTTTTATTTCTAATACATTTTCTCCGTCTTTAATAAGTCTACCATAGTTAGTAGGATCATCTACAACTGAGCTTAACATAACTGAATCTAATGATTCATTGTTAAATTTAGCTATCATTTGAGAAATAGTATCTTTCTTTAGTAAAGGCCCATCTGCATAAGTAATTAATACTTCACTATAATTTTTTATTTTTTCTTTAGCAATTAGTATTGCATGCCCTGTTCCAAGTTGCTGTTCTTGTACAACATAGTTAATATCAGGATATTTTTCTAGTATAAGTTCCTTTTTATGCCCTAGAATTACTAGATTATCTCCAAATACTTTTGTATTGTCCATAACAACTTCAAGCATAGTTTTACCATTAACTAAATGCAGTACTTTTGGCAAATTAGATTTCATACGAGTTCCTTTGCCTGCTGCTAGTATAAGTGATAACATTTTGCCTCCTATAAATCGTTTTTCTTATTATATCATTTTTCATTTTTTTTTTGTACTCTTTTTTTATATGAAATTGATACCAAATATGGTATAATAGTCTATATATATTTAGGGAGTGAGCAGGATGACTAAATTAAAATTAAAAGGGGTTTTTACAGCAATAGTAACGCCATTTAATAAGGATTATGAAATAGATTATATTGCATTAGAAAAATTAATAGAATTTCAAATAGAAAATAAGGTAAGTGGTATAGTCGTATGTGGAACAACAGGAGAAACTCCAACCTTATCAAACGATGAGTATAAAAGTGTTATTGAATTTGTAGTAAAAAAAGTAAATAAAAGAGTTTTAGTAATAGCAGGAGCTAGCTCAAATTCAACACTAAAAGCTCTAGAAAATGCTAAATTATGTAAAAGTTTAGGAGTAGATGCCATATTAGTTTCCGCACCATATTATAATAAGCCAACACAAAAAGGTATAATTATGCATTTTGAAAAAATCAATGAAATAGGGATACCTATTGTTATATATAATGTACCTAGTAGAACAGGTGTTAATATATTAGCTGACACAACTTACACATTATCTAAGTTAGAAAATATTGTAGCTATAAAAGAAGCAAGTGGAATAATAGAGCAAATGATAGATATAAAACTAAAGTGTAAAGATAGTATTAGTATATTATCTGGAGAAGATCATTTAATAATGCCAATGAGTGTTATTGGGTGTGATGGAGTAATATCAGTTGTATCTAATATACTACCAAAAATATTATCGGACTTTTACATTTATGATGAAAAAAAATATGAAATTCATGAGTTTTTATATGAAATAAGTAGAAGTATGTTTATAGAAGGAAATCCAGTAACAGTAAAAGAAGCAATGAGTATACTTGACTTATGTGAAAACTATGTAAGATTACCATTAGCAAATGCAAGTGAGAATACAACTAATACATTAAAAGAATTATTCAGAAAAAAGGGGTTAATACAGTGAAATTTGAAAAATATCAAGGAATAGGAAATGACTTTATAATACTAGAAAAAGATATAACAAAAGAAGAAGTAAGATTATTGTGTGATAGACATTATGGAATTGGAGCTGATGGAATTATAGTTAATAGCAAAAAAAATGGATTACCATATATGCATTTTTATAACCAAGACGGAAGTATTGCTACTATGTGTGGTAATGGAATTAGATGTTATGCCTCATATTTAGAAAGTAAAGGCGAAGATTTCTCTAAAATAGATACATTATCTGGAATAAAGCACATAAAAAAAGTTGGAGATAAATTTAGAGTAGATATGGGAGAGCCAACAGTAGATTTTACTGATAAACCTCTATTAGAAAACATTAATTTTGATGCAGTTTTTACAGGATGTCATCATTTACTAATTTATGATGATGAAAAAAAATATGGAAAAGATTTTTTAAATGAAAATAGTCATGAATTAGAAGAAGATAATAAGCTATTTCCAAATGGAACAAATGTTAATTTAGTTAGAGTGAAAGATAGAAAAAATATAGAAATAATGACTCATGAAAGAGGAGTTGGAATAACTCTAGCATGTGGTACAGGAGCAAGTGCTAGTGCATATATGTCATATAAAAAGGGACTAGTAGACAATATAGTAAATGTGAAATTACTAGGTGGAGAGCTAGAAATAGAAATATCAGAAGATAATAAAATATATATGACAGGACCAGCAAAATTTGTATATAAAGGAGAAATCTAAATGAAAAAAAATATTGCAATAGTTGGAGCTACAGGTTTAGTAGGGAGAACGTTTTTAAAAGTTTTAGAAGAAAGAAATTTTCCAGTAAATAAGCTGTATTTATACGCATCTAAAAGATCAGCTGGAAAAGAATTAGAGTTTTTATCAAAAAAATATCAAGTAATAGAGTTAACTGAAGAAAATATAAAAGATGATATAGATATAGCACTATTTTCTGCAGGAGCTAGTATTTCTGAAGTTTATGCTCCTTTATTTAATAAAAAAGGCGCAATTGTAATAGATAACAGTAGTAATTTTAGAATGAGAGAAGATATACCTTTAGTAGTACCGGAAGTAAATCCTGAAAAAATTTCAGATAGTATGATAATAGCTAATCCTAACTGTTCAACAATAACAGTTATGCCAGCATTAAAATATTTAGATGATAAGTATAAGATAAAAAGAGTGGTATATTCAACATATCAATCAGTATCAGGTGCTGGAAATGAGGCTTTAAACGACCTAGAGAGAAATTTAGTAGGTGAGAAATCAACTAAATTTTCAACTCAAATTGCTTTTAATTTGATACCACACATAGACAAATTCGATATTACGGGGTATACTAAAGAGGAGCTTAAAATGATTAATGAAACAAGAAAAATTTTAGGCAAGGAAAACTTAAAAGTAACAGCTACTTGTGTTAGAGTACCAGTTAGGTATGCACATTCTGTAAGTTGTAATGTTGAACTTGAAAATGAGTTTGACCTAGATGAACTAATAAAAGGACTTAGTGAAAAAGAAGGAGTCGTAGTATTAAATGAAAATAAAGATAATATGTATCCGATGCCTTTATTTATAGAAGGAAAAGATGAAACTTATGTGGGTAGAATAAGAAAAGATGAGTCAGTTGAAAATGGTTTAAACTTATGGATAGTTGCAGATAATATAAGAAAAGGTGCTGCAACTAACGCAATACAAATAGCTGAAAAATTACTAAATTATTAGGGGAGTGTATATGAGTGAATATATTTTAGAAATGAAAAATGTTAGGAAGACATTTTTAAATGGTAAAATTATTGCCAATGACAATATCAACCTAAAAGTCAAAAAAGGTGAAATCCATGCGATAGTAGGTGAAAATGGTGCAGGTAAGTCTACTCTTATGAAAATATTAAACGGACTTTATGATATGACAAGTGGTGAAATTTTTTATAAAGGTGAAAAAGTTGATATAGCAAGTCCAACTGTTGCAGCAAGATTAGGGATTGGAATGGTGTATCAACATTTTATGTTAATAGACACTTTAACTGTAGCAGAAAATATGGTTTTAGGATTTGAACCTAAAAAAAATGGTTTCTTATTTGATAAGCAATTAGCAAGAGAAGATGTTATAGAAGTATCTAAAAAATATGGATTAAATATTGAGCCAGATTCAAAGGTAGAAGATTTATCGGTTGGAATACAACAAAGAATAGAAATTTTAAAAATACTATTTAAGGGTGCAGAACTATTAATATTTGATGAACCAAGTGCAGTTTTAACACCACAAGAAGTAAAAGAACTTTATGTTATAATGAGAAATCTAGTTAAAGAAGGTAAAACAATTATATTTATAACACATAAATTACAAGAGGTTTTAGACTTATCTGATAACATAACAGTAATACGTCGTGGTAAAGATGTAGGTAATTTAGTTACTCAAAATGCTACAAAACAACAAATTGCTAATTTAATGGTTGGACGTGAAGTTTTATTTAATGTAAAAAAAGAAGAAGTTGAAATTGGTAATGTAGTTGTTGAGCTTAAAAATGTAAATGCTAAAAATGATCTAGGCTTTGATAAAGTAAAAGATGTTAGCTTTAGTATAAGAGAAGGAGAAGTTCTAGGGATAGCTGGTGTTGAAGGTAATGGACAAACTGAGTTAATAGAAGTATTAGCAGGATTAAGAGATGCAAATAGTGGTTCATATACTTTAAATGGAATTGATTTATTTAATAAGTCAGCTAAATACATTAGAGACAATGGATTATCACACATACCAGAAAATAGACATAAAAGAGCTACAATAAATGAATTTACTATAAAAGAAAATTTAATCTTAGGTGTATTAGATCCTTATAAAAATAAGGGTATATTAAACTATAATAAGATAAATAAATGTGTTGATGACATGATAGTGAAGTATGATATAAGACCTACAAATCCAAATGTAGTATTCTCTGGATTATCAGGTGGTAACCAACAAAAAGTTGTTGTTGCAAGAGAGCTTGAAAAAGAAAATAAATTTATAATTGCAGCTCAACCTACAAGAGGGGTTGACATAGGGGCAATTGAAATGATACATAATACAATACTTCATGAAAGAACTAAAAAGAAGGCAATATTAGTAGTATCAGCGGAATTATCAGAAATAATGTCTTTAAGTGATAGAATTGCAGTAATGTATTCAGGAAAAATAGTTGATATTTTAGATAGAAAAGATGCAACTACTGAAAAATTAGGAATACTTATGGCAGGAGGTAAATTACATGATTAAGCACAAGAAATTAAATTTATGGATAAAAGCTATTCTACCTTCAATCTTAGCTGTATTTGTTGCTCTAGTAATAGGTGGAATAATAATTACAATAAAAGGAGTAAATCCATTTAATGCATATGGAAGTATGATAAAAGCAGCATTTTATCAAACATCAACAAGATATCCATTTAATGGATTAGCAAAGACTCTAGTATATGCAACACCATTAATATTTGCATCTATGGGGGTTATGATAGCATTTAAAGCAGGTATGTTTAACATTGGTGTACAAGGTCAAATGATGGCTGGAGGAATCGGTGCAGCAATAGTTGGTTTATATTTTAATGATTATTTCTCAAATATGTATGTTGCAATTTTTGTAGCTATGTTATTTGGATTTATATGGGCTGGTATAGCAGGAGTATTAAAATCAGTATTTAGTATAAATGAAGTAATAAGTACAATAATGCTAAACTATATTATATCACCATTTCAAAACTACCTAATATCAGGTCCGATGAGAGACCAAGCATCTTCAAATGTACAAACAGTACCTATCAGTGAAGGTGTTAGAATGCCAACACTATTTCAAAGTATAACAAAACAAAGTTTAAATATTGGATTAATAATAGCAATAGTAGTATGTATACTAATATATTTCTTCTTTAAATATACAACATTAGGGTATAAGATAAAAGCGGTTGGATATAATGTAACATCAGCAGAAAATGCTGGAATAAATTCTAAATGGATTGCCTTTATATCTATGGGTATAGCAGGAGCTGTTTCAGGGCTTGCAGGAGCTGAGCGTATATTAGGAGGATCTACAAGTTATGTTTATACAGATGCTATTATGGGAGACTTTGGATTTACAGCAATAGCAGTTTCATTACTTGGAAATAATAATCCATTTGGTATAATAGTGGCTTCAATATTTTATGCAGCATTAGAAATTGGTGGTCAAAGCTTACAAATTGACTATAAATTAGATAAAGAAATTGTATATATCATACAAGCACTAATTATCATATTAGTAGCAGGGGGTAATATATTTAAGTATCTAATGAATAGAAAGGGGAAAAAATAGTATGGAAACAATAAAAATTTTACTGCAACAAACTATAATTTTAGCTCCGCCTATTTTAATAACAGCAGTAGGAGCTTGTCTTTGTGAACTATCAGGAGTTGTAAATATTGGACTTGAAGGTATGATGTTAAGTGGTGCGTTTGCTGCAGCTGTTGTAAATATATATACAGGTAATCCGTATTTAGGAATATTATTTGGTATAATAATTGGAGGATTAATATCAGTAATTCATGCAGTGATTAGTATAAATTTAAAAGGAAATCAAATAGTATCAGGGGTAGCAATTAACTTATTTGCTGTATCAATAACAGGATTTTTAATAAAAGCAATCTTTAATTCTGCAGGTTCAACTCCAAGTGCACCAAATACAGCTAATAAATTATTAGTATTAATAATCATATATTCATTAGCAATACTTACATACTTTGTAGTGTATAAGACAGTATTTGGATTAAGACTAAGATCTATTGGAGAACACCCTCTAGCAGCAGATACAGTAGGAATCAGCGTATATAAATATAGATATATGGGAGTTATACTATCAGGAATGTTTGCAGGACTTGGTGGAGCATATATGTCAACAGTTGTTTTACAACAATTTATAACAAACATGTCAGCAGGAAGAGGATTTATAGCACTAGCAGCTATGATATTTGGTAAATGGAATCCGTTAGGAGCAATACTTGCTTCATTACTATTTGCCTTTGGACAAGCATTTAGTGATTATTCAAAATCAAACGCATTAGCTGTACCACAACAATTTTTAACAATGATTCCATATATACTAACATTAATAGTATTAGTAGGATTTATAGGAAAAGCAATACCACCTAAAGCAAGTGGTAAACCATATGAAAAATAATTGATTTAAAGCAAGTGTAAAGCTTGCTTTTTATATACCCTCTAAAACATTTTACTTGACAAAATAAAAAAAAAGTTTGATAATAAAACTATATTATTATGGAGGTAAAATAAAAATGAAAAAATTAATTTCAATATTTTGTTTATTAAGTACAATGTCATTAGCACATTTTCAAATGATAAATACAGATAATTTAAATGTAGAAAACGACACAAGAAGTGTTGATTTTGATATAGTATTCACTCATCCAGCAGAACGTGGACACTCTATGGATATAGGAAAAGATATGAATGGTAATATTAAAGATGTAGTATCATTTGTAGTTAAAAAAGGTGATAAAGAAATAGAAGCAAAATCTAAGCTAGTTAAATCTAAATTTAGAGATGCTTTGTCATATAAGTTTACATTAGATAGAAAATTAGGACTTCGTGGTAGTGGTATATGGTCATTAATAATGGTTCCAAGTCCATACTATGAAGCATCAGAAGATATATATATACAACAGGTTACAAAAGTATTTTTACATAAAGGTGAATTAGTAGATGATGATATGTGGCATACTAAACAAACTAAAAAAGGTTATCCAGATATAATTTCATATATAGATCCAACAAATATTTGGGTAAATCAAGCTTTTGTAGGACAAGTAGTAGATGGAGATAATAAACCAGTAAAAAATGCAGAAATAGAAATAGAATTTAGAAACTATGATATAAAAGATGGAGATTTTTCAGATGTAGAAAAAACTAATCATAGTAGTGCTAAAATATACGCAGATGATAATGGAATGTTTACATTTATCCCAACAAAAGAAGGACAATGGGGATTTGCAGCTCTTGGTGCAGGTGGTGAAAAAACAGTTGACGGTAAAGAATTATCATTAGATGCTGTTTTATGGATACAAGTAGAAAAATAAGATGAAAATAAAAAAAATAAGTTGTAGCAACTATAAATATGAGTATATCTATGTGTTTTTAACTTTAGTATCTCTTATTTTATTTGCTACAATATTACTTAGGTTAAATCATAGCGTCAGTAAAAAAAATCATATATTAAAAAATGAGATACTAAATACTAGTTTAACAAATGATGAAAATTTAATATACTCTGAACTTAAAAATTTTGCATTTTCGTATGAATTTTTAAAAGATACTAGCAGTTTAAGTATAGATGATTTAAAAGATGAATTTATAGAGCCTTTTTATTCTCAAAATGAAGTAGAAAAAAGTTATTCTTGGGAATTAAAAAAAGATAAAGATCATGTAATATACATAGGAAGAAGTAAAAAGAATTCAGATTTTTTATTAGTATTTGAAAATGACACTAATGAATACAATATATATTATGAAAAAAATATTACCAAGCTAAATGATTTTCATAGATATAAAAAAGTTATTTCTTATACAGGTAAAGAGTATATTGAAAGAGGAAAGGGAAAATAATGAAAAAACTTATAACTCTAATACTTAGTTTTTTAACATTAAGTATAATGGGTATTGCAAAAGCTAAAATAGGGGTAACATTACTGCCATACTATAGTTATGTTTCAAATATAGTAGATGATAAAATGGAAGTTGTTACTATAATACCTGAAAATGTAGATGTTCACTCATATTCACCAAGTACAAAAGATATGCAAAAACTATTAGACTTAGACTATATAGTTGTAAACGGAATAGGACATGACGATTTTGTTTATCCTATGATAGAAGCTATAAAAAAAGATAATAAGAATTTAAAAGTAATATATGCAAATACAGAAACTGCATTACTTGATACTAAAGGGCAAAGAAGAAATGGTATAAAAAATCCACATACTTTTATATCTATTCAAAAGTCTATTGAACAAGTAAACTATATTGCAAAAAAATTATCTGAGTATGATAGCAAAAATAAGAAAACATATGTAAAAAATGCAATAAACTATAGTAGAAAATTAAGAAAAATAAAAAGAGAAGAATTGAAAAAATTAGATGGAATTAACCTATCTAACTTAAAAGTAGCAACAACACATGCAGGTTATGACTACTTATTAAATGAGTTTGGAATGACTGTTTCATTAGTAGTAGAACCAAGTCATGCTCAAAATCCAAATACAAAGGATTTAAAAAATACTATAGAAAAAATTAAAGAAGAAAATATTCAAATTTTATTTGATGAATTAGGAGCAAATCCTAAGAATGCAAATATTTTAAATAAAGAAACTGGTATTAAAATTGCGCATCTATCACATTTAACTACTGGTAAATATGAAAAAGATGCCTTTGAAAAGTTTATAAAAGAAGATTTTTCATATATAGTTGATGCAATTAAAAGTTTAGACGGGAATAAATAATATGCTTGAAATTATTAGGATGTATTTTTTTAAATTAGCAGATAGTAACATATTACCAAATTACTTCAAATATTCATTTGTAGTAAATGCTCTAATATCGTCTATTTTAATAGGCCCTTTATTAGGAGGACTTGGTACTATGGTAGTAATAAAGAAAATGGCTTTTTTTAGTGAAGCTATAGGACATGCAGCACTTACTGGAATAGCACTAGCAGTTTTATTAGGTGAGAGTTATGAGAGTCCATACATTTTACTATATACTTATTGTTTGATGTTTGCTATTTTAATAAATTTTACAAGAAATAGAACAAAAATGGGTCAAGATACCCTAATTGGTATATTTTTATCAATATCAATAGCATTAGGAGGAACTTTAATTATATTAGTATCAGATAAGGTAAATGCACATATATTAGAAAGTGTTTTATTTGGATCTATATTAACAGTTTCAGATAAAGATATATACATATTACTAATCTCAACGATTCTTATACTTCTAGTTGTTTTATATAAATATAATCATATGCTACTGTCTAGTTTTAATAAAAGTATATCTCAAATTAAAGGTGTAAATACAGTTTTAATAGAGTATCTATTTATAATCCTAATAACAATAGTTACGGTATCATCTATAAAAATAATAGGAGCAGCTCTAGTAGAAGCCTTATTTTTAATCCCAGCAGCAAGTAGTAAGAATATATCAAATTCGCTTAAGAGTTTTGTCTATTATAGTATATTCTTTGCTCTTTTAAGCTGTATAATAGGAATACTTCTCCCCTTATATTTAGATCTAAACATACCATCAGGTGGAAGTATTATACTAGTATCTTCAGTTATATTTATATTAACTGTAATAATAAAATCTATAAATATTAGAATAAAAAAGGAGAACTAATGAAAAAATTACTAATAAGTCTTTTAATATTGCCAATATTTTCTTATTCATCTAATTTAGTATTAACAAATAATCAAGTAAATTACACAATTACTAAAAATCTAACTAAAGATACAAATATTGAAGTAAAAGACGTATTTAATACAGGTTCTAATATGAGAGCAAACCAATACAAAGAATTATCTAAAATGGATTTAAGCGAGTTTAAAGAAGCTATAGCTGTAATCACTTTAGATAAGGTTTGGGATGAAGATAGTCTATTTGAACATATAAGAAGAGAAAATATTAGAATAATAAATATAGATGCTACTTATTCATATAGTGATAATACAAGTTTAGTAATATCAACTAAAAAATATAACTCTAATTTAGCTAAAATAAACCCATATGTTTGGTTAAATCTATATAATTTACAAAAAATGTATAAAATAGTAGCTATGGACTTAGCAAAAATATTTGAAAGTGATAAAGATAAAATACTAGAAAATTTAGATAAAAATCTTAAAAAAATCGATAATTTAATTAAAGAATACAGTAGTATAGAATTAGATAGTGCTATACTATTAACAGAAGATATAGAGTATTTAGCAGGCTTTTTAAATATTTACTCTATTAATAAAGACTATGATGATATAACAAAAGATAATATTTTAAATATATTAAATGATGAGCAAATAGATGTAATAATGACATCTAAACCACTAAAACGTGATATAGTTAAAATATTAAATAAAAACAATAAAAAATATATACTAATAAATACAGGAGCTTATCCATTAGAAGATGATGACGATGAAGATTTAATGAAAGAAGATGGGCTTGAT
The DNA here is from genome assembly GCF_902505095.1 of Oceanivirga miroungae. GTDB lineage: Bacteria > Fusobacteriota > Fusobacteriia > Fusobacteriales > Leptotrichiaceae > Oceanivirga > Oceanivirga miroungae. Next base: position 829,462 of record NZ_CABWIB010000001.1, on the reverse strand, counting down.
ATTTATTTATTAGATAACTTAAAAAACTTAAAGGGGGAATAATGAAAAGACTATTATTATTACTTATAACAACACTATCTTTTATAACTTTTTCTCATGCACCAACAATAGAAATAGAAGAAGATGAACCAGGATATATATTTGTACAAGCTGGATTTTCAAATGGAGAAAGTGCATATAACTTACCAGTTATAGTTGTACAAGACAAAAACTATAACGGGGCATATAAGACATGGGAAGGAAAACTAATTCTTTTTGAAGGTGTTTTTGATGAAGATGGTTCAATAGTATTGCCAAAACCAAAAACTAAAAAATATACAGTAATATTTAATGGTGGGGTTGGACATGTTACTGAGAAAAAAGGAATACCATTAAAAAAAGAAGAAAAAGATGCTTGGGAAAAAGCAATAAAAGAAGACGAAATATTAGGCGAATGGAAAGATATATACACAGGTAAAGTTAAATAGGGTGAGTTATACAACTCACTCTTTTTAGCTTGTATAAATGCATAAGTTAATTTATTTTAAAAGTCAGAAGTTATAATAAGAATAAGCCTTATAAAAGTTTATAGGGCTTTTTAGATAAAGTTTTTTGGAAATAAAATTTTTAAGTGTTATAATATTTATATAATGATTAAAATCTAGAAAATTAAAAATTTCTACTTATTAATATTTAATAGATTAATAAAAGTATGATGGAGAAAATATGGGAAAAAATCTAGAAATACAAACTGAAAATATAAAAAACTTAATATATGAAATTAGAGGAAAACAAGTAATGTTAGATAGTGATTTAGCTAATTTATATAATGTTACAACAGGAAACTTAAATAAAGCAGTTAAGAGAAATGAAGGGAGATTTCCTGATGATTTTTGTTTTGAATTAACAAAAGCAGAATATGATAACTTGATGTTCCAAAATGGAATATCAAGTTTAGAAAAAAACTATGGTGGAAGAAGAAAAATGCCAAAAGTATATACAGAACAAGGTGTGGCAATGTTAGCATCGGTTTTAAAAAGTGAGGTAGCTACAAAAGTAAGCGTAACCATAATGAGAACTTTTGTTGAAATGTGGAAATTTATAAGCTCAAATATATTGATGTTTGAAAAAATTAATTTATTATAAAAAGAAACTAAAATAACTAGGGAACTATTGGAATCTACGTCTAAAGATACAGAAAAATTAAAAGAAAATAAAGAAAGAATAGAAGAAATATTTGAAATATTTAAACCAGAAGAATCTAAAAATAAATATATTTTCTATAAAGGACAGATATATGATGCGTTTAAGTTATTAGTTGAATTAATAAAAGATGCTAAAGATAAAATAGTATTAGTTGATAATTATATAGATATAGAAACTCTTAATATACTATGTAAGAAAAATATTAATGTAGAAGTTATTATATTTGGATCAAATAAATTAAAATTAAGTAAAATAGATATAAATAAATTTAATAAACAGTATCCAAAATTAGAGTTAAGATTAACAGATGATTTCCATGATAGATTTTTAGTTATAGACGATGAAATTGTATACCATATAGGAGCATCAGTTAAAGATGCAGGAAGAAAAACATTTGCTATATCTAAATGGGAAGATAAGGATATAATAGATACATTAATAAATAAATTAAAATAAAAATTAAATATTCAGCTAACGCTCGATTTGTAGCTTTAAATATGACAGGATACGAAAAACAAATGAAGTAATAGAATAAGAATTAGCCTTATAAAAGTTTATAGGGCTTTTGTTTTAGGTGTAGTTTAGATAAAGTTGTTTTGTATATTTCTAATTTACACTTACAAAAAACTTGACTAAAAAACTAATATTTTAATGGTGTACATGTAATTTTAAGTTTTTTAAACTCCTAATACTTTTTTGCCCTTTAATAAATTTCAATGTAGAATATTAATGTATAAATAATAAAACTATTACAAAGGAGAATAATTTATAAAAAAATTGGGAAAGAAGGTAGTAATGAAATAAATATAAACTCTACTATACTATTAAAAAGAATAATTTACTAGAGGTATCTAAAATAGATGCATTGGTAGATAATTTTAAGTTTGCAAAAAATAATAATATAAAAATAAAATAGAAGTATTAAAACCAACAAAATTACCAACATTTGTAATATGAGATTTAAGAATACCTGAATAAATTAATGTTTAGAGAAAAGGAAAAGTAATTATGATAAGAAAAATATTACTAGGAATATTATTAATTATAATGTTTAAAATAGCTTCATGTGTATATATAAAGCCGTATCAATGGAAATTAGCTTATGTAAATAGATATAATAAAGAATTAAATATAATGATGAATGTAAGAAATATAAAAATAACACGCCATTATGATACTGGTGGAAATACAGGATATGACATAGAATGGATTAGAACTAAAAAGTTTGAAAATGATATTGTAAAACCAGAAGAATATGATACATGGTATGAGAATGAAATTCCTTTAAATATTCATCTTCTAGGAGAAAATAATTATGTAGGAGAAAAATTAATATATGATAAAAGTAAAGGAAATCATTTTGAAAAAATAGAAGAATATATAGAAAAGCATAAGGAAGAAATTTTTAAAGGTATGTTAGGAGAGACTTGGGAAAATGGAATAAATATTAGATTTTATACTTTAATTCTTCATAAATTAGATGATAATAAATATGTTTGGTACAATGACATTCATGAAATTAAAGATAATATTTTAAGAGAAGTTAAAAATGAAAATTTTGATTCTGACTTATTTTACAAAGAAAGAGATTTAAAAGAAAAAGAATTCTTTAAAACTAAAATCAAATATGAAGATATAGATTGGGGAAAATATATAGAATACATGGAAGATTATCCTGTATTAGTTATGGAGATAGAGTATAAAGTTTTGCATAGTGAAGAAGAAAATGAAATGTATAAAGAAGATTATCATATATATTCAAGTGATTTTAATATTCTTAGTAGTAGTAGCAAACTTTCTGAAATTGGAATAAGAAGAATAAATACGAGACAAAAAATCTATAAAGATGTAGAAAAATTCTATAATAAAGTTACATTCACATTTGTAATACGGGATTTAAGCGATCCAGAATAAATTAGTTATAGAAATGAATAGAAATGAAAAATAAAATAATAGCAATATAGCACGGATTTAGAAAAATAAATATAAATAATGGAGAATCAAAATTTACGTTTATAGCTTATTCTGATGCTGAATTTGTAGCAAAAATATTAGGTGAAGAAAATACAGAAAGCTTATTAAATATGTAATAACAAAAGAAGCAAATGAAAAAAAAATCCTAAAACGGACACTGTTAAATTATGAAAAATTGAGAACATGTACCAATAAACTAGACATAAAAATGATAAAAATTTTGTGAAAGCTTGGGTGCATGTTTTTTTTTATACAGCTTTTATCTTTATTAAACGTGTTTCACAAAATGAAACAACAAATAGTTATTTTTTTATCTTATTTAAAAAAATAGCCAAAACTATCTAAAAGTTCCTAATAGCTTTGAAATTAAATAAAAGTAGGAATATAATATAGGTGTAAGAAATAAAAGTCCAAGAAGGAGGATATAGTATGGCTAAATTAAGTAAAGAGCAACTGTTAGATATGTTAACTAAAATGGAAGAAATTAGACAGTTTGATCAAAAGGTTGCACAACTAGTAAAAAAAGGAAAAGTTCCTGGAATGACTCACTTTTCAGTAGGAGAAGAGGCAGCATCAGTAGGAGCTATGGCTACATTAAATAGTGATGATTTAATTACATCTAATCACCGTGGTCATGGACAAGCTATAGCAAAAGGTATAGATTTAGATAAAATGATGGCTGAAATACTTGGAAAAGCTACAGGAGTTTGTAAAGGTAAAGGTGGATCTATGCACATAGCTACACTTGAAAATGGGAACTTAGGAGCAAACGGTATTGTTGGTGGAGGACATGGTTTATCAGTAGGAGCAGCTTTAACACAACAATATTTAGGAACAGATAAAATAGTAGTATGTTTCTTTGGTGATGGTGCTACTAATGAAGGAAGTTTCCACGAAGCATTAAATATGGCTTCTATATGGAATTTACCAGTAATTTTTTATTCAATAAATAATGGATATGGAATAAGTTCAAGCATTTCTAAAATGATAAATATAGATCATATATATAAAAGATCATCTGCATACGGTATAAAAGGTATGTTTATAGAAGATGGTAATGATGTTATTAAAGTTTATGATGAATTCAAAAAAGCTGTTGACCATGTAAGAAGTGGTAAAGGACCAGTTTTAATTGAAAGTATAACATACAGATGGTATGGACACTCATCATCAGATCCTGGAAAATACAGAACTAAAGAAGAAGTAGATGCATGGAAACAAAAAGATCCAATACTTAAATTTAGAGATTATTTAATGTCTAATGGTATAGCTACTGAAGAAGAATTAGATAATATTAAAGCTAGTGTTAAAGAAAATGTAGAAAAAGCAACTAAATTTGCTGAAAATAGCCCAGAGCCTGAATTTTCTGAAGCATTTGAAGATATCTATGCAGATTAAGGAGATGAATTAAATGGAAGAAACAAAATTAATGACTTTTAGAGATACAATAATATTAGCTATGTCTGAAGAAATGAGAAGAGATGAAAATGTTTTCTTAATGGGAGAAGATGTAGGAATTTTTGGTGGAGACTTTGGAACATCTGTAGGGATGTTAGAAGAATTCGGAGAAAAAAGAGTAAGAGATACTCCAATATCAGAAGCTGCAATAAGTGGAGCAGCAGCAGGGGCAGCTATGACAGGATTAAGACCTATAGTTGATATGACATTTATGGACTTTTCAGTTATAGCAATGGATGCTATAGTAAACCAAGCAGCTAAAACAAGATATATGTTTGGTGGTAAAGCTCAAGTTCCAATGACAATAAGATGTGCTGCAGGTAACGGTGTAGGATCAGCTGCACAACACTCACAATCATTAGAAAGCTGGTTTACTCATATTCCTGGATTAAAAGTAGTAGCACCAGGTACACCTAGAGATATGAAAGGTTTATTAAAAGCTTCAATAAGAGATAATAACCCAGTTATAATATTAGAATACAAATCAGAATTTAATCAAAAAGGTGAAGTACCTTTAGATGATAATTTCATAATACCTTTAGGTAAAGCTGATATTAAAAGATCTGGTAAAGATGTAAGTATAATAACTTATGGTAAAATGTTAAGAAGAGTAATGGAAGCAGTTAGTATACTAGAAAAAGAAGGAATTGACGCTGAAGTTGTAGATTTAAGAACATTAGTTCCTTTAGATAAAGAAGCTATATTTGAATCAGTTAAAAAGACAGGTAAAGTTGTATTAGTAAATGATGCACATAAAACTAGTGGATATATTGGTGAAATATCAGCATTAATATCTGAATCAGAAGTATTTGATTACTTAGATGCACCTATTAGAAGATTAGCTGGATATGATGTTCCAATGCCATATGCACAAAATCTTGAAATGAAAATGATCCCAAATGTTGAAGATATAGTAGAAGCAGTAAGAGATACAGTAAATAAAAGATAATATTAGTAGAGGTTACAAATATGAATAATGAAAAATTAAGAGCAACACCAGCTGCAAGAAAAGAAGCAGATGTGTTAAATATAGATTTATCAAAAGTTATTGGTACTGGAATAAATAATAGAATTCATAAAGATGATGTTATAGAATTTAGTCATAATAGCTTTAAAGTTACACCCCTAGCTAAGAAAATGGCTTTAGTAAACAATATAGATTTAACTAAAGTTATAGGTACTGGAGTTAGAGGTAAAATAACTAAAGATGACATTTTAAAACTAATTGAACCAGAAGTAGTTGTAAAAGAAGTTGAAGTTAAAAAAGAAGAAACTATACAAGAAGAAGTTAATAAAAATCAATTTGGTAATATTGAACGTGTTAAAATGTCTAGCATGAGAAAAGTTATAGCTAAAAGAATGGTTGAAAGTTATTTAGGTGCTCCAACATTTATAATCAACTATGAAGTAGATATGACAGAGTTATTAGCTTTAAGAAAAAGTTTAGTAGATCCTATTATGGAAAAAACTGGTATGAAATTAACAGTAACAGATTTAATTTCAATAGCAGTTATTAAAACACTAAAAAAACACCCTTATGTAAATTCAAGTTTAGTTAATAATGGGACTGAAATTGAATTACATGATTATGTAAACTTAGCAATAGCAGTTGGATTTGATGGAGGATTATTAACTCCAGTAATATTCAATTCTGATTCATTAAGTATAAGTGAATTTGTAGAAAAATCTAAAGATGTTACAAAAAGAGCATTAAATATGAAGTTAAAAGCTAACGAATTAGAAAATTCTACATTTACAATTAGTAATTTAGGTATGTTTGGAGTAAGCTCATTTGGCGCTATTATAAATCAACCAAACTCAGCAATACTAGCTGTAAGTGCAACTATAGAAAAACCAGTTGCATTAAATGGAGAAGTTGTAATTAGACCAATGATGAATTTAGCATTAACAGTAGACCACAGAGTAGTAGATGGACTAGAAGGTGCTAAATTTATGAAAGACTTGAAACAATTAATAGAAAATCCAATGGGAATGTTAATATAAAGGGGAGAGAAATATGGCGTTAGAAGTAATTATGCCTAAAGCTGGTGTCGACATGACAGAAGGGCAGATCGTTAAATGGAATAAAAAAGTAGGAGACGAAGTTAAAGAAGGAGAAGTTCTATTAGAAATAATGACAGATAAAACAAGTATGGAACTTGAAGCTGAAGAAAGTGGATACCTACTAGCTATACTAAAAGGTGATGGTGAAACTGTACCAGTTGCTGAAGTAATTGGATATTTAGGAGAACAAGGTGAAGCTATACCAGACGGAACTACAAAATCAGAAGTAAAAGAAGAAAAACCAGTAGAAGTTAAAAAAGAAGAAGAAAAAGCAGAGGAAGTAAAAAAAGAAGAACCAGCTAAACCAAAACATAATAAAGAATATGATACAGTAGTAATTGGTGGAGGACCAGCAGGGTATGTAGCTGCTATAAGAGCTGCACAAGTTGGTGGAAAAGTTGCTATAGTTGAAAAAGATGAATTAGGTGGAACATGTTTAAATAGAGGATGTATACCTACAAAAGCATACTTACATAATTCTGAAATAATTGAAGGAATACACATGGCAAATAGTCGTGGTATCTTAATAGATTCTAACTTTAAAATTGATATGGAAAAAGTGTTAGCTATGAAAAATACAGTAGTTAAGACTTTAGTTGGTGGAGTAGCAGCCTTATTAAAGAGTAATAAAGTAGATGTATTCAAAGGTGTAGCTAAAATAACTAAAGATAAAGATGTAGTTGTAAATAGTGAAAAAGTATTAACTACTAATACAATAATATTTGCAGGTGGATCTAAAGTAAGTAAGATAAATATACCAGGAATAGATTCTAAATTAGTTATGACAAGTGATGATATATTACAATTAAATGAAGTACCAGAAACTTTAGCAGTAATAGGTGCAGGAGTAGTTGGTGTTGAGTTAGGAGAAGTATTTAGTACATATGGATCTAAAGTTACATTTGTTGAAATGACTGACAGAATAGTTCCTGCTATGGATAAAGAAGTTTCAAAAGCATTAGAAGCTAAATTAGCTAAAAATGGTATGACATTCTATACTTCAACTGGATTAAAAGAAATTAAAGAAGAAAATGGTAAATTAAGATTAATACTTGATGGTAAACCTGATTTAGTTGTAGATAGAGCCTTATTATCAATAGGTCGTGTACCTGATTTAGAAGGAATCCAAGGAATAAGCTTACAAATGGAAAAAGGAAAGATTAAAGTAGATGACTATATGGAAACTTCTATAAAAGGTATATATGCACCAGGGGATGTTAACGGAGTTAAGATGTTAGCACATGCTGCATATAGAATGGGAGAAGTTGCTGCTGAAAATGCTATACTAGGTAACCATGTTAAAGCTAACCTACATGCTACACCAAGTGCTGTTTATACTTTACCTGAAGTTGCTGCAATTGGGTTAACTGAAGAACAAGCTAGACAAAATTATGATGTACAAATAGGTAAATTTAACTTTGCAGGTAACGGAAGAGCACTAGCAAGTGGAAATAACTATGGATTTATTAAAGTAATAGCTGATAAGAAATATGGAGAAATATTAGGTGTTCATATAATAGGGCCTAATGCTGCAGAGATGATAAATGAAGCTGCTGCATTAATGTCTGCAGAAGTTACTATTGAGGAAGTTATAAAATCAATACATGGTCACCCTACATATTCTGAAGCAATGTATGAAGCATTTGCTGATGTATTAGGATTATCTGTTCATGTTATGAAGAAGTAGATAATTATGGTATATATAACAAACATTTCAAATGATCCAGCGTATAATATAGCACTAGAAGAATATGCTTTTAAGAAATTAAAACAATTTGATAGTATTTTTATACTTTGGATAAATTCTCCTACGATAGTAGTGGGAAGACATCAAAATACAATAGAAGAAATAAATACAGAGTATGTTAGAAAACACGGTATAAAAGTAGTTAGAAGAATAAGTGGTGGTGGAGCAGTTTATCATGATTTGAATAACTTAAATTACACAATAATATCTAATGAAAAGGAAGAAAAAGCTTTTGATTTTAAAGCTTTTTCATACCCTGTTATAAACACTCTAGCTAATCTTGGAGTAAAGGCAGATTTTACTGGAAGAAACGATTTAGAAATAAATGGTAAAAAAATATGTGGAAATGCTCAAGCATATATAAATGGAAGAATTATGCATCATGGATGCTTATTATTTGATGTAGATTTATCTGTTTTATCAAACGCATTAAAAGTATCTAAAGATAAAATAGAGTCTAAGGGTGTTAAATCAGTAAGAGCAAGAGTTACTAATATTTTATCAGAACTTCCTAAAAGAATTAGTGTTTTAGAGTTTAAATCTTTAATTTTAAAATATATGAAAGATGAATACAAGGACATGACTGAATATGTTTTAACTGATGAAGATAAAAAAGAAATTGAAAAAATTAAAACTGAAAAATTTGCAAACTGGGATTGGACTTATGGTAAATCTCCTGACTATAATATAGAGAGAAAAAATAAATTTGCGAGTGGTAAGGTAGATGTATATATGGATATACATGAATCTGTAATCAAAAGCATTAAAATATATGGAGATTTTTTTGGTATAGAAGATGTGTCTAAAATAGAAGAATTATTAACAGGTACAAAATATAATCATGAGGATATATTAGAAAAATTAAAAACTATAGACATAAATAGATATTTTATGGGAATGACTCACGAAAATATCGCAAAAGCAATAATAGATTAAAATTTGAGATTAGATTTATTCTAATCTCATTTTTTCATATCTTGATTTCTCCTTTAATTTTTTTTGCATTTATGTTATGATATATAAGTAAAATTACGTATTTAGGAGAAATAAGATGAATAAAAATAACACAAAATTACAGCAGGAAATTAAAAAAAAGGAAAATAAAAAAGTATTAAGATTTTTAATAGGAATTATTTTACTAGTTTTTTCTTCATTTATGCTATATGTTTCTTTCACACCAGAGAAATTTATAGTTCTAAATAACATAGCTTATAAAGTATATTATGTATTTAATATGCTACTAGGAACTAGTTTTTATATATTCTTTTCTTTTTTAATAATCCTAAGCATAATAATATTGATAAATAAAAGTTTAAATTACATAAGAATAATATATTTTGCTATATTTTTTATTATCATTTCATCATATAAGACAATAACAGTAATACCTACAATAACTAATGAAGGAATGATAGGAGCAGGTAGAAAGTTAATAGAGCAAGCATTTGAAGGTTATGGAGCTGGGCTTTTTGGAGCTTTTGTATCAATTCCAATGTATAGTTTTAATAACTTAAACGAATATAAAATATTTATATTTATTTTAGCCTTACTTTTCTTATTCTTATCAGCTAGAGGTATAATAAAGTTATTTTTCGAATTCATATTCTACACATTCGACTATTATGATAGTGATGAATATAAGACAAAAAAAAGAATGAAAGAAATCAAGTTAGAAGAAGAGAGAAAAGCTAAAAAATTAAAAATTGAAAAAGAAGACTTAGCGTATAAAAGGCTCATTGTTAATATAGTAGATAGTAAGCTAGAAAAAGAGTTGAAAACTAATAATAATGCTAAAAATGAAGAAAAAAAGATATATAGCGAAAAAGAAGATTTTGAAAATAGACAAAGATGGCTTGAAATTATAAACGAACAAAAAGAAATAGAGTTAGAAAAAATTGAAGAAGAAAAAGAAGAAAAAATAAAAGCTAAAACAGAATCACTTGTAATATCATCAATAAAGCAAGAAAAAATTGAAGAAGAAAAAGTAGAAGAAAAAATAGAAAATATAACAAAAGAAGAGGTAGAAGTACCAGTACCAGAAGAGATTAAACCTATAAATACTTTTGAAAATGAAGAAGAAGTAATTGAAACTAATTTTATTAATGATGAAATAATAAAAACACCAGAACCAGAAAAAATAGAAACAGAGAATAATTTTGAAAAAGTTTTAGAAAGAGAAGAGTTAAAAAAATCTATTGAAAATATATTTGTGTATAAGAAAATGGATGATAGCGAAAAAGAAAAAATGCTAAAATACATTGAAGAGAATATACAAAAATTAGAAGATGCACTATTATCATATGGTGTTGAAGCAAAAGTTGTAGATTACACAACAGGACCTACAGTTACAAGATATGAAATAACAATACCAAGTGGTACTAGAGTTAAAAAAGTAACAAGTTTATCAGATGAAATAGCTATGAATTTATCAGCTGAAAGTATAAGATTTGAAGCACCAATTCCTGGTAAAAATACAATAGGTATTGAAACTCCAAATAAAATAAAAGAAACAGTATTTTTCTCTAACTTAATTCACTCAAAAGAATTAGATAAGGGTGATTTAAATGTTGTTTTAGGTAAAGATGTAGTTGGTCGTGAAAAGATAATAGATATAGCTAAAATGCCACATCTATTGATAGCAGGACAAACAGGGGCAGGAAAATCTGTTGCAATAAATACCTTTATAGCAACATTAATATCTAAAAAAAGTCCAGATGAGGTTAAGTTTATTATGATTGATCCTAAAATGGTTGAACTTATGCCATATAAGGATATACCACACTTATTAGTTCCAGTAATATATGATCCAAATCAAGCAACAATTGCATTAAAATGGGCAGAAACAGAAATGGACGAAAGATATAAAAAGCTAGCTAAACTAGGATTTAAAAAGATTACAGACTATAATAGTAAAAATGAAAATGATAAAATGCCGTTTATTGTTGTTGTAATAGATGAGTTAGCAGATCTTATGATGTCATCAGCAAATAGTGTAGAATCATCAATAGCAAGAATTGCACAAAAAGCAAGAGCAGTTGGGATACATTTAATTGTTGCAACGCAAAGACCTTCAACAGATGTTATAACAGGTATGATAAAAGCTAATTTACCAAGTAGAATTTCATTTGCATTACCATCATATAATGATTCTAGAACAATTTTAGACCAAGGAGGATCTGAAAAACTACTAGGTAAGGGGGATATGTTACTAATTGAAAATGGAAGTGCTAAATTAGAACGTATTCAGGGGGCATATATTTCAGATGATGAAGTATATAAATTAACAGAAGTTTTAAAAGAAAATATGCCACCTAACTACAATATGGATATATTAGTTCCTAATGAAGAAGATACTAACACTGATTCTTTATATGAACAAGCTTTAATTTTAGTTGAAGAAGTTGATGATAAAGTTTCAATTAATATGTTACAAAATAATTTGAAATTAGGTTTTAATAGAGCAAGAAATTTAATGAACACACTTAAAGAAAATGGTGTTTTAGATGTTAATGGGTATAAGTTGTAAGGAGAGAAGATGAAAGTATTTAGTAAGTTTAAAAAAATAAAAAATTCAATATTTAATGGTAAAAAAGTTAGACATATAGGTATTGATTTAGGAACAGCTAATACAATAATATATATAAAAGAAGAAGGTATAAAAATAGATGAGCCTTCATATATATCAAGAAATAATAAGACAGAAAGAGTAGATAAAATTGGAGAATTAGCTAAAAAAATTGCAGGTAAAGAGCCAAAATATATAGATATAATAAGACCACTAAAAAATGGAGTAATATCTAATTACGAAGCAACATTAAATATGTTAGAAGGTTTTTTTGAAGAAATTAGAGATGATGCAATTACAAATGATAGTGTATTAGTTTGTATTCCAAGTGGTGTTACACAGGTAGAAAGAAGATCAGTATTTAATGTAGTATTAGATGCAGGGGCTAAAGAAGTAAATTTAGTAGAGGAACCAATAGCAGCAGCTATAGGTAGTGGGATAGATATATTTGAGCCAAAAGCTCATCTAGTTGTAAATGTAGGTGCAGGAACTACTGAAATATCATTCATATCTTCAGGAGGTGATTCAAATTCAAAATCTATAAGAATAGCAGGTGATCACTTTGACCAAGATATAGTTGAATATGTAAAAGATGAATATGGTATAATAATTGGTAAAAAAACTGCAGAAACATTAAAAATAAAATCAAACTTGAGTGAAACAGATGATGAAAAATTTGAAATAAGAGGAATAGATACAATAACATACCTACCAAAATCTGTTGAAATTAAAGTTGATGTAGTAAATAAAGCAATAATCTATAAAATAAATTTAATAATTGACAGTATAAAACAAGCATTAGAAGAAATTGCTCCAGAAATTTCAGCAGATATTTACGAAACTGGTATATATTTATCTGGTGGAGGAGCAAGAATTAAACTACTTAAAAAAAGAATTGAAGAAGCGTTTAATTTAAATGTAACAGTAGTTGAAGAACCAAGACACGCTGTAATAAAAGGACTTAGTATAATACTAGATGACTTTAATAAATATACAAACCTAATAATATCTGATCATACGGAGTATTAGAATGAAAAAAGAAATTGAAGCAATAATTTTTATGAGTGATAAAAGTGTACCAATAGATGACTTAGCTGATTTTTTTAATGAAGATATAGAAAAAATAAAAGATATATTAAAAGAAATTAAAGAAGAAAAGAAAGATACTGGTATAAATTTACAAATAAAAAACAATCTTGTAAGTTTTATGACTAATCCTTTGTGTGGAGAAGCTATAAATAAGTTTTTTTCACCAACAGTTAGGGTAAAAAAATTAAGTAAGTCAGCAATGGAAACACTTGCAATAATTGCTTTTAAAGGACCTATTACTAAATCTGAAATAGAGGATATTAAAGGTGTTAGTGTAGATTCTAGTGTTATGCAGCTAATGGAAAAAAAATTAATAATGTCAAATGAAAGAAAAAAGGCTATAGGAAATCCTAAGCTATATGAAGTTACAGAAAACTTTTATGCTTATGTTGGACTAGAAGATAAAGAAGAGTTAATGAATTTAGATAAGGCTAAATGGTTTATGGCCTTAGATGAGATAGAAGGAAATGAAAATGAGAATAAATAAATATATAGCTAATGCTGGATATTGTAGTAGAAGAAAAGCAGATGAATTAGTAGATGAAGCTAGAGTACAAATAAATAATAGAATTGCTAAAAAAGGTGATGAAGTAAACGAAAATGATATAGTAAGAATTGATGGTGAAAAAATAAGTAAAAAAGCTGTAAGTCTGGAATACTACTTATTAAATAAACCTGCTAAAGTAATTTGTTCAAATGAAGATAAATTAGGCAGAGTTACAGCAGTTTCTTTAATAAAATCGAGAAAAAGATTATTTACATATGGAAGATTAGACTATATGACAGAAGGTTTAATAATAATAAGTAATGATGGAGAGCTATATAATCATATAATGCACCCTAGTAAAAAACTATACAAAAGCTATATTGCAACAGTGGATAGAGAAGTTATGGATAAAGATATAGAAATACTAGCTCGTGGAGTTGTAATAAAAGAAGAAGACGGTACAAAATATAGAACAGCACCAGCTAAGGTAAAAAAATTAAATAAGAAAAATGAAGTAAGAATAGCAATATTTGAAGGAAGAAATAGACAAGTTAGAAAAATGTTAAAGACATTAGGATATAACGTAAAAGCTTTAAAAAGAGTAAAAGTAGGAGATCTTACATTAGGTGGCTTAGAAGTAGGTAAATATAGAGCTTTAACAAGTGATGAAATTAAATATTTAAAAAGCTTATAGGAGGCAATATGATAACAAAAGAAGAAGTAAATAAGATAGCAAAATTATCTAAGTTAGAATTTAATGATAGTGATATAGAAGATATTAGAAAATCAATGAATGACATTCTAGAGCATGTTGAAATATTAAATGAAGTTGATGTTACAGATGTTGAACCTTTATATAGTGTAAATGAAATAAATGAAATATTAAGAGAAGATTTACAAGGTAATACATTAAAAAAAGAAGATTTTTTAAAAAATGCTCCTGAAAATGATGAAGATTATGTAATAATACCTAAATTAGTATAAGGATTTATTATGGATGAAAAATTAATAAAACAAATAGAGAAAGAATATAAAGATAATGAAAATGCTTATTGTGGTTGTGAAATGATTTCGTTTGATGACTATCTTAAATTCAGATTAGCTGAACTTTCCTATTTACAAAAAAAATAAAATAGTGTACTATTGAAATATAAGTTCGTATAAGCTCATAATATGGTTGAGCGTTTCTACCGGTTTACCGTAAATTACCGACTATGAATGGAGGAAATATGCTATTTTTATTATTAAATAAATTTGAAAATATAAAGAATAAAAATTATGGAGTAGGTGCGTCTACTATTTTAGTCTAAGTTTTACTTAGACTTTTTTTATTAAAATTTTTGGAGGTAAGATGTCAAATTTAAGGTTTTTTGTAGAAAAAAAAGAAGGTTTTAATTTAGAGGCAAAAAAACTATTAGAGGAATTTAAGTTAGAACTGGGTATAAAAAAATTAGAAAATGTAAGATTACTAAATATATATGATATATTTAATTTAGAAGTAAATAAAGAAGATTTAGAAGCTATTAAATACAGTATATTATCTGAAATTACAACAGATGATATATATGAAAATATAGAAATGGATACAAAAAACTATTTTGCAGTTGAATATCTAGATGGTCAATTTGATATGAGAGCAAACTCTACTATAGAATGTATTAATATATTAATTGATACAAATAAAAACTTTAATGTAAAATCAGCACACCTTATTATGCTATATGGAGATATAAGTTATGCTGATCTTGAAAAAATAAAGTCTAACTATATAAATAAAATAGAGGCTAGGCAAAAAGATTTAAGTGTTTTAAAGTTAAATGAAGTTGTATTCAATAGCAAAGTTGATACATTTGATAACTTTATTACTCTAAGTGATTTAGAAATTGATAAGATGAGAAATGACTTAAGTTTATCTATGTCTAATTTGGATTTAAGATATATAAGAGACTATTTTATAAAAGAAAAAAGAAATCCAACAGAAACAGAAATAAGAGTATTTGATACATATTGGTCAGATCACTGTAGACACACTACTTTTGAAACTAAAATAGAAAAGATAACATTTCCAGATAGTGAATATGGAGAAATGTTAAATAAAGAATTTGAAAAATATATCTTACTAAAAAATGATATTTCAAAAAATAAGAATATTTGTTTAATGGATATGGCAACAATTATTGCTAAATACTTAAGAAAAACTGGTAAATTAGATGATTTAGAAGTAAGTAGTGAAAATAATGCTTGTTCTATATATATTGATGTAGATACCATTGATAATAAGGGGAATAAGGCAATAGAAAAATACCTACTAATGTTTAAAAATGAAACCCATAATCACCCAACAGAAATTGAACCATATGGAGGAGCATCAACTTGTTTAGGTGGAGCTATAAGAGATCCTCTATCAGGTAGAGCTTATGTATATCAAGCAATAAGAGTAAGTGGGGCAGCTAACCCACTAGAAAAGATAGAAGATACATTAAAATCAAAATTAAGTCAAAGAAAAATCTCAAAAGGAGCTGCTAAAGGTTATTCATCTTATGGTAATCAAATAGGAATTGCGACAAGTTTAGTAAATGAGATTTATCATGAAGGATATAGGGCAAAAAGAATGGAAGTAGGGGCAGTAGTAGCTGCTGCTAAACTAGAAAACGTAATAAGACAAGAACCAATAGCTGGTGATAACATCATCTTATTAGGTGGTAAAACAGGTCGTGATGGAATAGGAGGAGCTACTGGATCATCTAAAGAGCATAATAATGATTCTCTAGAATTATCAGGTGCTGAAGTTCAAAAAGGAAATGCACCTGAAGAAAGAAAATTACAAAGATTATTTAGAAATGAAAATGCAACAAAGCTTATAAAAAAATGTAATGACTTTGGAGCTGGAGGAGTTTGTGTAGCTATTGGAGAACTGGCTGATTCTATATATGTAAATCTTGATCTAGTACCTACTAAATACGATGGCTTAAACGGAACTGAGCTTGCTATATCTGAATCTCAAGAAAGAATGGCTGTAGTAATTACAAAAGAAAATACAGAAAAATTCTTAGAACTTGCAAAAGAAGAAAATCTATTAGCAACAGTAGTAGGAAGTGTAAGAGATGATAATAGACTAGTACTAAGTTGGAAAGGAACAGAAATTGTAAATATAGATAGAAGCTTTTTAAATACTAATGGAATTACACAAAAAACGAATGTACAAATACAAGATAAAAAAGAATATGATCCATTTGAAAATAAGGTAGAAGGAAGTAGTTTAAAAGAAAAAATAATAAATAATATGACAAAATTAAATACAGCAAGTCAAAAAGGATTAGCTGAAATGTTTGACTCAACAGTAGGAGCATCTACTGTACTTATGCCTTATGGTGGTAAATATCAATTAACACCGATACAAACTTCTATATCAAAAATACCTATGCTAGATAAAGATACAAATACAGTAAGTGCTATTACATATGGTTTTAACCCAAGCTTATTTGAATATTCAGAATATTATGGAGCTATATATTCAGTAATAGAATCATTAGCTAAATTAGTAGCAAGTGGTGTGGATTATAAAAAGGCTAGATTATCATTCCAGGAATACTTCCCAAAACTTGCTAATGACCCTGTAAAATGGTCAAAACCCTTTATATCACTACTTGGAAGTATGAGAGCTCAATTAGACTTTAATACAGCTGCTATTGGTGGTAAAGATAGTATGTCAGGGACTTTTAATGATTTAGAAGTACCAAGTACTTTAATATCATTTGCTGTAGCTAGTGATAATATAGAAAATATAATAAGTCCTGAGTTTAAAAAATCTAATTCATATATATATTTAGTTGATAATAATATAAGTAAAAATAATTTATATGATAAAGATGCTATAACGAAAAATTTTGACTATGTATTAGAAAATATAAAAAATAAAAATATTTTATCAGCTTATGTAGTAACATCTGGAGGTATAATAGAAGCTATACTTAAAATGAGTTTTGGAAATAAGATAGGATTTAATATAACTAATGAAAATATTAACATTTTCAACCTTAGACCATCTAGTCTAGTAATAGAATCAAGTGTTAAATTAGATAATTCTAAGCTAGTTTTATTAGGTAAAACTACTGATAAGTTTGTAGCTAATATAAATAACTATAATATAGACTTAGAAGATGTTTTAAATCATTGGTTAAATAAATTTTCAAAAGTATTTGAGTATAAGTATGAGGATAAAAAAGTAATCTATGAAAATTTAGTAGGTAAAGAAAAAGAAATTGATATGCATTCAAAATTAAATCTAGTAAATCCAAGAGTCTTAATACTAGCATTTCCTGGAACAAATTCAGAATATGATATGTATAATGCATTTAATAAAAATGGAGCAAAATCTAAGATTCTATTATTCAGAAACTTAGATAGAACATACATAGAAGATTCAATAGATAAAATAGTAAAAGAGTTAGAAAATGCAGAAATATTTGTTTTACCTGGAGGATTTAGCCTAGCTGATGAGCCAGATGGAAGTGGTAAATTTATAGCAACAATTTTAAATAACGCTAAAATTAAAGATGCAATTAATAGATTCATTGCTCGTGATGGCCTTATACTAGGGATTTGTAATGGATTCCAAGCTTTAGTAAAATCAGGCTTATTACCTTACGGAGAAGTTAGAAAATTAGATAGAGATAGTCCTACTTTAAGTTTTAATAAAATATCAAGACATATTTCTCAAATGGTAAATACTAGAATAGTTACAAATAACAGTCCTTGGCTTAGTTCATATAATATAGGAGATGTACATAATATAGCAGTATCACATGGAGAAGGTAGATTTTATGCAAATGAGAAGGTATTAGAAAAACTAATAAAAAATAATCAAATTGCAACTCAGTATGTAGATTTAGATAAAAATGCAACAAATGAATCACCATTTAATCCAAACGGAAGTAGTCTAGCGATAGAAGGAATAATATCAGAAGATGGACATATTTTAGGTAAAATGGGACATAGTGAAAGATATAGTAAAAATATTTATAAAAATATATTAGAAGATAAGGATCAAAACATATTTAAAAATGGAGTTGAGTATTTCAAATAGGAGGTTAAATGAAAGTAGCAATCATATTTGGTAGTTTGTCAGATAAAGAAATTATGTCTAATGCAGCAAAATGCTTAAAAGAATTTAATATAGAGTATAAAGCATTTGTATTATCAGCACATAGAGTACCAGAATTATTAAAAGAGACAATAGAAAATTTAGAAAAAGAGGATTTTAGTATAATTATAGCAGGAGCTGGAATGGCAGCACACTTGCCAGGAGTTATAGCTAGTCTTACTACAATTCCGGTTATAGGAGTTCCAATAAATGCAAGTTTACAGGGAATGGATGCACTTTTAGCAATTGTTCAAATGCCAAAAAGCATACCTGTTGCAACAGTTGGTATAAATAATTCATATAATGCAGGGCTTTTAGCAGTACAAATTTTAGCTATTAGTAATAAAGATTTAAAAGAAAAGTTATCAAAATTTAGAATTGATATGAAAGAAAATTTCAAAAAAAATATTAACGTAGAGTTATAGGAGGAAAATAAAATGAAAATGGGAAAATTTATCTATGAAGGAAAAGCAAAACAACTTTATGAAACATCTGACAAAGATTTAGTGATAGTACACTATAAAGATGATGCAACTGCAGGAAATGGAGCTAAAAAAGGAACTATTTTAAATAAAGGTGTTCTAAACAATGAAATAACAACTATCATATTTAAAATGTTAGAAGAAAATAATATTAAAACGCATTTTGTAGAAAAATTAAACGATAGAGATCAATTATGTCAAAGAGTTAAAATTTTTCCATTGGAAGTTATAGTTAGAAATATAATAGCAGGATCAATGGCTAAAAGACTAGGAATAACTGAAGGAACAAAGATTAATAATACAATATTTGAGTTATGCTATAAAAATGATGAATATGGTGATCCATTAATAAATAACGATCATGCAGTTGCATTAAATTTAGCAAGCTATGAAGAACTTGATAAAATATATGAAGTTACCATGAAAATAAATGAATTATTAAAGAAAAAATTTGAAGAATTAGGAATAATATTAGTTGACTTTAAAATAGAATTTGGTAAAAACTCTAAAGGAGAAATATTATTAGCTGATGAAATAACACCAGATACTTGTAGATTTTGGGATATGAAAACAATGAAAAAATTAGATAAGGATAGATTTAGATTTGATTTAGGAGATGTAGAAGATGCATATCTTGAAATATTTAGAAGATTAGGAGCAAAATAATGCGTAGCATAAATGAAGAATGTGGCGTATTTGGAGTATTCAATGCAAAAGATGCTGCCAAGATAACATATTTTGGACTTCATAGCCTTCAACATAGAGGACAAGAAGGAACTGGAATTTTAACAACTGATGGAAATAATTTATATAACAAACGTGGACTTGGTTTAATTTCAAAAGTTTTCTCTGATGAAAAGGATTTTGAAAAACTAGTTGGAAATAGTTCTATAGGACATGTTAGATATGCAACATCAGGAAGTAATTCAATTAGAAATATACAACCTTTTAAATATGATTTTTATGATTATTCAATTGGAATTTGTCATAATGGTAATATTATAAACGCCAAGTCAATAAGAGAAGACTTAGAAAAAAAAGGAGCTATATTTCATTCATCATCAGACACAGAAGTTTTAATACACTTAATAAGAAGAAGTGAAAAACAAGGTTTAGTAGAACAAATAAAAGATGCTCTAAACAATATAAAAGGAGGTTTTACTTACCTATTATTAACTAAGGATACACTTTATGGTGCAGTTGATGAAAATTCACTAAGACCTTTAGCAGTTGGAAGACTTAAAAATGGATCATATATATTAGCTAGTGAAACTTGTGCTATTGATGTAGTTGGAGCGGAGTTTTTATGTAATATATATGGTGGCGAGTTAGCAATAATAGATAAAAATGGGCTTAGAATTGAAAAGTACACTGAAAATAGAAATATCACGATAGCAGCTATGGAATATATATATTTTGCAAGACCAGATTCTGATATTGCAGAAGTAAATGTACATAGAGCTAGAAAAAAAGCTGGTATGATATTAGCTAAAGAAAAACCGGTAGATGCAGATATAGTAATAGGAGTACCAAACTCAAGCTTATCTGCAGCTAGTGGATATGCAGAAGAAGCTAAGATTCCTTATGAGATGGGCTTAATAAAAAATCAGTATATTGCAAGAACCTTTATAGAGCCAACACAAGAGTTAAGAGAACAAGGTGTAAGGATGAAATTATCGGCTGTTAGGAGTATAGTTAAAAATAAAAAAGTTATTATGGTGGATGATTCAATAGTTAGAGGTACTACTTCAAAAAGAATTGTAAAAATGCTTTATGAAGCAGGAGCTAGCGAAGTTCATGTAAGAATCGCAAGCCCTGAATTAATATTTCCAAGCTTTTATGGAATAGATATTTCAAAAAGTGTAGAACTATTAGCTGCTAATATGAATAAAGAACAGATGTGTGAATATCTAGGAGCAACAAGTTTAGAGTTTTTAAGCATTGATGGTCTTATAGAATCAGTTAATCTAAAAGATGGTATGAGATTATGTTTAGATTCTTTTAATGCTGACTATGTAGCAGGATTGGGTGATTATGAAAAAGCATTTTTAGAACACATTACACCTATACAAAGAGAATATTTGAAAAATATAAATAGTCCTTATTATCATAAATTATTAAAAATGGAGGAAAAATGAGTATTACATATAAAAATGCAGGTGTAGATAAAAATGAAGGATATAAAGCAGTTGAGCTAATGAAAGAAAATGTAAAAAAAACTCATAATAAAAATGTTTTAGCAAACCTTGGTAGTTTTGGTGCTATGTACGAGTTAGGAAAGTATAAAAATCCGATATTGGTATCTGGAACTGATGGAGTTGGAACTAAATTAGAAATTGCGTTAAAACAAAAAAAATACGATACAGTAGGTATTGACTGTGTTGCAATGTGTGCTAATGATATTTTATGTCATGGTGCTAAACCTTTATTTTTTCTAGATTATCTAGCTTGTGGTAAGTTAGATAGTACTGTAGCTTCTGAAATTGTATCAGGAATTGCTAATGGGTGTATGGAAAGTGATCAAGCATTAGTAGGAGGAGAAACAGCTGAAATGCCTGGCTTTTATAAACTAGGTGATTATGATATAGCCGGCTTTTGCGTTGGAGTAGTTGAAAAAGATAAATTATTAGATGGATCTAAGGTAAATGAGGGTGATGTAATAATAGCTCTTAGTTCATCTGGAGTACATAGCAATGGATTTTCTTTAGTAAGAAAAGTTTTTACTGATTACAATGAAATAATAGATGGTAAAAAAATATCTGATACCTTATTAACACCAACTAGAATATATGTGAAGTCAATTTTATCCTTACTTGAAAAGTTTGAAGTAAAATCTATGGCACATATAACTGGTGGAGGATTAATTGAAAACTTGCCAAGAGCTATGAAAGAAGATTTAAGACCAGTTGTTTACAAAGATAAAATAAAAGTATTAGATATATTTAAATTAATACAAAAAAGAGCAGATATATCTGAAGATGAAATGTATGGGACATTTAATATGGGAGTAGGATTCTGTATAATAGTTGATAAAAATATTGAAAATGATGTCATATCTTATTTAAATTCATTAGGTGAGAATGCATACACGATAGGATATATAGAAAAAGGAGAACATAGCTTATGTCTAGTGTAGCGGTTTTTGTATCTGGTGGTGGCTCTAATATGTTATCTTTAATAGAGAATAATATAAATATTTCATTAGTTATAGCAGATAGAGAATGCCTAGCTTTAACTAGAGCTAAGGATCATAATATTAAAACATATAATGTGGGTAGAGTTAATACAAGTGAAAAAATATTAGAAATTTTAAAAGATGAAAAAATAGATTTAATTGTACTAGCAGGTTTTCTATCAATAATATCTAAAGAACTTACAGATAAATACAAAATAATAAATATACACCCATCATTACTTCCAAAATATGGTGGAGTTGGAATGTATGGTATGAATGTTCATAAGGCTGTATTTAAAAATAGTGAGAAAGTAAGTGGAGCTACTGTACATTATGTAAATGAACTTGTTGATAAAGGAGATATAATAAAGCAAGTAAGTATTGATATAACAAATTGCAAAGATGAGTTTGAAATTGCTAAAAAAGTATTAGAAATAGAACATAAATTATTACCAGAGGTAGTAAAAAGTATAATAAATAAAGGAGTATAATGAAAAGAGCATTAATTTCAGTATATGATAAGGAAAATATATTAGATTTTGCTAAGTTTTTAGTAGAAAATGGAGTAGAAATAATATCAACAGGTGGAACATATAAGTATTTAAAGGAAAATAATATAGATGTATTAGAAGTAAGCAGTGTAACTGGTGTTAATGAGATGTTAGATGGGCGTGTTAAAACATTACATCCTAATATTCATGGTGGAATATTAGCAATTAGATCTAATGAAAATCACATGAAAAGTTTAAAAGAAAATAACATAGATACTATTGATTATGTTATAGTTAATCTATATCCATTTTTTGAAAAAGTAAATGACAATATATCATTTGAAGAAAAAGTTGAATTTATAGACATTGGTGGGCCTACAATGTTAAGAAGTGCTGCAAAATCATTTGAAGATGTTGTTGTAATAAGTGATAAAAAAGACTATGAATTAGTTAAAAATGAGCTAATAAATGATAAAGTTGTTTCATATAATACTCGTAAGTATTTAGCATCAAAGGTATTTAATCTAACTTCTAGTTATGATGCAGCAATAGCTAATTTTTTATCAGATGATATTGAAAAAGAATATCTAAGTGTATCATATAAAAAGGAAATGAATTTAAGATATGGTGAGAATTCACATCAAAAAGCAGTCTTTTATACAGATACAGTAAATAAATCAGCAATGAATAATATAGAAAAATTAAATGGTAAGGAGTTATCGTTTAATAATATAAGAGATATGGATTTAGCGTGGAAATTAGCTTGTGAATTTGAAAAACCAGCTTGTGTTGCAACAAAACACTCAACACCGTGTGGTGTAGCAGTATCTTTTGATGTATACAGTGCATATATTAAAGCATATACTAGTGATCCAGTTTCAATATTTGGGGGAGTAATTGCATTTAATAAGACTGTTGATGAAAAAACTGCAAGTGAATTAGTTAAAATATTTTTAGAAATAGTAATAGCTCCTGATTTTACAGAAAAAGCACTAGAAGTATTAAAGACTAAGAAAAATTTAAGAGTAATAAAATGCAGTGTTAAAGCAAGCGATAAATATGAATATATTAAAGTTGATGGTGGGATATTAGTACAAGAAGCAGATAATACAATATATGATGAACTAGAGTTTGTAACAGATAAAAAGCCAAGTGAAAAAGAATTAGATGACTTAGAATTTGCAATGAAGGTTTGTAAATATGTTAAATCAAATGCAATAGTTATTGCAAAAGATAATGTAACCTTAGGAATTGGCGGGGGAGAAGTAAGTAGAATTTGGGCTAGTGAAAATGCAGTAGAAAGAGCTAAAAAATTTAATTTAGACAATTTAGTACTAGCGTCAGATGCATTTTTCCCATTTTCAGATGTTGTTGAATATGTAGCTAAAAATAAAGTAGTTAGTATAATACAACCAGGTGGCTCAATTAAAGACCAAGACTCAATTGATAAATGTAATGAACTAGGAATTTCAATGGTATTTAGCAAGATTAGACACTTTAAACACTAGGAGGAAATATGAAAATAATGGTAGTTGGAAGTGGTGCTAGAGAACATGCAATAGCTTCTAAATTATTGGAAGATAAAAGAGTAGAAAAAGTATATATAGCAAGTGGAAATGCAGTAGATAGACTAGATTCTAGAATAGAAAATATAAATGCTTATGAAATAGAAGAATTAATTAAAGCCTCTAAAGAAAATAAAGTTGATTTAACTATAGTAGGTAGTGAAGAACTTTTAGTTTCAGGAATTGTAGATAGTTTTAAAAAAGAAAATTTAAATATATTTGGTCCAGATAAAAAAGCAGCTATGTTAGAAGGAAGTAAAGCATTTTCAAAGGAATTTATGAATAAATACGGCGTTAAGACCGCTCGGTCTAAAAGTTTTGATGACATAAATGAAGCGATAAAATACGTAGAAAATATGCCCCACCCATTAGTTATAAAAGCAAGTGGATTAGCACTGGGTAAAGGAGTTGTAATATCAGAGAATATTAAAATGTCTAAAGATACTATAATAGATATGATGGAAAACAAAAAATTTGGTGAAGCTGGAACACGTATAGTAATAGAAGAGTTTTTAGAAGGAGTTGAAGTATCAGTGCTTTCTATAACTGATTCTAATACTATTTTACCCTTTATATCTGCAAAAGACCATAAAAAAGTATTTGAAGGTGAAAAAGGACCTAATACAGGAGGAATGGGTGTTATTGCTCCTAACCCATATTTTACAAAAGATTATCAAAATATGTTTATAACTGATATTTTAAATCCAACATTAAAAGGTATAAAAAAAGAAAATATGGATTTTTCGGGTATAATATTCTTTGGATTGATGCTAACTAAAAATGGGGCCTATTTATTAGAGTATAATATGAGATTAGGTGATCCTGAAACTCAGGCAGTATTACCTTTAATGAAGTCGAATTTACTGGATTTAATAATATCTGCTAATGATAAAAAACTAGGTGAATTTAATTTAGAGTGGTCTAATAAATCATCATGCTGCATTGTATTAGCAAGTGGAGGTTATCCTAATAAATACGAGAAAAATTATGAAATTAGTGGGATAGAGAATTTTATTGTAGATGAAAATAATAAAGTATATCTAGCAGGTGTTAAGTATGAAAATGACAAATTTTTAACTAATGGTGGTAGAGTTTTAAATGTGGTAGCTATTAGAGATAATTTAGAAGCTGCCAAACATGATGCATATAAATTGGTTGATAAAATTAATTTTAAAGATAAACATTTTAGAAAAGATATTGGAAATTATAAGGGTTAGCAATAACCCTTTTATATTTGTAAAAGTATTTTTACTCAAAATAAAAAAATATTAAAATTTCCAAAAAAAGTATTTACATTTATAAAAAGTTTGTGTATAATTACAAAGAACAAATTAAGGAGGTAATTATGTTAAGTAGTAAGTTTTTGAAGAAAAGGAAATCTTTAGTAAGTAGTGATGACTTTAATGTTGATAATTTATACGAGATATTAAATCTTGCAAGTGATATATATAGGGAACCTAAGAAGTATTCTAATTTATGTAATGGATATGTATTAGCTTCCCTTTTTTTTGAACCCTCGACTAGAACAAGACTAAGTTTTGAATCAGCCATGTTAAGGCTAGGTGGATCTGTTGTAAGTATACCTGAGCCTAATGTTAGTTCAGTTACTAAAGGAGAGTCATTAAAAGATACAATAAAAACTGTTTCACAATATTCTGATATTATTGTTATGAGACATAGCCAAGAAGGTAGTGCAGAACTTGCAGCTATAAATTCAGATGTTCCTTTTATAAACGCAGGAGATGGAGGACATCAACATCCAACTCAAACCTTAACAGATTTACTTACAATTAAACAGTGTTTAAATAGATTAGATAATTTAGTGATCTCTGTATGTGGAGATTTAAAATTTGGTCGAACAGTACATTCTTTAGTAAAAACACTTTCAAAATTTCCAAATAACAAATTCATTTTCATTTCACCAGAAGAACTAGAAATCCCAGAATATATTAAAAATGATTTAATTAAAAAAAATATAGAATTTAAAGAAGTTAGAACGATTGAAGAAGTAATAGATAAAGTAGATATACTATACATGACAAGAATCCAAAGAGAAAGATTTTTTAATGAAGCAGAGTATATGAGATTAAAAGATTCTTTTGTTTTAGATAACAAGAAAATGAGTTTAGCTAAAGAAGATATGATAGTATTACATCCACTACCTAGAGTAAATGAGATTGCAGAAGAAGTTGATGATGATAATAGAGCAAAATATTTTAAACAAGTTAAATATGGAATGATAGTTAGAATGGCATTAATTCTTAAATTTTTGGAGGTTATGTAATGTTAAATGTAAATAGTATAAAAAAAGGAATTGTAATAGATCATATAAAAGCAGGTTATGCTTATGAAATATTTAAATTATTAGAGCTAGACAAAACAAACTATAAAGTAGCATTAATTATGAATGTTGATTCTAAAAAAAATGGTGTTAAAGATATGATTAAAATAGATAATGTTATAGATATAAATCATGATATATTAGGTTTAATAGATGCTAATTTAACGGTAAATATTATTGAAAATGAAAAAATAATATCTAAATCTAAAATAAAGTTACCAGAAGTTGTTTATGGCTTTATAAAATGTAAAAATCCAAGATGCGTTACAATGCATGAAAAAGTAGTTACAAGATTTATACTAGAAGATGAAAAAAACTGCATATATAGATGTCATTTCTGTGATCATTATAGAAAAATGGGTGTAAAATAATGAAACTAATGAAAAATTGCACCTTAGTTGATAAAGATACATTGAAAAAATTAGAAGTATTAATATCTGATGAAGGGTATATTTTAAAAGTAGATGAAAAAATAGAAAATAATTCATATGAAGTTATTGATTGTAAAAATAAGTATTTAATGCCTGCATTAACAGACTTACATGTTCATTTTAGAGATCCAGGGTACACATATAAAGAGGATTTAGTAAGTGGAAGCAGAGCTGCTATTTCTGGAGGATATACAACTGTAAATATGATGGCTAATACAAATCCTATTGTAGACAATAAGTCTATATACGATGAAATTTTAAATAGAGCAAAAAAAATAACTTACTTAGATATGTACCAAGCACTGTCTGTGACAGAAAACTTTGATGATGAAAAACTATCTGATTTTAGTATTGAATCATGTAGAATATATAGTAATGATGGCGTTTCTATAGAAAATGACTATACTATGTATGAAGCTATAAAAGAAGCTAAAAAGTATAATAAATATATATTTTCGCATTTAGGAAATGTTAGATTATCTAAGTTGGATTATAGATTAGCAGAAGATATAATGGCTATAAGAGATATAAATCTGTGTGAAAACTTAGCTTATGGGGTTCATTTTTCTCACATTAGTACAAAAAAGACGATGGAAAATATAATAAGGGCAAAAGATAGTAATATATCAATTAGCTGTGGGGTAACACCACATCATATTAGCTTATATGACAATGACTATAAAGTAAATCCTCCAATAAAAAGGAAAGAGGATGTAGACTATATAATAGAAGCTATAAAAAAAGATTATGTTGATATAATAGAAACAGACCATGCACCACACAGTATAGAAGATAAGAAAAATGGAGCAGTTGGTTTAATAAATCTTGAAACTGCTTTTATGGTATGTTATACGAGTTTAGTAAAAAATAATGGTTTAGATATTAGAAAGTTATCAAAACTTATGAGCTATAATCCAAATAAAATACTAGGAATAGAAAAGAAAAAAGGACTAATAAAAAAAGGATATGAAGCAGATTTAATATTAGTTGACTTAGATGAAAAAGTAGTAGTTGATACTAAAAATATGAAATCTAAAAGTAAAAATACCCCGTTTGAAAATATGAGTTTTTATGGAAAAATTTTATTTACTATGAAAAAAGGAGAAATTGTATATGATAATAGATAGGCTTTTAAAAGAGGTAGGAAATAAAAGTTTTGTATGCGTAGGACTTGATTCAGATCTTATACATATACCAGAAAGTATTAAAAGTAAATATGAAAGTGTAGAAGATATAATATTTAATTTCAATAAGAGAATAATTGATTGTAGTAGTGATTTAGTGGCTATATATAAACTTCAAATAGCCTATTATGAAAAGTATGGCATAAGTGGTCTTATGGCGTATAAAAGGACATTAAAATACTTAAAAGATAAGAACTTAATAAGTATAGCAGATATTAAAAGATCGGATATACAAAGTACAGCTAAGGCATATGCAAAAGCACATTTTGAAGGTGATTTTGAAGCCGACTTTATAACACTAAATCCATATATGGGAATAGATACCATTTTACCATATTTAGAATATACAAAAAAAGATAAGGGAGTATTTGTACTATTATTAACATCTAATGAAGGAGCAAAGGATATTGAATGCTTGAATTCAGAAGGTAAAGAAATTTTTTATCATGTAGGTGATAAGTTAGATAAAATCGCAAAAGAATTTAAAGGAGAATCAAAGTATAGTAATATTGGCTTTGTAGTAGGTGCAACAAATGACAAAGAAGCAATGAAAATTAGAAATAGATACGAAAATATATTTTTCTTATTACCAGGCTATGGCAGTCAAAATGCTAACTCAAATACAGTAAAAACATATTTGAAAGATGATTATACAGGAGGTATTGTAAATTCATCAAGAAAAATTATAACAAACTATAAAAACTATGAAGATGGAGATATAAATTTTGAAAAATATACAAGAGAGGCTGTTATAGATATGATAGCAGATATTAGGGGGATAAATGAGTAATGATGAAAAAATAGTATTAGATATTTTAAAAGAGTCAAATGCAATATTAGAAGGGCATTTTCTATTATCAAGTAAAAGACATAGCAATAGATACATACAATGTGCTAAGCTTACAACAGATCCTAATAAAACTAAAATAGTTGCAGACATATTAGCTAAAAAGCTAAAGGATTTAAAAATAGATAAACTAGTAGGTCCAGCTATGGGCGGAATTATAATCAGTTATGAATTGGCAAGAAGCTTAAATGTGAAGGCAATGTTTACTGAAAGAGTAGATAACAAAATGACTTTAAGAAGAGGATTTAGTGTAGAAAAAGGTGAAAAAATTTTAATTGTGGAAGATGTTGTAACAACTGCAAAATCATCACTTGAAACTATAAGTGTTTTAGAAAATTTAGGTGCAGATATAGTAGGTATTGCAAGCATAATAGATAGAAGAACAGAAATAAAAAATATAGGCTATAACATCTATTCAGCCTTAAAATTAAATGTAGAAAATTATGATGAGTTAGATTGTGAGTTATGTAAAAATAAAGTAGAAATATATAAACCAGGAAGTAGGAAAATATGAATTTAAAAGTTAAAATAAAAGATTTTGAGTTTGAAAATCCGCTTATGAATGCAGCAGGTGTTAATTGCTATACTATAGACGAGCTAGAGGAAATTAGAAATTCAAAAGCAGCAAGTTTCGTTACAAAAACATGTACATTAAATACTAGACAAGGTAACTTAGAACCAAGATATTATGAAAATGAACTAGGATCAATCAATTCAATGGGTTTACCAAATTTAGGGATTGATTACTATTTAAACTACTTAGAAAGTTTAGATGGAACATATTTTTTATCAGTTACTGAAATGAATACTGAAAATATACATAAAATTTTAGAAAAAATAAATGAATCAAGCTTTAATGGCTTAGTTGAACTTAATTTATCGTGTCCTAATATAGAGGGTAAACCACAAATTGCATATGATTTTAAAACAACTGATAAACTATTAGCGGATATATTTAAATATTTTAAAAAAGATTTAGGAGTTAAATTGCCGCCATATTTTGATTTAGCGCATTTTGATATAATGGCTAATATATTGAATAAATACCCTATAAGATTTGTAAATTCAATAAATAGTATTGGGAATGCAATAATAATTGACGAAAATGACACAGTAGTTATTAAACCTAAAAATGGATTTGGTGGACTAGGTGGAGAGTATATTAAACCAACAGCTTTGGCTAATGTAAATGCGTTTTATAGAAGATTAAATAAAGACATTAAGATAATAGGAACAGGTGGAGTAAATACAGGACGAGATGTTTATGAACACATATTATGTGGGGCATATATGGTACAAATAGGAACAAGATTACAAAAAGAAAAAAGCAAAGTATTTGAAAGAATATTAAATGAGTTGAAAGAAATTATGAAAGAAAAAAACTATAATAGTCTAGATGAGTTTAGAGGTAAGTTAAAAACTCTATAATTATCGGACGTAACAAATAGAGCTAAGGCTCTATTTTTTTTAAGGCGAATTAGAGGGTGTAAAGGTATAAATTGTAGAGGAATATATAAAAAGAAGCTTAAAATTGATTTAAATGAGTCAAATATCAAATTAAATGCGTTTTAAGAGCAATTAGAGAGTATAGAGGTATAAAATATCATATATAAACAATAAAAGAGCTTAAAATTGATTTAAATAGACGCTATAAAAAACAAGAATAAGAATTTGTATAAAAGATAGAAGAATCTATGTAATGGTTCTTATTTTTAATTTTATCATAAGATACATTATCGGACATTTATATGAGGCTGATACAAATGTGGAAAACTAAAATGTTGTTGTGGATAACTTTCATCTTTTGTGTATCTATCTCTTTTTATATGAACTGGGTGTCAATTTAAGGTTCTCTATTTTTTTAATTTATCTTTTGTTCTGTGTTATAAGTTGTCGTGATTTTAGGTTTTAAATCTAAGCGTCCTATTTTAGTGTGTTTCAAAAATAAAACAAATAAATTCAATGTACATTGTAAATGGAATTAGCTTTATTGTTCTTGTGTGTTATCTTGTTATTTTGTTGTTTAAAAAATAAAACAACTATTATCAATGTACATTTTGTTTGGATAAGGTTATTTAATATAATAAAAAAGACCATTTCTGGTCTTATAAATTATCTATTATCATACTTGCACTTATTGATTCGTGTTTTTCACTAAGTTCTTTTCCTACTTTTGCTTGCTTATATGTAGCTATTATACTTGCGTTAAGTGAGCTATAGCCTTGAGCTTTGTATGAGCTTATCATACCTAATAATGTATCTCCCATACCTGCTTTTGCCATTTTACTGTTGCCTAAATTGACTACATAGAAATTATTTCCATCATATATTATATTATTCTTTCCCTTTAATACTACTACCCCTTTAAAATGCGTTTTAAAGCGTTTTAGAGCTTCAAAAGGATTACTTACTAGGCTATCTAACGAATCGCCCGTTAAACGGCAAAATTCGACGTAATGAGGGGTTAATATAGTATTTTCATTTAATAATGGAATATATTCTTTATGTTTAGATAAAACAGTTATCATATCCGCATCTATTATTAGATCTTTTTCTAGATTCTTCTCTATAAATTCGATGTTTTCATCTTCTAATCCTATATTTGGACCAATTGCGATTACTTTTTCTTCTATTTCATAGTTAATTTCTTTATTCAAAGCTTCATTATTAATTATAAGATTTTTATCTAATGTTACTGCGTCCGATAATAATGTTGTGTATCCTGCCCCACATCTTATACTAGCTCTTGTTGCTAATAAGGCTGCTCCTTTTTTAGCTACTATAGTGTTTCTTCCAAAGTCTTTTTTACTTGCAAAGATACTTATCTTTTTAGTTATGCTTTTAATAAAATCTTCGTCTACTATATACTTATTAGATGCTTTTTTGTAGTATTTCTTATTAACTCCTATATTTAAAACTCTATTTTTCACATCCATATATAGCATATTTTCTTTATAACTAGATAACATTAAAACTTCATCTACGTTGTCTAGACCTTCTGTAATTAGATCTATAGATATTAGCTTGGCTTTATGTCTATTATTATTAATATCCTCTATTATTTCTTTATATGGGCTTTTAATTTCATCATTAATCCCAGTTCCGAATAAAGCGTCTATTATTATGTCTGTATATTCTACTTTTTCAATAAACTCTATATTTAAGTTTTTACAGATATCATAATGTATTGTCTTATTATATGGACAAATAAGCTTAACTTCTTTATTTTTCATATTAAGTAGTCTAGCCAAGGCTAATCCATCTGCTCCATTATTTCCAGGACCACAAGCTATAATAAATGATTCATATTTATCTAAATCTAAACTATTTAATATTGCATTGGCTGCATTTTCAATTAAAATTATTTCTGCTATCTTATACTCATTAATCAATATATTATCTATATTTTTTGATTCTTCATTATTTGTAATATTTATCATAGTTTTTTTCCTAGTTCTTTTAAGTATTCTCTTATATCGTCTTTTAACTCTTCATTTCTAAGTCCAAATTCAACTGTTGCTTTAAATAGACCTAATTTATCGCCAGTATCATATCTAATTGCATCAAATTCATAGGCATATAAAGAGTTATTGTGTTTTAACATATCAAGTATTGCATCTGTTAATTGTATTTCATTTGATTTACCAGGTTTAGTATTTTTAAGATATTTGAATATTTTAGGGTCTAAAACATATCTTCCTAATGCTGCATATTCACTTGGTGCTTCATTTATATCTGGTTTTTCAATAAAATTTTTAACAGAGAAGGTATTTTTATCTACATGATCTTCGATTTCTATTATTCCATATTTATTTACATCTTTTTTAGGAACTTTTTGAACGCCTAAAATAGAGCATTCTTTTCCTAATTCATTGTACTTTTCTATTAACTGTAGTGAAACTGGCTTTTTATCGGCTGTATACATTATATCATCACCTAATAAGACTAAAAATGGCTCATCAGCTACAAAAGCTTCAGCTTTTAATACAGCATGTCCTAATCCTAAAGGGAGTTTTTGTCTAACATAATATATATTTGCCATATTTGAAATTTTATCAATTTCTTCTAACATTTCAAATTTACCTTTTTTTTCTAATTGCATCTCTAATTCATAAGATACATCAAAGTGATTTTCTATACTCACCTTATTTCTTCCTGTTATAATAAGGATTTCAGTTATACCTGATGATACAAGCTCTTCTATTAGATACTGCATAGCAGGTTTATCTAATATTGGTAGCATTTCTTTTGCTTGTGCCTTCGTGGCTGGTAAAACTCTAGTACCTAATCCAGCAGCTGGGATAATAGCCTTTCTAATCTTTTTCATAATACATACCTTTCTTTATTAGTTATATTTAAGTCAATATATTATAACACTAAATTACAAAAAAAGCCCAATAAACTTTTTTTTGTCTATTTGGCTTTATTTTATTCATGAATTCCTCCAAAAAACTTGTTTCTTTTCAATTCTATTGTTCCATTATTTAAACTTATTACATCTGCAATACCTAAGTATTTATTTTCATAAAATATATGAAACTTTTCATTTTCTTTAATATTTTCTTTTTTAATAAATATACTTAGTCCATTTTTTAATCTTTCACATTGTACTAAATCTAGATTTAGTCTTTTATAATCAAGTGCATCATATACATCAATTATTTCAATATCTTTTGGATTTTTAAACTTATCTATTGAAAGTCTTTCAAGATATGTCATTGTAGCAACTGTATCTAATTTATACGCTATATCTCTAACAAGAGATCTTATGTATGTACCACTTGAAACATTTACAATAAAACTTATTTTATTTTCATTAATTTGGATATCACTATAATCATAAATTTTAACTAATCTTTTAGGAATATCAATTTGTATATTTTTTCTAGCTAAGTTATATAGCTTATTTCCATTTATTTTTATTGCTGAGTACATAGGTGGTATTTGTTCTATTTCACCTTTAAAAAACTTATTTAAAATATCTTTTAATTCATCTAAATTAGGAACTTGGTACTCCTTTTTTAATATAATTTGACCATCTAAATCAAGAGTATCTGTTTCATACCCTAGTTCTAATTCTACCTTATAGATTTTATCTTTTTTCATAAGAAGGTCCGATAATTTTGTAGCTTTATCTGACATCGCAATCATAAGTCCAGTTGCTCTGGGATCTAGTGTTCCAGCATGCCCAATTTTTTTAAATCCATATTCCTTTTGTACCTTTTTTATAGCCTTATGCGATGATATATTCATTTCTTTATTTATAAGTATTATCTTACTATTTTCCATATTCTTATTCTCTATTTATACTGTAATCTATATCAGGTTCTTCTTCACCTAATGGTAATTTCTTTCTTAATAGATCATATTTTTCTAACTTATATGGACATTTAATAATAGCTATTGTATTTGGATTAACCTCTTTTTTATACTCCTCATCTTTAGTATCTAAAAATTCATATACTTTAAATGAAATCGGGTCTAATTTAGGTTGTAATATTTCAAACTCTACATATTCAGAATCTATTATTACTTTGTTTCTTAAATATACTTTATATAAATTATCTCCTAAATCCTCTAATACATTAGCTACTAATTGATAAGTTTGACTATATGATAAGTTAGTATCATAATTTTGGTCTAAATCACTTGTCTTACCAAAGAAAAATCCTTTTGAATATAGTCTGTGACTTATAGTTTGAAGTTCGTACATCCAATCAGGATTATATTTGTAGTTACCACTTAAATATGAGTCTATTGCTTGTCTATATTGTTTTGTTACAGTTGAGTTATAGTAAATAGACTTCATTCTACCTTCTATTTTAAGAGAATCTACTCCTGCTTCTATAATTTCATTTATAAACTCTATTGTACATAAATCTTTTGCATTAAAAATATACGTTCCTTCAGAATCTTCTATAATATCATGAGCTCCTGTTCCTTCGTGATCTTGCGCAACTACTTTATAATTCCATCTACAATCTTGTGCGCAAACCCCTCTATTTGCATCTCTATTTGTCATGTAATTACTTAATAAGCATCTACCTGAGTATGCCATACACATAGCTCCATGAATAAAGACTTCTATTTCAATATCAGGTACTTTTTCCTTAATTTCTTTAATTTCATTTAATGACATTTCTCTTGCTAATATTACTCTAGTAGCACCTAAATCACGCCATGCTTTAACTGCTGCCCAGTTTATAGTATTAGCTTGCGTACTAACATGAATTTCTAAATTTGGTGCATGCTCTTTAACTAATTGAAATACTCCTAAATCAGATACTATTACAGCATCTACATTAATTTCATCTAAATATTTTATAAATCTTGGCATATAGTTAATATCTTTATTATGTGCAAAAATATTTAATGTCACATATATTTTTTTCCCCTTGCTGTGTGCATATTCAACTGCTTCTTTTAATTCCTTATCTCTAAAATTTGCAGACATTCCTCTTAAATTAAAAGCTCCTCCACCTATATAACATGCATCAGCTCCAAAGTGTATTGCTTCTTTTAATTTTTCCATATTTCCTGCTGGTGATAATAATTCTACTTTATTCAATATTCCTCCTCTTAGAACTTCTTGTGCACATTTATAAATCTTTGATATTTAAAATCAATTCCTAAGTGTATTACGGCTGTTTCTCCATTTCTGTGCTTTCCTATTATTAGTTCTGCTATTTCTGTTTCTTTATTTTGTACTTGTTCATTTTCTACTTTATTTTCACTTTTACTTGCAATTTGCTTATAATACTCTTCTCTGAATAAAAACATAACCTGGTCTGCATCTTGTTCTATTGCTCCAGATTCACGTAAGTCAGATAATAAAGGTCTTTTATCTGATCTTGATTCTACTGAACGTGACAATTGAGATAATGCAAGTATTGGTATATCTAATTCTCTAGCTAAATTTTTTAATGATCTTGATATTTCAGATACTTCTTGCTCACGACTCTTATTTTTTGAAGAAGAGTTGATTAGTTGTAAATAATCTATTACTATAAAATCTAAATCATTTTGTGTTTTAAATCTTCTAGCTATATTTTTTATTTCTAGTATAGAAACCCCTGCTTTTTCAGAAATAAATAAATTATAGTTCTTCATTTCTTCGTGCTTATCAGTAATTCTTTTTATATCAAAATCTGTTAAATGTTTATTTTTTAATTTATACATCTCTACATCAGATATATTTGATAAAATTCTTTTAAATAGTTGGTCAACTCCCATTTCTAGTGAGAATATTAGAACACTTTTACCTTGTTTAGCTAAATTTGTAGCAATATTTAATGCAAATGCTGTTTTTCCCATAGCGGGTCTTGCTGCTAATATTAATAATTCAGACTTATTAAGTCCACCAGTTACTCTGTCGTATTCTTTAAAATCTGTTGGTATACCCTTACCAGATGATTCTCCTGATTTTGATAATAATAATAGATTTTGTACTTGTTTTTTAGCAACATCTGATATTCTAGTAACTCCTATACTATTTTCGTCTTTATCAATATCCATTATTCTTTTTTGAGATAAATCTATTAAGTCTTTATAGTTATACTTTTCTGGTGTTTTTATTTCATTTAATAACTCAATACATGCAGATTCAATCTTTTTTTGTATTGAATATGTTTTTAGTATTTCTATATATTGTGTAAGTGAAACAGTTATAGGAGCATTTGATGTTAATTCAAATAACTTTTCTCTTCCTCCAAAACTATCAAATATACCCATTTTTTTCATTTGATTCTCTATTAATAAGATATCAAAAACTCCATTAGTATTAGATAAATCTAATAATATGCTATAAAGTTTTGAATACATTAGTGTCGAAAAATCATCTGGTCTTAATATATCGTTTGCTTCTAACATCATATCAGGATGTTCAATTAGCATCCCAATTATTGCTTCTTCTACTTCAATTCTACTATTTTCCATTTTATAGTCCTTTTACATCAATTATTAAATTTGCTTCTACCTCTTTATGTAATTTTATAACTAAATTATGTGTTCCTAAATCCTTAATTCTTGCATCAGAAGTTAATAATTTTTTATCTAATTTAATATTTAATTGTTTTTTAATAGCCTCTATAATTTCTTTTGGTCCAATTGATCCAAATACTTTTCCATTATCTCCTGCTTTAACCTCTAATACTATTTTTTTATTATTTATTTCTTCTTTTAATTTATTAGAAGCTTCTAATTCTTTTCTGCTATCATTAACTTTTTTATCGTTTTTTTGTCTTAATTTATTCAAGTTTTCATTTGTAGCAGCTACTGCTTTTTTTTGAGGGAATAAAAAGTTATTTGCATAACCATCTTTTACCATTACTATTTCATCTTTTTTCCCAATTCCTTTTACATTTTCTAATAAAATTACGCTTACTTTCATATTAATCATCCTTTCACATTTACATTCTTACTGCTTCAAATATCTTAATAATATTTTCAACCTCTTTTTTCTTTTGTATACCTTGGCTATCTATATTTACTAGCTTATATCTTAGCTTAGCATACTTAAATATACCCTCTTCTATTTGTCTTAAAATCATATCATTTTCAATTAGTAGCCTAATATCTTTTCTTTCATTTTTTTGTTTTATTATTATACTAAAATCATCTATTTTATATACTTCAAAATTATTAAGTAGATTATAAAAAACCATAGAGTTATTATTTTCTAAGTATTTTAAAAAGTCAACATAACTAAATTCAACGTTTTCTACACTAACTTTTTGTTCAACTTTTCTTATACTAGGTTCTGTATTTTCAAATAGATTATATAAAATTAAATATGCTAATATTCTTAAATCCTCTTCATTTTTAAATTTAGCCAAAATATCATATATTTTTCCTATTGTTAAAATTACATAATCAAGATTTTCATTAGAATATCTTAAATAGTCGCAAAATTCTTTTAAAAATACATCTATTTGTATCCCATTTTTATATATTTTTGATATATACTCAATTAATTTCTTTTTATCTTTTTCTTTTAATATATCATTAAATTCACTAAAATATTCTTCTGAAATTAAACCAAGTGCTTTTCTTGTCATTTTAACATCGATTTGTTGAGTTTTAATTTCTGCATCTGTAAAAGAACTAATTAACTGTTCTAATAAAGATAGCGAGTCTCTAGCACTCCCTCCTGATTTTTTATATACAATTTCTAGTGCTTCATCTGATATATTAACATCTTCTTTTTTTGATAAACTTGATAACATAGAAATTATTTCAAATTCACTTAGTGTTTTAAAATTAAATGTTACACATCTTGAAATTATTGTATCCGGCAATTTATGTATCTCAGTTGTTGCTAGTACAAACATTGAGTGTTCAGGTGGTTCTTCTAAAGTTTTTAATAGTGAATTGAAAGCTTCATTAGTTAACATATGAACTTCATCTATGATATATACTTTTTTTCTTGAACTTACTGGTTGATAGTTTATATTCTCTTTAAGTATTCTAATTTCATCAATACCCCTATTTGAAGCTGCATCTATTTCAATAACATCTAGACAACTTCCATTTTTTATGTTAACACAATTTTGACAGGTATCACATGGATTCGCACTTATTCCATTTACCATACAGTTAACACCTTTTGCAATTAATCTTGCAATTGTAGTTTTTCCAGTACCACGTGGTCCATTAAATAAATATGCATGTGCTAATTTATTTTCATTTAGTGCGTTTATTATCGATTTTTTTATATTTTCTTGACCGTAAACTTCATTAAAATTAAGTGGCCTATATTTTCTATATAAAGTAATGCTCATATATAACTCCTATATTCTAAATATGTATTTAGCTACTCTTTGAACTAAATTATATTTTTTCTTTTCATTTTTTTCTAAGTTAATAAATTTTTTTATATCTTCATAATAGTTCATAAAAATTTCTTCACTATTTTCCAGAACATAAGTTGGAATTTTTTCTATATCTACCTTATTTTTTAACTTATAGTTTATTCTTAAATATCTATCATCTAAAATCTTTTTCGCACTTAATTCATCTGATACATTATTTGATTCTATGATTATATCCATTATATCATTAGCCCAAGCAAGAAGTCCCCAGTTTTTTTGATTACTAAAATTAATTATTTCTTCATTTTTACCTGTAGCTATAGATAAGATTTTAATGTTATCTAGACTTTGCTTAAATGAATCTTTTGAAATTGCTTCTGCTATTGCTACAACAGATGGATTATTTGCCCATATAGCTCCATCAGCATATAGTTTATCTCCCACTTGATGCGGATCAAAATAAATTGGTGCTGAAGCTGATGAAATTACAGCGTCTACTAGGCATATATTATTATCCTTATCCCATGATTTAAATACTATAGGTTCTTTTTTTTCTATATCTGTCGTTTGAAGCATTATATTAGTTTTAAGATCAGAAAAATTTAAATCTTTTAATATTTTCTTTAATTCTTCTTCAAAAGATTCTGTTATATAAGTACTTTTTAACTTTAAAAAATTATTAGATCTTTTTTTGAATATCTCTTTATTTTTTGTTAAATACATTTCTGATAAATCATTTAAACTAATATCTGCTGAAATTGCAGCTGAAATTAAAGCACCTGTACTTGTACCAACAATTAAGTCAAAGTAGTCATTTAGTTTAATATTAAATTCTTCTTCAATTCTTTTTAATATATATACACTAAAATATCCCTTAGCTCCACCACCGTCTAAACAAAGTATTTTAAACATGTATTCTCCTATCTAATAATTTATTTTTTCTTTTTTTACTAATATAATTATACCAAAAAATTAGTTTTTTTTAAAGTAAAAAGGACCAAAGGTCCTATACTACCATATATTCATTAAGCTTTGCATTATTAAACTTACCGCTATTATTGAAACCCAACAAGAAAAACCTACTAAAAATGCTACTCCTCCTGTTTTTATTAGATTTACAATATTTGTCTTATACCCTATGCTTACCATTGCCATTATTATTAAAAATTTTGATAATTCTTTAAACGGCTTAAATATACTTATAGGAAAACCAAAATATACAAATATGCTTGTTATTAAACTAGCTAATACAAAAAAGATAATAAATACTGGAAATTTCTTTTTCCCATTATTTTTACTTTTATTTAAATGAGCAAGGCCTAGTACTATTGGAATTATAAACAAAGTTCTAGTAAGTTTTACTGTTACTGCCTTATCTAGTGTTAAACTACCTAAGTTATACATATTATCCCATACTGATGCTACTGCTGTTACTGATGATGTATCATTTACAGCAGTTCCAGCAAATAAACCAAAAGCATCTGGTGTAGTTGTTGAAAATGCTAGTAATTTACCTAATATTGGGAAAGTAAATGCTGCTATTACATTAAATAAAAATACAATTGACATAGCTTTTGCTATTTCATCTTCACTTGCATCTATTACATTTGAGCTAGCTGCAATTGCTGAACCACCACATATTGAAGATCCTACTCCTATTAGCATACAAACATTTGTATTTATATCTGTGAACCTATGAATAATATATGCTACTATCAATGAAATTGATATTGTTGAAATAATTATTGGAAGTGATTCAATTCCGGTTTTTAATACTTCATTTAAATTTAAGCCAAATCCTAATAGTATTACAGCATACTGTAGTATTTTTTTTGATGTGAAATTTAATCCTTTATCTAATTCTTTATTATAATAAAATAAACCTAAAATCATTCCAATTATTAGCCCAAATACAGCTCCACCTACTATTTTATACATATCTCCTATAAATTTTGAGATTATTGCTATAATAAAGCAAAATAAAATACCTTTATAGTTTTCTTTCATATTTCTCACTTCACTTAATTTTATTCCCTATTTTTTTTAGTATTAACTTCATTAACTTACCACTATCATTAATTTCCTGAATTTCACTATCACTAATATATTTATCTATATCAACATTTGCGTAACCTAGTGATGATAATGCTAATTTTAACTCATTTTTAATAATTTTAGATTCAAATAAGTTATTGTCAACTTCAATATCATCAAACTTATCTTTTAATTCTATTATTAACTTTTGTGCTTTTTTTACTCCTAATCCTGGTACGCTACTTAGCATTTTATGATCATTTGCATTAATAATTGATAAAATTTCTTGAGTTGTAAAACTAGATAATATTGATAACGCAATTTTTGGTCCTATTCCACTAACTGATATTATTTTAATAAATACTTCTCTTTCTAGTTTAGTATAAAATCCATATAGCCTTATATCATCTTCTTTTACTTTTTGATATATGTATAATTTTACATCTTCACCTTCAATTTTTTCATATGTTTTAAAGGGTATATATATTAAGTAAGCAAGACCAGAAATGTCTATAGCAACGTATTCTAAGTTCTTTTCAACTACTTTACCACTTATGTATTCGTACATCTAAATCCTCCGTTTTTAATATATCTTTTAATTGAGTTTTAAAATATTCTAATTTATCAGATGTTATAAACACATCTTTTTTATTATCATTAATATTTTTTAAACTTAGCGACTCACTTAAATATTTTGCTGGATCTAATAAACTAATATCAGGGTATAGCTTATAAATATATTCACTAAGTAAAGGAAAATGAGTACAAGCTAATATAATATTTGTATTTTTTGCCATATCAGGACTAATATATTCTTTTATAACATCTAATACATTACTTTTATCTAAATTTTCAGCACAATTAACTAACTTAGGTGCTGATAC
Organism: Oceanivirga miroungae; assembly: GCF_902505095.1. Classification (GTDB taxonomy): domain Bacteria; phylum Fusobacteriota; class Fusobacteriia; order Fusobacteriales; family Leptotrichiaceae; genus Oceanivirga; species Oceanivirga miroungae. The sequence goes on along the minus strand of NZ_CABWIB010000001.1, from coordinate 787,507 downwards.
AACATGCTTTAATTTATCTAAAAGTATTTCTTGATAAACATTAGACCGAACAGTCATATTAGTTGCAATCAAGCTTAAATTACTATATTCATTAGCATTTAAGTAATTAGTTATAGGTTCTATTATAGAATAAATATCTATATTAAAATTTTTTTCTAAATACTTTTTTGAAACTGAGCTTGCTGTATTACAAGCAATTATTAGAGCTTCTATATCAAAATTCATTAAGTATGTTGTAATATTTTTTGTAAATTCATTTAACTCTTTTTCAGTTTTTTCTCCATATGGAAAATTTTGTAAATCCGCAAAGTAAATAACTTGAACATTTGGGTATTTTTCCTTTATTTTTTTATAAACAGTAATACCACCTATTCCTGAATCAAAAATACCTATAGCCATTATTTTATCCCATAAATTTCTTTTAATTTCTTTTGTAATCCCTCATTTGCATTAGAATCAACTACTTCTAATTCTTTTAATTCTTTTTTTAGTGAATCTGGAGCGTTCCCCATTATATATGCTTTTTTAGCTAGTTTTAACATATTTACATCGTTATATCCATCTCCAAAAGCTATAGCATTTTCAAAATCAACCTTATTTATCTTAGATAATTCTTTTAAACCTTCTGATTTATCAACGCTATTTGGAAATATTTCAAGACAGAAAGGTAAAGTAAATGCATAATTTATACTGTCTTTAAACTCCTTTTTTATATCCTCTAATAGTAAGACTAATTTATCGTGATCTGATATATAGAACACCTTATCTGTATTATTTATGTTTAAGTCTTTTTTTTCTTTAACATAAAACTTCCAATCATCATCTTGCCACTCAAGCATCTTACTACCTTCTTTATATGCTTCTACTCCTGACCACATTTCATCTTCTATTAGATTTAAATAAGTATTCTTATCATACTTTTTATAATCTAGATTTATTAATCCTTCTACTATTTTACTATCTAATGTCTTTTTAAATACTGTTTCTTTATTTGTATTAGTTAGCTCTGCACCATTAGATGTAATAAGTTCTGGAGTAAAATCAAGTTTTTCTGCTATTCTTTTAGCATCTACATAGTTTCTTCCAGTTGCTAAAATAATTCTAACACCTTTTTTATTTAAATAATTTAATAATTTTATACTATCCTCACTTATATCGTGATTTTCTCCTAATAATGTACCATCTAAGTCACTTATTACCGTGTTATACATTAAACCTCCTCTTGTACTATTGATAAAAAAAGATAAATCAATATCTTTTTATTCACATTATTTTTTATACTATTTTTTAGATTTACTAATATTTCATATACTTTTTTATCTACTTTAAACGCAATTAAAACTAATATTCTATTAAAAAATAGTAGTAAATTATCTTTATCTTGTGATAATAGATTTTGAATATTTGAAATAAATAAAATCTTATCATCTAATTTTGAAAATTTACCTTCTTGTACCAAATAAATTATACTTAGGTTATATGATACAAACTGATATATGTTTTTTTCGCTTGATTTAAAATAATTTTCTATATTTTGATATGCCTCTTCTAAATTAGATACTTTATAATCATCTAAATTAATATTTTCATCAGTAAACCTTTTAATATACCCGTAATCACCGTCTAAAATACTATATATTTTATCACTAACATCAATTACTTCTGGCTTTATATATTCTTTTATACATCTTGATAAAATTGTAGGTAATATCTTGTCTTTATTAGTTGATATTAGAATAAAAAATGTTCCATTTACAGGTTCTTCTATAGCTTTTAATAAGGAATTACTTGCTTCTACTCTAATATTATCAAAATCTAATATAAATATCTTTATTCCTTTGTATGAAGATTCTACACTTTTTTCAATTATTTCTCTTGTATCTTTTATTTTAATATTATCATAATATCTAACATCACTTTCTACATACTCAATGTTATTATCTGAAAATATTTTTCTAGCTCTGTTATATGCATATGATTTTAAATCCACCCTCTTATCAGAATAAAGTAGTATTGTACTTGATAACATACTAATTCTCTTTCATTTGTAATGTATGTAGTAATTTAGTATTATCAAATGCTAAACCACCACCTAAAACTACTGAGTCTAATGGATTATCAGATAAGAATACCTTTACCTTAGTTTCTTTTTCTAATAAGTCAGTAAAGTTATGTATAAGTGATCCACCACCTGTCATAACTATACCATTATCTAGTATATCAGATGCTAGTTCAGGTGGGCATTTTTCTAAAACATCTTTTGTAGCATTTACTATTTTATATAAAGAATTTTCTATTGCTTCATATATTTCATTTTCACTTATTGTAATTGAATCTGGTGAACCTATTAAAAGATTTAACCCCTTTACTTCCATAGTTTCAGGATTATCTTTTTTAATAGCTGTACCTAAAGTTTTTTTAACTCTTTCAGCAGCTCTATCACCTATTAATAAGCTATATTTATTTTTAATATATTTAACTATATCATCATCAAATGTATTTCCTGCAATTTTAATAGATTTACTTGCTATTACTTCATTTAATGATAAGATTGCAATATCCGTACTACCTCCACCAATATCTACAACCATATTCCCATTAGGTTTTGAAATATCAATTCCAGATCCTATTATAGCAGCTCTACCTTCTTCTATAATATATACCTTTTTAGCACCACTTACAGCATCAAATAAAGCTTTTCTTTCAACAGAACTTACTTCTAATGGTACACATATCATAACTTCTGGCTTAAATAATGAAGCACCGTAAATTTTACCTATAAACTCATTTAACATTTGACGAGTAACATCAAGATCTGCTATAACTCCTTCTTTTAAAGGCTTAATAGCTAGAATGCTATCTGGAGTTTTTCCTAACATCTGTCTTGCATCTTTACCTACTGCTATTACTTTTCCTGTTTTTTTATCAAGTGCTACTACACTTGGCTCATTTAAAACAACTTTTCTTTTTTGTTTATCATATATTAAAATATTAGCTGTACCCAAATCAATGGATATGCTTTTTTTTATTCTTAACATATTTAAAAATTTTGTAAAATTCATATTTAACTCCTATTTTTTATCGTTAATGTCAATATCAATTTCTTTTAATCTATCTCTGATATAGTCAGATAAATTATAGTTTTTTTCATCTCTTAATTTTTGTCTAACTTCTAATAGTATATTTAAAATTTCATTATTATTCATCTCAATTTCCTTATCTAATTTAACTCCTAACACATTTTCTATGTAGTAAACAAGCCTTTGACCAAGTGGTCTAAGGTTTATTTTCTCGTTTTCGCTAAGTAACTTATTACCACTTTTTATTGCTTTTGATATACTTGCTAAGGCTTTTGGAGTATTTAAATCATCTTCTAAAGCTTTATTAAATTCAGTTTCAAAATCTTTAATAACTTCTTCTACTAAACTAGAATTATTTTCAGTTTCATTATTAAATTTAGCTATTTGTTTTTTTATATTAAAAACTGTCTTTTTAGCTATTATTAACTCTTCTTTACTAAAATTTTGTGCCTTTCTATAATGGCTTGTTAAAATAAAGTATCTTACAACTTCACCACTAAATTCTTTTAATACATCATGAAGCAGTAAAAAATTACCAGTTGATTTACTCATTTTTTCATTATTTAATGTAATGTATGCATTGTGCATCCAATATTTAACAAAAAATGATTTTTCATTTGTAGAACATACTGATTGTGCTATTTCATTTTCATGATGTGGAAATATTAAATCCTGACCTCCTGCATGTATATCAATATTTTCTCCTAAATATCTATTTATCATTGCACTACATTCTATATGCCAACCTGGTCTACCTTTTGAAAATGGTGAATCATAATATGGCTCGTTTTCTTTTTTCCCTTTCCATAATACAAAGTCCTTTTCATTTTCTTTATCAGTTAAATCTATTCTAACCCCTTTATTTAATTCATCTAGTTTTTGATTTGATAACTTACCATAATTTTTAAATTTATCAATAGAAAATAGGATATCATTTTCCTTTTTATATGCATAGCCATTATCTATTAACTTTTGTATCATTTCAATAATTTCTGATAAATTTTCAGTAACCTTTGGTCTTATTACATCTTTAATTAAATTTAAATTATTTGTGTCTTCTATAAAAGCGTTTATATACTTTTTAGTTACCTCTTCTATCGATATATTCATTTCATTTGCTTTTTTTATTATCTTATCATCTATGTCAGTAAAATTTTGTACAAATTTTAGCTTATATCCTTTATGCATAAGAAACCTTGCTAGTGTGTCAAATACTACAATAGGTCTAGTATTTCCAATATGAATATAGTTATATACTGTAGGTCCACAAACATATATCTTAACTAAATCATCTGAGATAGGTTTAAATTCTTCTAAACTATTTGTTAAAGTATTATATATTTTCATCTATTTCTCCTATTTTAAATTAACTATGGTACATCCTTTACCACCTTCAGTTTCATTAGCATCAAAAAAATCATTTACATATGCAGATTCTTTTAAGTATTCTCTAATTTTGGATCTTAAAACCATTGTTCCTTTTCCATGAATTATATATACACTATGATAGCCTCCTAGTGTTGCTTTATCTAAAAAGGCTTCTATTTCATGTATAGCATCTTCAGCGTATTTACCACGTACATCAATTTCATGCTTAGTACCTGATGCTTTGTAGCTAATGCTTCCTCTTTTTTTAGCTACATTTTTTTTATCTATCTTTTTAATTTCTGCTATTGGAACTAATAACTTTAATATACCTGCTTGTATTTGTACAGAATTCTTATTTTCAACTATATTAATTATTATTGCATTTTGGTTAATAGTTTTAACATAAACTTCTTCTCCAACTTTAAAGTCTATCTTTTCTTTATTTAATTTAGTTTTATCTTTAATTTTCTTTTTATCTTCTCTAATTGAATCATATAGCATGTTTATATTTCTTTGAGCATCTTTTATGTTTTCTTTATTAGATTCTTCTTTATTTATCTTATCAATTAAAGATTTTGCTTTATTTTGCATTTGCCTTATATACTCATCTGCTTTTTGTATGCTTTCTTCAATTATTTTTTCTTTTTGCATTTTTAGATTTGATATTTCGTAATCAAGTTCTTTTTTCTTATCTTCTAATTCTAGTTTTAAATCCTCAATCTCTTTATTTTTTTTCTCTAGTATGTCATTTTGACTTTTTATAGCCAGAATCATTTTTTCAACACGCTTATTATCATCACTAATATATGATTTTGCATTTTTGATAATTTCATCGCTAATTCCATAATTTTTAGCAATAATTAAAGCGTTACTTTCCCCTGGTATACCTTCAATTAATCTATATGTTGGGCTTAATGTAGCAACATCGAATTCCATTGAAGCACTTTTAATATTTTCACTTTCAAAAGCATGTGCTTTAACTTCGCTATAGTGAGTCGTAATTATTCCAAAGACTTTTTTATCTCTTAAATAGTCTATTATTGCCATAGCAAATGCTGAGCCTTCTGTTGGGTCTGTTCCTGAACCTAACTCATCTAGTAGTACTAGACTTTTACTTGTACACACATCAACTAGATGAGAAATTGATCTAACATGTGATGAAAATGATGATAGATTTTGCTCTATACTTTGTTCATCACCAATATCAGCTAAGACATTATCAAACATTCCAATAACTGTTTTATCACTTGCAGGAATTGATAGCCCTGATAAAGTCATTAAAGTAAGTAATCCAGCTACTTTTAGTGTAACAGTCTTACCACCTGTATTAGGTCCTGTTATTAGCATTATTCTTTGATCTTCTAAAAGACTAAAACTAAGTGGTACTACCTTATTTTTATCAAGTAGTGGATGTCTTGCATCAACTATGTTTAATATAGGTTTTTGTGCTATTTTTGCAATATTACATTCATATTTATTGCTAAATAAGACTTTTGCATTTAAAAAGTCTAAGTTCTTTATAGTTTCAAATACATTTTTAATATCATCTCTATTTTTTCTTAAATACTCACTTAGTCTAATAAGTAGTCTTCTTATCTCTTCTCTTTCTCTTGATTCATATTCACGCATCTTATTATTTAATGAAACTATAGATAATGGTTCTATAAATACCGAGTTACCACTAGATGATCTATCATGTTCTATTCCTTTAATTAAGCCTTTAAAATCAGATTTAATATTTATAACATATCTATCATTTCTTGTTGTTATTATCTTATTATCTATTGCATTTTGTAAATTTGGATCATTAAATATATTTTCAATTTTTTCTTTAATATTTTGATTAATTATTTTCTTTTGTCTTCTAATATCTAAAATATTTGAGTTTGCTTCATCTTTAATATTAGCTTTTTCATCAATTATTTCGTCGATTACTTTTTCCATTTCACGAGTATCAATATTTAAACTAAAAATATCATTTATTTTTTTGTATTTTTCCTTAACTGCCTTTGCCCTATTTTGTGATTTTCTATAAATTGCTAAATTTATTCTAATATTTAATAAATCAATAGCTTCTAGGTAACTTCCTAATATTTCTAATTTTTTTAATTCATGATTTATATCTTTAATTTCTTCTATATTAAAACCACCATCGTATTTATAAAAATCAATTAGATCTTGCAATAATGATAGTTCATATTCTAAGTCCTCTTTTTTATTATATATTTGTAAATCAATAAATTTTTCCTTTGTTTCGTTAAAATATGAAAAATCAACTAATTCGTTTTTTATTTTATAAAATTCTAGTATATCCTCATAACTTTTCATATAATCACCTCAACTTTTATTATATCATAATGAAGTAAAAAAAAATAGGCATATTATGGTGCCGCTTGTCGGATTCGAACCAACCACCTACTGATTACAAGTCAGTTGCTCTACCAAATGAGCTAAAGCGGCATAAAATTGCCTAATATATATAAATGGTGCCGCTTGTCGGATTCGAACCAACCACCTACTGATTACAAGTCAGTTGCTCTACCAAATGAGCTAAAGCGGCGTACTAACAAAGCTATTATATACAAATATAGTAGCTTTGTCAAGGCTTATACTTTTAAATCTTCATCATTTTCTATTATATATTCTTTATTTTTTTCAATTACTAAGTCAATATCTTTAATATAGTCTAGTACTTGTTCTACTGAAAAGCCTATGTATTTTTTGGGATCTAGAATATCAGATAATTCTTCTTTTGTAATTACAAGTCTATTATCTTCAATAATCCTGTCAATTAATCTATTTTCATTTCCTTCTAATTTAATACTTTTAGTTTCTTCCATAGATAATTGTCTTATTATTTCATGTACTTCTTGTCTATCCATACCATTTTTCACAGATCTCATTATTATATTTTCTGTTGCCATAAATGGTAATTCTCTTTTAAGGTTTTTCTCTATCATCTTATCATAAACTACTGTATCACTTAATATATTGTATAAAATGATAAGTATGCTATCTATAGCTAAAAAACTTTGAGGATAGCTTAATCTTTTATTGGCTGAATCATCTAAAGTTCTTTCAAACCATTGAGTTGCATGTACTAAATGTCCATTTAATTCTTCACTTATTACAAATTTAGATAAAGATGAGATTCTTTCACATCTCATTGGATTTCTTTTATATGCCATTGCACTTGATCCTATTTGATTTTTTTCAAATGGCTCTTCTAATTCTTTTAAATTTTGAAGTAATCTAAAATCATTTGTAAATTTATGCGCACTTGTTGCAATTCCAGTAAGTGCTGATAATACTAGGCTATCTTGTTTTCTATCATATGTTTGACCAGAAACTTCTTGTCTTTTTTTAAATCCTGCTTTTTTTGTAACCAATAAATCAAGCTTTTTAAATTTATCATAATCTCCATTAAATAGCTCTTTAAAACTAGCTCCTGTTCCTGTCGTTCCTTTAACACCACGAAATTCAAGTAAATCTATTCTTCTATTTATTTCTTCTAAATCAAACATAAATGATTTTAGCCACAGTGTTGCTCTTTTACCAACTGTAGTTAATTGTGCTGCTTGATAATGTGTGTATGATAAAGTTGGTATATCTTTATACTTAATAGCAAAATCTCTTAGTTTTATTATTACATTTAATAGTCTTGATTTAGTTAATAATAGGGCTTCTTTTATTTGAATTAAATCAGTATTATCTCCTACGTAAGCACTTGTTGCTCCAAGATGAATTATTGGCTTTGCAATAGGAACTAAATCTGAAAAAGTGTGTACATGTGCCATTACATCATGTCTTAATTTTTTTTCATATTTTTTTGCTAAATCGTAATCAATATTGTATATATTTTCTTTCATTTTAGCAATTTGTTCATCTGTAATTACATCTATTCCTAATTCTTTTTCTGATTCAGCTAAATAAACCCATAATTTTCTCCAAGTACTAAATTTAAAATCTGGCGAAAATATGTATTGCATTTTTTCACTAGCGTATCTTTCAATTAACGGATTACTGTATTTATTCATTTATCCTCCTAAAATTTGGCTCTATATATATTTTGAGTTCTTTCTGGTCCTACTGATATCATAGATATTTTAGTATCTAATTCTTTTTCTATGAATTCAACATATTTTTTACAGTTTTCTGGTAAATCATCATAATTAGTTATCTTAGATATATCCTCTGTCCAGCTATCTAATTCTTTGTATATAACCTTAACTTTTGTACTTTTTCTAATCCAACTAGGATATGTCATATATTTCTTACCATCTATTTCATAAGCAACAGCTACTTTTATCTTATCAAGACCTGTTAGCACATCTAATTTTGTTAAAACTATATCTGTTAGACCATCTATCATAACTGTATATTTACCCATTACTAAATCTAACCAACCACATTTTCTTGGTCTACCTGTAGTAGCTCCATATTCGTGTCCTATTTGTCTTAGATTTTCACCTAATTCGTTATCAAGCTCTGTAGGGAATGGTCCTTCTCCTACTCTTGTTGTATATGCTTTCATAACCCCTATTATTCTATTTAGTTTATTAGGAGCTACTCCACTACCAATACATACTCCACCAGATGTTGGTGATGATGATGTTACATATGGGTATGTCCCATGGTCTATATCTAACATCATTGCTTGTGCACCTTCAAAAAGTACTTTTTTACCATCTTTTATAGCTTCATTTACTTCATATACTCCGTCTATTATTTTGTCTTTTAGTTTATCTGCTAGTTCTAAGTACATATTAAAAATTTTGTCATAATCAAATGTTTTTTTACCATATCTAGTTAGTAAGTCATTTTTTTCTTTTAAATTCCATGAAAGTTTACTAGCAAATCTTTCTTTATCTAGTAAATCTCCCATTCTTATACCATTTCTTGATATTTTATCATTATAGCAAGGTCCAATTCCTCTTAAAGTTGTACCTATCTTATTTTCACCTAATTCTTCTTCTTTGGCTTTATCTATAGCTATGTGATATGGCATTATTACATGTGCTCTTTCATCTATGTATAGTTTATCTACTTTTAAGCCTCTTTTTTCTATTTCATCAATTTCTTTTAGTAAAACAACTGGATCTACTACAACTCCCGCTCCTATAATACATTTTCCTTTAGAACTCATAATCCCTGATGGTAATAAGTGTAATATGAATTTTTCTTCACCAATTACTACTGTATGACCTGCATTATTTCCACCTTGAAATCTAACTACATAGTCAGCTTCTGGAGCTAATACATCTATTATTTTACCTTTTCCTTCGTCACCAAATTGTGTACCTACTATTACATATGTATCAAAATTATTCATTATCTTCACCATCTTTCACAACTTTTCCTATATAGCTAAGAGCTCTATGTTTTTGAGCATAATCTATTCCGTATCCTACTACAAACTCATCTGGTATGATAAATCCAACATAATCAACAAATACATCAGTAACTCTTCTTTCAGGTTTGTCTAAAAGTGTACAAATTCTTAAAGACTTTGGATTTCTTTCTTTTAATATCTTTGTAACTTTAGATAAAGTAAATCCTGTATCTATTATGTCTTCTATTATGATAACATTTTTTCCTTCTATATTTACATCAAGGTCTTTTAATATCTTTATTTCTCCACTTGTTACCATACCTGAACCATAACTTGAAACACTCATAAAATCAATTTCAGATACATTATTTATTTCTCTTGCAATATCTGCTAAAAACATAACTGAACCTCTTAAAAGACCTATTAATAAGACATCTTCATTATTTAAGTCTTTATTTATATTATCAGCTAATAATCTAACTTTATTTGCAATTTCGCTTTTTGCTATCATTTCTTCAATATGATATTTCATTTTCCACCTCTTTAACTTAAAAAGACAGTTATCAAAAAACTGCCTCTATTTTCTTTTAGATTCTTCAAATTTAGCCCAAATTCCCATTTTAGTTAATAACGATTTAACTGTTTCAGTTGGTTGTGCTCCATTTGATAAAAATCTTAAAGCTTCTTCTTCATTTATTTTTACTTGATTTTCACTTACTAAAGGATTGTATGTTCCTAAATAAGCTATTGCTTTTCCATCTCTTTTTCCTAATGCTTCCATTGCTACTATTCTGTAAAAAGGTGTTTTCTTTCTACCCATTCTTGTTAATCTTAATTTAACCATGTTTTTATACCTCCAAATTTATTTATATATTATCTTGGAAATTTCCCAAATCCTGGAATATTTCCACTATTAAACATTTTCATCATTTTTTTCATATTCTCATGTTGCTTAAGAAGTTTATTAACATCTGCTACCTCTACTCCACTACCTTTTGCAATACGATTTTTTCTTGAAAAAACTTTTAATAATTGAGGATTTCTTCTTTCTTCTAATGTCATAGAATATATGATTGCCTCAATTTTTTTCATTTCCTTTTCTGCGTTAGCCATGTCAAAATCTCCAAGGTTAACACCAGGAATTAATTTTAAAATACCACCAAGTGAGCCCATTCTTTTTATCATTTTAAATTGTTTTAAGAAATCTTCAAAATCAAATTGATTTTTTCTAAACTTTTCTTCCATTAATTTAGCTTCTTTTTCATCAATCGCATCTTTAGCTCTTTCAACTAATGATACAACATCTCCCATACCAAGTATTCTTGATGCTAATCTATCTGGATAAAATTTAGATATCTCATCTAATTTTTCGCCTTCACTTATATATTTTATTGGTTTACCTGAAACTTCTTTTATTGATAAAGCAGCTCCACCTCTTGTATCTCCATCTAATTTTGTTAATACAACACCATCTATTACTAGAGTTTCATTGAATTTTTTAGCAACATTTACAGCATCTTGCCCTGTCATACCATCAACAACTAATAATATATCAGTGGGACTTGCCATAGCTTTTATGTCTTCTAACTCCTTCATTAAAGTTTCATCTATATGTAATCTTCCTGCTGTATCAATTACTATGGTTGTAGCTTCAATATCACTTGCTTTTTCTAATCCTTTTTTAACAATTAATAAGGCATCATTTGAATCATTTATAGTAAAAAATTCTACTCCTATTTGTTCTGATAAAACTTGTAATTGTCTTTTAGCTGCTGGTCTATATACATCAGCACCAATTAGTATTACTTTTTCTTTTTCTTTTTTAGAAAGTTTTGATAATTTAGCTGCAAATGTAGTCTTACCAGCACCTTGTAATCCAACTAACATAATTATATTTTGCTTATTATTGTTTTTTGGATTTAATGAAACATTTTGCCCACCTAGAACTTCAACTAATTCATCATGAATTAGCTTAATAAACTGTTGTCTAGCATTTACTCCCATTATTACTTTAGAACCAAGTGATTTTTCTTTTATTCTATTAACAAAATCTTTTGTCACCTTATAATTTACGTCAGCTTCTAATAAGGCTAATTTAACTTCTCTTAATACCTCTTGCATATTAGATTCTGTTAAAGTAGACTGTCCACTAACTTTTTTCATAAGTCCTTTTAATTTATCACTTAATGCATCAAACATTTTAATATCCTTTCACTTTAGAAATAATCTTAGTAAGATTTTCTCTACTAAAGTTTTTATCTAAGTCTTCTAACATATTTATGTATTCTTCTTCTTTTTTTAATATACCTAATTTTTCTTCAAAAAAATCTAATTTAATGCATCCTTTTTTTATATTCTCAAATACAGCTTGTCTACTGATATTAAGCGCTTCTGCAATTTCAGAAAAGGAATTGTCTTCCTCAAAAAATGCACTCATATATTCTTTTTGCTTATTACTTAATAAGTCCTTATATATATTAAATAAGTTTGAATACTTTAAAAATTCATCTATTTCTCTCATAACTTCTATATATTACACTATAAAAATATTGTTGTCAAGTTTTTTTTATTGACAAGATAGTTAATTATTTAATTTTTCTTCAATAAAATCTAAAATCTCAGTAGTTCCTGTGTTTTTTAGTGATGAATGGAAAAATACATCTTCATTATCAAAAACTAATTTCTTTCTTATTTCTTTTAATTGTCTAAATTTTTCATTATTAGATAATTTATCAATTTTAGTAAATACTATATAGTATTCTACCTTATAGTATTCTAAGTATTCGAGCATTTTCATATCTTCCTCGCTAGGTATTCTTCTTATATCAAGTAGTAAAAATATAACTTTATCTCTTTCACTTGATAAATAAGTTTCCATAATGTTACCCCAATTTTTTTTAACTGCTGCAGGAACTTTTGCAAAGCCATAACCTGGCAAATCTACCATAAAAAAACTATCATTTATCTTAAAAAAATTTATAAGTTGTGTTCTACCTGGTGTTTTACTTGTTCTTGCTAAATTTCTTCTTGATAGTAATGTATTTATTAGTGAAGATTTCCCTACATTTGATCTACCTACAAAGGCAAATTCCTTATTTATAGTCTCAGGATAATCTTTTAAAGATACTGATGACTTTATATATTCTGCTTTTTTTATATTCATTTTTTAAACTCCTTAATAATATAGTCATGTACATAAGATAAATCTTTATCTGTTTTTATAACTATATCTGCTTTTTTAATTTTTAACTCTTGAGGCATTTGCTTATCAATAACTTTTTTAGCTTCTATTTTAGTCTTATTATCTCTTTTCATAATTCTTTCTATTTGTGTTTTTTCATCAACATAAGTTACAATTACCTTATCAAATTTATTTTCTAAATTCAATTCAAATAGTAAAGGAACTTCAATTACTAGATTAGTATTATTTTCTCTTGCTTTTTTTATTTTACTGTCCATAATATCTAAAATGTTTTTATGTAGTATACTATTTAGTATTTCTAACTTATCCTTGTTTGAAAATACAACTTTTCCTAGTTTTTTTCTGTCTATTTCGTCTTCATTATTTAAAATATTAGAATCAATTTTAGCTAAAATTTCATTTTTTATATTTTTATCAAATAAAAGCTCATGTCCAAGTTTATCAAGTTCCAATATATCATATCCTAAATTTTTAAATTCTTTTAAAATATTAGATTTACCACTTGCTATACCACCTGTTAATCCATATATCATATTATTCTCCTAATAATATAAAATGCACCATAAAGTGCATTATTTATCGTCACAATCTATTTTATGTTGGTGATGTAATTCATCACATCTAATTATCTTATCAAGATAATGTAGTACTAAATCTTCTGATTCTATACCTACTGTCATTAAAAAGTATTGAGCCTCCCATACAGCTCCAGTACTTAGCATTTGTCTTATATCCTCATAATTATTTTTTATTTTTCTGCTACTAGCACTTTTAAATGCATTTATGAACTTCGATAAATTTGTAGTGGGATAACACTCAAATTTAAAATGTAAATGATCTTCTTCGTAATGTACGTCTAAAAACTTAACTTGATAATTATCTGCAATTTTTTTAAATGTATCTATACAAAATTCAGCAATTTCTTTTCTAAATATTCTTTGCTTGTTTTTACTAACTAAAACTAATTCATAATGCAGTGCAAATGCTGAATGATTATATTCTTTTATCAATTTTTACTCCTTAATATTTTAATATTGAATAAACACTATAGTCCCCAATAAGTTCTCTTCCTTTTAAATCCTCTAACTCTATTAAAAATGCTAATTCATATATATTAGCCTCTAATTTATTCATTAAATTAATCATTGCCTTAGCTGTTCCACCTGTAGCTAATAAATCATCTATTATTACAACCTTAGCACCTTTTTCTATTGCATCTTCATGTACTTCTATTGCATTAGTACCGTATTCTAATGTATATTCTTCTCTTACAGTTTTTGCTGGTAGTTTTCCTGGTTTTCTAGCTGGTACAAATCCTGCCCCTATATTATATGCAAGCGCAGCACCAAAGATAAATCCTCTTGCATCTGCTCCTAATACATAGTCAATTCCTTTATTTTCATATCTTTTTGTGAAATCCTCAATAATTAACTTTAAACCTTTTTTATCTTTTAGAGCTGTTGTTATATCTCTAAATAATATACCTTCACTTGGAAAATTTGGAACAGTTCTTATCATTTCTTCTAATTCTACTTTTTTTAAACTATTCATTATCGCTACCTCCTGCATTAAAAAGTACTAACTTTACTTTTTTTATTCTCTTATTTTCTAATTCTAGAATTTTAATAACATAATCATCTGTTGAAATTATGTCATTTATTTCTGGTACTTTACCAGATGCATATTGTACATACCCTGAGATTGTATCATATTCATCTGAAATTGGGATTGAAATTTGTAATTCTTCATCAACATCTTCTACTAATTTATCCCCTTGTATTTCATAAATATTTTCTGAAATTTTTACTAAATCATCAACTTCTTCATCGTACTCATCTCTTATTTCACCTACTATTTCTTCTAGTATGTCTTCTATTGAAACAAGACCTGAAGTTCAACCATATTCATCTATTATTATTGCAATATGCTTGTGATTCATTCTAAATTCTTCTAATAATTTTGAAATTGATTTTGTTTCAGGAATATAGAAAGCTTCTTTCATATATTCACCAACACTTTTTTTAGAATCTATTTTTAGTATATCTTTTATGTATAATATACCTATAATATTATCTATGCTTTCTTCATAAACAGGAATTCTTGAAAATCCTTTTTCTATTATATCATCAATTACATCTTCTAATATATCCTTTTTCTCAAGTGCGTATATAGAAGTTCTTGCTGTCATAATTTCTTTAACATTAGTGTCAGAAAATTCTAGCATGTTACTTTTAATTTCACTTTCTATGTTATTTTCATTTGTAATATTTATTTCATCTAGTTTTTTTTCTTTTCTTTCTTTAAAAAATATATAGAATAGTGATACTGTAATTATTACTTGTAAAATTGCCAGTATTATTGCTCTTTTCATTGTTTTCTCCTTTTACAGTTTATATTATTATATTTTTTATATCTTGTCAAATTTCTAATTGAATTTATCTAAAAATTCTATAGTTCTTATTACTGACTCTCTTGCTGTAGATATGAAAGTTAGGATTTGAAAATCATGAAATAAGCCTTTAATTCCTACTAATTTTACTCTAGGCAGTTTTTTTGCTAGTATTTTTGAATCATCAAATAATACTTCATCCATACCAACTTCTATATATGTTGGTGGGAAATTATTAAAATTGTTATAATAAATTGGTGAAATGTAGTAATCTTTTTTGTTTTCTACATTTTTATAATAATCATTATCTTTCAATAGATTTATAAATTCATAATCTTTATTATGTACACTACCTATTAAAATATCTTTATTTTTATTTTTTGTTCTACTATCAACTGTAAAACTTATATCTAGAAATGGTGAGTATAGAACAATTGAATTTACTAATTTTTCTTTATTTTCATTTCTTTTTATTAAAGTTGACATAACTAGATTAGCACCTGCACTATCTCCTAATGCGTTTACTTTTTCATATCTATTCATTAAATATTCTAGACCATCATAAGTTTGATCGTTTGCAATTGGGTATCTAGCACTATCTAATATATCATAATCTAAAAGTGCAACATCATAATTATCATTATTGTTTATAAAGAATTTAGCTAAATTTCTATAAATATTAGATAAAGGATATACATAAGCTCCTCCATGAACTATATATATTACACTTTTATTACTTTTATTTTTAGGTGCAAATATCTCTAATTTTGCTTTTTTAAATACTAATTTTTCATATGAAATATTACTATCACCTTTTTCTTTTATTTCAAGAGCTGTTAAACTCTTAGCATTTTGTAAAAACTTCTCCTTATCTATATTTATATAGTCTAAAAAACTTATAACAGCTAAAACATCCTCTTTTAAATCTATTTGTGTCAAAGAACAAGATAATATAAAGGGAAAGATAGCTAATAGTTTTACTATATTTTTTATTTTACTTTTCAACATTTCCCCTTTCAAATGCAAGTATTATATTTTCCATTAAAGATAAAACTGTAATCGGTCCAACTCCACCTGGAACTTTTGTTATATATTTTGCATTTCCTTCTTTTATTATATTATCAAAATCAAAGTCGCCTTTTAGTTTACCATCTACTCTACTTATTCCAACATCTAATAATATACTACCCTCTTTTATATATTCTTTTTTTATTAATGAAGCTACTCCAGTAGCACTTATTACAATATCTGAATTTTTTACTTTACTAGCTAAATCTTTTGTTTTACTATTACATACTTGAACTGTAGCTCTTTTATTTATTAGTAAATTAGCTAGCGGTTTTCCTACAATATTGCTTCTACCTACTATACATATATCTTTTTTTTCAACATCTTCATTTATTTCATCTAGTATTTTTATAATTGCTTTAGCTGTACAAGGTATATAGTTAGCTTTATCTAGTACTAATTTCCCCATATTTGTAGAACACAGTGAATCTACATCTTTTATAGGATCAATTAAATCTATTAACTCTTTATATTCTAAATGATTTGGAAGTGGCATTTGTAAAAGAATAGCACTAACATTGGTATCTTCGTTTAAATCTTTAATTATTTTTTCTAGTTCTTCTTTTCTTATATTTTCATCTAATGATATTACATCATTTAGTATACCTATTTCATCAGCCATTTTTTCTTTAGATTTAATATATGATTTTGTTGCTAAATCATTTCCAACTACTATCATTTTAAAATTAGCTTCCTTTTTATACTTTTTTTTCAAAGCATTATACTTATTTTTTAAAATAGGTAGCTCTTTTTCTATAATATTTTTTGTATTAATTATTTCCATATTTTATATTTTTATACTTTCTCCAGAAATTTAACTCTTGTAATTTAATTGAAAAATCAATTTCAACTGTTGCAATATCTTCTGGTAGATGTAATCTTTTTGTAGTTAAATTTAAAATTGCTTTTATACCGTATTCTATTAATTCTTCTGATACTTCTTGTGCAAATTCTCTATTTACTGCTAAAATACAAGATGTTATTTTTTCTTCTTTTATAAACTTAGCTACCTGAGAATAATCTAAAACTTCTAAACCTATTTTTTCTACTTTAGTACCTATTTTATCCTTATTATTATCAAAAATACCAGTAATTACAAACCCTTTTCCTAATACATCTGTATTTGAACTAAGTAGTCTACCCATATTACCAAATCCAATAATTATCACCTTATTATCTTCATCAATACCTAGTATAGATTCAATAATATTTATTAAATGATCCAAATCATAGCCTTTTGATCTAACACCAAATTCTCCAAAAGTAGATAAGTCTTTTCTAACTTGCGATGCAGTTGTATTCATTTTAGTTGCAAGTTCTACAGAATTTACTCTATCTTTTTTCTTTTTAATATCTTTTAATACTCTTAAATATTTTGTAAGTCTTCTTACCATCTTACTTGAAATATCTTTTGAGTCATATTTGATTTTTTTATGCATTTAAAACATCTCCTAAACTTATTTTTCTTCCGTTTATTAAATCAAATCCACCTATTATTTTTTTTCCTGGTAGTTGAACTTTTTTAAGCCTTATTGCACCACCATTCACTTTTACTACAGGTCCTTTTTTTTCTAATTTTACAACTTCCCCAAACTTAGCGTCAAAATTTTCATCAACTTTTTCAACTTCATATATTTTTAAAACTTCATTATTTAATATGGCGTACGAAACTGGTTTAGGATTAAATGCCCTTACCATATTAAATATTTGCTCTTTTTCTTTAGAAAAATCTATTAGTGCTTCTTCTTTTTTTATTGGATAAACGAAACTTTTTAAACTATCATCTTGTTTTTCTCTAGTTTCAGTACCAGATATTAGCTTATTTACAGCTATATCTAAAGGTTTTACTGATAAAATTGCTAATTTATTAGTTAAAGTTTCTAAATTATCATCTTCACTAATTTCTATACTTGCTTTTTCTAGCATATCACCAGTATCTAAACCTTCATCTATCATCATTATGGTAACTCCCGTTTCTTTATCACCGTTTAAAATTGCATTTTGTATTGGTGAAGCCCCTCTATATTTTGGAAGAAGTGACGAATGTATGTTTATTATTCCAAGTCTTGGTAAGTCTATTATATTTTTAGGTATAATTTTACCATATGCAGCTACTACTATTAAATCAGCATCAAAGCTTTTTAACTTTTCACATACAGACTCCTCTTTTAGACTTTTAACCTGTATGCATTCAATATTATTTTTTATAGCATATTCTTTAACAGGTGAATACTCTACTTTATTCCCTCTTTTGTTTAACTTATCCTCTTTTGTATAAATTGCAACTAGTTTTGTATTTTCTTTTAAGTAATCTAGTGCATTTATTCCAAAAGAAGGTGTACCCATAAAAATAGTTTTAATCATTTATATCACCTAATATGTAATTGGCTTAGAATTTCTTTTTAATAAAGCCAATTTTTTTCTAATTAAGTTTTTATTTATATTTGATATTCTATCTATGAATAAAAAGCCATTTATATGATCTAATTCATGTTGGAAGCATTTTGCCCATAAACCTTCTAAAACTTCAACTACTTCTACTCCATCTTCGTTTAAGTATTTCACTTTAATTTTATCTGGTCTTCTAACTTCTTTATATATTCCTGGAACAGATAAACAACCCTCGTCCATTGGAACGTCTTCTTTGGATAAGACCTCAACAATTTCAGGATTTATGCATTTTCTTATAACATCATCTATTTCCATTACAAAATATCTTCTATTTATATCAACCTGATTACTAGCAAGTCCTATACCATTTGCCAATCTCATTACTCTAACCATATCATCTAATACAGCTTTTAATTCATCATTTATTTCATTATCAATAAGAGAAGTTGATTTTTCTCTTAACACTTTAGAACCATATATTTGTAAATCCATTTAATTTCCTCCTTTATGTTGGGTCAACATCTACTAATACTTTCATACTTGATTTTACATCTAAATTATCTATAATATTTTTTAATATTCTTTTTACCTTATTTTCATTTGCTTTTTCAAAATACATTATTATATTTTTTCTATACCTATTAGATACCATATATATATATTCATCATTTAACGCAGTTATACTTGCTAATTCATTTAGTGCACCATATACTTTTATATACAATTTATTCGAAAATTCTAATAATCTTTTTTCATTTTTATCTGTTATTAAAATTTTTATTGCTTTTGTAAATGGTGGGAAATTAAGTTGCCTTCTAGTTTCCATTTGACTGTTATACATATATTCATAGTCGTTACTAATAACTGCTTTTATTAAATCAGAGTCTTTATTAAAACTTTGAATTATTACATAACCTTTTTTATCAGCTCTACCGCTTCTACCAGCTGCTTGAGTTATTAACTCAAATGTTTTTTCTTGTATTTTAAAACTTGGTATATTTGATAGTTCATCTGCATTTAAAATACAAACTAATGTTACATTTGGAAAGTGAAATCCTTTTGCTATTATACTAGTACCTATTAAAATGTCGTACTTATAATCTAAAAATTCATTGTATGCTTTTAATATTTTCTTATTTGTATTCATTGTATCTGAATCCATTCTAAGTATTCTGTTCTCATCAAATATTTCACACAATTCTTCCTCTAGTTTTTCAGTACCATATCCTAATTTTATTAAATTTTGACTATTACAATTAGAACAACTCTGTTTATACTTATACGTAGTCTCACATTGCTTACACTTTAATATATTCTTTTTTGCATAGTATGTTAAATTATATGTACACTTTTTGCATTCTTGTATTACTTTACAATCATTACACTTAATAGCTATTGAATATGCTTTTCTGTTTAATAATATTATGACTTGCTCTTTTTTTTCAATTTTTTCATTTATATTTTTAATTAACTCATCAGTTAAATAGCTGTCATATTTATTTAAATCAACTATAATGTATTCTGGCATAGCAACATTATTATATCTATTTAAAATATTATGCTGTTTAATAAGGCCGTTTTTTACATGGTAAGTTGTTTCATATGATGGAGTTGCACTTCCTAGAATTAATTTTGCATTTTCTAACATAACTCTTTTTATTGCAACATTTTTTAAATGATACCTTGGTCTATTTTCCTGCTTATAGCTTGAAGATTGTTCCTCATCGATTATTATATATGCTAAATTTTTGACCTCTTGAAATATACAGGATCTTGTTCCTAATAGTATCTTTTTTTCACCAATTTTAAGACTCTTTCTATATTCTTCTTTTTTCTTTTCGCTTAATTTACTATGCCATATTGCAAGTTCGTCTTTAAATGCGTCATTTAGTCTTTTTAAAAACTGTGGTGTTAAAGATATTTCTGGGATTATAAAGATGACTGACTTATCCTCAATTAGTGCTTTTCTTATTATATCCATATATACTATAGTTTTACCACTACCTGTAACCCCATTTATTAAATGAAACATTTCACTTGAATTTACTATATCATCTGATACTTTTTGTTGTTCGTCATTTAATTTAAATTTTTCATATTCTTTATTAGAAATAACTTCATTTATCTTTTCTTCACTATTTTCTCTTGAATAATCAATTAGTGGTATTAAACTAGAATAAGGTTCAAGATAATAAGAGTGTATAAAATTTATTAGAGAAAAAAGATTTTTATTTAATTTATCTTTTTTTACTTCTAAAATTTCTTTAATTTCATAGTCTAATTTTTTTTCATCTACATTAACTTTTCCTACTACAATACCTTCATTTACTTTATTTGCTAAACTTACACTACAAAAAGTTCCATTTTCAATTTCTATTTCACTTTTATATGTAAATAGCATATTTCTTTTTCCAACTTGTATATTGTAATAAAACATAATTCCTACCTCAACTCTAAAATTATCTCACTATCTTTATCAATTATTTTTCCTTCATCTATATTTTGTATAAATACATTACCACTACCTATATATTGTATGTTATATTTTGTAAATGCATCTAGTGATATTAATTCTTTTAAACTAAGTCCTAATAAATTAGGCATAATAAAGTTATCAAATTTTGCATCAATTTCTTTAAGATTTGATTTTAAAACTTTCTTTGCAATTTTCTTTTTATTTTTCACTTCTTCTTTTTCATAATCTGGTGTTATTGATTTATAGTTAATAAGTTTTTCTGCAATTTTTCTAACTGCAGGAACAGCAACTACTGCTGCATAGTATATTTTTTTCTCATTATTAGGCTCATTAACTGTAATTATTATAGAATATTTTGGATTATCTGCTGGGAAAAATGAGAAAAATGATGAGAAATACTTCCCTTTTATATATCCACCCTTACCTGATTTTTGAGCAGTTCCAGTTTTTCCACCTATATTATACCCATTAATTTTAGCACTTCTACCTGTACCAGTCTCAACAACTGAATAAAGTAAATTTCTAATTTTTTCTGAAGTTTTTTCACTAATTGGATTACTTATTACAAGTGGCTTATTTTCCTCTATTACATTTCCCTTTTGGTCACTAATATAGTCAACAATATATGGTCTTAATAATTTACCTCCATTTATTGTTGAATTTAGTGTGTTTAATATCTGCATTTGTGTCATGTCAATACCTTGACCAAATGAAACTGTAGCTTTTTTAACCTCAGTTAAGTCTTTTAACTTAAATAAAGGTCTTCTTATTTCATAATCAGTATCAATTCCAGTTTTAGATCCAAATCCAAAGTTTTTTAAATATTCATAAAACACCTTTGTATCAATTAAATTAGATATTTTTACCATGGCAACATTCCCTGATTTTGCAATTACATCAGTTAAAGTTAAATCACCTACTGTTGAATTATCATGATCATGAAATACTCTATCTCTTACTGCTATGTACCCGTTAGAATGAATTATGGTGTCTGTATCTATTAAATTTTCATTTAAAGCTATTGAAGTTGTTATTGGTTTAAATATAGATCCTGGTTCAAATACATCTGATATATTAATGTTTTTAATATTTGCTATATTTTCTGATTTTGGATAAGAATCCATTGCTATAATCTTTCCAGTATCTGATTCCATTATAATCCCCATGACATTTTGAGGGTTAAACTTTTCGTATACATTTTTTAATTCTTCATTTAAACTAAATTGCATAACTGTATCAATAGTTAAATGAAGGTCATATCCATTTTTTGCATCTTTTAAAATTTTTTCCTCTGTCTTATATGGAGTAGTTGCTGCTACTATTTGTGTATTATCACTAGCTGGTATAAAATATCTTCTTATACCATTTTCTCCTTTTAAATATGAATCATATCTTTTTTCTAATCCATAAACAGGTTTATCATATATAGTATTCTCACCTAAGTCATTAACACCATCTGCAAGCTTAAAATATCCAATTATATTTTTAAATACATCATAACTATTAAAATATCTTAAATTATCTTTTTTAGGAAATACAATCTTATTACTTGTATATCGTCTAATATCTTTTAGTATTTTTTCTTTTTGCTCTAATTCAACCTTGTATTTTAAATCAAGGTTTCTTTTTTTAGAATCTATTGAAGCAGTTATTTCTTTTATTAAGTCATACTTATTTAAATTCGTATTTCTGGATATAACATCTGCTATATTTTCTATCATTTGTTCCTGAGTATATTTATTTGTCTTTTTAATATTCATCGGATCTAAAATAAGATTATACATATCAATATCAAAAGCTAGCTTATGATTATCACTAGATATTATACTTCCTCTTTTAGCAATAATTAACTCATTTTTAAATCTTAGTTTATCTAACCTATTATTAGCATCCTTATTGCCTTTTATTTGATAAATTACAAGTATGATTATAAAAGCTAGTATAAATCCTATTACAGTTAGAAAATATAGCTTTAAAACTATATTTTGAAATAAATGCTTTATTTTAATTTTCATCTTTTACTTATTTCCTCATTTATTATATCAGTAACAAGTTTTGGATTAGCTTTACCACGAGATAATTTCATTGCTTGTCCCATTAAATGTTTCATAGCTCTATCACGTCCATTTTTTAAGTCTTCTACAGCCTCTTTATTTTCGTCCATTACTTTTTTTACAAGTTCATAAATTTCATTAACATTGCTAACTTGTCCCATATTATTGTCTTTAACTATTTTTTT
Organism: Oceanivirga miroungae; assembly: GCF_902505095.1. GTDB lineage: Bacteria > Fusobacteriota > Fusobacteriia > Fusobacteriales > Leptotrichiaceae > Oceanivirga > Oceanivirga miroungae. The sequence goes on along the minus strand of NZ_CABWIB010000001.1, from coordinate 763,962 downwards.
AGGATTATCCTCTGTACTTAACATTATTTCAAATACTTCTTTTGCAAGTTTTGAACTTATTACATTTTCATTTATTAATAAAATTAACTCTGCTAATCTATTCTCTCTTATTGAAAAACTATCAATATCAATATTTTTTTCTTTTAGAACTCTTAGTACTTCTGTTAAAATCCAGTTAGACGATTTTTTTGCATCTTTTGTAAGAGCTACTAAGTTTTCAAAGTATGTAGCAAGGCTCATATCTGATACTAATACCTTAGCTTCTAGTTCTTTTATATCATATTCATTAATATATCTTACTAATTTTTTATCAGAAAATTCTGGCATAGTCTTACTTATTTTTTCAATTCTATCCTTAGTTATTCTAACTAAAGGTAAATCTGGTTCAGGGAAGTATCTATAATCCATAGCTTCCTCTTTTGATCTCATTACACGAGTAACTCCATTTTCATCATCCCATAGTCTTGTTTCTTGAACTACTCTTTTACCTTCTTCTAATAACTCTATTTGTCTATTTGCCTCATATTCAATTGCTTTTACAACTGCTTTAAATGAATTTAAATTTTTAGTTTCTGTACGAGTACCTAAAACAGTATCACTTGTTTTTTTAACAGACACATTAGCATCACATCTAAGTGACCCTAATTCCATACTCACGTCACTTATATTTGTATACTTAATTCTTTCTTTTAAAGCTACTAAATATGCATAAGCTTCATCACTACTTCTAAAACAAGGCTTAGTTATTATTTCTAATAAAGGCATTGAAGCACGGTTAAAGTTAAGTAATGTTTCTTTATCTAAGTGTATGCTTTTAGCAGTATCTTCTTCTATTTGTATTCTTTCAATTTCAGCTACAAAATCTCTACCACTACTTGTTTTTAATTCTAATTTCCCATTTTGTGCATATGGTTTATAGAATTGTGTTATTTGATAATTTTTAGGAGAGTCTGGATAGAAATAGTTTTTTCTATCAAAGTAACTTATCTCATTTATATCACATGAAAGTGCTAGAGCTGCTTTTATTGCATAATTTAAAACCTCTTCATTTAACTTAGGTAAAGACCCTGGTTCTCCAACAGTTGTTGGAGTTATACATGTATTAGGGGCTTTATCATCATAATTAGCATCTGAACTATCCCAAATTTTAGATTTTGTTTTTAATTGTATGTGAACTTCAAGTCCGATAACTATTTCATAATTATTCATTATCATTTCCTCCTAAACTTGGGTATTTTATTTCTCCTCTAAGTTTTTCATATTGGTTTGCAAAATTTAATATTAAATCTTCTCTAAAGTAGTTTCCTATAAGTTGAATACCTACTGGCATATTATCAACCATTCCACTTGGTACTGATATAGCTGGTAGTCCTGCTAGGCTTATAGAAACTGTGTAAATATCAGATAAGTACATGTCTATTGGATTTACTTTTTCACCTTTTTTAAATGCTATAAAAGGTGATGTTGGTGTTAAAATTAAATCAACTTCAGAAAATGCTGAAACAAAATCTTGTTTTATAAGTCTTCTAACTTGTGATGCTTTTTTATAATATGCATCATAGAATCCCGAACATAGTACATAGTTTCCTATCATTATTCTTCTTTTAACTTCTTTACCAAATCCAAGTGATCTTGTTTTTACATACATATCCTCTACAGTTTCATTTGACTGTCTTACACCATATCTAACACCATCATATCTTGATAAATTACTAGCTGCTTCTGCTGATGATATTATATAGTATGTTGAGATTGCATATTTAGTATGTTTTAAATTTATTTTTTTGAATATAACGCCTTTTGATTCTAAAAGTTTAATTGCTTCATTTATGTTGTTTCTAATATCTTCATTTAAATCTTTTGTAAAGTATTCTTCAGGTAGTCCTACAACTAATCCCTTTATATCTTTATCTAATAATTCTGAATACTTGTCTACTTTTTTAGTTGAACTTGTTGCATCTAATTCGTCATAACCAGCTATAACTTCTAATAAACTAGCAATATCCATTGTATTTCTAGCAAGTATACCTATTTGATCTAATGATGAACCAAATGACATAAGTCCATATCTACTTACTCTTCCATAAGTTGGCTTTAATCCTACAACTCCAGATAATGCTGCTGGTTGTCTTACACTACCACCAGTATCACTACCTAAGGCTATAAAGGCTTCTTTTGCAGCAACCATAGCTGCAGCTCCTCCACTACTTCCTCCAGGTATTCTATCTAAATCAAATGGATTAGATACTGATTTATAGCTAGAGTTTTCATTAGATGACCCCATTGCGAATTCATCCATATTTGATTTACCGTATGGTATAATCCCTGCATCTAGCATTCTTTTTACTACTGTTGCATTATATGTTCCAACATAGTTAGATAAAATCTTAGATGCTGCTGTTGTTTTATCTTGATACGATACTATATTATCTTTTAGTGCTACTGGAACTCCTGTTAAATTAGTTTCATTTTTAACTTCTAATTCATTAGCCATTTTTATAGCTTTTTTAGTATCATAACTAATATATGCATTTATATCAGAATCTACATCTTTTATTCTTTTATCTAATGCAAGTATTACTTCTTCTTTGCTAAGTTCTTTATCTTTAATTTTTTTAGCAATTTCTACTCCGCTTAAATCATATATATTCATATTTTTCCCCTTTATTTGTATGTGTATTCTTATTTATTTTAGCATTTTTATCAATTTTTTTCAATTACAAAAAAAGCTTAGTGTAATTAAAAAAAGCCCCAAAGGGCTTAACCTATTTTTTTCTATTTCTAAATGGTAAATATGCTATTATCATTGATAAAACAAAAAGTGATATTAACACAACATCATATAATATTATTGGTTTAATAACTGACATGAATGGAATTATATAATCATTTAGATACATAAAATTCATTCCTGTTAAATTATCAAATATTTTAACTAAAACTGATAATACTAAGTATAGTGTAATAGATGTAATTAATCCTTTTTTAGTTATTTTAGCATTTAACCAAATAAATGCATACACTAATGCTATTAACTCCATCATATGTGCAGCCATAAAGAAATATGGATACATTTTTGTATTATAGCTACCAATACCTGGTAGTAATATAGCTAACACTGCTCCTAGCGAGAAGAAATAAACAATGTTTATTAGTATATTTTTTTTAGTTATAAAATATACTCCGGCTATTAAAACAGCTATATTACATAGATTTAGTGGCATAGTTTCTATAATTGATTCGTTTTCGTAGACATATCTGTATATAGAATCAGCAATTTTAACAAGTATAATTAAATACCCTAGATAAACCGTGTATCTTGTTTTTTCAAGACCTTTTACAAAAAACGGTAATGCGATCATAATAAGCCCTACTATTAAACAAAATAGTATAGTTTTTATGTGCACATTATTAAAATATGTGAACTTGTACATAAATTTTCCTTTTAAATTTTAAAAATAATACAAATAACTTAAAATAAGTTACTACTTAAAACTATGTATATTATATTAAAATTTTCTAATTATGTAAATATCTTTTTTAATCAAACATTTTTCTTCTTTTTTTATAAAATGGATAAGCCCATAATATTGCATATATTATCATAAATACAATTACTTTTATTATAACTAAATTAAATTTAGATGATATATACAAACAAATTGTTGAAAATACTAGTATTTTTGTAATAAATATTAGCTGTTTTTTTATATTAAAGTCTATGTAATTTAACTTAACCGATACTAATAATATTAAGTAATTTATAGCTGCTGATATAACAGTTGCTATAGTTAATCCTATATGCTTATATGGCAGGTATAGATAGTAATCGAGTAATATATTTATAGCTATTGCTATAAAAGACGAAATTACTGGAATCAATCTATTTTTATTTGCATAATGTACCCTTATTAGCATGTGGTTTTGACCAAAAAATATTAATCCTAGTGAATAAATCATAAGTATTTCAGCAGTCATTTTAACGTTTTGCATATTAAATGCACCATAATTGAATATTAATTTTATTATATCCTCCCCATAAAAAAATAGTCCAAATGTACAGGGTATCATAAAAAAACTTATCATATTCATACCAATGTTAAACATATTATTTGCCTTTTTAATTTCTTTTTTAATAATTGCTTCTGTTATATGTGTATATATTACAGTTGAAAAAGAAACTGCAAATATTCCAACAGGAAGTAAGTATAGCCTACTTGCATAGTTTATAGCACTTATTGTTCCACCTTCTAGCCTTGCAGCAAAGTTTGTATCTACAATTTCATTTACTTGGTATGCAAATATTCCTATTATAGTTGGGAGCATTAAAACAAAAAATTCTTTTACTGCCTTATCTTTTAAATCTATTTTAAAATTAGTATTTTTAATAAGGCTTAAAAATTTAGGAACTTGTATTAAAAGCTGTACTAAACCTGATATTAAAAAACTAGCTGCTAGTACGTATATATTCATTGTCTTTTTAGCAAGTATTATTCCACTTATTATTGTAATATTAAATGAAATTCCAACTAAACTAGATACTAAAAATAACTTATGTGCATTTAGATATGCTGAAACTACTGCTGATAATGCAATAAATACTATATAAAATGACATTATTTTTAACATAAAACTAGCTTTTTCTAATAAGTCTATATTAGTAAATCCTATTAAATATTTTAGTATGTACTCTGATCCAAAAAATATTATAAGTGCAATTACTAAACTAAAATTAAATAGCAATAGTAAAATTGAATTTATAAAATTATTGGCATTTTTCTTATTATCTTTCTCTAAATAAAGGGGGATTAAAACAGTTCCCATAGAACCATCACTAAGTAGAGTTGTAAAAAAGTTTGCAATCTTTGTACTTGCAAAATAGGCATCTGTTAAAGAGTTACTTCCAAAAAAAGTTGCCATTAGTACTTCTCTTATTAAACCTAATACTCTACTTACCATATTGATAAATGAAACCATAAAACTCTTTTTAAACATTACATTGCCCCTTAATGATATAGAATTCTTCTTCTGTTATTTCTATATCTATCTTATTTTCTTTGTAGGCTTCTAAAATAGCCATAAAAAAAGATACTATTCTTTCTTTTGTATATTTTGCTTTAAGTAATTGGCTAAAAGAAAATTTATTTTCTTTAAATTCATCAATTTCTACTAAAGCATCTTCTACACTAAATTTTTCCTCTAGATTAAGTATTAGCTTATTATCTTCTCTAATATTTAATTTTTTTATTAAATTATCTATCGCCTCTTTTAATGAATCTAATGTTAAATTATCATTATCATGTTCTATTATGTCTACTGAAAAATCCTTATTTCCATATTTTTTATATGATCTATAATACTCATTTTCATTTTTTGAAAACATTTCTGAAAATTCTTTTATTAACTTATACTCTACTAATCTTTTTTCTAAATCTACTTCTTTATTATTTTTCTTATCTTTTCTTAATATACTAAATGCTTTTATTTCTAAAAGAACAGATGCCATTTGTAGAAATTCTACCTTTAATTTAAATTTATCATCTTTTTCATTTTGATTTATTATTTCTAGATAATCATCAATTAAATCACTAATTCTAATAGATAATATATCCATTTTCTTAGTTTCTACTAAATGAAGTAGTAAATCCAGTGGTCCTTCAAACTCATTTATCTTTATATCTAACATATTCTTCTTCCCACTTATCACTATCTAATTTTATTTGATTTTTTAATTCATCAATTGTATTAAATTTTTTCTCTTTTCTTATCATCTTAAGTATTTTAACACATATTCTTTTTCCATAGATATCTTCACTAAAATTGTATATAAAGGTTTCTATGCTTAAGTTATTATTTTCTGCTATAGTTGGATTATTTCCTATGTTTGTAACACTTAGATACTCTCTACTATCTCCTTCAATTTTAGTTACTGTTCCATACACTCCATTTGGAAGTTTTATTCTATTGTCATCTAATTTTATATTAGCTGTTGGAAATCCTATTAACCTTCCTAATTGTCTTCCTTTCACAACAATTCCTTCATATTCAAGTTTTCGACCAAGTAGTCTACAAGCTTTTTCAATGTTCCCTTCGTATAAGAGTTCTCTTATCTTACTACTAGATACTAATTTATCATCAAGTCTAAACTCATCAACTACTATGGTTTTTATTAGTTTTTGTAATATTTTTGCATTTCCTTCTTTCATATATCCAAATGTATAGTTATATCCGCAAAATGCAACTTCTACATTTAATTCCTTTTTTAAAATGCTTTCTACAAACTCTACTGGACTTAATTTTTTTACTCTTTCGAAATCATCAAATACTATTTTATCTACTCCTAATGCTTTTATTGCTTCTTTTCTCTTATCTAATGATAAAATATATTCTTTATCTTTTTTTAGTGTTTTAAAAGTATATACGATAGTTTTTAAATTATTTTCTTTTGCATATTCTATAGCTTTTTCTATTAGATATTTATGTGCTAGATGAACTCCATCAAAATTACCTAATATTACTAAATTCCCCATATTTTTCCTTTCATTCTACAATATTTATATCTACTATATCATTAAAATTTATTTTCTCTAAGTCTTCTAAGATTAAATAATTTTCATATGTATTAATCTTCTTAACTTTTTTATTACTTATTTCTTTTATATATCCTTTATCATAATAACATATATTTATTAAAAGATCTTTATTTCTAGTTAAGTAATAAAGAAAACTATTAATTTTTTCAATTTCTTCATCACTTAGTAAGATTTTTTCATCTAAAACTATACCCTTTTTTCTAATATCTGTTTTAAAACCTTCCAGTGCATCAAATGACATGAACTGTGCTGCTCTTTTAATTATAGGCATTTTTTCTTTTTTACTAAGCGGTCTTGATAAATTTATATACTTATCATATTTACTCATTATGCCCACCTATGCTTTCATTTCTTTTAATAGCTGTTGAATTTTTTTCCAAGTTGTTTAGTTTGAGTATTGCATTTTTTCCATATTTTTTTTTAACTTTAACAACTGCATTTCTTATATCTAATTCTTTTTTCTCATACTTTTCTTCTTCTATCAACTTATTTCCAAGATTAAAAATATCTAGTTGAGTATAATTTTTTTCTCCTAATTCAAAACTATTTATTATATTAGCTACAGTTATACTTAGCCTTCTTACACTAAATATCTTATTAGACTCTTTTTCATATAGCCTTATTAACTCCTGTTTTATTTTCTTTTCTGAATTAGTATAATTATCTAGTTTTAAAGTAATCTTTGTATTTTTTGGTAATTCTCTACCGTACATGTCTATTATAGTTTCTTTTACAAAATACTCTTTTTGTAAATTTTCTACATCATAGCCAATATCAAGTATAACTTTATTTGTTAGTAAATTCTTTTCAACTAGCTCTAAAGTAATATTATCTACCATTTCTTTTATAATAAGTAGTAGTTCTTGATTTGTATATGGTCTATCTAAAACCTGAGCTCTTTGTAAACTATGGGTTTTTGACTTATATCTTTTAATTTCTTTTATACTACAAGTTTCTACTCCCCAAGCATGATCTATTAGTAGTTCTGCTGCTACCCCAAATAACTTATATAGTAAATTCTCATCCTCTATTGATTTTATAGCAATATCACCCATAGTATGCATATTATTAGCCTCTAATGTCTTAGCATAAGCTTTACCTACTCTCCAGAAATCAGTTAAGCTCTTATGATCCCATAATAGCTTTTTATATTTTAATTCTGTTAGTGTTGCTATTCTTAAATTATTTTCATCTGCTTTCATTTTTTTAGCTAGAATATCCATAGCAACTTTTGCTAAATATAGATTAGTTCCTATTCCAGCTGTTGCTGTTATATTAGTTTTTTCATATATTTTTTCTAATAGAAGCTTTGCAAAATCATAAGCTTTCATATTATATAGCTTTAAATATGATGTAATGTCTATAAACACTTCATCTATTGAATATACATGAATATCATCCTTTGAAACATAATCTAAATATATTTGATATATTTTTGAGCTATACTCTATATATTTTTTCATTCTAGGCTTTGCAATAATAAAGTCTATTTTATCTTTTCTAGTTTTATTTAACATCTCTATTTTAGACTTTACTTCATATAGTCTTGGTCTTGAAGATATACCATAAGATTTTAAATTTGGTGTTATTGCTAAACATATTGTTTTATCTGTTTTTTCTTCATTTGCGACAACTAAATTAGCTGTAAGTGGATCTAAATTCCTTTCCACACACTCTACTGATGCAAAAAAAGATTTTAAATCTATCGCTAGATAACATCTATCATTCATTTTATCACCTTTTAATATTATATACCAAATTAAAAAAAAATAATACATATTATGTATTATTCTTTTCTTAAAGCTTCCATTGGTGATAGTTTTGCTGCTTGTTTTGCTGGGTATATTCCAAATATTATACCTGTTAAACTTGATATAATAAAGGAAATTATAACTACCTTAAATTCTAATATAGGTAATACCTTTACAACACTTCCTACAATTAAGGCTAGTATATATCCTAAAACTATTCCAATTAATCCTCCAAATAATGTTAGTATTACAGTTTCTATTAAAAATTGTATCATTATATCTTTATTTTTAGCACCTATTGCTTTTCTTAAACCAATTTCTGTTATTCTTTCTTTAACACTAACTAGCATTATATTCATAACACCTATACCACCTACTATTATAGCAATACTGGCTACTAGGTTAATAAATAATCCTATTTTATTTAAAATACCAGTTATTTCATTAAATTGTTCAGATATTGGTTTAACTTCATACATATCTTTTTTACTTCCACGAGTTTCTAGATATTTTTTTATTATATCTATTTTTTCTTTTAGGTTTTTATTATCTTTCGGTTTTAATATAATATTCTCATATTTTTTTTCTCTATTATAATTTAGCCTATCAAGTACTTCAAATGGTACTAATGCTTCTAATGGTATATTATCTCCAAAAATTTCTGATGTTTTATCTAAATTACCGTTATATACTCCAATAACTTTAAATTTACCAACTATATCATCATTATAGTTATTAAGCTTTATTTCTTTACCTATAGGATTTTCTTTATCAAATAATTTTTTGGCTGTATTTTCAGATATTATTATTACATTATCATTTTGTCTTATGAACTTATATCCCTTTAATATCTTTTTATTAAAAACATCAAAATAGTCATCATTAGCACCTGAGATCATAAAATTCTTTTGACTTACTGGTTCATAAAATCCATTTTCAATGTCTATTAATGCTTTGTCTACAACATCAATTTTAGATAATTTTTTTGCATCAGTTAAATTAAATAAATCACTACTTTTAACTTTTTTTTCTTGATAGTATTTTGAATTTATTCTAACACTTATTAAAGAATTCACAGAATCTTTAGCATCATCTAGTATTTTAGCTTGAAATCCACTTCCTAGTGATGATAATAAGACTACAGAAGCTATTCCCATTATTATACCTAACATTGTTAAAAAAGATCTGAATTTAAAGCTAAGCAAATTTTCTACTGCTAATTTCATTATTTCTAATATATTCATTATTTACCACCCAGCCTATTTTCTACTAAATAATCTTTTTCAATTATTCCATCTTTCAATCTAACTATTCTTTTGGTATGCATTGCAACATCTTCTTCATGAGTTACCATAATTATTGTAACTCCCATCTCATTTAATTTTCTAAATATCTCTAGTATTTCTTCACTTGATTTTGAATCTAAATTTCCAGTTGGTTCGTCTGCTAATATTATGCTTGGATTATTTATTAAAGATCTTGCAATGGCTACTCTTTGTTTTTGTCCACCTGATAATTCACTAGGTTTATGATTTATTCTTTCTTCTAGTCCTACCATTTTAAGTAATTCAACTGCTTTTTCACTTCTTTTATTTGAACTAGTACCTTTATATATTGCAGGTAATTCTACATTTTCTTTAGATGTTAATTTTGCTAATAAATTATATGCTTGAAATACAAAGCCTATTTTTTCACATCTAACTTCAGATAGTTCGTCATCACTTAGATTAGTTATATTTTTATCATCTAATATGTACTCCCCTGATGTTAATAAATCAAGACAACCTAATATATTTAAAAAAGTAGATTTACCACTACCACTAGGTCCCATTATTGAGATATACTCTCCTTTTTCTACAGTTAAATTTACTCCCTTTAGAACCTCAACAGATAAGTTTCCATTAGTATATGTTTTTCTTAAATTTTTAACTGAAATTATCATTTTATTTTATCTCCTACTTTATATTTTCCGTTAGGATTATATAACATAAGCTCATCTTTATTAAGTCCGCTAGTTACTTCGTAGTTAATACCATCTGATGCTCCTAATACTATTTCTTTTTTTAATACAAGTCCATTTTCTAATACATATACTACTGTTTTATTATTTTCATTTACTATATATTGAAAAGGTATTATTATCTTATTTTCAATATTTTTATATATTATACTAGCTTCTACTTGATCACCTGTTTTTAAAGTAGCATAATTATCTAATTTAACTATTATTCTTGTTATGTTTTCATTACTAAATCTTGATTTAAAACTACTTTTAGAAATTTTTTCTACAGTCCCTTTTAAAATTGTTCCTTGATTTAATGAATCTGATGTAATGCTTACACTATCTGCTAACTTTATATTTTTAGCCATAGAGTTAGATACTTCTAGTATAACTTGTAAGTTTTCAGTATCTGCTATTTTAAATAAGGGAGTTCTATTATCTATTGTATAATTATCATCCGCATTAGTTTCAATAACAACCCCTGATATTGGAGATTTAATCTCACTATCAAACTTTTTGTATCTACTTTTTGCTAAATTCAAATCAATAATTGAATTATCATATTGCATTTTAGCACTTTCTAGTACATTTTTAGATATAGCTCCTAGATTATATAGTTTTTTTGATGATTCATATTCTTTTTTTAAATTATCATATGCTAATTTAGCTTTTTTAATATTTGCTTCACTATCTGTCATATTTTCTTCTAGTTCTACTAATACCTCACCTTTTTTTACTTCTTGTCCTTCTCTAAAATTAACCTTTTTTACAACTGCTATGTTATTTGAGAATACTTTTACTATTTTTTCAGATTCAATTAAACCTTGTACATCATACTTTAAAACTAAACTACTTTCTTTTACATTTTCTGTCATTATTTGACTATTATCATTCATATTTCTATTTTTTATTTTAATAAATGCTATAGCTACAATTAAAATTATAATAAGAATTAATATTTTACTTTTAAATCTTCTTTTCATCTTCTACTCTCTTTCCAATATATATTTTGATAAACTTATCTTATTTTTTATCATTTCAATTTCCTTATTAGAAACTTCTTCTAATTTTTCGATATACTTTAATTCACTAATTTTTCCTAGTTCTAATTCAACTTTTGAAATTTCTAATTCTTTTTTAGCTAATTCATACTCATTTTTTGATATATCTAATATATTTTTATGTAATTTATATATTTTTAGCTCATCTTGATATTTTATTTTACTAAAAACTTTTCTGTTTTCACTTACTGCATTATCAATATATTTACTATCAATTAGTGGTATTGTTTTAGATACGTTAATCGAAAATTCACTATCTTTTTTGTTTTTTGAGTAAGTTAAATATATATCTGGCATAAAAGAATCAATTCTATTTTTTAAATTCTCATAATAATTTATGTTATTATTAACATCAATCTTTTCATTTTCATAGTCTACATATTTCCTGATATCTTTTTCTTCTACTTCATATATATTAATATCATCTTCTTCTATACTAGATTTATCAATATTCAGAACATCTAGCATCTTCACTCTATTTTTTAAATTAATCTCATTTTTCATATACTCTAACTCTATATATTTTAACTTCAATTTCATTTTTTCTAATTCAATTTCAGATATATTTCCTAATGCATATGCTTTTTCATACACAGTAGTACTTTTTTTTGCATTATCATATATATTTTTTGAATTATTTAATTCAATATTAGCTAAAATATATTCAAAATATGCCGCTATAATTTCTTTGTAGTCATTTTTCTTTTTGTCTTTTAAAATATAGAACTCATTTAATTTTTGATAATATTTCTTTAGCGTTGTTGTATCTAAAAATTCTGAAATATTTTTACTAATTGTTAGTTCATAATCTTTTAATTTGTTATTATATGAATAAGATATATCTCCAATTTTAACTCCTACCAATTCACTGTGATTTGTTTTAGAATAAAATGGACTTACATAGTTATATTCTTGCATAACACCTGCAATTTTTTTTGCCAATTTATATTTATCTAAAAGCTCATAATTTGGTCTATATTCTTTTATATTAGCACTTGATAATATGCTTACAAACATGCTAATAAAAACAAGCTTTTTTTTCATTTTACCACCTTCTTTTTTTGTTTTAGTGTTATAGGTTTATAGTACACCATAATAGAGTAATTGTCAACTAAAATATTTAAAAAATGATAGACTAAGCTACCACTTTTTTATCTATCTTATTGGCATAAACGAATTTGTAAATAATGAATCTTTTACTATTACCATATACGACTTATCAAAATCTAAGTTTTTAGATAAAATATAGAAAACATTATCTTTATTAAGATTTAGAAATTCATCTATATTCATAATTTTATCATTTACTAAATATACATAATCATCGTTAAATTCATTTGTATTTTCATAAACTATCACTTTATTATCTGTAGCAATATCTACTAATTTTACTTCTTTATTCTCTTTATTTAATAAGACTACATCTTTTAGACTTTTTCTTACATTTTTATCAATTAAGTGTTTATTATATTCATAATAGTTATTTACATTAAATACAAGATCTAATACTTTTAAATCATAACCTTTTTTGTATTTTATAATTGTTGGAAGATATTTTATATTATATACCCTTTTAGCATAGAAATTATCTTCATCATAAATTATTGGAAACGTAAAATGTTTAGCATCAAAATAGTTTGATATTTTCTCTTTAGTATCATCAGATGATACATAAACTACTAAATTAAAGTTATCTTTATATTTTTCATAAATGCTTTGTATATGTTCATATTCTGCTCTACAATGAGGACACCAAAGTGCAGTGTACACTATATATTTTTCTTCATCAAATGTATCAGATGAAACATTTACAAAATTAGCTTCTGAAAACGATATGATTGATACCACTACAAAAAACATTGTTATTATTATCTTTTTCATTATTTAACTAGTCCTCCTACTTTAATATCTAAATCTACTTCTATTAACTTAGTTTTTTTCTTCTCTACTGTTGTTAAAAGCATGGCTTGTGATACAAAACCTTGTATTGTAACTGGTTCTAAATTAAGTACAGCTAATACTTTTTTACCAACTAATTCACTATAGTTTTTGTAGTCTTTTGCAATACCTGATATTACTTGTCTTTTTTCATTTTTTGTTTTAATTATAAATCTTAAAAGTCTATTAGAATTTTCTACTTCATATACTTTTTCAATTTCTACAACTTCTATATTTACCTTACTAAAGTCTTCTAATTTTATTGGATTAGATATTTTTAAATCCTTTTTATACTCCTCTACTTCTTTTTCTATTCTAGGGAATATAATTTGGGCTTCATTTATTCTAGTATTTGCTTTTAATTTCCCTATATTATATATATTATTTTGTTCTATTTTTTCATCTAGTCCTATTTGATGTAAAATCTTAGCTGAGCTTTCTACTAAAACTGGTGATAGTAAGTAAGCTAGATTTCTTAACATATCAAATAATGTATACATTACAGTTTTAAGTCTATCAAAATTTTCTTCTTTTGCTAAAAGCCAAGGTGCTGTTTCATCTATATACTTATTCATTCTTGAAACTAATACCCATATAGTTTTTAATGCGTTAGAAAAATCAAATTCTTGTAAGCTTTTATATACATCTTCTACTGTTTTTTCATATAGGCTATATATTTCATGCTCTATATCTTCTAATTTAGTAGCTTCTTGTATTACATCTCCAAAATATTTATTTTGCATTCCAAGTGTTCTATTTAATAAGTTTCCTAAATCATTTGCTAAGTCTGAATTTATTCTACTTATCACTAATTCCTTACTATAATCAGAATCTGATCCAAAATTAGAATCACGAAGTAAGAAATATCTAAATGCATCAAGTCCGTATTTTTTAATTTCTTCATGTGGATCTACTACATTTCCTAATGATTTACTCATTTTTTCGCCCTCTATTGTCCACCAACCATGAGCTGCTATGTGATTTGGTAATTTAATACCTGCTGACATTAACATTGCTGGCCATATCATAGCATGAAATCTTAGTATATCTTTTCCTAAAAAATGAACTATATTTGATTCATTCCAAGTTTTGTTAAATTCATCTTGATTAAGATAATTTGCACCTGTTAAATACGAATTTAGTGCATCAAACCAAACATATACTATATGTCCTTTTCCTATTTCTAATGGTATTCCCCAGTCAAAACTTGTTCTTGATATAGATAAGTCTTGTAACCCTTGGTTTATAAATGAAACAATCTCATTTTTTCTGTGTTTAGGGATTATAAAGTTTTCATTGTCATCATAGTATTTAATTAACTTATCTGCATATTTAGAAAGTCTGAAAAAATACGAAGGTTCTTCTACATCAATTACTTCTTTTCCTAAATACTTACCATCTACTAATTGAGATTCTGTTACAAATGTTTCTTCTGATACACAGTATTTCCCTTTATATGATCCTAGATAAATATCACCATTATCATATACTTTTTGTATTATTTGTCTTACAACTTCTATATGTTCTTTTGAAGTTGTTCTTACAAATTTATCATAAGAAATATTTAAAGCACTCCATAGCTTCTTAAAATCTTCTGTCATATTATCAACCCATTCTTGTGGGCTAATATTATTTTTCTTAGCTACTTCTTCTATTTTTTGACCATGTTCATCTATCCCTGTTGTAAAGATAACTTCATTACCATATAGTCTTTCATATCTAGCTAAAGTATCAGCTATTACTGTTGTATATGCAGTCCCTATATGTGGTTTTGCATTTGGATAATAAATTGGCGTTGTTATATATTTTCTTTTCATGTTTTTTCTCCTACATTTCAAAATTATTTTGTCTTAATGCTTCGTATAGTACAACTACTACAGAGTTTGATAAATTAAGTGATCTTCCCATTTTAACCATAGGTATTTTTATACAATTTTCTTTATTATGATAAAGAATATCTTCTGGTATACCTCTTGATTCTGGGCCAAACATAATATAGTCATTCATTTCGTATTTTACATCTGTATATATTTTATTTGTCTTTGTAGTTGCATAGTATATTCTAGCATTAGGATTTTTTTCTAAAAATTCATCAAAGCTTTCCCATACAAATAGCTTAACATATTTCCAATAGTCTAGTCCTGCTCTTTTTATGGCCTTTTCATCTATACTAAACCCTAATGGCTTTATTAAATGTAAATTTGTATTCGTTAAAACACAAGTTCTACCAATATTACCTGTATTATATGGTATTTCTGGTTCATATAGTATTATATTCATGATTCCTCATTTCCTAAAAAGCTCTTTATAATCCTTTGCGCTAATTTTTGCTCCAGTTTTTAAATTACTTTTTTTGATATTAGTTTTATCTATTTTAGGTATATTCATACTATTTAAATGTGTTATTGCAATAGCAATAGCGTCTGCAGCGTCATCTGGTTTTGGTATTTCATCTAAACTTAGTATTAGTTTCACCATTTCTTGTACTTGGGATTTTGTAGCTCTTCCATATGAGCAAACACCCATTTTAACTTGTAATGGAGTATAATCAGTTATATCTAGCCCATTTTTTATAGCTGCTAAATTTATTACACCTCTTGCTTGACTAACTTTTATAACAGTTTTTTGATTTTTAAAAAAATATAGATCTTCTATCGCCATTTCACTTGGCTTATATAGTTTAATAATAGTATCTAATCTATCATAAATTTGCTCTAATCTAACTTCCATTTTTGTATCTTTATCTGTATATATGCAGCCATAATCTATTAAATTATACTTTCCATTTTCTAATTCTAAAATTGAATAACCAACTATTGCAGTTCCTGGATCTATCCCTAAAACTCTAATTTTTTCATACTTCATATTATATACTATTAACTCCTTCTAGTCAAACCGTAAATGTGCTGTATATAAGCAAAAATGCCTATTAGATACAACATTAAAATAAAAATAAAATAAACTTTATTGTACTTAATAATTGTAATTTCTATTTTTGAAATATAGTATAAACCAGTTTCTAAAATTACTACATACTCTTCTAAAAAATTAATTAAAATTGTAAAATTTACAAGCAATGAAATTATTAAACCGTATATTAAAAACATAAATAAGGGTATATATACTATATTTACTAAAAATGAGATCAAATTAAATTCACCAAATGTATAATATATTATAGGTAATGTTACTAACTGAATAATGGCTGATTTTAGTAATATATTGTTGTATTTTGATACTAAAACTACATATGATATTAAATATGTTAATATATATGATACACTCAATATTTGATACGGGTTTATTAAAAGTGTTAGTAAAAATGTATAAAGTAATACATTTTCACTTTTAAATTTATTTTTAAATAAAGTATGTGTTAAAATCATTAAGTATGCTCTTAGTATCGATGGACTAAAACCTAAGGTAAATACATATATACTGATAAATACTAAGGCAATTATCTCTTTAATTCTTTTATTTAAACCTAATAGTAGTCGTATAACTATCATATAAATTAAAGATAAATGAAATGCTGATGTTGCAAATATATGCGATATAGATGCCTTTTTTATATGTTGTAAACTATATTCATCTAAATATGACTTATCTCTTAGCAGTAAGGCTTTTGCGTATGCTCTTAATTTATAATCAAATACTTTTTCTATTCTTTTATCTATAATATCTCTTAACTTATTAAAGTAACTTTCTTTGTAACCAATAAATTCGTCATTTTTAAAGTATAGTTTATAGTTTCCGTTTTTAGTTATTTCATAGTTGTTATATTCAAATTTTGGCTTTATTAGTAATTTATTATTTATTCTACTAACATACACATTGCTCTGTGTAATATATACATCTTTTACAAATACCGCTTCATTTTTATATGTTATAGTGTAAATAAAAAAAATATACAATAATAAGGCTGTAAAGCAGTATACCTTTTTCATTGTTTTTCGCTTAGCATATATATTTTCAACGGATTATTATTACTAAAAACTATATTATCTAGTATTTTATTTTTCTTATTTTTTATAAATACACTTAAGCCTCTACTATAGTTTTTATCATTAAAGCTAATACTTTTTATCTTTTCTCCATTAGAAAAGCTATAATTTAGTCTACTATCTAATAAATATTCTTTATTTTCTACCTTAATTATTTTTTTGTAAAAATCAAACTGAATATCATTATTAGATTCTAATATATTTATTATTTTTTCTTTCATTTGATATGCTATAACTTTGTCTATTATATTTTCGGCATAGTAAATTGAAATACTCATACATGTTATTAAAAAAAAACTAATAGCTACTGTTTCACTAAGTGTATGTGCTTTATTTTTCATCATTCCCTCCATTTTAGGAAGGACTAATTGTCTTGGTTAATTAAATAGTACAATATTTATATTTTTTTGTCAAAAAAAGGTAGGCATGCTGCCTACCAAATCTACTATTTCATTAATTTTAAATATATTCCTTTTAAATCTTCTTTAGTTGTATCTTTTGGGTTTCCTCCACGACATACATCATCAAATGCAGATTGTGCTAAGAATTCTAATTCTTCTTCTGTTTTAATAAATTCTTTTAATGAAGGATCTATTTCTAAATCTTTTGTTAACTTAAATACTGCATCTACTGCTGCTTTTCTATATTCAGCTTGTGTCATATTATCAACGTCTTTAACACCGAATACACGAGCAATATCACGATATTTTTCACCAGTTTCGCTAGCATTAAATTCCATTATTGTTGGTAATAATCTTGCATTTGCTATTCCATGAGGCATATCATATAAAGCACCTAAACCGTGTGCTAATGAGTGAACTATTCCTAATCCAACATTTGAATAACCCATACCAGCTATATATTGAGCTAGTGCCATATTTTCTAATGCTTTTTTATCTCCATTTGCTGCTTTATATAGATTATTTGCAATAAGTTCTATACTTTTAATATGGAACATATCACTCATTTCCCATGCGCCTTTTGTAATGTATCCTTCGATTGCATGAGTTAAAGCATCCATACCTGTTGCTATCATTAATGATTTTGGCATAGTTTCCATCATTTGTGGATCTACTATAGCTACTACTGGAATATCATGTGGATCTACTGCAACAAATTTTCTTTTCTTTTCAACATCTGTTATTACATAGTTTATAGTTACTTCTGAAGCTGTTCCTGCTGTTGTTGCAACTGCAATTATTGGTACAGATTTATTTTTTGATGGTGTTAATCCTTCTAAACTTCTTATATCAGAAAATTCAGGATTATTTATTACAATAGCAATAGCTTTAGCTGTATCCATTGCACTTCCTCCACCAATTGTAATTATATAATCTGCATTAGATTTTTTGAAAAATTCAACCCCTGATTTAACATTTTCAATAGTTGGATTTTGCTTAACATCACTAAATACTTCATATTCTAATTTGTTTTCATCAAGTAAATCTGTTACTTTTGTAGAAACTTTAAACTTAATTAAATCAGCATCAGTAACAACTAAAGCTTTTTTATACCCCCTATTATTTACTTCTGTAATAATTTGATTGATAGCACCATAACCATGATAAGACGTCTCATTTAAGATCATTCTTTGCATTTGAAATCCCTTCTTTCCTTTTGTTATTTTTATAACTTATTATCTCATATCCAAAATAAATGTCAAGTGTTTTTTGATATTTTATTCACTATAGTCCATATTTGCTAACATTTGATAATATTTGAAGTTTTTTTGAGATTGAATCTTATTTTCATTTAATAATTCATCTGCTATTTCTGGATTTTCATTTTTAAGTCTTCTAAATCTATTTTCATTCATTAAAAATTCTTCGTATCTATCCCAATCAGGCTTTTTAAAGTCTAATTGCAATGGATTTTTATTTTTACTAAGTAGTGTCGGATTATATCTAAATAATTGCCAATAACCTACTTCTACTGCTAATTGTTCTTCACTTTGACTTTTTAGTCCTCCTACTATTCCATGTTCTATACATGGGCTATATGCAATAATTAAAGATGGTCCATCATATTCAACAGCTTCTTTTATAGCTCTCATTGTTTGGTTTTGATTTGCTCCCATAGCAATTTTTGCCACATACACATTTTGATATGTCATCATCTGAAGTGCTAAATCTTTTTTAGCAAGTCTTTTACCTTTTGCTGCAAATTTAGAAACTGCCCCCATACTTGTTGCTCTACTCATTTGACCACCAGTATTAGAATATACTTCTGTATCTAGTACAAGTATATTTACATTTTCACCCATAGATAATACTTGGTCAAGTCCACCAAAGCCTATATCGTAAGCAAAACCATCTCCACCAATTATGAAGACAACTCTTTTTTGTATATATGCTTTTAAGTCATATATATCATTTATTATTTTATTATTAGACTTTTCTTTTTCTATTAAACTTACTAAGTTATTCTTATTTTCATCACTTTCGTCTTCAAAGAAATTATTTATCGCATTTTTTATTTCATCAGATACTTTTTCAGATAATAATGCTTCTTTCATTAAATTATGAACTCTTGTTCTTAGTATTTTACTTCCTTCATGCATACCTAATCCGTACTCACTATTATCCTCAAATAAGCTTGAAGCCCAAGCTGGACCACTTCCACAAGCATTTGTTGTATAAGGTGTACTAGGGGCACTTGCTCCATAAATTGAAGAACATCCAGTTGCATTTGCAATTAACATTTTATCGCCATATAGCTGTGTAACTAATTTAATATATGGTGTTTCACCACAACCTGCACAAGCTCCACTAAATTCAAATAAAGGTTTTGCAAATTGACTTCCTTTAACTGTTGTTGTTGGCATTATATTATCTTTGTATGTTACATTTTCATAAACATATCTAGCATTTTTATCATCACCTCTTAAAAATGCTTCTTCAATTGGTTCCATAACTAAAGCTTTATTCTTAGCTGGACATATGTCAACACAAGCCGTGCATCCTGTACAGTCTTCCGGATCAACTTGAATTAAAAATCTAAGTCCTTCTGTGTTTCTTCCTACTGGTTTAATTGTAGCTAATTTATTTGGAGCGTTTTCTAATTCTTCTTCATTTAATAAAAATGGTCTTATAGTAGCATGCGGACATACAAAGGCACACTGATTACATTGTATACATTCTTCTGGTCTCCATTTAGGTACTTTAGTTGCAATAGATCTTTTTTCCTTTGCAGCTGACCCTGGTAAAAATGTACCATCTTCAAATCCCTTAAAAAACGAAACTGGTATATCATAACCTTCTAGTTTATCTACCTTATTTTGTATTTTCTCCATAAAAGTATTTAATTTCATTTCCTTAAAGAATGTTTCAATATTTCCCCATTCTTTTTTAACTTCTATTTCTTCTACCTTATTACCGAAGTCTATGGCTTTATAGTTTTTTTCTAATACCTCATTCCCTTTTTTGTAGTACACCTTATTTACATAATCAATCATTAGCTTTTTAGCTTCATCATAGTCTATTATTTTTGAAATATTAAAAAAAGCTGATTGCATTATAGTATTTATCTTTGTACCCATTTTAAGTTCATATGCTAGTTTTGTTGCATTTATTATATATAGCTTAACATTTTTTAAAGCTAAGCCTTTTTTAAATTCATCAGGTAATTTCTCTTCTATTTTATCTTTTGAATACATTGTATTTAATAAAAAGATTCCACCCTGTTTAATATTTTTTAATAAATCATACTTTAATATATATGAAAAGCTCGAGCAACTTACAATATCTGCATTTTTCACTATATATGGTCTATCTATTTTATCTTTTGATATTCTTAAATATGACCTAGTAAGTCCACCCTCTTTTTTAGAATCATAGGCAAAAAATCCTTGAGAATAAAAATTTGTAGATGAGTTTATAATCTTCACTGTATTTTTACTAGCACTTACTGTACCATCACTCCCAAGTCCATAAAAAATTGCTTCTAATCCCTCATTTTTCTTTATTTCATAATCATTTACAACAAGCGATTTATATGTTACGTCATCTATAATTCCTATTGTAAAATCGTCTTTCGGCTCTACTAAATCAAGGTTATCAAATACTGCTTTTATTTGACTAGGATCTGTATCTTTTGATGATAGCCCATATCTACCACCTACAATTAAAGGTTTTTTATCATAATTATTAAAGGCAGAAACAATATCTAAAAATAAAGGTTCTCTTGCTCCAGGTTCTTTTGTTCTATCTAAAACTGCTATTTTTTCAACAGTTTTAGGCATAACATCGAATAAGTATTTTGTAGAAAATGGTCTGTATAGATGGACTGTAATAAGACCTACTTTTTCACCTTTACTATTTAAATCATCTACTACTTCTTCTATTGTCTTAGTAACACTTCCCATTGCAATTATTATTTTTTTTGCATCTTTATCACCATAATACATAAATGGCGCATATTTTCTTCCTGTTATTTTATATATTTCATTCATATAGTCATTTACTATATCAGCTACATTTTCATAGAATATATTTTGTGATTCTCTTACTTGGAAATATATATCATCAGACTGACTTGTTCCACGAGTCACAGGACTTTCTGGATTTAAACTATTATCTCTAAATCTTTTTAGAGCTTTTTTATCTATTAATTTTTCCATTTCACTGTATTCAATAGGATCTACTTTTTGAAGTTCATGTGATGTTCTAAATCCATCAAAAAAATGTACAAAAGGTATTCTTGACTTTATAGTTGATAAATGAGCTACTGGTGCTATATCTAATATCTCTTGTACTGAACTACTTGCTAATATTGCATATCCAGTTGTTCTTACACTATATATATCTTGATGATCACAAAAAATAGAAAGTGCATGTGTTGATAAACTTCTTGATGCAACATGTATTACACCAGGTAGTAATTCTCCTGAAATTTTGAACATATTTGGTATCTTTAGCAATAAACCCTGAGATGCTGTATATGTTGTTGTTAATGCTCCTGTTTGTAATGCTCCATGTACTACACCAACTGCCCCTGCTTCTGATTGCATCTCAACAACTTTCACAGTTTCATTAAAAATATTTTTCTTTCCTTTTGAGGACCATTCGTCTATATATTCAGACATAGTTGATGATGGAGTAATCGGATAAATAGCTGCTAGCTCTGTAAATGCATAAGATACATACGCACAAGCTTCATTTCCGTCCATTGTTTTCATTTTTTCCTCCTAGTATGGCAATTAGTTATATTGCAAAAAGTTTTATATATTAAATTATAGCAAAATAAAGCTTATTTATCAATCATTACAAAACTTGAAATATCTAATAGTGGTATCATAATTGCTATAGTAATACCTCCGATGAATATTGCGACTATTATTATTAGAATTGGCTCAAATAGCTTTAAGTATAGATTTATCATGTTTTTAGTTTCATACTCATAAATGCTTGATATATTTAAAAATGCTTTTTTTATATTCCCTGTATTTTCCGATATTTTTATGTATGTTAAAAATAGCTCATCAAATATATGAGCCTTTTTAAATGAATAATATATACTCTCTCCTTTTTTTATTCCCCTAACTACTAATCTAAGCTTATTTTTCAAAAATATATTAGAGGGCATGCTTATTTCTAAAGCTTCTACTAAACTTAAGTTAGAATTTAATAGCATTGATATATTTTTGCTTAATCTAGTCATTTGAATTAAATTAACAATTTTAATTTTTAAAATAATTTCATCAAAAAATGAAGGGTATTTACTAATTAAAAATACAATAGAGATACTTATTATTATTAAAAATAGGGTGAAAATAATAAAGATATTAAATACATTATCAGATAAGAATATTATAAGTTTTGTCATATTTGGCAATTTTGCATTGGTATCTTTGTATATATCTGTAAATTTAGGTACTACTAAGATTAGCAAAATATTTATAATTATTATGCTTATAATTACTACTATTATAGGGTAAATTGTAAGACTTATTATTTTAGACTTAAATTCTTTTGTAAACTCATATTTTTCTTTAAGTATCATTAAAGCATTTTTTAAATCTCCAGTTCTTTCTGCAGTTTCAAAAAAACTTAAAAATTCCTTATTTTTAGAAATATACGAAAATGATTTTTCTATTGAATAACCTTTTTCAAGCATAAGTCTTGCTTTATTTACTTTCCTTTTATTTATATTCGATATTAATTCTAGTGCTTTTATAAGCTCAATATCTTCATTTATTAGACTATATAGTCTTATTACAAATTCATACCTTAATTTAAAATCATCTAACATACATCACCTAAATTATATTAACCTCTATCTCAATATATAAATCTCTTAACTTTTTCTTACTTGTCTTATATCTAAATGAGTAATTTTCATACGTCTTATTTTTACTAACAGATACCACCTTATTATTTTCAACATTTATTTTTGTTTTAATGTATTCTTTTTTATTATTAGAGCTTATAAATTCAATATCTAATGCTAATTCTACATAATCTTTTTTTATTTTTGCTTCTAATTTCATAGTAAGATTAGATATACTAACAATTGCTTTTTCACCATCTAATACAATTATTGATGGCATTAACTTTAACTTTATATCTCCACTTTCTTTATACTTTTTTAATTTTTGCATTCTATCTAGTTCAATGTGTTTAATTAAGGACTCTTTTTCTTTTTTATCCAAATTTACTAAAAGCCTTGTAATTAAATCATGTGATACATCTAACAAAGAAAGCTTTATAACTACTTGCTTTTTTAGAGTATCTAATTTATTTAAAATTAGTTTTAAATTATTTACATTCTTTTTAGGTCCTTGTAATATTAACTTATTCTCATATGAGCTAACTTTCAAATCATCAAATATTTTTATACTTTTTTTAATATCTTCTGCTTCCTTATTTTTTAGCTCGTATACGTATGTAATTATTTCATCCTCTTTATTAAATACCTTAATGAATTTATCCTCTTTTGAAAATACGACAAAGGAAAAAAAGATAAATAAAATTAGCTTAATTCTATTCATCATTATCACCTATATACGAAATATTTATTATGCTAGAATCATTTTTAGAAAACAGAGAAAAGCTACTAAAATCAATTATCTTATCAAAATTATCTAATGATAATATAAATCTTTCTATGTTATATAGACTAGATCTTAATTCTAAACTAATATCAAATAAGGCATACTTGCCATTACTAACTTTTAAAACACTTTTACTAATATTTATTACATCAACATCAAACTCTACTGCCTTTTTATATATCAAGTTTAATATCTCATTTTTACTATATCTATTCTTATCTAATATTTTTTCTTCTTCTTTCGTCAGGCTATACTTCTTATCTTTACCTATCTGTTTTTTCTTTACTTTTAACTTTTCTACTCTATATTCAAATTCTCTTATTTTATCTTCTATACTTTTTATCTCTAGTTCTTTTAAATAATAGTTATCATGTTTTTTAATATACAAAATCCCAATAGAGAATACTAATAATAGTAAGCAGAGTCCGATAATTTTATATCTTTTCATTTTTCTCCTTTAATGTATAACTAATATCAAAATATATGTATTTATCATATTTTAAAAGTTCATATATGGTATATTTTTTAAATTCTTCATCTAAGCTTTTCAAACTACTACATTCACCTTTTAATCTAATACTTTCATTATTTATATATATTTCAGTAAAATAGAAATAGTTTTTTGACATATTTAGCAATTTATCTACTTTTTCTTTTAAACTATATTTTTCTATACTATCATATATAAATATGAGTTCTTTTTTCTCCATTTCTTTTTCTATTTCTAAGTTATATATTTGATAATCTCTTTCTATTTTTCTCAAATTAAGCTCTTTATTTTTCTTTTCCATATCTAATTTACTTACATCATATATTTTATCTAATATTAGATACGATATGCTAAATAGTAGTATGAATAAAAGAATATAGTATTTAATATTTATATCATTTTTGTTTAAATTTTTTGCCCTTATTTTATCTAAGGCTAAAATATTTTCATACAGTATATTTGCATCAAAAACTCTCATACCAGATAGATCTATATTATCATCATCTGTAAAATTTAAACTTTTCTTATCTTTATCAGAAATAAAAAAATACTCTTCATTTTCTTTAACAATAACTTCCTTATACTCATTAAATACTATTTCATATAAGTTATATATTCCAGATATTTTAATATTAGCTACTTTTAAAACTTCTTTTAGTTTATCTATTATCAAAAGATCTTCTACTATTAAAACTGCCTTTGATATATCCAATTCATAAAGTATATCTTCTATCTCTTTGTATACATTAGATACCTTAAATTCCAATATTTTTTTATCCATATATACTAGTATCTTTTTATCTAAAATTAAAATCCTTATCAATTTCTATCTTATACTCCTTTAAAATTTGTTCTTTATCCCAAGTTTCTTTATTACTCAAGTTATTTTTTAAATATATGTTATAGTTTAATAAACTAAACGAAATTACTAGTAAAATAAAGTATATTATAACTACAATTATTAAACTAGTTCCTTTATTTTTCATCTTATTGACACCAGCTTATATATATCTCCGACTCTAATAACTAAAAGATTTTTATGTAGCTCTAATCTAATTTTTTTATTCTCTATCATTTTAAACTTATTTCCCCCTATATTTTTAACTACAAATACACTATTATCATCAAATATTATTGATATATCATCTAGTTCTAATCTATTAGCTATTAGTTTTTTAGTTTTTGAATTAGATATTTTCTCATTTATACTGTCTAGAACTCTTAGAGTATTTGTAATACTTCTACTATCTGATATTTTTAATCTTGATATATTAAAGCTATTTATATTTATATACAGTATGAATATAAATAGGAGTATAAATAAAAGGCTTAATAGGTGCTCTATTATCAAACTCCCCTTATTTTGGTATGTAGTAATCATAAATATCACCTACTTCTATTTTGTAAATATATCTTTTATCATCAGCATTAAAAAGTATATACATGTTAGTTTTGGTTATCTTTAAGATACTTGTATCTATATATTTAAAATACTTTTTATCAACTCTAAACTTATCTATATCTTTTACTGATTTAACATATTCAATTAAATTCTTTTTATCATTTTCTATCATTTGTTCTATTCTAAATTTTTTTTCAACTTCAAAATTTACTAATATATTTTTACTTAGATATGTTATTAAAATACTGATAAAAAAAAGACTAATTAGGCTTTCAATCAATAATTCCCCCTTATTTTTCATATATACATCACATAGATATATCCTAAATACATCCAAGGGATTAATGGTATATACTTTGTCTTTTTAAATACAATAATTGAGTATATAAAAGCAAATAGGTATGTTACAAGATAAAAAGTTATTAATTTTAAAATATCATCTGATGATATTAAAATAGCAAATATAATTATCATCTTAAAATCACCTAAGCCTACCAATTCTTTATTTAAATATGTCGAAACTATATACATGATATAAAAAGGGAGTACATAAATACTAAGTGATATATAGGATACAATGTAGTTATCATATAAAACTAATTTAATAATTGCTAATATAAATATTATCCTAATAATTTGTTCTTCTACTTCTTTGTAAAGTAGATCTTGTATAAGCAATATTATTAAAAATATATGCACTAAAATATTCATCATTTCACGCTAGGTCCGATAATTAAATTACTATAATAGTCTGGCTCAAATATCTTTGCATTTACATATTTGTCTTGTAAAAACATTTCCCCTTTTACATTTCCTATTTTAAATTCACCGTTTATATTTAGATTTATTTTAAGTGAATCTAGATTATCAAAGTTTTTTAATAAATCAGATACATTTGATATTTTATCTATATCTTCTAATAAGATATAGTTATTTAATTCTAAAACTGCTGCAATTACTTTAGTCTTATTTGCTTCATCTATATATCTGCTTATCTTTGGAACAGCTAGTGAAGATATTATCGCAATTATTGCCATTACAGCTATCATTTCTATTAAACTAAATGCCTTATTTTTCATAATTCCCCCTTTTTTTACATATTAGCATTAAAGAAAATTTTGTATAAGCGATATTTATTTAATATCTAATATATATATCATATTAACTAAATATATTTTTTGTAGAGTCTATTTTACTACTGATAAAAAAAATAATATATGTATGGTTAACTAAATAATTGGGTAAAAAAAAATGGCATATTGCCATTTTATATATTCTTTATTTAGTTACGAATGTTCCTGCTAATAAAGGATCGATTTTAATTCCAGGTCCCATAGTTAATGAGATTGCAACTGTTCTTAAATATTGTCCTTTTGCTGCAGCTGGTTTTAAGTTTATTATTTGTTTTAAAGCTGTTTTGAAGTTTTCTTCAATTGCTTCTTTTGTAAAGTTTACTTTACCTAATGGTAAATGTATTGATCCTAATTTATCAACTTTAAATGCAACTTTACCTTTTTTAAATTCTTCTACAGTTTTAGCTATATCAGTTGTAACTGTTCCTGATTTAGGGTTAGGCATTAATCCTTTAGTTCCTAATACTCTTCCTAATCTACCTAATTTAGGCATCATATCTGGAGTAGCTATAACTATATCGAATTCAAACCATCCTTGACCTATTTTAGCTATATATTCATCATCACCAGCATAATCAGCACCAGCATCTAATGCTTTTTGTATATTTTCACCAGATGTTATAGCTAATACTCTAACATTTTTACCTGTTCCATGTGGTAATATAACTGTACCTCTTACTTGTTGGTCAGCATGTCTAGGATCTACTCCTAATTTAACTGCTAATTCAACTGTTTCAACAAACTTAGCGCTTTTAGTATCGAATACTACTTCTAAAGCTTCTTCTGGTGTATATATCTTAGTTTTATCTACTTTTTGAGAAATTTCTTCGTATCTTTTCCCTCTTTTAGCCATTAATTTATCCTCCTCTGTGGTCATTGGTAAAAACCTTCCACTTAATAATCTTAGTCTTCTACTTTTATTCCCATACTTCTTGCAGTACCTGCAACTATGTTCATTGCAGTTTCAATTGAACTTGCATTTAAGTCTGGCATTTTAACTTCTGCTATTTCTTTTAATTGTGCTTTTGTAACTTTACCAGCTACTTCTTTTTTAGAGTTTGCAGCACCACTTTCAATTTTAGCAGCTTTTTTTAATAAATCTGATGCAGGTGGTGTTTTTAATACGAAAGTAAAACTTCTATCAGAATATACAGTAATTTCTACTGGTATAACGAATCCCATTTTATCTTGTGTTTGCGCATTAAACATTTTACAGAACTCAGGAATGTTAATCCCTTTTGGTCCTAATGCAGACCCTACTGGTGGAGCAGGTGTAGCTTTTCCAGCAGCAATTTGTAATTTAACTTTACCAGTTACTTCTTTTGCCATTTATTTTCCTCCTCTGTGGTAATTGAATTATTCTCCCACTAAATATTTAAATTTCTAAATTTTTTGCATTTATTTCGATTGGTAAATTTCTTCCTAATGTAGAAACCTCAACTTTTACATTTCCAGTTTTTCTATCAATTTCTAAAACTTTACCGTATTCTCCTTCAAATGCTCCTTCTTTAATTAAAACAGAATCTCCAACATTGAATTCAATATTTATATCTAATTTTTCATTAGACATCATTTTAAATACTCTTTCAACTTCTTCATTAGTCATAGGTATTTGATCTGAACCTACTCCTAAAAATCCTGTTACTCCATTTGTATTACGTATAATATACCAAGCTTCACTGTCCACTCTATATATTAAACCATTACCTTCAACAATTTCTTCTTCACAGTTCATTTCAACCATTACATAACTAGGGTATATTTTTCTTAGAACTTTAACTAGTTTCCCTCTTTTTTCTTCTTCTACTTCTTCTTCGGGAACTATTATTCTAAAAACTCTATCTCCTAATCCTAAAGATTCAACTCTTTTTTCTAAATCTAATTTAACCTTTTTTTCATACCCTGAATATGTGTGTATTAAAAACCATCTTTTTTCACGTTTACCTATCATTTATATCACCCTTCTTAGTATTTCTGATATTCTACTTAAAAGATAATTAAATGAAAAGTCAAAAGCTGTTACCATTACTGCTATGAATAATGTTATTAGTAATACTATAACAGTTACTTGGAAAACAGTGCTTTTACTTGCCCAAGTTACCTTTTTATATTCGTTTATAATATTAGTTAAAAGGCTTTTTTTCTCTTTGTCTTTCATTTTTTTCTCCATAATAATAAAAATGGCAGGCCAGGCAGGACTTGAACCCGCAACATTCGGTTTTGGAGACCGACGCTCTACCAATTGAACTACTAGCCTATTTTCTTACTTAACTTCTCTATAAAGAGTGTATTTCTTTAAAACTGGATTGAACTTTCTTAACTCTAATCTTTCTGGATGAGTTTTTTTGTTCTTTGTTGTTACATAATGTCTCAACTTAGTTTCTGTGCATTCTAAAATTACTTGTACTCTCATTTACATTCCTCCCAATCAAATTATTTGTATTGGTAATACAGATATTGACATGAATCGTCAACAAAGGTATATTAACACAATTTGACGATCCTTGTCAAGTTTTTTTACAACTGCCTTTTTTATATTTTTAAAGGCATTGTTAGATAAATATCATTATTATTTATATCTTCCTCTTTTATTAAAATTGCAGCTATTTCACTAGACATCTTAATTTCTAAGATTGTACTCTTTTTGATAGTATTTAGATAATCTAATATGAATTTTGTATTTAAATATATTTTTAGGTTTTCTACAGTATCTTTTGAGATTGATATTTTTTGTTCTACTTTTGCTGTATCATTAAATCCTATTATATCTAATTCTTTATCATTAAATATGAATTCTGCAACATCTTTTCTTTCTTTTTTATCTTTAACAAATAAATATACTAAATCTAATTTCTTTTTTAATGCTTCTGAATTTACTTTAACAATTTTATCAGATTTTACACTTTTTAAAATGCCATCATAGTCAGGGAATTGTAATTCTATTACCTTTGCAATTATTTCTATATCATCTATTTTAAATAAAAGCTTTGTTCCATCAGTTTGTAATAGTAAATTATCGTCTTTACTTTCCTTTAATACTTTTAAAACATTTTGAGCTGTTTTAAGTGGTAGACTAATACTTGCATTTTCATTAGATTCATTTTTTTCTAATTCTACTTCTCTATATATCAATCTAAATGAATCTGTTGATACTAATTTTAATAAATTATTTTCAATGTCCATTTTAATACAGTTTATTGTAAGTTTTGATACATCAGTTGATGCTGCAAAGCTTGTATTTTCAATACCTTCTGTAAATATTTTTTTATCAACTACATATTCACTACCATTTATCATTGAAAACTCTTGTGGATCATTATATTTAATTAAATTATAGCTTGCATTAGTACCTTTAGATTTTATTTCTATATTAGAACCTGTTTCTTCAATTAAAACTTCTTCATCTTCAATTTTTCTTAAAAGTTCTTCTATAAGTTTGTATTTTATAATTACATTACCTTCTTCTAAAATACTTGCATTACATTCACATTTAATAAATAAATTAAATCCAACACCTTTAAATACTAACTTACCATCAACACTTTGGATATATATTCCAGAATTTTGACCGTTAGCTTTATCATCTTCTATAGCATTTTCAACAATTCTAATAGCTCTTAGAAAATCACTTGTTTTTACCTTTATTCTAAGCATTTTTCCCCCTTTTAAAACAACATTTCAAAATCTTTTTCTTTTTTATTTTCAAACTCATTTTTTAATTTTTCAATAGCTTTTTTCTCTATTTGTCTTACTCTTTCTCTTGTAACATCTAGTTTTTCTCCAATTTCTTTTAGAGTATGTTGTTTATTATTATTTATCCCAAATCTTAAAACTAGTATTTCTCTTTCTCTTTCTGTTAGTATTGAATCAAATAGTCTATTCATTTCATCTAATTGTTCTTTTTTTATTATATTTTCTTCAATGTCATCATCTTCTCCTATAACATCTTCTAAAAATATATTATCTCCTATTACTTCATTATATGAAATAACATCCTGAAATTCATTCATTAAAATAACTACTTTACTTGTTTTTATATTCATTTCTCGTGCTATATATGTAACACTTGGACTCTCTCCGTATTCACCTATGTAATTATTTATAATTTTATTCATTTTAGCTAATTGTTCATGTTTATAACTAGGAATTCTAATATCTCTTCCTGTATTTATAATAGCTTTTTTTATTGACTGTCTTATCCACCAAACTGCATAGGTACTAAATCTTAGACCTTTTTCTAAATCAAATTTATCTATTGCTTTTAATAATCCAATATTTCCTTCACTTATTAAATCAATTAAACTAAGTCCATTTCCTAATGATTTTTTAGCAACTGATATAACAAGTCTTAGATTACTCATGACTAATTTATTTTTTGCTTCTTCATCATTATCATTTTTTATTTTTTCTATAAGTTCAAATTCTTCCTCTTTTGATAACAAATTATATTCTTTTAAATCTGTTAAATAAAGAGAAATTAAGTTTGTTTCATTCTTTTCTTGCATTAAAACTCCTAAAATTCAGATTTTAAATCTCTTGACATAAGTATTTTTGTAACTGTATTAACTGACTGATTATTGTATAAAATATTATATAGTTCTGTAAATATTGGAGCTCTTAAATTATTATCATCTATAATTTTTTTTAGAGCTTTTATAGTACTAACACCTTCTGATACCATTTTCATACTGCTTGTTATTTCATCTAATTTATAACCTCTACCTAGTTTTTCACCTACATATCTATTTCTACTATGTTTACTTGTACAAGTTACAATTAAATCTCCTAGACCACTAAGACCTGAAAAAGTTTCTTTAGATCCTCCAAAGAATTCTCCTATTATTACCATTTCATTAAAGCCTCTTGTCATAAGTGCTGCTTTTGTATTATCACCATATTCAAGTCCATCACAAATTCCTGCAGATATTGCTATACAGTTTTTTAAAGCTCCTGAGTACTCAGAACCTAATATATCAGTTCCTGTATATATTCTTAAAAACTCTGTGCTAAAACTTTCTTGTACAAACTTAGCAACTTTTTCATTATTAGATACTGCTAATATTGCTGATGGTTTATTTAATGCAATCTCCTCAGCGTGTGTTGGTCCTGTTAGTAAAACATAATTTTTTGTAATATCACCTAATAATTCATCCACTATTTGTGATATTGTTTTTAATGTCTTAATTTCTATCCCTTTTGCAACATTAACTATAATTTGATCTTTTTTAGTTAATTTCATGTTTTCAAGTATTGACCTTACAAACTGAGTCGGAGTTGTAAGTAAAACTATATCAACATCATTTACATAGTCGTTATAATCATCAATAATGTTTATATTCTCATCTAATTTAAATCCTTTTAAAAATACTTTATTTTCTCTATATTTTCTTAGATCTTCTCTATATTCTTTATTATGTTCGTATAAATAGATATTATAATTTTTTTTAGAAAGTACTACTGATAATGAAGTACCAAAACTTCCTCCACCGATTACTAATATTTTCATATTTCTCCTAACCTATATAAATTTATCTTCTTTTTTTGTTAATAAATTCTTAATATTTGATTTATGTCTATATACTATAAGTATCGCAATAAATAATGAAAAGTATATCATATTTAAACTACTGCCTAATGAATACGCTATAATTGGTAAGCTAATAGCCATTGACATTGAGGCTAATGCTACATATTTTGTTAACATAAAAATTAGTAAAAAAACTACTAAAGCTATTAAAATTCCTTTTGGAAATATTGCTAAAAATACTCCAATAGTAGTAGCTACAGCCTTTCCTCCTCTAAATTTTAAATAAATTGGAAATACGTGTCCTAATATTGCAAACAATCCAACTAATATTGCTAAATTAGGATCATATAGACTAGCTATATATGTCGGTATAAATCCTTTAGATACATCTAAAACTAAAGTTGCAAGCCCTATTTTATAGCCTAAAACTCTTGCAGCATTAGTTGAACCTACATTACCACTTCCCTCTTTTCTAACATCTTTTTTAACAAATATTAAGCCAAGTATTAAAGAAAATGGTATTGAGCCTACTAGATAGGCTAAAAATATAAATAAATATCTCATAAAATTACCTTCTTTCAAATCAAATTATATCACAAAATAAACTATTTTTCTATATATCTTTACTTATTAGTGAAACTATTTCAATATGATGTGTTTGAGGAAACATATCAACTGCTTTTATTTTTTTTAATTTATAGCCATACTCTTTTAATATATTTAAATCTCTTGTATATGTTGATGGTTCACATGATATATATACAATGTTTTTTATATTATTCTTAGCTACGCTATCAAGTACAGTTTTATCTATACCTTTTCTTGGTGGATCAAATACTATGTGGCTAATATTTTCATATTTAACAATATTTTCTATCTTATCTTCTACCTTACTTGCAATAAACTTAATATTTTCTATGTTATTTTCCTTAGCTGTCTTTTTAGCAGCTACTACTGCACTTTTAGTATATTCTATTGCATATACTTTAGAAAACTTATTAGACATTAGCATTGAAATTGTACCAGTTCCTGAAAAAGCATCTATTGCCATTTCTTTTTTATCGTCTATGTATCCTAAAGCAATGTCATAAAGTTTATTTACTTGCTCCAAATTAACTTGAAAAAACGAATCTAAATATATTTTAAAATTAATTCCTGATAAATTTTCATGTAATATTTTATCTCCTATTATGTGTATATTCTCATCACCTAATATTACGTTATTTATACTATTTTTTACTGAAATATATACCGATTTAATTTCCTTATTTTCCTCATATAAACTTTTTAAAACACTTGAAAGTTTATCTATCATAGACTTTTTATAAACAACAATTGCCAGCATAACATCATCATTACTATTATTTCTAATAATTAGATGTTTTAAAAAACCTGCATTTGTTTTTTCATCATATACAGTAAATTTTTTTTCATTTAATTTATCTAATACCTTTTTTGTTATTTTTATTCCAATGCTAGATTTAAGTATATCTTTCTCATTGCTAAATACATTATGAGATTTTCTTTCAAAAAAACCTGTATTAATCTTAGCAAATTCATCTATGAAAAATGGTTCTGCTACCTTATTTCTATAATTTGTTGTCTTACTAGCACCTATAATTTCAATATTTTCTATATTTTCATTAGACATTTTTGAAAATAATTCTTTTAGCATATTTTTTTTGTACTCTAATTGTTTTTCATATTTTAACATTGCAAAATCGCAGCCATTAAAATCTTTAAAACTTATTTTATCGCCCTCTACTCTGTCATCTGATGCTTTTAAAATTTCTAATATTATTGCTCTTGCATATGTTTTTTTAGTAGAGATTACTTTTACTTTTAATAAATCTCCTACACAACTAAGCGGTACAAATATGACAAAATCATCAATATATGCCATACCTTCTCCACCATATACAACTTTTTCAATCTTTACTTCTAATATATCATTTACTTTTATCATTTTAAATACTCCAATGCTAACTTAATATTAAGCATAAGTCCTACTTCTAATGCTTTTTCATCTATCATTAAATTTTTTGTATGTAGGTCTGAAAATTTTTCACTTGCTGAAACACCTAGTCTATAAAAACTCCCTGGTATTTGTTCTAAAAAATACCCAATGTCTTCTACATCCATTCTAGTTTCATTAATTTCTATAACATTATCTTCACCTAATATATCAACTGCATTTTCTTTTAAAAAATCAGTAAATTCTTTATCATTAATAACAGGCACATAACTATCACGTATAAATACATTTAAATTAGCATTAAACGATTTTACAAAATCTTTTAGTTCGTTATTTAAAATAGAAACTATATATTCTTTTGTTTTTTTATCTAAGGTCCTAATAGTTCCAGTTAATTCAACCTTATTAGCTACTATATTTTCGGCTGTTCCTCCATTAATTTTACCTACTGTTATTACCCCACTATTTCTAGCATCTAGTTTTCTTGAAACAATATACGATAAATACTCTATAACTTTTGCTGATATACTTATAGCATCTACTCCTTTATATGCTAATGCAGCATGTGCTTCTTTTCCTATTATCTCTAATTTAAAAACTGCTGATGTTGCATGCATTTTACCATATTTAATTCCTACCTTGCCTGCTAGTATTTCAGGAGCTGAGTGAAAACTAAACAAAGCATCATTTTTAGGATTATTTACTCCACATTCTAGCATTCTTTTAGCTCCACCAACAGTTTCTTCTGCAGGTTGGAAAAAAAAGTTTACAGTCCCATGCCATTTATCTTTACTTTCATTTAAAGCTTTAATTAGTCCAAGTTGTACTGCTAGGTGTACATCATGACCACAAGCATGCATAACTCCAACATTTTTTGATATATATTCTAAATCATTTTCTTCTTTTATGGGAAGGGCGTCCATATCAGCTCTATAAGCTAAACTTAAGCCTTTTTTATTTTCTATATAAGCATGTATTCCAGTTTCTAAAACTAATCTATATTGTATATTATTTTCATTTAAAAATTCTATTATTTTATTTTTTGTCATATATTCTTTTTCACTTAATTCTGGATTTTCGTGAAACCATCTTCTGTATGATATAACTTCATCTTTTAATTTTTCAACTAAATTTTTAATATATTCATTCATATAAACACCTCACATAGATTATACTAAATTTTTGTAATAAATAAAAGCTAGAATATACTTTAATTCTAGCCTATTTATAGTAATATTTAGTTTAATCTATTTTACATAATTTATGTCGTTATTATACACAAATCCTAATTCTAAAGCTTTTTTTTGTATTTCTCTCATATTTAATGAGTTTGCTTTTATTCCTTCTAAAACTGAATTTTCTTCTACTAATTTATTTAATCTTGTTTCTAGTACATAATTTGTATTTGCAATGTATCCTAATTCATTATTATATTTTACATTTACTACTATTGCTATTGTAGCTAATACTGCAAAAACAAAAATTGTAGCGTAATTTGCTAAAGCTTTAACATCTATTATACTCAGTTTTTTGGCTTCTGTTATTATTTTTCTATTTACTGTTACCATGTCTATATCCTTTCAAAAACTCTGAGTTTAGCTGAATGAGATCTATTATTTGCTTGTAATTCATTTTCTTTAGCCATAACCACTTTTCTAGTTATAACCTTACCTAAAGGTTTTTTATTGCAAATACATATAGGTATATCTTTTGAACAAGTACAAGGATCTTCTAATTCTCTAAACTTTCTTTTCACCATCTTATCTTCTAGTGAATGAAATGTAATTATTAGTAATCTACCCCCAGGATTTAAAATATCCACTGCCTCATCAATTGCCTTTTCTAACACTTCTAGCTCTCTATTAACATAAATTCTAAGTGCCTGAAAAGTTCTTTTAGCAGGATGTTTTTTCATGCTTTTTCCAATAGCTCTAATTACAATTTCAGATAATTCTAGTGTAGTTTCAATCTTTTTCTCTTGTCTTTTTTTTACAATGTTATATGCTATTTTCTTTGATTTTGGTTCTTCTCCAAATTTATATAAAATATCTGCTATTTCTTTTTCACTATATTCATTCACAACTTCATAAGCACTTAATTCTTGATTTGTATCCATTCTCATATCAAGTTTTGCATCATACTTATATGAAAATCCTCTTTCTTTGTTATCAAGTTGTTCTGATGATACTCCTATATCCATTAAAATTGCATCTACTTTATCATAAGCTGCCATATATACGACTGTTTTCATATTCTCAAAATT
The DNA here is from genome assembly GCF_902505095.1 of Oceanivirga miroungae. Taxonomy (GTDB): domain Bacteria; phylum Fusobacteriota; class Fusobacteriia; order Fusobacteriales; family Leptotrichiaceae; genus Oceanivirga; species Oceanivirga miroungae. Next base: position 726,772 of record NZ_CABWIB010000001.1, on the reverse strand, counting down.
ATTTTTAAATATCATTAATCTGTCGCTATACGATTTTAAACTCTCACTTACATAATTAATCGCATTTATATCCTGATCAATTCCTATAAGTTTTGAATTATTGTTTGAATTCTCTAGAATGCCCCGAGCATGACCACCGCCGCCTAAGGTGCAATCTAGGTAAATCCTATATTTATCATTTATCATATACTCTATAACCTCGTCATAAAGTACGGGTTTATGATACATAAATTATCACCTTCCTACAGTATATCTAATTCTAGATCGTTCATTATTTCTAAATCTTTTAATAAAATTTCATCATATGTTTCTTTATCCCAGATTTGGATTCTATCTCCGTACCCAGCTACTAAAATATTTTTTTTAAGATTTGCGTGTTCAATTAGTGTTTTTGGTATATTAATTCTTCCTTGTGCATCACATTCTACACTAGTTGCATCATGTGTTAAAAATCTTTTTACAGCTCTTTGTTTAGGGTTAAAATCGCTTAATCTAGATATTTTTTCATCATATTTTTCCCAAGCTTCATATGGAAATATATCAATTGCGTTATCTAAGCTACGAGTTATTACAAAACTATTATTATTTTTTGTTAATTCTTCTCTAAATTTAGATGGTATTATTATTCTACCTTTTGAGTCCATTTTACATTCATATTTTCCTTTAAAAGTATTCATAATTCACCACCTTCTACCACAATTTACCACAATTCCCCACTTCTAATATATTTATACTCCTTTTTTCGCATAAATGCAAGTTTTTTTTTATTTTTCAGCAAAAAAAAAATGAGCATAAACTCATTTCACCTAATTTTAGAATTTAAATGTTATTCTAGATTCAATTTCTTTTATCATAGAATTTAATTTATTTATTAAATTATAGTCATTTGTGTATTTTTTAGCTTCATTTAGATTCTTTATTGCGCTTTTATACATCTCATCTCTATTTGATACAATATATGTGTATTTTGAATCATTAAGATCTTTCATAGCTTTTTCATAATATAGATTATATAAATTAATATCTTCCTCTTTAATGATTATAAATTTTTTTATTAACTTCACATATCTACTTGCATCATCTTTTTCCTTTTTTGTTGTAGCATTTTCTAGTGCTTTTTCAAAATTTTCATATGCTAATGTATAATAGTAGTTTGTTTTTTCAACATCTATATACTTTTCAGCTTCCTTTTTATATTCTAATCCATTATTAAAGTACTTATTATATAATAAATTATTTGGACTTATATTTTTATTTCTCTTTATATATTTAATATATGAATTTATCTCATCAATCTTATTTGGTAATAAATTTAATTTAATTATTGCATTAAGATTATCTAAGGCTTTTTCATAATATTCATTTACTTTATATTCATTTCTCTCAATAACAGCCTTATTTAAATACTGCTTAGCATTTTCTAGTAGCTTTTCTCCATCTACATTTTTTGTATTCATCTTATTTTCTATTGCATTTAGATATAGATCAATTTTTTTTAGCATTTCTAGGTTAGAAAATGAAATATATAGTTTTTTTGATTCATTAAAATTATACTTTGCATTTTCATATTCACCGTTTGTATATAAGTTGACTCCTCTATCAAATAGATATTTAGCTTTTTCTTCTTTTATTTTAAAATTAACTACTTCTAAATAACCTTCTATTAATTTTTTCATGTCATTGTCATCATATTTATCATATAGTTTATATGAATCTTTAAATCTTTCTAAAGCATATTTATATGATTTTAAGTTGTAGTAATTAACAGCCTCATCATAATATTTTCTAGCAGTCTTTAAATCTAACTCTCTTGTAAGTCTTTTCACAATAGCTCTATAGATATCCGCTTTTTCATCTAGATTATATCTTGAATATATACTTACTGCTTCTTTATATAAAGAAATTGATTTTTCTATATTTCCTGCTAAATAATATTCATTAGCTTTTTTAACTAGCTTGTTAGCATCATTTAGATCTATTGTCATTTTAATTTCATATATTTTATTTGACGAATTTCTATAATTTCTATCAAAATCTTCATAAGAATCATTTACCTTTATATAATTTTCTAATGCCATTTCTAAATTATTTGAACCTTCATAAAAAACTGCTAGTTCATAGTATTTATCAGCAACATACTTACTATAGTTTTGATAGACCCCAAGATATTTAGTTCCCATTAACTTTTCATCTTTAAGTTTAGATAGTAATATGTATAATGAATCTAAACTATTATTTTCCTTTGAATAAAGTTTAGTATATTTTATTGACTTTTCTAGTATATCAATAGCATTATATTTTTTTTGTATGTTTGTATTAACTAAAACCTGCTTATTATCTTCAATAGTATGTAATAATTTAAATAAATTAAAGCTTGATTCTGCTATTGAATAGTTAGTATTTGCTAAATTATAGTTATTTTCATAGATAGAAATAATTGTATTTACTCTACTTATTAGCTCATTTTTTTCATTATTGTCTTTTACTTTTGCTAATTCAACATCAGCTGTTTTTATGGCATTTATATATTCGCCTCTTTTAAAATATTGTTCACTAGTAGTAGAACATGATATTGTAAATACACTTAAAACGAATATAGATATAAGTTTTAATTGTTTTAACATATATCCTCCTTTTATTTTCTATAATTTTCTAAATTATCAGTATATTTTTTACCTTTTAATTTGTTTATTGCCTTAACTTCTATTTGTCTTATACGCTCTCTTGTAACTTTAAATATTTTACCTACTTCTTCTAAAGTCTTTGGAGCTCCGTCATCTAATCCAAATCTATGTCTTATTACTTGTTCCTCACGTTCAGATAAGGCATCTTTTAAAATATCCTCTAATTTTTCTCTTAATAAAGTTCTTTCTGTTGCTGCATATGGATTTAAGAATTTATCATCCTCAACAAAATCTCCTAATTCACTATCTTCTTCACTTCCAACTGGAGTTTCTAGTGAGATAGGATCTTGGTTCATCTCCAAGATGCTTTTTACTTTATCAATAGGTATTTCTAGTATTTTAGCTAACTCCTCTGCTGTTGGTTCTTTTCCAGTTTCTTGTAGTATTAATCTACTTTCTTTTTTTATTTTGTTTATAGTTTCTATCATGTGAACTGGTATTCTTATAGTTCTACCTTGATCAGCAATTGCTCTTGTTATTGCTTGTCTTATCCACCAAGTTGCATATGTTGAAAATTTAAATCCCTTTTCATATTCAAATTTTTCAACAGCCTTCATAAGTCCCATATTTCCTTCTTGTATTAAATCAAGTAATTTAAGACCTCTATTAGTGTGCTTTTTAGCAATACTTACAACTAATCTTAGATTTGACTCTATCAATTTATTTTTTGCGTACTCATCACCAGCTAAAACTTTTTGGGCTAAATCAATCTCTTCCTCATGAGTTAATAAAGGAATATTTCCTATTTCTCTTAAGTACATCTTTATAGGTTCATCAACATCAAGCTGCTCTGCAATTTTCATTATATCGTCACTTAACATTTTTTGAACTTCTTCGTCATCTATTTTTTCATAGGGTATAATAGTTATTTCTGGTTTTTCATAGTTAACCTTAATACCCATAGACTTCATTTTATCGATAAATTTATTAAGTTTTTCTTTACCAAGTTTACTTAATAGAATTTCATCAAGATAAGACTTATCTATCTCCTTATTTTTTTTAGCTAATTTTAATACTTCGAATAATTCTTGTTTTAAATCTGTTTTATTCTCAGGCATACAAGTCCCTTTCTCTTATCAAAAAGTTATTATAATTTTTTTTCACCTTCGTATTCTAAATACTCGTAAAAAATTTTTTTTACATCGTGTATGTTTTTGGCTAGTTTTAGATTTTTTAGCTTCTTGTTATATTCCAAATACTTATTGTATTCTTCTTTTGACATATTATCAAAATTGGAAGAATACACTAAATTTAATATATCATCCAAAGAGCTTTTCATATACCTACTAACCCACTCCACATATACTCTAAATTTAAAATCGTCAGTTATTTCATTTTTATCAATTTTAGATAAAATATAAAAGAATTTATTTTTATCTTCTGCGTTATTAAAAAAATCATAATTTAAAATTTCTCTAATATTTGTATTTTCCTCTAGTAGTTTTTTAAATATTTCTTCATTTTCATTAGAAAAATTAAAATTTTTATAGTCTCTAATAAGGCTTTTATCATAATACAATAAAAGCATAGTATATTCTTCTAATTCTTCTATGTTATCGTATATAGTTCTTGTTTTTTTTACTTTTCTTTTATTATCATTTTCTATATTTTCTAAATATATATTTTCTTTTTTATCTATAAACTTAATATTATAACTTAAGCTAGATATACTTAAGTCTAACTTTTCACTTAGTCTTTTTAAATATATATCAAAATATATCTTGTTTGATATTGTCGAAAAATAATCTTGCATTTTATTTATTATTTCCATTTTAGATGCAGTTTTTTTTACATCCAAATTTTTTGAATAATAATCATATAGAAAATCAAATCCGTCACAAGATTCATTTAATAATTCAATAAACTTTTCCTTGCCATATTTAGTTATGAACTCATCAGGGTCTTTTGCCATTTTATTTAGTGACATTACTTTAATATTAAAGCCATACCTATTTAAAATATTAATGCTTCTTATCTTAGCATTAAATCCAGCTGTATCATCATCATATGCTATTACAATATTTTTAGTTAATTTTGATAACATATAGGCTTGATTATTGCTAAGACTTGTCCCAAGACTAGCAACTGTATTTACAATTGCATTCTTATGCAATCTTAATACATCAAAAAAACCTTCTACTAAAATAACTGCGTCAAACTCTTTTATTTTTTCTCCTGAATCGTATATACCAAATAGTTCATTTGATTTTTTAAATATTATACTTTCTTGCGAATTTAAATACTTTGGCATATTAGCATTATCTTCTAAAATTCTTGCACCAAAACCTACTATTTTTCTATTTAGATTATATATAGGAAACGTTATCCTATCTATAAAGCTATCATATACTTTGTTTTCTTTTTTGGTAATTAATCCTAATTCTAACAATATTTCATTATCAAAATTATTTAAAAGATCAATAAAAGATTTACTAGCATAGCCTAATCCAAATTTTCTTATATCATCCTCATTATATGACCTACTTTTAAGATAATCTAATGCTTTTTCATTCTTTTCTAAATTTTTATTAAAATGTAAATTAACTCTATCTAATAAATCATAATACTTGCTATTTTTATTATATTTATTTTCATAGTTAGAAATCTTAATGTCATATTCTTTTGCAAGTTCTAGCATTGCATCTTTATACGATATATTTTTTATTAAACTATAAAATTTTATTGCATCTCCACCTTTATTAGAACTAAAATCTTTAAATATATTCTTAGATGGACTTACAACAAAAGAAGGGGTATTCTCCTCTTTAAATGGAGATAAACCCTTATAATTAGAACCTGATTTAGATAAATCAACATACTTTGAAATAAAGTCAACTATATCTATTTTTTCTAAAAGTTTATCTCTAATTTTCATAGTAACACTCCTACTTTAATTTTATTATGTTTTTTTAATTTGTCAAATTATAATTATATCTATAATTCCTTTATTATAACTTCTTTATCAATAATTTTTTTAAAGACCTTATACATTACAACGTATTTTTCTTCACCTTCAAGATATTCAGATCTAGCAATTTTACCACAAGCTATTGCTAACTCATATTTATTCGGAAATACCTCTAATAATTCATCTACTGTTATATTTTTATTATTCTTTTTCATTATATTCACCTTTTATTATTTTAATTAGCTTATTAACAGAATCATCTAGATTTTTATTTATTATTGTATAATCATAATATTTTTCATATTCTAGTTCTTTTTTAGCGTTATTTAATCTTTTTTCAATTACTTCATTTGAATCAGTATTTCTACCTAGAAGTCTATTTCTTAAAACTTCATCATTTTCAGTCTTACAGAAAATTAAAACAATATCATCATATTTATTTTTTGAAATAATTGCTCCTTGTACATCAATTTCTAGTATTACATCTTGCCCATTATCTAATTTGCTATTAATTTCAGATACTAAAGTCCCATAATAATTTCCATGCACATTTGCATATTCAAAAAATTCGTTATTTTCTATTTTTTTAGAAAATTCTTCTTCTGTTAAAAAATAGTAATCAACGCCATTAACTTCTCCTGGACGGGATTTTCTACTTGTTGCTGAAATAGATAAAGGAATATTTAATTTATCTCTTACTATCTTTGTTATTGTTGACTTACCACTACCGCTTGGCCCTGAAACAACAAATAATTTTCCCTTCATTTTCTCCTCCAATTATGAAAAGTTAGGACTGTTTAATTAAACAGTCTCTTCACTTTCAACTTTTTTTTCAATTTCAATTTCTTTATAATCTCTAAATCCAGTTCCACCAGGTATTTTCTTACCAATTATTACATTTTCTTTTAATCCTTCTAATCTATCTACTTTTCCTTCTATAGCTGCATTAGCTAATACTTTTGTAGTTTCTTGGAATGAAGATGCTGATATAAAGCTTTCTGTGTTTACAGCTGCTTTTGTTATACCTTGTATGATTGGTTCAAATATAATTTCTTTTTTACCTTTTAATTTTAGTGATTCATTTTCTTTTTCAACTATTCTTCTATCAATTAATTCATCTTCTAAATATAGTGAATCTCCTGAATCAACAACTTTTACTTTTTGGAACATTTGTCTTACAATAATTTCTATATGTTTATCATTAACTGTAACACCTTGTCCTCTATAAACACCTTGTACAGATTCTAGTATAAATTGTTGTGCAGATACTTCACCTTTTATTCTTAAAATATCATGTGGTGATATAGGTCCATCAGTTATCTTAGCACCTTTTTCAATAAGCATTTCGTTAGTAACAACTAATCTGTCTCCCCCTTGAATACTGTATTGTTTAATTTCTTCTGCTGTTTCAGGGTCTACTATTGATATTGTTCTAGCACCTCTTTTGTTACTGTCTTCATTAAATATTACACGACCTGTAACTTCAGATAATATAGCTTTACCTTTAGGATTTCTTGCTTCAAATAATTCTTGTACACGAGGTAGACCTCCTGTAATATCCTTATTTCCTTCCCCTTCTTTAATTATTTTAGCAACAATTTCTCCAGATTTAACTTTCTTATTGTCATCTATCATTAAATATGCTCCATAAGGAATTGGAAGTTCAGCTATCTTTTTATTATTATCATCATATATAATTGCTCTTGGATTAATTTCAGCATTTTCACTAGGTTTAACTGCCATTTTTTCCATTACATTATATTTAATATCAAAGTTTTCTTTAATATAGATGTCTCTATATCTAACTCTACCTGTAGCTGTAGATATTATTGGTGTTTGGTATGGGTCAAATGTTACTATAACATCACCTTTTTTAACTGTAGCACCATCTTCAAACATTAATTTAGATCCACTTGGAACTTCATATCTATATTTACCTATTTCTACTTTAGCCCCTTGTGTTGCTACTATAGATTCATTATTTGTATCTTTTATTAGTACAACATCTATATATTTAATTTCACCATCTACATCTGCTTTAAATGAACTTTGTGCTGCTGTTGCAGTTGCTACCCCTCCTGTATGGAAAGTTCTCATCGTAAGCTGTGTACCAGGTTCTCCTATTGATTGAGCTGCAATAACTCCTACTGCTTCTCCTTTTAATATTGGTTTGTGATTAGATAAGTCAATTCCGTAACATTTTCTACAAACACCTTTTTCTAACTTACATGTTAGAGGTGATCTTACCATTACTTCTGATATACCTAATTCTTCTATTTTAGCTAATAATGCATCATCAATTAAGTCATTGTATTTAGCTATAGTTTTATCTGCAATTACTAAATCCTTAGCTAAATGTCTACCATAAATACGTTCTGATAATTTTTCAATAACTTCTCCGTTTTCAACTAAGTGAGAAACATTTATACCTACTTCAAATGCTAAACAATCTTCTTTGTTAACTATTACTTCATGAGAAATATCAACTAATCTTCTTGTTAAGTATCCTGAATCGGCAGTTCTTAAGGCTGTATCTGCTGATCCTTTTCTAGCTCCATGTGAACTCATAAAGTAATCTAATACTGTAAGACCTTCTCTAAAGTTTGCCTTAATTGGTTTATCTATAATTCTTCCTTGTGTATCTGCCATTAATCCACGCATTCCACCTAATTGTCTCATTTGTGCAATACTACCACGGGCTCCTGATGTAGCCATCATGTATACTGGGTTAAACTCATCAAGGTTGTCCATCATGTCATTTGTTACTTTATTTGTTACATTACTCCAAATTTCAACAGTTCTTCTGTATCTTTCTTCATTTATAATCTTACCACTTCTATATTCTTCATCAACTAATTTAACAGCTTTGTCAGCTTCTTCTAGTAGTTTTTTCTTACTTTGTGGTATTTCTAAGTCAGATACTGATACAGTAACACCTGCTATTGTAGAGTAGTGATATCCAAATTCTTTTATTTTATCTAATAATTCACTTGTTTTTTGTGAACCATATTTTTTGTATAACATCATTATTAAATCAGCTATTTGCTTTTTACCATATGTTTTACTATAATCTCTAACTTCTTTTGGTAACATTAATGAGAATATTAATCTACCTGGTGTTGTTTCTATCATTTGACCATCAATTCTAACATTTGCTAATGCATGTGTGTCTATTTTACCAGTTTGATAAGCAGTTATCATTTGATTTTTAGTAGAGAAATTTAATCCTTCTCCTTTTTCACCTTTTCTTGATTTAGTCATATAGAAACATCCCATTACCATATCTTGTGATGGAACTGCAATTGGTTTACCACTTGATGGTGATAATAAGTTGTTAGTAGATAACATTAGTATTTTTGCTTCCATTTGCGATTCTGGACTTAATACTAAGTGAACTGCCATTTGGTCTCCATCAAAATCGGCATTAAATGCTGAACATACTAATGGATGTAATCTAATAGCTTTACCTTCTATTAATATTGGCTCAAATGCTTGTATTGATAATCTATGTAAAGTTGGCGCACGGTTTAATAGTACTGGGTGATTTTTAATAACCTTATCTATTAATTCCCATACTGCTTCATCTTCATCTTCAACCATTCTTTTTGCTATTTTAATATTAGCTGCGTGTTCAGTTTTAACTAATTCTCTCATTAAGAAAGGTTTGTATAATTCTAAAGCCATTTTCTTAGGCAGACCACATTGATTCATCTTTAAACTTGGACCTACTACTATAACAGATCTTCCTGAATAGTCAACACGTTTACCTAGTAAGTTTTGTCTAAATCTACCTTGTTTACCTTTTAAGATTGAAGATAGAGATTTTAATTCTCTATTATTTTGACTTAGAATTGCTTTCCCTCTTCTACCGTTATCTATTAAACAGTCAACAGCTTCTTGTAGCATTCTTTTTTCATTTTTTATCATTGTTTCTGGAGCATTTATTTCAATTAACTTTTTAAGTCTTGCATTTCTATTTATTACTCTTCTATATAAGTCATTTAAATCAGAAGTTGCAAAACGTCCACCATCTAATTGTACCATTGGTCTTAAATCTGCTGGCATAACTGGTAAGTTAGTTAATATCATCCATTCTGGTCTATTTCCAGATTGTATTAAATCTCTTAATATTTTTAATCTTTTTACGATTTTCTTTCTTTTTTGTGCTGAATTTGCACCTTCTAGCTCTTGGTCTAATTCTTTTTCCATTTGCTCTAAATCAATTTGTCTTAGAAGTTCTAATACCCCTTCAGCACCCATTTTAGCAACAATTTTAACACCTTTTTGTCTTAAACCTTCATATTCTCTACTTGATATAATGGTTCCATTAGGGTTTTCTTCATCACCTTGTATTACAATATATTTTGAGTGGTATAATACAGCTTCTAAATCTTTTGTAGAAACTGCAAGTAATATACTCATTTTATTTGGAGTTCCTTTAGAATACCAAATATGAGCAACAGGAGAAGCTAGAGCAATATGCCCCATTCTTTCTCTTCTTACTTTTGATGTAGTAACATCTACACCACATCTTTCACATTTTATACCTTTATGTTTTAATCTTTTGTATTTACCACAAGCACATTCATAGTCTTTAGATGGTCCAAATATTTTTTCACAGAAAAGTCCATTTGGTTCAGGTTTTAATGTTCTATAATTTATTGTTTCAGCTTTAGTAACTTCCCCATTTGACCATTCTAAGATCTTTTCTGGTGAAGCTAACTTAATTTGTATACTATCAAAATCTCTTATACTCATTTACTGACTCCTTGTAATTCTAAATTATTATCTAATTCAATTTTTTCTCCATCATTACTGTATAGATTAATATCTAATCCTAATGATTGGAATTCTTTCATAAGAACTTTAAATGACTCTGGAGCTTCAGCTTCTGGCATTGCTTGACCTTTTACTATAGCTTCATATGTCTTAGTTCTTCCGTTTATATCATCTGATTTAACAGTTAACATTTCTTGTAATACATTAGATGCACCATATGCTTCTAATGCCCAAACTTCCATTTCTCCTAATCTTTGTCCACCAAATTGTGCTTTACCACCTAATGGTTGTTGAGTTACTAATGAATATGGTCCAATTGCACGAGCATGCATTTTATCTTCTACTAAGTGGTGTAGTTTTAACATATACATTCTACCAACAGTTACTAAGTTATCAAATGGCTCACCAGTTCTACCATCTATTAGTTTAACTTTACCAGTTCTACTAAATCCTGCTTCTTCTAGTTTGTCTTCAACATCTTTTTCTGTTGCACCATCAAATACTGGTGTTGATATATACTCATCTAGTGTTCCTAGAGCTAAACCTAAGTGTACTTCTAGTACTTGTCCTATGTTCATACGTGATGGAACTCCTAATGGATTTAAACAAATATCTACTGGAGTACCATCTTCTAAGTGAGGCATATCTTCAACTGGTAAAATTCTTGATACTATACCTTTGTTACCATGTCTTCCTGACATTTTATCTCCAACAGTTATTTTTCTTTTTTCTGCTATGTATATTCTAAATAATTTGTTAACTCCTGCTTTTAAGTCATCTCCATTTTCTTTTGATAACTCTAGTACTTCAACTACAGTTCCTTTTACACCATGTGGTAATCTTAGTGAAGTATCACGAACATCTTTTGCTTTATCACCAAAGATAGCTCTTAATAATTTTTCTTCTGCAGGTGGTTCAGTTTCTCCTTTTGGAGTAACTTTTCCAACTAAGATATCATCTGGTTTAACGTAAGCTCCTACTCTTATTACTCCTCTTTCATCTAAGTTTCTTAAAGCTTCTTCTGAAACATTAGGTATTTCACGAGTTATTTCTTCGTCACCTAATTTAGTAGTTCTTGCTTCTACGTCAAATTCTTCTATATGTAATGATGTAAATACATCATCTTTTCTAAGTCTTTCAGAAATTAATATAGCATCTTCGTAGTTATACCCTTCCCAAGGCATAAATGCCATTAATATATTTCTTCCTAGTGCTAAATCTCCACCAGCTGTACTTGGTCCATCTGCTAATATTTGTCCAAATGTAACTTCTTGATTTAAATCAACAATTGGTTTTTGATGTAAACACATAGATTGGTTTGATTTTTCAAAGTTTAATAATCTGTGTAAGTGTTCTTTTCCTTCACTATCAGTTACTATAATTTTTTTAGCATCTACAGACGTTACTGTCCCTGTTGCTTTTGAAGTAATTACTGCACCTGAATCTATAGCAACTTTTCTTTCAAGTCCTGTTCCTACTCTTGGTGGTTCTGGTTGTAATAAAGGTACTGCTTGTCTTTGCATGTTCGATCCCATTAGAGCACGGTTGGCGTCATCATGTTCTAAAAATGGTATTAAACCTGCTGAAACTGATACTAATTGTTTAGGAGATACATCCATTAAATCAACTTTATTTTTATCTATTGTTACTATTTCATCATCATATCTACAAACTGGGTCTGTTAATAATTTACCATTTTTATCAGTTGGAGTATCCGCTTGGGCTATAAATAGACCTTCTTCTTCGTCTGCTCCTAAATATCTTATATCATTAAAATCAGCTACACCGTTTTTAACTACAATGTATGGAGTTTCTATAAATCCATATTTATTAACTTTACCATATGTTGATAAACTAGATATTAGTCCGATATTTGGTCCTTCTGGTGTTTCTATTGGACAGATTCTACCATAGTGTGAGTTATGTACGTCACGTACCTCAAATCCTGCTCTATCACGACTAAGTCCACCTGGTCCTAGAGCTGATATTCTTCTTTTATGTGTTAATTCTGATAATGGGTTAGATTGGTCCATGAATTGTGATAATTGACCAGAACCAAAGAATTCTAATATTAAAGCATTTAATGGCTTAATATTAAGTAAGCTTTGTGGTGTTAGTGTATTTATGTCTTGAGTTGTCATTTTTTCACGAACCATTTTAGACATCTTAATTATTCCACCTTTAATTTGTATAGCTAATAATTCTCCTACACCTCTTACACGACGGTTTGATAAGTTATCTATATCATCTAATTTACCTTCTCCACCTAGTAATTTTTTAATGTATTTTATTGTAGCTATAACATCTTCTCTAGCTAAAACTATATCATCATCAGATAAGTTTAATTTTAATCTTTTATTTATCTTGTATCTACCAACATTTGCTAAATCATATCTTTGCGGATTGAAAAACATTGGTTTTATTAATGTTCTAGCACTTTCTAGTGTAACTAAATCTCCAGGTCTTAGCTTTTTATATATTTCTATTATAGCTTCATCACTATTATTAGTTACATCATTTAGTATTGAATTAGCAATTGGTATATCTTCTGGTTTTACTTCCCAATAATTAACATTATCTATACCTAGAGATAATAATTTTTCAATTACAGATTCATCAATTTGCATACCAGATTCTAATTCGTATTCTCCAGTTTCTGAATTTACAAATTCATCTTTAATAAATGAACCTTGTAATTTAGATTGTAATACTGAAATTAATTCTTCTTTATCATACTCTTTTTTTACTTCTTCTATGCTGATTTTTTTTGTTTCAAAAAACTCTTCCATTATTTCGCTATTTGTTTTGAAAAAATCAACTGCTTTTAAGAATACTGTTGCTGGAACTTTTTTTCTTCTATCAATTTTTACATTTAAAACATCTTTTTTGTCTACTTCAAACTCTAACCATGTTCCTTTATATGGTATTATTTTACCAACAAATAGGTCTTTTCCTGTTTGCATGTCTAATTCTTTGTTAAATGTTATACCAGGAGCACGATGTAATTGCGATACAACAACACGTTCAGCACCATTTATTATAAATGTAGCCTTATCTGTCATTAAAGGTATTTCACCAAAATGTACAAGTGATTCTTGTATTTCACCTGTTTTATTATTTATTAGTCTTAACATAACCTTTAATTGACCTGAATATGTTTTACCTCTTTTTTTACATTCTAACTCATCATTTAAAGGCTCTTCACTTTCATGAATTTCATAGTATTGATATTCTAATTTTAAAGTACCATTCCCTGATTCTATTGGAAATAGTTCTCTAAATATTGCTTCAAACCCCTTATTTTCTCTTTGAGATGGCGTAACTTTAGATTGTAAGAAATCTTCGTAAGAAGCTAACTGAAACTCTAAAAAGTTGGGCATTTCACCTCTATCGCTAACTTTCCCAAAACTATATCTATTTACAAGTTTTCTCATTTAAATTTTTCCTCCTATAAATGAAATTAAAAAATATTTTAAATATATAAACTGATTTTATTTGAATTTCTTGAAATGTGCAAAAGACACTCCACTACCTGGAGTGTCTAGAATTGATTATATTTTTATTATTTAACTTCTACAGTTGCTCCTGCAGCTTCTAATTTAGCTTTAATTTCTTCAGCTTCGTCTTTAGAAACTCCTTCTTTAACTTTAGCTCCAGCTGTTTCAGCCATTTCTTTAGCTTCTTTTAATCCTAATCCAGTTATAGCTCTTAATTCTTTTATAACTCCGATTTTTCCTGATCCAGCAGATTGTAAGATTACATCAAATTCTGTTTTTTCTTCAACTTCTGCTCCACCTTGTGCTGCACCTGATGCAACTGCTACTGGTTGTGCTGAAACTCCAAAAGTTTCTTCTATTGCTTCTACTACTTCTTTTAATTCTAATACTGTCATTTGTTTTAAATCTTCTATAAATTGTTCTTTATTGAATGCCATTTTTTATTCCTCCTATTTATTCTTTTAATTTAGCTTACGCTTCTTTTTGTTCTGCAAGATTTGATAATCCTACTGCTAACATTCTTACTGGACTTAATAATCCGTATGCTATCATTCCTAGCATTTCTTCTCTTGATGGTAACTTAGCTATTGCTTCCATAGTAGCTTTATCAGCTATTCCATTATTATAGAAACCACCTTTTATTTCTAATTTCTTAGATTCTTTTTGGAAATTGTAAATTAATTTAGCTGGTGCTACTGCATCAACTTTACTTACTGCAAATGATGTAGTTCCTTCTAACATTTCTCCGAAATTTAAATTGTACCCTAATTCTTTAAATGCTAATTGAACTAATCTATTCTTAGCTACAAAATAATCAACACCAGCTTCTCTAGCATTTCTTCTTAATTTAGTATCTTCATTAACTGTTATACCTTTATAATCTGAAAATACAACTGATCTAGCGTCTCTTAATTTTTCAACTAATTTTGCAACTTCTTCCACTTTATATTGTGCTGCCATATATATTCACCTCCTGTAAAATTAAAAAAAACCTCTATAGCCAGAGGTAAAATATATGCATATATATTATTCTCTACCTCGGTAGGATTTACCTTTGTACCTACTGTCTTTGGCCTTTTGTTTTTCGTTATGAATAATATTAGCACATTTTTTTTTATTTGTCAAATTTTTTCACTAGATTTTTTTACGAATTATATAGTCTTGCATAAGCACCATTTTTTTCCATAAGTTCTTTATGGTTTCCAATTTCTATAATCTCTCCCTTATCTAAAAGAATTATCTTATCAGCGTCTTTTATTGTAGATAATCTGTGAGCTATAATAAAGCTTGTTTTATCCTTCATTAATTCTTTCATAGACTTTTGTATTAATTTTTCTGTTCTTGAATCAATAGAGCTTGTTGCTTCATCTAATATAAGTATCTTGCTATTTTTTAGAAAAGCTCTTGCTATTGTTAATTGTTGTTTTTGACCACTTGATATATTAGATATTTCTTCATTTAAAATAGTATCGTATCCTTTATCTAATGTCTTTATAAAGTGATTTGCATTTGCTTTTATACTCGCACCTTTTATATCAACAAAACTTTTTTCTTCATTTGTTCCAAATAAGATATTATCTTTTATGCTTCCTTTAAATAGCCAAGTATCTTGTAATACCATTGTAAAAATACTAGCTATGTCATCTCTTGATAAATCTTTTATATCAACTCCATCAATTAATATTTTACCAGAATCTATATCATAAAACTTCATAAGTAAATTTATTATAGTAGTCTTTCCACTTCCGGTATGTCCTACTATTGCAACTTTTTCTCCCTTTTTAACACTAAAGTTTAAGTTATTTATTATCTTATCCTTACCATTATATGAAAAGTTTACATTTACAAATTCAATATTTCCCTTAACAAAACTTAAATCTCTATCTAAGTTTTTATCATCTTGCATTTCGTCTTGTTCTAAAAACTCAAATATTCTATCACTTGTTGCTTTTATCTTTTGATAATAACTCATCATTTGTGATATAGACATCATCTTAGGGTGGAAGCTATTCATATATTGAATAAATGTTTGAAATTGCCCTATTGTAATTGTATTATGGAATAATACAACTGCACCTAGTAATGATATAAAGGCATAGTTAATATTATTTAAAATTCTAATCATTGGAAACATCATACCTGATAAAAATTGTGATAAAAATGCTGATTTAAATAAATTATCATTAATTTGTTTAAACTCATCATATGTATTTTCTTCCATATTATATGCTTTAACTATATCATGATTAGAGTAAATTTCTTCTATATGAGAGTTCATTGTTGCAAGTTTATCCTGTTGTTTTTTAAAGTATTTTTGAGAAAATTTAACAAGTAATCCTATACCTGTAAAACTTATTGGTAAAAATACTAATACAACTAATGATAATTTAGCTGATATTCTAAACATATAAAATAGGATACCTATAATACCTACAATTGAAGGTAGTGTCCATATCAAGAAATTTTGTATAGATGTAGTTAATGTTTCAACATCGTTTGTAACTATGGACATAATATCTCCATCTAGTTTTTTATCTAAATTTGATATTGATAAGTTATTTATTTTCTTATTAATTTTACTTCTTAAGTCATAACTTATATTTACAGCTATATATGATAATATTTGATTATTAAAAACATTCATTAGAAATACAATTAAATATATTAAGATAGTTTTAAATATTAATCTGTATAAAGTATCATAATCTATATTATTAATTTTTATTCCTTTTATTATATTATCTGTAATTTCTCCTAATATCAAAGGCCCATTAATACTAATTATAACTTGTATAATTGATAAAATAGCTGTAAATAGTATGATATAAATATTGTTTTTAAGTAGTTTGTATAGATTTTTTATCATAGGCTTCCTCCTACTTGTGTTTCATATATTTGTCTATATATCTCACAAGTTTTTAGTAAATTTTCGTGATTATCAAAGGCTACTACTTCACCATCATTTAAAACTAATATCTTATCTGCATTCATTATAGTTGATATTTTTTGAGAAATTACTATTTTCATTCTATTAAGTTCTTGTAAATTCTCTCTTATACTTCTATCAGTATTATTATCTAATGCTGAAAAACTGTCATCAAAAACCATAAGGCTTGATTCTTTATATATACTTCTTGCTATACCTATTCTTTGCTTTTGACCACCAGATAAATTAGTACCATTTTGACTTATTTCTCTATCTAAATTGGCAAACTCTAAAGCATTAGCATACTCAATAGCTTTTTTAGCTTTATTCTCATCTTTTACTTTACTATCAAAGGCTACATTATTAAAAACTGTACCACTTAGTACCTTTGCAACTTGTGGCGTATATGAAATTTGTTCTCTTAGTGATTTTAAATCATATTTAGTAATATCTATTCCATTTATTAAAATTTCACCTGCTGTCTTATCAATAAATCTTAATAATAACTTAATAATCGTAGACTTCCCGCTTCCTATAGATCCTATTATTCCAATAAATTCATTTTCTTTAATTTTAAAACTAATTTTATCTAAAACGTTTAGTTCAGATCCTTCGTATTTAAAATCAACTTCTTTAAATTCAATTTCTTTTATTTTGTCTAATACAACTGCATTTTCAGTATTTTCTAAAAGTATTTTTTCATCTAATACTTCTTTAACTCTTCTATAAGAAATCATCATGCTAGGTATTACAAAAAATATTTGTGACACCATGATAAATGAAACAATTATATTTATTGCATATTGTATAAAAGCAATAATACTTCCAACTCCTATATATACTGTATTTATTTTTAATATTACAAAATATAGTATTATTACAGCTGAAATATTGAATATAAAGTCAACTACAGGGTTAATTGTAGATGCTATTACATTTATTAATATCTCTAATTTTTTTGAACTTACATTAACCTTTTCAAACTTTTCAGTTTCAAATTCTTGCTTTCTAAAGGCTCTTATAACTCTTTTACCACTTAGTATTTCTCTTACTATATTATTTAAATCATCTACTATTTTTTGTCTTTCACTTAATTTTGGTAATACTAAATATAGACCAACTCCCATTATAATTATTATTGATAAAACAATGTATACTAATACTGGTGTAATAGCAGGTGCTAATTGATATGCTTGATATGATGAAAAAATAAATATAAGTGGTGAGATTAATGATATCTTTAAAAGCATGTTAAGAGAATCTTTTATTTTAGTTATATCATTTGTCGTTCTTGTTATTAAGCTAGATATTCCAAATTTACCCATATTATAGTCTGTGTAGTTTTGTATTTTCTTATATAATTTTTCTCTTAAGTCTTTACTTACAAGTGCTACTGTGTATGATATACTAACATTAGATAATGTTATAAATATTGCTGAAAAAAGTGCTGCTATAAACATCATATAAGAATTTTTTATTATAAAGTCTAGACTTTTATTTACATTATTTTTCTTATTATCATTTTTTATCTTATTAATAAGTTGTAATTTACTTAGCTTTGTTGATTTTATAAATTTTTCTTCTAAACTCTTTTTATCTACATTATTTTTAAGTACATAGCCATTCGATTCAAAATTATAGTTAGATAAAATATCCTCATTATATTTTATAGAGTCATCCACATCTATTTTTTCTAATACTGCATACTCTACACCTTCTTGCATTATCCCTATATTTATATTTCTTGCTGTATATTTAGGTATAAGAGTGTTAAATAAAACTTGCAATGCTGTAAATATAATTATTAAAATAATATATTTTGTGTATTTTCTCACTTTTACCTCCCTATTTAAAAAGGAGAAAACTAATATTTTCTCCATTTATTTTTTTACTAGTTAGCTCTTTCCATATACTCACCAGTTCTTGTATCTATTTTTACTTTATCTCCAATTTGTACAAATAAAGGAACTAGTATTTGGTAACCATTTGCTATTTGAGCTGGTTTTGTTGCTCTACCTATTGTATCCCCTTTTAATCCAGGTTCAGTATATGTTATTTCTCTTATTACAGTATTTGGTAATTCTACACCAACTGGTCTTTGTTCATACATTAAAACTTGTATTTCCATTTGTTCTTCTAAAAAGTTTACTGCATCTTCTAAGTCTTCTTGTCTTAATGCAATTTGTTCAAAAGTTTCTTGATCCATGAAGTTATAGTCTCCATCCATTTCATATAAAAATTGCATGTTATGTCTATCTAAGATTATATCGTCCATAATATCAGTAGCTAAAACTCTTATTTCTTCAATTTTCCCACCTATTAGGTCTTTAATTTTAAATTTCATTTCAGCAGCTTGCGCTCTTCTTCCTGCTGTTGATTGTTTTCTTTCAGCTTTTAAAATGATATAAGGTATACTATTTTTTTGAAAAGTATTTCCTTGTCTTAATTCACTTGCTGGTTTCATTTCATTTCCTCCCTAATTATATCATACCAAAGTATGTCTTTTTTTCTTTTTCTATTGTTGTACTTGGACCATGTCCTGGAAAAACATAGTAGTCATCATATGTTAAAAGTCTTTTTAATGATGATAACATTTCAATATAATCCCCACTTGGAAAATCCGTTCTTCCATATGTCATTCTAAACATAGTATCACCTGTAAATATATTTTTTTCTATACTATCTATGTAGCAAATACTACCTTTTGTATGACCTGGTGTTTTTATACATGTAAGTCCAAATATTTCTTCATTATCATTTACACCAATTATATCATAATTTTCACTTAATTTGTAGTCAATATTAAGCCATTTTTTTGATAAAGAATAATAACTGTTATATAAAAAGTCAATATCTTCTTTACCCATATATATAGGAACTTTTTTATACTCCTCTAATTTTTCAATTCCTAATATATGATCAAAATGTCCATGTGTAATAAATATTGCTTTAAAATCTAAGTTATTAGACTCTATATAGTCTATCACTTCAATTGCAACCTCATTACCTGGATCTATTACAAGACATTCTTTTTTATCATTATGTAGTATGTATGTATTCTCATCTAATGTTTCACTTATTACAATTTTATATTCCATAATAACTCCTATTTTACTAATTTTATCTCATTAAATCCACCATTTATTTGTAAATCTATTATGTTATATGGTAATTCTATATTCTTTTCATCAAATATTGTCTTAATTTGTTCATTTAAATAATATCTAGCATCTAAGTATAACTCAGGATTTACATGTACTTTAATTGCAAAATTAAGTGATGACGCTCCAATTTCAGTCATTCCTATTAAAACAGGTATATCTTTTATAAATAAGCCCTTATCCTCTTTTTCTATAATTTCAGCTATTGTACTTTTTACTTCTTCTATATTAGATGAATAGCCAACCCCTATTACAAGATCCATTCTTCTTGCTTTATTTTTATTTATATTTTTTATTTCATTATTTATTAAGTTACTATTTGGCATAATAATAAATTCATTATTAAATGTAATTAGAGTTGTATAAAATAATTCTATCTTATATACATTTCCATATTCTCCAGAATACTGAACTAAATCACCTATTAAAAAAGGTTTAAATATTAAAATTATTAATCCTCCAAAAAAATTACTTAAAACTTCTTTGAATGCAAACCCTAATACTAATGATATTGCTCCTATCATTGCAGCTAGCTTTGTAAAATCAAATCCAAATAATGAAAGTATAAATAGTATTAGTATAAATTGTATTAAAATATTTATTATTGAATTTATAAAAGTTCTTAACTCTATATTAGAACTTAATAATTTTTTTGTTATGTTTTTTAATGTACTAATAACTTTATTTTTAATTTTAGAGTAAAATAGTATTAAAAGAATTGATATAATTATCTTTATTCCATTAGTTTTTAAATATAGAACAATTTCGTTTATACTTAATATTTCTTTTATTAACTCCATCTATTTCACCTCACTTATATCTAGTTTATTATATGACTTATTTATTTGTAAATCTATTATATCATATGGTAATCCGATATTTTCTTTATCAAACTCTGTTTTTACACTCTCTAGTATATAGAATCTTGCAAGTAAATAATTACCTGGTGTAACAAACATTTTTATTTCAAATTCCAAACTAGAGGCCCCAATATTGCCTAAACCTATTTTATTTGGCATACTAAAATCAAATAAATCTTTTCTTTTATGTACTATTTTATTTATAGTTTCTTTTACATGCTCTATATTAGCATCATAAGATACACCTACTCTTAAATCTAATCTTCTTTGGTCATATACATTTAAATTTTTTACTCTATTAGCTATTAATAATCCATTAGGTATCAATACAACCTCATTATTAAATGTTGTTATAGTTGTATAATAAAGTTCAATTTTTTTTACTTCTCCAAAATTACCACTATACTCTATTACATCTCCAACTAAAAATGGTTGAAATGATAAAATTATCATTCCACCAAAAAAGTTTTCTAAAACTCCTTGAAATGCAAAACCTACAAAAGCCGACACAGATGCAATAATTATTGAAGCTTGCATTAAGGTTATGCCTAATATATTAAATATTAAATATATTATCATTAAATCTGGTAATATTTTAATTATTGAATTTATAAACCCAGCTAGCGTTGGTTTTTTTTCAAATGTTGTTTTTAAAAGCTTTTCTGAAAATCTAACTAGAAATCTTTTAGTTCTTGTATAAGTAAATATTAAGATTATTAGAAATACAATCGCAAACTTATTATATTTTAAAAACAAAATTAGATTGTCATTAAATATATTTGTTATACTATCCATACTATCACCTAAACATTAAATCTAAAATACATAACATCTCCATCTTTTACTATGTATTCTTTACCTTCTAGTCTTACATTAGCATTAGCCTTAGCTCCTTGCCAACCTTTATCTTCTATAAACTTATCATAAGATACTGTTTCTGCTCTAATAAATCCTCTTGATATATCAGTATGTATTTCACTTGCAGCATTTTGTGCATTCGTTCCATTTTTTATAGTCCATGCTCTTAACTCTTTTACACCGGCTGTGAAAAAAGTAATAAGTCCTAATAATCTATATCCTGTTGATATTAGTCTATCTAAACTAGGTTCACTTACTCCTAATTCTTTTAAAAATTCCATTTTCATTTCCTCATCATCAATATCAATTAACTCAGATTCTACTTTTGCTGAAAAAATTACTATATCTGATTCTTTATTATCTTTTATGTATTCTCTTACAAGTTTTACATATTTATTTGACTCTGGATCTTTTAGGTCGTCTTCCGCTATATTTAGTGCATACATCATAGGTTTTATTGTTAAAAATTGATAAACTTTAATCAATTCTAATTCATCAGAATCTAATTCTAAACTATTTAATAAGTTTTCAGATTCTAAATGTGTTTTACATTTTTCTAAAACTTCAACTAATGCTTTGGCAGTTTTATCATTTGCTCTTACAAGTTTAACTTGTTTTTGAAGTGCTCTATTTATAGTTTCAATATCAGAAAATATCAATTCTAAGTTTATTGTTTCTATATCTCTTATAGGGTCTACCTTTCCATCAACATGTATTATATCATCATTATCAAAACATCTAACAACTTGGCAAATTGCTTCAGTATTTCTAATATTTGTTAAAAATTGATTTCCAAGTCCTTCACCTTTTGATGCACCTTTTACAAGTCCTGCAATGTCAACAAATTTAACAACAGCTTCAACTACAGCTTTAGGGTTTATTATTTTTTCTAACTCTCTCATTCTTTTATCAGGCACTGATACTGTACCAATATTTGGTTCTATTGTTGCAAACGGGTAGTTTGCAGAAAGTGCATTATTACTTTTAGTAATTGCATTAAATAATGTTGATTTACCTACATTAGGTAAACCTACTATTCCTATTCCTATCATTTATTTATCTCCTTTAATATTTCAACTAATTCTTTTTTCTTTTTTTTATCTAATTTACCTATATGCTCTATATCATATATCGGTACAAATTTCATATTATTTATATCAAATATTTTACCTACACTTTTTAATATATCAATTTTATCCTTCCTATCTGTTAGATAGTAGTAAATATAGTTTAAAATATTTTCACCTATAGTTATTACATACTCTGGTTTTACTATAAAAAGCTCTTTTAGTAATATTGACATAGCATATTTTCTTTTTTCAAAATCAATTTTCTCATTTTTACTATAATACTTATCAAGGCAAGTAAAATAGCAATTATTCAAATCAATCTCACAAAAATTAAAAATTACCTTTAACTTTTCATATTCCTTACTTTTTTCAACATCTTTATTTTCATTCATTGAATCTGTAACAGAGTCAAATAAAACAAAAAATTTTGCTTTTTTATTTCCTACACCTAATATTGGCTCTACATCTAAATTAAGATAATTGCATTCATCATATAACTTAATTTCTTTTTCTAATTCTTCCCACATATTACCTACTTTTCTAACATATATATTTTAGTTGGCTCATCTTGCTTTGAAGCTTCTATATCTATATCATTTTTAACATACTTTCTAACTGTTTCATATGCTAAACTTTCATCATTATTTTCATCACTTAAATGAAGCATTATTATTTTTTTTAGTCTATTTTCTTGCACATCTGAAAACATTTTCGCAGCTTCTTCATTTGAAATATGTCCATAATTACCCTTAACTCTATTTTTAAGAGTCCATGGATATTCTCCTTCTAATAATAAATCTAAATCATAATTAGTTTCAAACGCTAATATATCTGAGTTCATGCAATTCATTTTCACGATATTTGTAATTCTACCAATATCTGTAACATAACTTAGTTTTTCATTTCTATAACTAAACGAATAACCTAGATTATTAGCAGAATCATGCATAACATCAAAGTTTTCTACCATTATATTATCTATTAATATTTTCTTTTCTTCTAAAAGAACTATTTTATCTTGATTTAATTTACCCATTTTATGGGATACTTCTTTTAATGACTTTTTATGTATGTATAATGGAATGTCATACTTTCTTGATATTGCACCAAATGATCTTATATGATCTCCGTGATCATGGGTAATAAATATGCCATCAATATCAGAAAAACTTTGATTTATCATATTTAATTTTTCTTCTATTTTTTTCATACTAAAGCCAACATCAACTAAAAACTTCTTATCCCCAATTTCTATAAAGCTACTATTTCCCTTACTTCCACTACCTAGAACTGATATTTTCAATTTCTTGCATCCTACTTTCTAATTTGTTTATGCTATCAACATATATTATTGAAGTTATTATTGAAATAAATAGAAAACTATATACTATTTTTTTTACCATAATAATTCTTCTTCCATATCAATTTTTTTTCTATTATTTCTATCTATGCTTATTCTTTCTTTTATCTTTACTGATTTTGGATATATCATATTTACATCAAACTTTCCTCTTATTTGTTTTATAAATCCAAGGCCTGAAATACTTAAATCATATCCTTTTTCTAGAACTATATTTTCTTCTACAAATTCATTATTATCAAAATATGTATCTAATTCTTCTTTATCTAGTATATTAAATAAATCCACTCTATCAATTAAGTCTTTATATTTATCCATATTAGTTAAATGTAATTTTACTTTTGGACTTACGAAAATATCAAGTTCTATATTTTCATTTGATTTCATATACATAAGGTTAGAAAACATTAATATTTGATCTTTTTTTATATTAAACTTAGTATTTCTAATTTCTTTTGCAAATACTAGCTTATCTGCCTTATTTTTTGGTAATAATTCACTTAATCTACCATCTGGTATAAGACCTGCTGTATCATAAAAGTATATATTTTTCTCTTTAAACTTAACTAAGTTTTTTGTTGCTTTTTTAGTAGTCCCTGAGAATTTTGATACTGTTAGTTTTTCTTTTCCTAAAAGTTTATTTAATACTGAAGATTTACCAACATTAGATACTCCTAAAACTAATACTTTAATATCTTTTTTATTCGATAAGTTATATATTTTCTTTATTATTCCTTTTATCCCAAAGCTTTTTTTAGATGATACCATACATATATCTAATGGGAATACATTTTCACCATTTATTATTTCTTTAAACCATGAAGATATATCAGTCATTGGCATACTTTTAGGTAATAAGTCTACCTTATTTAATATTGCAATTATATTTTTACCTTCTATTAAATCTAATATCTCAGTTGTCATAGAACTTTCAAGATCAATAACATCAAAAATTGGCATAACTAAATCAACTGTATTTATGATTTCTTTAAGCTCAATTAAATAGTTTTTCTTTTCATCTTTTTCATCAGGTAGTTCGTTATAGTTTTTTAATCTAAAACATCTTTTACATATTGCATCACTTGCATGCAATAATTTTTCATATGGTATATATCCCAATTTATTTTCATCATCACTTTGTAGTATTTCACCACAACCAACGCATTTTCTTATTTTCATTCTAGCTCCTAATATTTGTATATTCTATGTAAATAATAACATATATGAATTGTTTTGTAAAAGCTAATTAATCACACTAGATATTGTTTTTTTTACATTTTTTATTTTAAGTTCTTTTATCTTTGCTAATTCATACATTTTAACTAAACAATTAAATAAGCTTATAACTTCTTTATCAGATTTATTTAGTTTCTCTACAATATTTTTATCACTAGACATCATTTCAAAATCTCTACAAACCATATATTCTAATTCATCTAGTTCATCAATACTAAGACTTTCTAAGTAATCGTGAAACTCATCTATTTCTTTTATTTCTTCTATTTTTGATTTTTTCTTCATCTTCTCTCCCAATATTTTTTATATATTTATTATACTATAAATAGCTTAATTATTGTAGTGCAAAAAAGCAACCTTTTCTAGTTGCTTAATTTTTTATTTATAATACTTCTACCTAACTTACACCCATATCAAAGGAATATCCATTGTATTTACCACTTCTATTTTTAATACTTTTTAAGATTTTAATTACTTCATCATATGTTTCAAATGTGAAATCTAATCTTAATTCATCTAAACCTAGCTCTTCTATTAAATCAAGTTTTGGTATTAAATTCATTGGCTTATATAAATAAAGTTCTATATTATCTAATGAGTTTTTTCTAAGTCTATATCTATCGTAAAATTCACCTTGTATTTCCATATAATCTTTAGTTATAAGAGGGTGTTCTATGTACATTGCTTTTAGATAACCGTATATAACTAATCCTTTTTTATTTGAATTTGTAGTTATTCTTCTTATTTGCTTATAACTTAATTCAGGTGATAAAAATATTGTATCTATATTTGGAAATGAAGAAAATGCATCTACTGCATAGTTATTAAATATATTGAAATTCCAGTTTACGCTCTGCTTAATATTTTTCTTTTTACCATCTAATAACTGCTTAAAGTTATATGCTAAATTTTTAGTATCTGTTATTTCTTTTCTATCAATATTTTTTTGTTTTGAAATATCATACCCTGCTTCATATATTTTCTCTATACCAAAATCAATACATGCTCTTTTTTGTTCTTCATTTTCTACAAGTGCTGATATTATATATTCCTTTTTACTTGCTGTTTTATCATATTCATTGTAATTAACTAAAACTTTTTCTCTTTTATAGCTATCAATAATTTTTTCATGCAGAAGTTCTTGGCATTCTCTTTTTAATTTTTTTAACTCGCTAAATGATACAAAGCTTATTCCATCATATACTATATCTGCATTTTTCACATTAAAACTAGTATCACCTAATTCTGAAATTTTACTTTCTAACATTTCTTTTGTTATTGGCTTTTTACTAGCCTCTTTTACTACATCATATTCTATTTTTGCAGATATATTTTTATAACTATACTCTAAACTTAATTTTTCATTTTTCATTACAATTAGTTTTGCATTAATATCTAAGTATCTTTTTACTATTTTTCTTTGATTATCTAGGATATCATTTATTTTTTTCGAATAATTTTTGTATACATATTTAGTGTTTTTAGGCATATTCAATTCTATTTCATCACCTTTTTTTGCAATAGCCACTTTCTTATTATTTAACATTATTCTATTAACAAAAATACCTTCAATAGTTTCAAAGTTTTCATCAACAAACTGTACTCCATCACCATTTTCTAATTCATCTAATAAAGTAATTTTACCCTCTTTATTCTTACCAATTAAATAACCAAAGTTAGATGAGTATTTAGTATTCATTAACTTATTATCCAGATAAAAATATCCTTTTGAATAACCTCTATTAAATAACTTATAGCTCATACTTTCATGTTCTATTCCATCTAGTACATCACGATAATATGAAACAGTTTCAAAAACATAATTTGGATTTTTCTTTCTACCTTCTACTTTTATAGAGTTTATTCCTATAGATTTTAACTTTTCTATTTCCTCTTTTTTTAGTAGTTGATCATTTGGAGATAAGGTATATTTTAATTCATTGTTATCCTCTTTAAATTTTTTACGACAAGTATAAGCACACATACCACGGTTACCACTTCTACCACCTATAAAGCTACTTACATAACAGTTTCCTGAATAAGATATACACATAGCACCTGATACAAAAACCTCTAATTCTATATCTGTATTTTCTCTAATTGTTTTTATTTCTTCAAAACTAAGTTCTCTTGCTAATACAACTCTTTTTAATCCTAAGCTTTTCATATAGTTTGCTTCATCACTATTTGCAACTGTCATTTGCGTACTACCATGAAGTACTAAATCTGGAAAATTTTTCTTAAGTACTGATATCATCCCTAAATCTTGTATAATAACTGCATCTATTCCATGTTCGTATATTGGCATGAAAGCATTTATAGCATTTTTTAATTCTATATCTTTCATTACAGTATTTAAAGTTAGTAGACATTTAACACCTCTTGTATGAGCATAATCTATTCCTTCAAATATTTCTTCATATCCTAAGTTATCGTTATTTCTTCTAGCTCCAAACCCTTTTAGACCCATATATACTTCATTAGCTCCAGCTTTTATCGCTGCTTTTAATTTTTCATAATTACCTGCTGGTCCTACTATATCCATAATTCTCCTTGTTTTTTTCTTTTTTCTTATTATACCATAACATCTACATAGAAAAAAAGAAGCACTTTTTTTTGTACTTCTTTTATATAACTACATATAAGCTTAAATACATAATTATACTTGCTAATATACAACCAAATAACATAGCTACAAAACTTTTTTTAGGATCTAGTCCTAATAGTATTGAAGCTAGTGTTCCTGTCCAAACTCCTGTTCCAGGTAATGGTATACCAACAAATAATAGTAATGCAATATAGCTTGATTTTTTAGCTTTTAATTTTAATGCAGCCTTATGTCCTTTATGTAAAATAAAGTCTGCAATTTTTTTAGTATATTTAATTTTTGCTAATAAATCTATCGTTTTCATTGCAAATATGTAGATAATAGGTATTACAATAATATTTCCTAAAACACAAATTGCAATCGATAAAAATATATTTAATTTATATACCGCAGCATAAATAATAGCTCCTCTTAATTCTATTAAAGGTAGCATTGAGATTATAAATAGATGTAAATAAATCATTATTTAGTTTCAACACTTTCTAGTATCGCCTTTATAAAGCCTTTAAATAGAGGATGTGCTTTATTAGGACGGCTTTTAAATTCTGGGTGATATTGAGATGCTACAAAATATGGATGATTTTCTAATTCTATTACTTCTACATAATTACCATTTGGTGATACTCCACTAAATTTAAATCCTTTTTCTTCATACATTTTTTTATAGCTATTATTAAATTCAAATCTATGTCTATGTCTTTCTGAAATTAGTTCTTCTTTGTATTCTCTATACGCTATACTATTTTTATCTAATTTACATGGATATGCTCCAAGTCTCATTGTTCCACCTAAATTATCAATACCTTCTTGGCTTTTCATTAAATGTATTACTGGGTTTTTACAATTTTCATTTATTTCTTCCGTATTTACATCTTCTAAACCTAGTACATTTCTACCAAATTCAATAGCAGCAACTTGCATACCTAAACAAATACCTAAAAATGGAACTTTATTTTCTCTTGCATATTTTATAGACGCTATTTTACCTTCAATTCCACGGCCACCAAATCCACCTGGTACTAGTACTCCATCATAGTTTGCAAGCATACTTATATCTATTTCTTCTGATTTTAAATAATCAATATTAACTTTTGCTTTTAATTGATATGCTGCATGTTCTAGTGCTTCTGTTATACTAATATATGCATCTTTTAATTCAACATATTTTCCAACAACAGCAACTTTTATTTCTCTATCATAATTTTTAAATGTATCTAACATTTCTTTCCATTTAGCTAAATTTGGTTTGATATTTTTTAATGATAACTTTCTACAAACTTCATCAGCTAAACCTAATTCCTCCATATTTACTGGTACTTCATATATACTATTTGCATCTAGTGCTTCTATAACAGATGTTTCATCAACATCACAGAATAAGGAGATTTTTTTCTTTATTTCTTTAGATACAGGGTACTCACTTCTTAAAACAATAATATCAGGATTAATCCCCATACTTTGTAATATTTTAACACTTTGTTGAGTTGGTTTTGTTTTTAATTCTTTTGCAGCTTTTAAATATGGTAATAAAGAAACGTGGATAAATACTACATTTTCTCTACCAACTTCATATCTAAATTGTCTAATAGCTTCAATAAAAGCTACACTTTCTATATCACCTATAGTTCCACCTATTTCAGTTATTACTATATCAGAATTTGTAGAGTTAACTGCATTTAATATATTTTGTTTTATTTCATTTGTTACATGAGGTATATATTGTACAGTTGCTCCTAAGTACTCACCTTTTCTTTCCTTATTTATTATTGATGACATTATTTTACCATTAGTAACATTATTATATTTTGTTAAATCCTCGTTTATAAATCTTTCATAATGTCCTAAATCTAAATCTGTTTCAGCCCCGTCATCAGTTACAAAAACCTCTCCATGCTGATATGGACTCATAGTACCTGGATCAACATTAATATATGGATCAAATTTTTGTATTGTTACCTTATAACCTCTTTCTTTAAGTAATCTACCAAGTGAGGCAGCAGTTATACCTTTACCTAGAGATGACACAACTCCACCAGTTACAAATATATATTTCGTCATATAGTATTACCCTTTCTTTATATATATTAAAAGTGGGGCTTTTACACCCCCTTTATTTAATTTTACTTATTTTCTTTCTGTCCCTTTTTTGTATGCACCTTCTGCACCATAAACATCTACTATTTTTTCTTTATAGTATTTCTTCATGAATTCTTTACCTTTAGCTAAGTATTTTCTAGGGTCAAATTCAGCTGGATTATCCATAAATGCTTTTCTAACTCCTGCAGTGAATGCTAATCTTCCATCAGAGTCAACATTTATTTTAGCTACTGCTGATTTTGAAGCTTCATGTAATTGTTTATCAGGTATACCTAAAGCATCTTCTATTTTTCCACCATTTTCGTTAATTATTCTAACATATTGTTGTGGTATTGAAGATGAACCGTGTAATACGATAGGGAATCCTGGTATTTTTTCTTCTATTTGTTTTAAAATATCTAATCTTATATGTGGATCATCTGTTGGTTTAAATTTGAATGCTCCATGAGATGTACCTATTGCTATTGCTAATGAATCTACACCTGTTTTAGAAACAAAGTCTTCAACTTCACTTGGTTTAGTGAATATATGTTCTTCAGCAGATACTTCGTCTTCAACTCCTGCTAAAACTCCTAATTCTGCTTCAACTGTTACATCATATTGGTGTGCAAATTCAGCAACTTTTTTAGATAAAGCTACGTTTTCATCGTAGTCATATTTACTAGCGTCTATCATTACTGATGAGAACCCACTATTTAAGATACAGTCTTCTGCTATTTCAAAACTTGGACCATGGTCTAAGTGTAATGCTACTGGTATATCAGATCCACTTGCAGCTACGTAAGATGTTGCAGCTTTTGCCATGAATGGTATCATATCTTTTCCTATATAGTTTCTAGCTCCTGGTGAAACTTGTAATATAACTGGTGCTCCCATTTCTACACATGCTTCTATTATAGCTTGTAATTGTTCTAAGTTGTTAAAGTTAAAAGCTGGTACTGAATATCCTTCTCTATTTGCTTTTAATAACATTTCTTTTGTGTTAGATAATCCTAAATCTCTGTAATTGTATTTTACTTCTCTCATATTTTTCCTCCCCTATTCTTATGTGATAATTTTATCAAATTTATTAGTTTTTTTCAACTATAAAATGTTAAATTTACTATTTTTCTGATTTTATACACATTATAACTGAAAAAATTTTAATAAATATTTTCTTTTATATAATATAGATTTAGAAAAATATAGATCTTGTAACTGAATTGTATTATTGAAAATATTATGTTTTTTTGTTAATATTTGACTTAAGAGGTGGTAAAAATGAGAAAAAAATTATTAGTAATTTTACTTTTTCTACCTAGTATAATTTTTGCAAAATTAACAGTAGGTGTTACTATGCTTCCGTATTATAGTTATGTAACAAATATTGTTGGAGATAAAATGAATGTTGTGTCAATTGTACCTGAAAATATTAATGCTCATAATTATGATCCTAGCTATGAAGATTTAACTAGGTTAAAAGACGTAGACATTCTTGTTGTAAATGGAATAGGACATGACGAATATGCATATAAGATGTTGGACGCATTAAATGACCCTAAAATAAAGGTGATAAATGCAAATGAAAATGTTGGTCTTATGAAGGCTTCAGGAACAAGTATAGATCAAGTTAATATGCATACGTTTATCTCAATTAGTAGAAGTATAGAACAAGTTAATCAAATTGCAAGAAAATTAGGTAGTATAGACAAAAAAAATAGAATATTTTATTTAAAAAATGCAAGTCAATACAATAAAAAGCTAAGACTTATGTTAATTGAAGCTAAGAAGAAATTAAAAAATGTTGATTTATATAATATAAAAATATCAACAACACATGCTGGGTATGATTATTTACTAGCGGATTTTGGACTTACTGTAAGCGTTGTAATAGAGCCTTCAGTAATACACTCTCCTAGTGCAGTTGATCTTAAAAATGCTATAGAACTTATTAAAAAAGAAAAAATAAATATCTTATTTGACGAAGCAACAAGTAATCATAATAATGCAAATTTAATTAAAAATGAAACAGGTATTTATGTTGCTACCTTATATCATTTAACTAGTGGTAAATACACTAAAGATAATTTTGAAAAATTTATTAAAAAGAATTTAGATTCAGTAGTTGATGCACTACTAGATATTAATGGTAGAAAATAAAATTATACGAAAAAACCTTATAAGCATAACTTATAAGGCTTTTTTATTAAAATATCTTTTTTAAAAATTTAGATACATACCCTAAAAAGGATGGGGATCTTAGTAATTTCTCGCTACTTATATATTTATTCATAGCTTTTAATGTTTTTTTATTATCTCTTGTTGAAAATTCAAAATGTCCATTTTTCTTTGTAAATACAGAAAATCTATTTATATATCTTCCAAATATAACAGACGCTGATATATATTCAACTTCAGTCCAAGGAATTAGAATAAAATCTTTAATATTTTTATCATTAAAAAATTCTATTCCCATATTTCCAATGTACATTTTTCCATAACTACTAATACCCAAGTATGAAATACATTTAATTGAATAATCAATTTCAGTATTTATTCCTTTTATCATATTACATAATTCCTGCAACGTGAGCTACTACCCCTACTACGAATAATACAATTATTATAGTTATTGGAGAAACTTTCTTTCTTAATAACCAACAACATAATAATGTAAGTAGTAATGCAGGTAATCCTGGAATTAATGAATCTAATGTATGTTGTAAGTTAAAGTATTCAACATTTTTAATTTCTCTTACTACTTCTCCTGCAGCATTTAATGTTGCAGTATCAATTGGACGAGAAGCTGTTAGAGTAAAGTTAATTGAAACCCATCTTTTAACTAAAGCACCAACTATAAACATACCTAATATAGATGCACCTTCTGTAATTTTACCTAGTAATCCACCAGATAAATCTTTAGTTATCTTAGTTCCTACTCTATAACCAAATTCTTGTGTATACCATTCAAATGCTAATCTCATTATATTCCATACTATAAAGAATAATAATGGTCCTATTATACTTCCAGTTAATGCTAATGAAGCTGCTAATGCTCCTAAAATTGGACGAGCTGTGAACCAGAATACTGGATCCCCAACACCTGCTAATGGTCCCATCATACCAACTTTAACACCTTGTATTGTAACGTCATCAATATCTGCTCCATTTGCTCTATCTTCTTCTAGCGCTAATGTAACACCTAATACTGGCGATGAAACATAAGGGTGAGTATTATAAAATTCTAAATGTCTTTGCATTGCTTTTATTTGATCTTCTTTATTTGGATAAAGTTTTTTGATAGCTGGTATCATTGCATAACCCCAACCACCGTTTTGCATACGTTCATAGTTCCAAGAACCTTGTAGGAATTGGTGACGTAGTGCTACACGAAAACGTTCTCCTTTTGATAATGTTATTTTCTTTTCCATATGTATTTCTACCCCCAAATCCTAATAATCATTTAAAATGTCACCTAATGGATCCATACTACCTGCACCACTATTGCTTGTAGCCATAGTTTTTAATCCAATATAGATTAAAGCCATTGCAACACCTATTGCACCTAATGCGATTAGTGTTAAGTCTGCTAAAACTGCTACAGTAAATCCTAAAATAAAGAAAGGCCATACTGACTTAGTAGACATCATGTTAACTACCATTGCGTACCCAACAGCAGCAACCATTCCTCCACCAATTCCCATTCCTTCTGATAACCAAGCTGGCATTGCTTGTAATGCTGCTTGAACTGATTCTGATGGTATTAAACATAAGAAAATAGCTGGTATCATTATACGTAAACCTTGTAATGAGATTGCAACATATTGCCATAATTCTATTGCAGCAAAGTTTGCAGTTTCTGCTTTTTTATCCATTATATGAACAATAGGTATACTAACAGTTCTTACTATCATTGTTAAGAATAATCCTGCTACTGATAAAGGTATTGCTACCGCAATTGCAGTATTTATAGCTGTTCTTATTGTTTCTGGTGTAGGATTTGCTCCTATTGATAATACCATTATGATACTTGATGCTATTGATGCTAATGCAGCATCTGGAGCTATTGCCGCTCCAACATTAGACCATCCTAATGCTATTAATTGTAATGATCCACCTAATATTACACCTGCTTCTAGGTTTCCTGTAACTAAACCTACTAAAGTACATGCAACTATTGGTTGGTGGAATTGCCATTGGTCTAAAACTCCTTCTATACCTGCTAGAAAGGCTACAATAGCAATTAATATTATTGTTATTATTGACATAATTTAATTCCTCCTAGTTTGAAAATGCTTTTCTTGCTCTATCTAATATATCTTCAATTTTTTCAGGTGAATCAGAAGGCACTTTTCTTGCTTCTACTTCTATACCTAAACTTAATATTTTTTCAAATGTTTTAACATCATCCATATCCATAGCTACTGCTCTTGTTAATACTTCTTTTCCTTTAGAGTGAGCCATTGAACCTAAATTTAAAGATTTAACTCTTACTCCACCTTCTATAGCTCTTAGAGCATCTTGAGGTGTTTCAAATAATAGCATAGCTTTTGTACCACCAAATCTTCTGTCTTTATCAACAGCTATCATTTTGTCAATTGGTACAACGTGAGCTTTAACACCTGGTGGTGCAGCTTCCTCTATCATTTTCTTTCTTAGTGCATCTCTTGAAACTGCATCTGAAACTACAATAATTCTGTTAGGTCCAGTTGTTTTTGTCCAAGATGTAGCAACTTGTCCATGTAGTAATCTAGTGTCAATACGCGCTAATACGTATTCAATTTCACCGTCTTGTTCGACAGCTCCTGCACCTACTACTTTTTTAATACTAGATTTTGGATTAATGCTTTCAGGTTTACCCCTAATAGCAGTTTTTCCAGCTTCTATAACACGACTTGCAACTTTATAGGCTGTTTCTTCGTCTTCACGAGCCTCAAAAGCTTCAAATAGCATTGGTAAATTAGTCCCAGCTACTAATGCCCATGTTGGATGATCATTTAATAAAGCGTTTGCTTGGTTAAATGGAGTTCCTGACCATAGGTCAACTAATAATAGAACTTCTTCTTTGTTTTCAAATGAAGATACCGCAGAAAGTATTTTTTCTTTTAAAGTTTCTGGCGATTCTTGTGGCATTAAATTACAAACTGCAAAATCTTCTTGTTCTCCAAAAATCATTTTTGAAGCATGTAATAATCCATTTGCCAACTCTCCATGTGTTGCAACGATAATTCCTACCATTTAAATTATCTCCTTTCCATATATTATATTTTATTTTACCTTTATTTAGTCAAAAAAGCAAATAAATTCAAGCTTTTTTAAACTTTTGTTTATATTTTTTATAAAATTTAAGCAAAAACAAAATTATATAAATTTAAAATTAACTTTAGTTTGCTTTTGTAAAAAAGTTGCAGCGTCATATATATATGAAAACTGCAACTTAATTTACATTCTATTTAACTAGTATTTCAACTCTTCTATTTTCAAACTTACCTTCCACAGTATAGCTTGTTGAAACTGTATTATTTCTACCAAATGAACTTACCTTACCTATAGTTATACTTTCATCTAGTCCTAATCTACGCATTTTTTCTAGTACATTTTTAGCTCTATTTAATCCTAAATCCAAGTTATATTTTTCAGAGGCAGATATATCTGTAAATCCAGTTATATCAATTTCTCTTCCTTTATATTTTTCATTTAGTTCTTTAACTATTAGTTCTAGTTCTTTTACTTGGCTCTTAGTTAATATAAATTTATCAACTTTATAATCATTAATAATAAATAGTTTGTTTGTATTAGTTAGTCTATCTACTTTTTCAGATAATTTTTCAAGTAATTTTTCTGTTTTAGATAATCTATCTTCTGCATCTTTTAATTTATCATTAGATTTTTTTAGTTTTGCTTTTAATTCTAAAATTTCATCTTCATCTTTTGATTTATTTTTATTACCAAATTGGTATCCAATTCCAGCTCCTACTCCAATTTTACCTTTTGTATTCACACTTCCACTAACTTTATATACAAACTTACCACTATCTGTTATACCACTTAAACCTAGACCTAGTGCATGTTCTTTATCATAGTATCCATAACCAGCACTTATTTGATGATTTTGTTCAC
Source organism: Oceanivirga miroungae (assembly GCF_902505095.1). Lineage (GTDB taxonomy): Bacteria > Fusobacteriota > Fusobacteriia > Fusobacteriales > Leptotrichiaceae > Oceanivirga > Oceanivirga miroungae. Next base: position 690,629 of record NZ_CABWIB010000001.1, on the reverse strand, counting down.
CTCTATATGTAACTTGAGTTAAGTTAGCCATTGCAATAGCATTTGCAATACCGCTATTTACATTTTTAATACCATTATTTGCTTCAGCTATAGCCTTGTCTAATTGACCCTTATTAACAGCATCATTTGGATTTACACCATCTGCTACTCCTGTTATTTTTACATCTTTATCACCTTGAGATAGTTTTATAGAATCTCCCTCAGGATTAATTTCAATTCCAGTACCACCTTTATTTTTCAATTCAATTCCTTCAAATGATGGTTTTTCTGCAAATTTGACTACTAGCTTATTATCTTCACTTTCTACATAAGTATTTTTAGCTGATACACCCTTTTCATCATGTCCACCAATTATTTCTAGCTTATTTCCTAGCACTTTATGAATATCATTATTTTTATTATTTCCTGCAAAGTATAGTCCACCACCTATATTTTTTATATTTTTTATTTTCTCATCTACATATTTTTTATTTGCAGCCTCATCATCATTTGTTGGTGTTTGTAAGCCTGATATTGATTTTATACCTTTAAGTTTATCATTTATTTCAACTGTATACACAAATTGTCCATTTTTACCTTTATTTACAAGTACGTAAGTATTATCTCCATCATTTAACTCTGTTCTGGCTTTATCTATTGCATCTCTTACAGTAGCTCCTGTTACTAAGTTATTATCACCAGTTTCTACTTTTCCATCTTTTTTAAGTGAAATAGTATAAACATTATGTTTATCAGTAGCATCATTTTGTCCTGTAATTACTACAGAATTATCACCTGATATAACTTCAGTTGTTGCACCATTTATATAATCTTTAACTTGTCCTACTGTTGCAGCATCTGAATCCTCAGTTCCTTTAGCTAGGTTTGTAATCTTAGCTCCTCCAAAGTTTAATGTGTTATCTCCAAAAGTAATAGTTGTACCATTTCCATTTGAAATTGATGTAATATTTGTTAAGTCTTTATTTAATCTTAATTCTAAGTTATTTTCCTTAACATCAACTTTAATATTTCCACTTGCACTTGCAAAGTTTTCAATATTATCTGTTCCTTCTCCTTTTACTGCTAATGTACTTCCTAGTAATTTTTTAGTAGTAGTATCTGAATTCCCTTTAAAGTATATTCCTTCATTTACTTTATCTGTAACATTATTTATTGCTTCTGTAAATGTTCTTCCTTGTGTTGTTGTCCCATCTACATTACTTATTGAATTAAATACTGGTCCTGTTAATTCTCCTTTTTCTGTTGTTGGTATTCCTAATATATCTTTTTCTATTTCATATATTTGGTTTCCTGTTACAGCATCACTTGAATCTTTTCCTATTTTTCCATCAGCTACATTTGTTAATACTGTTGGGGTTACTGTACTTCCATCTGGATTTACTACTCTTGCTACTACTTCTTTTTGTTTTGGTAATGCTCCTCCTTCAAGTAATTCATTCGGATCTAATTCTTTATTGAATTTATCTACTATTTCTTTTGCTGCTTTTTCTTCTGTTATCTTTCCATCTACTACTTTAAAGAAGTCTTCTCCTTTTTTAGCATATTTAGTATCTCCATCTTTGAATACTGGATATCCATCTAATACCTCTTTGTAATATTCTCCATCTTTTGCTTTATGTAGTCTATTTCCTTCTCTATCTGTATATACTACAATTCCACTTTCACCATTTAATATATTGTTTACTTGTCCTACTGTTGCAGCATCTGAATCATCAGTTCCTTTAGCCAAGTTTGTAATCTTAGCTCCTCCAAAGTTTAATGTGTTATCTCCAAAGACTATCTTTGTATTTCCTCCATTTGAAATTGAATCTATATTTACTAGATTGCTAGCTAACTTAACTACTAATCCATTTGCATCTGGTGTACCATCTTTTGCAACATAAATGTTTCCAGAAGCTGTTTTTGTTGGTTCTGCTACTCCTCCTTCACCCTTAATAGTTAATTTACTTGCTAATTCTCTGTGAACAGTATTACCATCATTTCCTTCAAAATCAAGCCCTGCTATTGCTACTGCTTGTAAGTCTTTAACTGTTGCAGCACTATTTAATTTAGTATATGATTTTTCTTCAATTAGTTTTTCTACTACACCTTTAGATAGATTAATACCTTCTTTTTTAGCATTTTCTCTATTTACATCATCAGTATCAATACTATTGTATTTTTCACTAATCTTATTTTCAGAATCTTTTATAATAACACTTTCTATATTTGATAATGTCGTTTTAGCATCATTTGTACTTCCATCTGGATTTACTAATGATGCTTTAATATCTTTAACTTCTTTTGTTATATCGTCACCAAATGTTTTATCATTTATACCATTAGACATTTCTGTAGCAACTGTTTCATCTGAATTTAATTTATAGTAATTTCCACCTTTTTTAATATATTTATCTTCACCTTTTTTATAAATTACTTCTCCATCTTTTGTAACTAAATCTTTAGAATAATATTTTCCATCATTTGCCTTAACAACTCTATTTCCTGCTTGATCTGTATATACTACTATTCCTGCTTCACCATTTCTTAGAGCATTTACTTTTGATGTTAAGTCTTTTCCATTTAATCCATCTTGTCCTGTTGGTCCAGTTGCTCCTGCATTACCTTTTGTTCCATCTAATCCATCCCTACCGTCTATTCCTTTTCCTGTTAACTCTTTTTTAACTTTATCTGATATATTTAATTCTATCTTACCTGTATCTTTTTTTGTTTTAATTGTTAAATCTTTCGATTTAAAGTTAAATCCTTCTTTTAACGTAGTTGTATTAGATTCTCCATCATTTATCTTGTATGTTATCTTTTGATTTCCTATAGTTTCTTCTGTTATTACTTTTGATGCTTTCTTGCCATCTTGTCCATCATGACCATTCTTACCATCTTTTCCATTAATAACTACTACATTTCCTTCTCCATCTACTCCTATTTCTCCGTCTTTTCCATTTTCTCCTTTTAGTGTTATTAACTTAAATTCTGGTTTGTTTGTAAATCCTATCTCTACTACTGTATCTCCTGTTTGAGCTTGTCTTACTTTTGTTATTAGATTTTTTCCTTCAAATGTTTTATCTTTTAGTTCAATATCATCTGTTGCCTTTAATATCTCTAATTTCTTTCCTATTTTTTGTAGTTTAACATTATCTTCTGCTTTATTCTCTTCTCCTATATTTGCTGCTATGTTTATTCCTACATTATTTATTGTATCTGCTACATTTCCTACTGTTGCTAGTTGATTATCTCTTAGCTCTTTGATTTTTGTTTTTAATTCTTCTATTTTTTCAAAGTCTAGATTTGGATTTGTAGCCTCTTTTAATAATTCAGCTTCTAATTCTTGTATCTCTTCACTTGTTGTATTTAAATCTACTTTTGCCTTTCCATTTTCTGTTAGAATATTTCCTTTTTCTACAGCTTTGTTTAATTGACTTACATTTACTGCATCTGTTAATTTCTTACCTTCTGAGATATTTGATAATACTGTATTAGCTTCTGTTGTACTTCCATTTGGATTTACTAATGATGCTTTAATATCTTTAACTTCTTTTGTTATATCGTCACCAAATGTTTTATCATTTATACCATTAGACATTTCTGTAGCAACTGTTTCATCTGAATTTAATTTATAGTAATTTCCACCTTTTTTAATATATTTATCTTCACCTTTTTTATAAATTACTTCTCCATCTTTTGTAACTAAATCTTTAGAATAATATTTTCCATCATTTGCCTTAACAACTCTATTTCCTGCTTGATCTGTATATACTACTATTCCTGCTTCACCATTTCTTAGAGCATTTACTTTTGATGTTAAGTCTTTTCCATTTAATCCATCTTGTCCTGTTGGTCCAGTTGCTCCTGCATTACCTTTTGTTCCATCTAATCCATCCCTACCGTCTATTCCTTTTCCTGTTAACTCTTTTTTAACTTTATCTGATATATTTAATTCTATCTTACCTGTATCTTTTTTTGTTTTAATTGTTAAATCTTTCGATTTAAAGTTAAATCCTTCTTTTAACGTAGTTGTATTAGATTCTCCATCATTTATCTTGTATGTTATCTTTTGATTTCCTATAGTTTCTTCTGTTATTACTTTTGATGCTTTCTTGCCATCTTGTCCATCATGACCATTCTTACCATCTTTTCCATTAATAACTACTACATTTCCTTCTCCATCTACTCCTATTTCTCCGTCTTTTCCATTTTCTCCTTTTAGTGTTATTAACTTAAATTCTGGTTTGTTTGTAAATCCTATCTCTACTACTGTATCTCCTGTTTGAGCTTGTCTTACTTTTGTTATTAGATTTTTTCCTTCAAATGTTTTATCTTTTAGTTCAATATCATCTGTTGCCTTTAATATCTCTAATTTCTTTCCTATTTTTTGTAGTTTAACATTATCTTCTGCTTTATTCTCTTCTCCTATATTTGCTGCTATGTTTATTCCTACATTATTTATTGTATCTGCTACATTTCCTACTGTTGCTAGTTGATTATCTCTTAGCTCTTTGATTTTTGTTTTTAATTCTTCTATTTTTTCAAAGTCTAGATTTGGATTTGTAGCCTCTTTTAATAATTCAGCTTCTAATTCTTGTATCTCTTCACTTGTTGTATTTAAATCTACTTTTGCCTTTCCATTTTCTGTTAGAATATTTCCTTTTTCTACAGCTTTGTTTAATTGACTTACATTTACTGCATCTGTTAATTTCTTACCTTCTGAGATATTTGATAATACTGTATTAGCTTCTGTTGTACTTCCATTTGGATTTACTAATGATGCTTTAATATCTTTAACTTCTTTTGTTATATCGTCACCAAATGTTTTATCATTTATACCATTAGACATTTCTGTAGCAACTGTTTCATCTGAATTTAATTTATAGTAATTTCCACCTTTTTTAATATATTTATCTTCACCTTTTTTATAAATTACTTCTCCATCTTTTGTAACTAAATCTTTAGAATAATATTTTCCATCATTTGCCTTAACAACTCTATTTCCATTTTTGTCTGTATATACTACTATTCCTGCTTCACCATTTCTTAGAGCATTTACTTTTGATGTTAAGTCTTTTCCATTTAATCCATCTTGTCCTGTTGGTCCAGTTGCTCCTGCATTACCTTTTGTTCCATCTAATCCATCCCTACCGTCTATTCCTTTTCCTGTTAACTCTTTTTTAACTTTATCTGATATATTTAATTCTATCTTACCTGTATCTTTTTTTGTTTTAATTGTTAAATCTTTCGATTTAAAGTTAAATCCTTCTTTTAACGTAGTTGTATTAGATTCTCCATCATTTATCTTGTATGTTATCTTTTGATTTCCTATAGTTTCTTCTGTTATTACTTTTGATGCTTTCTTGCCATCTTGTCCATCATGACCATTCTTACCATCTTTTCCATTAATAACTACTACATTTCCTTCTCCATCTACTCCTATTTCTCCGTCTTTTCCATTTTCTCCTTTTAGTGTTATTAACTTAAATTCTGGTTTGTTTGTAAATCCTATCTCTACTACTGTATCTCCTGTTTGAGCTTGTCTTACTTTTGTTATTAGATTTTTTCCTTCAAATGTTTTATCTTTTAGTTCAATATCATCTGTTGCCTTTAATATCTCTAATTTCTTTCCTATTTTTTGTAGTTTAACATTATCTTCTGCTTTATTCTCTTCTCCTATATTTGCTGCTATGTTTATTCCTACATTATTTATTGTATCTGCTACATTTCCTACTGTTGCTAGTTGATTATCTCTTAGCTCTTTGATTTTTGTTTTTAATTCTTCTATTTTTTCAAAGTCTAGATTTGGATTTGTAGCCTCTTTTAATAATTCAGCTTCTAATTCTTGTATCTCTTCACTTGTTGTATTTAAATCTACTTTTGCCTTTCCATTTTCTGTTAGAATATTTCCTTTTTCTACAGCTTTGTTTAATTGACTTACATTTACTGCATCTGTTAATTTCTTACCTTCTGAGATATTTGATAATACTGTATTAGCTTCTGTTGTACTTCCATTTGGATTTACTAATGATGCTTTAATATCTTTAACTTCTTTTGTTATATCGTCACCAAATGTTTTATCATTTATACCATTAGACATTTCTGTAGCAACTGTTTCATCTGAATTTAATTTATAGTAATTTCCACCTTTTTTAATATATTTATCTTCACCTTTTTTATAAATTACTTCTCCATCTTTTGTAACTAAATCTTTAGAATAATATTTTCCATCATTTGCCTTAACAACTCTATTTCCATTTTTGTCTGTATATACTACTATTCCTGCTTCACCATTTCTTAGAGCATTTACTTTTGATGTTAAGTCTTTTCCATTTAATCCATCTTGTCCTGTTGGTCCTTTTTCTCCTGCTGCTCCTGTATTTCCATTTGTACCATCTTTTCCATCTCTACCATCAGATTTTGGACCTATCTTATCTGACAAGTCTTTTACTGCTGCTTCTGTTGCTGCTCTTCCTTTATTTTCTGAAATACCATAATCAGTTGAATTTACATCTCTATGTTCTAATCCGGTAACACTTCCTATATCTTTTCTTCCAATTCCATTTGCACTATTTTTCACTCTTTCAAATTTTAGATTTGTTCCTGTTAGTATTGCATTTTCACTTATTTTGCTTTCATTTTCACCATTTGTAGTTTTTGTTATTACTACACTATTTGGTGATAGTGTTAATTTATTTCCTTTTAAAGTTTCGTCCTCTACAGCAATTTGTTTAAATGTTGGCTTTTCTAATATCCCTATTTCTACTTTACCTTCTGTTACTTTCGTTGCAACATTTTCTGTTGAGTAATTTTCAAATGACTTAATAGTATCTTTTCCTACTATTTCTAACTTACTACCTAATCTTCTATTTGTTTCTCCTTCATTACCTGTAAAATCAAGTCCTGCTAGAGCTACTGCTTGTAAGTCAGCTACTGTCACTACCTTATTTTTGTCTTTACCCTTCTTGCTATATAAATTATCAACTACTTTTCCTATTTCTTTTTTTACACCATTTTTTTCTGATTCTATAGGAGAATCTACTCCTTCAAAATCTGCTCCTAATGAACTCTTTATATTTCCAAGTTCTACTAATGGTGTTTTAGTTGTTCCATCTGGATTTACTAATGAAGCTTTAATATTTTCTACTGATTCTGGAGTTACAACATCACCTATATTTTCAGTTGGATTTTCTTCTATACTTCCGTCTGCTTTTAGTTTATGATATTTATCTCCAATTTTAACAAATTCTAAATTACCTTTTTTATAAATTACTTTTCCATCTTCAGTAACTAAATTCTTATCATAGTATTTACCATCATTTGCTTTTACTACTCTATTTCCATCTTTATCTGTATATACAACTATTCCAGCTTCACCGTTTCTTAGAGCATTTACTTTAGAATTTAAATCTTTTCCATTTAATCCATCTTTACCTGTTGGTCCAGTTGTTCCTGCAGAACCATTTATTCCATCTACTCCATCTCTACCATCAGATTTTGGACCTATCTTATCTGATAAATCTTTTACTGCTGCTTCTGTTGCTGCTCTAGTTACATTTTCATCTATTCCGTATTTTTCTGAGTTAACGTTTCTTTCTTCAAGTCCTGTTATCTTACCATTTCTATTAAATACTATACTTGTTTGTTCTTTAGCATTTCCAGCATTTATTTCTAATGCCTTTATTGCTTCTAGTTTTGTTCCATCTGCATTTAATTTAGTACCACTATTAAATATTAATTTTGAAGGTTCATTTTCTGTGCTAGATTTTAATAAGATATTTGTTTCTCCGTTATATCCTTTAAGCTCTAAACCATTTCTATTTAATTTTGAACTATTTTGATTATTCATTTCAAAATCTTTTGTATTTTTAAATGTAATATCTCCATTTTCTATGCTAACAGTATTTTCTTTATCTTCTAATAAAACCTTATTTAAAGTATATTCTGCTTTATTTTCAATTGTTCCATTATCAACTATTTTACTTATTATTAATCCATCTACAGTTTGTTTTGATGATCCTTTAGCGTTTTTAATAATATTTCTATCTGCTCTTTGTGTATTTATTTTTTCACCATCAATTAATTGTATACTATCTGTTTCTATTTCAACCCTTTTACCATCATTTCCTTTTAAAACTGCTGAATCTAATCCATAAGCTGAAGATTTCCCATTTTCTTTTGGTGTACCTAAAGAATCTTTTGCTTCTAAAACATTAAGACCATCTTTTGTTACTTTTGATACTACAAAAGAACCATCAGTATTTTCATGTACTGCTGTTATACCATTTGATGTTAATTTTGTTTGATTTTTCCCACTATCTTTACTAGTTGTTATTGAATCTATGTTTACAAGATTGCTAGCTAATCTTACTTCTAATGCTTTATCTTTTTTATATCCATTTGATAAAGTTTTTTCAGTAACTAAAATATTATTACTTGCTGTAGGTATATCATTAGCCTTAACATCTATATACCCCTCTTTATTTTGGTCTTGTTCTCCTAGAATACTTAAAGTTTCTCCTAGATTTTTATGTATTTCTTTACTATCATTTCCTACAAAGTCTAATCCTGCTATTGATAATACTTGTAAATCTCTTATTGTTGCAACTGAATTTAGTTTTTGTGTATCCACTCCATACTTATCACTTAATTGTAATAATCCTTTTTCAGTTCCAGTACTAGATAATACTTTTTTCGATTCCTTTATAGCAGAAACTTTTGTATCGTCTTTGCTAAACTTACCTGCTATTGTTTCATAAATATCATTTTCTGGTAATTTAACTAAAACACTTTCAACATTACCTATACTTCTTAAAATACCATCATTTTCATCTATCTCGATTTTAACTAATTTTTGTTTTTCAGGATTTATATGATCAATTTTAACACTATTTTCGTTTCTTAAACTAGCTTTTCCAGTTGTAGGATTTACATAAATGTCAGTGTAATTATAGTAACCTCTTTTATTTTCAACAGCATCTTCAACATAAACCTTATCTTTTACATCTTCGTATTTATATAGCTTACCATCATTACCTTTTATAACCCTAGATTTATTTCCATTTGCTTCAGTTAAAGTGTATATAACCGGACTAAATCCAGAAATATCTCCTATACCAGTTACACCATCTCTTCCAGCTGCACCTGTTCCAGCTGGTCCTTGTGGTCCACGATCACCTTTTTCACCTTTTAGGCTATCTAAAAATTCTTTTTCAGAACCAGTTCCACCATTTACTAGCCATATATCATATGCTGATTTACCATTTTTACCATCTATTCCATTTATTCCATCTTTACCTGTTGCTCCTTGTGGCCCTACTGGCCCTACTGGTCCTGTTGCTCCTTGTGGCCCTACTGGCCCTACTGGTCCTGTTGCTCCTTGTGGTCCTTGTGCTCCGGCTGCTCCTTGTGGTCCTTGTGGTCCAGCTACTCCTTCTGGTCCTCTTTCACCACGTTCTCCTCTTTCACCACGTTCTCCTTTTTCACCTGGTGCTCCATCTTTTCCTGCTACTCCTTGTGGCCCTGCTGGTCCTGCTGGCCCTACTGGTCCTGTTGCTCCTTGTGGCCCTACTGGCCCTACTGGTCCTGTTGCTCCTTGTGGTCCTTGTGCTCCGGCTGATCCTTGTTCTCCTCTTTCACCACGTTCTCCTCTTTCACCACGTTCTCCTCTTTCACCACGTTCTCCTCTTTCACCACGTTCTCCTCTTTCACCACGTTCTCCTTTTTCACCTGGTGCTCCATCTTTTCCTGCTACTCCTTGTGGCCCTGCTGCCCCAGTTTCACCTTGTGGCCCTTTTAAACTATTCAAGAAATCTTGGACTGTTCCACTATTTCCAGCATCCATCCATACTTGGTATGCTGACTTTCCTTCATCACCTTTTTGCCCTTGTTCTCCCTTTTCACCTTTTAAACTTCCAAGAGTACTAGTATCTATTGTAAGTTTAGCAGTATTCCCATTAATTTTATATTGTAATCCAGTACCAGCTTCTAATGTGAAAGGTTGTGAGTTTGCTGTATTATATAATTTTAATACTGCCTCTTTTCCATTATTTTTTATTTTAATAGGTAACTCTAATATTTTTTTCAACTGTGCAACGTTAACCGCATCAGTTTCAGCGATACCTGCTGCTAATCCTACTATTCTTCTTGTTGTATTATTACCACCTATTGCAAAATTTCCCTTTTTTGGTCTCCATATTTTTTCTATTATAGTAGAATTTGTATTAGTTACAATGTCATAACCAGATTCTGTAGTTCCATCAGTTGAAACTGAATCAACTCCTAGTGCTATACCACCTGTTGAAATAACAGTACCATTCCCTATAATTATGGCATCTTCTTGATTTCCAGTTCCTCCACCTATAACTATTGAGTTTTTAGCACTTGCAACAGATCTATAAATATCCAATTCTCCATTTTGTGAATTTGCTTTTGTTACTGCTCTACCACCTATTGCTATAGCTCCAGCAGCTGTTGTTTTCACCTTTGATCCTATAGCTATACCGTATTTACCTTCTACCTTTGCTTCACTACCAATAGATACTGTTTCTGCTTCTGTTGTTTGTGAACTATACCCAATTGCAACAGATTCTCCCTTTTCAATAACTGTACTTTTCCCTACTGCTACAGAACTTTCAGCTTTAACACTAGAATGTGCTCCAACTGATACAGAGTTACTAACAGCTGTTATACTCTTTTCATTTTGTTTTAATACTGTAGCTTCATTACCAATTGCAACTGAATCAGCTCCATTAACTTTTGCATTATTTCCTAATGCTGTACTCCAAGCTGTAGAACTTGCATTTCTTCCTATTGCAATAGCTCCTTCACCTGTTGCACCATCATTTGCTTTATTTTTATCATTGTCTGCAGCTCCAGTTGTATTTACTGAAAAATAATGTACTTCTGCTTGTTTTAATTGTGCAACATTAACAGCATCAGTATCATTACGACCTGCTGCTACATTTATTATTCTTCTTGTAAGTTTTGTTCCTTCATCTCCTACTGAAAATTCTCCGCCTGTTGGAACCCATTTATATGCATTATCTATCCCATCAATTGCCGCATCATTGTTATAGAATTTAGAAATTTTAGGGTCATGCCCTGGATTTACATATTTCCCCTTATTATTTTTATATACACTAGCTCCATTACTTGCTTTAGATCCTTTACCTATTGCAACTGTTCCATCTCCTGAAGCACTAGAAGCATCACCTATTGCAACTGAATCATCCCCACCTGCAAATGAACTTACACCTAATGCTAAAGCTCCTTTATTGGTTGCAACAGCATGTGATCCTACAGCAACTGAACCATTTCCTTTTGCACGAGTTCTTACATATCCATTTCTATCATTCTTAAAACCTTCTGCACTATATTTTCTAAAAGTATCATCCGTCCAATCTTTTGAATTATATCCATCTGCATCATCTGATCCTATTGCTATTGCACCTTTTCCAATAGCATCTGTATCATTACCTATAGCAGTAGATTGGTCACCAGTAGTTTTAACTCCACCACCTATAGCTACTGCATCTACACCTGTTGCCCCTTTATTATCTTTATTTCCTTCAATATTACTATTAACTGAAAAATACTTAATACCAACAGCACTTTCTAATGCTCTTAATTGTCCTACAACTGCAACGTCAGTATCTAATGCTCCTGGGGCTGCATTTATTATTCTTCTAAGACCTACTTTAGTTCCATCTTTTTTCCATCCACCAACAGATATTACTCCATCAGACGCAACACTTTTATCAATTTCATATGTAGCACTAGTGGGTTTATAATAATCTCTTTCTATTCCAGCTTTTATATTATCTTCTGACTTACTAGCATAATAAGGTATATTTTTAGCTGCTTCTGAACCATCACCATTATTATAGAAATAATTTGTTTCTGATCCATACCCTAAAGCTACTGAGTTTTTCATTGTAACTCTTGAACCCATACCTAATGCAACTGAGTTATTAGCTTCTTCTTTAATATATGCTAATGTACCAAGTGCTATAGAGTTGTTAGAAAGATTCCCTGCTGCTGTACCAAATGCTATAGAGTTATTACCACTTGATACAGTATGATCCCCTATAGCTATTGCATTTTTAAATTCTTCTCTTGTCTGTGCTTTATATATATTATCTTCATTTTTAGTACCATTTTCTTCTTTAAATAATTTTAAATTCCCAGATTCATCATTAGCATACTTTATATCTATTTTTTTGAAATTATTTATACTTTGTTCAATATTTGTTCTTTCACCTTCCCAAATACCTTTTAAATCGTTAAGATTTGCTACATTTGTATTTGCCAATACATCTTTACCAATTGCAATTGATCCCTCACCAGCTGCTATTGCATCACTACCAAAAGAAAATGAACCTGTACTTGTAGCTTGTGAACCTTTACCAATAGCCACTGAATCAGCAGCAAATACTCTAGATCTAGCACCTATTGCTGTACCAAAATTAGACCCAACAGCAACATATGAGTTTCTCCCTATTGCTGTTGAATATTCAGATAAACTTAAAGCAAATGATCCTATAGAAGTTGATCCCTCTTTAAATGCTATTGATCTTCCACCAATTGCAACAGCTCCCTTTCCATATGCTGCAGTTGGTGAGTATGGTGTGTTAACAGAATCTGTTTCTTTCCCATTCTCTTCATGCTCATTACTAATATTTTCTAAATTTTCTAACTTCTCGCTTACTTTCTTTTCTATTGCTTTCTTTATTATTTCATTTAATTTTTCATCAGCTATTATACCTGCTTCATTTAATACATCATCTGTACCTATGGCAATACTTCCAAAACCTGTTGCTATTGTATCATTCCCTATAGCAGTCGCTTGTGCTTCTGAGTATGTTCTTGTTCCTATAGCTACTGCTTGATCTCCATCATTTGATGAATATGAACCCAACGCAATTGAGTTTATTCCATTTGCTTCTGATTTTCTACCAATTGCTACTGCATTACCTGCAATACTTTTTATTTTATAATGAGGATTGTTCCCTATTGAAGGCCCCTCATCATATTCTATTTCATTAGTTTTTTTATTATAATATCTATTTCCCTTTGCAGTTGATTCATAACCAATTGAAACTCCACCATCTCCTATTAATTCTTTATTTGTATGTGCTCCATCATATCCACCTTTTATAGGATTTAATGCTACTACTTCTTGTCCTCTAAACTTTGCTCCACCTTCTGCTTGACTTTCATCATCAGCATTACGACCTGAAGCTATTGTACCATCAGAATTAATATCTATAGCCCCATACGAAATCCCACTCGCACCAAAAAATAAGGCACCAGTCATCAAAAAATGTATGATTGTCTTATCATTTATACTCACCTTATTTTTCATCGTGGATTTTAGCCATCTTTTTATTTCCTCTTTGTTAAATTTATTCATATATCTCCCCTTAAGGTTCCCGTAACCTGTTTTCTTTTATTTATTTTTATGACCAAAAACTATATGTGAATATAGTTTTTGGTGTATTATTTTATGTGTAAAAAAAGATAATAACCATATATAATTATTATCAATTTATTCTCTCTAAATATTATACCCCCCCCCCCACCTAAATTGTCAAATCTTTTTAGAAGTGATATAATTATCTGGGAGGACCAGATGATAAAAAGTAAAATTGATGCAATATATATTCATATTCCATTTTGTAATATTAGATGTAGTTACTGTGATTTTTACATACTTACAAATATGCAAAGAGAATATGAAAGATATGTAGAATATATAATAAAAGAAATTAATCTATACCCTAAATTAGAATATGATACTATTTACTTTGGAGGAGGAACGCCATCAGTATTGAGTATTTCATCTATTGAAAAAATATTATCTAATTTAAAGTTTAATGAAAATACTGAAATTAGTTTAGAATTAAATCCAACTAATATGGATTTAGAAAAACTAATGGAGTTAAAAAAATTAGGTGTTAATAGATTAAGCATAGGTATACAAAGTTTTAATGATGATATTTTAAAACTTATGAGACGAGAGCATAATAAAGAGGATGGTATTAAAACTTTTTATGATGCTAAAAAAGCAGGCTTTTCTAATATTTCTATTGATTTAATTTTTGCTGTACCTAGTCAAACACTAAAAGACTTAGAAAATGACCTTAATCAAATAGAAATCCTAAAACCTGATCATATATCAATATATTCTTTAATTTGGGAAGAAAAATCAAGATTTTCTAAACTTTTAAAAGAGAAAAAAATTACTAAATTAAGTGATGAATTAGAAGAAAAAATGTATCTATATATTATAGATAGACTAACAAAAATGGGATATACTCATTATGAAGTTTCAAGTTTTTGTTTATCTAATAAGCTTGGAAGACACAATATTAAATATTGGGAAAATAAAGAGTTTATAGGGGTTGGAATTAGTTCTAGTAGCTATTATGATAATAAAAGGTTTGAAAAAATTAAAAAATTAAAAGAATATTATAGATATATTGATGAGAATAAAATTCCGATAAATGAAAAAACTATTGAAATTGTAGATGAAAAAGAGCTAGAAAATTTAAAGTATATTATGGGATTAAGACTACTTAATAAAGGGGTTATATATGATCCTAAAAAAGAAAAGATAGTAAATAAGTTAATAGAGAATAATTTAGTGTATCTAAATGATGGTAAGATATTTTTAACAAAAAAAGGTTTACTATTATCCGATACAGTTACAGTTGAATTAATGGACTAAAAAAGATGGGGTGTCCCATCTTTTTATATTAATCACGGCTGTATAAAAATTTACCTAATACCATAGTTTTAACTATTTCATAATTATCATCTATAACAACTAAATCAGCATCATAGTTAGCTTTTATCTTACCTTTTCTATCATCTATTCTAAGTAATCTAGCTGGATTTATTGTACATGAGTTTATAGCGTATGAAAAAGGTATTTCAGCATCTACAACACAAGTTTTAAGTCCTTGTATTATTTTAGCTGTTGAACCACTTAATCCACCATTAGCCCTTCTAGCACTTCCATCTGGGTGTATATACACTCTTTCTCCACCTAAATAAAATTCATCATTTGGATCTACTGCTTTTGCACTTATTGAATCACTTACCATAACAGCATAATCTGGTCCTTTAGATTTAAAATATGTATTCATAACATCAGGGTGTATATGTATTCCATCACATATTATTTCAGCAAACTCATCTCTTACTCTCATACTAGCACCTACTTGCCCTGGCATTCTTTGATGTAATCCTGTCATTCCATTAAATGTATGCGTCATAAGTCTAGCACCATTTGCAAATCCTAGTATAGCTTCTTCATAAGTTGTTCCACCATGTCCTATACTTACAATTATATCTTGACTTGCTAATTCTCTTGTCATCTTGTAATCTTCATCTTTATTAAGAGACATTGTAATAATTTTAATAAGTCCATCTGCTGCTTCTTGGAATCTATAAAATTGTTCAATATCTGGTTTAACTATACATTGTTCTGGTTGCGCTCCTTTATATGCAACATCTAAAAATGGTCCCTCAAAATTTATACCTAGTATTCTAGCACCTTCATAGTCATTTTCACGAACAACATTTGCAACACTTTTTGAAGCCTTAACTAAAACTTCTTCTGTTTGAGTTACTGTTGTAGGTAAAAAGGCAACAACTCCTTCACTCGGTAAATATTTAGCCCATCTTTTTAAACCTTGTTCATCTGCATCTAGTGTATCATATTTAACCGCACCATGTGTATGTACATCAATAAAACCTGGAACTACTCTATCATTACCAAAGTCATAGTCCACTTTAACATCAGCATCATATGGTAAAATCTTTTCAATTTTATCTTCTTTTACCGAAACTATACAAGCTAAAAACTTATTAGCTACCCATACTCTTTTACTTCTAATTAACATATCATTATCCCCCTACTCAATTCAACTTGTAGATACCAGTATAATTATATCACGAAATTAAAATTTTTCAATTACTTATTTATAGCACTTCCTATTTTCTCTCCCATAAATACCTTTGTTTCATAGCCATTATTAGAGTTTTTTAATATATCATCGTCTATTTTAACTTTATCTTTTTCTAAAATTAAGATAACAGTTGATCCACCAAATTTAAAATATCCTTTTTCACTAGCTTTTTTTACATAGCTATTTTCATTATAGCTTTGTATTATTGAACCAACCATAGTTGCTCCTACTTCTTCTATTAAAATATCGCCAAATTCAATGGTTTTTAATACACTATACTCTCTTTTGTTTTCTATAAATATATTCATATTCTTTCTAATAGCATGTGGTGATACTGAGTAATATTTACCCTCTATTTTTGTATTTTTTGATATGAATCCATCTACTGGAAAATGAAATCTATGATAATCACTTGGTGCTAATCTAAAAATTAAAATAGTTGATCCTTTATACTTTTTAGCTAAATCTTTATTGTCTAAAAGTTTTTCTAAATCAAAATTAATCCCTTTTACTAAAAAATTATCATTTTCTCCTACATTTTCAAAGGCTAATACCTTAGAATCTGCTGGAGATACCAAACTATATTTATCATAGTCTACTACTCTTACATTAGCTTTTAGTTTTCTATAAAAAAATTCATTAAAGCTGTTATACTCTTCTAAGCTAAGTAAATTATCTTCTAAATTTATGTTATTACTTTCTACAAATTTTTTAATTTTATCTTTTGATTTTTCTTTATCCATTTGTTTTCCATAATAACTTGATAAAAATTTATTTTTAACCAGGGTATTTAATGTTAATTTACCATACGGTGAATAATATAAAAATTTAAGATAAGACTCCCCTGGTACATTTTCAACTTTTACTTTATTAGTTTTTCTATCTATATACTCTATTTTTTTAAATTCACTATATGAATTAAAGATATATTGAATTAAAAATAATATTATTACTATACATAAAATTATTATATTTCTTTTCTTCATCTATTTAAACCTTATTCCGTCATCTTTTATATCAACACGAGCTAGGCTTTCTATTCTAATACCAGCTTGTTCTAGTCTTGTTCTACCTAATTGATTAGCTTTTTCTATAACTACTCCAACACCTACTACATTTGCTTTAGCTTTTTTAACAATATCACATAAAGCTAAACTTGCCTTACCATTAGCTAAAAAATCATCTATAATTAAAACATTTTCACCCTCAGTTATATATTTTTTAGATACCATAATGTCATATGTAGTATCTTTTGTAAACGAAAATACTTTTTCAAAATAGAAATTTTTATCTAAATTTTTTGAAAGTGTCTTTTTAGCAAATACTACTGGGGTATTATCAAATTGTTGTGAAGCAATTACAGCTATTGCTATACCACTAGCTTCTATTGTAAGTATTTTATCAACTTTAACATCTGAAAATCTTTTTTTAAATTCTTTGGCAATTTCATTTAAAAAAGCTACATCAATTTGATGATTTAAAAATGAGTCGACCCTTATTATATTATCTTTTAATAAATGAGTCCCTTCTAATATTCTTTTTTCTAATTCTTTCATTTTGTATTCTCCTTTACAGTGGATTTTTTTTAGGTATTCCAGTTTTTCTTGGATACTTTTCACTAGTTTTTTTATCCTTAACAATCTCAATAACAATTCTGTCTTCAGTATTATTTAACTTAAATTCATGTATTTTTTCTATATGAGAATTTAACATTTTTAAAGCATTTCTAGATTCTTCTACTTCACTTGTATTTAATTTTTGTGGTAAAAATCTACCTCCAACTTTTAAAAACGGTATCTCATATTCTAAAATTACTCTAAGATTAGCTACCCCTCTAGCTAATGCTACATCAAATTTTTCTCTATTAGTCTTTATTAATTCTTCTGCTCTTTTATCACTTGTTTTAACATTTTTTAAATTTAAATCAAGTATTACTTCATTTAAAAAGTCAACCTTTTTTTTAACAGAATCAACTAATAAAAAGTTTTTATCAGGATTTAAAATAGCTAGAACAAGCCCTGGAAATCCAGCTCCTGTCCCTATATCTATTATATTTTTATCTTCTTTTTTTAGTAAATCATTTAAAAGCATAGAATCCATAAAATGTTTTACTATTATATCATCTTTTTCTCTTATAGCTGTTAAATTCATCACCTTATTTTTTTCCATAAGTAGGTATAAATACCTATTTAATTTTTCATTTTCCATATTTTTAACTTAATCTTCCATCTAAATACATTATTAAAACAGATATATCTGCTGGTGTAACACCCATTATACGACTTGCTTGCCCTATATTATATGGTCTTATCTCATTTAATCTTTGTTTTGCTTCACGACCAATTCCAGTCATTATATCGTAATTAAAATCTTTTGGTATTTTCTTTTCTTCAAGCTTTTTATTTTTTTCCATCATCTTCATTGCTCTATCTATGTATCCTTCATATTTTATAAATACCTCTATTTGATATTCTATATCGTCTCTAAAATCTATTTGATAAGATACATTAGCATATCTTGCAATTTCTTTAACATCTTGATATGTAAAGCTTGGTCTTCTTAGTAATTCTTTTAAACTTATTCCACTTTTTATAGTTTCATTATATTTTTCTAATAACTCAACTAATACCTTATTTGAAGTTCCTACATTAGTATTAGATAAATTATCAATTGTTTCATATACTGCTTTTTCTTTTTCTAATACTTTATCATATTCTTCTTTACTTAATAGTCCTATTTCATATCCATATTTACTAAGTCTTAAATCAGCATTATCCTCACGTAATAAAAGTCTATATTCTGATCTTGCTGTAAACATTCTGTATGGCTCTTGTATTTCTTTTGTTATTATATCATCTATCATAGTTGCTATATATGAATTATCCTTATATAGTATTAAAGGTTCCCTATTTTCAAGTGCTAAACTTGCATTTATACCAGCCATTAACCCTTGAGCTGCAGCTTCTTCATATCCACTAGTTCCGTTTATTTGACCAGCTAAATATAGACCTTTTATTTTTTTTACTTCTAGGGTATAATCAAGCTCTTTTGCATTTACTATATCGTATTCTACAGCATAACCATATCTCATAATTCTAGCATTTTCCATACCTTTTATACTTCTTACCATTTGTTCTTGTAAATATGCTGGATAGCTTGTTGAAAGTCCACTAATATATACTTCATTTGTATCAAAACCTTCTGGTTCTAAAAACAGGTGGTGTGAATCTTTATCTCTAAATTTAACTATCTTATCTTCTATACTAGGACAATATCTAGGTCCTATTGAAGATATTGTCCCGTTATATAAAGGGGACTTATCAATATGATCTAATATTAAATTATGTGTATTTACATTTGTTCTTGTTAAATAACATGATAGTTGAGGTTTAGCTAGAACTTCTTCATCACTACTTCTACTTGAGTATTTTAGAGCTATTTTTGTTTCACCAGGCTGTTCTTCTAATTCATTAAAGTCTATTGTTCTTTTATCTATTCTAGGTGAAGTACCTGTTTTAAATCTTTTAATTTCAAGTCCCATTTCTATAAAGGAATTTGTAAGTTCTTTTGAACTTAATTCTCCCATTCTTCCACCTTCAACTAATTTATCACCTACGTATAAAAGTCCATTTAAAAATGTCCCTGTAGCTATTATCACCTTTTTAGCTAAAAATTCTAATCCATTTTTAGTTTTAACACCTGTTACTACTTTTTTATCTTTATCAAATGTAATACTCACTACCATATCTTGAATAATATCAAGATTTTCTTGTGCTTCTAATGTTTTTTTCATATTTCTTGCGTAAACTTTTCTATCGGCTTGCGCTCTTAAACTTCTAACTGCTGGTCCTTTTTTGGTATTTAATATTCTCATTTGAACAAAACTTTTATCCATATTTCTACCCATTTCACCACCTAGTGCATCTATTTCTTTAACTAGATGTGATTTAGCAGGTCCACCAATACTTGGATTACAACTCATTTGACCTATATTTTCTAATACTATTGTAAAAATTGCTGTCTTATGTCCTTTTCTAGATGTTGCAAGTGCTGCTTCAATACCAGCATGACCTGCACCTACAACTATTACATCATAACTACTCATTAGTCTATCATTTCTCCCATCGCCTTATTTTCACCTAATACAATTAGAGTATCATTTTCACTAAATTCATACTCTGGAGAAGGTGTAATATTTAATGTTCCACTCTTATCTTTTATAGCTATTACATTGACCATATACTTGTGTCTTAAATCTAATTCTTTTAATGATTTTCCTATAAATTTTTGAGGAATATTAACATCAAATATGCAATAATCATCAGAAAAATTAAAATACTCTATTACAGATGGATGCATTACTGAGTAAGCTATTTTTTCACCCATAAACTCTTCTGGATATACTATTTGTGTTGCTCCTACTTTTTGTAAAACTTTTCCTTGTATTTTTGTAGTTGCCTTACATATTATTTTTTTAATATTCATTTCTTTTAACATTAAAGTTACTAAAATACTGTTTTGTACATTAGTCCCTATACAAACAAAGGCTGCATCAAAACTATCTTTTGCAATATTTCCTAGTCCATTTTCATCAGTTGCATCTAATGTTATTGCTTCTTCTACTATTCCTTCATCTAATACTTTTTGTACTTTATCTAAATTACTATCAATTGCTAAAACGAAATTACCTGCATCATATAAAGTTTTTGCAATTGTTATACCAAATTTTCCTAAACCTATTACTAAATAATTTTTCATTTTCTACCTATCCTATCAATACTGTTTCTGTTGGATATTTATAGTTTCCAACTTTAATTTTTCTACGTGATATTGTGTACATTATTGTAAGTGGTCCTATACGACCTATAAACATTGTAATAATAATTATTATTTTTGAATATACACTCAAATCAGCTGTTATACCCATACTAAGTCCAACTGTCCCAAATGCTGACACTAATTCAAACATTAGTGATAAAAAGCTTTTATCTGGGTCGAATAATGTTATAAAAAATAAAGCAACTATAACATATAAGACGGAAATTAATAATACAGCACATGCTCTATTAAATGTTTTCCAAGTTATTGTTCTTTTATTATACTCAATATTATCACGACCATTTATAGCACACCATACACCTATTATTATAACTCCAATAGTTGTTGTTTTAACTCCACCACCAGTTGAACCAGGTGATGCTCCTATAAACATTAAAAATACAAATAATATTATAGTTGGCGTTTTAAGTGAATCTAATGCTATTGTATTAAATCCAGCTGTTCTAGTTGAGACACTTTGGAAAAATGATGCTAAAAACTTAGCAAAAAAATTAAGTTCTCCAATACTATTTTTATTATTAAACTCAACTAGAAATATTATAATAGTCCCTATTATTATTAAAAATATTGAAAATACTACAGCTATTCTTGTACTAATATTTATTCTTCTTCTAATTCCTTTTTTAACATTATACATATCTAATATAGCAGCAAATCCAATACCACCTAATATTATTAAACTTGATATTACTAAGTTTACCCACACATTATTATCATATTTTTCTAAACTTGTTTTATATAAAGAAAATCCTGCGTTACAAAACGCTGATATCGAGTGAAATACTGAATAATAAGCCGCTTTTTGAAAACTATACTCTCTTATATATTGTAAAAATAAAAGTATAGCACCTATAAATTCTATCCCAAATACAACTAAAGATACTTTTTTTAAATAAGTCGGTATCTCAGTTACTATTTCATAGTTTAAATCCTCACTTACTATTTTTTTTGTATAATAGCCCATTTTTTGAGATATTAATAAGATTAACATTGATGAAAAAGTTAAAACTCCTAATCCTCCTAACTGTATTAGTGCTAAAATTACAAATCTTCCAAATATTGTATAAGTTGTATGTATATCATTTACAACAAGCCCTGTAACACAAGCTGCACTAGTTGCAGTAAATAGCGCTTCTAAAAAACTATGATAAGTCCCATTTAAATTAGATATTGGTAGCATTAAAAGAATTGCACCTAATAAGATAATGGATATAAAAGATAAAAGTATCAATGTATATGGTGTAAATTTTAAAATTTTTCTCATACTATTCTCCAATTTTTATTAAAGGACAGTTAAACTGTCCTTTTATTTTTCTATTTCATTTATTGCGTAATCATAAGCCATTTCTACTTCAATTCTCTCTTTTGAATCTTCATATGTTGCTTTTTTATATAAAACTTCTTTTGTTTTTTGTATCAATATAGCTTCATCTTCTGTTTTTTCAAAAATATAGTCATTAACTTTCATTTCAAATATTTTTTCCATGATTTCATGTTTTTCACCAATTATAGCCGCATGTGAATGCTCTAATTCATCATTAAATGATGTATTGATATCAAATTTAGGATATTTTCCATCCTTATTTTCAACTAACTTTTTAAAATCAACCTTATTTTCTTTTAACTCTTTTAATATAGCTTCTAATCTATTATCAACTTCTTTTTTAGTTTCATCAGATACTTCTGGTCTTATTAAAATATGTTTTAAGTGTATTCTCTCTTTGTCAATAGGATCTTTTGCTACAACTAATACTAAATGATAACCAAATTGAGTTTTTATAGGACCTACAATTTTATTAGTTTCACTTTGTAATAATGAATGAAATTCAGGTACATAATTTCTAACATCTTCCCATCCTAAGTCTCCTCCATTAACTGCTGATCCTGGATCCATACTGTATTTTTTAGCTAATTCATAAAAGTTTTCTACAGTTAATTCTTTTTGAATTTCTTCTATTTTTTCTTTAGCTTTTGTATCATCTTTTTCACTTGGAGTATATTTTATTCCTAAAACATTTCCTGAAACTGTATTTTGTGTATCATACTCATATTTATGTTCTTCAAACCATTTTTTCATTTCTTTTTCAGATGCCTTAAATTCATTTATTAAAGCCGCTGTATACATATCTTTTAAGTAAACTAATTCATCATAAGCATTTAAACCAGCTAATTTTTTAACTGATTTAGATTCTGCTTTTTTAGAAATTTCTATTAACTTTTTAATTTCATTAATTTGATTTTCTTTTGCTTTTTCTTCTAAATCTTTACTAAATGATGCATTAATTAAAAATTGGTTAAAATACATATTTAACATATCTTTTCTTGTAATATATACATTTTCATAATTAACTTCTTTATTTTTTAATGCATTAACTATATCTACGATTTTTTTATTTTCCCCTGTTACTTTAGAGTTTACTAAAATTTCTATAACATTTGAATGGTATAATAAATTTAATGTTAAATTATAGTAAATTTCTTTTAACTTTTCTTTTGATGTATTAAAATCATTACCATCTAATGCTGAATACTTATATTCCTTATATATATTCATTAAGTCTTCATCTGTAACTTTAATACTTTCTTTTAATTTTTCTCTAGTATTAGTAAATAGTAATTGTTTTTTTATTTGTTCTTTTAAAAGTGTCAGATTTGATCCATTTTTTGCTAATAATACTGCTAATGTATCTCTTCCACCAACTCTATCTTCTAATTTAGATACTTCTTCGTTTATATCACTACTACTTACTCTAACTTTTAAATTTGTTGCTAATTCGTTATTTAAAGCTTCATCTAATAGTGTTGACATAGCAACTTCATCATATACATTTTCAGGTATATCTTTTATACCTCCAAATCTATTTAATTGTTCTTTTATATTTGCTAAGCTATTTTTATACTCATCTTCGTATATAGGGCTTCCATCTATTTCTACTAATACCACCCTTTTGTTTTGTATATAGTTTATTAGGTAAGAATATCCTGCATATATTGCTGAAAAAGCAAATGCAAATATTACTATTACCGTAACAACTTTCATATATTTACTAAATTTTCTTAGTGCCATTATTGCCTCCTGTTTTTAAATTATAGGAAATTATATCATTTTAGAGCTTATTTTTCAATAAAAACTATCCTGAATTTCTAAGTCCTGTTGCTATTCCATTAATTGTAGTGTGAATAGATTTTATTATATCTAAATTATCATCACCATTTCTAAGCCTTCTAATAAGTTCAACTTGTAAATAGTTTAAAGCATTAAAGTATGGTCCTCTATTAGCTAAACTTGTTTTTAATTGCTTATTATCTTCTAATAATTCTTTTTGTCCTGATATTTCTAATACAACTTTTTTTGTTAATTCATATTCAGCTAAGATATCACTAAATATCTTGTCATATTTTTCATAATTTGTACTTAAACTTATATATTCTTTAAATATTTCAATATCTACTTTTGCTAATAGCATATCTACATTAGATATTAGTGATTTAAAAAATGACCAATTTTTATACATTTCTTTTAATTTATCAATATCATTAGATAAAGCTGTTCCTAGTCCATACCAACCAGCTAACATTATTCTACTTTGAGTCCATGAAAATACCCATGGTATTGCTCTTAAATTTTCTATATCTACAGTTTTTTTTCTACTTGATGGTCTTGATCCTAAATTTAATTTTGTGATTTCTTTTATAGGGGTTACATCATAGAAAAAATTAACGAAATCTTTATTATCAAATATTAAGCTTCTATACTTATTAAAACTAATTGTAGACAATTCTTTTACAATTTCTTCGTATTCTTTTTCATTATATTCTATTTTTCTATCTGAAGTTGCAACTAAAGTTGCTGAAACTAAAGCTTCTAAATTCTTAAAGCAATTTGTGAAATTACCGTATTTAGCTTCAATTATTTCTCCTTGTTCTGTTAGTCTTATACTACCATTAACACTTCCATAAGGCTGTGCAAGTATTGCTTCATAGCTTGGACCTCCACCACGACCTACAGTTCCACCTCTACCATGGAAAAAGCTAATTGAAATATTTTTATCACCTGCTAGTTTTGTTAAGTTCTTTTGGGCTTTATATAGAACATATGAAGAGCTTAAATATCCTCCATCTTTATTACTATCTGAATAACCTAACATTATTTCTTGTTTATTATTTTTTATAATCCCCAAGTCAATACATTTTGATATTATATTATTAGCACCTTCTAAATCTTCTATAGTTTCAAATAAAGGAACTATTTCTAAATCAAGATTAGCTTCTTTTAGCATTATTTTTACTTCTAATATATCTGATACATTTTCTGTATGTGATATGATATTTCTTTTTATTACATTTTCTCCAAATTTATCTACTAATTCTTTTGCTTTTTTATATATTTTAAGTTCTGAATCTAATAGCTCACTTTTTTTAATTCTTTTGCTAGATAATGGTCTTGGATCTTTATTTATTAAATCTAAAAGTAAATTACATTTTTCATCCTCTTTTAAATTTATGTAGTTTGTATTTATATTAGCACTACTTAATAGTTCAGCTACACATTTTTCATGAACACTTGAATCTTGTCTTAAATCAATAGTTGATAAATTAAAATTAAAACATTCCACTTCTGTTATTAGTGATTTTAGTGTCCCCATAGCAATTATTTCATTATTATTTTTTATAATAGATTCTTCTATTAACTTTAAATCTTCTAAAAATTCAGTTGAATTATTATACTTTTCATCAAATGAGTTATCTTCATAATTTAAAAGATTTAAACCTAGATATTTTGAAGTAGAAATAAGCTTATCTTTTATATATCTAACTACTTTTCTATACGGCTCTTTCCTTCTATGTATAGAAATATCCATTGATTTTTGAGCTAATTCTAATAATTTACTGTCAACCTTAGATAAATCTGTGCTCATAGATAGGTCTCTATATAAAAGATCTAACTTTTCAATGTATTCCTCAAATATCAAGCTAGCTGCAGATGTAACGGCATGTTCTAGAGTTTTTTCATTTACATATGGATTACCATCTCTATCTCCACCAACCCAAGAACCTAGTGTTATTGGAGTTAAATCTTTTTTTATACCTAATTTTTTCGTCTTATTATTATACTTAATAGTAAGTTCTGGTAATGCTTCTAAAAATGTTGCCTTATAATAACTATTAATATTACTTATTTCATTTTCAACGATTAGTTTATTATCTCTTAATATATCAGTTAAAAGTAGTATATTTATACTTCTTTTTAAATTTATATACCATGATTCATATTTTATATCATCGTCTTTTATATATTTATATACTTTTAATGACTCATATATCTTTGTAATTAAATCTAGTACACTTTTTCTTTGAACTTGTGTTGGATGTGCAGTTAATACTGGTACAACTGATATATTCTCCAGTTTTGATATATCACTTATGTTAGAAAAAGCATTATCTAGACCTGTTAAATTTTCTTTTTTATTAGTTTCTATAACATCTTCTGCTATATTTATTAAAAGTGGAAAAATACTAAGCACTCTTGATATTTCAAATACTTTTGAATCTGGAATATTACTTATTAAGTCTTTTAACTTATCATATTCCTTATTTATAGCGAATTTTCTTATCTTATCTATGTCTAATTTTACGTCTTTATTTAAAGAATCCATAAGTATTTCTACTAAAATTTCTATCTCATTATTTCTTTTCATTTCTCACCATTCCTTTATTACAAAAGTATTATATCATATTTTAAATAAAAAGTGGTATAAAAAGATTTTATTCTTTTCATACCAGATATATTTTTATTCTACTGTTTTATTATAGTATTTTTCTTTGTTTAATTTATTTAATAATCTTGCTGATATTACACCTGCTAAAATAGAGTCATTTACATTTAATGCAGTTCTTCCCATATCTATTAGTGGTTCTACTGAAATTAATAGACCTGCTAATTCTACTGGAAGCCCTAATGTAGATAATACTATTATTGCTGCAAATGTAGCTCCTCCACCAACACCTGCAACACCTAAACTAGATATTACAACAACTACTACTACTTTTACTAAAAATGCTAAATTATATACATCTATTCCAACTACTGGCGCTATCATTAAAGCTAACATTGTAGGGTAAATTGCAGCACATCCATTTTGCCCTATACTTGCACCAAATGTTGCAGCCATATTTGATATTCCTTTATCAACACCCATATCTTCTTGAGAACTTATAGTAAGTGGTATAGTTCCTGCACTTGTTCTTGATGTAAAGGCAAATATTAAAGCTGATATAGATTTTTTAATATATACTATTGGTGATAATCCCAGTAATACAACTATTAATATATGTATTATATACATAATAATTAAAGCTGTGTATGATGCTAGCACAAATTTTAATAACTTATATATCTCCTCATAACTGCTTGTTGCAACAACTTTTGTTATTAGCGCCAATACTCCATATGGAGTTAATCTTAATACTAATGTAACTAATCTTAGTATTACATCAGATAAAGCATTTATTAAATCAATTACTATTTTAGCTGAATCTGTTTTTTTTCTTTTAATTCCTAGTATAGCTGTTCCTAAAAATGCACTAAATACTACAACAGCTATTATTGATGTAGGTCTAGCTCCTGTCATATCTAAAAATGGATTTTGTGGTATAAATGACACAACCTTATCAGATATTGATTGAGTTGCTACTGATACTCTACTTAAAAATTTTTGCCCTGCTTCTATCTCTCTTGTACCACCTAAAATTGAGGCTGCATTTAACTTATATGCTAAAGTTACAATTATAGAAACTATACTTGCTATTGCTGCAGTTGATAACAAGCTTGTTATTATAAAGCCTGCATATTTACCAGCAGTTTTTGTATCTTGTATATTAACAATAGCAGCTAAGATAGAAATCATTACAAGTGGCATTGCTATCATTTTAATTAATGATACATAACCTCTTCCAACTATATTAAATGCTTCATTAGTCATTTTTAATTCACTTGGCATAAATATATAGTTTAATATTAAACCAAATACTATACCTACAATTAAAGATGTAAATACTCTTTTAGAAAATGACACATGTTTTTTTGCCATTATGTAAAGTCCTAATAGTAGTATAATAAATACTACAATACTTAAAATATTTCCAAACATTTTTTTGCTCCTTTTCTTTTTGTATAATTAGTATACTAACATTTTAAGTAAAGTATTGTAAACAAGTTACTATTTGGTTACCTTTATCTTCTTCTTCTTTTTCTACCTTTATCGCTAGATTTGCTTCCATTTTTTCCACCTGTTGAAATTTCAACTAATGGTTTTTTAGTTGTGTCTTTATTAAAAGCATTCATAATATCTTCAGCTTCTTTTAAAGGTACTGATATAAATGAAAAGTTTTCCATAATTTTAATATCTTTTACTTTTCTACCTGGAACTTTTGCTTTTTTATTAATTAATTCTAATAATTTTTTAACACTTAATTTATCTCTAGCACCCATAGCTATAAATAGTCTTGTACTATCGTCAATTTTAACTGTAACATCTTTTATTTCATTATATTTATCTTGACTAAACTCATCATCATATACATGTCTTAAAAAGGCTGCTAAAACTACATCTGCATTTTTATTTTTCAACATTTTTCTACTTAGGTCTAAATATGTTGTATAGTCACCTTCCATTATTATTTCATCAACGTTAGCTAATAAGTATTCTTTTTTAGCTTCTAGTATATCTTTTACATTAGGTATTTTTTCACGTCTAATATCTGAATTTGTAATTCTTCTAATTTTAGCTAACATGTTAGCTTCTCTTGGTGTAACAAAAGTAATTGCAATACCTTTTTTACCAGCACGTCCAGTTCTACCTATTCTATGTACATAACTTTCAGCTTCTTGAGGAATTGAATAATTTATAACATGAGTTAAATCAGATACATCTATTCCACGAGCTGCAACGTCTGTTGCTACTAATACATTTAATATTTTATTTTTAAATAAGTCTAATGTCTTTTCTCTTTGAGCTTGAGTAATATCTCCATGTATTGCTTCCGTATCGTATGATCTTGCTTTTAGTTTCTTTGTAATTTCATCAACATCATGTTTTGTTCTACAAAATACTATTCCATAGAAGTCTGGTTTTGAATCTAATACTCTACATAAAGCTTCAAATTTATCATCTAATCTTACTTCAAAATATATTTGTTCTGTTAAATTAGTTGTCAATTCATTTTTCTCTACAACTAATTTTTTATAGCTTGGCATAAATTCTTTAGCTATATTTATTATTTCTTTTGGCATTGTAGCTGAGAAGAATAACATTTTTTTCTCTTTATTAGTTTCTTTTAATATTTCTTTTATATCATCTATAAATCCCATATTTAACATTTCATCAGCTTCATCTAATATGAAATATTCTAATTCATCTAATTTAAGAGCTTTTTTTCTCATCATATCCATAACACGTCCTGGTGTTCCTACTACTATATCTACACCTTTTTTAAGACTTTTTAATTGTTTTTCAATAGATGCTCCCCCATAAACTGCTAATACTCTAATATCTTTTTTACCCTTTAATGAATAAAGTTCTTCTGATACTTGTACTGCTAATTCTCTTGTTGGAGTTAGTACTATTGCTTTTACATTTTTATTAGGATTTAATAATTCTATTATTGGTAAACCAAACGCTGCAGTTTTACCTGTACCAGTTTGTGCTTGTCCAATTAAATGTGTTTTTTCTTTTAGTAATTCTGGAATAACTAAAGCCTGTATTTCTGATGGAGTAGTAAATCCTTTTTTCTCTATCGCCTCTAATGTGTTTTTACTAAGTCCTAATTCTTCAAATGTTTTTGTCATATTTTCTTTTTCCTTCTTTCTTATTTAGGCATTTCTAGGAAAAATTTCCCTAGCTTACCTTCTCTATAATCTTTTAATATTTTTTTTGAAATTTTATCATAGTCATACTCTTTTGTATGAATTAATAATCTTTTTTCAATATCTTTTAATAGTTCATAAAAACTATCATACTCTTTTTTTTCAATGTTATAGTAATTAAAAATATTATCTAATAAATCATATTCTTTCATTTTATTTAATAAATATATTGCTATATCTTCTAATCTTAGAATATCATCTTTTATACTACCAGTAATAGCTAAATTAGTTGCAACTTCATTATTTTCAAATTTAGGCCATAACACTCCTGGAGTATCTAATAAATAGAAATTTTTATTTACTGTAATCCATTGTTTTCCTCTTGTAAAACCAGGTAAATTTCCAACACCCGCTTTACTTTTTGATGCTATTTTATTTATAAATTTTGATTTACCTACATTAGGTATTCCACATACTAGTGCTCTTATTTCAGTTTTTATCAAACCCTTTTTTTTCATTTTTTCTAGTTTTTCGTTATATAGTTTGTCTATAATATTTCTTAGACTCGATATATTAAATCCTTTTTCTACACTCATCGGAATTACATAATCTGCTAAATCATTTGAAACAAAGTAGTCTTGCCAGACTGAAACACTCGCTTTATCTACTAAGTCCAATTTATTTAATAATATTATTCTTTTTTTATTTTTAACTAATCTCTCAACTTCTGGATTTTTACTTGATAGTGGTATTCTTGCGTCTAATATTTCAATAACCAAATCAACTTGTTTTAATTCATTTTCAAACATATTTAATGTTTTTTTCATGTGTCCTGGAAACCAGTTAATACTTGTCTTATTTTCTTCCATTAATCTATTCCTTCAATTATTAAAACTATTTCTCCTTTTATTGGTTTTTTCTCTAGTTTTTCAATAAGACTAGAAACATCTCCTCTTATTACTTCTTCATATATTTTAGTAAGCTCTCTAGCTATAACTACATATCTATTACCTAAATAGTTTTCTATGTCTTTTAATGTTTTTAATATTCTATTAGGCGATTCTAGGATTATAATAGTTCTTTTTTCTTCTTTTAATTCGTTAAATAAAGTTTGTCTTCCTTTTTTCTTAGGTAAAAATCCTTCATATGCTATTCTTCTCATATTAAGTCCTGATATACTAGCAGCTGTTATTATTGAACTAGGACCTGGAATCCCTTCAACTTTTATATCATTATTTAAAGCAGCATTTACTACTTCATAACCAGGATCAGATATACAAGGCGTTCCAGCATCTGTTACTATTGCTATATTTTTATCATCTTTTAATAAGTTTAGTATATTTTCTATTTGATGTAACTTATTATGCTCATGATATTGGTAAACCGTATTTTCTATTTCATAATGCTTTAGTAATTTTCTTGTAACTCTTGTATCTTCAGCGAAAATATAGTCAACTTCTTTTAATATTCTAATAGCTCTCATGCTTATATCTTCTAAATTACCTATAGGTGTTGCTACAACATATAACATTTAAACCTTCTTTCTTGCATACATTAGATACTCAATATTCCCCTTAGCACCTTTTATTGGAGACTCTTTTATACCTATTATTTCATATTCATATTTTTTCATTTCTTCTAAAACCTTTGAAATTGCATATTCTCTATATTTTTCTTCCTTTACCACACCATTTTTCCCTATATTTTCAGGTCCCACCTCAAATTGTGGCTTAATTAGTAAAATACAAGAAGAATTATCTT
Source organism: Oceanivirga miroungae (assembly GCF_902505095.1). Taxonomy (GTDB): domain Bacteria; phylum Fusobacteriota; class Fusobacteriia; order Fusobacteriales; family Leptotrichiaceae; genus Oceanivirga; species Oceanivirga miroungae. The sequence goes on along the minus strand of NZ_CABWIB010000001.1, from coordinate 659,204 downwards.
TTGAAAATTTATAAACAAATTCTATTATTTTTGTAAGTGATATAAAAGATACATCACAAACTACAATGTCAGCTAAACCATATTCAAGTTCACTTTCTTCTAATTTGTTTATATGCGTATTTTCAATACTTTTTACTTTTTCATTTTGTCTTAAACTATATGCTAGCTGATTTGTTCCAACATCTACTGCATATACATAACTAGCTCCATGTCTTAGACTACAATCTGTAAACCCTCCAGTTGATGCTCCAATGTCAAGTACTACTTTATTATTAAAATCTATTTTCCACTCATTTATAGCACCTAATAATTTTAAAGCACCACGACTTACAAAATTTAATTTATTTTTTATTCTTACAGACTTTATATCCTCTTCTTTTATCATAGTTCCAGCTTTTGTAATAGCATTTTCATTTATTATAACATCAGCAGCCATAATAGATCTTTTAGCTTTTTCACGACTATCAAAGTATCCTTTATCTACTAAATATTGATCCAGTCTTATTTTCATATTAAATAACCTTTCATTAAAAATGAAACTAATATACCCAGTATTGCTCCAAAAAACACTTCCTTTGGAGAATGTCCTAAAAACTCTTTAAATTCTTTAAATTCTTTTGTATCAAATAAATCAAATTTATTTTCTAAAAGTATTTTATTTAATAGTTTAGCATGTTTTCCTGCTTCTCTTCTAATTCCAGCTGCGTCATACATGACAATTATAGAAAAAACAAAAGCTATTGCAAATTCTATAGAGTTTAAATGATATACTAATGCTATTGATGTTGTTAGTGAACACACAGTAGATGCATGTGAACTTGGCATTCCCCCAGTTTCAAATATTCTTGTTATATTTGGCTTTTTTCCTTTTAGTAGAGGTGAGAATACTTTTGTAAGTTGAGCTATCATCATAGCAATAAATACAACATCTATTATTTTATTATTAAAAATAATTCCATTAGTCATATCTATTTTCTACCATTTCTAAAATCATAAAACTCTTTAGTTATTGGTCCTTTTTCATTTTTTTCGTTAACTTTTTTCTTAAAGAATATCATTATATGCCCTATAATTCCAACTAAAATTGAATTAGTATATTTTTCAATATTACTTGCTAATTCAAATGAAGCTTCATTTTCTGAATTATTTAGTACCTTCACCTTTACTATTTCATTTTTATTTATTAGTTGTGATATATTTTCTAATTGAGTAGTGTCTAAACCATTTTTACCGATTCTTATTGTAGTTTCTATACTACTGGCTTTTTTTCTTAAAAAATTTCTTTCTTTACTTGTTAATTTCATACTTTCCCTTTCAAAATCTTTTTACTTTTTATTATAGCACATATTAAAAAAAAGACCTAGAAACATTTTTTGTTTCTAGGCTAAATTTAATTTAATCATGATTTTTATCTATAGTTTCAATTAGTGTTTTAGTCAATATAGTATTTCTACTAGAATCTAACCAAATTTCTTTTTTATCATCACTAAGATCTGATAATCCTAAATTACTTGTATCAAAATTTTCTTCTTTTTCTGCCTCTAACTCGTAAATATGGAATTTATAATATCTTTCGCTAAGATCTCTTAAATTTATTATTTTTTCTTCAACATGAGAATTAATATATGATTTAGCTTCATCTAAATTATCAAATATACCTTCACTTAATGCCTCACCTACTGGTATAACAAATCCAAAATTAGTTGTTCTAAAATTTTCTTTTTTTACTTCATATTTTTTCATATTTGTCATCTCCTATACAAAGTTTTATTATCTAATTAAATACTACTCTCCTTCTTTTTTTATGTCAAGAAAACTCAATAAAAATATCTAATTAGATATTATTTTTTAAAAAATATATGGTTTTGTTTCTTATTTTGAACTTTTAAAATTCGCAATTTAACTCCATTTCATTATCTTTTATATTTAGTGGTATTGAACAATATCCACCGTCATTCCAATTTAAATATGTTTTAAATTCCTTATATCCAATTCTTAAAAACTCTACAATGTTTTTTGCAGTCTTGTCATCAAGTTTATCAAATTCAAACATAAATTCTTTTAAAGGTTCATAGAAATATCCACCTTCTGGTAATTTTACATTTCTATTAAAATCATCACCTAAAAATGGGTGAGGTAATATGAAAAACGTTGGCCCTTTAAAGTTATCGTCACCAAACCAGAATCCAAATTCTATAAAATGTTCATCGAATGCATTATGTTCTATAACCATGCTTTCATCAAAACTTTTTTGTAATTGATTATAGTTGATTAGACAAGATATATCAAATGTCCCCCAAAATAGTCCTGGTTTTACTTTTCTTGTACGATATGGACTTATGAACTTAGATAACGCCTTTAATCCAAAGTGCATTATTTTTAAGAATTTTTTAGAAATTTCACTGTTATAATGATGATGATCTATATCTTCATCAAATAAGGTTTTATCTGGTACTTCTTGCGGCTTTTTATTTATATTAACAATTATCCCATTTTTAAGTAAAATTTTATCTATAGCTAGATAATAATCTTTTATACTTTTACCATCTTCTAAAGTAATATATTCTGTTTCATTTTCAGTTATAACTTCTATTCTATCATCTCTTAAGTTTACAGCTATTTCATATGTTGTATCGTTATAAAATAGAATTCCCGTTGTAAAACCTACTGTATTAACATCTAGTATAACATGTGCCCATTGTGGTTCTTTAAATCTACTTTCAAGCTTATATTTACCTAATATTTGACTTAAATGATGCAGTGTTTCTTTTTCTTTTTTCCACTCACTTAATAATAACATAATACTCAATCCTTTCTTTTAAATATACCTATATTATACAAAAAAATATGGAGATTTTCCATATTTTTTAATTCTTATATTGAGAAAAGAATAGATTCTGCTAATTCTATGATATACTCTGAAAATGCTTTTATATAAAAAGAAGTAAATTTCTTCCTAGTCATATTTGTATTTAAAGCAAGTTCTAAAAATGATACAAAATTATACATAGTATCTTCTTTACTCTCAACATCCATACTTTTTATTTTCATTGATAATCTATATATTAACTCTGACAATAATGATAAAACTTCTTCATTATCTTCGTAGTAAAAAGCATCTATTTTAGATATTATTGAATTTGCTTCCTTATTTGTTATTTTTTCTTTTAATTCACAATTAAATAGTTTTTTAAAAATTAGTATGGGTATAAAAAGTTTGATTTCTTCATTTTTTTCTACTAATTTATCTATTTCAAAATTCAGCTCTTTTTGCTTTTGTTCATTATAGTCTTTTAAAAACTCACTAAGTTCTTTTTTTGTATAAAAACTTTTTCTAAGCTTTATTCTTTTCTTTTTATTATCATATATTTTTTTTGTATTAAACATTAAAATTGTTGATAATGTTTCTAAATCATCTAATAATTTTATTATATTTCCTATTGAATTAGAAACAAAGTTTTTTTTATCATACTCCATATTTTCTAAATTTTCTAAAATATATGGTTTAAAATCTAAACGAAGCCAGTTTAATAAAAGAGCCTTATTATACTCATCAAAGGAAATTTCTTTTTTAGTTGATAAAGATTTAATGTAATTTATGAAGTTTTTTCTAAATTTTGTAATATTTTTACCCTTTAGATCATATGAAATATCATTAATTATTAATTTTTTATCCTCTATTTTCATACTATTTACACTGTCTATATCAAAGCCATCCATACCTTCAAATAAATCTTTGCTAAAATCTTGCCAATTAATTTCTATATTTCCCTCTAAAATATTATCTAATATTAATGCTATATCTGTATTTGCTCTATTTTTTAGTTCTACTAATTTCAAAATTCTTCTCCTTCACATTCACATTCACATTTGCATATTTCATTTGAATTTTCAAAGTAGTTTATAAGATTAGCTGTCATTAAGTATTCAGATATTCTTTCTATGTATTCACTAGCACCTATTGCCATTAACTTATTTAGTTTTTCTCTATCTTCATAATAAGTAGATTCAAATATATATTTTGATGTAAGGCACATAAATGATTTAAAATTAGTTCTTAATTTGTCAATCATTTCCATACATATTCTAGTTCCTTCGTATTCAGGAATCTCTTCTGATTCACTAGTGCTATTATCATAAATTTCTATAGCTAATTCATCAGTTATAGTTTCTAATGGTTTGAATATACATGATTTTAACATAAGAATTACTTCCAATGTTCTAAAAAAGAATACTTCAAATGCTCTTTTATATATTTCGTTTGCTTTTTTATTTAATATAATTTCTTCATCTTTTTCTAATTTTTCTTCAATTTCTTCATCTATTTGGTTTACAACACAAAATAATACATAAAATATAAGAATTTCCTCGGATGTGTCATATAAATAAAACTCATTTGATTTTTCAAATACTTCCATAACATCATCTAATAAAGAGTTTAAATTTTCACTTATTTTCTCTTGTAATTCTTTTTTTGTATACTTTTCTTTTCTTAATTTTTGCTTAAGTGCTTTTTTTTCATAATCACTATAATAAATTGAAATTACATTACTTAAAGTAGCACTAAATCCACTAAAATATTCCCATAAATACCTTAGTTTATCACTTGCATAAAATGATGTATTATAAAATCCCTCTTCCTCAAAAAGCTCTTCAAAATATTCTATAGACACTTTTAATAAAGTTTCTTCCACATATTTTTTTAAATAAGCTTTTGTCCATAGTTTTATCACTAAACTAAAATATATTGCTGATTCACTGTCATCTATATAATTTTTTTCAATACTTTTTATTTGATAATTCTCTAATTCTTCATTTAATTTATACATTTCATAAGAATGCATATCGTTTACACATTTAATAAAATTTTCTTCAAGTTTTGGGATATTACTTACATTGTTTTTGTATGAGCTATTTTTTAAAAAAACTTTTTTGTCTTTTATTTTAACATTTTCAAATAGAGCTTCTTCAAAATCATTTTTTGTTTCGCTCTCATATACTTTTTTTAATTCTAACCAGTTAAACTTTACCTTTTCTTTTAAAATATCATAAAATACTAAAGATAAATCTGCATTCACTCTATTTTTTAATTCACTTACTTTCATTTTCACTTCCATTTCTTTTAAAAAGTATAAACTAACAACAGCTTTATACCAAACTTTTTATTTGTATTTATATTAGCGTCTATTCCAACTTTTAAATCACTCACTAAATTATACCTAACTCCCAGCTTATAGTCTAGTAAAAATGTATTTAATTCGCTTCCATATAATTTCAGATTTTTATCAAGTAAACTAGCTAATAGGTAATGCCTTTTTACTAAATTAAAATCTAATTTTACTCTGTTTATTATTTCTAATTTACTGCTTAAGTTATTTTCTAATTGTAACCCTAAAGATATTTTATCATTAAATAAAATGTTTTTTTTAATTTTTAATCCTAGATTTGAATTTTCTTTTTTATTTTCTAAAACAATTATTGTTTGTATTGTATTAGAAATAAATGGTCTAAGTTTTAATTTATTAATATTAAAGTTATAGCTTAATACTGTATTATTTTGCATAACTACTGCATTTAATTTACTACTAACATTATCCTTTAAAATATTTCTCTTAACATCAATTAAATTCATTGATAAATTAGTATCATTAGAAACTTTAAAACTATTTATCTTATTTACATCAATAAAACCTAATTCAAATTTATTATTTCTAAATACTGAATCCTGCTTATCAAAATCATATTTAGTTTTTGAGTATAATCCATATATTCCTAATTTATTAAATTCATTTAACTTTTTATTATATGATAAAATATATGAATTATCTATTTTTTTAAATCTTGAATAATTTGATCCTCCAACTATGTTAGTGGATATATACCCATCAAATCTTATGTTATTATTTTTACTAATATCTTCCAATATATTATCTAATTTTATATTTTCTATTTCATAATTATTTTCAAATATACTAGCTATAACATCAGTGTATGAATTAGTAAAAATTTTAGAATTAGCATGTCCACTTGATTTTGCTTTTACTGTTATTAAGGGTAATACATTTTCTAAGTTTTTATCTTCACTTGATAAGTACTCTTCAAAAAATGCACTTGAATTTATATCATAAGCTTGTATATTTCTAAGTTCTTTTTCTGAAAGTTCTTTAATACTTCTTAATTTAACTTTTGGAATAATTTTTACAAGCTTATTTTCTTTTATCTCAACATATTCTAAATATGGATTATCTGTATTTATATTAATTTCTTCTACTATTGAATTTTTAAATATTTCTTTAAATTCTTCTGTATTTTTTAGTACATTCTTATTATTTTCAACATTTATTTTACCAAGTATTTTAAGTTTAGCTCCACTTATACTTCCTCCTGAAAAATTAATCGTAGAATCTTTACTTTGGGCATATTTTTCTAGTTGTATATCAGAATTAATATTAACTATACCATCATTTGTAATTGAATTTAATTTTAATTTTTTTTCTTTATTTTCTACTTCAAATATTCCCTTTTTAAATACTAGGTAGTTACTATTACTGTCATTTTTTAAAATTAGCTTACCATCTAATATTTCTGTATTAGTATCATATAGTTGTTTACCAGTAAGAATTAAAGTACCTAATCCATCTTTTCTAAGGCCAGCTGTAGCAATATTTCTATAATACAGCCTTTCACTATCTAATACCTTAGGTAATCTAAACCTTATAGCTTTATTATTATTTCCACTTTTTGCAATAGCATAATATATTCTAGATTTTTTTGTAGTTCCATCACCTTTTAGTCCACTAGTTATATCATTAGAAAAAGTTGCGCTTTCATCTTTTTTAATATTTACATAAAAGTATCTATTACCTTTTTTATCAAATATTTTATCGTATTCACCAATAAACCATTTTTGTTCATCAATTAGACCAGCATTAAAATCACTTGGTCCATTTAATGCCTTATCCCTATCTATTTGACCCCAACCTATTTTATCATCTAAATATCCACCGTTATCAGATTTTCTTGCTGTTGTTAATATTATTTGCTTTATTTGATGATATGATAAAAAAGGGAATTTTACTTTTAAATCATAAGCCAGTCTTGCAACACGAGGTGCTGAAAAGCTAGAACCATAATCTATCTGTCCATCGCTCCCTGATATAAAATTAGGAGCTGATACAGTTAATGCTCTTAAGCCTAAGGCATCTGAAAAATTATACTTTAATTGAAAAACAGAATTTATTTTACCTTCTTCCTTTTCTAATTTTACAAGTTCTTCCAATTGTTCCTTTTGATAAAATCTGCTTGTCGTATTCCCAATTCTTGCTAATATCATCTCACTTCTTAATATACTTTGAACTTCTGGACTTAATGCTCCATATACAGCATGAAAACTTTTTGTAAAGTTTTTAGTTTTAAACCCACTATCACTTTCATTCCCTATACTTGATACCTTTAAGGCTGTGTTATACTTATTTTCATGTCTTATTGTATCTGAGTAATAAACAGTTGTTCCTGATATATCTTTATTTATAATATCCATTCTAGTTTTTTTATCAAAAGAATCAAAATATTTTCTTGTTGTCCCAAAATGATTTTCAACTACATCAGTTAAATTATCACTACCATAAGAATGTATAGATATACCTTTTTTCACTAAATCATAAGTAGAATAATTTTGATAAGATATCATCTTGATTTTAATATCATTGCTTTTGCTTTTCAAAACTCCCGTACCACTAGTATCTAAAAATGATCTTAAAACTAATTCAGGATGTTTATTTGATAAACCATTATTGTTAGTAATCACCATAACATTATTATACTCTTTAATAAAAATCTTATCCATATTTGTAAGACTAGCTTCTACAATCGTTACTTCTGGTATTTCGCTATCTTTATACTTATTTTCTGAAAGGTTTAATTCTACAAGCTTTGTGTCTGTATTATTTATATCATAGCTAGAAGCTATATTATCATCTACTTCCCTAGTTTTATCTTGATAGTTATATTCATTTACATTTTCATCTAATTTAAGGGTGTTTATTTTTTCTCTATTTATTACAACAGCTTCATTTTTTTCTAGCTTTACTTCTTTTTCTAACTCTTCTAGTCCTTCTGGCTTATATTCTTTATTATTTATTTCAAGTTCATTTATTCTGTTTTCTGTTTGTATATTAGAATTAGAACTACTAGCATCTTTTTGTGCAGATTCACAAGAGATTAGTAAGATAGTAATTAAAAAAAACACTATATTTTTCATTTTTTTATGCTTCCTTTTATTTATTTCAAAAAATTATAGCATAGTTTTAAAAAAATTTGTACTTTAAAGTTTAGAATACTTGAATTTATTAAGTTCTAGCGAATTATCAAATAGGTTTGAAATTTTTATCAAAATCTCTAAAGCTTTCAATTTTATATTAACAAAAACACAAACTAAAAACCCCTGTAAGCCTATACTTACAAGGGTTTATAAATTTCAGTTTATTTTTCAATTTTTGTGTAAGGTAAAAGTGCAATTTGTCTTGCTCTTTTGATTGCCTTAGCTATTTTTCTTTGAACCTTAGCGTCAAGACCTGTAACTCTTGATGGAGATATTTTCCCTTTATCATTCATAAAGTTTTTTAATAATTCTACATTTTTGTAATCTATATCTTCAATTTTAAATTTAACTTTTGGTCTTCTTTTTCTTCTTTTAAATTCAGCAACTGGTTTCATTTTAACCTCCTATTTAGAATGGGAATTCATCATCATCTAATTGGTCTTCAGTAGCTTGATTGTTATTAGAATAAGAACTTGGTTGTTCGTATCCACTATTATTAGAACCTCTAGTTTCTAAAAATTCTATTTGCGATACTATTATATCAAATGATGTTCTTTTTTCACCATTTACTTCATAAGTTCCTGTATTTATTCTTCCTTGTAATAAGATTCTATCACCTTTTTTAAAGTAGTTTGAAATTAAATCAGCTGTTTTTTCCCAAGCTACACAATTAATAAAGTCTACACCATCTTTTACAAATTCTTTTCTAACTGCTATAGAAAATCTACAGTATGATTTCCCTTGTGATGTTTGTTTTAATTCTGGGTCTCTTGTTAGTCTACCCATAAGTCCTACATAATTCATTTTTCGCCTCTATTCTTGGTTACTTTTCGTTTCTAACAATCATGTATTTTAATATAGTTTCAACAATATTTAATTTTGTTTCAACTTCAACTAATTGAGTTCCGTCCATAACAAATTTAGTTAAAACATAGTATCCATTTTCTTTTTTCTTAATTGGGTAAGCTAATTTCTTATCTCCCATTATTTCTGTTACTAATTCTGTTGCTCCGTAACGTGTTAATGTTTTTTCAACTTTTTCTATTGTTTCTTTTTTTTCTTCTTCAGATATTTGAGTTGAAACAATAAACATAATTTCGTATTTAGTCATATTCTTTCTCCTTTCCTTTTGGTTTATAGCCCTAAAACCTCTCTTAGAGCAAGGTAAATATATCTTAGCAAAAATTAAAATATTTGTCAATAGAGTGTGTACTTTAATGTGAAGTAATGTGAAGTAAAAGTGATATTGTCATAGGTAAGATAAAAGTAATAATGTCGTTTTAGTTATTTAAAAAGTATTGTATAATATAACTCTTAAATAATTAAAGGAGATATAAGAAAATGAGGAGAATTGAATTGTCTATGAATGAAATTATTAAGTATCGGGAGTTTAGCAGTTTAAAAATCATAAAATGATATGTAAGCTATGAAAATATTAGCTTTTTTTTGTCAAGTTTTTTCGAAAAGAGTATAGACAATATTTAATAAATATGATATAATGTAAATAAAAAAGAGGTGTTGAACATGTATCTTGATATTAGGAAATTACCTTATGCTACTTATCTATATAAAACTGAAAATGTTAGAGTTGGGAAAAATAAATATAAAAAAGTTAGAGAACTTTTAGGTACACTTGAAGAACTAAAAAAAATACACGCTGATCCTATAGCATACTACAAAGAAGAATTTGAAAAGGATAGAACTCAAAAACTCACTAATAAAAAGAAAAATGTCTTATCTTTAGATTTTATTGACGAAGAAATAAATCTTACTGATTTATCCTCATTATCTTTAGTTGATGAAAAGTTAGAAAAAAATATAGGTAGTTTAATTATTCAAAGTATTTATCACCAACTTGGATTTGATAAGTTATCAAAAAAAATATCTGCAGGTCAAAGAAGTAAAATTAATCTTACTAAACTACTTCAACTATCAATAATTTGTAGAATACTTTATCCTTCTTCAAAATTATCTGATTTTAATCATCAAGATAAACTTGCTGACGTTTTTAGTTTAACTAAAGATGATATTTATAGAGGGTTAGAATTATTAAATAAAAATAAAGATGAATTAATTGTAAACTTAAACAAAAATATAAAAAAACTAATACCCTATGATTTATCATGCACTCATTATGATTTAACTAATTACTTTGTATATACAGATGATACTACTGTACTGATAAATCCAGGATATAGTAAAGTTAAGAATGGTCTTCCTACAATACAAATGGCTCTTTTAACTGATTCTAAGGGTCTACCTATTAATTACAAGCTTTTTAGTGGAAATAGAAATGATGTTTCTACTTTAGTTGAGTTTTTAGATGATCAAAAGAAAAAATTCAATATTAAAAAGACTACTATTGTAGCTGATGCTGGACTTGTATCAAATGATAATATTGTTAAGATATTACTTAGCAAAAATAATTACATCTTTAAAGAAAGTCTTCTTCGTGTAAATAAAGATGTTTATTCTACATTTGAAAAAATTGTTAAACCTGAAATTGAAAAAATAATGAAAGCAAATGAAAATCTAAAAGGATGCTACTTCAGTATTCCATTAGATATAACTTTAACAGTTAAAAACACTAAAGGAGAAAACACAAAAGTATCTATAACTCAAAAATATATATTTATGTACTCAAAGAAATATGATGAACGTTCAAAACATATTAGAATGGAAGAATTAGAAAATGCTGAAAAGTATATAAAAGAGCCAAAAAAACTTAAAGACTTATTCAAAAACATTGCATCAGGACTTGTTAAAACTGACACTAAAGAAGCAAAAGCAAAATTAGATGAGAAAAAACTAGATAAGTACGAAACTACTTCAGGTTATTCATTATTAATCACAAATAAATTAAATACAAAAGATGATGAAATAATAGAAAACTACAGACAACAGTATTTAATAGAAGAATCATTCAGACATTTAAAAACAGACTTAGATATTGATAATATTTATTTAAAAAAAGATTGTAGAATAGAAGGACATTTTTTAATTGGCTTTCTAGCATTGTCATTTTTAAGAATAATACAATTATTATTGAAAAGAAAATACTCAATAGAAAAAATACAAGAAAATTTATTAGACTTTAAACTACATAAACTAAGAAATAATAATTATTACCAAATAAGTAAAATAACTAATGTCATAGCTGAAATACAATTAGCATTAAACTTAAAAATAAATAACACATTATACGATGGAAATGATTTAAGAAGCTTAATAGGAAATATTAAAAAAATTTAAAATATTTTGATATTGTCCAGACTTTTACACAAAAGAAAAAATGCCTAGACCCCTTATTTTTAAAGGGCTAGGCTTTATTTATTTTAATTTAAACTGCTAAACTCAAGAATATATCTTAGCAAAAATTAAAATATTTGTCAATAGAGTGTGTACTTTAATGTGAAGTAATGTGAAGTAAAAGTGATATTGTCATAGGTAAGATAAAAGTAATAATGTCGTTTTAGTTATTTAAAAAGTATTGTATAATATAACTCTTAAATAATTAAAGGAGATATAAGAAAATGAGGAGAATTGAATTGTCTATGAATGAAATTATTAAGTATGAGACTATCAAAAAGTTAGTTGAAACAAATGGTAATTTATCTTTAAGAACTGTTCAAAGACTTATCAAGGCATATAAAGAAAAAGGAAAAGAAACATTTGCTCATAAAAATAGAGGTGTCCCTTCTAAATCAAAAACACCTGATAATATTAAAAATTTAGTTATTGAGCTTTTTAAAAAATACAATAAAGGTTCTATGGTTTTATCAGTTAAACATTTAAAAGACATTCTATTTGAAAAACATGAAATATCTATTAGTACTACTAAACGAAAACTATTTAATTTCTAAATGTGCTACAAGAAAGAAAATTTTTTGAAAAGAAAGTTGAAGAACTTGAAAGATTTGAAGTACATCCTACAAGACCTAGAGTTAAATATGCAGGAGAGTTAATACAAATGGCTGCTTCATCATATGAATGGTTTTCTACATGTAGCTATAGATGATAGCACTAAAATGATTGTAGGGGCATATTTTGACACTGAAGAGACTTTAAATGGATATTACAATGTGTTTAATCAAATATTAAAAGAATACGGTATACCGCATAAATTTTTAACTGATAAGAGAACCGTATTTGAGTATAAAAGAAAAGACTCCCCAATAGACAAAGAGTATATGACTAATTTCTCATACGCTTGCTTTAAACTAGGAGTCGAAATCGAAACAACCTCTGTAGCTGAGTTGAAAGGCTAAATCATACACTTCAATTAAGAATACCTGTAGACTTCAAAATTGCAGATATTACGAAGCCAACCAATTCATCATACGATATTTAAAAGATTTATGTAATACTTTTAATTACAATGTTAAAGCAGATGAAAAGGAACTTATATCAAAAGAATTTGATTTAGATAAACAAGAAGTTCCAAAGATATATCGTCCACCTGCAAATCATCCGTGGAAACAAGCTAGTTATCAAGCTTATTTAAACAAAATTAATTCTAAAACAGATGAAAGCCCTGCTTAAAAAACAGGGCTAATAAAATTAAATTTTTGCGACAAAATTACTTTTACTTGACAGTCTTTATCTCTATTTAACATTTCATTTTTCTCATCTCTACATATCCTTTATTGAAGATCTTATATGTTCTTTTTCTTCTATTGACAGCCCATACTTATCAAACAACTGCTCATCTATTTCATTTATGGATTTTGACCAATCAATATCCGATTCATTAGTAAAATTTTCTATTGGTATAAATTTATATGTTTTGCTAGAAGCATCTTGGCTCGCCTTTGCTTGTCTATGCAAAAATCTTACAAATTTTGTTGTTAAATACTTGCTAACATTCATTGCAGAACTCTTGTCATTTATCTTTCCCGAGCCAACGGCAATATATGCTTCAGTACAAATACTATTAGGTTCTCCTATAAAAGAATTTAGATTGTCATCATTTAATTCTGTACCTATGTTATTTGCTCTCGGAACATAAACTTTCCATCTATCTATCCATTCTTTATGTGATTTAATATGTTCTTTTTCAATAAATCCTTTACACTTGTTTTTCCCAATACAAATTATAGGTTCATTTAATTCATCACTACTTTGCTTAAATATATCAGTTTTAATTATATTCGATTCTATTCCGAATGGCTTTCTCGAAGATACCATTGAGGAAAAATTTTCATCGTAACAATCATTAAAAATTTTCTTTATTATTTGTATCGCTATTGAATCCCTAATGAATATATCTACACCATCGATAAGCAATCTTCTTCTAACTTTAGAAACTACTTGATTATCTTTATGAGTAACAACTTTCACTTCCGAGTCTATTTTATTTTCATCATTTATAAAGTAACAAACCCCACCTCTATTATTTGTATTTGGAAATACATCTTCTGGAGTTAAAAAATCATGCAGTTCTTTTATAGTATTATCATTAAGCATCTGATTTCTAAATTCATCCAACCCCTTACCTCCAGCAAACCATCTTGTAGGAGTAATAAAACATGTATAATCAGATGCAAGTTTCTTTCCTATCAATACAAAATTTTGATATATAGGTTTTGCACTTGCTTGTGCTCCTCCATCACTAATTTGGTATGGTGGATTGCCAATTATAGCTCCAAATCTCACCTTCCTATCACCTACCTTTATCTCATCTTTTAAAGTAATTTCACTAAATGTTTTATCTTGTTTAAGCAAGTTATTAATTTTTGTGTTGTCTACTTCTCCATTTTCATCTTTCACTTCAATTAAATCATATGCATTAAACCTACTTGCTATATTATCTGTATTCAAGTTCAATATTTCGTAAAATCTTATTGTAAATTCGTATGCTATAGATGATGTAGGTATTGAGTAAATTATATCTCTTACATCTTCATGAGAATATCCAAGCTCAAATGTTAACCTTTTATATAAAGACACAGCATATTCTCCTGATTTACTAGCAATATCAAGTAACTTATCTTGCTTATCAACGATTTCTATTAAGCCTTCCTCTGGTAATAAAGCAACCATCTCATCACACACTTTTGAGAGAGTAATAACCTCAGATTCTGACATTCTATTGAATTTTTTAATTGAAATCATCGCTCTATCAATAGGAGCAACACTTTCATCTGATGCAAGCCTAGAGATATTTTGAATTTTATAATCCAAACTGCTTCTCTTAAACGGATCCATCCTATCACTAATCTTTTGCAATACACCTTTGTCCAAATATAGGTTTTTTGCAATTCTTTGGTTATCATATTTTTCAAGTGTATTCAAAATATCATCTAAGGAAGACACCTTATCCTTTGTTAAGAAAGAATAAAAAAGTAGTATTTGATAATATGTCTTAATCTGACTTTCCAGCTTTTTAACTTCATCATCTGTTTTTGTTTCAGAATAATTCTCACTTGACTTATCTTCTTTATTTTCATTTACTTCCTTCTCATCTGCCTGCTCTTCTATATCAAAATCATCACCATCACCTTGATTTGGTTCTATTATCAATCCTTGTTTTGAATTAAATTCAGCTTGAGCTTCTATAACCTTTCGTATATCAGCATCATTTAAAAGTGATAAATCAACAGGTATATCAACCACTTCATCTGAAACGCTTCTTTGATTATTATACTCACTTACTGCCTCCAAAATATTTGTTGCATCTACCTGTTTAATTTTATTATGATTCATCATAATAATCGGAGAAATACGAAGTTCCTCTACGATTCTTTCTTTCAGCTTATTATTTCCATTTTCTTTTGCATTTACATTGTAGATAAGAGATTTTTGTTCCTGCATTCTAAATAGACGATTTGGATCAAAATCAACTAGCAAAGTTTGTGGTTTTAAGTTTTCTTTTATAAATCCATTTTCACTCGACAATGTTCTAATATACTGATTTTGTAATCTGAAAATAGATTGATCATATTCTTGTGGGGAAGCTGTATCTTTAAAATAAAGCATGGTATCCCATTGTTCTACAGTAGAACCTGTTAGCATTCGATTTACAGTTAATGTTAGTGTTTTTTGATTGTTTTCTTCACACTCTTTAATCTTTCTTTTAATATCGTCGGGCTTACTATATTCTTTTCTTGCATCAACACCTGAAATGTTTATGATTTCATATTCACCTAAGTTCTTAAATGCACCTTTATTTGTACTAATAAGCTCTTCCATTGCATCGCAAGAAGCACAATAAGGTAAAACCATAACCATGTGTCTACACATCTTACCTTCTTTGATTTTTGTCGTAGTCTAAGAACCCTAATAGCTCTTCATCTTCTTTGCTTCCATCAATTACCTTAAGCAAATCAAGAATTTCATGCTCATTTATAAACTTCTTATGTCCTTGATGATTCGTATCTTTTTTTATGGAAATTGGTTCAAATAATTTTGAAAAAGCAAAACTAACCCCACTTTTCCTCAAAGCTTCCATTTTTTTTCGAGAAGATTTGTTTGGATTAAAAGCAAAACGAACCATCTGTGGGAAGCCATAATATGGATTGTCCCATTCATTCACATCATCATTGTTAAGATGTTTCCTATCCCACTCTTCTTGCTCTTTCACAATATCTGAGAACTGAACAAAAGAGATAATATCCTCTTTTTCAAATTCACTTCCCATCAAAATACGATAGGGCGTTCCTGATAAATGCAATCTAATTTTTGCATTGATTTTTTTTATTTCAACATCTGCTTCAACTAAATCTATATTTTCATCTTCAAGTTTACTGATGTTCTTTTCATCCGCCTTATCATAACCCGCGTTCTTTAAAATCTTTCCAAAAGATTCTGCTCTTGCACCAAAATGTGTTTCATCAACGATAAGTAGGTCTATTTGTTCTCCAAAAAGCTCCTTATGTTTATCCTTAATGTTATCCCCTTGAAGATCTTGCAAGGTAAGGAAAATAACCATTTTCTTTCCTTCGGAATGCTTCTCAGATATTACATTCTCATTAGCCAACAAATCAGATGATTCTATAAAAACATACGCTGAAAAGTTACCTGCACTTTCTACCGTTTTTTTCCATTCATCCTTAACATCTGCTTTAGCTGACACAACTAAGACAGTTTGAGCTTTCATTTCTAAAGCACAACAAAGTGAAGTAAAAGATTTTCCAAAACGCATAACTGCATACATTAGTAGATTTGTACGTCCATTTTTCACCGCCTGTATAAAACTATTTACAGCAGCTTCTTGATTTGGTCTTAAGTCCCAATTTACACCTCTTTGATAATGATATGTCTGAGGTAATCTATTTTCAGAACTATAATATTCATACTTACTTGAGTTAGCTTGATAATTTTCCTTTATATCTTCAATAGCATTTTCAATATCCAGTATTTGAGTCTCTTTAAAAAATTCTCTACTGTAATAAATGCCATCTTTTAAATCATCTGGCTTTAATCTTTTCTTATTTAAATCATTTTCAAGATATTGATGAATGGCATAATCTCTAAAATAAGTTTCTTCATCAATTATGGCTTTATTCTCATATTGTTTTTCAAGCTCCGGAAAAAATTCTCTCCATTCGTTTAATCTTTTTGATACTGGTCTGTATGTATCGCCAACCTTTAAATAATTTGGTACTGTATTTGTAGTAAATGCGTAGATATGAGGGTCTACACGACCAATAATAATCCTATCCAGTATATCTATAGCTTCAATCTTATTTTCCTTCATTTGCATCATCCTCTTTATTTAGCAAGTCTTGGAAAGTAATATTTTTTCTTGCTCGCCAATCTTTTATAATACACAACGCATTTTCTTCTTTCTTCATAAAATCAAATAGTGTCATCTGTTTGTTTGGTTCAGTCGGTTCTCTATATGGAATAGTATATGTTAGACCATCCATCTGCCATAGATTCCACGAGACTATATTGGCTATCCTTAAAAGCTCTTTCTCTTCCGGTTCCCTTTTAAGTCTTTCTTGCATATAGTCACAATACGAAATGAGTAAATTTTCTCTCGCTATAAGCAGGCTGTCCCCTTGAAACTCAAAACCATAAACACTTTGAAATGCTCTTTCTGACCATTTAAGCCATTCATCTTCACTAATAGCATTTTCATTTACTACTCTCATTTTCCTATCTAAAATACCGATTCGTTCATATAAATCTATAGGCTTTCCCGTTACAGTATCATATCTACTCACTAAATAAGGTGCTTCTCCACAAGTGATTTCAAGTCTTCTTTCATCAACATATTTTTGCCATGTTTTGTTCTTTTTATGTGGAAATTCTATTTTATCTTTTGTTGCAATCCATGATTTTCCACTTTCTACATTAAAAACAGAAGTTTTTTCAAACCATGCATTATCAACCAAATTATTTTGAGCATTACAAACCCAGCTAGGTGTAAACACCTCTGCTTTTTCCTTTGTTCTATTTCCTTGATTTTCCTTAGTCTTTAGTATTCTAGGTTGAATAACATTTGAATTATCACCAGTAATAAGACTAAAAAGAATAGGATAGTGAGAATAGTACTCTTTACCTAATATCTCATAGTCATCTGTTCCCCAGATAATATTTCTATTCGTAGTCCTATCAATAAGGAGAGTTTCCAGAACTTTTTTGCTCCATTTCTCCTCATCTACATCAATTGTAAATGCCATTTATTTATCTTCCTCTATGCCTTTTTCAATACAAATCAAATCTCCTACATCTGCACCTAATTCTTCACAAATTTTCCCAATTACAGAAAGAGATACCGCATCACCTCGAACCATTTTTGATATCGTTGTTGGTGATATTCCTGTCTCATCTATTAAATCCTTCTTCTTCATATTCTTATCTATCAACAACTTCCATAATCCATTGTAGTTAAATTTCATTTTTATTTCTCCTTATTCCATAAAAATGGACTTTTTATACATTATATTATAACACATACTACATATAGTTGCAAAAAATAAATCGTGTACTTTATGCAACATTTTTGTTATTTAATTTCTAATCTACTTGACACAAACATTCCATATTCTTTTTTTATGTATATTTTTCCATCAACTTCATATTTAGAAATTATATCTAGTAATTCATTTTTTGAAAATTTATTCCACTTATTAAAGTCTTTAAAAGATAAAATATAGTCTACTAAATCTTTTTTATCACCTATGTCTAATCCATCTATATATTCAAGTTTTACAACATTACTGAAAAATTTTTCTAAAGAAATACGGCCGTTTTGCAATGTAAAGACATAATTTGTATCATCTATTACATTTAACATCTTATTAATTTCACTTGCAACACCATTCTCACCAAATGTAGCTGAATAAAATTTTCCATCTGCTTTTAATACTCTTTTTATTTCTGACAAAGCCTTATCTAAATCAGGTATATGGTAAAGCATCATATTTGCAATTATTACATCAAATTCACCATCAGAATAAGGGAGATTTTGTGCATCTACTTTTTCAAAGAAAAAGCTCTCTTTTTCTCCAATATTATTTTTTATAACTTCTAGCATTCCTTCTGATAAGTCAGTAAATACAACCTTTTCACATTCATTTAAAAGTTCAATATTATTTTTCCATAAAATCCCAGTACCACAACCTAATTCTAAAATTTTCATTCCAGGTTTTATATCATAATTTGAAGCAATCCAATTATTAAATCCTTGCTTATTTGTAGAATATTTATTATGTAAATTAATTCTTATATCTAAATTATTAGATTTTTCATACTGTTTATTTACAATAGCATTATTATTTATATTTCCCATTTTATCCCCTTATTTTTTAAACTTTGATAATTTTGTTTAAAATTCATCTACCTACTCTTATTAAAATTGATTTCCATCCCAAAATAATTGACTTTTCATTCCATACAAATAATATTTAAGTGCTTTTTCAGTAGGATTTTTTATTAAATTAATTTCTTTAATTTCTTCACTAACTTTTTGTATATCATCTAAAGATACTTCACTATCATTAATTCCTGTTTGTGAAAATGTTGCATTAGAACCTTCTAATTTTAATGCATTATATATGTTTTCTTTTATTTTTTTTTGCTAAAAATATAAACTTATCTTCCATATTCATCACATCTAGCATATACATTCTTTGTTTTCAATAAAACAATATATTTATATAAAAAAGCTAGTCTATATTAAATACAGGGTGGAATATCTTTATCTTTACTTGTCCATTTACTTATATTAGTTTTTTTTCATTTAAATTTTCCCATTCTTTAAACTCTTTTTTCCAATCATTGCTTATATGATTAAAGTACATTTCAAAAGTATTTTCTAAATTTTTTTCTATAAAAGAAATAATTTTACTATAATCATTTTTAGTTTGTGCTAACTCTAAACTATTATAATATTCTAATCTATCCTTATTTTCAATAATACATATTGGATAACCATTTTTCATCAATTCCATATTCATAAGTAGTCTTCCTGTCCTTCCATTACCATCAACAAAAGGGTGGATTTTTTCAAAATCTGCATGAAATTTTGAAACCTTAGATATTATATCTTCATCAGATTCTTTATATTTTTTTATTAATTTATTAAGTTCATTTTCAACTTCAAAAGGAGATACAGTTTTAGTTTCTGAACCACCTATAAAATTAGGTGTTTTTTTAAAGATACCTGCAATCTCAATATTATTAGGAGCTAATATTAAATGGTGAAAATCTTTTATAATTTTAATATTCATTTCTTCATTTTCTTTAATAATTTCTTTTAAAAAATTTAATGCATATTCTTGTCCTTTAACTTCTAAATGTTCATTTAAAGATTTCCCTTTTACTGTAACTCCATATTCTAAAATTACTTTTGTTTCATTATAAGTTAATGTATTACCTTCAATTGCATTGGAATTATAAATATAATCTGTTTTTAAATGATCTTCTATTTTCTCTATTATATTAGATTCTAATGGTCTTTTATAATTAAAAAAATCTAAATATTTTTTTAATTTATTAATATTAATCCTCCTCCTTTTACAGTATCTTTAATAAAATTATAACACCTAAAATTTTTATTTTCAATAAAACAATATATTTATATAAAAATCCACTCTATATTAAATACAGGGTGGATATTATTGTTCTTCCCTCAACTTGATTTTACACTCATTTTATAGCGTTTTTTATTATTCCCACTCTTCATATAAAGACTACTACCCATTATAAAATAAGCATTTGCAAGGTTCTTATTTGCATATATTCTATATTTTCATCATTTTTATATGTGTTTTTTAGACAAAATACTTCAAAAGTACTTCAATTTTCTGATTTTCTATTCATAAACAGTTTGCTTTAATAGACTCGTATATCAATCTATCTTCATCGATTTTGCTTACTACAGCAAAATCGTATTTTACTTCATGTTCGCGATTTTTATAAATAAATATATCGACAACCAGTTTATTCAATTATATTTCTCTCTATCTTCTGCGACCAAGGGCAAAATTTCTTCTGTTTGGTTCGTATATTGATAAACATCATGTTTTTCATCAAAGCTTAAATTATCAGTCCAAAGTTCACACTGTGTCATAACAGTTTGAACGGCATCATCCATTCCTTCAGGCGGATATTTATGTTTTTTCAAAAGTTTTTTTATAAGCATACGCATTTTTGCTCTTGCCGATTCACGCTTCTGCCAATCAATAGTTTTATTTTTTCGAAGTGTATCTGCTAACTCTTTTGTTATTGCAATCAGCTCTTCATTTTCGTAAAAATCTTTAATTGCCTGTGGTTTTGTTAATGCGTCATAGAAGGCAAGCTCATCAGCAGTTAGTCCTAATTTATCTCCTTCTTGATGTGACGCTGCAATTTGTTTTGCTAGTTTGAGCATTTCTTCAATAACTTCCTCATTGGTCAACATACCATTTAAATAAGCATTAAGGGAACGCTGCATAATCTCGCTGAACTTTTCAGATTTAACCATATTCGTTCTGCGATAGATAGAAACTTGTTCTGAAATCAACTTTTTCAAAAGTTCAACGGCAAGATTTTTTTCCTTCATATTAGCAACTTCTTGAAGGAACTTCGGGTCAAACAAAGAGAACTCCTCTTTGATGTCTGAAAACAGATTTATTACCCCATCACTTTTAATACTCTGTTTCAAAAGTTCATTTATCCTTGCATTCATTTCCGGCAAGGAAATTTTTTTACCAACACCGGTATTGGTAAGTCTAAGAACGAGAACTCGAACAGCTTCAAAGAAAGCTGCTTCAAATCTACCGTTTTCATCAACCAAAGATGAACATAAGGAAAGAGCCTGATGAAGCATAAGGGCTTCTTTTACGAAAGAATCTTTATCATCGACTTTTTCTCTACTTATTATAAAATTCACAGCACCACTGATAGTTTTTGCTCTCTCAAGGTCTGTGCCATTTTGGAATTTAGAATAATCATATCCGTGGAATTTATCACGGCATACAGACAACTTCTCTAAGAACTTCGGATATGCAACCTTTGCAACATCTGTATCGCCATAGTTCTTTTTGTCACGAGAAGTATAGTCGTTCATTGCCTGTTTCAAAGCCGTAGCGATTCCAACATAGTCAACAACAAGCCCACCTTCTTTATCACGGAATACACGGTTTACACGAGCAATTGCTTGCATAAGATTGTGTCCGGACATAGGTTTATATACATACATAGTGGCAAGAGACGGAACATCAAACCCTGTCAGCCACATATCAACAACAATCGCAATCTTCATCGGACTACTGTTATCTTTGAATTTCTTTGCAAGCTCATTCTTATGGTGTTTATTACCAATAATCTGTCGCCATTCTTCCGGGTCATTATTGCCGGAAGTCATAATAACAGCTACTTTTTCAGTCCAACCCGGACGAAGATCTAATATTCTCTTATAAATCTTCATAGCAATAGGACGAGAATACGCAACAATCATCGCCTTACCGGTAAGCAGATTCTCTCTATTATTTTCATAGTGGTCAATAATGTCACAAACAAGGGAATTTATAGTGTTATCATTTCCAAGCACTGATTCCATCTGACCAAGCTCTCTTTTGCTCTTTTCAATAACTTCTTCATCGGCATTAAGAGCCATTAAATCATACTCTGCATCAATTAATTTCAAAGTAGCTTCATCAAGGTTTAACTTAATGACACGACTTTCATAATACACAGGACGAGTTGCTCCATCTTCAACCGCTTGCGTCATATCATATATATCAATATAATCACCAAATACTTCACGGGTACTGCGGTCTTTAGCTGAAATAGGCGTCCCGGTAAAACCAATATATGTAGCGTTTGGAAGCGTATTACGAATAATTCTTGCTGTGCCAATAACACGCTTTGCCACTTCCTCACCATCTTCATTTTTTGTAATCTTAATCTTTTCAGCAAGTCCATATTGTCCTCTATGAGCTTCATCAGCCATAACTATAATATTATGGCGTTCAGACAAAGGCTCGTCAGACTCTTCAAATTTCTGCATGGTAGTAAAGATTATGCCGTTTGCCTGTCTGCCGGCAAGCAAAGTTTTGAGATTTTCTCTACTTTCTGCTTGTAACGGTTCTTGTCTTAAAAAGTCCTTACACTTTGCAAACTGACTGTAAAGTTGGTCATCAAGGTCATTTCTGTCAGTAAGCACAACAATAGTAGGACTATCTAATGCTTCCTGCAATAAATGAGCATAGAACACCATCGAAAGTGATTTACCGCTTCCTTGAGTATGCCAAAAAACACCACCCTTACCATCGGTGATTGTAGCGTGCTTTGTAGATTCAATCGCTTTTCTTACCGCAAAATATTGGTGGTATCCGGCAAGAATTTTAAATGTATTAATCCCATCATTTGAAAAGCAAATAAAGTTCTTGATAATATCAAGCAGTCTTTCTTTTTGAAACATTCCCTCAAAGAAAGTGTCAAACTGAGCATACTGTGTATTTTCGTAATTCCCATCCTTTGTTTTCCACTCCATAAAGCGGTCTTCACCGGAAGTAATTGTCCCCGCTTTGGATGTCAACTGATCACTCATAACACAGATAGCATTATAAACAAACATAGATGGAATTTCCTGCATATAATTACGGAGCTGTCTATACGCTTCGGAAGCATCCGTTTCTTCACGAGAAGGAGATTTAAGCTCAACTAACACGACAGGCAAACCATTCAAGAAGAGAATAATATCCGGACGTTTGTTACTGTTTTCAATAAAAGTCCACTGATTAGCAATGATAAAAGAGTTATTATCAGAATTTTTATAATCCACAAGATAGACGATAGAGGATCGCTCTTCTCCTTCCACAAAATATCTTACCGGAATACCATTTTGTAGATAGTCCATAAAAATTGAATTCTTCTGCACAAGCTCTCCGTTTTCAAAGTTTTTGAGTTTGTATAACGCTTCCTGAATTGCATCATCAGGTAAACTTCTATTCAAACGATATAGAGATTCAATCAGAACATCTTCATATAGTGGGCTATAAAAGTCTCTTTCAATATCCGGACCATATGTGTACTCATATCCCAAATCATTCTGAAATAATTCAATTATTGAATTTTCATAATCTGCTTCTACGAAAAAACTTGACACTATTTTTCACTCCTCTCTGATACTATGCTCGCTATATCTACAATTTTATCACTGATATATTCGGACTCAATCTTTGCTTCTTCTTTATTAAATCCATTTTCCAGTAATACTCTTTGAACACCCACTTTAAATCTACTTATTACAGACTCTTGTCTATACCAATCAATTATTGAAACCCAATCTTCCACTAATACCCATATTTTTTGTATATCGAAATTATATTTTTCGCTTAAAGTTTTAAACACAGTGTCCTTAAAGTTTTTATTTTTTATTATGTTTTCACTTATTTCAATATCTGATTTTATTATTTGTGTTTTTATATCATTAGAATCAAACTTTATAAATTCTGATGAAGCCTTTGTTTTAGCATTCTTTTTGTTTTTTATATAACTTAACTGGTGCTCTAATTCAGGAAATAAAGTAGCCTCATTTATATTATATGTGTCTAATTCCTCCAATATCGCCTTCTTGTTTTCTCCTGAAATATAGAAAAACTTTCTATCAAATTCATCTCGTAAATCTTTATATCCTTTTTCTATACCGGACTGACTAATAGATTCGGTATAAACAAAATTAAAGCATCCTGCCAATAAAAACATTCCGCATTGTCTTGATAATCTTTCATTGTTGTATGGCGGGGTAACAATATAATTATTCTGAATAATATTTATAAATTCTTCGTAATATTCTTTTGATTTCCATCTTTCTTCTAACTCTTTTGATATAGCTTGGCGTTCTGTAAGTTTTCTCAATATGGACTCAAGAGTATTATCATTTGACAAATCTATCTGAGATAAAGAGGATATGACTTTTATATTTATTTCATTTGTAGATACAGAGTATTTCTTATTAAAAAATATTACACCGTTTGCTTCTTGTGTTTTAGTATCCTCTTCATCTTCAATTCCTTTATAACACACCTTACCATATTCTTCACAAGCAAAGTATAGAGCAACTAATGGATTAGTAGTTAAATCTAACAGTCTTGTGCACATTCCATAATGCTAGTATTTCGTCATGATTTCAAAATCATTATTTATAGAAATAAATTCATATGGTGCTTTTAATAGAGGTACTTGCATTAATGTATGTTCTACACTTAAAAAATTGTCTCTAAAAATGCTTGGAATAACATCCCAGAAATCCGTCTTTTGCCCCCTGAAAAATAATTCCTCGTTACTCCCGTACAAATCATCTTTTAACTTATTTACTTCATCAATAAAAGAACTTACAGAAGTTATCTCTATTCCATAGTTTTCATTTTCATCTTTATTAAATATTATTTCTTCCATATTTATGACTCCTTCTGTAATATAAACAATAATTTAGCGGCTTAGAGGTCGATGTTAGAGACATCAAGCTCACCGGACATTAGTTTAGGAATAAGTGTGTCTCGTAATACTGCTAAGCGTTGATTTTCAAGTTGATTTTGAATTATTCGTTCACACATAGGCATTACAATATCTGAGAACGCCTTGTTAATCTTCTCTGTAGCTATTACTATTTCGGATAATTTTATTTCAGCAGAAGAAAGGTTTACCTGAACACCGCTATTAGCTCTGCTACGCAAATCAGTTAAGAAATTTTTGTTATTTGTAAGCAGGTAAATATATGGATAAGTAATTCCTTTGTAGTTATTTGCTCTCAAATGTCCTACACGCTGATTAACAATATATTCATTGTCAACAGGCATAATAGCTGTGTTTCCCAAAATAGCAACATTATCTTTCATATCAGTCATAGCCATTAGAATATCACCTTTGCGAAGTATAAATTTGCCCAAAGATGTTGCTGATGATTTAGGATACCAACTCTTTGTGCCATCAGAAATGAAGCCACCGCCACGACTAATATGACCTTGTTTGAATACTTTATATGTGTTTGGTGCTGGTTTACTAAGTAGGTCTTTACTCTTGAATGCATATCCGTTTTGAAAATCAGCTATAGTATCTAATGTAGCTACTTCCCAATTGGAAGGCATAGCATATCCAAAAGGTTCAAAGTCAACAAACCAAGACTTAAATAATGCCGAAGCTTGTTGCTCTAAATTATTGTTTATCTCATTATTCTTTTTGATTTTTTCATCTATACTCGAAAGAACACTTACTAAAATATCCTGTATCTTTCGTTCAATAAGAGGAATTGGCATTTTGCCAAGCGTTTGAGCATTTATGTTTCCGCGAGTGCTACCTGTATTAAACGAGTTAATCCAGTCCTTATACTGTTTAGACTGACAAAAATACTTTATGTATTTGGGATTTACTTTTTTCTCATCAATGCTGAACTTAATGAGAAATCCTGCATATACAAATTCTCCATCCGTTCCATCATAAAAATAATTTCTTCCAGTGCTTGCTCCCGTTCTTGCAAACACAATATCATTCGGTTTTAAAAGATATTCCGAAGCTTTCTCATCATCAACCGATTTCAAATCCTGTAGATTTAGTGTTCCATCGTCTTTAATATCCGTAATTCTCAAATAGGTGTATAAATCTTTCGAGAAAGGAACTGCTCTTGCACCAATTCCATATGAACCTTTTCCGTCTATCGTTAGCGCACTTAATGTTGTGAATTGTTCAGCCATATCCATTTTCCTCTCTATCCAATATATTTTCTATGCGCAATTTTCACATTACTTTGTTTTACCATTGCATACTGCAATGTCGTATCTATCTTTCTATGCCCTAAAAGCTGCTGCAATTGCTCAATGGGCATTCCTTTATCTATTGCCATCGTTGCAAGAGTACGTCTGAACTTATGTGGATGTACCTTTTGCAATCCTAACTTTTTCCCAAATTCACGCAGACGAACTTCGATACCGCCGATTTTCAATCTTTTGTATGGAGATTTCAACGACACAAATAATGCAGGATTATCATCTATTCTACTGTTAAGATAATTCTGCAAATGAATCTTTGTTCTTGCATCAAAATATACAACTCTTTCTTTACTCCCTTTACCGAACACGATACATTCTCTCTCGTTAAAATCAATATCATTTCGGTTTAATAGTACCATTTCGCCCACACGCATACCGGTTGAAGCAAGCATATCTATTATTGCTAAATCTCTCAGTTCTGTACAATTATCTCTCATAAGCTCTAATGCCTCATCAGAGTATGTTTCCTTTATATTTGTACCTGTTTTTACTTTATGTATACGTCGTACCGGACTTTTTAGTATGTAGTCCTCATCCTCTAACCAAGAGAAGAAGCTTGATAAAATACGGCGGATATTATCTATTGTAACTTTGCTTGAATTTTTCTTTTCCTGATATTCTGTCAGATATCCTCTTATATCATCTGTAACTATGTGTTTGACATCTTTTTTGAGTTCATCAAGCATAGTGTTAATAGTAGCCTTATAGTATTTAAGAGATTTTTCGGAGCAACCCTCTATATGTTTTGCCGATAAGAACAATTCTACAAAGTTCTGTTCCGAAATTTTCTCTTGTTGTTTGTTTTCTGTTACATCATAATTTACAAGGGTATATTGCAAAACCTCTTGTAGCTTTTCGTTTTGTGCATTGTTCAAATATGGCAACATTTCTTGAACAACATCTTTGATTAAATCCTGTTTCACAGTCCATCCTCCTTTATTTAACGACTATGGGGCGGAAGTCCCCTGATATTAACTTCTGCCACCCACAGAAGTTATGGGTATGTTATATGCTAAACAATAATTTAGAGCAACAAGCTCAAGCAATTTTTGATAACATGTTTCCGAGTATATCAAATGGAGAAAATACTATCGGAGATACCATAACGCCTAAAAGAGGCAAAGGATTACTATCAAAAAATGCCGTATTCGGAAATGTTCCAGTTGTTGCTGGCGGTTTAGAACCATCAACTTATCATAATGTAGCTAATACTGTTGCTCCTGTGCTTGCTATATCTGCTTCAGGTGCAAATGCGGGATATGTTAGCTTATGGAATATACCAATTTGGTCATCCGACTCGTCTTTTATTGATAGTTCTATGACAGACGATGTTTATTTTTGGTATGTACTCCTCAAAAAACGACAAAAAGAAATCTATGATGCTCAAACAGGTTCCGCACAACCACATATTTACCCTCAACATGTATCTTCAATGCCAATATGTGATCTAAATTTTGATAAAGTTCGCAATTATACATCCATAGCAACTCCGATTTTTAAAATGATAGGTCACAACAAAGATGAAAATCAGCGATTGGCTACAACTCGTGACACTCTATTACCGAAGCTAATGTCCGGCGAACTTGATATCTCCAACATCGACCTTTAAGCCACTAAATTATTGTTTATTTCATTGTTAAGCCTTATTTTATCATCTAAATCTCGCAAAATTCCACTTATTACTCTTTGTTCTTCAATGGGAGGAATCTTAATATCTAAGTTCTTCACTACATCTATTTGTACTCGCTGTCTACCAGATGAACCAACCATTGATTTAATTGCTGGCACTCTTACAATTGAACTACATACTAAATAATAAAGGTAATCTTCATCAAATCCTTCTTTTGCACGAAATACAATATATTCAGTAGAGCCAAATCCAATTTCATCTTCATTAAGAATATTAACCTTAGCAGTTTTTCCGTTTTCTAAGCATGGAGTTATTCTTGCCATAATGGTATCACCATTACGAAATTTAGTCCCGCCTGTAAAAGGTTCATTGTCATATGATGAAATATCTCTACAAAATGGTTGTAATTTATCCATTCCAATTTTTTTAGCAATTCTTCCTTTTGGCAACGACTCGCGAGGATTAAAATTTGCAATCTTTGATAATTTTTTTATTTCCCATTCAGATTTCATATCCAATCGCCCCCAATTTCTTGCGTATCTCCTCTTCTAATTCATGGGACTTTTTAAACATATCCGAAAGCTCCGAAGTCAATCTTGTCATCTTTTCTTCAAACGGCTCTCCGTCATCTTCCTGCTCTTCAATACCCACATATCTCCCCGGAGTTAAGATATAATCTTGTTTTGCAATATCTTCTATGGTAGCAATAGCCGTAAATCCTTTTTTCTCTTCCAGTATTCCGTTTTGGAAATCTTCAAAGGTCTTAGCTAATAAATCAATATCTCCAAGACTTCCATCTTCTTGCAAACCTTCTGTAAAGTCTCTATGTTTTCTATCTACCATATATCCCATTTTTCTGGCATCAATAAATAGTGTCTTTCCTTTTTGTTTTTTATTTTTGGTAATGAACCACAAGGTTACAGGAATGGTAACGCTATAAAATAGCTGTGTCGGCAAAGCTACAATCCCTTCAACGAGATCATCTTCTATGATCTTTCTCCTGATTTCTCCTTCTCCGGAAGATTGAGAGGATAAGGCTCCATTCGCAAGCACTAAGCCAATTTTACCATTTGGTGCCAAATGATGTATCATATGCTGTATCCACGCATAGTTTGCATTTCCTGATGGTGGCATTCCATATTTCCACCTTACATCATCTTTTAATTTATCCGCTCCCCAATTAGAAAGGTTAAAGGGTGGATTTGCCATAATGAAATCCGACTTTAATGTTTTATGGATGTCATTAAAAAATGTATCGGCATGATAAGAGCCGAAATTCGCATCAATTCCTCTTATTGCCATATTCATTTTAGCCATCTTCCATGTATCTGCATTGGATTCCTGTCCATAAACGGAAATATTCCCTCGATTGTTGCTATGAGCCTGTACAAATTTTTCACTTTGTACAAACATACCGCCACTACCCATACATGGATCATACACTCGGCAATTATTGAACGGTTTCAATATGGCAACAATTGTTTTTACAATACTTGAAGGCGTATAAAATTCACCGCCCTTTGTTCCTTCATAGGCAGCAAACTGAGCAATACAATACTCATATGTCCTACCTAATAAATCTTTACTTGCATCAGTTCCATCCATTTTTACTTCGTTTGTAAATAAATCAACAACTTCACCAAGTACTCTTTTATCTAAATCTGGGCTTGCATAATTCTTAGGTAAAACATTTTTTAAACTCGTATTTTCTTTTTCAATCGCTCTCATGGCGTCATCAATTACTGTACCAATTTCAGGTGTATGTGCAGCAGTCGAAATCTTACTCCAACGAGCCTCCTCCGGCACAAAGAAAATGTTTTCTTCTGCATATGCATCTCTATCATTCTCAAAACCATCGCCTTCTTTTAAAAGTTCTTCGTAACGTTTTTCAAATGCACTGGATATATAACGAAGAAAAATAAGTCCAACAATTACTTTTCTGTACTCAGCAGCAGGAATATGCCCCCAGAGAACACAAGCTGCATCCCAAATTTGCTTTTCAAAACCTATATTTGCGTTATTTTTTTTAGCCATTATTTATTCACCATCCTCTTCAAATTCCATAATATCGTCTAATGTACAATTCAAAGCCTTGCAAATCTTCCCAAGGACTTCCACAGTGACATTCTCATTTTTATTAAGCTTATTGATTGTGTATGTGCTGACCCCCGCAAGCTCTGCTAACTCTTTCTTCTTCATATCTCTATCAAGTAATATATGCCATAGTTTTTTATAATTAGCTTTCATTAAATTTCCTCGCTTTCTATGAGAACGCAAATCTATTTTAAAATATTATACCATATTTAGACACTTAAATATAGCGTTCTCTCTATTTTTATTTTATTTTTTTTACAAATATGCAGACTTATAAATGTCAATTTAAAATTCCCCACTTTTTAAAATTTAAGATTCCTCACTTTTATGTTTAATTTTCAATTTATCTTTTATTCTATATGATGGTCCTGTAATATTAAATAAATATGAATGGTGCAATAATCTATCTAATATTGCTTTAGTTATCATTTCGTCTTTCCCTAATATTTCTGCCCATTTTTCAAAACTAATATTACTTGTAATAATAGTTGATCTTTTTTCATATCTTAAATCTATTAATTGAAAGAATAATTTTGCTTCTAATGGTGATATTTCGTTAAAACCAATCTCATCTATTATTAGTAATTTATATTTAAAATAGTGCCTTATTTTCTTTTCTAATAATCCTTCTTGATATGCTTTTAGTAATAGATTAATTAATGAAATATACACTATTTCTTTTAATTGCTACCTCATACCCTATAGCTATAGATAAATGTGTTTTCCCTGTTCCTGGATTGCCTATGAAGAGTATATTGCTAGCTTCTTCATAGAATCCAGAATTAATTATATTCTTTATATTTTCTTCCTTTATTGAGGGCTGAAATCTAAAGTCATAATCCTCTATTGTTTTTACAAAAGGAAATGCTGCTACTTTCACGTTGTATAACCTATTATTTTGCTCTTTAGCTTCAACTTCATTACTTATCACCTTATTTATCCCATTAAGCTCTTCTTGGCTTATTTCGCTTGCTAGATTTAATTCTTTTAAATGGTTGTATGCTGAATTTAATTTTAAGTATTTTAATTTTTCTAAAACATCATTAATCGTTATCATATTTAATATTCTCCATTTCTTCAATAATTATACTATTGTCTTCTGTTTTAGGTGATAAATTTTTATCATATTTTAAATCGTGTGAATCTTTAATATTTAATACTTTTTTTGAAATTTCGTGCAATGTTATTATTTTTTTGTTATAATAAATTAGAAGTTTGTTGTTTTTAATAGTTCTTCCTACTAATTTACCAATATATTCTTTAGGGACAGAATATTTACAGTTAAGATAGGATACTAATGACTCGTTACTAACAATAACTTCTTTTAATTTAATGTAATATCCTTTTCTAATTTCTTGACTTGGTAATTTTTGTAATTTTTCTTTTTCCCTTTTTAAAAGAAATACTGGTGGCAAATGTGTTGCTTGAGAAATCTTTTCATTATCCTCTTTATTTATTATTTCTAATTTATCATTAACACTGCAAATATCAATATATTCAGTATTGTAATTGTAAAGTTGTGATGGTACTTTGTTTTGTGTTTCAGTTTTACCTTTTGTTTGTGGCCTATATGGCATACACGGTTTTACTTTAAATCCATAATTTTTAGCAAATTCCTCAAATTTAGGATTTATTAATGCTTCTTTATTTTTAGTTCTAGGTTTATCAACTAAGCATTTTATATTATCTATAACTAATTCACTAGGTACTCCTTCTAATTCTTCAAATGCTTCAGCTAAGAAATTAATAACAGTCTCATAAGAAGTATCTAGTACTATCTTTCTAACATTGTATCTACTAAACCCTAAAGTTAAGGTAGCTACGTTTACAATCATTTCATTTCCATTTGTATCGATTAATTTCATTCTTTCTTTTAAATCAAATTGTGCCTGTTGACCTGCTTCTGTCTCAAACCTTTCAGTAAAACTATTTGTATTATTTCTTTTATTAAAAAGTTTATTTAATTCCTCATCATTAATGATGTAGTTTTTAAGAGTGGCATAAGTACATTCTATGCTATATTCTCTTACCATGTAGTTATATATATGTTGATAATATTCAAATTTTCTTTTATCATCTTGTAATAATTTAATTATTCTATCTCGATAAGAATCAACATATTTATTTCTTTTTCTTGTAGTCTTAGGAATGTTCCCTTTTAAAGCTTTTCTAATTGTTTTTCTATCATGTCCTAGCTTTCTTGCTATCTTACTAATATTCAAATTTTTCAATCCTCCTTTTAAATATATACTAGATAAAGCTCTTAAATCATCTAGTGTATTAATTAAGTTAGAATTTATATATATTTCATTCATGCATATCACCTCATGAATAATATATCAAATTTATTCTAACTGGGGAATCTTAAATTATCATTATTGGGTATTCTTATTTTATCATTTATAAATTGTAATTTTTCAAAAATTTTAATGGAAAATTACAGACTTTTTACAGCACTCTCCCTATAGCATTTCTAAATACAAAAAAATCACCCAAAGAATTATTCTTCAGGTGACTCATTTCTAAAATCTGCAAGCATTTTGCAAGCACAACACTCATAAAATGGCTATTTATAAGGCTTTAGAGCCTGTTTTTAGCTACTCCCACTCCATTATTCACAATTCATAAAATCCTAATAAAATATAGCTTCTTAAATTTAATGTGTGCCATTAAGTAGCCACTAAATATTATCTTTCCAACTCTTCTTTTATAAAAAAAGACTTATGTTTCTTTTCAAGATCTTTATCTATATTCAAGCCTTTAATAGCATTATTATATATAAAATTTGTTAAATCATCATAATTATTAGATTTATAAAACTTTGATAATTTTGTCTGAAATTCATCAAGCTTATCAATATTAACACTAATTATTCCTTTACCTTCTCTTATTAAAATTGAATTAGCTACTAAATTACTTGTTCTTTTATTTCCATCCCAAAATAATTGACTTCTCATTCCATATAAATAATATTTAAGTGCTTTTTCAGTAGGATTTTTTATTAAATTAATTTCTTTAATTTCTTCACTAACTTTTTGTATATCTGGTATTTCTGGAATATATCTTTCTTTGTTTTTTAAAGTTACTCCAACACTACCATAACGAATTATTCCTGGATCAAGGCTTTCATTTTTAGAAACTCTTGAATTTATCTGACAAATAAATTCTAAATTTATATCTTTATCAAGATTTTCTAAAACATATTTCCAAGCATTTTTAAGATTTAATATAATTTGTATATCATCTAAAGATACCTCACTATCATTAATTCCTTCTAAAATCTTTTTTGTTTGTAAAAATGTTGCATTAGAACCTTCTAATTTTAATGCATTATATATATTTTCTTTGATTTCTTTTTTTGCTAAAAATATATTTTGCTCTTTTGTCATATTAAATTTATCTTCCATATTTATCACCTCAATTCATAAATTAATTTTATCATATATATTCTTTATTTTCAATAAAACACTATATTTATATAATATTTTTTTATAAAAAATTCCACTCTATATTAAATATAGGGTGGAATATTTTCATCTATCTTTTTCTTCTTTATCTTTACTTGTCCATTTACTTATATTAGTTTTTTTTCATTTAAATTTTCCCATTCTTTAAACTCTTTTTTCCAATCATTGCTTATATGATTAAAGTACATTTCAAAAGTATTTTCTAAATTTTTTTCTATAAAAGAAATAATTTTACTATAATCATTTTTAGTTTGTGCTAACTCTAAACTATTATAATATTCTAATCTATCCTTATTTTCAATAATACATATTGGATAACCATTTTTCATCAATTCCATATTCATAAGTAGTCTTCCTGTCCTTCCATTACCATCAACAAAAGGGTGGATTTTTTCAAAATCTGCATGAAATTTTGAAACCTTAGATATTATATCTTCATCAGATTCTTTATATTTTTTTATTAATTTATTAAGTTCATTTTCAACTTCAAAAGGAGATACAGTTTTAGTTTCTGAACCACCTATAAAATTAGGTGTTTTTTTAAAGATACCTGCAATCTCAATATTATTAGGAGCTAATATTAAATGGTGAAAATCTTTTATAATTTTAATATTCATTTCTTCATTTTCTTTAAT
The DNA here is from genome assembly GCF_902505095.1 of Oceanivirga miroungae. Classification (GTDB taxonomy): domain Bacteria; phylum Fusobacteriota; class Fusobacteriia; order Fusobacteriales; family Leptotrichiaceae; genus Oceanivirga; species Oceanivirga miroungae. The sequence continues at coordinate 624,855 of NZ_CABWIB010000001.1, read as the reverse complement.
AATTTCTTTTAAAAAATTTAATGCATATTCTTGTCCTTTAACTTCTAAATGTTCATTTAAAGATTTCCCTTTTACTGTAACTCCATATTCTAAAATTACTTTTGTTTCATTATAAGTTAATGTATTACCTTCAATTGCATTGGAATTATAAATATAATCTGTTTTTAAATGATCTTCTATTTTCTCTATTATATTAGATTCTAATGGTCTTTTATAATTAAAAAAATCTAAATATTTTTTTAATTTATTAATATTAATCCTCCTCCTTTTACAGTATCTTTAATAAAATTATAACACCTAAAATTTTTATTTTCAATAAAACAATATATTTATATAAAAATCCACTCTATATTAAATACAGGGTGGATATTATTGTTCTTCCCTCAACTTGATTTTACACTCATTTTATAGCGTTTTTTATTATTCCCACTCTATAGTCCCAGATGGCTTAGAGGTAATATCATATACAACTCTATTAACTCCTCTTACTTCATTTGTTATTCTAGTTGCTACTGTTTCTAATAATTCATATGGTAATCTAGACCATTTTGCTGTCATAAAATCAATAGTATTAACTGATCTTAATGAAACAACATATTCGTATGTTCTAACATCTCCCATAACTCCAACTGTTTTTACCGGTAATATTGTAACAAAAGCTTGTGATACTTTATCATATAAATCATTTTTTATTAATTCTTCTATGAATATTTCATCTGCTTCTTGTAATAGTCTTACTTTTTCTTCTGTCACTTCTTCTATTACTCTAATACCTAAACCAGGCCCTGGGAATGGATGTCTTCCTACTATTTCTTTTGATAAACCTAATCTATAACCTAATTTTCTAACTTCGTCTTTAAATAATTCTCTTAGAGGCTCTATTATCTCAAATTTTAAATCTTCTGGTAATCCACCAACATTATGATGTGATTTTATTGTATGTGAAGGTCCTTTTACTGAAACTGATTCTATAACATCTGGATAAATTGTACCTTGTGCTAAGAATTTTATTTCCTTATCTTCTTTTAATTTTTTAGCTTCTTCATTAAATACTTCTATAAATTCACGACCTATTATTTTTCTTTTAGCTTCTGGATCTTTTACACCTTTTAGCTTATCTAAAAATCTTTTTTTAGCATCAACATATACTATATTTAATCCATTTAATTCTTCATATTGTTTTTTTACTTTTTTAGCTTCATCTTTTCTTAAAAGTCCAGTATCAACAAATACACAAACTAAATCTTTTGATATTGCTTTATTGATTAAAGCTGCAGCAACTGACGAATCAACTCCACCAGATAGTCCAAGTAAAACTTTTTCTCCTTTTGTTTTCTCTTTTATTTCTTTCACTTTTTCTTCTATAAAGTCTTTCATTATCCAGTTTTTTTCCATTTTACAAACTTTAAATACAAAGTTTTCTATCATTTTCATTCCATATTCTGAATGTGATACTTCTGGGTGAAATTGCAGTGCATATACATTATTATCATTAGCTATTGCAGCATTAGATGAACTAGTTCCTGCTATTTTTCTAAATCCTTTACCCATTTTTGTAATGTGATCGCCATGACTCATCCATACATTAGTATTTTTAGGAATAGAATCAAATAATATATTATCTTCTAATATTTCTAATACTGCTGGTCCGAATTCTCTTTTATCTGATTTTTCTACAGTACCTTCATTTAAATGTGTTATCAATTGCATTCCATAACATATACCTAAAATAGGTATATTAAGATCGAACACTTTTTTATCTATACTAGGAGCATCCTTTTCATAAACAGATGCAGGTCCACCCGAAAATATTATACCTTTTACACTTTCGTCGATATTTTCAATACTTGTATCCCCTGTAATTTCACAATATACTTCTAATTCTCTTATTCTTCTTGCAATTAATTGGCTGTACTGTGAACCATAGTCTATAATTAAGATTTTATCTTTAATCTCTTTCATTAATCCCCCTTGTATAATTTTAATCTTATTGAATTTAATAATACTGATATTGAACTACATACCATACAAATTGAAGCTATTGTCGGAGTTAATTCTATACCTAATACCCCTGTTGCAATAACAATACCAAATACATTGTATATAAATCCAAAAAATAGATTTTCTTTAATATTTTTCATTGTTATGTAACTTATATTTTTGAATTTAATTATATCATTTAAATCATTTTTTAGCAATATAACATCGGCTGCTTTTAAACTAATATCAGATGCATTAGATACACAAAATCCTATATCAGAAGCCTTTAATGCAGCTGCATCATTTACGCCATCTCCTACCATGGCAACAAAATTATCATGTGTTTTTACTTTTTCAATAAATTCTACTTTTTCATAAGGTAATACCTCTGCACTAAGTTCTTTTATGCCTAATTTATCAGCAATATATCTTGCTGTCATTTTATTATCACCAGTTAACATATATGCTTTCATATTGTTATTTTTAAGGTATGTTATAAATTCAAGGCTACTATCTTTTATATCGTCTATTATAGTTATATAACCTATTAAATCTTTATCTTTTGCTATAAATATGAAGGTTTTACCTTGATTTGAAAACTTTTCATACTCTTTTTCATATTTACTAACATCAATATTTCTTCTTGTCATAAGATTTCTATTTCCAATTAAATATGATTCAGAAAATACTCCTAAACCCTGAAAATTTCTAACTTTTTTCTCACTAAAAGTTATATTAGTCTTAGCTTCTAAATAATTACAGATTGCGTTAGATATTGGATGTTCTATATACTTTTCTATGCTATATATATCATTGTAGTAGTTTTTATCTAGCATAATATCGCTAACTACTGGAGTTCCATTAGTTAATGTACCAGTTTTATCCATAACTACATCTGTTATTTTATACCCGATTTCCAAAGCTTCTGGATTTTTTATCAAAATATGTCTTTTAGATAGCAATAATCCTCCTAGTGAAATCGAAGCAGGTGTGGCAAGTCCAATTGAACAAGGACATGATATTAGTATTACACTTGCAAAATTATTAAATGCTTTTTCTAAATCCTTTGTAAGTAAATACCATAAAACTCCAGTTATTGTAGCTATAATTAAGACTCCTGGCACAAAATACATAGCAACTTTATCTGCAAATCTTGCTATATTAGGTTTTATAAGTTGAGTCATTTCCATCATACTAGCTATTTTAGATACTACTGTATTTTCACCAACACTTTTAATTTTTACATTTACTTGCCCTTTAGTTATTACACTACTTCCTATTATATTATCGTCTTTTATTTTTTCAATATCTTTACTTTCTCCTGTAATAGAGCTTTCATTTACTAATGCTATACCACTTACCACTATTCCATCTGAAGCTACAACTTCACCTTCTTTTACAACTAGTATATCATCTACTTTTAGATTTTTAGTTTCTATTTTTATTATTTCATTATTTACCAATATATTACAGTGACTTGGTAGTAACTGTGTTATTTTTTCTATACTTTCTTTTGTATTTTTCTTTAATTTCGCTTCAATCTGATTACCTAAACTTATAACAAATAAGATAACAGAAATTCCATCAAAATATAGTCTATCAAATCTAGAATTATACATCATAACTATGCTATATAAATATGCTGACATAACTCCTATTAAAATTAAAGAATACATATTAAATTTCAAACTTACTGTTTTTTTATATCCATCTATTAAAATTTCTCTACACAAAAATATACTTATACTTGAAATTATCAACTTAAATGAAATTGGAATTTTTAACATTATAACTATCATGAATATAAAAAGAGTTAATAGTTTTAGTATTGGCACTTCTTTTTTTGGCTCTTCATTATCCTTTGAATCTTTTATATCATATCCTATTTTACTCATAATACTTTTTAATTCTTTATCTTCGTTTTCTAGATATACTACCATTTTTTCAGATATTAAGTTCACTTTTGCTTTGTATCCTTTTTTTTCTAAAGTTGTTTCTATAATATTAACACAACTTGCACATGACATATTTTCTACCTTATATACTTTTTTTTGCACTCTAATCTCCTATCTTATATACAAGTTTTTTTAATTTTTTAACTACATTATCTAATAATTTTTTTTCAAATTCTTTAGTTGACATTAAGTACATCTCAATCTTATTTTTATTATCTGAGTATGCTTCTTGATAATATTTAATATCAAGTATTTTAAACCCATTTTTTTTATAAAAAGTAATTCTTTTTTTATCAACATCAGTATTTTCAACATTAACTTCTAATATTATATTTTTATTAAAAGTATTTTTCAAAAGTTCTAAACTTTTAGATCCAAGTGATTTATTTCTATACTCTTTTTCTATTACAAAATGTTCCACATAAATACACTCCCCTAGATTCCATGTATTTATTATTCCTACAACTTCATTATTATACTTTATATAAAAAGCTATAAATTCATCTTTTTTTAATGAGTAGTTATAAAGTTCATACGAATCTCTGTACTCATTTTCATCAAAATTATTCTTTATTATATTTTCAATATAATTTATACTAGATTCATCTTTTTTATCTATTTTTATAAGTTCTAACATAATATACACCCTCTTTTTTCATATGTATATTATATATTTTTACCTAAGGCTTTGTCAAAATACTCTCACTACTTTCTATCCCCTAGTTTAAATGAAATATCAACATTTAATTTATATTCTAAATTCTTTTTAGTTTTATATGACAATATTTCTTTTAATGAAATGATTATATTATCAGTTATCTTATAGTCAAAAGATATGCTTGGTGATACTATTGCACTTAATTTATTTTCTTTTTCTTCTTTTTTGTTAAAATTAAAATCTAGCATTTCATAATATGCACCTGCTTTAAGACCAAAACTTAATTTTATTTTTTTGCCAAAAAGTTTAGATATTTCTACATTAGAATATATTTCATTAGCAAAATCACTTTTTACTTTTATTTCATTTATATTATTTGCTATATTATCTTTCAAATTAAATATTAAACTATCTCCTAAAACAAAAAATATATTTAAATCATTTTTAACTCTATAATTATAGTTTATAAAAGCATTAACTAGAAAGTCATTTTTGTTGTAATCATATTCTTTTTCACTTAGTCTTAACTTAGCCTTATTATATGAATATTCTAGTATAGAAGCTACTGATATTTTATCACTTGGTCTATATGAAAAATATGCAGAAACATTAAACTCATTCATATTATATTTTTTATTTTTTTTATAGTTATATGTTAAATATGTACCAACTATAGTATTTTTTTTAGCTATTAAATAATCATAGCCAAGCTTGATTCCAAAAGTATTATTTAATGCTTTTTTATTATAATCATTATTAAAAGTATCATTTTGACTTATCCAGAAATTATGAATTTTCTCATTACTATCTATATCTGCTATTCTATTTAATAATTTACTAGAAATATTAGTTAACTCACTTATTTTACCATATTTATTTGAAGAACTTATATCAAAATATTCTTTTATTGCTTTGTTTTCTGTTCTTTTTACATGAACATTTCCTATTTCATATCCACCATTTTTATAAAATAGTTTTACCTTTATTAAATCATCTTTTTTTTCAATAATTTCATATTTTTCATATTTAGAAAGCTTAGAACTTAGTATTTCTGATACTTTAGTTTCATCAATATTTTCATATTCTTCAAAAATTAAATCATCTAATTTTACTTCTTTTAAAACATAATTAAGATTCACTCTATATTCAAATATTTTACCAGTTTCTTTTGATATTATATTTATTAAAACTTCTTTATTTCCATTTTCATTTAAGTTTAAACTTTCTTTATTTTTTATTACCACATCATATTTTTCTCTATCTATACCGGGTAATATTTTATCTATATCAATATTTTCACCTAATAAAAATTCATTCCCAGTAGTAAAATTAGGCGTTATTTCTTCATTTACTACACTTATATTTATATCTTTTGTAAATCTTTTATTTTTTACTGTATCTATAATTTCATACTTAAATACTACATTCCCTAATGTGTCTACATTTGATACCTCTTTTAAACTTATTGTATATCTATTTGGATAAGTATTATTTAAATCAACACTCATATTTTTTATAAGTTCTGTAGCTTTTTTTGTTATATCTACAGTATCTTTATATATTGTTAAATTTCTATAATCAATAACTGGCTCCTCTAAAATATTTATATCTAAATCTACAGTATAATTATCATTTGTATCTGTTTTTATATTTAATTTTAACGGATTACTTATACCACTTGATTTATCTATTTGTATTGTATATCCACTTGGAATATTATAACTTTCTATAATATCTTCTAAATTTATATCCTCACCTTTATATATTTCAATATTATCTTTCCACTCAATAGATTTTAACACTAAAACTGTAGTTGAATAACCTGCTAATTTTCTTTTACTTACTCTATCATATATTGCGATTTTTACATTTTTTTTACCAGTAGTTGTAGTATCAACCTCATTATCTAATTTTGCATAATATCTACTACTTTCAACTAAACCACTGGTAGGTGTTATTTTTTCGATAAGATTATTTACATCAATATCGCTATTCTTACCAACATATCTTTTTTCTTTGTATTTAACCCAAGGCTTATCTATTACCATAGCTGTACCTTTTATTTTCTTCATACCTCCAATAAAATCACCTAAGAAAATATAGGTTTTTTCACCCAATGTTCTAGTATCCGCTTTTAAAATTAATCTCATATTTATTAAATTTTCATCTTTTAAAACATCTTCTAATCTCATTTCCTCATCCTTATATAAAATGGGATAACTATGTAATGTTGAAAGTCCAGATCTTACATTTGCATCTGGATATTCTTCATAATCTTTTTCATATGGGCAAAATTCTGGACCCTCACCTGTTTCATAATTTGTAAGTCCACACATATATGTGTCACTTTCATGGTACATAACTTTAAATGAAGCTTTACTAATAAAACTTGATAAAATAAATAGTAGCGCAATAATTTTATTATACTTAATATACATAACATTCTCCTAACAAGAAAAAATCCTCTATGTAATATATACCATAATAAAAAATATTATTTCATTTTAATTTATACATTTTTATATTTTTTAATCTAGTTAACTTAATAATTCTTTTCTAGTAACTTATTTTGCTTTATAAAAATATATTATCTAATTTTTTTTAACTAAAAAAGCAAATAAATAGAATATACTATTTACTTGCTTTTATAATTATAGTTTAAAGCTATAAGGAAGAATTTCTTCTTCATTATATCTTAACTCGTCATCTGTTTTAGTTCCATATAAGATGATTTCAGTATCTTTTGTTGAAAATTCTGACATTACTTGTCTACAAGCTCCACAAGGACTTATAGGTATATCTATATCAGCTATTACATATATTTTTTTTATTTTTTTCATTCCACCTGTTATAGCTGTAGTTATTGCATTTCTTTCAGCACATAGTGAAGAAGGATATGCCTTATTTTCTACATTTACACCCTCATAATAATTATCATTTTCATCAATTACAATAGATGCAACTGGAAAATTAGAATATGGTGAATATGATTTTTCTAAAAGCTCTACTAGCCTTTTTTTTATATCTTTTTCTTCCATATTAACACCTACAATGTTATTGCAGTCTCTAATGCAGTTATTATCATATCATTAAATGTTAATTGTCTTTCTTCAGCACTTGTTGCTTCATGTGTTACCAATGAATCACTTATTGTAAGAAAAGTTAATGCTTTAACTCCAAATTTACTAGCAGTTGTATATAGTTGTGCAGTTTCCATTTCAACACAAGTTACTCCAAATTTTGCCCATTTTTTCCAAGAATCCATGTCATCTCCATAGAAAGTATCACTAGTTAATACACTTCCAGCTTTTACATTTAATCCTCTTTTTTTAGCTACTTCATATGCTTTTATAAATAACTCACCATCTGCTGTTGGAGCATAATCAGCACCATTAAATCTTAATTTATTAATATTTGAATCTGTACTTGCTGACATAGCTAAAACAACATCTCTTATTTTAACGTCTTCTTGCATACTTCCTGCTGTACCTACTCTCATTAGCACCTTACATCCATATTCATTTATTAATTCATGAGTATATATACCAATAGATGGCACTCCCATTCCTGTTCCTTGAACAGAAACTCTTTTTCCTTTATAAGTTCCTGTAAATCCTAGCATTCCTCTTACTTCGTTATATTGTATAACATCTTCTAAGAAAGTTTCTGCAATATATTTTGCTCTTAATGGATCTCCTGGTAATAATACAATTTCAGCTATATCTCCTTTTTTTGCACCTAAATGTGGTGTTGCCATAGTTATTTCCCCCCTATATTATTTTTTTTCTACTATACTAATTCCTGATGAAGTCCCTAATCTACTAGCTCCTAATTCTATATATTTTTTAGCTGTTTCATAATCTTTTACTCCACCACTTGCTTTTACTTTTGCATTATCTTTTACTATACTCTTCATTAAAATAACATCTTCAAAAGTTGCTCCACCTGTTCCAAAACCAGTTGAAGTCTTAACAAAGTCCGCCTTTGCATTTAATGATAACTCACAAGCAATTTTCTTTTCTTCTTCAGTTAAATAACAAGTTTCAATAATTACTTTTAATACATTATCACCTATTGCTTCTTTTATTTTTCTTATTTCATTTTCAACATAGTCATATTCTCTATCTTTTAACATCCCTATATTTATTACCATATCTATTTCACTTGCACCATTTTCTATAGCTTCCTTAGCTTCAAAAACTTTTGCTTCTGTCGTCATTTGTCCTAATGGGAAACCTACAACTGCTGCTACTAATACATCTGAATTTTTAACTAAGCTTTTTGCATAAGAAACATAAGCACCATTCACACACACTGAATAAAATTCATATTTTACTGCTTCATTACATAACTTTTCAATATCAGCTTTTGTTGCTGTTGCTTTTAAAATTGTATGATCTATATATTTATTTATTTGCATTTTCTACCCCTATTCTATGATTTTTAAAATACTTTTTGGTTTTTCTACTTTTTTATCACTTATTACATATGCATCTAATATATTGTTTATTGAATCTTCTAAGCTTTCAGAATTATTATATAGTATTGTAGCTAAAACTTCGCCCTCTTTAACATAATCTGATACTTTTTTAGATAAAATTATACCAGCTGCATAATCTAATTCATCTTCTTTTGTTCTACGACCAGCTCCTATTATCATAGCTGCATGACCAATTTCTTCTGCTTTTATCTTTTCTACATAACCCGCTTTTTTAGATATAACTTTATATTCATTTTTAGCCTTAGGTAGTAGTTCATAATTATCAACTATATCTTTATCTCCTCCAGAGTTAGAAATAAATTCTTTTAATTTTTCTAGTGCTTTTTTATTATCTATTACTTCTTTAACCATTTTTTTAGCTTCATTTTTATCTTTTATATCTCCCTTTGATAATATAGCTAAAGATGCAATTTCAGATACTACTTCAAATAAATCATCTTCATAATTTCCTTTTAATGCTTCTATTCCTTCTATAATTTCAACAGCATTTCCAATTGATTTACCAAGCGGTTCATCCATATTTGTAAGTATAGCGTATGTTTTTCTATCAACACCTTTTCCTATTTTTATCATAGCTTGAGCTAATAAAGAAGCACTATTTATATCCTTCATAAATGCCCCATCGCCTACTTTAACATCTAGTATTATTACATCTGATTGTACCGCTAATTTTTTACTCATTATACTACTAGCTATTAATGGAATAGAGGCAACTGTTGCTGTAACATCACGTAATGCATATATTTTTTTATCAAGTGGTACTATTTTATCACTAGATCCCATTAGACCTATACCACAAGCATTTGCAATTTTTTGTATTTCTTCTTTTGTTCCTGAAAATTTAAATCCTTTAATTGATTCAAATTTATCAATAGTCCCCCCAGTATGACCTAAGCCACGCCCAGATAATTTAGTTGTCCCCATACCAAGAGCTGCTATTATTGGAGCTAATACAACTGTAACCTTATCTCCAACTCCTCCTGTACTGTGTTTATCCACTAAATATTTATTTAATTTTTCAAATTTAATAATATCCCCAGAATCTCTCATTTTTTTAGTAAATTCTATCATCTCATTATCTGTCATACCGTTAAAATATGTTGCCATTAAAAAACTTGATAGTTGATAATCTGGCATATTATTATTTTGTACTTCGTCTAAGAAATAATCTATTTCTTCTTTTGTTAATTCAATATTATCTCTTTTTTTCTGTATTAAATCTACTATTCTCATATACTCCCCTTAAAAAAAAATAACAACAATGTAGTCTCTGTTGTTTCTCTTAGATTTTAAGACTAAGTAGATAAAGAGCATAAGCTCTTTATCTAATTTATTCTATTATTTTTTTAGGTATTCAATACCTTCAACCTTAACTTTACCGTCTTTAATATCTTTAGATAATTTATTTATCTTATCTATTTTTTCTTGACCTATTATATCTTTAGTATATTTAAATTCTGATGTAGCAACACCTTCTTCAGCTATTCCTAAGTGTTTAACACCTGTTTTAAAGTTATCATTTAAAACATCTTTAACTATTTGATACACTGCACCATTAACTTTTTTAATCATTGAAGTTAATATTATTCCTGGCATAATACCATCTTGGTCTAAGTCAACACCTAATGCAAATACACCTTTTTCTTTAGCAGCTTGGAAAACTCCTGCTCCACTTCCTCCTGCAACTGGGAAGATTATATCTGTTTTTTTGTTATCTATCATAGTTGTAGTTAATGATTTAGCTGTTACTGGGTCATTAAATGGATTAGATCCATTTACAAATACAACTGTAATATTTATATCAGGATTTACAGCTTTAGCACCTTGTTCAAATCCAGATTGGAATCTTTTAATAACATCTATATCCATACCTCCAACAAATCCTAATGAGTTTGTTTTAGTCATCATAGCTGATAAAGCACCTACTAAGTAAGATCCTTCTTGTTCTTTAAATAATATAGACGCAACATTTGGTAAATCTACTTCTGAATCTACTATAGTGAATTTTTGTTCAGGAAATTCTTTTGCAACTTCTAATAATGCATCATGTGCTGTTGCACCTATTGCAAATATCATGTCATAATCTCCCTTTTCTGCATAGTTAGATAATTGATTCTTAGTTTCAGAACTTGCATCTTTTGGTTCATAGTAATCATACTCTACATTTAATTCTTTTGCAGCTTTTAATAATCCTTCATTAGCAGAATCATTAAATGATTTATCTCCTAAACCACCTGTACTAAATACTATCGCAACTTTCCCTGCTTTTTTAGCTTCTTTTTTTTCAGTTCCACAAGAAACTAATAACACTGTAAACATTAACAAACTTGTTAATAATTTAAATAACTTTTTCATTGTATTCCTCCTATATTTTTATATAGTTTAGTATACCCCATAAATTTTAAATTTTCAAGTTTATCAAATCAAATTAAAGTCTTTTTTTTATTTCATTTCTATATGCTATGTTTGCCTCATATTGTTTTTTCTGTAAATATTCTAATAAATATGCAGTAATAGATCCTCCAAATATTGCTATTCCCATCTCTGATGTTACATCTAGTACTACATGATTTATAAATTCTCCCAATACGTCAGAAAAAGAAAATGATATAACTCTGCTAGCTATTGTTATAGCTAATCCAAAAATAAAAAAGTAACTTAAAAACCTTATATTAAAATCTTCTTTATCTATAAGTAAATCTAATTCATTTGGATTATTTCTATAATATTCTACTATTTCATCAGTAATTTCCAAATTTTTAACACCAAAATTAAACATTCTTACATTCCCTTCTCATCTATACTTAAATATATTCTTATATTTTTATATATCCCAAATACAAGTAATATGTATGATAGTTTATAAAAAATTAATTTTATATAGTATATAGCGTCAATAAAATTTAAAACTTCTATTACAAACTTATATATTTCACTATCATTTTTTATTTTTTCAATAGATAGATTAATAAATGTTTCTACATTTACCATATTTGTAAATTCTGTATTTTTTAAAATTTCAATTATAGAGTTTAATGTCTTATTATTCATATTAAAATAAATTCCATTATAGTGATTTAATATATTTATTGAATAATATCCTATAGTAAACAATAGAATTAGTATAGATATAATAAAATATATATTAAGATATTTATAGTATTTAAAATTTATATATTTATTATATTTTTTTTGTAGTATCGTATTTATTACAAAAAAAAGTACAATCTCTACTAAAATCATAATCACTATGGTTATGATAGTTAATATGATTTGTGATTTAATAAATGAAATAATTTTATCATCAAATAATGGTTTTATAAATTTTAATGACGGAAATAGGTTTTCTCTTACTATTTCAAATATTATACTTGATTGGAAAAATAGTAATAAAAATATTACTAAATTCCAAATAGATGATAGTATTGTTAGTTTTTTTAATCTATCCAAAGTTATATACCTCCAATTTTTAAATTTTAAAAAAATGGGTAAACTAATACCCATTTTCTTAAAGTATTTTCTCTACTTCACTTAAAATATCATTTGATATTTCACCTAATTTTCTTAAATTATCATTTTCTGTGCAATTTATAATATTAAATTCATATTTTTTTGCAATTTCTTTTGCAACTCTATATGCACGAATTTTTTGATTTTCATCTGATTCTAAAATATCTTTTTTTTCATTTCCATTTATTTTATTTAATCTATCCTTCATAAGTCTATTTGATATTTCATAAGGGACATCTAAATAAATAACCATGTCTGGTTTTGGTATACCGTACTTGTTCCATTCTAAATCAAGTATCCAATCACAGAATCTATTAAATTCATCTTTGTCTTTTATTCTATTTCCCTGATGTATTATATTTGAAATTGTATATCTATCAGAAATCACTATATACCCATCATTATATAGTTTTTCCCATTCTTTTTTATAGGATGCATATCTATCGATAGCATAAAAGCTAGAACTTGCGTAGTATGAAATATCATCTATATTCCCAAATTCTCCATTTAAAAACATTTTCACAGGATATGAAGCATTACTTTCATAATTCGGAAAAGATATTTTTATTACTTTTCTACCCTGATTTAATAAATTTTGATATAGAAGTTCTGTCTGTGTTTGCTTTCCACTTGCATCAGTTCCTTCTATTATAATTAGTTTTCCCATAATTTTCCCTATAATAAATTTATATTATTTTTCTTACAATCTTCTTCAATTTCATCATTCCATATAGAAGCTTGTACTTCACCTATATGTGCTGTTTTTAAAAATAGCATACATATTCTACTTTGACCTATTCCTCCACCCATTGTTAAAGGTAATTCTTCATTTATTATCATATTATGATATTTTGTTTTTTCACTTATATTTGCTTTTTCTAATTGATCTATTAACTTATCTTTATCTACTCTTATTCCCATAGACGATAATTCAAAAGCGCTATCTAAAACTTCGTTGTATACTATTATATCACCATTTAGTGACCAATCATCATAATCAGGAGCTCTATCATCATGTTTATACCCATCAGATAATTTATCACCAATTTGAGTTATAAATACAGCCTTATATTCTTTGGCTATTAAATTTTCACGTTCTTTTTGAGATTTATCTGGGTATTTTTGTAATAATTCTTCTGAAGATATAAACTTAATTTCATTAGCTAAAAATGGTACATAATCATCATATATTATTTGTAGCATCTTTTCTGTTTTTAAAAATACTTTATATATTTTTTTCACAGTCTCTTTTAGATATTCTATATTTCTATCTTCTTTTTTTATTATTTTTTCCCAATCCCATTGATCAACGTAAATAGAGTGAAGATTATCTAAGATTTCGTCACGTCTTATTGCGTTCATATCTGTATATATTCCTTCGTATTCTTTAAAACCATATCTTTTTAGAGCATCTCTTTTCCATTTTGCTAAAGAATGCACTATTTCTATATTTTTATTTGGATTATCTAGCATTTCAAAATTAACTGGTCTTTCAGTTCCACTTAAATTATCATTAAGCCCTGTTTCTCTTTCAACAAATAAAGGAGCTGATATTCTTGTTAAATTTAGTGTCTTTGCTAGTTCAACTTCAAAAAAATCTTTAATATGTTTAATAGCGATTTCCATTTCTAATATGTTAAACATTGGTTTGTAGTCTTTTGGTATGTACGTTTTTGTCATTAATCTAATCCTCTTTTCTTTTTTTTTTAATATATATAAATAATAGATACATTACATATGTTTGTAAAAAGTATACAAACACAACAAGTATTCTATATAACCAAATTGATTTAATAAATGATAGTGACTCTATTGCATATGTTTTTAAAAACATAAAATTAAGTTCACTACTTAGTGTATTTACATAGCTTGATATAATCATAATAAATAAGATTATAACTAAAACTACATAATATTTTTTTCTATCTATTCTAATTTTCATTCTACTAAATCCTAAATACAGTATAATATATTCCATAATATGTGTTGTGAAATATAGATACGGATAATAGAATGTATTATATGTATTCCAATCAGGAACTGCCATTGCAATTATTGCACCAAATGATAAAAAATATAAAATATTGAAAAATACTTCTTTTTTTGTTATTAAAAATATCGCTCCTGCTATTAACGAAATATTACAAATATGTAATGGTAGTAATATCGTCCACGGCTTTAATTCTGTATAATGTAAATTAAGTGAATCGAATATTTTTAAAATTAGTACAAATACTCCTAAAATTATTGTATATACTTGTAATTTATTATCAGGAATATAGCTATGTATAACATAGAATACAAAAAATACTAATAGTGCATATATAATTAGTTCTAAATGAAATTTTGAAAAAGTTTCAAATCTCATCATCATTTTAATCCTCCTCAAGCATGCTAGAAAACTCATCTTCGCTTATTATTTTTATATTTAATTTTTTAGCTTTTTCTAGTTTACTACCTGCATTTTCACCGACTATTAAATAATCTAAATTCTTACTAACTGCTGATAAGTATTTACCAGCATTTAATTTTACAAGTTCTTTTATTTCTTCTCTTTTAAAATTTACTAGCGTTCCTGTAGCTAAAAATGTTTTATCTTTCATTTTTAGGTTATCTTTTATTTTGATTTTTTCATTTTCAAAATTAAGTCCTATTTCTTTTAAACCATAAATTATTCTTAGATTATTTTCATCACTAAAATATTTTAGTATAGATTTTGCTGCTACCTCTCCTACACCTTTTATTTTTATAAGGTCATCATATGTAGAATTTATAAGTAAATCAATATTCGGAATCTCATTTACAATAAGTTCTGAAATCACCTTCCCTACAAAGTCTATTCCTAGTGAATATAAGACTCTGCTAAAACTATTTTTCTTACTTTTTTCTATACTTTCCAATAAATTATCAGTACTTTTTTCTCCCATTTTTTCCTGAGAAATTATTAAGTCTCTAAATTTATGTAAATTATATACATCTAATATATTTGTAATTATTCCAAGTTCAATAAATCTTCTAGTTATTTTATCTCCTAAACCTTTAATATTCATACAATTTCTTGAAACAAAATATTCAATATTTCTATTTAATCTTTCAGGACAATATATATTTATACATTTAATAGCAACTATTTCGTCAGATTTATATACCTCATTATTACAACTAGGACATTTTACAGGTACTAAAATATCTTTTACTTCATCAGTTCTTTTTTCTTTTACAACTTCTACAACTTGTGGAATTATCTCAGCTGCCTTTTCTATTATTACATAATCATTAAGTTTTATATCTTTTCTTTTTATTTCATCAAAATTATGAAGTGACGCTCTTTTAACTATAGATCCAGCTAGGCTAACTGGTTTAAAATTAGCCACTGGAGTTATAACTCCTGTTCTACCTATACCAAAATCAATTCCTATTATTTTAGTCATAACTTTTTCAGGTGTGAACTTATATGCTATTGCATATCTTGGATATTTTGCTGTCATTCCTAATTTTTCATATAAAGAAAAGTCATCTACTTTTATTACTAAGCCATCAGTTTCATAAGATAATTTTTTTCTTTCTTTTTCAAAGTACATAATTTCTTTTTCAAAGTCTTCTAATGTATGACATTCAATAAATATTTTAGTTGTTTTAAATCCTAATTTTTCTATAAATTCAATAGATTCTTTATGAGTTTTTATATCAAATTTTTCTGGTTCTACTAAATAATACAAATAACAGTCTAGATTTCTTTCTTTAACCACATAAGGATCTAATTGTCTTAATGTTCCAGCTGCTGCATTTCTTGGATTAGAAAATTCATCCAATCCTAATTCAACTCTTTTTTCATTAATTTCTTTGAATTCTTTTATAGGTAGTACAACTTCTCCTCTAACTTCTATATCAATATTTTCATTAAGCTTTTTAGGAATAGAACTTATTTGATATATATTTTCAGTGACATCTTCTCCAAGTTTACCATCACCACGAGTTAATGCCCTTACTAATATACCATTTTCATATATTAAACTAATACTAAGACCATCTAGTTTTAGTTCTAATATATATCTTGGATCAAATCCTACAATTTTTTTAGTTCTATTAAAAAATTCTTTTAAATCTTCTATTGAATATGTGTTATCTAAACTTAACATCGGCTTTTTATGTTCTACTTTTGTAAATTTATTAGAAGCCATACCTCCAACTTTTAAACTAGGTGAAGTTTCATCCTTTAAATATGGATATTCTTTTTCTAATTCATATAATTTTTTTAATTTTTTATCATATTCAAAATCAGAAATTAAACTTATATCTTCATCATAATATGACTTATTATATTTTTCTATTTCTTCTTTTAAACTAATATATTTTTTTTTAATATCTTCACTCATATTAATTTTGCCCGCTATAATTAGGAGCTTCTTTAGTTATTATAACATCATGTGGATGAGATTCTTTAAGACCTGCATTTGTTATTCTTATAAATTCAGCATCTTTGTGAGCTTCTATATCCTTTGATCCGCAATATCCCATACCTGCTCTTAGTCCACCACATAATTGATATACTGTATCAGCAAGTTTTCCTTTTACTGGTATCATAGATTCTATTCCTTCTGGAACTAATTTTTCAGTAGCTGCTTCTAATTGGAAATATCTATCGCTACTTCCTCTTTTCATAGCTACTAATGATCCCATTCCTACATATGTTTTATAGTTTCTACCGTTATATATTATTTCCTCACCTGGAGCTTCAGTTGTTCCTGCTAAAAGTGAACCTAACATAACACAATCAGCACCTGCAGCTATTGCTTTTACTATATCACCACTTAGTTTTATACCACCATCTGCTATAACACCAATTCCTAGTGGTCTACAATATTCACTAACATCCATTATAGCTGTTAATTGAGGTACTCCAACACCAGCTACAACACGAGTAGTACAAATAGAACCTGGTCCAACTCCAACTTTTACTGCATTTACTCCTGCCTCTACTAAGTCCATAGCAGCTTTTTTAGTTACAATATTACCACCTATTAATTGTAAGTTAGGGAAATTTTCTCTAATTTCTTTTATTTTGTTTATAACACCAATTGAATGCCCATGAGCCGAATCCACTGTTATAACATCAACCCCTGCTTCCACTAAAGCTTTTACTCTTCTAATAGTATCCGTTCCAATACCAACTGCAGCACCTACTCTTAATCTTCCTTTTTTATCTTTACAAGCATTCGGATAGTTTAATACATTATCTATATCTTTTATAGTAATTAGTCCTTTTAGAATTTTACCTTCTACTATTGGTAATTTTTCGATTCTATGTTCTAATAAGATTTTTTTAGCTTCTTCAAATGTAATACCAACTGGTGCTACAACTAAATTATCTTTTGTCATAATATCTGTAACTTTTACATTTAAATCATCTCTATATTTTAAATCACGATTTGTAATAATTCCTAATAATTCATTTTTATTATTTATTACAGGTAATCCTGATACCTTATATTTTTTCATTATTTCATGAGCATCATATAAATATGAGTCAACATCTAAAGTGATTGGATTTGTTATCATACCTGATTCAGATCTTTTTACACGGCTAACTTCTTCTGCTTGTCTTTCTATCGTCATATTTTTGTGAATAAATCCAATACCACCAACTCTAGCTAATGATATAGCTAGTTCTGCTTCTGTTACAGTATCCATTGCAGCACTTAAAATAGGTACATTTAACTCTATTTCACTTGTAAGCTTTGTTTTTATTGATACTTCATTAGGTGTAACGCTAGAAGCATTTGGTACTAATAACACGTCGTCAAAAGTTAATCCTGTTCTGATTTCTCTACTCATTTTTCTCTTCTCCTAACCAATTAATTATATTCATTGTTTTAATAAATGATTCTCCATTTAGAAAATCATTAGCATTATCTAACTTACCACATATTGCTGGGTGATTA
This sequence comes from Oceanivirga miroungae, assembly GCF_902505095.1. Classification (GTDB taxonomy): domain Bacteria; phylum Fusobacteriota; class Fusobacteriia; order Fusobacteriales; family Leptotrichiaceae; genus Oceanivirga; species Oceanivirga miroungae. The sequence goes on along the minus strand of NZ_CABWIB010000001.1, from coordinate 606,309 downwards.
TGTTTTATTATATTCCCATTTTGTATTTCTTTTTCATAATTTTGTGCTTCTTTTCCCCACAGTAGGTATGTAATATTTTTATTTTTACTCGATATGTATTTAATTAAATCTTTGGTTATTTTTTCCCAAAAATATATATGAGAACCCGCATTATTTAGTTCAACAGTAAGCCCTGTATTTAATAACAGCACACCTTGTTTTTCCCAAGATGAAAAAATCTTATCAGGCGGCAGAATTTTAAATTTGCCTTTATCTATTTCATCTCTAATCTCTCTTATTTCTTTTCTATCATTTGTATATGAGTAGTATATTAGCTTTAGTATATTTCTTAAAGATGCATTTATTTCAACACTTGCCCATGATTTTTTTCTAACTTCAAATGCCAAACCTGTCGCAACATTTGGTTGAAAATATGGATCTTTTCCTAAAATACATACTTTTTTATCACTTATACTAGTTTCTAGAGCTTTAAATATTAAATCATTTGATGGAGCATATCTAATACCTTTTAGTTTTAATTTTTTTAAAAAATTTTCTATTTCTATAACTCTTTTTATTGTAAAAAAACCTTCGTATTCCTTATTTATATTATAGCTTTTCATAAATCTATTTACTACATTTTTATCGTCTTCATCTATTAAAACAATTGGAACTATTTGACCGTTTTGGCTAAGTGCATATAGTTTATCTTCACTATATACTAATTTTTTTATCTCTTGTTTAAATATTTTAACTCTTTTTAAAACATCTAATTTATCTGTAGTTATTATTAATTCTCCTGATGATGTTCCAAAATATATCCACTCATCATCATTTTCAATATATGTTATTCTAGAATTTGATATCTTTTTAAAATCATAAAGTTCATTTAAAATTAAATCCCATATTTCAACAACTCCATCTGATTTTGCTAGATATAGATTTATTCCTCTTAAAAATAGGTATAAGTTATTTGTATTTGTTTGAAATGAAGATATTACAGATAAATCTTCAAGTTTAAAAACTGTTATTTGATTTTTTTCTTCTTTGTATTTTCTAACCTTTAGTATTAATTTTTCATCTTTAATATATATACTACTAACATCATTTTTTTCTATATTAATTTCTTTTGAAATTTTAAGTTTTTTAGAAAGTGTGTCATAACAATAAATTTTACTATTATTTATATAAATAACTAAACCATTTAGTGAAACATTTATACTATTTATTACCATGTTAGGATCAAAAACTTCATTTAATATTTTCATATTTGATGAATCACATTTGTATATTTTATTATTAGAATTTATTATATAAAAAGTAGAGGAAGCAAAGAATTGATTTTCCTCTTTTATATACTTAATCAAATCACAAGAATCTATTTTTTTAGTTAATTTTTTCTTAAGTTTTAAATCCTTTGTAAAAAAGATTAAATCTTCACCAACAGTTATTATATCCTCGTTTAAAGGCGAGATTGCAAAATCTTTTATTTTATATTTACTATCTATACCTTCTTTTAATATTACTTCCATTTTTTTCCTTACAACTTAATTATTTCAATATATTTTATCTTAATTTTTAGTTTATGTATAAATAAATGTTCAAATTCAGTTTGTATATTATTTTCTAGTAATTTTTCATTTGAATAAAGATCATCTGTTTTAACAACTATTTCATATTTATCTGATTTGTTTATTAGCTCAACTACAGATTCATAATAATTATCATGGTCTGTTTTAAAAAATATCTTCCCATTTTTTTTGAGAACAACATCTAAATTTTCTAAAAGTTTCTCACCTAACATTCTTTTATGTTCTTGTCCTGTCCAAGGGTCTGGGAAATTTATATATAGTCCTGATATTTCATTTTCTGATAAAAAATCAGTTAAGTTATTTGCATCATATTTAATATATTTAATATTTTTTAAATCTTCCTTCTTAGCTTTTCTTGCAGAATAAACTAATCTTTTAAGTCTTAATTCATCACATAATAAATTTACATTTGGATTTCTTTTAGCAAGTTCTATGGAAAAATTCCCACTTCCTGATCCTATTTCTAAATAAATATCTGTATTTTTATTATCATATACTTCGTTCCACTTACTTTTATTATTTTCAATTTCTTCTCTATCAAATATTAGATAATCTGGATAGTTCACCATTTCATACATATATTTATTATAGTAAGATCTTGGTTTAGTAAAAAAATATGTCCATAGTTCACGATTTTTATATTCTATCATTTAAAATCTCTTCTACTTTTTTATCAATATCATATTTTTCAATCAGCATTTGTGCATATTCTTGAGTTTTTGCAGCAACTTTTTCATTAGCTAATCTAATCGCTATCATTTCTTTTGCCTTATCAAATTCTACATTTTCAAATGCTTCCTTATTTTCTTCATAAACTTTATCTATTTCTTCATTTGAAACTTGTATATCTTTTGAATTGATTACTGAAGTATAATAATTTATTCTAATATCACTTGCAACTAAGTCTAGAGCTTCTTCATTTTCTTTGTAGAAATTGTTTTTTAATGCATATTCTTTTATTATTTTATTTTGTAATACTTGTTTAATGTTATTAGCATCGCCTTTTGTTGCTAGTATTTCATCTTTTGTTAAAGTAACTGAATCGTCCATTTTAAGTACTATCTCAGAAATAAATTCATTTGCTAATTTTTCAAATAAAGATTCTTTTAACTGTTCTTTTATCATTTCATGAGCTTCTTTAAATGACATTTTGTTTTCTTCAAAAAAACTTTTATTTGCATTGTAAGCATCTATTATTTGATTTTCATTAATCATCATTTTTGTTTCTGCTTCTTGTTTTAAATATATTGTAATTTTTTCGTTTTCTATATATAAATCAAGTATATTTTGCTCTTCTTTTGTAAATTCATATTCTAAACTTTCGTTATATATTGCCCTTGAAACTAATAAATTTCTTATGGCGTTTTTTTCATAATTTAACTTAGTTAATTCTTCTTTTGTTAAACTTAAATCCAATTTTTTCATATTTTTCTCCTCTATATAATAAAAATGGTGCCTAGGAAGGGACTTGAACCCTTAAGGATGACTCCGTCAGATTTTGAGTCTGATGCGTTTACCATTTCGCCACCCAGGCAACTTCTATAAATTATTTTAAATTATTTTACTCTTATTGTCAAGTAAAAAGACCTATTAGAAAACTAACAGGTCTTATCTATTTTTCTTTATTTTAATAAACTTTCAGGCAATATTGTCTTAGTGTCTCCTTGTACTTTAGGTAGCACTCCATCCCATTTTTCTATTTTCATTTTTTCTAGAAATTGAGGTGTTAATGATTTAGATTCAACTAAGTTTGCTTCTGCTTGTAATGTTTTTTCCTTTAACTTAAATTCAGCTAACTTAACTCTATTTGCAGCTTCAACTGCTAACTTTTCTTGTTCAGCTTTTGCTTTTTCAACAGCTTGTTCAGCTACTTTTTTTTGCTCAATAGCTTGTTCATATTCGTCAGAAAAATCGTGATTTACTATTGATATATTAGATACAGATAATCCGTATTCTTTGAAATCATCTTTAAGATTATTATAAATTATAGCAGATATTTCTGTTCTTTTTGATATAAACTCTTCTATTGTATATTTAGCTATGGTAGCTTGTACAATTTCTCTTACTCTTGGTCTTATAAATCTTTCTTCATGCATACCTCTAAATGATTTATAAAGCATCATTGGATCTGTTACACTTATTTGAACTGTTAATTCTATATTTACCGATTGTATATCTTTTGTACTTACTGTTATTGAATTATCTGTATCAATTTCAACTTTATCAAAAGTTCTAAAATACCCTGGTTTTGTAAATAAATATGTTCTTTCTCTTGTTTCAAGATTTACTTTTTCTTGTACAAAAGGAATTTTAAAATGGATTCCAGCTAATTCTACTTTTGAAACTTTCCCGAAGTCAGAAATTATAGCTACCTCTCCAGTTACAACTGTATAAGTATTTGCATAAAAAATTGCAGCAATTACTATTATTAAAATTGATATTAAAATACTATTGATTTCTTTTTTTGATATTTTTTGCATAATATTTCCTATCTCTCATTTAATTTGTCTAAAATCGACTTAGCTTCTTTTACATTTACTTTATTTTTAACTGATGATTCTAAATATTTTTTAGCTTCATTTATATCACCTAATTTTATATAAATTTGAGCTAACATTAAATCAGCTTCATGATTTTTCTTAGCAGCTTTTTTTGCAAACTCTAAAGATTTATTTAAATTACCATTAGAGTATGCTATTTCAGATAAAGCTAATTCTGGGTTATTTTTAACAACTGTAACAGCTAATTTTTCTTCATCTGTTCCTGTTTTTAATATTTTATCTGCATATTTTAACATTTCTTCTTTGTTATATTCGTTTATGTATATAACAAATAATAAATAGTTGGCTTCATTATTTTCTTTAGATGCTTTTATTGCAAATTCTTTAGCTAATTCTATTTTTTCTTTTTGCATAAATAATTTAGCAAGTTCTAAATCATTTACATCTTTATTTAAGTTTCTTGCAACTCCAGACCATACATTCTGATCCTTTTTATCATTTCTATCATAGCTACTTTCAATTAGTGCGATAACTATAGATAATTGCTTAGAATCTAATTTATATGCTTTTTTTAGATATTCATAGTTTTTATTTTCATTTCCCATTGATTTATAAATATCACCAATTCTTGCTAATAACATCGCGTCACTTGGATTTATTTTTTCAGCAAGATTAACTTCTTCTTCTACTTTTTTGTAATCTTTTTTAGCTAAATAGTAACTTGCTAAAAGTATGTGAGCTTCTATTTGTATTTTAGGATTTTTTGATTTTAATGCTTTTTTAATATACGTATTAGCTAAATCAAAATCTTGTGGTACTAAAACTTCTCCTGTAAATAAACTAACAATATCTTCAAAGTTTTCACCTTGTTCTTTTATAACTTTATTTAAGCTTGATGCTTTTTCATCAAGTTTATTTAAGACATAGTATGCATTTAGTTCAGATAAAATTTCATAATTCTTATTATCAAATCTTTCACTTAATCTTTCTAAATATAATATTTTTCCACTATCATCACTAGCTAACGCCATTAAATATTGATCGGCACCTTTTGCTATATCTGATTTAGAATTTTTATTATCACTTATTTTTTGGAAATATTTTTTTGCATTATCTTCATCATTTTTACTAATATAATTTGCAGCTAATGCGTAATTTATTTGTTCATATTCATTTTCTTCACCTTTTACCGGTTTTGTTTTTTCAAGTAAGCTTATCGCTTCCTTTTCTTTATTTTCAGAAATTAATTTACTTGCTTTTTCTAAATCAGCCTTAGGCCCTGCTATAAGTGATACTGAAATTAAAAATGTAAATATAGTTATTATTTTTTTCATAATCTTATTCCTCCTCGTAGTCAAATTCTCTTTGATCTTTTCTGCCTTTTGGTTTAACTGGCATTAATAGTGCTAATACAATGTATAGTAATGATGTGCCTCCTATAAACACAAATAGTATTCTTATTATAAGTGGATCAACATTAAAATAATCTGCTATACCACTACATACACCAAATAATAACATATCATCAGTATTTCTATATAATTTTTTTCTCATAACCTTCTCCTATTACTTTCTAGGTTGTATTCTTAATAAGAATGATGTTGTATCTCTTTTAATAGAACTTATCATTTCATTATATACATCTGAACTTACTATCTTATATTCATTTACTGGATTTTTTTGTCCATAAGATTGTAGGTTAATACCTTCTCTTAATTCATTTAAATCTTTTAGATTATCTCTCCATTTATTATCTAATACTTCTAGCATTATATATTTTTCTATCTTATCAAATTGTTCTTCACCGAAAACATCAATTTTTAACTTAAATCTTTTTTCTAATTCATCATAAAGTTTGTCAATTAAATCATTTTCTGATAATGAGTTCATATCAAAATCAATTTCATAACCATACACTTCATTTATCTTATCAGCTATTATTTCAATATCTTTTTCAGAATTTAAAACAATATCTTCAACTGTATCATATAGCATATCTAGTATTACTTCTCTTAAGTTATCATTATATAGAATTTGGTCTCTTTGTTTATATATAATTTCCCTTTGCTTATTATTTACATCATCAAACTCAATTAAACTCTTTCTTGTTCCAAAGTTTCTACTTTCTATTCTTTTTTGTGCATTTTCAACAGATTTTGTAACTGATTTATTTCTAATTTCCTCATCTTCCTCTATTTTTAAGAACTTCATTACATTTTTAAGTCTATCTCCACCAAATAGTCTCATTAGCTCATCTTCTAGTGAAAGATAAAACTCTGATACTCCTGGATCTCCTTGACGACCTGCACGACCTCTTAATTGATTATCAATTCTTCTACTTTCGTGTCTTTCAGTACCAAGAATAAATAGTCCTCCAGCATTTAGTACTTTTTCTCTATTTTCCTTACATTCTTTTTCATATAAGTCTAGTGCTTCAAAATATTCATCTGTTCCTCTTTCAGATACTTTACTTGCTAATGAATCTGCATCTCCACCTAATTTAATATCTGTACCACGACCAGCCATATTTGTTGCTATTGTTACTGTTTTAAATCTACCAGCTTGAGCTACAATTTCAGCTTCTCTTTCATGATATTTAGCATTTAAAATTTCATGTGGTATTCTTGCTTTTTTAAGTAAACTAGATAATTTTTCTGAGTGTTCAATTGAAGCAGTTCCAACTAATACTGGCTGTCCTTTTTCAAATAACTCAGTAATCTTTTTAACTATTGCTTTATGTTTTGCTCTTTCTGTTTGATATATAACATCATTTTTATCTACTCTTATTACAGGTCTATTTGTAGGAACAACTACAACTTTTAATCCGTATATTTGTCTAAATTCTTCTTCTTCTGTTTTTGCAGTTCCTGTCATTCCTGATAATTTTTCATACATTCTAAAGTAATTTTGTAATGTTATTGTTGCTAATGTTTGGTTTTCACCAGCTACTTTTAAGTGTTCTTTTGCTTCTATTGCTTGGTGTAGTCCATCAGAATATCTTCTTCCATCCATTAAACGTCCAGTAAATTCATCTACTATTATTACTTCACCTTTTTTGTTTATTATATAGTCTTTATCACGCTTAAATAACTCTTTTGCTTTTAGTGCTTGTGATAAAAAGTGTGTTAATTCTACATAATCTGGAGCATATAGATTTTCAATACCTAGTATTTTTTCTACATTTTTAATACCTTTATCAGTTATTGTAACAGTATGTGCTTTTTCATCTACTTCATAATCTTCCCAATCTTCATCAGGTATTACAGTATTTTTCTTATCTTTAATTTCCTCTGTTTTATAACTTCTTTTTAACTTAGTTGCAACATAAGCCATATTAGAATACCACTCTGTTACTTCTTCAGCTGCTCCTGAAATTATTAATGGAGTTCTTGCTTCATCTATTAAAATTGAGTCAACCTCATCGACTATTGCATAGTTGTGTTCTCTTTGAACTTTATCTTTAGCATCGTGTACCATGTTATCTCTTAAGTAATCAAACCCAAATTCATTATTTGTACCATATGTAATATCGCAGTTATATGCTTTTCTTCTTTCACCGTTAGCTAGATTTGCTATGATAACTCCTGATGAAAGACCTAAAAATGAATAAATAACACTCATAGTGTCTCTATCTCTTTTTGCAAGATAATCATTTACAGTTACAACGTGTACACCATTTCCAGTTAGGGCATTTAAATATACAGGGAAAATTGACATTAATGTCTTACCTTCTCCTGTTTTCATTTCTGCTATTTTACCTTCATGTAAAATCATACCACCTATTAACTGTACATCATAAGCTCTCATTCTTGTCAATCTTTTAGCAGCTTCTCTTGCAGTTGCAAAAGCTTCTACTAAAATATCATCTAATGTTTCACCATTTTTTAATCTGTCTTTGAATATATTTGTCATATTTTTTAATTCCTCATCAGACATTTTTTCAAAATGTGGCTCCATATTATTTATTTTTTCTACTGTTTTTCTCATTCTTTTTATTATTTTTTCATCCGTTAAACCGAACATCTTATTAAAAACATTTTCTAACATATTATCTACTATTCTCCTTATATTTTTTTTTATTAGTTAAAATATTTTACTTATTCTAATCTAACCATGTGATTTATGTTATCATAAGAATAAAAACTAATATATCTTAAAAATATACTTTCTATTTTTTTAATATTTATATACGAAAAATAGTAAGATTTAAATTTAAATTTTTTATTTCTCTTACTCTTTTTATTATCTTTTTTATTTATATAATATATGATTTCTGTAATACCAAAGTAATTTACATTAACTATATTATTTATATTATTAAATGTTAATATAACTAATATATATGCTATATTTACTACTAATCTTTTCATTATTCTCCTACTTTAATTATTGCTGCCATTCTACTAGTTGTTTTATCTTTTCTATAAGAAAAAAAGTTTCCATCAAAAGTACAATAATTATTTAATATTATGTTCTCTTCCAATATACCATTTGATATAGCAATATTTTTATTTAACATCGCTAAATTCAAATAATATTTTTCATTGTTTCTCTCTATTATTTTATCAAATTTTAAGTTTTTTAGCAATTCATCTGCTAAATCTTTTGAAATTTCATAGTTTTTAGAAGAAATACATATACCTAGTACAACTAATATATCATTTTTATTGGCATCATATTTTTCTACCATTATATTTATTGCTTTTTCAAGAATTTTGTTTGAGCTTCCTCTCCATCCACCATGCAGTAATGAAAAGGTCTTTTTATTTTTATCTATCAAAAACATTGGCATACAATCAGCAAAGTATGCAAGTAAGGTCATATTTTTATCATTAGTAATATACCCATCATAGTCTTTTATATCACTAATATCTGTATTTTTATCAACACATAGTATATTTGTACTGTGAGTTTGAACTCCTTTTACTAAATATTTTCTATCTATGTTCAATTTATTTATTATTTTTTCTAAATTTTTTTCATCTTTCATATCTTTTTCATCTTTTGTTGTTTGAATAGCTGTAAATCCGTATTCTTTTAGTTTTTCAAATTCTATATACATCTTCTCACCTCAAGATATATTATATCACCAATTACCAGTTTATACCATATGAAAGAGTTAAAATAGGGCTTTTATTATATGATAGTATAGCTTTTATATTATGGATATCTTTAATATTTGCATTTAGATATATTGATACCATATGTATTTGATTTTGTGAAATGTCATTTACTAAGTTCTTTTTAAAAATTTCATATTTGTCTTTTTTAAATATTATTTTAGAAAAAATATATGAGCTTCCTATTTTTAATTTAAAGTCTTTAATATATTCATACTCTAACTTAATTCCAGCACCAAGGGATATATCAAAACCTTTTTTTACTTTAATAAGGCTTTTATTTTGATCTATAAAATCATGAGAAAAATCATATATATATGCTAGATTTATACTTGGTAGTATCTTAAAATTATTCCCAATATTTGCTTCTAAATTAACTGCACCATTTATGTTATACATTTCTTTTTTTATATTATACTTTTTAAAATCAAAAAAATTATATGAAAAATTATGTACTGCATTTAAATTTAAATAATATTCATTAATTTTAGATTTTAAAACAAGGCCCAAATCAACTTCATTTAAATACATGTACTTACTATGTTTTAATTTAAAACCATAATCAACTAATACTTCATTTAATATATCTGTTCTATATATACTAAGAAAATTGTTTATAGAGTTTTTCTTTACATAAAATACATATTCCATATTCCAACTTTTTACATCGTTTTCTAATACATCTAAAAAGATCTCTCCTTGCTTTTTTTCATTAGATACCTTTAATATATTAAAAGATTCTAATATATTATTTTCTACTGTGCTATATCTATATTTATTATATTCATCAAAAAAATATCTCTTATATTCTTTTAGTGAAAAATAGTCTATTTTATTTGCTAAGCTAATATTACTTAGGCCAAAACATGTTAACAAGCATAGCACTTTTATGAAATGATTTTTTAACTTTCCCATTATTATCTCCTCCAATTACATAATACCCTTCTTTAGTTTTTGATATTAAAAAAGCAATATAGTATGTGTTACTATCATTTTTAAATAAAATTACAGAACCATATATTACTTCATCGATTTTTTCATAGTATTTATCTATTTTATCACTTAAAAATATATTTATATCGTCTGTATATAGCCCATTATTTATCGTGCTTAGAACAAAGAACAGGTTGAAATTTTTCTTATTACTTAATTTATTATTATTTAAGCTTTTTAAAACTGCTTTCATCCAACTAGCTTTTTTCTCATTTTTTATATCTATGCTATCATAAGGCATGTATATAACATCAAGTCTATCAAATACTTTTTTTAAAAATATTATGGGTATTAATTTTGATAATCTCATAGATTCTTTTATTATCTTGTCATTTTCTTTATTTTCATATTTTATTAATCCTAAATAATAGCCTTTTGTATATTTTTTTAAATCATATATATTTATTATTTTTTTCTCATACTGATTAACTGCGGCAATAGTATTTTCATTTTCTAAATTAAGCTCATCTTTTTTAGCCTTAAATTTTAGACGTAAATAGTTTAGCACACTATTCTCTAGAGCATTTATACTTCTTATATTATTATATATATTCCTGTCTTCTAAATTGAAAAATAGGTCACAGAATTCTAATACAAAATCTGCATCTATTACTGCATAATCATTTATATAGTACTTTTTTTCTAAAGTTTTTTTATCAAACTCACTTATGCCACTTTTTTTCTGATTTGCATCTACTATATTTATTACGCCACCTAAACTACAAAAGCTAAATGAATCACTAATAAGAACAGGTATATTATCGACTAGTTCATCACTTTTTTTCTCCCAGTTTTTAAGTTGTGGTTTACATATTCCATCTGGATTTATACTACAATTAGAAAATGGTATTATATCCTTATTTTCTATTGTAGCTATATTTTTACCTTCTATATATTTACTAGTGTTCTTACATATTAAACTTGTTGTAGAGTTCGAAAATTTACAAGAAAGTGTTGCACCATCACATACAAAATATTTTTTTAAATCTTTCTTATTATCATATAGTTCTTCGTAAAAGCTACTAATATTAGGACTTTTTCTTAAATTGAAATTTTCCTCTAAACTTCCAAAATTAGGAAATATTTTTTTTATTTTTACGCTATCTATGTTTTTACTATCGCTTTTCACATATTTTGAATATTTTAAACCTTTTAACTCATTTGATATATATATGATTGACTCATCTTTAAAGCTATACTTTGATTTTACTAGATATATAACTAGACTTGTAATATTCACCTTTTTTTCTAGTTTTGAAAACATAGTATATTCATAATCAGATAGACCTTTTACAGTCTGATCAAGATATATTATATATTTGCAAAATATGTTTTTGTCATTATCTACTACATTATCAAAATTTTCATTTTCTAATTTACACAAAGCTTTTACTATCTTAATTTGAATATTATCTAAAAGTCGTCTTGTTTTTACATATTTTCTTACAAAAGCTTTTTTTGAAAAACTTTTATCTACTAGATTCATATCTTTAATTAATTTTACTAATTTATATTCATATGTTTTTTTTATATCTAATAAATTAGAGCTATTTATATTAATTGGTATTTCATCAACATCTACAAGGCCTAAATCTAACACAAGTTTATCTTTATTATTTTTTAAATCATCGTCTGTAAGTTTTTTTATTGTATCTATATATAGTGCTTTAACACCTCTTTTTATAGTTTCTTTTGTAATATCAGATATATTTGATACATTAGATTTTTCATATTTTGCACTTAGATACTTTAAACTTTTCTCTATACTTTCTAATGGATTATTTGAATTACTCGCTATATTATATATATACTCTACTGTAGTTATTGGTTTTTTTTCTATGCTTTTATATTCCTTTGTTTTATCTTGATTAACTACTTCATTATTATTTTCATTTTCAGCTTTTAAAACCTCATTTAGAACCTTTTTTTCTTTCTTATTTGCAATTCTATTTGTAACATCTAAAAAATATTTGACTAAATTATCTAAACCATAATCTTTTGAAAACTTTTTATTTATTTTTTCCAAGTTTTTTTTATTTTTATCTACCCTATAGCTTTTATTTTTATTATTTTTTTTCTTTATTTCTTCTTTTTTTACTTGTTTTTTTTCTTCTATATTTTTATTTTCTTTTTCTTTTTCTTTTCTTTCTTCCTTTTTATCTTCTTTTCTTTCGTCCTTATTTTCATCACTAGAAAATTCTTTTTTTATACGCTCTATTATATATGTTTTAGCAATCTCTCCACCTACATCTAATGCTTTTTTACCAATACCTTGCAAGAATTTTAAAAGTTTAGAATCTTTTTTCTCTGTTTTTTCTAACTCTTTTACAATATCATTTGTTTTATTACCCACAAATTCCTTATTTTCATCAATTTCTATATCATCATTTTCATCATCATAGTTTGGAAAAACTAATTCATATAGATCTTCTACTAAAAAACTTAGATCATAATCTTTATCATCTATGTACCAAGTAATAGGTATATTATTTTCATCCAAATAAATTGTTTTTTCCTTAAATAGTTTTGTAAGCTTTCTTATATTAAATTTATGTGTTGCAATTAAAAGTCCTGGCAATGTTACCTTCATTGTAGCTTTATATTTTTCATCCATATTTTTAAAATTAGATAAATCTATTACTTCATTTAGATAATTTTCTATTATATTTTTTAATTCTTTTAAAAGAATATACTTATCATAATTTAATATTATTTCATCTTGCTTTTTATATCCATCAGTAGAATAAACCAAAAAATCAACATCGATATTCTTATCAACTAAACTAATATCAAGTTCACTTAACATATATCTACCTATATTTTCTTTATCTAATTCTCCATTTTCTTTTGCACCAGAGTCGTATTCTTTTTTTAAATAAATATTAGCTAAATCATCATAAAATTTTTCTATTTCATCTGGTATTTTCTCATTTTCAAAATATTTTAATTCCATATTCTACCCTTTAATTATTATGTATTTTAGTAGCGTTTATTACCAAGTCTTTAATGGTATTTATTTGTATGTCTTTATCCGATTTTAAATTTAGCTTATTATTTGATTTTATATTTGTAAATTCTTTTACTTCTAGGTTTAAGTTATTATTTATGTTTATATTTAAATCATTTAGAATCAATTTAAAATCTTTTTTATCTAAAATCATAGAAAAGTCATTTGTTAAAAAGTTTTTATACTCTTTATTAAGAAAAATTGAACTCTTATCATTATTTATACAAAAAGCAACTTTCATATCATCTTCATTATCACTTGGAAAATATACATCTACCTTATCTCCAATTTCAGGTGTTATATACATTCCTGTATGTATTTTACTATACGGCGTTGAAAAGCAGATGCTTTTTTTATTTATACTTTTATCAGAAAAGCCATCTATTAAAAAACTAACTTTCATTTTAGCTACTTCATTTTCATCTATCAAGTCAACTACCTTTGCTTCAATAAATCGTCCTTTTACATTTGATCTTATTTTTTCTATTTCTATATTTTTTTTAGATAAAAGTATATCTGAATTTAAAATTTGATTATGCATATATATATGTGACTTTAGAACAAACAAATTATCAATACTATCAGCTTGTAGTATAACTTTATTTTCAACAAGGTATTCTACTCCTTTATTTGTTATTCTTTTTTCTTTATACTCACTTATTTCACTATAACCATATGTATCTATTCCAAAAACTACTAATCCGTTATATGATACAAATATAGCTTCATTTATATCCGCTAGAATTCTTTTTAAAAATTCATAATCTGTTATATTATCTTGAAAATACACTTTATTTATTTTCTTTTTTAATTTCTCGCTACAAATATATTTTATATTATATTCATCCATTACTTGATTTATTATATTCATATATGTAAATTCTTTATCTTGATATATCCTAGTTTTTAAATTTCTATCCAACTCTTTTGTTAAAGAGTATGCCATTATCTCAATGTAAAATCCCTCATATCCATATTCAGCCATTTTATATTCATAAATATTTCCATAAAATATATTATCCACTTTTATACTTTTATTATCTAAATCAAAATTTTTTTTATCCATTCTTAAAATTAGTGATAATTCTGTATGCTTATTTAAATCAAAACTTATATCAAATCTATCTATTGTATAGTCTTTTAATTCATTATTATCTATTTCAATTTTCAATTACTTTTATCTCCTTATCTTTTGTCATATATTTTTGATAAAGTACTATATTAAAGCTTATTTCTCCATTAACAAAAACTTGTTCGATATTATATATATACATTTTATCTATGTTGTATGATATATTTTCATAATTTAAATCTACACTAAAGTATTCATCTTTTAAGCTAATTAAATTTTTTATAGTATTATTTGAAAATTGTCTAGCATTTATTTCTATTTGTATTTTTGAATTATTATTTGCTAGACCATCATTTCTATCTTTTTTTAACAAAAATTTCATATTTAATATGTCATCATTTGACAGTATTATATTTTTTATTTTAATCTCGTATTTTATAGTAAAAACCACCTTTCAAGTTCACCAATTTCTTTAATATCTAGTGTATATATATGTGAAAAAGTATAAACATAGTTATAGTTAATTGGCATAAAATTATTTAGTATCTCATTTATTAGATCTATATTATCTTGTGATTTTTCATAATCTAAATAAATGATAAAAAGATTATTTGATTTATTATAGTAAACGATATTAGAGCTAAATACTGAATTTAATACTTTTATGAAAATATAGATATAGTCTTTATTGTATTTTAACTTTAGCTTATATTTTTCAAATACATACTTTTTATTTCTTGCTAAAATATTTAATCTGTTTGTATTTAAAATATATTCATAATTAATACATAGTCTTATGTATTTATCTATTAAATCAGTATTTTCTATTTTTTCATTTAAGTTAATATATGCCCTATCCTTTTCGACATAGCATTGTAAATATGGGTGAAATTCATTTATTATTATCTTGCTAATATTTTTATTGTATAGTTGGTAAAGATAGCTAATATTACTCATAGACTACTACCTTGTACATATATAGATTTAGATTTAGGATGTTAACTATTTTAAATATCTTATCGTAATCATAATAATTATCTAGTTTAACTTCTATATTTGATATATATTTTTTCATTATCATCTTGTTATATTCAGGTATATCTAAATAATTTTTATTTTCATTTGACATTTTTATATCAACGACTTCATAATCATGCTTTTTAAAATATCTTTTAATATTTTCAATAGTAGGCTCTGAATCAATTTCATACTCATAATTTACAGATATATATTTAAATACACTCATATTTACATATCCAATAACTAAAATAATAAAGCTGTATAGGTTAGAAAATTTAGAATATATCTCTAACTTATTTTTTTGATTTACAACATCTTCTATAATTTCATCTTTTTCATTTACTAAATAAAAAGTATTCTCATTTTTTTCAATTTCATATTTATATGAAAAACCATCTAATATACTCATACTCTCTTTTGCAATAAAGTTCTTATTTAATATATTCCAGTATGGTTTTAAATTTAGATCTACATCGGAAGAAAAATTGTACTCTATATTAAATTTATCTATATTTTCAAGTAAATGAATATTATCTACATACTCAACTACCTTTACTCTGTACATTCTATTTATGTATTTCATATCAATACCGTACCATTTAACATTATTTGTAAGATATATATGGTATATTTCATTTATTTTATCAAAATATCTTGTATCTTTTTCTAAAACATACCTGAATTCGTATTTATCAGAATCAACTAAAAAATATCCTGAAAAAATTTTATTTTCATAATTACTTAATTTAAAATATTCAGCATTAATATATACACTATCTAAATATGTATCATATATACTATTAACATCATCATTTACTATTGCACTTAAAATATACTCATAATTAAATTTATTTTTATTTAATAATACGGTATATATCTTCGGTGATTTATCATTTATACCAAGTATATTTTCTTCAATTTTTTTTAATCCTTCATCTATTTTATTATCTAAAGACCTTTCAAATATCTTTATATCTTCTTTAAAATACTTTTCAGTAAACATAATACCCTCCCTTTTTAACTAGAATATACTCTTATTTGATTCTCACTTGAATTAAAAAATTAGTATTTTTCATTGTCTTTTTTTAATTAACAAAATATATATGTTACATAAGCTGATTTTAAATCTATTTTTATTTTATTTTTTTTTATGTTAACAAAAAAAGCATGTATAATACATGCAAAAAAAAAGATAGCGAACTATCTTTTAATTATTTTTTACTAAAATCTTTACATTTTTTTTATCTTTATTAGAAATTGAGTTAATTAAATTTCTTAATGATGTTATTATATTCCCGTTTTTTCCAATTAATTTTCCCATATCTTTTTTATCTAATACTACTGTAATTGTTATATTTTCTTTATTTTTATTTATTTTAACTTCATAATTTTCATCAAGTATGTACTCTTGTAAAAAGAATTTCACAATTTTTTCGTAATCAACCATTAAATTTCCCCTTCCCATTTTTTTATAGATAAAACTTCTACATTTATTTTAAATACTTTCCTTATTTTTTCTAACATTAAATCAACATCATTCAAGAAATATTTATTTGTTAGAATTTTTACTAGCCCCTCACTTGCTGATAGTGTTCTAATATTTCCTATTCCCTCATATGCCTCTGTTATTTTATTCATTATATCTATATCTTTTCTGTCAATTTTAATTATATACTCATAATCTATCATATTTTAATCCTTTTATTAAGTCTATAAACTGTTCAATACTTAGTTCTTCTGCTCTTATTTTATCATTTACTAAATTCTTTTCAAGTTCTTCTTTATCAAATCCTGCTTTTTTTAAATTATTAATAAGAGTTTTTCTTTTTTGTGAAAATGCCTTTTTAATAAATGAAAAATATATTTTTTCATCTATCATATTTTCGTATTTTCTATCTTTTCTTATTTTTAATTTTATAAAAGCTGAATCAACTTTTGGAATAGGGTTAAAGTACTCTTTTTCTACTGTAAATAAGTATTCTGGTATAGTGTAGTATCTAATGTAGTGTGTTAATGTACTTACATCGCTTCCTGAAAATTCTGTACATAATCTAATAGCAACTTCTTTTTGAACCATTATATATATTTCATCAATTTTTTCTTTATTTTCAATTAGTTTTTCTACAATGGGGGTTGTTATATAGTAAGGAATATTTGCTACTACCTTTAAATTTTCTCCAACAATGTCAGATAACATAAAGTCTTCATTTATTAATTTAAAATTATCATACTTTTTAAATTTTTTTTCTAAATTTGATATTAAATCAGAATCTATTTCATAGGAAGTTAAAAATTTTGCATTTTCTAAAATCATTGAAGTTAAGTATCCTTCACCTGGTCCTATTTCTAAAACAGTAGTATCTTTATTTAAATTAACTACATTTTTTATTTTCTCTAATAACTCTTTACTATCTAAAAAATTTTGCCCATATTTTTTCTTGTGCTTATAACTACTCATTTATCTTAATATCCATTGTACATACATAAGGAATATTTCTATATTCTTGCATATAGTCTAATCCATAACCTGATACAAATTCGTCTCCTATTTCAAATCCTTTATATTGAACTTCTAAATCTTTAGCTTCTCTTCTTACTTCTTTATTAAGCAATGTACATAAAAGCACTTGTTTAGGTCCTCTTTTACCTATCATTTGTAATATTTTTTTTAGTGTTAAACCAGAGTCTACTATATCTTCTACAACTAATACATTTTTCCCTCTTACACTATGTTCTAAATCTTTTATTATCTTTATATCTCTTGTAGATTCAAATCCATCACCATAACTACTTACTTCCATAAAATCCATAGTTAAAGGTAATTTAATTTCACGTACTAAATCAGACATGAATATTACAGAACCTTTTAAAATTCCTATAACAACTAATGGTGCATCGTCATTTTTTAAATCATTAGTTATTTGTTCTCCTAGTTCTTTAACTCTTTTTTGTATATCTTCTCTTGATATTAATACTTTTTTTATATTTTCTTCCCAATTTCTAGCCATGATTTTCATCTCCAAACTTTTTAATTTATTATATCAAATATACAAATAAATTTCCATAGCAAATTAAAAACTAGCCTAAAATTTAAGCTAGTTATCTTTCAAATTTAATTTCTATTTTATCTATTTTTTTAAAATTTTCTTTTAAATTCAATTTTATAACAGTTGTAGTTGCAACTTGGGATACTCTTGATAGATTTTTAAAATCATCTGATAATATTATTAGTCTATCGTTTTTATCAATTTCATATATACTAATTAATCTCATATTATTTGTTAAATACGATAGATTTTTTAATGTTTCATTAACTATATCTGTTTCACTTAAAAATCTTTTATCTTTTACTAAAATATTTTTATCCTCTATTTTATTAGCTGCTATATTATATACCTTAATACTAACCTCATCTTCTTTTTTAGTTTCAGTATTTTTAGTATATACTAAACTTACATTATTTTTAGTTTCATCTAAATACATATTATATCTATACGCACTAATAAGTGCTATAACTAATAGTATTGTTAAAAAAAATTTTTTCATTTT
Source organism: Oceanivirga miroungae (assembly GCF_902505095.1). Classification (GTDB taxonomy): domain Bacteria; phylum Fusobacteriota; class Fusobacteriia; order Fusobacteriales; family Leptotrichiaceae; genus Oceanivirga; species Oceanivirga miroungae. Next base: position 587,476 of record NZ_CABWIB010000001.1, on the reverse strand, counting down.
ATCACCTAGTAGTGCTTTCTTATTGCGTCAGCTATTGCTTTTGCAACTCTTTTTTGTCCACTTTTACTAGAAAATTTTACCCTATCCTTGTGGTTAGTTATAAAGCCAAGTTCTATTAGAATTGCATTTGATTTGCTACCTCTTAAAACAGCAAAATTAGCACCTGTTGATTTTCTTTTATGTGTTTTCATAGTAGAAACAATATTTTCTAATACACTACTAGCTAGTATTGCACTTTGTTGTTGGTTTAGATGATATAATACATCACTTATAACAAAGTCTGATGCTTCAATTGCAGCAGTTCCTTTTTTATCAAAATCATTTTCAAATTTAGCAATTTGTCTTGCATAACTTGATGGATTTTTTGAGTAGTAAAACACTTCTGTTCCCTCTGCTTTTTTATTTTTTCCACCTGAATTTAAGTGTATACTTACAAATAAGTCTGCTTCATTATCATTCCCAATCTGAGCTCTTTTATTAAGTGGTATAAAAGTATCATCAGATCTTGTTAAGATAACTTTATAGTCATTTTTTAAATTTTTATATAATTCTAGTACAACAGCTAATGCTAAGGTTTTTTCATAATATCCTGCATCTCCTATTGCTCCACTATCTTGTCCACCATGTCCTGCATCTAAAATTATAGTATATTTTTTTCTTCTTTCAATAGCTTCTTCTCTTAATCTTATTTTAAGTTCTCTTCCAACTGTGTATGTTGTATAAATCATATTTTCTTTTAAGTATATAACTACATCTGTTTCATTATCATAATATTCACTCAAAATATCTCTTAGATAGTTATCGTTTATTTCAATAACTTGTCTTATTCCTCTACTTTTTATAGTGTCTTTAAATGAAAGACTTATTGAAGGTAGATTTGGATCAAAACTTTCAGTATATTCAGGAACTTTTTCACTAAAAGTTAATACTATTTCTGAATCGTTATAGTTAATACTATCAAGCCTATTTGAGAATGTAATATATGTAGTAAATAATAAGATTAAAATAATAAATTTTTTTAATGTTTTTATCATTATTCTACTACCCTTGCAATTGCTCCTTTTGTTATTGTCATCGATACACCTTTTGCTATTTGTATTTGTATATCATTTTCATTTATTTTTGAAACAGTTCCATATATTCCACCTATAGTTATTATCTTATCTCCAACCTTAAGATTGTTTAACATATCATTAAATTTTTTCTTTTTACTTCTATTTGATAACCATATTGGTAAAAATAAAAGTAAAAGTAACACTACATATACAATTATAAACATACTTGAATTCATTTTTTTCTCCTATTTCTTAAATACAATTTTTTTTACTTCACTATAATTAGATACAAAATTAAATTTCATACTTTCTCTAATTTCATCTGGCAGTTTAGTTATATCTACTTCATTTTCCTTAGGTAATATTACTTCTTTTATACCTATTCTATGAGCAGCTATTACTTTTTCTTTTATACCACCAACAGCTAATACATCACCTACTAGCGTAATTTCACCTGTCATAGCTATATCTTGTCTTACCTTTTTATTTTCTATCACTGATAATATTGTTGTAGTTATTGTAATACCAGCACTTGGTCCATCTTTTGGAGTTGCTCCTTCTGGAAAATGTAAATGCACATCAGTATCTTTTGTAAAATCATTTTTAACTATGCTTCTAACATAAGAATAAGCTACTTTTGCTGATTCTTGCATTACTTCACCTAATTTACCTGTTAATTGAAGTTTACCACTACCAGGCATTTTAACACCTTCTACATCGAGTGTAGTCCCTCCAACACTTGTCCAGGCAAGACCTTTAACTCTACCTACTTTTGCATCTTTTTTCGCTAATTTATCAGGTTTGAATTTTTCATTACCTAAATATTTTACTAAATCAGCTTCAACTAGCTTATTATTAAGCTTAATATTTTCTAATTTTTCTAAGGCTTTTTTTCTAGCTATTTTGACTAATTCTCTTTTTAGATTTCTAACTCCTGCTTCTCTTGTGTAGGAATCTATAATTTTTAATATTAATTTATCACTTATATTAAGCTTTATAGCTGTTTCTTTTTCTACTTGTTTTATTAAATATTTTTTTGCAATATTTAATTTTTCTATTTCTGTATAAGAATCAATATATATTACTTCTAATCTATCATATAAAGCTTCAGGTATAGTTTGATAAGTATTTGCTGTACAAATGAAGAATACATTTGATAAATCATACGGATAATCGACAAAATGATCTTCAAATTTATAGTTTTGATTTGGATCTAATACTTCTAATAAAGCAGATGCTGGATCTCCTTTAAATCCTGAGTCTAACTTATCAATCTCATCTAATAGTATAACCGGGTTATTAACACCTGTTCTTTTTATGGCATCAATAATTCTACCTGGCATAGCAGCAACATAGGTTCTTCTATGACCTCTAATTTCTGACTCGTCATTTACACCACCTAAACTTATTTTTGTAAATTCTCTATTCATAGCATTTGCTATAGATGATGCAAAACTTGTTTTACCAACACCAGGAGGTCCTACTAAACATAAAACAGTTGCGGCTTTTTTATAGTTTTTATTTTTTTCTTGTTTTTTCAATTCTATTACAGCTAAAAATTCTAATACTGCATCTTTAACTTCTTTTAATCCATAATGCTCATCGTTTAATATTTTTTTAGCCTTTATTATATTATTTTGTTTTTTATTTGATGGTGTGTATGGTAAACTTAAAACTAATTCAATATAGTTTAATAAGACGTTATACTCAGGGCTCATTTGAGAAACATTTGATAATTTATCTAAGTCTTTTTGAACCTTTTTTTTGAAATCTTCAGGCATTTTAGATTTATCTAATCTAATTTGTAATTCACTCTTATCATGATTTTCACCTTCAATTTCATCTTTTAAAACCTTTATTTTTTCTCTTAAAATATACTGTCTTTGAGCTTCATCTATATTTGTTTTTAATTTACTATTAACTTCATTTTCAACTTGATTTATTTGCTTTTGTAGTAATAATTCTGTATAAAATTTATCAATTCTTTCTTTTAAACTTCTCATTTCTAAAAACTTTTGTTTAACATCGGCTGGTATATTTATATAATATAGCATAGTATCTATAAGTTCTTCTAAATCTTTAATTTTAATAATATTAGAACCATCTTCAGTAACATTTGCTACAGTATCTACTCTCATAAATTCAGTAGATATCTTTATAATATTTTCAGGCTTATACATTTCAAAGTTTTGTACTTCTTCTTCTATATCTTTTTTTGTATTAACTTTAATATAAGATGATTCAAATATTTTTAATTCCTCATTGTATCTTATATTATTTGCTTTTATTCTTTTTATTCCCTTTATATTTAATAAATAAACATCATTATTTGTTTTCACTAAATTCGATGCCTTTACTAATAGTCCATAAGAGTATAAAGAGTCTTCACTTATATCAATATCAATTTTTTTAGTGTCTTTTTGTAATAGTAAAATTAAATCACCTTCAAATTTTTCTATTGCTACACTTGCTGCTGTTATACTAAAGTCTCTTCCTAATCTTATGCTTGACTCTACACCAGGCATACAAACTATTTCTCTTACAGGGATTATAGGAATCATCATAATTTACTCCTTACTTGTATCTACCTTGTTTTTTTCGTCTATTAATTCTTTAGTAATTTTAATTTTTTTAACATTCTTTTTACTTGGTGTTTCATACATTAAATCTAATAATGCATTTTCAACTATGCTTCTTAATCCTCTTGCTCCAATTTTTTTCTTTTCAGCTAGTCTTGCAATTTCTTTTAGGGCATCTTTTTCAAACTCTAATTCAATATTTTCCATTTCAAAAAATTTCTTATATTGTTTTATTATTGCATTTTTAGGCTCAGTTAATATTTTAATTAAAGCTTTTTCATCTAATGAATTAAGAGATGCTATTACAGGAAATCTTCCTATTAACTCTGGTATTATACCAAACTTTTTAAGATCTTCTGGTAATACATGAGCAAAAATTGTTTCATCATCAAGCTCTTTATTCAAACTATTGTTTCCAAAACCAATTTGTTTTACATTGAATCTACTTTTAATTTTTTTCTCAAGTCCAGAAAAAGCCCCACCAACTATAAATAAAATATCTTTAGTATTTATTTCTATCATTTCTTGGTTCGGATGTTTTCTACCACCCTGAGCTGGTACACTTGAAACTGTTCCTTCAACTATTTTAAGTAAAGCTTGTTGTACACCTTCACCTGATACATCTCTTGTTATAGATGTATTTTCTGATTTTCTTGCAATTTTATCAATTTCATCAATATATATTATTCCACGTTCTGCTGCTTTAATATCATAATCAGCTTCTTTAATTAGTTTTAATAGTACATTTTCAACATCATCTCCAACATAACCAGCTTCAGTTACTGTTGTAGCATCAGCTATTGCTATTGGAACATTTAGTATTTTAGCTAATGTTTGAGCTAGTAGGGTTTTACCACTACCTGTTGGTCCTATTAAAAGAACATTTGATTTTTGTATTTCAACATCATTATCTTCTTTTAATTTAAGAGATATTCTTTTAAAGTGGTTATATACAGCAACTGCTAATATTTTTTTTGCTCTATCTTGACCAATTATATATTCATCCAATTTACTTTTAATTTCTATTGGTTTTAATAAATTTATATTAAAATTACCTTCATCATTTTTTTGTAATACTTCTTGCTCTTCAATAAGAGACATAGATTTTTTAATACAATTTTCACAAATTCTTACAAAATCTTCTCCTTCAATATATTCTAAATTAGAATCATCTGTATCACAAAAAGAACAGTAATATAATTTATCTTCTGACATTATTTTCCTTTCATTAGATAATTTCATCTATAAGACCAAAATCTTTTGCTTCCATAGCTCCCATAAAATTATCTCTATCTGTTGCTTTTTCAATTTGCTTTATAGTTTTTCCTGTATTTATTGCCATTTCTTGATTAAGTAAATCTTTTAATCTTAACATTTCTTCAGCTCTTATTTTAACATCACTTGCTTGAGAATAATTTATCCCCCCTAGTACTTGATGAATCATTATTCTTGAATTTTTTAATGATTTTCTCATACCAGGAGTACCAGCTGCTAGTAAAAAAGCACCCATTGAAGCTGCTTGTCCTATACAAACTGTAGATATTTTACAATCTATATGTTTCATTGTATCATATATACCAAGCCCAGCAGTTACTGATCCTCCTGGGCTGTTTATATACATTATTATATCTTTATTTTTATCTTGGGCATTTAAGTATAGAAGTTGAGCTATTATTGTATTAGCCATTTCATCATCTACTTCTCCCATTAGAAAAATTATTCTATCTTTTAATAATCTTGAAAAAATGTTATATGTTTTTTCTACTCCACCATCTTCTTCGTGGACATACGGATATATCATTTTTTTCCCCTTTTGCTTATTTTTCTAATAATACTTTTCTTAATTTTTCTGTTACTAATCTATTTGCAATATCGTTTGAGTATTGGTCTAATAAGTTCATTTTGTTTAATTCTTCTTTTAATTGAACTAAGCTCATACCGTATTGACCAGCCATTTCTGATAAAGAAGCATCAATATCAGCATTTGATACAGTTAAGTTTTCTTCTTTTATAATTCTAGATGCTATTAATCTGAATTTAACAGTTTTTTCTGCTCTTTCTAAAGCATCAGCATTAAATTCTTCCATTGTTTTACCTGTTCTTTTAATAAATTCATCAAAGTTTTGTCCATATTGTGCTAATTGATTTTTAAATTCATTAACTTCTCTATCTGCTTCTTCTTGTTTAACTTTTTCAGGTACAGTCATTTCAACCATGCTTACTAATTTATCAGCAACTTTTTGGAAGTTTTCAACTGATACTCTTTCTTCTCTTTCTTTTTGTAATCCTTCTTTTATTGAATTTTTAAGAGCTTCTAAGCTTTCTTCTCCATTTTTTTTCGCTAATTCATCATTAATTTCTGCTACTTTTTCTTCTTTTATTGAGTTTAATTTAACCTTAAACATAGCTTTTTTACCTTTTAAGTTTTCTGAATGATATTCAGCTGGGAAAGTTACATTTACTTCAAATTCATCTCCAACTTTGTGACCAACTATTTGATCTTCAAAGTTATCTATAAATTGATGACTTCCTAATAATAAGTCAAAGCCTTCTGCTTTTCCTCCTTCAAATGCTACACCATCTACAAATCCTTCAAAGTTAATATTAGCTATATCATTATTTTCAATTACTTCTTTTTCACTAACTACTTTTTCAGCTGATCTTTTAGCTATAGATTCTAATGTAGCGTTTACATCTTCATCTTTAACTTCTTCTGCTTTTGTAAATTCTACATCTAATCCTTTATATTCAGGCATTTCAAATGAAGGCATTGCATCAAATTTTAATACAACTTCTAAGCTTTCTTTAGTTATTTTTTCTTCTATTACTTCTAATCTTGAAATTGGTTCTTCATTTGATTCAACTAATGCTTTAGAAAATTCTTTATTTACAACTGTATCATATAAGTCTTGTCTTATATTCCCTGCAAATTCTTTTTCAATTATATCCATTGGAACATGACCTTTTCTAAATCCATCAATTTTTGCATCTTTATATTTAGCCATAATTTCTTGTCTTATTTTTTTAAATTCTTCACCATCTAATTTTATTGCTACTTTAACTACTGATTCGTTATTTTTTTCTATAATGTACATCTTGTACCTCCTATATTTATATAATATTTTTATTTTAACATACTTTTTATTTTTTGTCTAAAACTTCATCTATCAATTTAGATATTTTAACTGCATACTCTATCGTATCATCTAAGTGAACTCTTATTTCTGGAACATATCTAATGTTTAGCTCTTCGCTTAATCTTTTTCTAAAAAAGCCCTTTACTTTATTCAAGTCTTCTAATAACTTTTCTTTATTTATATTTTCCTTATAGTTCAATATAGAAAATATTATATCAACATATCTAGCATCTGAGCTAAGTTTCACATTGTAAACACTTACTAGATTTTTTAGTTTTTCATTTTTTACTTCAGTTAACAGTATTGTACCAATTTTTCTAGCTATTTCTTTTTCTATCCCTTTTACTCTTCTTTCATTCATATTATCTAGCTATTTCCTCCATTTTGTATGATTCAATAATATCATGAGCTTTAATATCAGTATAATCTTTAATACTTATACCACATTCTTGTCCAAGAGTTGCTTCTTTAACGTCATCTTTATATCTTTTAAGTGAGCTTATTTCTCCTTCATGTATTATTATTCCATCTCTTAAAATTCTAATTTTTGAATCCTTTTGTACTTTACCATCAACTACGATAGATCCTGCAATATTACCTACTCCTGATATTTTAAATACTTGTAGTACTTCCATTCTACCGAAGTAAATTTCTCTATATTCTGGGTCTAGCATTCCTTTTAGAGCTTTTTCAATATCTTCTATTACGTGATATATTACACTATAGTTTCTAATTTCTACACCTGTTTTTTCAGATTCACTTCTTGCTTGTGTATTAGGTCTTACACCAAATCCAATTATTATTGCATTAGATGCTTCAGCTAACTTAACATCTCCTTCTGTAATTGCTCCAGCACTTGCTTGTATTACATTTACACTTACTTCATCGTTTGATAATTTTGATAAAGCATCTTTTAATGCTTCAACAGACCCTCTTGAATCTGCTCTTATTATACATTTTAATTCTTTTATATCTTGGTCTTTTAATTCTTTACTTAACATTTCAAGTGATATATGTTTTTTACCATTTATTTCTATTTCTCTATTTGTTGCTTTAAAGTCTTCTATTATCTTTCTAGCTTGTTTATCATTTTTAACACAGTATAGTGTGTCACCAGCATTTGGAATATTATTAAATCCTGTTATTTCTACTGGAGTACTAGGTCCTGCTTCTGTAATTTTTTCACCCTTGTCATTTAACATTGTTCTAATTTTACCGTAAGATTCACCAGCTACAAATATATCACCAATTCTTAATGTTCCTTCTTTTACTAAAATATCGGCTATAGTTCCAACTTGAGGATCTAATTTTGATTCTATTACAACAGCTTTCGCTCTTTTTTTAGAATTTGCCTTTAATTCTTGTAATTCAGCTGTAATTAATACAGTTTCTAATAATTGCTCTAAATTTTGTCCAGTTTTTGCTGAAATTTCAATAAACTCAACATCTCCACCCCACTCTTGCCAAACAAGACCTTGTTCAGTTAATTCTTGTTTTACTCTCATAGGATTTGCTCCAACTTTATCCATTTTATTTATTGCGACTATTATAGGAACATTTGCTTCTTTTGCGTGGCTTATAGCTTCTATTGTTTGTGGTTTAACTCCATCATCTGCAGCTACTATAAGGATTGCAATATCAGTTATATTAGCTCCTCTTGCTCTCATTTCAGTAAATGCTTCGTGACCTGGAGTATCTATAAATGTTATTTTTTGACCTTTATAATCAATTTGATAAGCTCCTATTTTTTGTGTTATTCCTCCTGCTTCACTTGCAATTATATTTGTATTTCTTATTGCATCTAATAATGAAGTTTTACCGTGATCAACGTGTCCCATTATTGTAATAACAGGTGCTCTTAATTCTAAATCCTCGCTGCTATCTTCAATTTCTAATTCATATTTTTCACCATATGAAATTTCTTCTTCCTCTTCCATTTCAATTAACACATTATATTCAAGTGCTAATTCTTCAATTTCTTCTAATGATAAAATAGCATTAGCATTTAAAATTTTTCCTTGCATGAAGAATTTTTTAATAATATCTGAAACATTAACTCCTAATTTTTCAGCAAAATCTTTAACAGATAATTCACCACTTATTTTTAAAATTCCTGCACCTTCATCAATTTTTTCAACTTCACTTTTTAATTCTTTTTCAGCTTTTTTCTTTTTCTTCTTAGAATTTTCTTTTCTAAAGTCTGTTCTTAATTCTTTTAAGATTCTTTCTTCTTCTTTTTGAATTTTTTCATTTTCATATTTCTTTTTATCAAATTTAGATTTATTAGAACCTTTTGAAAATTTCTTTGTTGCTGTATTTTCACTTTCAGGAATAATTGAAGGTTCACTAGCTACCTTTTTATCCTTTTTAGCTTTAGGCTTATTAAACTTATTATTTGAGCTATAGTCGTCTCTATCTTTACTATATGCATTAAAGCCTTTATCATTCGACCTATTATCATTATTTCTGTTATTTTTAAAATTTTGTTTATTATCTTTATTTGCTATATTATCATTATTTCTGTTTTTAAAGTTTTTATAATCTTTCTTTTGATTATCTTTATTATTATTGTAATTTTCCTTATTATTTTCCTTACGATTATTATTTTTAAAGTTACTTTGATTTTTACTATTTGTATTAGTATAATTCATGTAACCTCTATTTCTTCTATAATCTTTTCTTTCTTCTTTTTTTTCTTCTTTTTGGTTATTAAATATCATTTTTTCACGTATAACCTGTTTTTCATTTCCTTGGTTATTTTTTGCCTTATTAAATTCATTTTCTATTTTCTTTATTTCAGATTCATCTAATGTATTTAAAGCATTTTCTTTATTTATACCTAGTTTTGAAATTTTAGAAATGAAATCTTTTGTATTCATTTTGAATTTTTTTGCTACCTCATGAACTCTATTTGACATTTTCACCACCTACCTTTATCTTTTCTTCTATTATTTTTTTTATTTTTTCTTTTGCTAATTCATTTATTGAATATTTCTTGTTTTTATCTATTAAAAATAGAACTTCTTTTGATACGTCTATATATATTGCTCTTTTTTGCATTATTTTTCTTTCGTCTAAAATATATTCATCATTTGAATTTTTAACAAGTCTTAGTAATTCATTTTTACTTTTTTTTACCCTTGTATATACACAAGTTCTAATTGGTTCTTTTTTCATTTACTATTCTTCTTCACTTATTACTTTATCATTTTCATCTATTTTAATATTTATTCTTAATTTACATAATTTAGATGCTAGTCTACTATTTTGACCTTTTTTACCAATTGCAAGTGATAATTCATCTGGGTTTACTTCTACATTTGCAACTTTTTCATTATCTATTTCAACAATTTCTATTGAATATATACTAGCTGGACTTAAAGCATTTTTTACAAAAATTCTTTCATCTTCATCCCATAAAACTAAGTCTAATTTTTCTCCGTTTAATTCTTTTAATATGCTTTGTATTCTTGTACTATTTCTACCTATACAAGCTCCTTTAACATCTAAATTAGGGTCACTACTATATACAGCTATTTTTGATCTACTACCTGCTTCTCTTGCAATTGACTTAATTTCAATATCTTTATTTGCAATTTCTGGTATTTCTCTTTCTAATAGTTTTTTTAAGAATTCTTCATTTCTTCTTGAGTATTCTACTTTAGTGAATTTACTTCCCTCACTTACTTCCCCTATATATACAGAAATTCTATCCCCTTGTTCAAACTTATCTTCTGGGTTTAAATCTTTAAATGGTATTATCGCTTCTATATCATTTAATTCGATATATAGGTTACCATTTTCATCCATTTTTTTTACAAGTGCTGTTACTAATGAATTTTCAATTTTTTTGAATTTAATAAATCTTGTATATTTTTCGTGCTCACGAACTTTTTGGATTACAATTTGTTTAGCATTTTGTATAGCATTTCTTCTAAATTCAGATGCATTTACTTCTATATCAATAAGATCACCTATTTTTGCTTTCTTATTGTATATTTTTGCATTTTCTAAGCTTATTTCAGTATTTACATCAACTGCATCCTCAACAACTTTTTTTTGAGCTTTTAGTGTAATTGCACCATTTTTTCTATTTATCTCAACTACAGCGTTTTCAGATTCTTTAAAATTTTTCTTATATGCAGCAAGCATTGCTGTTTCTATAGCTGTAAATAACTCTTCTTTATCTAATCCTTTTTCTTCTACTAATTGATCAAGTGCAGTTAAAAATAGTTTTTGATCTCTTGCACTCATTTTTCTCCTCCTTTATATTAGGCTACTGAAATCAAATACATTTTTAGCTTGTATTACCTTTTCTATAGCTATTTTAACTTCTCCTATCTCTTCATCTAAAATATATATTGTATTATCTTTAAAATCTAGTAACTTACCTTTAAATTTCTTTTTAGATTCTATATTACTTCTTGTTTTTATTTCAACTACATCATTTATATATTTTAAATAATCTCTTTCTTTTTTTAATTTACGTTCAATCCCTGGGCTTGAAACTTCTAGCATAAATGAACCTGAAACTAGGTCATTTGCAATTTCGTCAATTTTAACACTTACTTTTTCGCAATCATCTAAGCTAACACGAGTTCCATCTATTTTTTCTAAATACACTCTTAGATAATTATATCCACCCTCTTTATCATAATCAACGTATAGTATGATAATATTTTTATCTTCAATTAAATCTTGAAATGTTTTTTCTAGATATTCTAATTTACTTTCTTCCATTTGTCCCCTTTTTAATATAAAAGTGGACCATGAGTCCACTTTGTACTTATATTTATACAAACATTATGATTGCCATTTCTGCAGAGTCTCCACGTCTCACGTCAGTTTTAACTATTCTTGTATAACCACCATTTCTTTCAGCGTATTTTGGTGCTATTTCGTTAAATAGTTTATAAACGGCTTCTTCGTTTCTTAAGAAAGCAAAAGCTTGTCTTCTTAAGTGAACTTTTCTTAAGCTATCATCAGTAGCATTGTGTTTCTTACCTAATGTAATAGCTTTTTCAGCAAATTTTCTTAATTCCTTTGCTCTTGTTACTGTTGTCTCTATTTTTTCAGCTTGTATTAAAGATATAGTCATATTTTTAAGCATTGCTAATCTATGATCTGTTCTTCTTCCAAGTTTTCTATATGATTTTCTATGATTCAATTTACTTAACCCCCAATCTTATTCTACGTTAAATCCGTATTCTCTTAACTTATCAGTAATCTCATCTATTGATACCTTACCTAGATTCTTTATCTTTTCAATATCAGATAATGATAATTTAGATAAAGCTCCTAGAGTATGTATTCCTGCTCTTTTTAGTGCATTAAATGATCTTTGTTTTAAATCTATGTCTTCTAATGGAATATCATAAAAATCATTTTTTTCTTCAACAACTTCTACAACTTCCTCTTCTTCTTCTCTGTATTTACTCATAGCATTTCCAATTTCAGTAAATGGTTGTAAATGAACTTGTAGTAATTCAACTGCATAAGATAGTGCATCAGATATTTCTATACTTCCATCTGTTACAATTTCTAATTCTAACTTATCATAGTTAGTTACTCTTCCTACCATAGTATCTTTTACTGTATAGTTTACTTTCTTTATTGGTGTATATATCGCATCAACTGCTAGCATTTCATGATCCCAACCTTGCATATCTATTTCATCTGATACAACAAAGCCTTCACCAGAATCAACTAAGAACTCCATATTAAATTCTCTATCTGTAGTAACTGTCGCTATTACTTGTTCAGGATTTATTATATTTATACCTAATTCTTTAGTAATATCAGCTGCTGTTACAACTTTTGGTCCTTTAACAGATAAGCTCATTCTTTTTTCTCCTGGCTCATCTAATTCTACAACTATTTCTTTTACATTTAAGATTATATCAGTTACTGCTTCTTTAACACCGTCTAATGTAGTGAATTCATTTAGAACACCTTGTATGCTCATCCCTTTTATTGCACTACCTGGAATTGAAGATAATAAAACTCTTCTTAATGCATTTCCAATAGTATTTCCATAACCTCTGTATAAAGGTTCTAGAGTATATACTGCAGAATATTTATCTTTCTTTTCTTCAGTTAATTTAATATTTTTTGCTATTTTTTCTATATTTAACAAGCGAATCAACTCCTTATAGTTTGATTTTAATAATTATTATAACTATCTTGAATAGAACTCAATTATCATCGCTTCATCAATATCAAAATCAACTACATCTCTTGTAGGATCTTCTAATACTTTCCCAACTTTCTTTGCTTCATCTAATTCAAGCCATCCTGGTACAGATTTTTTCCCAACAGATTCTTTTAATACATCTAAATCTTTTGAACCTTCTTTTACTTCTATAACATCTCCAGCTTTTACTCTGTATGATACTATATCAACTTTTTTACCATTTACTAATAAGTGTCCATGGTTAACTAATTGTCTTGCTTGTTTTCTAGTAGCTCCAAATCCTAATCTGTATGCTACGTTATCTAATCTTCTTTCAAGATATTGTAATAGTAATTCCCCTGTTACACCATCTTTTCTTGTTGCTTCTTCATATAGTTTATAGAATCCTTTTTCCATAACTCCATATACAAATTTAGCTTTTTGTTTTTCTCTTAATTGTACTCCATACTCAGTTAATTTCTTAGCTGCATTTGGTCTTTTATTTCTATTTGATTTTTTATTTACTCCTAGTACTACTGGATCTAACCCTAATGTTCTACATTGTTTCAGAACTGGTCTTAAGTCTCTTGCCATTAATTTATTCCCTCCTTAGTTAAAAATTACATTCTTTTTTTAGGTGGTCTCGCACCATTGTGAGGAACTGGAGTAATATCTATTATTCTAGTAACCTCTAATTCAGTTGCCTGTATTGATCTTATTGAAGCTTCTCTTCCTGATCCAGGTCCTTTTATTTTTATTTCAACTTTTTTCATTCCATTTTCAATTGCTACTTGAGCTGCTTGTTCAGCTGCTATTTGAGCTGCAAATGGAGTTCCTTTTTTAGTTCCTTTAAATCCTGATGTCCCACCTGATTTCCAAGCTATAACTCTTCCTTCAGTATCTGTTATTGTTACAACAGTATTGTTAAATGTTGAATGTATATATGCTATACCATTAGGTATGTTTTTTAATTTCTTTTTCTTTGAAACTGCTGATGTTTTCTTAGCCACTTAGTTTCCTCCTATCCTTATTTTTTCTTAGCAACTGCCATTCTAACTGGACCTTTTCTAGTTCTTGCGTTAGTCTTAGTTTTTTGTCCTCTTACTGGTAGCCCCATTCTATGTCTTAATCCTCTATAACATTTGATATCTGTTAATCTCTTAATGTTAAGTCTGATTTCTTTTCTTAATTCACCTTCAACTTTGTATTCGTCGATAAGTTTTCTAATTCTTCCTAATTCATCTTCTGATAGGTCCATAACTTTAGTATCTCTGTTAACTTCAGCTCTTTTTAATATTTCATTTGATAAACTTTTACCTATACCAAAGATATATGTTAATGAAATTTCTACTCTTTTGTTCTTTGGAATATCTACTCCTGCGATTCTTGCCAAATCTACTCCTCCTTTAATTAATCTTCTTCAATATGCCTTACCCATAATTTTGATAAGAATAAGCTCTACGGCTAAACATACATTTACAATTTATATTAGGTATATAAATTAATAAGCTTTTGTTTTCCTCTTGTTATCCTTGTCTTTGTTTATGTTTAGGGTTTTCGCACATTACTCTTACAACACCAGATCTTTTTATGATCTTACATTTGTCACAAATCTTTTTCACAGATGCTTTTACTTTCATAAAACCCCCTTTATTTTTTTCTATATACGATTCTTCCACGTGATAAATCATACGGAGAAATTTCCACCGTAACTTTATCTCCAGGTAAAATTTTGATATAATGCATTCTCATTTTACCCGAAATGTGTCCTAACACAGTATGTCCGTTCTCAAGTTTTATTTGAAACATTGCATTTGGTAATGCTTCTAATATTTCACCCTCAAGTTCTAGTACATCTTGTTTTGCCAATTAAATCACCTCGAATCATATAATATAAAATCATTGCAATAATCTTGCAACCTATTCATTCTAGCACAATACACAAAAGATGTAAAGAAAAAAAACAGTTTTTTTATAAAAAAATTTTTTTCTATTTTATTTTTTAAAAAAAAAGTTATAATATTTATAGAAATGAGGTGCTTTATTTATGATATATACATTAACATTAAATCCTGCGCTAGATTATGATATCTATTTAGATAAGTTGGCTGAAAACGATTTAAATTTATCGAAAAATGTAAAGTTTCGTGCTGGTGGCAAGGGTATAAATGTTTCAATAATGTTGAAAAATTTAAAAAAAGAAAATATAGCTTTAGGTTTTGTTTCTGGTTTTACTGGAGATTATATAATAAATTATCTAAATAATTTAGGGATTAAAAATGATTTTATTAAAACAAATGGTATAACTAGAATAAATGTGAAAATAAATGATACATATAATGAAACTGAAATCTCTGGTATAAGCCCTAACATAGACGAAAAATATATTGAAAAATTAAAATCTTTCATATCAGGACTAAGTGACAACGATATCTTAATTTTATCTGGTTCTATACCAGATAATATAGAAAAAAATATATACTATACATTAAGTAAATTAACAAAAGCAAAAGTAATTTTAGATACTCGTGGGAATTTATTAAAAGATAATATCTGCAATAATATTTTAATAAAACCCAATATAAAGGAGTTAGAAATTGCATTTAATACTAAAATAATAAGTGATATTGAAGTATATAAATATGCAAGTTATTTTATTGAAAAAGGTGTAGAAAATGTACTTGTTTCAATGGGCAATAAAGGTGCTATACTAGTAAAAAAAGGTAAATATTTAAAAGCAAATATACCTTGTGGGAAATATATAAACTCAATCGGTTCTGGTGATTCTATGGTAGCTGGATTTATCTATTCTTACCTAGAAAATTTAAACGATGTAGATACATTAAAAATGAGTGTTGCTTGTGGTTCTGCTAGTGCATACTCCTATGAAATTGCTGACTTTAATTCAGTAAAAAAATTAATTGATGATATAAATATTATAGAAGTAAAGCCTAACCTTTAATTGTGGCTAGGCTTTTTTATTTTACTTTAATATTTCTAGTATTTGTTTTTTTATTTCTATAACTTCTAGGCTTAATATATCTTTATTTTCTATTTTAAATTCTTTTACTATATTAGCTGGTTTTTGATTTAATATGTATATTTTATCGGATAATATTAGTGCCTCATCTATATCATGCGTTATTATTAAGCAAGTTAACTTAAGTTCACTTTTTATTTTATTAAACCATTTATACATTTTATGCCTTGTAATATAGTCTAGCGCTGAAAATGGTTCATCTAATAGCATTAAACTCCCAGACATCATATATGTACGAAGAAGTTCTACTCTTTTTTTCTCACCACCACTTAACTTACTTGGATATTTATTTAGTAAATTTGTAATTTCAAATTCATCACTATATTTTAAAATTTTATCCTTAATAATTTCTTTTTTCTCAGCTTTAATTTCTAAAGGCAATGAAATATTTTCATAGCTTGTTCTATATGGTAATAATAAATCTTTTTGTGGCATATAGCTAACTACTCCAGTTTTTCCGGTATAGTCTTTATCATCAATAAAAATTTTACCACTGCTTGGAACTATTATACCAGCTATTATATTAAATAAGGTAGTTTTACCTATGCCACTAGGACCTAGTATTGTTACTGTTTCACCTTCTTTTATACTAAAACTAATATCATCCAAAATATATCTACCATCTTTATATTTATGATTTATATTTTCTATATATAATTTATTTGATAAACTCATTAGTCACACCATAAGAGCTAGGTACTTTTTTATCAGTTAATTTATTTTTATATACCCAGTTATAGAAATTATCCCATCTGTTTATATCTATTTCTCCCCATTTACCACTTGGATTATATTTTTTAGAAATCCATTTTTGACTTTCTAATATTAATTTTTCATCTGATTCTGGAACCATTTTTACAAAAATTTCTGCAGCTTTTTCTGGGTATTTTATAGCAAATTCATAGCCCTCTTTTGCAGCATCTAAAAAGTCTTGTACTAATTTAGGATCATTTTTTATTAAATTATCACTAGTAATTAATACTGGTGAATAATAATTTAAATCTTTGTTATAGTCTTTTAAGAAATAAAAGTCTACTGGTACATTTTTTATCTTAGCATTTATTCCGTCCCAAGCATAATAAACTATTAAATAATCAAATATATTATTTTTCATAATAGTAACTGGATCATAAACATCTCCAAAAGGTAGTATGTTTGGTTTAGCTCCTATTACATCCTCTACTGTTTTATCGTCTATTGGATCCATCCATGAAGCGTATCTCATATTTTTTAAATCTTTAGGGCTTTTTGTGTTTTTATTTTTTAATACCATTATTCCTGCTGTATTATCTTTTATAACAGCTGCTATTGCCTTTATAGGTACACCTTTTTTTAGTTTCCCTAACATATTAGGCTGAAAATATATTGAAAATTCAGCTTTTCCTGTTCCTACTATCACTGCATTGCTCTCATCACCTGGTTGAACTATATTCACCTTTAATCCACGTTTTTTAAAATATCCATTGTAGCTTGCTACATAAATACCTGTATGATTTGTATTTGGTGTCCAATCCAGAGCAAATGTTACTTCCTTTAAATCACTTGAAAATGTTAAACTACTTATTATCAAAATTAAAATTGTTAATATTTTTTTCATATACTTCTCCTTAATTTTTAATTACTTTTTTTTCGATGTTGTCTATTATATACATTAATACTAGACTTAAAAAACTTATAAAAAATATTATTGCGAACATTTTATCTAATTCATAAGATTTTTTTACACGAGTCATATATACCCCAAGTCCATAGTATCCACCTAACCATTCAGCAATAACTGCTGATATTAAAGCATAAGACATTGACACTTTTAAACCACTGAAAAAATATGACATAGAACTTGGAAATTTTAGATACTTATATATCTGATATTTACTAGCTCCCATAGCCTTTAGTAAATTTATATTATCTTTATCAACAGATCTATAACCATTTATTAATGAAATTGTTATAGGAAAAAATGTTGATATTACAACTAAAACTATTTTAGGTTTCATATAAAAACCTAACCATATTATAAGAAGTGGTGCTATTGCTATAGTGGGTATTGTCTGTGTTAGTATTAAAATAGGGTAAACTACATCATATACTGCTTCAAACCTATCCATTATTATAGATAAGAATAAGCTTAAACTAATTGATATAAATATTCCAATAAATGAAATAGCCATTGTATACTTTGTATGATACAAAATAAGTTTAAAATCCTTTATAAACGCCATTAAAACTTCTAACGGACTTGGTAGCAAAAACTTAGATACTAAGCCATAATTAGAAAACAACTGCCACGCAATAAGTATTAAAATAATCGAACCATATGTTCTTAGCTTTTTCAAAAAAAACCTCCTTTCAAAAAAAAATCTCTCATATAGAGAGTATATAAAAAATATATAAAACTCCCTACGACAGTACTAACTGTATCAGGTCAAAGGGTATCATCTCAGCTTAAAAGCACCCCTGTTTCCTTATTATATTCTAACACAATAATTTAATTTATACAAAAAAAATAAGCAATTTAAAGCGTTAATTAGAAATTATTAGACCTTAACTAAAATTATTTTCAAATAATGAAATTTAGATATCAAAAAAAGGCTTAAAGCCCTTATTTGAATAATGGATATAATTTTTCATCTTTATAATCTACATTATGCACTGAATTTATATATCTTATAGTTTTTGAATTTCCTCTAATAAGTAAAGTTTGAGTTTTTACTATATTATCTTTTCTTTTAACACCTTCTAGTATATCTCCACTAGTTATTCCAGTTGCAGAGAAAATTACTTCATCATCATGTGCTAAATCATCTAGCTTTAATACTTCTCCAACTACTAAACCTTTTTCTTCACATCTTCTTTTTTCGCTTTTACTTATCTTATCATTTTCAAGAGTAATACCTTTAACACTAGATCTTAATTTTAGTCTTGCTTGCATATCTCCACCTAATGCTCTTACAACCGCCGCTGATACAACTCCTTCAGGTGCACCACCTATTCCATACATAATATCAACATCTGATTCATCAATACAAGCTAGTATTGAAGTTGCTACATCTCCATCAGGGAATGCATAAACTTTAATACCTAAATTTTGTAATTCCTTTATTATCTTTTCATGTCTTGGTTTATCTAATATTGCAACTAAAATATCTTTTATATCTTTATTTTTTGCCTTTGCTACAATTTCTATGTTATCAAGTAAAGGCTTATTAAGATCAATTAATCCTTTTGCTTTACTTCCTACAATTAATTTTTCCATATACATATCTGGAGCTTTTAAAAAGCTACCTTTTTTTCCAACTGCTAAAACAGCTATAGCATTTGCTTGCCCTACTGATACCATTCTAGTACCTTCTACTGGATCTACTGCTATATCTACTTTTACACTATCTTCAGTTTGTAAACCAATTTTTTCGCCAATATATAGCATAGGAGCTTCATCTATTTCACCTTCTCCGATTACAATTTCTCCGTCTATGTCCATTCTATTTAATGCTAATCTCATCGCTTCTACTGCAACTTGGTCCACATTTTCTTTACTTCCTCTACCTAACATTTTATGACTTGCTATTGCTGCTGCCTCTGTAACTCTTGCAAAATCTAGTGCTAATTCTCTTTTCACTTAAAACTCCTTATTTTTTTTCTACTAAATACTTGTATAAAATTACGATACCTAAAACAATTAATATTAAAGGAAATATTAAATCTTGATATTTATTTGGAAGATAATCTTCAAGATACAGATAAACTCCTAAAACAATCATTAATACTCCAGATAATTTTTTCTTAGGATTTTGTAAAATAATAAATATTCCAAATAGTATAATAATAACTTGGTATGTAAAAATAAAGTTCAAAATACTAGAATCAATATAATTAACAAATAATTGTAAAATACCATACAGTATTAGAAATAAACCAATAAATGCCCCACTTTTCTTGTTCATTTTTCCTCCTAAATTAACTTATCTAAAAACATAGTAGCTAGTCCTAAAAAAAGGAAAAAACCACACACATCTGTAACTGTTGTTAATAATACTGCTGATGCCATAGCTGGATCAATATTTAATATTTTTAATACTACTGGTATTAAGTATCCAACCAAACAAGCAATAATACAATTTCCTATCATAGATAATAGGATAACTAAACTTAAGTATTTTAAACCAAACATAAAATAAACAATAAATCCACACACAATTCCTAGTATTAATCCGTTTATTAATCCTACTAATACATATTTTATAGAAATGCTTAGATTTTCATTATTCTCATATTCACCTAAGGCTATACTTCTAATTGTTACTGCTAAACTTTGAGTTCCAGCATTACCACCCATACCACTTACAATAGGCATTGCTGCAGCTAATGCTACTACTTTATTAATAGTTGATGAGAATAATCCAACTGTAAATGAAGCTAAAAAAGCTGTAAATAAATTTATCATAAGCCAAGGTAATCTTTTTTTTATACTATCAAATAGACTCGTTTCTAAGTCCTCATCATCAGAAGTCCCTGCTAATTTTAGTATATCTTCTGTATTTTCCTCTTGAATTACATCAACAACGTCATCTATTGTAATTATACCAAGTAATACTTTTTTTCTACTTAATACTGGAACAACTTTTAACCCATACTTAGAAACTAATTGTGCAACTTCTTCTTGGTCATCTTCTGGATATACATACTTTATATTTTCATCTGTAATATCATAAAGCACTGTGTCTTCTGGCATTATTAGAATATCTCTTAAATCAGCTTCTCCTATAACTTCGCCTTTTTCATTTTGCACAAATATTGTTTCTATATATTCTGTTTTAGGAGCCATTAACTTTATCTTTTCAAGTATTGCCTTTAGCTTTATATCTCCTTTAAAAGCAATGTATTGAGTAGTCATAATACCCCCTGCAGTTTCTGGAGCGTATCCTAATAATTCTCTTAACTTATTAGCGTCTGATCTTTTCATTTTACTTAAAAGAGATTTTCTTTTAGGAAAATCTAAATTCCCTAAAATATCAACTATATCATCTGGCGACATATATGAAAAAATTTCTAGAGCTTCTTCTTCTGATATTAAGTCTAGGATTTTAACTTGCAGCTCTTCATCAGCCTCTTCTATAATTGCTGCTTTTTCTTCATTATCAACAGCACTTAAAACACGAAGTATTTCTTCATTTTCATCTATTATATCTTCTAAATACTCTGCTATATCTACATCATGGACTTCTTCTAAATAGTCATGAATTTCTTCTTTTGTTTTTAATTCCTTAATATCTTCTGCTATCTCGTCTGCTGTTATCTCATCATCTTTGTAATCTTCATCTTCTTCATTTAATCTTTTATTTTTTAATTTTTCTTTTAATTCACTTATTTTTTCTTCATCTGACATAGTTGTTGCACCCCCTTTTTATTTATTTTATCACACTTTATTATAAAATAGAAATTATTTAGTTTTAGTTAGAGATTCCATAGACTTTATAAAATCTCTTTTTCTTTTTTCTGATGTAAATTTATACGAAACAGAATCATTATTATTATATTTTATAACTAATTTATTAAAGCCTGGTACTATTTCAACTATACCGTCCAATTTCACCTTTTTATTACCATAATACATTATATGTCTTTTACTATCATACATCATTGGATTAATAAACTCTAAAAATAAGGTGATAATAGCAATTTCAAAATAAGCAAATAACTTATAGTATCCTGCAAATCCCAATATAAATACAGAAATTATTAATACTATGGATAAATAAAAATATATATTCATTTCTTTTTTATATTCCAACATTTTTATATCTTTATTTTTTAGTATATTAATTATTGAAAGCATAAAATATATAAATTCATATACTAATAATACAGCTAAAATACTTGCTATTATTTGATCCAAAAATATTTTAGATATAAATAAACTTATTGCTAATATGTTAAAAACATATATAAATAAAACTAAATTCCATTTTTTCATTTATATTCACCACCTAGTATCTATTTTAGTATTTTTATACTACTTTTTCAAGAAAAAAAATGATATAATGAAAAAAAAGAAAAGGCGGTAATACTGTGAAAAGCAATCAAAGTTCAGACTCATTAAAAATAGCACTTCTTTTAACCTTTATAGGTGGTTTTTTAGAAATTTATTCTTTCTTATTAAAAGGTAAAGTTTTTGCAACTACAATGACAGGAAATATAATAATGATGATGTATAATGTATATAACTTAGATTTCTTATCTATTCCAAAGTATTTATTCCCCATAATATGCTTTTGTCTAGGAATAATCTATGTAGAATATATTAAGAAAAAATACTTTAATCATTCTATACATTGGAGAGAATTTATATTAGCACTTGAAATATTTTTAGTTATTCTAGTATTTCTATTTAGAAAAGAATATTTTAATATATTTACAACTTCAATAATTGGTTTTATGAGTGCTATTCAGATACAAAGCTTTAAAAAAACAGAAGATAACCTATATATGTCAACTATGTTAACTGGTAATACAAGAAAACTGATTGAAAGTATTATAAAGAAAAATACAAAACAAGTAAAAATATTTACACTTATTATACTAAGCTTTTGTGTTGGTGTAATATTTGGTGCCTTATTTATTGATTCTCTAAAAGAAGCTTCAATATTAATTTTACTACTGCCGCTTATTACAATATTTTACTTAATACACAAAAACATTTAGGAGGATTATGGAAAAAGAATTAACTGCCCTTTTAGAGGGAGAAGACTATTTTATATCAAAACTATCTAATTTTAGTGCATTTTTAAATGACCATTTACAAAATATTAACTGGGTAGGATTTTATATAGTAAAAGATGATGTATTAAAATTAGGTCCATTTCAAGGACATGTCGCTTGTTCAAATATAAAAAGAGGAAGAGGCGTTTGTGGAACCTGCTTACAAGAAGAAAAAACAATAGTAGTTCCAAATGTTCATGAATTTAAAGGTCATATTGCATGTGATGCAAATTCAAAATCTGAAATTGTTATACCAATATTTAAAGACAATAAAATGATAGCACTTTTAGATATTGATTCACCAATATATAATAGATTTACCAATGAAGATAAAATACTTTTAGAAAATTTAGTTAAAATATTAGAAAAGGGGCTTTAATGCCCCTATTTTAATATATCTTTTATTAATTTATTATCCTTTGGCTCTAGTGCCTTATCTATTTTTTCAGATTGGCTAGTGTCAAAAGTATCATTAAATATTTCCTCTTCATCTGATAATTTTTCAAAATCTCTAACAAACATATCTAAATTAACTATTTCTGGATTTTTATTTAATATAACTGTTGTTTTATAAAATTCTTCTTTTAAAATTACATAACCTAATTCTTCTAAAATATTTATACATATAATCAAAGCTGTTTTATTTACTGAAATCCTAGCTGCTAAATCTTCTATACTACAATTTCCCTTATTATTTAAAAAATTTTCTATAACACTATTCATTATCAAAATACAAATATTTTTTTTGTCTCTTATAGAAATATCTTCTACTGTAATTTCAAAATTTGTATCCATAGCATACGACATTTGAGCTCCTACTAAAACAACTACCCACAAATATTTTATCCAAAGTAAAAATAGTGGCACAAAAGCTAATGATCCATATATCGCATTATATCTTGAAATTGATACAATTAAAACAGTATAAAAATTACTTAAAATATATAGAACAAACGAAACTACTACAGCAGATATAACGCTTGATCTAAAAGTCACCTTTGTATTTGGTATTGCTTGATACATAAATGTTAAAAATATTACTATGAATAAAAACTTAAATAATTTTATAAGTCCTACAGTGTAAAAATTAAAGTAGTCTTTATCTATTGCAAACTGTGTTATTTTATCGTTTGTTGCCACAAATAGTATTACTATAACTGGTATAAGTATAACTAAAGATATGTACAACATATAGCTTTTAACTAAACTTTGCTTATAATTTGTTTTCCAAATTCTATTAAAGGCATATACTATTCTTTGAAATAACGCTATTACAGTCCAAAAAACAATTATAATCCCGATTCCTGCTAATAAATTAGTAGATAGTGAGTCTAGTAATTTTCTCGTTATATCTAGTATAAAGTTTAGCTGTTTTTCAGAAGTGGGTACAATAGAATTTATTTTATTTAATATATATATATCTAATCCAAATCCCTTAGTAAAACCTAATATTATAGCTAACAATGGAAATATTGAAATAAGTGATACATATGTTAAATCATTACTTAGCATTAAAATATCTGTGTTTATGAAATTTTTAAGTATTACATTTGTTAAACCTTTTATAGTTTTTATAAATATATTTGAAACTTTTTTCATAATTACTCCTCAGTTAGTATCATATATTCCATGTTAGAATATATTTCTTCCATAATTTCATTGTAATTTTCTATTTTTGCTTCTTCTACTAATACATCTTCTAATTTAGGATTAGTATTAGGATGCTTTGGTGCAAATAGACTACATGAATCTTCATGTGGTTCTATTGACTTTTTATATGTTCCTATTTCATTTGCAATTTCAATTATTTCTAATTTATCCATTCCTATCAATGGCCTAAATACAGGAATTTTTGATGCATCATTTGTACAAGTAAGTCCACCTAAAGTTTGACTTGCAACTTGACCTAGTGATTCTCCAGTTATAAGTGCTTGTAAATTTTTTTCATTTGCTAATCTATTAGCAAGTTTTACCATAACTCTTCTATTTAAAATTGTAGCATATTCATTATTAGTATATTTTTTTATTGCCTGCTGCATCTTTAGTATATTAAAATTATAAAAAATAGATTTTGAGTTATATCTTGTTAAAATTTCTACTAATTGCTGTATTTTAACTAAAGAATTTTTAGAGGTAAATGGAAAACTGTGAAATGTTACATAAGATAATTTCATTCCTCTTTTTGCCATTAAAAATGATGCTACAGGGCTATCTATACCACCTGATAACATTGATAAGCCTTTACCAGCTGAACCAAGTGGAAGTCCTCCATAAGCTTTTACTTTTTCTGTATATATATATGTATTTCTTCTAATATCTATACTAATTAAGCTATCCATATTTTTCATACTTACATCTTTAAATTCAGTATTTATAAGTACGCTAGCACCAATTTTTTTCGAATACTCCATCGAATTATAAATAAATCTTTTATCTGATCTATTTGTTTCTATTTTAAATGTTCTAGAACCTTTTTCATAAAGCATATTAGCAATTTCTAATACCCTATCTTCAATAATCTTATCATCTGTTTCAACCTTTACACAAAACGATATGTTATTTATCCCAAAAACATTTTTAATGGCTTCTAGTACTTTTTTTGCTCTTCCTTTTTCAAAGTTAATATATAGCTTTGACATATCATTTTCTAAATTAGTTTCAAAATCTAATTTTTTTAATCTACTTAAAATAGAATTTTTTATAGTTGACTCAAATATACCTCTATTTTTTCCTTTTAATGCTAATTCTCCATAAGCTAGACCAATAGCATTTATTTCATTTATATCAATATTTATTTTACTCATTACTCTTCTTTTCCAAATAGTTTTAATAGATATATAAATAAGTTAATAAAGTCAATATATAGAGAAAATGCCCCTATAACTGATACTTTTTCTAAAACTAAATCATTTCCATTGTTTGAAGCCAAATATATATTCTTTTTAATTTGGTTTACATCGTATGCTGTATAAACCATAAATATAAATACTCCAAAAACTGATAATAGCATATCTACTAAACTACTTCTTAAAAATATATTTATTAAACTTACAACAATTATTGCAATTATTGAAGCTAGTAAAAAACTAGAATATGTTGCTAAGTCTTTTTTTGTAACATAACCATAGATTGCAAGTGTTGCAAATAGTACTAATGTCCCTAATAAAACATATATTACGCTAGATACAGTATAAACTAATGTAACCAATGACAAACTAAATCCTGTTAGTATGGCGTAAACATACAGCAAAATAACCAATGTTGATTTACTTATTTTAAAAACAAATACTGACATTGATACTGCTATTACTACTTGAAGGATTAAAACAACTGCCATCATATTTATTACTGTATTTAGTATACTAGGGTTTGAACTTACAAACATTGCTGTTAATATTGTTAGAAAAATTGCACCTGTTAAAAGTAAAAATGTTTCTTTTAACTTATTAGATACAATTAAATTTACATCTTCTTGTGTATATTTTACGTTATAATACATTTAATCTCCTATATTTCTACATCTATTTCTTTAGCTAACATATCAATAAAATCATTAACATTCATACTTACTTGATCAGTTGATCCAAATCTTCTTACATTTACTGAACCTTCTTCAACTTCTTTTTTACCAACTATTAATTGAATAGGTATTTTCTCTTCAGCGTTAGCTTCTCTTATCTTATATGATATTTTTTCATCTCTATCGTCTAATTCTACTTTAAATCCTAAGTCTTTTAACTTTAAATACAAGTTATTAGCATATTCATTTTGGTCTTTAGATATTGGTAATATTTTAACTTGAACTGGTGCTAACCAAACTGGGAATGCTCCTGCATAATGTTCTATTAATATACCCATGAATCTTTCTAAACTTCCATACATTGCACGATGTATCATAACTGGTGTATGTTTTTCACCATCAGAACCTATATATTTTGCATCAAATCTTCTAGGCAAGTTAAAGTCTAATTGTATAGTCCCTGTTTGCCAAATTCTACCGATTGAATCTTTCATCTTAAAGTCAATTTTTGGACCATAGAATGCTCCGTCACCCTCATTTAGCTTGTACTCTTTCCCAGCAGCAGATAGGGCTTCTATTAATGAAGATTCTGCTGTTTCCCACAATGAATCTTCTCCTATTGATTTTTCTGGTCTAGTTGATAATTCAATATGATAATCAAATCCAAATAATTTATAATATCTATCATATAGATTTATTATTTCTATTATTTGATCTTTTATTTGTTCTTCTGTACAAAATACGTGTGTGTCATCTTGAGTAAATGCTCTAACTCTCATAAGTCCATGTAATGCTCCACTAAATTCATGTCTATGTACATGTCCCATTTCAGCTAATTTTAAAGGTAAATCTTTATATGATCTAAGTTCTGATTTAAATAATAAAACTCCTCCTGGACAGTTCATCGGCTTAATAGAGAATATCTTTTCATCAATTTCTGATGTATACATATTTTCTTTATAGTTTGCCCAATGTCCTGATGTTTCCCATAAGCTTCTATCTAACATTTGTGGCGTTCTTATTTCTTTATAGTTTTTCTTTAAGTGTTCTCTTCTCCATAATTCTTCTAATCTTAAAAATACACTCATACCTTTTGGTAAAAAGAATGGGAATCCTGGTCCATGTTCATCTAAGAAAAATAGTCCTAATTTTTTACCTAATTTTCTATGATCTCTTTTTTCAGCTTCTTCTAACATCATTAAATAATCATCTAATTCTTTTTTAGTTGCAAATGCTATACCATATATTCTTTGTAACATTTTATTATTTGAGTCACCTCTCCAATATGCACCTGCTGTTTTAGTTAATTTGAATGCTTTTACATAAGATGTACTTGGTAGGTGTGTCCCACGACAAAGGTCAAAAAACTCTCCTTGAGTATATGCACTTTGTATAGGATCTTCTATACCTTCTATTATTTCTACCTTATATTTTTCACCTTCATTTTTATATTTTTCTAATAATTCTTCTCTTTTTAATTCAAGTCTAGTAAATTTATAGTTTTCCTTTATTATTTTTTTCATCTCTTCTTCTATTTTCACTAAATCTTCTTCTGTGAATGCTCTTTCACTGTCAAAGTCATAGAAAAATCCATTTTCAATTACTGGTCCTATTGCTAGTTTTGTATTAGGAAATAGTCTTTTTACTGCTTGAGCCATTATGTGAGTTGTACTATGTCTTAATATATCAACACCTTCTTTATCATCTAAGGTAATTAGTCTTATATTTCCATTTTCCTTTAGTATAAATGAAACATCAACCTGTCTATCATTAAATATTGCTCCTACAGTTTTTTTAGCTAAACTTGTAGATAATTGTTTTGCAAATTCTATAACACTTATATTTTCTTCAACTTCTTTTATACTACCGTCAACTAATCTTATTTCTAACATATATCCTCCTATTTTGCTTTTTTTCTATTAAAGTACATTATTCCAATTATAGCTACTACTATCATTAAAATACTTACTATATATGGTGCTTTTATCCCCATAAAATATAAATCCTCTGCTCTTACCATACTAACTATATATCTTATAATTCCATAAGTTATTAGATATATCATTGAAAGTACCCCTACCTTATATTCTTTTTTTCTAAATATAAACCATATTAGATAAAATCCTATAAAATTAAGTATCATTTCATATATCATAGCTGGGTGTAGTGCATAATTTGGAAATTCTATACCTGCTTGTGTATTGCTTGGAAAGACTATACCCCAAGGTACTAAATCTTTAAATTTAGCTCTCGCTAATATATCTAGGCTATTATAGTATTCCCACCAAGAATTAAAATTTCCTTTTAATATTACACTAAGTGGAGTAAATGTAGGTACTCCATGTATTTCACCATTTGCTAGATTTCCTATTCTTCCTAAACCTTGACCCAATAATAAAGGACCTACTGCCATATCAGTTAGCACCCAAAAATTATATGACTTTAGTTTAGAAAATATATATGCTCCTATTATACCCCCTATTATACCTCCGTGTATTGCAAGTCCTCCTTGCCATACTTTAAGTGCATCTAGTGGAGCATTTTGATATAAGTCCCATCTTAAAAATACATAATAAAGTCTAGCCCCTGCTAGTCCAAAAAATATTTCATTAAAAGCAAAGTCTTCTATCAATTTTAAATTATCTATACCTCTTTTTTTAGCTATATCATCTCTTTTTGCAATATATATTGCTAAAAATAAGGCAATTATATACATTAAACTATATATTCTAAGTTCAAAACTACCTATTTTAAATAAATATGGTCTCATTTTGTCTCCTTTTAAAAGTTTTTTAATACCGTTTCACTAATTAGCATTCTGTCTTCGTTCGAATCACTTCCTAGTATTACTTCATACAATCTAGTATTTTTTTCTTCATCCTCATAGACAATACTTATATTATACCCAGCTATATCATGAAATCCTGTTTTAACACCTTTTATTTTATCATTTTTTCTTAATAATTCATTAGAGTTTATCAAGTTTATACCATCTACTTTTTTATACTTTGTAGATGTTATTTCCTCTATTATTGGATAGTTTGAAAGAGCATACTTTGTCATTTTATACACATCATATGCACTAGATACATCTATACATGAGTTTGTGTATTTTGGTGGAAGTCCATTAGCAGTACAAAAACTTGTATTATGTAATCCCAACTCAATTGCCTTTTTATTCATAAGTGATACAAAATCTTTTGAAACACTACTAGCTAATGCATTTGCACTTGAATTGGATGACATCATAAGAGTGTAATAAAGTAAATCTTTTATTCTATATTCTTTTCCTGCTTTAATTCTAACTCCATATGGTATACTTGCATCTTCAGATGAAACCTTTATTTTTCTATCTAAATCAAAATTATTATCCAATACTACCATTGCTGTCATTAATTTAGTTAGTGATGCTATTGGATAAGAAGAATCTTTATTATCTTCAATAAGTATTTCACCAGTATTATCATCAACTAAAATATATGATTTATATAAGCTATCATTTTCAATTTTTTTGTATGTTAACTCTTCTGAATAAGTATTATCTTTTATTTTACCAAATTCGCAAACAAGAGCTGCTACTGATATTGTTTGAAATAAAAGAAATACTGCCAAATACTTTTTCATTTTTAACCTACTTAAATTTTATAAACTTTTTAATAAGCTCATTTACTATAACTGGTATTAATGCAAATAATATAACTATATCTAAATCAAATATACTTAGTTTAGTTACTTTAAACGCATCACTTAATACTGGTATGTATAGTAAACTAAATTGTAATACTAATCCTATTATTAATGAATAGTTTAAGAATTTATTTTTAAATATTCCTATCTTAATTAAGCTTTCCTCACTACTTCTAGTTGTATAAGCATAGAACAGTTGTGATACAGTTAACACTATAAACGCCATTGTTCTAGCATAAGCTAATGAAGGTTCATCAGCCATACTTAAAGTATTTAAACTATAACCTTTTTCTATTAGTCCTATAACAAAGGCTGATAGTGTAAGTGTTCCAATTAATGTTCCACCTACTAAAGCTCTAAACCATGCACCTTGACTAAAGAAGTTTTCGTCTTTATCACGAGGCTTTTTACTCATCTGATCAGTGCTTATTGGATCTACTCCTAATGCTAATGCTGGTAATGAATCAGTCACTAGATTAATCCATAAGATTTGAGTAGCAATTAGCGGTATTGGCCATGCTAATATTGTCGCTATAAATATCGATATTACTTCTCCTAAGTTACATGATAGTAAGAATATTATTGCCTTTTTAATGTTATCGTATATATTTCTACCTTCTTCTATTGCAACAACTATTGTAGAAAAATCATCATCTGTTAAAATCATTGAACTTGCGCCTTTAGCTACATCTGTTCCTGTTATCCCCATAGCTACACCAATATCTGCAGATTTTAAACTTGGTGCATCATTTACACCATCACCTGTCATTGACACTATATTATTGTTTTTTCTTAATGCTTTTACTATTCTTACTTTATGAACAGGGCTAACTCTTGAAAACACTCTATAGTTAGTAACTACTTTTTCTAACATTTCATCTGACATTTCTTCTAATTCAGGACCACTTATAGTTTGATCTTCACTACTTGCTATATTTAAATTCTTTGCAATTGCAAAAGCTGTATCTTTATGATCTCCTGTTATCATGACTACTGCAATTCCTGCTTTATGTGCTTTTTTTATAGAATCAAATGCTTGCATTCTAGGTGGATCTATCATACCAGATATTCCAATAAATACTAAGTTATTTTCAAATTCATCTGAACTAATTTTGGTATCAGTATCCTTATATGCAACAGCTAATACTCTTAGAGCTTCTTTTGCCATATCATGTGCTTTTTCTAAAACTTCTTCTTTTAAAGAATCAGTAAATTCTACAACATTTCCATCAACTACAATATGCGTTGAAATTTTAAGTAAGTTATCCAATGCTCCTTTAGTATATACTCTAAAAGAATCTTTATTTTTAACTAAGGTTGACATTAATTTTCTATCTGAATCAAAAGAGTATTCATCTACTCTAGGGTGTAATTCATCTAATGAATCTCTTAATATACCTTCATTTATTCCTTTTGCTATTAGTGCTAATTCTGTTGGGTCTCCTATTTGTATATCCCCTTCTATTTTAGCATCTGATGATAATATGAATGCTTTTGTTAATAGATTTTCATCAATATCTTTTGTAAATGTTTTAACAACTGTCATCTTATTTTGCGTTAGAGTCCCAGTTTTATCTGAACAAATATAGTTAACAGAACCTAGTGTTTCAACTGCAGGTAATTTTTTAATAATAGCATTTTTTTTACTCATTCTTGTAACACCTAAAGATAGTACTATAGCAATTATTGCAACTAAACCTTCAGGTATCGCTGCTACTGCTAAGCTTATAGAGGTAATTAGCATTTCAACTGCTCCTCTTTTTTGCATTATCCCTATAACAAAGATTAAAACACATATAACTATAGCTATATATCCTAACTGTTTTCCTAGCTTATTCATTTTAACTTGAAGCGGCGTTTTTTCATCTTCAGTATCTAACATATCAGCAATTTTTCCAATTTGTGTATCATTTGAAGTTGCAATTACAACACCTTTAGCACGACCATAGCTAACAAGAGTTGACATAAATGCTAGATTTATTCTATCAGACATTAGAGTATCTTCTTCTAATATTACACTAGCATCTTTATTAACTGGTACTGATTCTCCCGTAAAACTACTTTCTTCTATTTGTAAACTACTAGTTTCAACTAATCTTAAATCAGCCGGAACTACTCTACCTGCATCTAATAAGACTATATCTCCTACAACTAAATCACTAGAATTTATCTCAAATGTTTTACCAGATCTTATAACAACTGCTTTTGGATTTGTCATTTTTTTAAGTGCTTCTAGTGCTTTTCCTGCTTTTAGCTCTTGTGTTACACCAACTACTGCATTAACAATTACAACTAATAAAATTATTATTGCATCTGTAAATTCTTTATTAACTATTGTAGTAATTACTGCTGCAACAATTAAAACATAAATCATAACATCATTTATTTGCTCAAAAAATATTTGAAATATTGTTTTCTTATTTGCTTCTTTTAATTCATTTTTTCCATTTTTTTCTAATCTTTTTTTAGCTTCTTCGTTCGATAAACCCTTATTTAAGTCTGTATCAAATATACTTACTATCTCTTCTATTTTTTTATTATGTAAACTCATCTACTCTCCTTCTATTTCAATTTCTTCATTTTCACCTTCTAATAATGAAATTGCAGTCTTTGTGTACGAAATAGCAGATATAATGCTAAGTACTACTGCTGGTAATAATATTATTGAATTTAACATATATGTTATATATGGAAATACTGGTATTAATCCTATTATAAATAAGCCAACGTATAAAGCAATTGTTTTATACTTTCCATATTTTGATGCTGGTATTATTTTAGAAGTTTTATTTGATACTAATGCTCTTATAGCTGTTATGAAAAACTCTCTAAATAATAGTATTAAAACTAATAATAAGCTTATAACTCCAGCTTGTAATAATACAAGTAAGAATGTAAATGTTAGTAATTTATCTGCAATAGGGTCCATTAATTTCCCAAAGTCAGTCACTGTATTAGTTTCTCTTGCTATTTTTCCATCATAATAGTCTGTGATAACTGCTATTGCAAATATTGCAAGAGCTATTATTCTAAATGTTGCTTTAACAACTAAGATATACGTTATATCACTACCACCAAAATATGATAACCATAAAAATAATAAAAATGGAACTATTAGTATTATTCTTAATATTGTTAATTGATTTGCTCTATTCATTTTTTCCATCATCTTCATTCCCTACCTTTTTCATACTTAAACTAAATTTATCATTTTCCATACTTATAACTTTAACTACTACTTCTTGATTCTCTACTAATGCATCTTCAACATTTTTAATTCTTTTATCACTTATTTCAGATATATGTAGTAAGCCTTCTTTTCCTGGTGCTAATGCAACAAAAGCTCCAAATTTAGCAAGCTTTACAACACGCCCTTTATATACCTTGTCTAATTCTGGCGTGAATGTTGCCATTTCAACTAACTCTTTTGCCTTATTCATCATAGCTTGATCTTTACCGTAAATACTTACTCTTCCATCATCTTCTATATCAATTTGAACATTTGTTTCATCTATAATAGCTTTAATATTTTTTCCACCTGGTCCTATTAGTATTGCTATTGTATTAGGATCAATTTGAAGATTTATAATCTTTGGCGCAGTTGGACTTAATTCTTTTCTAGGTTCTTTTATTACATTTTCCATAACTTCTATGATTTCAAATCTAGCCTTATTTGCTTGTTTTAATGCTATATCCATTATTTCACGACTTATACCTTCTATTTTTATATCCATTTGAATAGCCGTTATTCCATCTTTAGTTCCAGCAACTTTAAAGTCCATATCTCCTAAGTGATCTTCTAAACCTTGAATATCCGTTAATACTGTATACTCATCATTTTCTTTAATAAGTCCCATAGCAATTCCTGCAACAGTTTTTCTAATAGGTACACCTGCTGCCATTAATGCTAAACTTCCACCACAAATACTAGCTTGTGAACTTGACCCATTTGATTCTGTAATTTCTGATACAACTCTTACAGTATATGGAAATTCTTCTTCTGATGGCATTACAGCTTTTAGTGCTCTTTCTGCTAAGTTTCCATGCCCTAATTCTCTTCTTCCTGGAGCTCTTAAAAAACCAGCTTCTCCTACTGAAAATGGTGGGAAGTTATAGTGTAAGAAGAATTTTTTTCTACTTTCTTCTTCAAGACCATCTATTATTTGTTCATCATCTTTCGTACCTAGTGTAACAGTAGCTAAACTTTGAGTTTCACCACGAGTGAATAAGGCAGATCCATGTGGCATTTTTAAAGTATCAATTTCTGCATATAAAGGTCTTATTTCATCTATTTTTCTTCCATCTGGTCTATATTTATCAAATATTATTAAGTTTCTTACTATTTCCTTTTCTAAATCGTGATAGTATGCTCTTAAGTGTTTTTTGTAGTATTTAATATCTTTAACATCAGATACACCTAATAATTCATCAATAGCAACTTCTATATCTTTTTCTTCTTTGTTAGTTAATATTTCACGAGCTTTTGCTTGTATGAAAAATTCTTCTAATTTTTTACCTAGATTTTCAACTGCTTCTTGTTTTTCAAGTTTTCCTGGTACTAGTATAGCTTTTTTGATGTCTTCTTTATACTCATCTAAGTAACTCTTAACTTCAGCATCAATTTCTGTTTTTGTAAATTCCATTTTTTTAACATCAAAGCTATTTATTATTTCAATTTGGCTATTACAAATATTTTTAATATTTTCATGACCAAATAAAATAGCATTTAACATTTCTTCTTCTAATACTTCATCACTACTAGCTTCAACCATCGTTATAGCATCTTTTGTACCAGCAACAGATAAGTAAATTCTTGATTTTTCTTGTTCTTCTTTTGTTGGATTTAAGATATATTTACCATCTATCATACCAACTGTAACTCCTGCTACTGGTCCACTAAATGGTATATCTGAAATCCCTAAAGCTAAACTTGCTCCTATTGTAGCCATGTTTTCTGGCATATTTACACCATCAAATGATAATACATTTATTACTATATGTACTGCATTTAAAAACCCATCTGGGAATAATGGTCTTATAGGTCTATCAACTATTCTTGAAATTAAAATTTCTTCTGTTGATGGTTTTGCTTCTCTTTTAATAAATCCACCTGGAAATTTACCACTTGCGTACATTTTTTCAATGTAGTCTACCGTTAATGGGAAAAAGTCCTGACCATCTCTTACATCTTTTGATCTAGTAGCAGTTACTAATACCTTTGTATCTCCCATTTCAAGCATAACAGACCCACTTGCTTGTCTTGCTATTTTACCAGTATTAACTTTTAATACGCTATTTCCAACATTTATTTCAAAGTTTTTTTCATTTTGAAACATATTTCCTCCTTTAATTTAAGGCCCTGTAAATAATATTGCAAATCTAATATTTATTAGAGCTCCAACATTACTTACATCTTAGGCCATTATTTTACATTTTAACATATTTTCAAACTTCTATCAATACATAAAGCATTGATTTTACTTAGTTTATATTTTAAAAAGCAGCAAGAAATATATCTTACTGCTTTGTTTTAATACAATTAAAGTTCTATACTTACTAACTTGGTTTGAACATCGTAGCCCTCATATCCTTTTTTGCCTTCAATAATTTCTTTATATTTAGCTATTTGTTCTTTATACACTTTGTTATTTTCTGCATTTTTTTCTGTTTTATAATCAAATATAATTATTTTCTTATTTTTATTATCTATATTTACTCTGTCTATTCTATATAGATTATATTCATCATCTTTTATTTCAAACTCATTGTATATTTCATATTTTTTAATATCATACATATCTTCGTTATTTTCTATGAATAGATTTGCTTTTTCTATTAATTTTTTAGTTTCACTAGGCCCTATTAAATTAGCATATCTTTTATATAGCATAGATTTAGCTACATTCATATCTTCTTTTGATTTTATGTACTGCATATAGTAATGAAGTGCTAGACCATTTTTTCTTTTTAACTCCATTTTTAAACTATTTTTTATACCAGTTTTTTTACTTTCTTCATATTCAGTTTTAGTATAGAACATACTATTACTAAATTCTATTTCTTTTACATTTTCTATGTCATTTCCAATTTCATTATCTTCATAAACACTACTTACTTTTTCGCCTTTTAATTTTAAGTAGTTATCTTCCTCTTTACCTTCTATATAGTAAACATATAGATTATTTTTAGGTCTTGTAAGTCCAACATAAGCAAGATTTTTAGAATTTTCTAATTCATCTTCCCTAAAATATTCTACAAATTCTTTACCAACTTTTGTTTCTTCTATAATAGCTCTTTTTTTAATAAATAGATAATCAATTATCTCACCATTTTCTCTTTTATATGCTATTTTAAAATCTTTTAAATCATCTTTTTTAAATTCGTGTAAAATATGTATATCATCATATTCTAAACCTTTTGAACTATGTATAGTTAATATATTAATTGCTTTTTGGTTTTTGCTATTTACTTTTTTTATACCAGATAAATTCTTATCATAATTATCATAAAAATCTTTTAGATTATTTGCCTTATCTACTAAATCTAAAAAGTTGTTTATATTTATTATTTCATCATCACTCATATTTTCGCTATAGCCAAAAGAACTTATGTACTTTCTCTTAAAATCAGAAGAATTTTTTTCAAGGCTTCTTATACTCTTTATTATACTATTTTCTTCTAACTTGTTATCAATAAACTTTTTAACATCATTTATACTCATTTGTATTAAATCAGATCTTAAAAATTCAAGTAACTTATATGTATCCTTTGTAACTAAGTAGTCTATTAAAAGCTTT
The DNA here is from genome assembly GCF_902505095.1 of Oceanivirga miroungae. Classification (GTDB taxonomy): domain Bacteria; phylum Fusobacteriota; class Fusobacteriia; order Fusobacteriales; family Leptotrichiaceae; genus Oceanivirga; species Oceanivirga miroungae. The sequence continues at coordinate 550,730 of NZ_CABWIB010000001.1, read as the reverse complement.
ATCACTTTAATATTTTTATCTTTTACTAAAAGCATAGATTCTATTGAATTATATTCCATATTATTTTTATATAGCTCATAACTCATTTTAGATATTTGGTTATTTGTGTTAAACAAGATGGCAGCCGATTTATTTTCGTTTCCCTTAAGTTTATTAGCAATAACACTAAAAATACCATCATTTTTAGCTTCTTCTTTTTTTACTTCAATTACTTCTACATGCCCTTTATCTTTTACATAGCCTACATTTTCATAATCATAGTTTTCTAAATTTAAAAACTTATTATTTACATACTCAACTATATTTTCTCTTGTTCTATAACAAGTATTTAAACTTTTTGTTTCAATTTCAATATCAGCTATATTTTTCTCTAATATACTTGATATATTTTTAAATATAGAACTATTTGCTCCACGAAAAGCATAAATTGCTTGCTTATAGTCTCCTACTATTAAAACTTCTTGACAATTTCTAAGTAATGGCATAAATATTTTTAATTGAACATTATCCGTATCTTGAAACTCATCTATCATGAATACTTTTATATTTGAGCCTATAATATCATAGAGTTTATCTTGAGCAAACCCATTTTTTACAAGTCCAATTTCTTTTTCAGAAAAATACTTATCTGTATAAAAAGAAATATCAGAAAAAGTGAATCTTCTTTCTCTAAAGTTTATTTCTTCTAAGTAATCGTATACTTTTTTTGCTATTTTTCTATAAATTATATTATATTTATATATTACATCTTCTAAATATAGTTCACACATAGCTTCTTTTTTATTTTCAACAATTTCATTTATTTTAACTGCTTCATTATAGAAAGCTGAACTTGTTTTTACATAAGTCGTTGTTATGAAACTTTTATTTTTAAACTCATTAAATACTTTAATAAGGCTCTTTGCATTTTTACTATTTTTAATTCTTTCAATTAAATCTTTTGAAACTGAAAATACATTTAATTTACCACGTGATTCATTTTCAAAAACTATATCAGAAAATTCAGAAAATTCTTTTAATAAATCTTCTTTCATTAGTTCTAAATCATATTTTTTGTTATTTAATAAATCACTTTCTTTGTTTATTAGATGGTATAACACGTTTCTATTTTTTATAATGCCATCTTTTATTATTTCTTTTAATTCATCTATTTTTTTCTTAGAATTAAACATATATAGTTCTTTAAATTCTTCATAATCATTTTCTATTAATTTTTCTAAAATAGTTTGAATTAAATTATCATCATCACTTGATAATACCTCATAAGAATATATATTTTTATATGGAGCTATTGCTAGTTTAAATATTTTATTTATAAAGGCATCATTTGTACTTATTTTGATATTTTCTGAGTTTTTAATCATATCAAAATATACTTCTTTTAATAGCTTGTGATTTATCTTAACACCCATAGACTTTATTATGTCTTCATAGTTGTTTTCTTCAAAAATTATATTATATAAAAATTTAATTACTCTTTCTTTGATTTCTGATGTTGCTTTTTTAGTAAATGTTATAACCTGTATTTCATCATACTTTACACCCTTATTTAAGGCTTTTAAATATTCTATTGCCATAGTATATGTTTTACCAGTTCCAGCACTAGCATTTATTATTTTAGCTTTCATTAGATTTAACTCCTCTTATGATATTTTTTAAATTATACTCCAATACATTTTTTTCTATTTGTATTTTGTCTAAACCTCTAACATAATTTACCCTTTCTAAAAACTCAGAATATGTAAACTCTTTTTTATCTGTTTTTACTTCTTTATTTTCATCAAAGGGATAATATACTAATGTATCTATAACTTCTTTGTTTTCACTATATTCTAAAAAGGTTTTATATAGATTTACTTGATAGTCATAGATTATGGAATTTTTATTCATTCCTGATTTTATATCAGATACTATATATTTATTATCTTTTTCAAATAAGGTATCTATTATATAGTTTATCTTTATATTATCATCTATATCAAGTTCAAGCTTTTTCTCACAAACTACACCATATTTTCTATATTTTAAAACATATTTTAATACATCTTCTAATACTTCATCAAATAGTAAAACACTATAAATACCAAAGTATTCTTTTTTTATGTAGTCTTTATACACATTTAAAACTTTTTCTTTTATTTTCTTTAAATCTTGTATGTTTTCTACTTTTTCTTCTAATGCAGTTTCTACTATTTCATGTATAATATTTCCTATTGTAATATTACTTATACTTGTATCATCTATACTTATGTATTTTAATTTATTTTTATCTATATATTTTTTTAAAATATATGACATTAAATCTTCCATAAAGCTTGATATTGAGTAACCATTTATTTTAATATCTGAAAAATCTTCTTTTTCTACTTTAATATAGTCATTTTCTGTTAAAAAATCAGAATTTTCTTTTACATCATTTCTGTCCTGACTAATATACATAAGGTGTTTTTTTATTTCTTTTGATGAATATGATATATTTTTTTCCTTAACATCATTTTCAACAAATATGCTTTTAAATACTGATTTTATATCTATATCATTTTCTTCATTTTTTATATACAGTATGTCTACATTATTAGATAAATACATTTGACGAACAAATGGATAGTATTTTGCATATTTAAAATCATTTGCTTTTTTTAAATTTAATTTCTTTCTTTGGTTAGCATCTAATATGTATTCTCTAACATTCATGTCCATATTAGCTTGGGCATTTAGTAAAAAATAATTTTCTTTTTTCTCATTAGTAGGATTTAGTATTTCATACTTTTCGCTTTTTAATTTACTAGAATCTTTTTTAGCATCTAAGTATTTTAATATTAGTTTATACACATCTTTTTTCTTATCTATGTATTTTAATAAAGAAAAATCTTTTAAAACATATATTTCAGATACTGCTTCTAAAAATTTATCTGTTTCATCTTTGTATTTTTTAGATATGTCATCACAAAGTTTAAATACATCATAATTTAGTAGTTCTTCTAAAAATTCATATGAATCTATATCTACATACTTTTTTGTACTCATATATTCTTTTTTTACTTTTTCTAAAATATCATAAGATATATTGAAAAAAGAGTTAAATTCTTCATCTAATGTAGCAAAATATATACTTTGTAATTCTATTTTTTTTGTCTTTTTATCAAGACTATTTTCTATATCATATATACTATTTAAAAGTTTATAGCTTTTTGATTTATTTAGATAATTTTTCTTATGCCAGTTAAGTAAATTACAAGAAATTTCATTGTATTCTCTTTTATCGTTCACATCATTTATATGTACATCTAAATTATCTTTACTTAATTTTTCTGTTAAATACAGAAGCATTGTTTTTGTATCAGTAAAACTATTTAATGATACTTTATTATCTAACTTTTCTACTGTTATATTTTCTAGTATCATTTTTTCTTTATTAAAATCATTTTCATCAGTAAATAGTAAATATTCAATTTCGATATCTAATTTATTTAATACTTCCAATTCTTTTTTATTTGTATACATTTTATTTACAAAAACTATCTTTTTATATCTTTTTATATACTCACTATTAATTTTATAGTCATGGAAAATTAAATATGTTGGCATTATATTTTCTTTATTTTTTTTCTCTATCATCTTATTATGTATGTTATATATTGCTTTCATGTATTTTTCTTGCCATTTTTCTAGTTCTAACATTTCATAACTAATATTATTGTAGTATAGCTCTTTTATTAGTCTATAGTAGTTGTATGCTGTGTCTATAGAATCAAAATACGAAGAAATATTAAATGTTTTTTTCTCCCCCTCTGATAAAAGTGAATAAAATAGTAAACTTTCTTTTTCTTCTTTTAAAACGATACTATCCACCAGTATGACATTTTCAAAAAATTCAACAACATCGCTTTGACTTTCTAAGTACAAAATATCTTTAGAATCATTTTTGATATATTCTTCTTTTATACTTTTAAAATTGAATTTAATCATAAAGCCCCCCTTTTTTTAAAACTCAATATTTTTCAAATTATACTTATTTCCTATTATTTTTTCTAACTCAATTAAATTTTTTATCTTATATTTTTTTCTGTATGAAATTATCTTTTTTATATCATAGTTAGATAAGCCTAGATATTTTAATTCTTTTTTTGTCATCTTATTTATATTATGTCTTTTATACTTTTTATAGCTTGCATCTTTAAATACCTTAGATATTTTAGATAGATCATCTGAACTTATATATGGTATATTCTCTAATTCTTTTATTTCGTTTATTTGCCCCATATATTCTTTATACTCTAATATGCTTTCTATCTTTTTTTTAGATAAATTTAAGTTAGCATAATCATCATAAGATATACTATTAATATCTCTTTTATTTTTGGTATACTCTTTTAATACCACTTCTTCATTTATTTCGACATGATATTCATTTGATAAATTTTTAGTTTCATTTTCTTTCTTATTTAGTATATTTTTATATGGTTTATTCACAAAGATAAATGTAGTTAATAGGAATACAAAAAAAGATATTATTGCCTTTTCATATTTATACTTTACCTTCTTACTTTTTTTTCTTGCCAAGTTTTTCTCCTTTTTATAATTTTTCAACTTATTTGAGCTTGAATGACACAAGCAAAGTTTTATTCAACAAAAACACTTTTATTCTAACATATAAAATTTAAGTGGAATTCCACCTTTTTATTTCGAGTTTTTTGTTATGTTCTTTTATACTTTACTTTTTCTTACTAAGTCTTTCTTTTTTTGTTAATTTTTCATATTGATTACATAAAAATTCAAAACATGAATCTTCATTACCAAATTCATAAGCCTTAGAGTACGCTTCCCATACAGCCTTATCATTTTCATAATGAGCCTTTCTTAAATCTTCTGGCATAAATGAAGTATCATATAGATCTGCATAAGTTGAATTAGCATACTTATCTCTTACTTCTAAAATCTTTTGAGCTGTTTGTTCTATTTTTTCTTTTTGACTTTCACTGCATTTAGGAAATGGAAAATTATTATACACCACTGTTGCAGAATATCTATATCTTGTTTCTAATTTCCCGCCTATTTTATCAAGCCATATCATGTGAGCATTAGATGTTAAAACACCAAAGTGATATAGACTAGCGTTTGACAATAATAACACTGAATTTAGTGCTATTGTGTCTGAAGTTATAAAGCCTATTGGAACATATTTTCTTCTTTCACTACTAACTCTTGGTATTATTAAAGCTGTTTTAGGATTTCTTGTATCTCTAAATCTATATGGTATATCTGCTAATTTAGAAGTAGATTTTGTGCTACTATTCGATCTAAATTCTCTTACTTTTTTAATTCTATCAGAAATAATAGGCATATTTCTTATTTCACCTGGATTATATTCTTCTATCCATATAACAAATCTTTCTTTCTTATTTATGAATTCATTGCTACCTGTTAATTTTTTTATATACTTTAAACTCTGAGGTTCTTTTTTTTCTAGTTCTTTTAATTCTTCTAATTCAAGTTTTAATTGATTATCATCTATAGGGACATTTCCATCTGTCATTTCTAACTCATTTTGAATATGAGATGTTCTTCTTTTTAAGAATATATTTTCACCACTATATAGATATGCATTTATATTATTTACCAATTTATATTCTAATTCTTTATAGTAAAGCCTTTTTTTCTCATTACTCTTTTTAGAAAGTCCAACTATTACACAATAAACATGAGCTTTATCATTAGCTTCACTTTCCCAGTTGAAACTTTGATATGCAAAATTAATGTTTATATCTTTTTTTAAAATTTCCTCCCACATAATTGAAGTTTGCTCACCTTGACATATTGAATTTGTTGAAACAAAAGCTATTTTAATATCTTTATTTTTTTCAAATATTTTTATAGATTTATGATACCAACAAGAAACATAATCAAGCATATTATACCCTTTTATGTCTCCTAAAATTAATTCCATATCCTTTTTTTGTTCTCTATTTTGAAACTTTTTACCTACAAAAGGCGGATTCCCCATAATATAGTTTAAATCTTCTGCTTTTATTATATCTTCCCAATTAATTCTTAAGGAATTAGCTTCTACAATATTAGTAAATGATTTTAACGGTAAGAAATCATTATCTCTATTTACTATACTCATAGTTTCCATAAACATTTGTGCTTCTGCTATCCATAAGGCTGTTTTAGCTACAACTACTGCAAAGTCATTTATTTCTATTCCATAAAATTGTTTTAATGACACTTTTATAATATCATCTTGAGTTTCACCTATACTTATTTGCCCTTGGTTGTTTAACTCTCTTATTAGCCTATTTTCTAATCTTCTTAGAGATAAATATGTCTCCGTTAAAAAATTACCCGAACCACATGCTGGATCTAAAAATGTTAGATTAGCTATTTTATCTTGAAATTCTAAAAGTCTTTTTTTTCTAGTTGTTAATAACTTAATATTGTTTATTTCACTGAATTCTTTTTCTAAATTTTCTAAAAATAGTGGGTTTATTAGCTTATGTATATTTTCTATAGAAGTATAGTGCATTCCACCAAATCTTCTAGTTTCTGGATTTAATGTTGATTCAAATACACCACCAAATATGGTAGGACTAATATCAGACCAATCAAATCCTATACTTGCTTTATCTAATATTATTTCAATTATTTCTTTTGTAATTCTAGGTATTACTACCTTATCATCAGCAAAAAGTCCTCCATTTATATATGGAAAATCTAATAATTCTTTATCTAGATATGGATCTCTTTCTTCTGGTTTTTGATTTAGTATTTTGAATAGTTCAATTAATGAATTTCTAAATGTATTTACATTATCTCTATATTTATTTAAATAATCATAAAACATATCTCTTTTACCTAAAATCCCACTGTCTTCTGCATATAGTAAAAAAACAAGTCTTACACACAAGATATTTAAATTATTTAGTGTTTCTGGACTATTTTTATCATTATATTGCTTTAAAAGTTCATCATATATCTTACCTACTAGTTCTCCTGCTTTTAATGAAACTTCTTTTTCTTTTTGAATATTTTTATGTTTTTCATCTACTAAAAATAGGAGTCTATGGTATTCTTTATCTAAATTTTTTAGAAGTATAATTTGTGGGTCAGAGTGTGGGTGTTCCATATCATGAATATGAAATTCTTTAAAATTCGATACAATTATATATTTTGGCTTTTCTGATCTAGGTAATTCATCAGAGTATCTTTTGGCTTGTTCATATGGTGTCATATACTCACCATCTGATTGTTTTTCTTTTTTTGTTAAATCTTTATCTATACTTTTTTGCTCTATTATTACATTAGTACTAGGTATGCTAGCATCAATAAAACTCTTATTTTTTAATTGTACTGACTTTTCAAAAAATATGTAATTAGTAGCATTTTCAATACCATAAACATTTTGTAATAAGTCTATCCAAAACTTACTAGTCTCTCCCTTTTCATACCCTCTATCTTTCCAACGTTCACTAAACCAGTTAGCCATTTTTTTATAGTTTATCATTATACTCCCCTTTATTTCACAAGTCATCAGTTTCTAAAAATATCTATGCTCCATAATTTTTTGAACTTTTAATGAATAATAGTTATTTTATTAGCTGACATATATACTTCATCTTCCTTTATTTTAGATTTTAATATTTTTTTTATTAGTTTTGTAATACTTCCAGCTCCTATTGAAAATACATTTTTATTTTCTTCTATCATATCTATAGAATCTTTTTTACAAAAACCTATATTTTCTACATATAATTCTGACATATGTACAAGCTCAGTTTTTCTACTTTTTATAATTTTTTATCTTATTTGACCTTGAATGACACAAATAATTTTATAACTCCAGAAAAGTTTTATTCAACAAAAACTCCTTTACTCCAATATATAAAATTCCATTATCATCATATCTTGGAATAATGCTGTTTTTCACAATCACAATTTTCTTAAATGAATCATCTATTTTACGAAGTGAGGCTGTTTCTTGTTCTTTTTTCTCTTCACTATCAATATTTAAAGCTGATTGAATGTAATATCTTTGATGTCCTTTATTTATGACAAAATCCACTTCTAACTGAATCTTTTTTCTGATTCCATCTTTTTTATAGTCATATTCAACTAAACCGACATCAATGTTATAACCTCTACTAAGCAGTTCATTATAAATAATATTTTCCATAATATGAGTTTGTTCTACTTGTCTAAAATTAAGTCTTGCATTTCTAAGTCCAATATCTGCAAAATAGTATTTCAGTGGTGTTGAAAAGTACCTAGAGCCCTTAACATCATATCTATTAGCACTATATAATATATACGCTTCTTCAAAAAAACTAAGGTATCTTGAAATGGTATTTGAAGATATTTTTGTTTGTATTTCCGATAAAAATCGTCTCGAAAGTTTTGTAGGATTTGTAAGTGAACCAATAGCAGACGATATAAAATCTAGTAATATCTCAAGAACTTCTTTATCATTTTGTATGTTATTTCTTTCAATAATATCTTTTATATAAGTTTCTTTAAATAAATCTTTTAAATATCTACTTTTTTCTTCATCACTTTCTAGTCTATATATATATGGCATTCCCCCATATAAAGTATAATGTTCAAAAGCCAAATCCTTATTTTCAAACAAATCACATACTTCTGAAAACGATAGTGGATCTATATGAATTTCATCTCCACGATCCCTAAATTGAGTAAGCACATCAAAGGAGAGCATTTTAGAATTGCTCCCTGTAACATAAATATCTAAATTTTCCTTTTTCATAAGTCCTAGCAAAACATCAACAAATGTTACATTTTTTTCTTTACTTTCACTGTATGGATTTCTAACAGTCTCAGATAGTTGAATTTCGTCTATAAAAATATAATATTTCAAATTATTTTCTTTGCATTTCTCTTTTATATACTCATTTAATCTAAATGGATTTCTATAATCAAGATTATCAATCTCATCTAGTGCAATAGATATAATTTGTTGTTCATTTATTCCAGTTGACATTAAATAATCCTTATATAATTTGAACAACAGATATGATTTACCGCACCTTCTTATCCCTGTAATAATCTTTATTCTTCCATTTTCTTTTTTACTTATTATTTTATTCAAGTAATAATCTCTTTTAATTATCATATTTCACCCAACCCATAAAATTTAAGTGGATTTCCACCTTTTTATTTCAAGTTTATTTTAGCATATAGAAATATTCTTTTCAAGATTATCGTTAAATTTAAGTGGAATTCCACCTTTTTATTTCAAGTTATTCGCAAAAATAGAGTGATTTCTCACTCCATCTTGTGCCTATCTATTCATACTTATTTTCAAATTCAACTAATATATCTAATAGCTCTTTTGGTAAATAGCTTAGTGCTTTTTCTCTAATATCTTCTGGAACCTTATAATAAGCTTCAGAAATACTACCAGTAATTGCAGCTATAGTATCTGAATCTCCACCAACTGAAATTGCATTTCTTATTGCATCTTCAAAACTATTTGACTCAAAGAATGCCTCTAGGGCTACTGGTACTGTATTTTTGGTAGATAAATCAAATAAGTATGTAGGTCTTATTTCATCTAATGTAAAGTTTAGTTCATAATAATTTTTTTCTACATATTCTTTAATCTCTTTAATTTTTTTACCTGTTCTAGCCAAATAAATTACTTCTGCTACACAAGTAGCACCTTTTATTGCTTCTATATGATTATGAGTGATTTCTGTAACTATTTTAGTTAATTTCTTTACTTCTTCTAGATTTTTAGCTGCATAAGCTACAGAACTAACTCTCATAGAACCACCATTTGCAAAACTATTATACGGTTTAGGATCTGAAGAAAATACCCAGTTATAGAAACTAAAACCATAACCCAGATTATTATATTTTCTTGCTAGTGTTTGAATACTGTTTATAGTATTTTTTTCTAAATCACTAAAATCAGTCTTACTAATATTAAAAGCATTTGCTATTGCTATGGTTAAAAGGCTATCATCTGTAAATTTATTTTGTTCTGTAAATAACAAAAATTCTTTACTTTTATTATTTTTAAATTCAAAACGAGATCCTACTATATCTCCAATTACTGCTCCTACCATTTACTCCTGCTCATAAAAATCTAAAATATCTGCTATTTTTTTCTCTATTCTATCTTTAAACTCATTAACATACATTATTGGATCTTTTGGCATTACAATTCTTTTTATCTCATCTTTTTTTATTAATTTTGTAATACTTCCAGCTCCTATTGAAAATACATTCTTATTTTCCTCTATCATATCTATATTATATATAGACTGCGACTCTTTTTTACAAAAACCTATATTTTCTCCATAAGATTTTTTTTGCTTATACATGTAATAAGGTATATATCCATTTTTATCTGCATATTCATAAATTTTTTCATATACTTTTTTAAAATCTATTTTTTCACTATCTAATTCATACTTATTTTTAGTTAAATAACTTGCTTTTTTTAAGGCTAAATTATGTATTGTAATATTTTTAGCGTCATATTCACTCATTTTTTCTATTGTATTTAGTATATCCTCTGTTGTTTCTAGTGGAAGTCCTAGGATATAGTCCATATTGATTATAAAGTTTAAGTCCTTTGCCATTTTATATACTTCATTTAACTTTTCTATTGAATGGTATCTATTTACTCTTTTTAATGTTGATTCTTTAAAACTTTGTGGATTTATACTTATCCTATCAACAAAAAAACTTTTTAAAAGTTTTAGTTTTTCATAGTCAATAGTATCTATTCTACCAGCTTCAAAAGTATATTCTTTTAAATATTCTAAATTAAAATTACTAGAAACATTTGATAATAGTTCTTCTAATTCATCATATGATAAAAAACTTGGAGTTCCTCCTCCTATATATATACTATTTATTTTAACATCTAATTTTTTTAATAAATCCCCCATTAGCTTTATTTCTTCATTTAATGTTTTTATGTATAAGTCATATATTTTTTCATACTTTCCTTTTTTTAAATAGGCTGGAAAAGAACAATAAGTACATTTAGTGGGACAAAAAGCTATTCCTATGTATAAAGCTACTGTATCTTTATCTATATATTCTATTTGATTTTTCACTATATCTATTAATAGCTTTATTTTATTATCATTTAATAAATATACTTTTTTTAAAATTTCTTCTATATTAGTATAACTTTTCCCTTCAGCTAAAAATTTATGAACTAATTTTGTTGGCCTCATACCAACTAAAGCTCCCCAGTCATTTTTTATACCGTATAAATTTAGTAAGCCACCTTTAGTCATTGCTTGAATTTGTTTTTCTCTATCAAATAATATTTCATTTTTAAATGTATATTTTTTATTATCGTTTTCAAACTCTATTAAAATATTTTCATCATCACTTTTATTTGTTATTTTAACTATGTCGTTTATATTTTCAAAAAAGGTATATACAATTTCTTTAAACTTATTTTCATCAATTTCACTTATTATTTTCATATTTCTCCTATAGTATTATTAAAATTACTAAACCTAATATTATTCTGTAGTAAGCAAATAGTTTAAAGTCATGCCCTTTTATATATTTCATAAAAAATTTAATAAATATATATGCAAATATATATGAAAATACAAAGCCTAAAAGTATATACATATATTCACTTAAACTAAGAATAGGTAATTTTAATATCTTAAGTCCACTAGCACCAAGCATAGTAGGTATTGCTAAGAAAAATGAAAACTCAATAGCAAGTATCTTATCTAAACCTAGTATCATAGCTCCTATTATTGTAGCAGCTGATCTTGAAGTTCCAGGTATTAAAGCCAATGTTTGAAATGCTCCTATAAAAAATGCTACTTTATACGTAATATTTTTAAATTCTAATATACTTTTATTAAATTTAATTTTTTCTATGTATAGTAAAATTATACCATAAATTATTAAAAAACTACTTACTACATATATATTAAATAAATAGTGATCAATTATATCATCGAATAATAAGCCTAAAATAGCAGCAGGTATAACTGCTACTAATATTTTTAATATGTCTTCTTTTTTTAAACTAAAAATTTTATCCTTAAAATAGACTAAAACTGCTAAAATTGCTCCTAATTGAATTATTACTGAAAAAGCATGAGTAAACTGTGTATTTTTTGATAAAGATACAAAGTGATCAAGTATTATTAGATGCCCTGTACTACTAATAGGTATAAATTCTGTTAAGCCTTCTATAAAGCTAAATAATATTATTTTAAAAAACATCTTCCCTCCTACTTAATAAGCGCTATACTAACCCCTGCATATACTATACAAAGTATCCCTAATACTAAATATATTAATTCTTTTTTAGTTTTTTTCTCTTTTAAAATTAAAATTGACAATATAGCTGATACAACTATATTAAATTGTACCATTGCAATAGTAATCCCTAAACCGAAATTTTCTATTGATAAAAGCATAGAAAAATTAGCTAAAAACCAAATAAATCCTGTAATAGTTGCCATTATTGCCTTTTTATTTACAAGGCTTTTTATATTTTCTTTATTAATGTATAAAGCCCCTAAACTCATTCCTATTGTTTGAGGAAAGAATAATGAATATGAAGATAATGAAAATATCTTATTTGTACTCATAAAAACTATAAAGGCAATTGATGAAATTACTGCATCTATATATAGGGTTTTATCCATACTCTTACTTTCAATATTATTTTCCTTTTTAGACACAAAAATTATACCAATTACTAAAATTATCATGTATACAAATAAAAAAGCAATGTTTTTTAAACCTACTATTTCACTAAATATTGTTAATGATAATATACTGGCAAATAAAAGTTGTAATCCATTTGTAAGAGGTACAGCGACACTAGCTCCAACTTTTGAAAAAACTTTTAATTGGTAATAAAATCCTATAACCCACATAAATCCACAAAATATTCCCACAGCACTTGATAACAATGTCATTTAATTAAAAAAAACAGATGAAGCTACTAATGCTCCAATGGCCGTACTTAAAATTGCTCTTTTATCTTCTAATTTTATTAATCCTATTATTATAAATAAACTACCTAAGCATATTGCTGGCATAAAAAGTAATATATAATTCATTATTTCTCCTCGTAATATCTATTTGCTAATTTTATTAATTCTTTTGTGTATTCATGTTTTGGATTATTAAAAATCTCACTACAAGTTCCTTTTTCAATAATTTCTCCATTATACATGACATAAATTCTATCAACAAAATTTCTCATCAAATTTATTTCGTGTGTTATAAATAAAATTGATCTTTTTTCTTTTTGGTGTATATCTTTTAATAAATTTATAACATCTTGTTTTGAATTGGTATCTAGTGCTGTTGTTATCTCATCAGCTATAAATAAGCCAGGATCTGATATTAAACTAGCTGCTATTGCTATTCTTTGATTTTCACCACCACTTGCTTCAAAACTGTATTTATTTAAATATTTTTTTGTATCATCTAATCCTACTCTTTTAAATAAGAAGTCTATTTTTTCAAAAAAACCTTCCTTTGTCTTGTATTTAGATACATATAAATGTTTTAATTGGGTTTTAATTTTTATAGTTGGATTTAATAAGGTAAAAGCATTTTGAAATACTACTCCAATTTCTTTTACTCTTTCAAATTTTTCTACCTTTATATCTGATCTTGTAGGTAAAATCCCTAGTATATATTTTACTGTTAATGTTTTACCACTTCCACTCTCACCTAAAATACCAACTATTTCATTTTCATTTACTTCTAAATCTATATTTTTTAGTAGTAATTCATCATCAATACTAAGATTTAAATTTTTTATCTCTATTTCTTTTTGCATTTTAATTTCCTTTTAAGTATTTATTTTTACATTTCATTTTACCATATTTTCAAAATTTTATAAAACAAAAAAATAGCATCTTATTACCTTACTTTTGAATATTTATATATTAAAATATCAAAAACATTGACAAAAACGTCAAAAAAATATATATAATTAGTTCAAATAATTTGAACTAATAAGAAGGCGATAAAAATGGTTATAATGAATATAAAATTAGATAATATCTACTCATTCAAAAATTTTGAATTAAATTTTTCGTATCCTAAAAAAATTGTTAATTCTACAATTGAGTATGAATATTTAAGTGATAAACCTAATTTTAGATATAAAAGAGTTAATATTTTAATTGGAACAAATGCAACAGGTAAAACAACATTTGGAAAAGCAATAATTAATATATTTAATTTCATTAACAAAAGAGATCTTCTTTTTTTAGATAAATTTCATAGTAATAAAAATAATCCACTTAAATTTAGCATAGAGTTTGTTAATGCTACAGACTTAGATTATTTATATAAATTAGAAGGTGAATATATGGGTGACGAAAAAGTTTTTATAAATATTTTCAAATCAAAAATAAATAAGACTGATACTTATGAAAAGTGTCGCATTAAATACAAAAAAATATCTAATGATACACTAACGTACACTGAAAATCTAAAAAAAATAAAGATAGATGGCTGGTTTTTCACATTTTCTGAAGATGACTTTTTAAATAATATTGACATAAAAATGTTTAATAATATTCTTAAAACTTTAGATAATAACATTGAAAAAGTTTATGCATTAAATCAAATTGATAAGGCATATGCAATAAAATTTAGTGATAGACAAGTAATTGTTCAAAATGGAAAAGTAGTAGACAATTCTACACTATCTAGTGGAACAAAAAGTGGTATAAATATATCTGCACTAATATCTATGATATATAAAGATTATACCGGATTATATTACTGTGATGAAAAATTTTCTTATATTAACTCTGAAATAGAAATATCAGTACTTGCACTAATGATTCAACTATTGAAGAAAAATACTCAACTTTTTTTTACAACCCACAATCTAGATATACTGGATATGAACCTTCCAGTACATACATTTAACTTCTTTAAAAAAGAAAAAATAATTACTGTTATACACCCAGAAAACTTTATAAAGAAAAACAATGTTTCTTTAAAAAATGCGGTATTAAATGATGTTTTCGATTTTTCGCCTAATTTAAACCTTATTGATGAGTTGGAGGAAGAATTAAAAAATGAAAAACAATAAGTATTATTATCTAGTTGAAGGAGAAACCGAATAAAAATTAATAAAAGCAATATATAGTATCAGGAAAAATAAAGATACATAATGTTATAAATAAGGTGATTAGTAATTCAATTTTAATAAGAATTCTAAAAGATACTATAGTCATTACAGAAACTCTTGAAAAAAATATAAATAAATTAAAGAAAAACAAAAATATTAGTGATATTTATTTTATAAAACAAATTGAAAATTTAGAAGACGAGTTAATCTACTGCACAAATATTAAGCAAATAAAAGAGCTATTAAATTCAAAATCAAATAGTAATTTTAAAAAAGATTTTATAAATTGTAGTAATATCTTAGAAAAACTAGAATCTAAAAAGTTTTCAATTAATAAATTGTGGATAAGAGAAGAAAATATATTTAATTCAAGTAGCAAAATTAAGATTAAATAAAAACTAGCGATACGCTAGTTTTATTTTGATTTCATCTTATTATTTCTTACTTCTTTAATATTTGATAACTTTCTTACATTATATACTATAAAAATTATAACTAGACCAGGAAAAATTGTAAACCATGGTGAACTTATAAAATAGGATTGAGAAGCATTTAACATATTACCAAGTGTCGGTGTGCTAGGATCTAATCCTATACCTAGAAAGCCTAGACCAGCTTCAGTTAGTATTCCTTTTGAAAAATTTATTCCAAAGTTAACAAAAATATACTTTCTTATATTTCTATAAATATGCTTAGTTATTATTCTGTAATTACTAACCCCATACGTCTTATTTGCTGTTATATATTCCTTGCTTTTTTCTTTTATTACAAGCCCTCTTGTGTACATTATAATAAGAGGTAAATACATTATTATTAAAGCTAATACTAACGATAAAAATGCTTTTCTTACTATTACAACTACTGCTACTGCTATTAGTATTCCTGGAATTGATAAAATCATTTCTATAAATTGTGATACTATATAGTCTATAAATCCTCCATAATAACCAGAGAGTAGTCCTATTATATTACCAATAATACTTGCTAATCCTATTGAAATAATTACAATAAAAATACTATTAAATGTACCCATCACAAGTCTACTGTATATATCACGTCCTAAATCATCAGTTCCTAAAAAATTATTAAAACTTGGTGCTTTTAAAATATTATCACTTAATTTATATGGATTTTTTAGAAAATATATAATTAATAGTAAAAATATTATATACATCATATACTTTAGTTTTTTCTTACTCATGTTTATCAACTCTAATTCTCTTATCTAAAATACCATATAAATAATCTATTAAAATATTTATAACAATAACACATAATGAAGTATATACAATAAGCCCTTGCAATAATCTAATATCCCTATTTGAAATTGAACTCAGTAATAATCTACCAATTCCTGGTATTGCAAATATTTTTTCTACAATAACTACTCCTGTAATTAAATCAATTAATATTATACCAAATAAAGGTATTGTTGTTATAATTGCATTTTTTAGAGTATATAGATTTAAATATCTTATTGATATACCGTTAGAGTATAGAAATTTTACATAATCTTGTCTTTCTTCGTTATATAAGTTTTCTTTTAAATTTATTGTCATTATTCCTATATACGGAATTGATATTATTACACAAGGTAAAACAATAGATGATACTGTTCCATTATATCCTATATAAAATAGTTTTAGTATTATTGAAAATACAAATATAAATATTACCCCTAACCAAAATGTAGGAATAGATATGCTAATACCTAAAATTATTTCATATATTTTTTTTAATGTCTTACTTTTTATTTTATTTAAGTAAAACGAAAAAACAACAGATGTAAAAAAAATTATTAAAAGTGAAATAATCGTAATTAATATAGTAACTGGTAATGTTTCAGCTATTAATTCTTTAACTGGTAAATTGTATCTATAAGATATTCCAAAATCTCCTTTAATTAAAGAATATAGCCAATCAATATATCTTACAAATATATTTTTATCAAGTCCAAAACTTTGTCTAAACCTTTCTAACTCCTCTATATTTGCATCTATTCCTAATATCATTAAAGCAGGATCGCCTGGTATTAATGATATTAGAAAAAATGTTACCGTAGAAATTATATAAGTACTAAGTATTCCTTTTAATAATTTTTTTATATAATACATTATTTATTCTCCAAATTTTAAAGTACTGTAATTTACATATGGAATTGTATATTCACTAAATCCTTGTATATTTTTATCCATAACTGTTGTTAGAGCTGGGTCCATTATAAAACCAGCTGCAAAATTATCTATAAGTACATCATATGCTTTTTCATATAAATTATCTCTTTTTTCTGTATCAACTGTATAACTTGCCTTTTCTATAATTTCATCGTATTCTTTATTACTAAAATTTAAAAAGTTCTTTGCATATGTACTTACAAATCTTTTATATGTATCTTCTTTATCAAGCTTACCTGATAATCCAATTATTGTTAAATCATAGTCTCTATCTTTATAAACTTCTTTTAACCATGTCGCAAACTCTTGAGGTATTATATTTACCTTAGCACCATAGTTTTCTAATTCTTCTTTTATAACCTGAGCTGATATTATATATATCTTGTAATTACTTGGTATTTTTAAATTAAATTCCTTACCTTCAAGTGCATTTTTCTCAATATTTATTTTTTTAGTCTTAAGTTCTGTTGCGTAATTCGCAGTTGCTTTTGATATTATATCTTTATTGTCTAATGCGCTTACAAGTTTTGCTCTTAAATCTTTATCAAATCTTTTATTATTTATTCCCATAATAAATAACATATTTTCAGGGTGTGTTACTATTTTCTTATCTTTTAAATCTTCTACTCTTTTTGTTGATACTTCAAATAAGAAATTATACTTTCCACTTAAAAGATTTAAAATACTTGTATCTTCATCAGTTAATATATCCATATTTATAGTTTTAATATTGGCTTTTTTACCATAATATTTATCATTTCTAGTAAATACTAACTTATTTTCTCTTAAGTATTCTGAAATATAGTATGGACCTGTTCCATTAGCAGTTTTTTCTATATTATCGTAAGTTTTTTCATCTACTATTGGTTTTATTAAAGAGTAAATAAATGAAGCATCTATTTTATTTAACTTAATAACAAGCTTACCGTCTTTTTCAGATATATCATCTATATTAGAAAATGATTTTTCTATTCCTAATTCTTTAATTTTATTTAATGAGAATATTACATCACTTAATTTTAATTTATCACCATTATGAAAATATACATCGTCTCTTATTTCAAATGTATATGTTTTCATATCATCTGATATTTTCATATCTTTTGCTATTGCTAATTTTAATTTACCTTTAACATCAGGCATAAGTAATCCTTCATATACATTATACATGATTTGTTTTGTACCTGTTGCATGCATTTTATATGGACTCATAGAATCTATATCTGATTTAATTGCTGTTGTTATAGCTTGATTATCTGTTTTTGAACCACAAGCTAATAGGCTTAAAAATAGAAATAATGTTGATATAAGTTTTTTCATTTCTCCCCCTTATATTATTTCATTTAATACAGATAGAGCTTTATTATAGTCTGGTTCATTTGATACATTTTCAACAATTTCCTTGTATACAAGTTTCCCACTTTTATCTATTATAAACACTGTTCTAGCTAACAATCTTATTTGATCTAATAAAACTCCATAATCTCTTGCGAAAACTTCGTCTCTGTGAGCTGATGTAACTATTGCATTATCTATACCATTAGCGCCACAATATCTATGAAGTGCAAATGGTAAATCATTTGAAACTAATATTAGTTTTGCCTTATTTGAAAATTTTGATATTTCATTATTAAATTTAGTTGCCTGTATAGCACAAACTCCTGTATCTATAGATGGAAATGTACTAACTATAACTGGTATACCTTTATAGTCACTTAATTTAACTTCATTTAGATTTTGATCTAATACAGTAAAATCTGGTGCAATATCTCCTACGTTTAATGTTTTTCCTAATAAATTAATTTCATGACCTTTCATAATAACTTTTTTCATATTTCCTCTTTTCATATTCTACTATTTAATTTTTTATTTACTTCTTTATAATTTTTAAAATATTTATCTATTTCATTATAGAAATTCTTGCTGTGATTTGGGTGTTTTAGATGTGCTACCTCATGGACAACTACTGAATCAATTTCTTCTATACTTTTTTTCATAAGGTCTATATTTAACCTTATTTCTCTTTTTTGAGGGATACATAAACCCCATTTTGATTTAATATTAGATATTTTTAAGTTAATATCTTTTTTTTCTGACATTAATTCTAAATAATAATCTAACCTTTTTACAAAAAGCTTTCTAGCTTTTGGGTAGTATAAATCAGTATATATTATTTTTTTTATACTTTCTTTATCAATTATTTTATTAGTTATTACTATATCATCATCATTAAATTCAATGTTTTTTTCACCAATTTTTAATACTAATCTATACTTACCTCCATAAAAAAATATATATGAATCATTCTCGTAAGTATCTAAATTTTTATTTATATCCTTATAATCACTAAACCTTTTAATATTTTTATCTATCCAAGCTTTTTTAGATATAATAAACTTTTCTATTTGGTAGTCATCTAGATTAAGTGGTGCTGATATATATACATTTAGGTTAGAATCTATTCTTAAATTGATATTCTTTATTTTTTTTCTAACAACTGTATAACCTAATATTAAAGATTTATTCTCCATTATTTATTTCTCTTTCCAATGCCTCTATCAACTCTTTATTCCCATTAAAATAACTTGAAATTAGTAAACTATAATATCTAAAATTATATTCTTTTAATCTTCTTAAAATATTTATAGCATTTTTTAAATTCCTTATTTTATTTTTTTGATTTTTTTCATTTATAACAAGATCTATTTTAATTAAAGCAAAATGCCTAAAATTAATATCCATAGCTAGAGCTAAATTATTAAACTGTAAATTAAAATCATCACTTTTTAGATCATATACCCTTTTATTATTTACTATAAATTGATTTTTACAAAACCTAATATCTTCCTTTTCTAAGTACTTTTTAATAATTCTGTAAACTAATACAGATATATTTAAAAATAGTATAAATAGTACTGTATAAATAATTATTTCCATCATTTTCTCCTTGTATTTATAACTAAATTATATGTTATTTTATAAAAATTAGCAAGAAAACTAAAGATTTCTGACTACTATTTAATACTACCATACTTGTTTTATATTATAGTTGCTTATTGTGAAACTTATGTAAAACACTTTAATTAAAGGAGCAATCTTAAAAATCTAGAGAGATCTGAATTAGAAACAATTGTTTCCACAAAATTAAAAATAAAAGCCTTAGGTGACTAACTAACCCCTTAGGCTTTTATTAATAATATCTTATTCAATTTCATTTATAGTATTAGAAATCTTAAGCGTATCATCTGATTCTTTAAAGATTTTTAATATATCATTTTTCATTATAATTTTAGAAATTAATCTTAGTAATTTTAAGTGCTTTTCAACATCTTCTCTATTAGAAATTATTAGAAAAATATATTTTGCACTATCTTTTCCTGACCAAAGCATTTCATTTTTTAATCTAATGTAAAATATGACACTAGAACCTATTATATTTGTCTTTATATGTGGCATAGCACATTTACTACCTAAATATGTTTCTGTATCTTTCTCTTTTTCAATAAATTCTTCTATTACTTTTTCTTCATCTTCAATAATATTTAGTTCTTTTGCTTTTTTTGCTACCAATTTAAAAATATCGATTTTGTCCTTTACATCTAAATCCAGTACTATCGTATCCACATCCGAGACTTTATTCATCTTCTCACCTTTCTTGACTAATGCTTACTATGTATTTCTTTATATTTTCTAACTTGAGTATTTAGTTTATCACTTAATTTATCAATAGCTGTATATAGATCCTTATTTTCATCTTCTGCTCTTAAAGTTTTACCAGCTAGATATGCAGTAGCTGTAACTTTTTGTACATCTTTATCTACTTCAATTACCACATCAACCTCACTGATTTCTTCTTCATACTTTTCTATCTTAGATATTTTTTCGTTAATATATGATTTAATTGCTTCTGTCAAATCAATATGCTTACCACTAATAATAATTTTCATAAATACCCCTCCTATATTTCATGCAAACTAGCATTTTTTAATATATATTTTCTTTTTGCAATATTTGCTAGTTCTATACTATGTGTTACAATTATTATCGCTTTATTCTCTTCTTTATTAATTTTTAAAAAAAGATCATTTATTATTTTGCTGTTTTCCTCATCTAAATTCCCTGTTGGTTCATCTGCTAAAATAACTTTAGGATCATTTATCATTGCTCTAGCTATTGCTACTCTTTGTTTTTGACCTCCACTTAATTCGTTTGGATAAAAATTTTTTCTATCTTCTAATCCAACTAATTCTAGTAATTTTTCTGCTTTTTTAAATACTTCTTTTTTATTTTTATCTATTCTTAATAAAGGCAATGCTACATTTTCAATAGCTGTAAATTCAGGTAACAAATGATGGAATTGAAATACAAATCCTATACTTTCTATTTTGTTTCCTTCTAACATTATTTTACCTTGAAAATTAGTATCAAGCAAGCCTAATATATTAAGTAGAGTTGTTTTCCCACTTCCTGATTTTCCTTGAATACTAATCAAATCTCCTTTATTTACTACTAAATTTATATTATCTAAAACTTTTATATCCTCTATCTTGGTTTTAAAATGCTTACTAACATTTTCTAATTTTAATACTTCCATATGAACCCCTATAAATTAAATCTTATTGCCTGAGCTGTATCAAGTTTAGCTGCTTTTATAGCAGGCATTATAGAAGCTACAAAAATTATTACTAATGATACTACATATATTATTATTATTTCATGTATATTTATCTCTATTGGTAAACCTTTAATATAGTAAGTTGACTCTAAAATATTTTTTGCAATAATTCTTAGTAAAGCTATTACAATAGGACTTAAAATTATTGAAACAATTATTCCTAAAATTCCTACTACTAGGCCTTCAAATACAAATATTTTTAGTATGCTCTTTTTTGTATAACCAAAAGCTTTTAATATACCTATATCATTTGTTTTCTCCCTTACAGAGATATTTAGTATTATCGCTACAACAAAGCTTGCTATTAGCACTAAAAAGCTAAGTATTACTATTAGTATAAATTTTTCTAATTTAATAGCTTGTAGTAAATTAGCATTTTCTTCAGCCCAAGTATATGAATAAGTATTTTCGTATTTATTAAATATATCCATTTTTAATTCATTTAATACTTTTACATCAGATGGATTTTTAACGCTAATATCTAATGAGCTTACCGTATTTCCTTCTTCATTTAATATCATACCAACTTTTAACGGTATTATAACTAAATTACTATCATATGGTAAAAATCCTGTTTTAAATGTAGCACCTAGTTTTAATCTTATTTCTTTACCCTTAATATCTAAAACACTAATCTTATCTCCAATATTAGCTCCTATTGAACTTCTTAGCTTTTCACCCATTATTATATAGTTTTTACTATTATCTAATTTACCTTCTACAATCTCAAGTTTTTTATTTTCTAAATTTGTAGCCTTTATTATTGGAATAATGTCAATCCCATTGTATTTAATAAAGCCTTTAATATCAATTGTAGCTTTTTTATCAATTATAATATCTGAATCTAAATCATTTAGTAATTTTTCATAATCACCCTCATTTTGTTTAAAAAACTTAACTGTTAAGTGTGGATTTAAAGATAAAATTGAGTTTAGTGTGTTTTTAGTAAGTCCATCTGATACAGCTAATGATGTTATAAATATTATAAGGGCTAAACTAATTGCAATTACTGATATTATAGTTTGAAATCTTCTTTTTACTAAATGTCTTATTGCTATAAATATTTCAATCATTATTCTATACCAACATTAACTTTAGATATTTTGGAAATTTGTTTTATAAATTCAATATTATTTTTAATATTTAATCTTAAAACATATTCTTTTTTGTTATCTACAACTATTTTTAGTGCTTCTTCTAATTTAGAACTTGCAACACTTGAATAAGCTAAATTTATACTAGTTATCTTGTCTAGTTCTATAACTTGCTTTTTTATAATAAGCTTATTTTCATCTATTATCATCGTATATGAAAAAAGATAATATATAGAATAAACTACATAAACAGATAAAAATACTAGTAAAAATATAACTAAAAAATTTATTTTTTTCATATTTAATACACTTAAAATAATAGCTGCTGATATTACAGCTAAAAATATTAAAGATTTTATTAAATAATATGTTGATACTCTATACACTTTTTTTTTACTTATTTCTTTTATCTCAAATTGATTAACTTTTTCTAAGATTTCTTTAAGTTTTAAATTATTTATTCTCTTTTTCATCATCATCCTCATCATTTAAAAATATATATACTTTTTCGCCTTTTTTACCCATATTAAGATTTTCCCTTGATATTTTTTCTATATTATTTTTTTCATTTATAGATAATATTTCATTTTTAAGTTTATCATTTTTTTCCTTTTCTTCTTTTATTCTCATTTGATAAACTTTAGTTTTTATTGATTCTCTTTGTATTTTTTGTCTTTTAGTTTTTATTGGGTAAATTATTGCAATGATTAATATAAAGCCTAAAGCAATTAATAGAAAAAAAATTGATTTTTTCATTATTTATTCACCTTATCTGATTTTAGATCATTAATAGTTTCTATAAAACTACTAATATCTAAAAATTTATTATACACTGATGCAAATCTAATATATGAAACTTCATTTATATTTTTTAGTTTTTCTAATACTATTTTCCCTATATCACTACTTTTCACTGTAGTACCATAATTATCTCTTATTTCATTTTCTATATCATCAACTAACTCATCAATTTGCTCATCAGTATATTCTATTTTATTAAAAGCTCTTGAAATCCCTTTTTTTAATTTTTCTCTATCAAAAATTCTTTTTGACTCGTCACTTTTAATAACAGTAATACTAGGTAATATTGCAATTTCAATCGTAGTAAATCTTTTACCACAGTTTTTACACTCTCTTCTTCTTTTTACTTGATTTCCTATAACTCTTGAATCTATTACACCAGTATCTTCACTTTTACATACAATACATCTCATTTTAATTTTCCTTTGAGTTTATAACCTCTAATACATCTTCATTTGTTTCACACTTAAGTAGTGCTTCTCTAAATTTCTCTTCTCTTACATATCTTGATATTTTAGCTAATAAAATCAAATATTCTTGTGACATATTTACTGGAGTTAAGAACATAAATAATATTTTTACATTTTCTTCATCAGCTGATTTATATTCTATTTCTTGTTTTGCTATACCTATTGTCATTATTATCTTATTTACTGCTTCTGTTTTAGCATGAGGAATTGCAACACCTTTTCCTATACCAGTACTTCCCATTTTTTCTCTTTCTAGTATATCTTCAAAACATTTTTTTTCATCTAATACTGCCTCATTTTTAGAAAGTCCACTAAATAGTTCTTTTAAAACCTTATTTTTCTCCTTAGATTTTATATCTAAATTAATTGCATTTACATCTAAACAATCCATTATTTTCATTTAATTTCCCCCTATTGCTATTTTCTTATAATCAATATCTAAATTTAAATAGTTATTTAAATAGTTTTCAAGTTTTTTTAAGCTAGAATAACTATCTAAATCAGATAATAATAATTTTTCATCATATATTCCTAAATCATTTATGATTTTTCTTAAGTATGAGATAATAATTTTATATCTAATTTTATTATCCTTTATTTTTTGACTTTCTATATTATCAATAAATGTTAGTGCATCTATTGTTCTTTTATATACTTTCTCTTCTTTTTGCATATATATAAGTACCTTATTTAATACATAAACTATATACATTGCTATTTCTAATTTATCTATATTCTCATATATATTTTTATAATACTTCAGTAAATCATAAGATCTTATTACATAATTGTCGTTTGTTTTACTTATTTCTACATTGATATAGTTAATTGGATTTAAACTGATTTTTTCCATTTTATTATTAGCTCTAACTCCATAAACTATACAAGATATTTTACCATGATTTTTAGTATATAAAACAACACTAACATTAGAATCATTAACATTTTTTCTTTTTAAAACAAGTGCAGTATCTTTTAGTATTTCCATTCATACTCTCTTAATTCATTATAGTTATCGAATAATATTTTTTCTATTCTATCTTCTTTATCGTAAGAAAAGATTATTACATAGTTTTTAGCTACAATTTTTTTTATTTTGTCATTTTCAACTATATATTTTTTTTCATCTTTTTCTGTAGTTTTTTCTATATCTTTTAAAGTTGCTAGAGCTAATATTATATCATTATCCTCATTTGCATATTCTTGCTCTACAACTTCATCTATAATTGGATAATATATACTTTTTTTATTATTTTTGTATGTATATATTTCACCTTTATTCACACCAGAACTAATAATTTCTACTATTATCTTATTTGGCGTATAGTCTATGGTATATTCTTTTATACCTTTTATATTTGTTTCTTTTATAGTTGCCTTAAAATCATTATTAAAAAAACTAAGTGAAAAAGCATTTAAACTAACTAAAAATATTAAATATTTTAATTTATTCACCTTTTTTCTCCTTTAATATTAGTACATAATCCATATCTAGATAATTATAATTTGGATAAAATCTTAGTTCTTTTGTTTCTAGAAAGCTTTCTTTATTTTTCAAACTGAATGTTCCTATTTTTACACCCTTAGGTATTTTATTACTAATACCAGAACTTTCTATCACGTAGGTTTTATCTATCTTATTTTTATCTATGTTATAGTTATTTATTGAAAAAGAATTTCCATTACCTCTTAAAATACCTAATTCCTTTTTATTTACTATAACACTTAATTTTGATGTTTTATTAACCAACAACTTAACTTTTGAATATGTGTCATACACCTTATATATTCTACCTATCATATTTGCATCATATATCACCACTAAATCTTCTTCTATACCTTCATTTTTACCTTTTGATATATAAATATATTCATCATCATGTTCCGATTTTAAAATAACCTTGGCTGCGACCGCATCATATGATAGTTCCTCTTTTAAATTTAGTAAATCTTTTAGCTTTTTATTTTCTTTTTTTAATTTTTCTAAATCAACTAAGTCTAATTCTAATTTTTGATATTTTCCTTCTTTTTTTTCTATTTTTTCTAAATACTTATCAAAATTAGAAAGCATTTCTTCTTTTTTAATAAACTTTTCTATATCAGTATATATTTTTGATTTAAAATTTATCATTAAATCATTTAGCTTTATAGTCTTTTGAGTTATATAGCTATAAATAGAACTTGCCGGTCTTTTTAGCAATACAACTAGCATTAAAATAACTATTATACTTATTAAATACTTTATTAGTTTATTATCTTTTCTACTTCTCATAAACACCTCAAATAATTATAGCATATAAGCTAGTAAATATGTAGCTAAAATTGCTTTTTATATCCGTAATTTTTACCCTCATTAAAAGAGTCCATATATTTTTCTTTATCAGCTGCAAATATGCAACCACAGTAGCATTGTCTATAAACATCAAATACTTCACATAATTCAATAGATCTTTTGTACCCATTATTCTTTTTAAAGTCTGATGGTAGGTATTTTGTTGCATATATACTTTGTATGTGAAACCCTATTTTATTTATTAGCTGGCTATTTTTCATAGGACTTAATGTTAAAGCTGATCCAAAGTAATCATAATTTAGTTCTTTTGCTTTTTTTGCAACAATATCTAGTCTATATGCAAAACAAGCTTCACATCTAAGGCCACCTTCTTTTTCTTTTTCTAGTCCTTTAACTAGTTTAAAAAATTCCATTGGTTGATACTCTTCTTCTATATATAGAACATTATTTCCAGTTTCTTTGTTAAATTTTTCAATAAAAACTCTTTGTTCATTTGCTCTTTTTCTATACTCATATTCAGGATGTATATTATTATTAGCAAATAAAATTGTAATATCAGCATATTGACACATAAATTCTAGTGTATATGTGCTACATGGTGCACAACAGCTATGAAGTATTACTTTAGGTTTTTCATCATGTGACTTCCAAATCTTTATCATATCTTCTAACATTTTATGGTAATTTATTTTCTCATTTGGTCTCATTTTTTTCATAAGATCATTTGCATCAAACATTATTTATTCTCCATATTTTTAACATTTAGTTTATGAATTACGAACTTATTGAATTTAGCTACCATTTCATCCCTATTATTTATTATGTAATTTATAAATTTTTCATGTTTTTCTTGACTATCTACATATTCACGTAAACTATATTGAAGTAAAACTATTTCACCATTATTATCTTTTAAATAATGATATATATCATACTCATATGTACCACTTTCAATTAAAAACTCATCTAATAAAATATTTTTTTCAAAAGTATGTGTAGTATTTACAAACTTTAATATCCCAAGTGAGTCAACAAAGTCTATTTGAGTTTGAACTAATTCATTTAATTTTATATTTTCCCCATCCTTAATATATGAAACTGATATTAGTTCTTTATAATTAGGAAAGCTATCGTCTTTTTTTAAGTATTCTTGTATATACGTGTTATCAATTGCATTAGAATCTGCTAAATAATATGTATTATCATCATATTTTAGTTCTTTAATATTATAATAATCTGTTATTGAAAATGTTAATGTTGACATTAAAATTATTAAACTTAATAGTATTTTTTTCATAATTACTCCTTAATACCGTATATTTTACTAAACTTATCTTTTAAATAGTTTATATAATAATCTGGGTTAAAGTCTTCACCAGATACTGATTTAATTAAAAAACTAGGCCCTTTAGATGCTCCATATTTATGAATTTTTTCTTTTAAAAACTTATTTATTTCTGTAAAGTCTTCATTTTCTAACGCTTTATTAACATCCACTACTTTAGTTAAGGCTTCATACATTTGACTAGCATATGCACTTCCTATTGCATAAGATGGGAAATATCCAAATAATCCTGCTGACCAATGTGAATCTTGTAATATTCCTTCACTATCATTTCTAGGTCTTATTCCTAAATATTTTTCATACATATCATTCCATAAGTTTTTAATATATTCTACATCTACAACACTTTCTAAATCAGAAAAAATTTCTTTTTCTATTTCATATCTGATTAGTACATGAATAGGATAAGTAAGTTCATCTGCCTCTGTTCTTATATACTGTTTTTTTACTTCGTTAACTAATAAATATGCTTCATTTTCAGTTAATTTTAAATCAAAATATTTTTCTAATAATCTTACTACAGTTTTCATAAATGCTTTATGTTTTGTTATTACATTTTCTGTAAATCTTGATTGAGCTTCATGTATTCCCATAGTAGATCCACCTGCTAATACTTTTGTATTATCTACTTCATCTGATATTTGAGCTTCATATATAGCGTGCCCTACTTCATGAGTTATTGAATAAAATGAAGAAAATACATCATTTTCATAATAGTGTGTAGTAAATCTAACATCCTTATTATTCATATTTGTTGTAAATGGGTGTTCACTTTCTTTTAGTACTCCCATATTAAAATCAAATCCCATTATACGAGATAATTCATAAGCTAGCTCCTTTTGTTTTTGTATATCAAATTTCATATTTAATTTTTCTTTTGCTTTTAATATTTCTTTATTTTCTATATCTAAAACCTTTTTCGCAAATGGAACTAAGTCTTTTTTTACTTTTTCAAAAAACTCATCTGCTTTTTTAACTGTTAATTCATCTTCAAAATCATCTAATAAGACATTGTATGGATTTTTGTTATATCCTCTATATTTAATAAACTCTTTTGTTGTCATTATTATTTCTTTTAAATATGGCTTAAATATCTCATAGTTATTTGTATTTTTAGCCTCTTCCCATACAGCCTGAGATTCTGATAATAGCGAGTTATACTTAGAATATTTTTTTTCAGGTATTTTACTTAATTTTTCAAATACTGATTTTTTAAGTTCACTTACTACTTTTTTATCTAGTTCACTTAAACTATTTTCATCAATCGAGTATAAAAGATTTTTAAATTCGTCATTTACTAAGTTTTTATACTGAAGTGATGATAAAACTTCAATAGTTTCACTAATACCTGAAACTGAATTTTTAGCTGCCTCTGTTTCTAAATCCCATGATAGTAGTGCTAATGCATGATTATATGCTGCATCTACTTTTATATACTCTTTTAACTTTTCCATTTTATCCATTAATTTTTACTCCATTTTTCTAATAATTGTTTAGCTTTTTTTGCCATTTTAAATTTATCACAAAATTCCTTTAACGCCTTTATATCTTTATCTCTTATAACAAAAGAAAATTCTGTTAAACTTTTTGCATTATCATTTTCATCAATTATTTCTAATTCCATTGAATTAGTATTTAATAATTCTCCATTTTCATCATACAGTACGATTTCTGGATCATACACTTCTAAGGCTTCTTCTAATGTAGAATAATATCTATCATTTGTATATACTGCTCCTACTAAACCATCTTCATCTTCTAATACAACATCAACATCTGTTATTAAGTATCTATCCATAATCCCTCCTATAAGTTAAATTCTTTTGCTAGTAGCTTAGATAAAGTTTTTGCATTACTTTCTTCAACTACTATTGAAATACTTAGCTCAGAACTAGATATTTGATGAAAACTTAAATTATTATCAGCTAATATTTTAAATATCTTACTCATAATTCCTACACGATTTACCATACCAATTCCTACTAAAGATACTTTGGATATCTTTTCATTTAATATTACATTAGAATTTTTTAAATTTAAGTTTGAAAATAAAGTGTTAACTAAGTTTAAATCTGTTCTTGGTACAATAAAAGCGATACTTCCATTATCACTTACTACATCATTATGACTTATTATATCAATACTTATTCCTAAGCTGCTTGCCATACTAAAAATTGGCTCTAGATTTTTGGCATATGTCGCTATATTATCTATTGTAACCATTAAGGTATTATTATTTATAGAAATACCTGTAATTTCTTTTTCTTCCATTATTTTCTCCTTACTAGTTATTAAAGTTCCTTTAACATCAGACAGTGACTTTTCAACATATATATCAACTAGATATTTGTACCCAAGTTCTACTGCTCTTGCTTCCATAACTCCAGCACCTAAATATGCTAACTCCATCATTTCATCATAGCTAATAACATCTATTTTTTTTGCATTTTCATATACTCTAGGGTCAATTGTATATATTCCATCTACATCAGTATATATATGACAATCTACAGAAAATACACTAGCAAGTGCTACTGCTGTTGTGTCACTTCCACCTCTACCTAATGTAGTCATTTCATTTTTATCATTTATTCCTTGAAAACCAGCTACTACTAATACATCGTTTTCTTCTAAAAATTTTTCTAAAATATTTTTATCTATACTTTTTATTCGAGATTTTGTATGTTCTCCTGTTGTCTTTATACTAATTTGATCAGCTGTTAGTGAAATTGCTTTTACTCCTATGTTATTTAAAGCTATTGATAGTAAGCTAATAGTTTCAATTTCACCTATTGACATTAGTCTATCTAATTCTCTTACATTAGGATTTGTTGTTATCATATTTGCTTTTTCAATTAAATTATTTGTAGTTTTACCCATAGCAGAAACCACAACTATTATTTTTTCATTTTTAGAAACTTCTTTTAGATGTTTACTAATATTTTGTATTTTTTCTATGTCAGAAACTGAACTTCCACCATATTTATATACCTTCATCTTATTTCCCCTTTATTTCTTTATATAGACTTACATAACCTGATACAATTCCTAGTATAATCATTATAACTAAAATAAAGTCATTCTCCTTATGAAATACGTATTTTGAAAATACATAATAAAGTACTATCATTAATACAACAGGAGAGGCTAAGGTGAAAATGTAGTTTGTTGATATTACAAAATATTTTAACATATTATCGTTTTTTTTCATTTTTCTCCTTTTTAGCTATTACAAAAATTCTAGATTCTCCATAATTTTCATTTTTAGCCATATCATGAATATAGTAATCATTTCTATTTAATATTTCTACTATCTTATCTAAATCATATATGAATTTAATGTGTTTTTCCTCATATTTATTGTACATATTATCTTCTTTATAGAAAATATCTATTAAAATCTCATGTCTATTTTCATCTAATTTTTCATGTTGCCAAATAGCTAGGTAATTTTCTTCTTCATCTATAAATACATCATCATAAAACATTTCAGAAAAAATTTCTTCACTAACTAAATCAAATATTAAAAGAGCATTATTATTTTGAATTTTTGATACATTTTTTACAAATGCTTCAAAATCCTCATACGATGAAAAATAGTTTACTGTATCAAAATTACACATTACATACTTGTATTTAGTATCTAAAATAAAGTCTTTTCTAGTTATATCATCTACTATATACCTTATTTTATCATTTTTTTTATTTGCTACTTCTATCATATCTTCTGATATATCAAGACCAACTACCTTGTATCCATTGTTATAGAAATACTGAAGTAAACTACCTGTACCACAACCTATATCTAAAACTTTTCCATCTTTTTTTATATATCTTTTTAAAAACATATACCAACCTTTATAGTCGACATACTTTGTAAACTCATCATATATCTTTGAAAAATTTTTATGCATTTTTAGATTCCTTTTCTACTAATTGGCAAATACTCTCCATTATTTCATCAATCAATTTTTCATCATTTGCTTCTATCATAACTCTTATTAAATTTTCTGTACCTGATTCTCTTATTAGTATTCTACCATTATTTGCTAATTTCTTAGTAGCTAAATCTATTTCATCTTGTATTTTAGAATTTTTCTTCCAAGTATTTTTAAATTCCTTACTTACCTTTATATTTTCTAATCTTTGCGGCCATAATGTAATATCAGATACAAGCTCACTTAATTTTTTACCTGATTCTATAATACTACTTACTAATTGTATGCTTGATAAAACTCCATCTCCAGTTGTATTATGGTCTAGTATTATTACATGTCCTGATTGTTCTCCACCTAAATTAAGAGATTGTTGTCTCATTTTTTCTAGAACATATCTATCTCCGACATTTGCTCTTACTAATCTTATACCATTATCATTTAAATATTTTTCAAATCCTAAATTGCTCATTACAGTAGTAACAACTGTATTATTATTAAGAGTACCTCTTTTTTTCATATTAAGAGCTATTATTGCTATTACTAAGTCCCCATTTACAATATTTCCAAGCTCATCAACTGCTATTAATCTATCAGCATCTCCATCGTATGCAAGTCCTAAATCCGCTTTATATAGTTTTACCATTTCTTGTAATAATTCTGGGTGAGTTGATCCACAATTTACATTTATGTTTTTACCATTCGGTATATTATTTATAGCTATAATTTCAGCACCTAAGCTTTGAAAAACTTTAGCTGCAACACGGTAGCTAGCTCCATTTGCTGCATCTATTACTATTTTTTTTCCTTTAAAACTAGTTTTTGTTGTATTTCTTAAAAATCTTCTGTATGCGTTTATATCTTCTTCACTGAATGAAAATCTACCTAACTTAGAAGCTTCTGCTAAATTAGAGTATAAAAGTTCTTTATTTTCCATAATTTTTTCTATTTCTTCTTCTATACAATCCTCTAGTTTATATCCATCTTTACTAAATATTTTTATTCCATTATCAGTTATTGGATTATGTGATGCTGATATCATAATTCCTAAATCAACATCTTTATATCTTGTTAAAAAACTAACTCCTGGTGTTGGAATAACTCCAACAAAATCAATGTTAACGCCCATTGCTGTAAGCCCTGCTGATAGTGCTGATCTTATCATATATCCAGATATTCTTGTGTCTGTTCCAAGAACAACTCTTGGTTTTCTTTCTTCTTTAATAATAGTTTTTAAATAGTATCCTAATGCTAATCCTAAATTTGTAACTAAGTCTATACTTAAATCCTTATTAGCAACCCCTCTTATTCCATCTGTACCAAAATATTTTCTAGCCATATTTATCTCTCCTTGTATATTAAAAAAATGGAAGAAAACTAGTTCGACTCATTTTTATTTTCTTCTTCTTCCATTTCTATTATCATATTTATTTCTTCAATTATTATGTCTGGATCTAATCCATGTATTGCTATACCTTCATAAAGTGTTTCAGCTGAAGATATGATACAACCACCACAACCTAAGCCATATCTCATTAAAACTTCCATTATTATTGGATATTCTTCAACAGCTTCCATTATATTCATTTCTGCATTTACGTATTCTTTCATTTTTACTCCTCTTACATTGTAGGTAATATAAAGTTACCATAAAATTCTTCTGTTTTTATTACATTTATTATTGCATTTGGATCTACTTGTTTTATTAGACTTACTATTGTTTTTAATTCATAAGTTGATATTACAGTGTATAAAACATCAATATCAGTTTGTGTATAGCATCCTTTTGCATTTGTTTTTGTCATTCCATGTACTACTGCATTTATATATGCTTTTGATACCTCATCACCTTTTTTTGTGATAATTTGTAAAGTTAGACGAGCATATCTTAGATAGAATTTAGATATCGTTATAGTTATTATATACTGAAATATTATTGAATATCCAGCTGCTTCCCAACCTACATTATATCCAAATAATAGGATTATTATTGCATTAAATATAAAAATATGTCCCCATATAGTTTTCCCTGTTTTTTCAGAAACATATAAGGCTATAAAGTCTGTACCTCCTGTTGATCCTTCTCCTTTTAATGCAAAAACTGAAGAGAATCCATATATGAACGAACCAATAACTACTTCTAAAAATACATTATTTGATATTGGTGTAAACTTAAATATCTTTAAGAAAAATGCTACTAGTAAAATTTGTAAAATTGATAGAAATGTAAACTTTTTACTAATGTGTTTTGCACAAAATATTGCAACTGGTGCATTTAATAAAACTAGCAATAGTGATAGTGATACATGTATGTTAAACTTTGCAAATATTGTCTGTATTAAAACTGATAAACCAGTAAATCCCATCGGTACTAAATTAGCGTGTTTTACAACTATTTCAATCAGATATGATTGAAGTAGTGCTGATGCAAATATTAATATTATATCTATTGTCATTCTTTTTTTCATCGTATATTTCCTATCTGTAATTTTTATATAATTATACAATTTTTATTAAAAAAGTTCTAGTAGTTTTTTAGACTCTCACTAGTATTATACCTTATTATTTAAAAAAAATGGGAAATTAATTTTATTTATTTTCCCATCTTTTATTATTTTTATATCATACAAGCCTGACACTCTAATGATTCAGACCCTTTTAAAACATCTTGTCTTATTCTTACATAATATATTGAGGCACATTTTTTAGAAAATGCCCTTATATATGCCTTATTCAAATCTCTTGTAGTGGCTGTATCTGTCATAAATAAGGTTAATGATATTGCTTGATCCACATGCTTTTGAGCTTCTGCTACTATGTCTATAATAGGGTTTGGACCTAGCTCATAAGCTCCTTTTTCATAATATACTAAGTTATCATCATCCAATTTATATGCTGGAACATATATTCTACCTAGTTTTCCTTCTTTTCTAACTTCAACAGGTGATACAACTGGCTGAAGACTTGGTGTACAAGATGATAAATAACTAATAGAACCAGTTGGTGCTACAGCTTGTAAGTGTGAATTAGCAAGACCATATTTTACAATATTTTTACTTAATTCTATCCACATTTTCTGTGTTGGTATTTTCACCTTATATTTTTCAAATATTTCTTTTACTTTTTTAGTTTTAGCTGTGTATAAATTTTCTTCACACTTAGTATATTTGTCAAAATACTCTCCATTTGCAAAACGACTAATAGAAAAGTTTTCAAAACTTTTTTTGTTCTCAATAGCTAGCTTATTTGAGGCTAAAAATGCATAATATGTTTGAATATAGAAATATATATTTGTAAAATCTAATGCTTCAGGACTATCATAAAATATCTTGTTTGTTGCTAAAAATCCATGTAGATTCATAGCACCTAAACCTAATGCATGATTTTTATTATTACCATTTTCTATACTTTTAGCTGATTTTAAATTTGCATTTCTTGATACAAAATCTAGTGCTTTTATTGAGTTATATATATTTTCTCCAAAATTTTCACCATCTAACATCATTTCGGATATATTTATAGAACCTAGGTTACATGATACATCTTGTCCAATTTCTAAAAAAGATAAATCTTCTTCATAGGTACTTTTAGTATTTACTTGAGCAATTTCAGAACATAAATTTGACATAACTATTCTTCCGTTAGGGTGCGCATTATTTCTATTTACTGTATCATCAAATAAAATGTATGGATATCCTGATTCAAAATGTAGTTCTGCTATTGTTTGAAATAGTTTTCTTGCATTTATATATGTTTTTTTTATTTTATCATTTTTAATTAAATTATCGTATTCTTCAGTAATTGATATATCAGACATAGCTAAGTTATATTCTTTCTCTATATCTTGCGGTGAAAATAGAGCCATCTCCTTATTTTCTTTAGCTAGTAAAAATGTAATATCTGGAATTACAACACCTAGTGATAATGATTTTATTCTAATTTTTTCATCTGCATTTTCTCTTTTTGTATCTAAAAATCTTAATATATCAGGGTGATGTACGTTTAGGTAAACTGCACCTGCTCCTTGTCTTTGACCTAGTTGATTGGCATAAGAAAATGTATCTTCTAATAACTTCATAACTGGAATTACTCCTGTTGCTACATTTTTAATTCCTTTTATGCTAGAACCATATTCTCTTAAATTAGTAAGACATACTGAAACTCCTCCACCTCTTTTTGATAATTGAAGAGATGTTGAAATTGATCTTGCTATTGATTCCATATTATCTTCAGTTCTTAATAAATAACAAGAAACATATTCCCCACGATTTTTCTTTAAAGCATTTAAAAAAGTAGGTGTTGCTGGTTGAAATACTTTTTTCATAAGTAAATGAACTAAATTTTTTGCAAATGTAAAATCACCATTTGATAATAAAATTGCGTTAGCAACTACTCTTTGTTCATAGTCTTCTAAGTATGTTTTTTTATCAAAACTTGTTAGACAATATGAGTTATAGAATTTCATAGCCCCCATTAAAGTAGGAAATTTATGATTATATGAATAAGCTATTTCATGTAACTTTTCAATTTCTTCTATTTTAAATTTTTCAATCAATTCTTTTTCATAATAGTTATTTTCAACTAAATAATCTATTCTTTCTTTTACACTATTAAATACTTTTGTATTAGGTATTACATGTACATTCATATATTCTATTGCTGCTTTTTTATCTGCGGTATAATCAGTTTTACCACATACTAATAATTTAGATGTTGCATTAAGTGCTAGATATTTACTTTGCATTTCTAACTCTTTTGATATTTTTGAATTTTCTTCCATTTATTTCTCCCAAAGTTTTTCTAATATATTTTCTACATTTTTAACGTCACTAGAGTTGCCTAGTAGTTCAAATTGATATAAAAGTGGTATATTTAATTTTTTTGAAATAATTAAGCCCGCTAAACAATAAGTATCACCAAAATTAGTATTTCCACTTGCTATTACTCCACAACATTTTTTTCTATTATTCTCATCATTTAAAAACTGTATAACTTGCTTTACAACTGCACCCTTTGTATCCCCATTTCCTCCGCTATATGTTGGAATTATCAATACATAATTTTCAGTTACACTTAATTTTTCATTTAAATCTACTGGTATTCTTTTAACATTTTTAAATTTTAGTTTTTCTATAAATCTATGTGTATTATTAGATTTTGATGAAAAATACACAATATTTATCTCAGCTTTTGGTTTTTTATCCATACTAAAACTCCCAGTCCTCATCTTCTGTTTCTTCATTTACTCCCATTATATATGAAGAACCATTACCTGAGAAAAAGTCGTGATTTTCATCTGCTCTTGCAGATAATTGTGCAAATACTTCTGGTTTTATCATAGTTTCTTCTTCTGTAAAAGGACTATCATAACCTAAATTTTGTAAAAATTTCCCCGCGTTATATATACTAAATTTTATAGCATCTTCTGCTAGCCCAAATTCACCATACAGTTCATTTAAATAGTCTTTTTCAAGTTCTATTAGAGTATATAGAGTATCAAATACAAAATCTTTCATTTCCTTTTGTTTTTCTACAGATAATTTTTCAACTTTTCTTTGGTATTTGTATCCACTGTAATAATTATGGATAACCTTATCTCTTAATATTAATCTTACTATATCTGATGTATTAGGTAATTTTGCTCTTGATGATAAATAAAATGGTAGGTAAAATCCTCCATATAGTAAAAATCCAGGCATTAGTGCTGCTGCTACTTTAGATTTTAAAGGGTCATCTCCCGTATAGTATGGTATTAAAAATTTAGCTCTTTTTTGAAGTGCTTCATTTGATACTACCCACTCATGTGCCTCTTCAATTTGACTAGATGAACAAAGTGTTGAAAATATAGTTCCATATGATCTTGCATGTACTGCAACCATAAAAGAAAAGTTTGCGTATATAACCTGTTCATGATCGGTTTGAGAGTTAGGTACTTGAGCTAAATCTCCTATTGTAGCTTGAATTGTGTCTAATAAAGTTAGTCCTGTAAATGTTCTAGTTATTAACTGTTGCCATTTTTCATCTAAAGTATTCCATGATGATAAGTCATTTGATACTGGTATTTTTTCTGGTAACCAAAAGTTTTGTACTGCTCTATTCCAAACCTCTAAGTCTTTTTCATCATCAATTTTATTCCAGTTAACTGACCTCATATTTAGCTTTGTCTTACTTATAGCATATTCTAAAGGCGAAACTGAATTATTATAATAGTTTGACATAATATCTTCCTCATTTCTTTAATTCTTACACTAATATTATCTTATATACCAGATAAAATGTGAAATAAAAAAAATTTCAATAAGTTATAAAGCTAATAAACCCATTAAAATTTTATTTAGATTGGTATATAAATAGGATTTTATTTCAAATTATGAAACAAAACACAATATTTAGTGTGAAATTTAAAAAGGCACACAGTATTTAGTATTTTACTTACAACAAGCACTTATATACTTTGAATTTTTTAAAAGCTTATCAAAAAGTGTATTTTAACCAAATAAAGTAAAAAGCTAGTCTTTACAAAAACTAGCCCTATATTTAATTCTCTTTAAGTTCCCAATAACCATTTTTACCACTACCAATATACTTTAGATTATCTATTTCTTTAATAGCTCTTTCAATACTCTTCACACTTACACCTATACTATTTGCCATTTCTTTTCTTGTTATTTTATTATTTTCTCTTATCTTTTCTTTTATATGCTCTATAATTACAAGCTTATTTTGAGCGACAGGTTGAGCGACAGGTTGAGCGACATTAATTTTTTCTGAAACCACACCAACTTTTTTAGTCGCTATTTTCTTTAAAGGAATAATAGTTCTAAATATATTTCCCTCCTCAAATAATGGATCAACACCAGAATATAACCTAGTATATTTATATGTGTTTCTCATACCTGAACCTAGTTCATCAGCAAGTCCTATTTCTCTAAACACTTTTGAAATAGCTGGATTTTTAGGAAATGGTTCAAATTTTTTCATCATCTATTATCATTTTTGCTGGATAACCACTAGAATAATCTCTATGAGCTAGTGTATTTGATATAATTTCTCTTAATATTTGATCTCTTGCATTTATATTTAAAATACCGTCTAAAACAAATAAATCATTTAAATGTTTTTGTCCAAATAATATTAGCCTATAATAACTATCAATAAAATTAGCTATTACAACATCTCTATCATCATACCTATCCTTATTTTCAACTCTAAATATCGCATCTGTTTTATGTTTATGTTCTATCAAATATTTCAACTTGATAGCCTTCAGGTACTCTTATATAAATTATTTTTTTCCATCAATTTCTAAGACTTCTGGAACTAAATAAAGTGGAGGATAAATTTTTTCTGAATTATTGATAGATGTTGTAAAATCTTTGATAATTTTATCTATTTTATCATCACTTATACCAACTATATCTTTTTTATCATTTACTCCAAGTAAAATATGACCACCATTTCTATTATTAAAAGAACAAACTGTATCAAATATATCTTTTGTTAAAGAATTTTTAGATTCTTTAAATTCGACATCTATCTTTTCTCCATTTTTTATTATCTTTTTTATTTCCTCTATAGTCATTTTTCACCACCTTTATTTATTTTATATATTAAAATTATACCACTATAATACACTTTTTTCTACATAGACATAACTAAATTTTCTACAAGCTTACATAAATTTTCACTTGTCTTTTTAGCGATTTCTAAGACTTCTTCATGAGAGTGTTTTCCATCTCTTAAGCCAGTTGCCATGTTTGTAATACAAGATAAACCTACAGTTTTAATTCCTAAATAATTTGAAGCTATTACTTCTGGTACTGTTGACATTCCAATTGCATCACTTCCTAGTAGCTTATACATTCTAATTTCTGCCTTTGTTTCATAGTAAGGTCCTTGGAAAAATGTATAAACACCTTTTTTTAAATCTAATCCTAATTTTTTACCTTCTAACTCTGTTTTTTCTATCAATTCATTAGAAAAAGGCTCACTCATATCTGGAAATCTTACTCCAAATCTCTCATCATTTGCACCAATTAAAGGATTATTTGATATTGAGTTTATAAAGTCAGTTATTATCATAATATCTCCTGGTTTAAAATTAGGGTTTATTCCTCCACAAGCATTACTTACTATCATAGTTTTAATATCCAATAATTTCATTAAAAATACTGGATACGCAACTTCTTTCATAGTAAATCCTTCATAGTAGTGAAATCTACCAGAAACTGCCATAACTTTTTTATTTCCAATATTACCAAAAACTAAATTACCTTCATGACCTTTAACTGTAATTTGTGGAAAGCCCGGTATATCTTTATATGGTATAACTACCTTATTTTCAAAAATATCTGTAATTTTACCAAGACCACTTCCTAATATTATTGCTAAGTCAATTTTTTCCTCTTTTATTATATTTCTTATATACTCTTTACTTTCTAAAACTCTGTTGTAAAACATTTTACCTCCTTTATACTAATTAAGGCTAATATATCTTAATCTATATTAGCCTCAATTTTAAAAACTATAATTCACTTCTAGATTTAATCTATATTTTTTATTTGTATCAAACTCATTATCAATTTTAAACCTTAATTTTTTTATCAATTCTTTTTCAAATCCAAAATTAAATTTTAAGTTTCTTTTTAATATATCTCTACCTACAAATTGAATATTTTCATTCATTCCTAATAAATTAACATTCAATTTAACATCATTATTTATATACTCTATATATGATATTCCCGTATTTAAATTAAATGTGCTATTTACCCTATAACTTGAATTAACTCCTATTTCTAAACTATGCTTTATTAATTTATTATTAACTAAATTTAATCCAAGTTTTGATTCTTCTTTTACATCACTTAATTTAAGCAAATCTAAATTGTATCCAACAAATGGTTTTATATTAAATTTACCAATTTCAAAGTTATACGCTAACTTAATTTTATCCGATATCATATATGAAATATTTCTAACTTTTAAAATTTCTTCATCTAATCTTCTTTTTAAGTTAGTATCTATTATGCTAAATCCTAAATTATTTGAAATTATTGCTTTATTTAAATACATATTTAGCATTAATCCTAATTTGTAGTTTTTAGAATTTATATCTGTATCACCTTTAAATTCATATTTAGAATAGTAGTATGCTAAATATGGATTAATGATAAGGTTTGGTAACTTCTTACTATAATCTAGATATACTCCATTTGTAAGTGAGCTAAACTTAGTGTATTTATCTCCTTCAAATATATTATTTGCTATTAAATATCTAAACGATACTTTATTATCTTTTATCATACCTGATAAGTCATTTAATTCAACATTTGAACTTATGTCATCTTTTATTTCAAATATACTACTTACATAATCATTGTATATTGGCG
Organism: Oceanivirga miroungae; assembly: GCF_902505095.1. Taxonomy (GTDB): domain Bacteria; phylum Fusobacteriota; class Fusobacteriia; order Fusobacteriales; family Leptotrichiaceae; genus Oceanivirga; species Oceanivirga miroungae. The sequence goes on along the minus strand of NZ_CABWIB010000001.1, from coordinate 509,427 downwards.
AGAAAATCTCTTTCTTGTCACTTTTAATATTTATTATATTACTTGCTAAACTCAATGCTTTTGGATTTTCTTCTTTAACTATCTTATCAAACTGTGAAAAAAATCTCCCTTCATTTATACTATAACTTGGTATATTTCTTAATTCACTTTCACTTAATTCTGCTAGTTTCTTATTTTTTGTATCTATAACACCATATAGTGAATTATTATTAATAACTGGTTTTAAAAATGTATTTTCTAACTTAGAAATTGAAATGTTTTTTGATTTAACTAAATTAAACCCATTTTTTAACTCTTCTAAGCTAATATCAGCTTTATTTACCTGTATTTTACCATCAGTTTTAAATAAATTTGCATTTACAATCTTACCTGTATGCAATATTGTTTTCCCTTTTGATAAGTATTGTGATACATTTGTATTAGTTTTAAAATCTACTGTACCAGTACTTTTTATCCCATTTACTATATTTATATTTTCTTTATCTATTTCTAAAATAGATTCTGGAAATACTTCGTATTTTGATCTAGAGTCATTTTTAAGTATTAATTTACCACCTAATACTTGTGTTTTTGTATCATAATCTTGTAGTCCTGTTAATATTAAAGTACCATTACCATCTTTTCTAAGACCTGCTTTTTGGTAATTTCTATAAAATAATTTTTCACTATCTAATACTTTAGGTATTTGAAGCTTTTTACCTTCTTTTTCATCTTTTCCAACATAAAACTCTTCAACTTCACTACTATATGCATCTCCAGCTAAACCTGTTGTTATGTCATTTGAAAATGTATATTCTCCACTTGGTATATCTACATAAAAGTATCTATTACCTTCTTTATCAAATATTCTATCTGGCATTCCTAAGAAAAATTTTTGTTCATCAATAAGTCCAGCATTAAAGTTACTAGGTCCATTTATTGCCTTGGCATAGTCAAGTATACCCCAACCTACATTATTGCTTAAATAGCCTGTTTTATCTCTTTTAGCAGTAGTTAAAATTACTTGTTTTACTTGATGATATGTTAAAAATGGATACTTTTTCTTTATCTCATATGCAACTCTTGTTACTTTTGGGGCTGCAAAGCTTGAGCCTATATCATATTGGTTAATATAGTCGCAAAGTCCTTTGCTATTTTCACATTCTACACCTGCTATACTATAAATGTCTTTCTCTATAAAGATTAAAGGACTAGCTGCAATTGTATTTGACCTTAAATATATTACTTGACTATCCATTTGATTTGAAAAGTCTTGAGCATAATATTTTTTATCATCAACTTCATAAATAATTCTATTTGGAGAAGGTAAAAGAGTCTTTTTATCATCAAATAATGGAGTATAGTATTTTGCATTTTTTTTATCATTCACTACATCATAAGAAATTGCTGCTTTAGTAACTATTACCTCACTTCTACTCATTTTTTGCATTTCAGGACTCATTATTGAGTATATACTAGTTATCATATGTTGTGGAGTTAAATCATCAGGATATGTATTACCTAATGCAAATATTTTCAATTGAAGATTATTCTTATATTTTTTATCAAATACTAAATTAGACATATATCTATTTATGATTTTATTTTTTTCATTATATAAATATTGATTTTTATATTTATTATATTTATTTAAAATAGAGTAGTCTATTCTACCATCAGTAAAACTCATATTTATTATTCCAACTCTACTGTATAAAGAATTCCCGTTATTTGTAATTGAGTATAATCCAGAAACACTAGTTTTGGTATTGTCGTTTTTACTAGAATAATATGGACTAGCTATATTATTATTAGAAAAATTAAAATAAACATGTCTTGCGTGAAAAGGGGCTCTTATAGTTTCAATATTATCCACACTAGACTTTGAACTAGTTTTTTTATTTTCTATAATTTCTTTTATATCAAATTTACCCATCTTTTCTTGACTTTTATCAATTATCTCACGATAATCACTTTCAAATACCGCTTCATATATATACACATCATTTGTACTTGGTGAATATATGAATTGTGATGTATTATCTTCTTTTATTTTGCTTTCTTTTCCATCAACATATTCTGAAGTAATATCTACATTATAGAAAGTATGATTTTTATATGGATTCTTATAATCCTTATCTGCATTCTCTACTGCTTTTTCTTCTTTATGTTTCCATTTTATTTCTCTATTTGTGTAGGTAGTACTACTATTGCTATTACTATGGAAATTAGTTACTGTACTTATCTCTGTACTACTACAAGAAATAATAAATATTACAGTATATATTATTATTCCTATTCTTTTCATACTACTTTTCCCTTTTCTATATCTCAATTATTCCCTTTATATCCTCTAGGATATTATTTAAAATAGCGTATCTATTGTTTGTAATTTTTTCATCATCTGTATTTATCATTACATTATCAAAGAAATCATTTATTACATTCTTATTCTCTACTAAAATATCTACAGTATTAGAAAAGTCTTCTTTTTTATTTAATTTTTCTATTAACTCTAGCATATTTTTTTCGTTAATGTCTTCTATTAAACTTATGTTAAGCTCTTTACTATCATTTTCTTTAACCATATTTTTCATTCTTTTTAATAGATTTACTAAATCAGAAAAATCTGATGTTTTAGATAAAATTTCTAGTTTATCTAATTTTTCTACCATGTTTTTAAAGTTAGTTTCTATATTTATTACATAAGAAATTAAATCACGACTGTATTTTTCAGCTAAACTAGCTTCTATTCTAGATTTAAAGAAAGCTATAAACTCTTCTTTTGCCTTAGGGTATAAGACTTTTTTATCTTCACTAAATATATCATATGCAATTTCACTTAAATCTATATATGACTTATCTAATTTAATATTTAATGCAATGTATGCAATACCTTGCATAGCTCTTTTTATTGCATATGGATCTTTTGAACTTGTTGGTTTTAAACCTACACAAAATGCACCCATTGCTGTATCTAATTTATCTGAAATTGCAACTATACTTGATTCATAATTACTAGGCAGGCTATCTGCTTGGAATCTTGGCATATAGTGTTCAAAAATTGCTTTTGAAACTATTTCATTTTCACCTTTGTGCTCTGCATAAATAGATCCCATCATACCTTGTAATGATGTAAATTCTTTTTCATTTATTACATTTGATACTAAATCAAACTTCATTAGATGTATAGCTCTTAAAATATTTTCATCTGCATTTAATTTGCTAGCAATTTTTTTAGATCTTAACATCTTTTCATAGATTGTTCCCATGTCTTTTTGGAACATTACTTCTTTTAATTTATCTACACATTTATCCAAATCTAGTTTTAAATCTTCATCAAAGAAAAATTTAGAATCCGATAATCTTGGTTCAATTACCTTCTCATTTCCTTTTTTAACTTGTTCTGAATAAGTTGGAGCGTTTCTTACAACAACAAATTTATTAGACAGTTTTTTATTTTCTAATCTAATTGGGAAATATCTTTGATGAGTTTTCATTGTTATTGTAATTAAATCTTCTGGTAAATCTAAATATTTTTTATTAAATTCCCCTATTATTATATGCGGATATTCTACTAAATCTGTAACTTCTTCTAATAAGGCTTTATCTACTTCTGTATTTTCTGGAAGATTATTTAATATCATTTCTTGTCTTTTATCTCTATTTGCAACTACATAGTTATCTAATAATATTTTTTCATAAGAATCTATATCATCAATCACTATTTCTTGACTAGCAAATACACGAAGCCCTCTTGTTAAATTCGATGATTTCACATTAGAAATTTCAATATCTAAAACCTTATTATCAACTAAAGCTAATATCCATTTTATAGGTCTTACAAATCTAAAACTAGATGATCCCCATTTCATACTTTTTTCAAATTCTAATTTTAAAACTGCTTCTTTTATTATTTCAGCTAATATATCTTTTGATGAACTTTCTTTTTCAAATTTAGTAATTTGTATATATTCACCTTTTTCAGTATTTACTACTTTGTAATCATTTTCATCTAAGTTATTAGATTTTAAAAATCCTAGTAATGCTTTTGTAGCAACACCATCTTTAAATGCTGCACTAACACTTGGTCCTAGTTTTTTTTCATTTAAACCTTTTTTTACATCTGATAATTCGATTATAAATGATAATCTTCTAGGTGTACTAAATGATTTTTTATTAAAAACTTCTACTCTATTTTTTTCTAAGGCTTCTACTACATTATTTAATAATGCTTCTTCTGATTTTTTAATATATCTTGAAGGTAATTCTTCTACCCCAAGCTCAAATAATAGTTTCATTATTTAGCCTCCTTTTTAAGTAATGGATATCCTAATTCTTCTCTGTTTTTAACAAATAACTCTGCACATTTTTTAGCTAAATCTCTTACTCTTAAAATGTATGACATACGCTCTGTTGTACTAATACTACCTCTAGCATCTAAGTTATTAAATGTATGAGAACATTTTAATACATAGTCATATGCTGGTAATACTAATTTATGATTTATACAGTTATTCGCTTCTTTTTCATACATATCAAATAGTTTAAAGTTCATTTCACTGTCACTAACTTCAAAGCTGTATTTACTCATTTCATATTCATATTGTTTTCTTCTATCACCGTATTTCACAGTTTCAGACCAATCAAGATCATATATATCATCTTTATTTTGTAAGTATAATGCTATTCTTTCAAGTCCGTATGTAATTTCCGCTGGTGTTATTTCAACCTCAAGTCCTCCTACTTGTTGGAAATATGTAAATTGTGTTATTTCCATTCCATCTAACCATACTTCCCAACCAAGACCCCAAGCTCCTAATGTTGGTGATTCCCAGTTATCTTCGACAAATCTAATATCATGTTCTTCTAGGTTTATTCCTAGTGCTTCTAAACTCTTTAAATAAAGTTCTTGTATATTATCTGGTGATGGTTTCATTATTACTTGAAATTGGTGATGTTGATATACTCTATTTGGATTTTCTCCATATCTACCATCTTTTGGTCTTCTAGAAGGTTCTACATAACAAACCTTAAATGGTTCAGGTCCTAATGACATTAAAAATGTATCAGGATTAAATGTACCTGCTCCTGTTTCAACATCATATGGATTTGATAAAAGCGCTCCTTTTTCTTCCCAATATTTTTGTAATGTTTGAATTATCTTTTGAAAAGTCATTTCATTTACCCCTTTTTTTCTTTAAGATATTTTAAAATATATGCAATAATTAAAATATATATTCCTATATTTATATATACATCAGCTACATTGAATATAAAAGACCAAATTGCTCTAAAATCTAGCATATCTATAACATAACCACGAATATATCTATCTAACATATTTCCAATAGCTCCTGAGATTATAAAGCTCACTGCTATTTTATTTATCATACTATAGCTTCTAAAGTTTTTAAGCTCTGTTAAATAGATATATATTATCATTGCAGTACTTATTATTGTAAACCATATTATATGACCTTGTGCAAGTCCAAAAATACCACCATGATTTTCTATATATGTAATTCTAAAAAAATCCCCTATTATTGATTTTGAGTATAAAAGTCTTCCATTTGATAAATTATATATAGCTTGTTTTGTTAATTGATCTATACATACTAGTAAAGTAATAAATATTATATAAATTGAAATACTATTCTTCTTTATACTTGTCATCTAGTTCACCATTTTCATCCATAATTTTTAGTACCATAGCATCTCTTGGTGTAACCTGTCCATAAATAGGATCTCCTGTTTTTTCGCTATATTTCCAGCATCTTTCACATTTTTCACCTAATGCTCTTACTATCTTAACAGATATATTTTCAATTTCTGTTTCTTCTAATACTTCATCTACAAATTCAACTTGAGATACTAATAGAATATCAGAAATTTCTAATTCGTTATATTCTTTTACAAATTCAAATTCAGAATTTTTAATGTTAAGTAATACTTTTGCATCAAGTGATAATCCTATTTCTTTTTCATTTCTTTTTTCTTCTATTTTTTTATTTACTTCTTTTCTTAATGTATGTAATTTTTGCCATTTTTTCTCTAATTTATCATCTACATATTTTTCATCTATTTCTATCCACTTACTTAAATGTACACTTTCTGTATCTTTCATATTTTCTGGTAATTTAGCCCAGATTTCTTCTGCAGTAAATGATAAAACTGGAGATATTATTCTAACTAATACTTTTAGAACTTCACTCATTACAGTTTGTGCTGATCTTCTTTCAACAGATGCTCTATAATCACAGTATAATCTATCTTTTATTATATCTAAATAAAATGATGACATATCTATAATACAGAAATTTAATATTTCTTGGAATAAACTATAAAACTCATATGATTCATAAAGTTTTTCTACTTTTATTTTTAATCTTTCTAGTTTATTTAATGCCCATTTATCAATTTCTAGCATATCTTCATAATTTACTTTATCTTTTTCATAATCAAAGTCATAAATATTTCCTAGTAAGTATCTACTTGTATTTCTAATTTTTCTATATGAATCTGACATTCTATCTAATATATTAGATGATAATCTAACATCTTCACGATAATCAACTGATGATGCCCAAAGTCTTAATATATCTGCTCCATATTTTTCTATAACTTCATTTGGAACAATTACATTTCCTATTGATTTACTCATTTTTCTACCTGTAGCATCATTAACAAATCCATGAGTTAATATCTTTTTATATGGCGCATCTTTTGTTGATGCTATAGATGTTAATAATGATGATTGGAACCATCCTCTATGTTGGTCAGATCCTTCTAAGTATAGATCTACTGGTCTATCAAATCCACGAGTTTTAACTACTGCTCTATGAGTTACACCTGAATCAAACCATACATCTAATATACTTTTTTCTTTTCTTAATTCTTCACCATTTAAGTTATATTTATCTAGTAATTCTTGTCCTATAATTTCACTTGCACTATATTTAAACCAAATATCAGTTCCTTCTTTTTTTACAAGTTCTATAACTCTATCCATTATTTCTGGGTAATATACAACTTCATTTTGTTTGTTATAGAAAATTGGAATAGGTACTCCCCAAACTCTTTGACGAGAAATTGTCCAATCTGGTCTATTTTCCATCATTGAATTTATTCTATTTCTTCCCCAATCTGGATAGAACTTAACAGATTTTAATGCTTCTAGGGCATTTTCTCTTATATCACTTTCAGCTATGTTTATAAACCATTGTTCTGTTGCTCTAAATATTACTGGTTTTTTACTTCTCCAGTCATGAGGATATGAGTGTTTAATTTCAGTCATATTTAATAAATATCCACTGTTTTCTAAATCTTCTATTATTACTTTATTAGCTTTTAAATAGAATAATCCTTCATATTTACCTGCTTCATAAGTTAGATGTCCTTTATCATCTACTGGACTTAACACACCTAAATTATATTTGTTTCCTGCTATAAAGTCATCTACCCCGTGTCCTGGTGCAGTATGTACACAACCTGTACCTGCTTCATCTGTAACGTGATCCGCTAATATTACTAAACCTTGTCTATCAAATAATGGATGATTATAATGAGTATTTTCTAGTAAATCACCTTTAAATGTTTTTATTAACTTAAATTCTAAGTTCATTTTAGAAAATGCAGTATTACTTAAGCTAGTAGCAACTATCATGTTTCCTTTATTAGTTTCATATACTCCATATTCTAAGTCTTTATTTAATGCTATTCCTAAGTTAGCTGGTAATGTCCATGGAGTTGTTGTCCATATTATTATAGAAGCAGAATCGATATCTAATTTAGATAAAGCATCTTCTACTAAATCCATTTTAACATAAATAGTAGACGATGTAACATCTTTATATTCTATTTCTGCTTCTGCTAGTGCTGTTTCAGTTGTTGGTGACCAATAAACTGGTTTTAAGCCTTTATATATATATCCATTTTCATATATTTCTTTGAATACTTGTAATTCTTCAGCTTCAAATTCTTTATTTAATGTAATATATGGATTAGCAAAATCTCCTAATACACCAAGTCTTATAAAGTCTTTCTTTTGTTTTTCTACTTCTTTTAATGCATATTTTTTACATTCTTGACGTAGTTCTATGGCTGACATATTAGCTATTTTATCACCTTTTTGCTCTATTATTTTCCATTCAATAGGTAATCCATGTGTATCCCAACCTGGTATATATGGTGCATAAAAGCCTCTTAGCCTTTTATATTTTAATATTATATCCTTTAATATTTTGTTTATAGAATGCCCTATATGTATATCTCCATTTGCGTATGGCGGTCCATCATGTAAGAAAAATACAGGTTTAGTTGTATCTTCTATACTTTTTTGATATATTTTATTCTTCTCCCAATCTCTTAACATTAAGCCTTCTTTTTGTGGAAGGTTTGCTTTCATTTTAAAGCTCGTATTTGGTAGATTAAGTGTTTTTGCATAATCAATTTTTCTCATATTCTTATATGCCCTTTCTTTTTTATACTTTTTTGTATATATTTTACCACAAATCAAAGAATTATGTAATAAGAAATTTGCAGATTGTGATACTTAATTAACTATACCATACTCATTTACTTCTAAAAATTTAATCCTATTTTCTAACAATAACTTGTGTAATAAATTTTTACCCTTGTCCTTATTATCCAAAGTTTCACCATAAACTTTTAGTAACTTAAATACTGCAATTAGTGTTTGATTTTTTGCCTTATAATTATATGGATAATACATAAATACTAAATCTATGTGAGAATCGTATATATTGTAAAAGTGAGTTCTATTTGTTTTACTACTCATAAGCTTAATTACTGTTAACTCTCAATACCAAAAATAGGTGTTGTTTTACCTTTTACTATTAGTTCCTTATTTCTCTCCACATTTCCTCCTAGTTAAATTATACCTTATTAGATAGTAAACATACCAAAAAAAGAGGCCATATAGCCTCTTTAATTTATTATACATATTTTAGAAAATATTTATTCTATTAAAATGCGTAACCTGCACCTAATTTAACTGTTGCATCTACACCACTCTTAGCACCTTTGAATCCGTATTTGTAAACTCCACCAAATTCAACTGTTCCTAAGATATTCTTGTAGTTAACACCTATTACAGCTGCAAATGGAACTCTTAAGCTGTGTGTAGTAACTGCTTCAAGTTTGAATGGCATTTCTTGATTTAATTTAGCTGCATTTCCACTAAGTACTGTATCTTTTAACACTAGATTTTTATGAGCTTGGTCACCGTCTATATCTTCTACTTCAAAATCATCTTTATCTAATTTTTTATTTTTATCTACAAGGTAAGCTTCATTTAATTTATTTAATTCATCAGCAGCATCTTTTCTAGTTTTTTCTTCGTCTTTTTTAGCATCTTCTACTTTATATTTAGTTGTTAATTTTTCTCTAACGTCAACTTTAAGATCAGAAATTTCTTTTCCAAAAAATCTTTCCATTTCATAACCTAATCCTAATTTAACTCCACCAGATACTTTTATATCTTGGTTTATAGTATAAACAAGTTTTGGTAATGCAAATGCGTCAGCAGAGAATACAAAAACGCTTTGATTTTTGTCACCTTTATATTTAGCTGGTTCTTTATCAGCTTCTTTTTTAATATTTTCAATAGTATATTTATCTTCCTCAGCTCCTAATAATTTTTTAACTAATTTTTTAACAGCCGCATTTTCTTTTTTATCTAATTCTGCCTTTACTGCAGCTTTTTCCTTATCTTTATTTGCTTCATAGAAATTCTTTAATAACTTAGCATTATTTTCTGCTATAGTTACAAATTCTTTATTATCTAATGTAATTCTACCAAATTTAACACCTAAATCTGCTCCTCCTGCAACTTCTACAGCTAATTTATCGTTAATTTGGTATACTTCGTGACTGTATTCACCTTCAACGAACATTCCAACAACGTGAGCTCTTTTTCCATTTAATGTAGCATAAGAGTATTCTGCTCCAGCTTTAACATCAAAACCATTAGCAAATAATGTAGTTGCTGCGATTAATGATGATAATAAAATTGTCTTTTTCATAATTTTCTCCACCATAATTATAATATATTTACTATTCGTAAACTTCAGTATATTTATATCACAAAATAAAGCAAAAATCAAATTTTTTTTATAAAAAAATCACTAATAAAGTAAAAAAAATTCTATCTTAAAATTATTATTTTGATTATTTTTTTTATTTGTTGTAATTTTTGGTGTATACCACTAACAAAATATAGTAAATTTAGGGATAAAACTTTAATTTTTTTAAAATTTTAAATTTTAATTTTTTTTTCTTGTTCCAACAATTGTTCCAATATGTGAATTTTTTATTTTTCATTAATTTTTAAGTTAGTTCTTTTTACTTCATATTCTTTCTACTAAGAGCTACTCTTTTTCTTTCTTTGTCTATGTTAAGTACTCTAACTTTAATAATATCTCCTACGCTTAATATATCGCTTGGATCTTTTACAAATTTATCTGATAGTTCAGATATGTGTATCATGGCATCATTTTTTAGACCAATATCTACAAATGCTCCAAATTTAGCTACATTTCTAACAACTGCTTCTAGTTCCATACCTTCTTTTAAATCCTCTATATTTAATATATCTGATTTTAACATTGGTTGTGGGTAGCTATCTCTTGGGTCTCTTCTATCTAATAAAAGTGCATTATATACATCTTTTATAGTTTCTACACCATAATCTTTTTTCATTTTTTCTATTACATCTTTTTCTTTTAATTTACTTAATTTTTCTCTTACTGCCTTATAATCACTATATAGACTTTCCTTACTTTCAGAAACTAATTCAAGTATTTTTTGTGCTAGTTCATATGATTCTGGGTGAATTATTGTATTATCAAATGGATTTTTAGATTCTGGTATTACAATAAATCCAGCCATTTGTTCATATGCTTTTGCTCCTAGTCCTTTTACTTTTAATAAGGACTGTCTATCTTTAAAGTCTCCATTTTCTTTTCTATAATCCACTATATTTTTAGCAATATTTTTCTTAACTCCAGATACAAAACTAAGTAGAGCATATGATGCTGTATTTAAATTTACTCCAACTCTATTTACAATTTTTACTATTGTTTCTTCTAGGCTATTATTTAATTCTTTTTGATTAACATCATGTTGATACATTCCAACACCAATTGATTTTGGATCTATTTTAACTAATTCTGATAATGGATCTTGTATTCTTCTAGCTATTGAAATTGTACCTCGAACTGTTACATCTAATTTTGGAAACTCTTCTGCTGCTAATTTTGATGCTGAGTATACAGAAGCTCCTGCTTCATTTACTATTACATATTTAACATCTAATCCTTTAATATTTTCTGCTACAAACTTTTCAGTTTCTCTTGAAGCTGTACCATTCCCTATAGCTATTATATCTACCTTATACTTTTGTATATACTCTTTTAATTTTTTTCTAGATAATTCTAATTGTTTTTCACTGTGTGCATAATCAACTGGGTATATTACATCTGAAGCTACATAAAAACCTTCACTTGAAATTATTGCTAACTTACAACCTGTTCTAATACCAGGATCTAAACCTAGTATAGTTTTTTTGTATAAAGGTGGTTGTAATAATAATGATTCTAAGTTTTTACTAAATACTTTTATAGCATCTTCATCTGAATTAGTAGTTAATATATTTCTAACTTCATTTTCTATTGATGGGAATAAAAGTCTTGTGTATGCGTCTACTACTATACTTAGATAAAGTTCTTCTTGTGATTTATCTTTTTTCTTAAATGTCTTATTTAATATATTCTTATATACCTTATCTTGTGTTATATCATCAAAAGATATACTAACTTTTAATATCTTTTCTTTTTCAGCACGGTTTAGAGCTAGTACATTATGTGTTTTAACATTTTTAATTGAGCTAGTAAATTCGTAGTAGTCTTTATACACTAAATTCTCATCTAACTGCTTATTTTTCTCAATTAAACTTGCTGATATATTAGCTTTTTCTAAAATTTGTTCTCTTAAGTATTCTCTTACCTTAATATCCTCAGATATATCTTGAGCTATTATTAGCGAGGCTTTTTCTATTGCATCTTTTTGGTCTACTACTAAGTCTGTAATAAAGTCTTTAGCTAGTATTTCTAATTCATCTTTTGTTATACCTTCTAATATTTTTTTAGATAATTCTTCTAATCCTTGTTCTTTTGCTATATCTGCTTTAGTTTTTTTCTTTTTTTTGTATGGCAAGTATAGATCTTCTACCCTTTGTAATACTGTTGAACTTTCTATATCTTTTTTTAGTTCTTCTGTTAGTTTCCCTTGCTCTTCTATTAATCTAATTACTTCTTCTTTTCTTTTATCTAAGTTTTCTAGATAGTTTAATCTATCTATAATATTTCTTATTGTATCCTCATCAAGTCCTTTTGTTAACTCTTTTCTATAACGTGCAATAAAAGCTATGGTTGCACCTTCTTTATACAAGTTATATGTATTTTCAATTTGTGATTTTTCAAGACCTAACTCACTCGATAGGAATATATAGTTATGTTCCACTTTGTCCTCCTAAAATTGTATTTTCTAGATTATATCATAAATACTTGACAATTTCCATAATTTGCTGTACTATGCAACTATAACAGTATAAGGGGTTGATTAATTTGGAATTTAATAATAAAAGTCCTATATATATTCAAATAGTAGATGAGATTATAGATGACATAATTAAAAAAAAGTATGTAGCAGGAGAAAAGATGATAAGTATTAGAGATTTAGCTGTAAAATACACTATAAATCAAAATACTGCAATGAAATGCCTAAAGGAATTAGAGTTACTAGGTATTATTGAAAATAGAAGGGGTATCGGGTATTTCTTAACTGAGGATAGTAAAAAAATATCTAGCCTAAAAAAAGAAAAAGTAAAAACTTCTATTAAAAACTTTATAAAAGACATGAGTGTAGCTGGGTTTACTAAAGATGAAATAATTGAACTCATAGAAAAGGAGTATGAATAATGTTATTAGAAATTAAAAATCTTAATAAAAAGATAAAATCAAAACAGATACTAGATAATGTTAAGCTAGAATTAGAAGAAGGTGTAATACTTGGCTTACTAGGTCCTAATGGTAGTGGTAAAACAAGCCTTATGAAAATACTAGTTCACTTAAATAGTTATAATTCCGGTGAAATAAAATTAGATGGTAAAGATATATCAATATTATCAAATAAGGATATTAGCTATTTACCAGATGTTAATTTTTTAGATGATTCAATAAAAGTTAGCTCTGCAATAGAACAATTTAAGTATTTTTATAAAGATAACTTTAATGAAGAAAAAGCAAATAAGCTTTTATTAGAACTTGAAATAGATAAAAATGCAAAAATTAAAAACTTATCTAAAGGTATGATAGAAAAACTAAATTTAATACTAATTTTAAGTAGAGTTGCTAAACTATATATACTAGATGAACCAATAGCTGGGGTTGATGTAATAACTAGAAAACAAATATTAAACTTAATAATTGAAAATATAGACGAAAAATCATCTGTAATAATAACTACACATTTAATAAAAGATATTGAACAAATATTTGACCAAGTTGTATTTATTAAAGACGGTAAATTATCTAATAAATATGATGTAGAATCGATTCGTTTAGATGATAGTATTTCAGTTGAAGATTTATATATAAAAGAATTTGGAGGTATAAAAAATGTTTAGATATTTTAATTACATCCTAAAGAAAAACTTACCACTAATGGTACTTGAACAAGTTTTACTAGTTTTACAAACATTTTATATGTTGAACTTATACCGTATATATACTTCTTTTATGGGTATTCATTATCTACTTTTACTTATATTAGCATTAACAACTTTTTCGTTATTTATTATTGTACTTTCAAATATATTTATTAAGGATTTATTTACTACTCAAGGCTATTTTATATTCACTCTCCCAATAAAACCGATAAATATTATAGTCAGTAAAATATTACTAGGTGTATCATTTTTAATAGTTAATAGTTCTATACCAGTAATTATAGATTTAGTTTACTATAGATATCCAATAAATATTAATGTTAATAATCTATTATCCCTATTTGTCTTTGTATCAAATATCTTTATATACATGACAATTGGGTATGTATTTATAATAATATTTAAGATATTATTTAATTCAAAATTATTAACATATATTTTAACAGCTATATGTTTATCAATATTTACATATTTTTACACTAGTCTAATTGTAAATTTTGCTAGTTTTGAAAATATATTTTCAATACTTAATATTATAGCGATATCATTAGATATATGTGCTGTAGTTGCAATTTACTTAATATCTAAAGTGTTTGATAAAAAATTTACTATGTAAAATAAGTGGCAAAAGCCACTTATTTTTCATCTATATTTCTAATAATACTGGTGCATGATCAGACCCTAATACTTGATCTAATATATCAGCATTTTTAATTTCTTTTACTAAATTTGGACTTACTACAAAATAGTCTATTCTCCAGCCTGTATTTCTAGCTCTAGCATTTGCTCTATAAGACCACCAAGAATACTTTATTTTCTCAGGATACATATATCTAAATGTATCTACAAATCCACTTTCTAAAAGTTTAGTAAACTTATTTCTTTCTTCAATTGTAAATCCAGCACTTCTTGTATTAGTTTTAGGATTTTTAAGATCTATCTCATTATGAGCTACATTTAAATCTCCACAAACTATTACTTCTTTTTTTTCTTTTAAATCTAGTAAATACTTTCTAAATTCATCTTCCCATACTTGTCTATAGTCTAATCTTTCAAGTTCAGCTTTAGAGTTTGGTGTATATACCGTTATAAAGTAAAAGTTTTCAAACTCTAAACATATTACTCTACCTTCAGTATCATGTTCAGGAATACCTATCCCATAACTTACATTTATTGGCTTAATTTTACTAAATACTGCTGTTCCTGAATAACCTTTTTTTTCAGCATAGTTATAGTACATATGGTAGCCCTCAGGATTAAAATCTAGTTGACCCTCACTTAACTTAATTTCTTGTAACCCTATTATATCTGGATCTTGTTCATTTAAAAAATCTTCAAATCCTTTTTTCATTACAGCTCTTAATCCATTTACATTCCAGGATATTAATTTCATACTATCCCTCCTGTATTTCGTCTATTTCTCTTATTTTACCTTGTTTTTTCCACCATGCTGCTATATATACAAATGGAGTATCTAAAACAGAAACTATTACCTTAATTAAGTAAGTTGATATAACTATTTGAATTAAAGTACTCATGTCAAATACACCTAAAAATGCAATAGTTGTAAATACTATACTATCTAATAATTGACTTAAAAATGTACTTAGGTTGTTTCTTATCCATATGTTTTTAAAACTAGGAAATACTTTTCTTATAGCTTGGTATAAATAAATATCTAAGTATGTTGATGCAACATAAGCTGTAAGTGAAGCTATAGTAAGTCTAAATAATGGTGTAAATAATGCTTTTAATGCTGGTTGTATTGTATCAAAACTTGCAGGATTCATTAAAATTGCAATATTCATAACTAAAGTTGTAAATATCATTGTTACAAATCCAATAGAAACTACCGTTTTAGCATATTTTTTACCATAGTTTTCTGATAATATATCTTCTATTGTTGATATACTTGCATATGCTATATTCCCCATAGTTGCTTCTATTCCAAATAACACTATTAGTTTATTAACTTGAATATTTGCTATTACTACTGACAATGGAACAAATATCATAAGTCCTAATTTCCCCCATCTTTTGTATGCTAATAATATAAATATGTAGTTCACTAATACATATGCTAACCAAATAAACTCATTTCTAAAAAATATATCTTTCATCTATTTATCCTCCCCAAAAATGTACTCATCGTATGTAGATAATTTTTCTATTACTCTGTCTTCTTTAATATCTATTATTTTATTAGACACTGTTTCATTAAACTCATGATCTTTTGTTGTAAATAGAATTGTTCCATTAAATCTCATTAATGCCTTATTTAGTGATGTTATTGACTCTAGATCCAAATGATCTGTTGGATTATCCATAATTAATACATTAGCTCCACTTAACATCATCTTAGATAACATACATCTAACTTTTTCTCCACCACTTAAAACATTTGCCATTTTCTTAGCTTCTTCTCCTGAAAATAGCATTCTTCCTAAATATGAACGTATGTATTCTTCATGTTCATCTTTTGAATATTGTCTTAACCAATCAATTAAATTTAAGTCAACTCCTTCAAAGTATTCAGAATTATCTTTTGGAAAATATGAAGTACTAGTTGTTACTCCAAATGTATATGACCCTGAATCAGGCTCTAACTCACCACTTAAAATTTTAAATAGCGTTGTTATAGCTAAGTCGTTTTCACTAATAAATATTACCTTATCATTTGTGTTTATAGTAAAACTAACATCATTTAATACTTTTTTACCATTTATAGTTTTAGATATATTAGAAACAGATAATAAGTTATTCCCTGCTTCTCTGTCTGGTTTAAAGTCTATCCAAGGATATTTTCTATTAGATACTTCTAAATCTTCTAATTGTAATTTTTCTAATTGTTTTTTTCTACTTGTTGCTTGTTTTGATTTACTTGCATTTGCACTAAATCTAGCTATAAAGTCTTGTAACTCTTTTCTTTTTTGCTCTATTTTTTTATTTTGGTTTCTCATTAATTCTTGCATCAGTTGACTTGATTCATACCAGAAATTATAGTTTCCTACATAAATTTTAATCTTACCATAATCAATATCTGCTATATGTGTACACACCTTATTTAAAAAGTGTCTATCATGTGATACTACTAATACTGTTGTATCTTCTAAATCCATTAAAAAATTTTCAAGCCAAGTTGTGGCATTTAAATCAAGTCCATTTGTGGGCTCGTCTAATAGTAAGATATCTGGATTCCCAAATAAAGCTTGAGCTAATAAAACCTTAACCTTGTCTGCTTCTATTAAATCACTCATTAGTTTTGTATGTTTTTCTACTTCTATTCCTAAACCTAATAATATTTTTTCAGCATTAGTTTCAGCGTCCCAACCATCTAATTCAGCAAATTCACCTTCTAATTCAGCTGCTAACATTCCATCTTCTTCAGTAAATTCTGATTTAGCATATAGAGTTTCTCTTTCTTTAATTACTTCATAAAGTCTTTTATGCCCCATTATTACAACATCTAAAACTACATCATTTTCATGAGCAAAGTGGTTTTGTTTTAAAAAAGATAATCTTTTTTTCTTATCAATAATTACTTCACCAGTAGTTGATTCTATTTCTTTAGTTAGAACTTTTAGAAATGTTGATTTCCCAGCACCGTTTGCACCTATTATTCCGTAGCAATTACCACTTGTAAACTTAACATTTACATCTTCAAATAATTTTCTACCTCCAAACTGTACTGATAAATTACTTGTTTGTATCATCTAATCCTCTCCTTTATTATATTCTAATTCACTTGCTTTTAAGGTGTATATGACATTTTTTCTTTCTACTTTAATTTGTATTTTTTCCATTAAATCCTTATCTTCTACTATTTTATCAATTAAATTTTTAGCAGGATTTAATGCAATAGGATGCCCTACTAATTTAAACATAGAGTAGTCTCCTTTTGTGTCACCATAAGCATATGAATTACTTAAATCTATATCGTATTTTTCACAGAAATTTTTAATTGCTTCTTGTTTACTTTTACTATCCCACATAGGAATAACTTCGCCAGTATATTTATTATTTTCTACTACATATTCACTAGCATAAAAATATTCTATTCCTAATTTTTCTGCCATTTTTGAGACTAAAAAGTCAGGACTCCCTGATATTATGACAATTTTATCATTTCTGTCTTTATGAAACTTAAGCATTTTTTTAGCATATCTATACTGATTTTCCCATTTTAAATCAATTACTCTTTGAGCTACATAGTTTACATCTGCCTCATCTAATTCCATTAATCCATTTACATAATGCTTTGTAAGTGGTTCTAGATAATCATCATAGTCACCTTCTCTTTTAGCCCATTTATTAAATTTTTCTTCGACTGAGCCACTAAATGCTTCATATTTTATGAACTTATATGTAATTAACATTTTAAAATGTTCAATAAGTAATGAATTTCTAAAAATTGTTCCATCTATATCAAAAAACGCAGCAATATTCGCCATAAAAATCACCTCAAAATATTTTAGCATATATGGTGGTAAAAATAAAGGGTGGAAATGCATACCTGTACTTATTTATTCAAATATTATTTTAAATCTAAATAATCAAATTAATTCATTAAAAGATATTGTTATGCATAAAACAAATCTTATTAAAGAACTAGAAGATAAAGTAACATCTATTAAATTATCTAATCAAATTAAAAAATTAAATGGTACTTATGTTGAACCTACTGATGAAACTTCTAGATCTCCTGTTTACGAATACTTTAAAGTTGATAAAGAAGCTATTAAAACTCCTATTGTTAGCACTCCATCTCTTAATTACAAAGAGATACTTGCTAATGGTAAATTTAAGCATTCTAAGGCTTATTTAAAGCCTAATTTCCCTAATCCTGACCAAATATGTCCTAACTGTTCTTCTACTAAAGAATGGCACTATTTACATACCAAAACTCAAAAAAGATGTAAGTTATGTCTTAAAACTTTTATCTTTAGCGAATCTCAAAAGATTAAAATATCTGATTTATCAGATGACCAAAACCTAGTTTTTGCGTGTCCTTACTGCTATAAAACTCTTAGTTTTAGAGTATCTAGGTCTGCATTCGATGTATATTGTTGTAAAAACAAAAAATGCCCTTTTAGAATTAAAGCTAAAGAAGAAATCATTAAAACTCACGGTTCATTAAAGAATCAAGATAAAATCTCGTATATTTATCGTGATATTAAAACTTCAATAAATGATGTTTTTAAATTTATTGATTCTAGTAAAACTGATATACCTAAAAGAAATTTTATATTTAGAAATTTTAATTCTAAAATCTTTTAACTTTCTAATAGAGATACAGCAGCTGCTATTAAAGATTTATATGGTATAGATATTACACATACAACAGTTAATACCTACTGTAAAATGGCTTCTTCTTTGATTTATTCTATTAACCAAATGCCTACAAACAATATTTCTAATCAAATAGTTGGCGATGAAACTTATATCAAAATCAAAGGTAAAAAGCATTATGTTTGGATATTATATGATTTAAAATATGAAAACATAGTATCTTACCATATCTATGAAAAAAGAGATTTTAATGCTTGTGCTGTTGTTTTTCTTAAACTTATTGAAAAATACAAAGAAAAACCAAAAGAACTTTTTGTTATGTCTGATAAATTTACTGCTTATCCTATGGCTCTTCAATTTATTCAAAAAGAGTTAGGAATTACCATTCGCCATACAGCTGTTAAAGGTTTAGAAATACATGATGGTGAAGATAGTAAAACTCGTATTGCTAAACAAAAAATTGAAAGACTTAATAGAGTTTACAAAGAATCTTACCGTATCACAACTGGATATTTCAATATCAGTGGTGCTAGACATTCCTTTGAACTTTGGATGTTCTACTTTAACTATATGCGTCGTAAAAACGGTGAGTTTAGAAATAGCCTAGATTTTTTAGATATTAAAACTAATATCAGTAATCTAAATATGCCTTCTAGATATGCTTTAGTTTTTGACCATATTAGACTTAAATTAAGTTCTTAAATATTTTATTTTAATTGTCCTATTCCCAATTTGAAAATTGGTCTTTTTGTAGTATTTACTTTTTTCTAAATTGTTAATCTATTTAGATTTAAGTAAATATTTTTTTGTATTGGGCTTTCTTTCGTAAATTTTCATGATTTTTTCATTCACTACTTTCCATTACCGATATAATTGTATCTTCATTTTAAATTTTTTCCATTACAACTTTTTCCAAATAATTAAGGAAATTTGATTCTAAAATATTTATAAATTTTAGTTTAAAATATATCATATACTTTTTAAATATATAAAAAAAAACAAGTTTTACCTTGCCTTCTTCATGTACAACTATTTTAAATTTTTTTCTTTATTAAATTAATAAATAGTATTTGTATTACAAATGCTACTAATGCTAAGAATTGATATGAAATATTTAAGCTAAATATATCTCCAATTTTTCCTACTACTGGGAAAAATATAATCATTGCTAAACTAAAAAACATACTTTGAAAAGATAGAACAGTTGCTCTTTGCTTACTAGGTATTAGTGTATTTAAGTAATTACTCGATACTACAAACATTGCGCTTTCATTAATATTTACTATAAACATTCCTAAAATTGTTAGACTACTTATAGATATTAGAATAAATCCTATTACATTTATAAATGGTAAGAATAATAATAAATTTCTTATTCCAAATTTTTCTTCTAATTTAGATGTAAATACTACTAAAATACCTGTTAAAACGCCTATAGCTGCTAGAACTATTCCTATTTCGAAATTATTATATCCTTCAAATTTTAGCAGATTTTGACTATAGTAAAAACTTGTTATTGCAAATGAGGCAACTAATTCTATACAAATTATTATTACGCTAATTCTTGTATCATTTTTAACTACACTAACACTATCTATAAATTGCTTTTTAAAAGTTTTATAGATGTTAATTTCTCTATCTACTTTTCCTATACTAGGTTCTGTAAATGTCATACTCTGTAAAATTGATATTAAGGTTACAAATGCTGCTATTTTATAAGTTAAATTATATGAAATATTTGCCAAATACCCTCCTAATAGTAGCGATACTGCTCTTGTAACTTGCAGTATCATTTCACTATTTGATTGTATTTTAATATACTCTGCTTCTTTTTTTAATTCTTTTAAACTATCATAGACTAAAGCTTCTCCAGCTCCTGATTCTAAGTTATTACCTAATGCACTAAAAACAAAACTTATAGCTATAACTAAAATATTATTACTAAATAACATTAAAAGTAAGCTTACTAAATTTAATACTCTTCCTAAAGTTCTTGATGTTTTTCTTCCATATATATCAGCAATAGCTCCTGTTGGGATCTCCATAGTAAACGATGTTATATGATATATTGTTTCCATTATTCCTATTTGAAACAAAGAAAAACCTTTTGATGTTAAATATAAAACCCAAACAGCATGAGTTAAACTAAAATTTATTAAAAACCAAAAAATATAGTTTCTATAAATATTTTTATTTAATTTTTCTTTCATTTCTTCTCCTTACCTATATTTTCTTATACTTGGCGATATAGTTGCGAACAAAGTTGTAATTAAATATACTATTGTTCCATAAATAAATACACTCTTAATCCCATATTTATCTGCTATTCTACTAGCTATAAAAAGAGAAATTAAGTAAGTCACCTGTAATAAAATGTCTCTAAAAGAAAATACTCTTGCTATTACTTTACTATCTGTTGATTTTTGAATTAGGCTTTCTTGTAAAACATTTCTAAGTTGAGCTGGTATTCCTATTAAAAAAGATAAAAAAGTAGCATAATAAACATTTTTATTGAATACATATACTAAAGTTATACAAAATACTAAAAATGATGAATAAATAAGAGATTTTCTTGTAGAATTATCTACTATATAAGAATATTTAGATACTAATATTCCTCCTAATATTAAACCTAAAAAAAATGCTGACCCTTGATAACCCCACCAATTTTCACTAGCATTTAAAATTTTTGTTGTAAAAGCTAATAAAAATGTTGGCATCCATATTACATTTGCAAAATTTTCTATAATATCCATAATAGTAATTGATTTTAGAAGTTTATGTTCAAAAAACGGTTCTATTCCATCAGTTATTTTTTTTATACTAAATACATTTTTCTTATTTATATTTTTACTCTTTTGCATATTCATCCCTAAAATAGAAAAAGATGATAGAATATAGCAAATAGATACAAATAATATGGAATAATCTACTCCTAATAAATCTGTTATTGGAAAGGCAATAATCCAACCGGTAGTTTGCATTATTTGAATTATAGAAACAAAAATACCATTTGCTTTAACTAATAAATCTTTTTTTACTATAAGTGCTACTGTTGCTAATCTACTAGGACTATATGCTCCATTAACAAAACTTAAAATAAAGGTTAATAAATATATATACATTAAATTTATACCGTTATATTTTATAAATAACATAAATAAGAGTAATGAAATTCCATTAATTAAATTTGCAAAAAACATTATTTTTTTGTACGAAATATCATCTATATAAAAACTATTAAATATTCCACTAATTATTGCAGCTATGGTAGTTATAATAAGAACAAGCGTTGAATTACTTACAGAATTTGTCTTATTATATACTAAGATAATTATTACAACATTAAAAAATAAACCTGAAAATGTATTAAGTAACTGACTTAGTAATAATAAGATATAATTTTTATTTAAAAATTCCATTGTTCGTCTCCTTTTTTATATAGGGTACTGTAAACTATACAGTCCTTTTTTATTTATATATTTTAATTTATATATTGATTTTATTGGGCTATATCACTTTTTTTCAAAAAAAATTGTGATACCTCCCATTTTCCTGTATAATTGAATCGCAAAACACAACCAAGAAAGGGTGATATCACGTGTCAATTATAGCAAATTTTACTAACAATATTCAAGACCTTATTTATTCAAATTCTATTTTAAATCTAAATAATCAAATTAATTCATTAAAAGATATTGTTATGCATAAAACAAATCTTATTAAAGAACTAGAAGATAAAGTAACATCTATTAAAAAATCTTTAAATTATCAAAAAAGAAAAAATAAAGAATTATCTAATCAAATTAAAAAACTAAATGGTACTTATGTTGAACCTACTGATGAAACTTCTAGATCTCCTGTTTACGAATACTTTAAAGTTGATAAAGAAGCTATTAAAACTCCTATTGTTAGCACTCCATCTCTTAATTACAAAGAGATACTTGCTAATGGTAAATTTAAGCATTCTAAGGCTTATTTAAAGCCTAATTTCCCTAATCCTGACCAAATATGTCCTAACTGTTCTTCTACTAAAGAATGGCACTATTTACATACCAAAACTCAAAAAAGATGTAAGTTATGTCTTAAAACTTTTATCTTTAGCGAATCTCAAAAGATTAAAATATCTGATTTATCAGATGACCAAAACCTAGTTTTTGCGTGTCCTTACTGCTATAAAACTCTTAGTTTTAGAGTATCTAGGTCTGCATTCGATGTATATTGTTGTAAAAACAAAAAATGCCCTTTTAGAATTAAAGCTAAAGAAGAAATCATTAAAACTCACGGTTCATTAAAGAATCAAGATAAAATCTCGTATATTTATCGTGATATTAAAACTTCAATAAATGATGTTTTTAAATTTATTGATTCTAGTAAAACTGATATACCTAAAAGAAATTTTATATTTAGAAATTTTAATTCTAAAATCTTTTCTAAAGTAATTTACTTTAAAGTTAATCTAAAACTTTCTAATAGAGATACAGCAGCTGCTATGAAAGATTTATATGGTATAGATATTACACATAAAACAGTTAATACCTACTGTAAAATGGCTTCTTCTTTGATTTATTCTATTAACCAAATGCCTACAAACAATATTTCTAATCAAATTGTTGGTGATGAAACTTATATCAAAATCAAAGGTAAAAAGCATTATGTTTGGATATTATATGATTTAAAATATGAAAACATAGTATCTTACCATATCTCTGAAAAAAGAGATTTTAATGCTTGTGCTGTTGTTTTTCTTAAACTTATTGAAAAATACAAAGAAAAACCAAAAGAACTTTTTGTTATGTCTGATAAATTTACTGCTTATCCTATGGCTCTTCAATTTATTCAAAAAGAGTTAGGAATTACCATTCGCCATACAGCTGTTAAAGGTTTAGAAATACATGATGGTGAAGATAGTAAAACTCGTATTGCTAAACAAAAAATTGAAAGACTTAATAGAGTTTACAAAGAATCTTACCGTATCACAACTGGATATTTCAATATCAGTGGTGCTAGACATTCCTTTGAACTTTGGATGTTCTACTTTAACTATATGCGTCGTAAAAACGGTGAGTTTAGAAATAGCCTAGATTTTTTAGATATTAAAACTAATATCAGTAATCTAAATATGCCTTCTAGATATGCTTTAGTTTTTGACCATATTAGACTTAAATTAAGTTCTTAAATATTTTATTTTAATTGTACTATTCCCAATTTGAAAATTTGTCTTTTTGTAGTATTTACTTTTTTCTAAATTGTTAATCTATTTAGATTTAAGTAAATATTTTTTTTGTAATGGGCTTTCTTTCGTAAATTTTCATAATTTTTTCATTCACTACTTTCCATTACCAAAATAGTTTTCAATATGTTATATGCCGAAAAAGAATTTTATCAATAAAAAATTTATTTTTTTTTTAGTTATTTTAACAAAAAAAACTAAAAAAAGCCTATAATCTTTATTTTTAAAATTATAGACTCTCTCTATCAAATAATTATCTATACGAATTAATATCATTTATTAAAATTTCAACTCTTCTTTGTTTTCCATAGTCTCCTTCAACTCTTTCATTATATCCATAAGATTTTAGTATAATATTAACATCATTTGATAGTCCTAATTCAATCAAGGCTTTTTTAGCTTCTCTTGCTCTTCTCATACCCAAATCTAAATTATACTCTTCATTATGTCTAATATCTGTATATCCTATTATTACAATTGTCTTATTAGTAAATTTACTATTAACTACTTCTACAATTTCTTTTAACTTTACAGTTTGTTCTCCTGTTATTTTATCACTATCTAAAACAAAGTTATCTATTGTATAACTTATACTTTCTTTTTCTTTAAGTTTTAAAACTTCTTTTTCTAGCGCTTCTATTCTTTCAATAAGTTTATTATTAATTGGATTTTCTTTTACTACTTCAACTACTTTAGTTTCTTCTTTTTTTATTTTACCTAATGATAAATTAATACCTGCAGCTATTCCAATATTAGCTTTTTCTCCAATTGAAACACTAGCCTTATATACAAAGTTTCTATCCCTATTTTGACCTGATATCCCTATAGCAAAAGCACCTTTTCCATTATATAAACCTGTTCCTGCCCCTATACTAAACAACCTATCATAAGTAACTTGAGGTATTGTTGCAATAGCATAAGAACTTGCTATCCCTGATGAAAGTTTTTTTACACTATCATCAATATTTTTTTTACTTATACGACCTGAATTCTCATCTAGACTTATTAATAAGCCTTTTCCTACATTTTCAGCTTTTAACCCCTCACCAAAATATATTCCAAGTTTACCAAAATCATCAAGTCCTGTAATTTCATCACCTGATAAATTCCCATTACTTGCTCTACCATTATTATAGAAAGTTGGACTCCAAGCTTTAAGTTGAGCCAAATTAACTGCATCAGTAAGTTTTGTACCTGCTGAAACTCCTGTAATTTGACGTATTATTCCAAGTTCAGAATTACCAACTGAAAATGCACCAGCTGTAGATTTCCAAGGCCCGCTTACATCACTTAATTCTTTTCTATCTTTTTTCCAAATTTTTATTTTTTCTAAAGCCTCATTATTTAACTTTACATATTCACCAATAATTTTTTCCCCTTCTTCTTTAGTCGTCCATTTTTCAGTTTTATATTCTAATAATTTTTTCTCTGCAGCTATAGCTGCCTTATCACTATCATTTTTTGCATTTTTCTCTGCTTTATATTTTTTTTCATATTCTCCTTTTTGGGATAAATCTGAATCATTCATTACTCTTCCTAATTTAGGATTATATCCATATGTATTCTTATCTGTTTCTGCTAATGAATAACTTCCAATTGCTACGCCATCATTCACAGCTGTCTTTGAGTAATTCCCAAAGGCTATTGCATCATTTGTATCTTCCAAAATATATGCTCTTTCTCCTATTACTGTACTACCCTGACCTTCAGAAATTGAGCTGTACCCTATTGCTAAAGATTTAAATCCCATAGCATAATTTCCATGACCTAATGTTAAAGAGTCTTCACCAGCATTATTATTACCTATACCAAAAGCCATACTAAAATCACCAGTTTTAATTTCTCCATTAATTCCGTAATTTTTTTTGAATTCTCTATTATTTTGATTTCCATAAACTATACTACCATAACCACTACTATAATTAAGATACCCAACTGTTTGACTCTTTATTCCTTCAACAATATTAAATGCACCCACTGCAGTAGAGAATTTCTTTGCTACTGTATTGACACTACCAACAGCACTTGAACTTTTTGCTGTTGCTTTATTAAAATAACCTAGTGCTGAAGCATTTTTTGCTGTTGCTTTATTATAAGAACCAACTGCAACACTTCCAGCACCTGTAGCTTCACTTTTAAATTCTTTTTCAGTGTTCTCTATATCCTCTCCATTAATAAGTAAAGCACTTATTCCAGTTGCCTTGTTTTCTAAATTTTTGCTATATCCTATTTGTTGTACTGCAAATAAAATAGCAATAAAATAAAATAAAAAATTTTTTTGTTTCATAACTTCCACCTCTTTTTTTTAAAAGGTACTGTAAAGTATACAGTACTTTTTATATGTATATATTTTAATTTATATATTGATTTCATTGGGTTATACCACTTTTAAAAAAAATTGTTATACCTCCCATTTTCCTGTATAATTGAATCGCTAAAAACAACCAAGAAAGGGTGATATCACGTGTCAATTAGAGTAAATTTTACTAACAATATTCAAGAACTTATTTATTCAAATATTATTTTAAATCTAAATAATCAAATTAATTCATTAAAAGATATTGTTATGCATAAAACAAATCTTATTAAAGAACTAGAAGATAAAGTAACATCTATTAAATTATCTAATCAAATTAAAAAATTAAATGGTACTTATGTTGAACCTACTGATGAAACTTCTAGATCTCCTGTTTACGAATACTTTAAAGTTGATAAAGAAGCTATTAAAACTCCTATTGTTAGCACTCCATCTCTTAATTACAAAGAGATACTTGCTAATGGTAAATTTAAGCATTCTAAGGCTTATTTAAAGCCTAATTTCCCTAATCCTGACCAAATATGTCCTAACTGTTCTTCTACTAAAGAATGGCACTATTTACATACCAAAACTCAAAAAAGATGTAAGTTATGTCTTAAAACTTTTATCTTTAGCGAATCTCAAAAGATTAAAATATCTGATTTATCAGATGACCAAAACCTAGTTTTTGCGTGTCCTTACTGCTATAAAACTCTTAGTTTTAGAGTATCTAGGTCTGCATTCGATGTATATTGTTGTAAAAACAAAAAATGCCCTTTTAGAATTAAAGCTAAAGAAGAAATCATTAAAACTCACGGTTCATTAAAGAATCAAGATAAAATCTCGTATATTTATCGTGATATTAAAACTTCAATAAATGATGTTTTTAAATTTATTGATTCTAGTAAAACTGATATACCTAAAAGAAATTTTATATTTAGAAATTTTAATTCTAAAATCTTTTAACTTTCTAATAGAGATACAGCAGCTGCTATTAAAGATTTATATGGTATAGATATTACACATACAACAGTTAATACCTACTGTAAAATGGCTTCTTCTTTGATTTATTCTATTAACCAAATGCCTACAAACAATATTTCTAATCAAATAGTTGGCGATGAAACTTATATCAAAATCAAAGGTAAAAAGCATTATGTTTGGATATTATATGATTTAAAATATGAAAACATAGTATCTTACCATATCTATGAAAAAAGAGATTTTAATGCTTGTGCTGTTGTTTTTCTTAAACTTATTGAAAAATACAAAGAAAAACCAAAAGAACTTTTTGTTATGTCTGATAAATTTACTGCTTATCCTATGGCTCTTCAATTTATTCAAAAAGAGTTAGGAATTACCATTCGCCATACAGCTGTTAAAGGTTTAGAAATACATGATGGTGAAGATAGTAAAACTCGTATTGCTAAACAAAAAATTGAAAGACTTAATAGAGTTTACAAAGAATCTTACCGTATCACAACTGGATATTTCAATATCAGTGGTGCTAGACATTCCTTTGAACTTTGGATGTTCTACTTTAACTATATGCGTCGTAAAAACGGTGAGTTTAGAAATAGCCTAGATTTTTTAGATATTAAAACTAATATCAGTAATCTAAATATGCCTTCTAGATATGCTTTAGTTTTTGACCATATTAGACTTAAATTAAGTTCTTAAATATTTTATTTTAATTGTCCTATTCCCAATTTGAAAATTGGTCTTTTTGTAGTATTTACTTTTTTCTAAATTGTTACTCTATTTAGATTTAAGTAAATATTTTTTTTGTAATGGGCTTTCTTTCGTAAATTTTCATGATTTTTTCATTCACTACTTTCCATTACCCCTTAATTAAAAAATTCTATCTTGCTTTATATTTTACATCGATTAACAAATTTGTCAAAAAAAAAATAGCAATAAATTTAAACAAACATTTTTTTAAATTATATACTTAATTTTTATAAAGAAAAATAATTATTGTTTTACCAAAATACAATAAAAGGTATACACAATAAATATATATGACTAAAAAAATTTTTATTGTATAATATATTAAAATATGGTAGAGAGGAATTAGTTAGGGTGATAGATATAAGTTTTAAAACTGGTATGCATATACAAAAGATTTATAATGACACTTTCTATATAGATAAAACAATGATAATTGATGAGTTAATAGATAAGAATGGAATTAGAGAAAAAGAAGTTGTACTAATCACAAGACCTATCATATATTTGGATTTTAAAAATCCTAGTGTTACTGATTTTAATTCTATGCTAAGAAGTGTTGTAAAGATTTTCAGGAGGGAAATTCGTAGTTTTTTATTAAACTCTAATATAGATGATATTACAAAAAAAGAATTATTAGATATTAAAAAGATGAACCAACAGCTAATATAGTTCAAGATCTATTGTCATATTTCATAGACTTATACTATTATACCTACAAAATAGAACCTATTGTTTTAATAGATGAATATGATAGCTTTGTTTTAGAAATGTTAAATCATGAAGATATTGATAAAGTTATTTCATTTTATAGAACATTTTTGGTAGAGCATTAAAAGGGAATAGAAATTTACATTTTGCAGTATTAGCTGGAGTTACAGAACTTACTAAAAATTCAGTATTTTCTGCAATGAAATAAGGTCGCATTGTACCTCTTAACATCTACATTTTCTATATTAACTTTAACATCAGGTTTTATCGAATCCCTTATAGATAGCAAAAGCAATAACTTCTTTTTTTATTTCATTTGTTTTAATTCTAAATTAATATTCATAAATTACCTTTTCACAACTACATTATTATTTTAAAACTATGTTATATCAAAAGCTTAAAGCTATATCAAATAGACCTTAACACTTTTTTAGTATTAGAATTAAAAAAACACAACTAAGTAGCTGTGTTATTTTCTTAATTTTCTTGCTAATGAATATGTAGCTGTTACTCCTATTATATTTGCTATAATATATGCTATTCTATATACTTTTAATGATAAGTATTTTGATATTACCGGCATTACATAATCATGTGTAAAGAAAAAGTTTGTTTTCAACTTATTATTTACAAAATATGCGTTTGTAAATGCTAATAACAATACAACAACTGATACTAAATACATTTTAAAAGATAGTCTTTGTTTAAAATATACAAAACCGTATATTGCTGTCATTATTATCATAGTATGTGTTAGATAAAATACTATTGGATAATACCATGTTATATATGTAAAATTAGATGGTATGAACATAACTAATATTGGAGCAAAAATCCAAGTTACAATTATACCGTATAAATATTTATTCTTTGTTATTAAATAAATACCAGATAATATTATTAATATATTACACATGTGAAATGGTAGTGCATCCACTGCTTGCGAATACACTCCATCTACCTTAATTTTTTCTAAAAATACTCTTATTACTATATCAGCTATTTTTGATAACAGTATAAAATATCCTAAGAATGTAGCATATTTTCTTTTGTTAAATACTATTGCTAAAACTAATAGAAATAGTGTTATAATCCAAGCTGTTAACATAGAATTTATATGATTTGAGTTAAAGCTCGCCATATAGTATACTTTTTCCAAGTTATTCCCCCTTAACTAATCTTTCTGTATCAAGGGCTATCATTAATTCTTCTTTAGTTTCAACTTTTAATATTTTAACTTTTGAGTCAGCTGCTGTATAATCAGCTGTTCCATCTACTCTTATTTCATTTTTTTCAGTATCCATTTTTATTCCTAAGAATTCTAAGTTTTCACAAACTTTTCTTCTTACCTTAGCAACATTTTCACCTATTCCACCAGTAAATACGATAGCATCAATACCATTTAATGCTAATATGTATGAACCTATAAAGTTTCTGACTCTGTAACAGAACATATTAAATGCTAAGAAAGCTTTTTCGTCATTTTCTTCCATACCCTTTAAGATATCTCTAAAGTCTGAACTTTTTTCAAATATTGCTTTTAATCCAGATGTCTTATTTAATCTTGTATCCATCTCAGAAGCAGTTAATTCTCTTTTTTGCATTAAGTATAACGCAACTGCTGGATCCATATCACCACAACGAGTTCCCATCATTATACCACCTAATGGAGTTAAGCCCATTGAAGTATCTACAACTTTTCCATCTCTTACTGCTGATATACTAGCTCCATTTCCTAAATGACACACTATTATTTTACTATCTTCTTTATTTAATAAATCTTTTACATAAGAACTTACATATTTATGACTTGTTCCATGTGCTCCATATTTTCTTACCTTATACTTTTTATAGTCTTCATGAGGTAAAGGATATCTAAATGCGTAATCTGGCATAGTTCTATGGAAAGCTGTGTCAAATACTGCTACATTTGGAGTATTTGGTAATAACTCTCTCATTAATTTTATACCCATAACATTTGCAGGATTATGAAGTGGTGCTAAACTTGCTAATTCTTCAATTTTAGCTATTACATCTTCATCTACTATTACAGCATCATCAAAGTATTCTCCACCTTGAACTACTCTATGTCCTATTGCATCTAATTCTTCTATGCTTTTTATTACACCAATTTTTTCATCTGTTAATACTTTTAATAAATGATCTATTGCATCTTTATGTGTAGGCATACTAACTTTTGTTTCTTTTTCAACATAAGAATTAACCTTGTTCTTATATGTAAATAATTGATCTGATATTCCTATACGTTCACATATACCATTTACTAATGTTTGTTTTGTAGATGTATCTATCACTTCAAATTTTAATGATGAACTTCCACTATTTATAACTAATATTTTCATTCTATTCTCCTTCTATTGCAGTAACTGCTACTATTGATACTATATCTTCTACACTACATCCACGAGATAAATCATGAACTGGTTTTGCTAATCCTTGAATAAATGGTCCTAGTGCAGTTGCTCCTGCAAATCTTTGAACTAATTTATACCCAATATTACCAGCACTTAGGTTAGGGAAGATAAGTACATTAGCTGATCCTGCTACTTTTGAGTCTTTTGCTTTTAACTCAGCTACACTTGGAACTATTGCAGCGTCTAATTGTAATTCTCCATCATAAAGGAAATCTACTTGTCTTTCATCTAGAATTCTTTTTGCTTCTGTAATTTTATCTACACACATTCCTCCAGCACTACCTTTAGTTGAATAACTTAATAAAGCAACTTTTGGTTCTTTTATCTTAGCTATTGTTTTAGCCTTATTAACTGCTTCTATTGCAATATCAGCTAATTGTTCTGGAGTTGGGTCTGGTATAACTGCTGAATCAGAGAATACCATTACACCATTTTCACCTAAATCCTCATTTTTTAGAATCATAATGAATGAACTTGATACTGTTTTAAGTCCTGGTTTTGGTCCTATTACTTGTATAGCTGCTCTTAATACCCAAGCTGTTGGTGATATACTACCAGCTACCATTCCACTAGCTATACCTTGTTTAACTAACATAGCTCCAAAATATCTTTCATCTGTTCTCATTATTTCTAATGCCTTTTCATAAGTTAAACCTTTTTTCTCTCTCATTTTTGCAAAAATTTGTGCAAATTCTTCTGTTTTTTCATAAGTCATAGGATCTATTATTTCAGCTTCACTAATATCTATTCCAAACTTATTTGCATCTTTAGTTATTTTATCAACATTACCTACTAAAATTACCTTTGCAAACTTTTCTTTTTGTATTTGAGCAGCTGCTCTTAATACTCTTTCATCTTGTGTTTCTGGTAAAACTACTTTTTTTACATTTTTTAATAACTCTTGTTTAAATTCTTTAATTAAATCTCTAGACACTTCAATCCACTCCTATTTTTCAAAAATTTCTTTAACAAATGATTTTGCACAAAAAGGTTTTAAATCATTTATACCTTCCCCTACACCTATATATTTTATAGGTTTTTTTAGTTCAGATATAATTGGGAAAATTATTCCACCTTTTGCTGTACCATCATACTTAGTTAAAATAATTCCATCAATTTTTGTTATCTCATTAAATATTTTAGCTTGATTTAACCCATTTTGTCCAGTAGTAGCATCAATTACAAGTAAAGTTTCCTTATTTGCATCTTTTGCTTTTTCCTCAATAATACTACTAATTTTTCTTAATTCTTCCATAAGATTTTTCTTATTTTGTAATCTTCCTGCCGTATCAATTATAGCTATATCTACATTTTCTTTTGTAGCATATGATATTGTATCATATACAACAGCTGCAGGGTCTGTCCCTTTATTATGGCTAATCATTTTACAATTTACTCTATTTGCCCATTCATTTAATTGATCAATTGCTGCTGCACGAAATGTATCTGCTGCACCTAATACAAGCTTATATCCTTCATTTTTTAATTGATTTGCAATCTTTCCAATAGAAGTAGTTTTTCCTACTCCATTTACTCCAATTACAAATATGATATTAAGCTTGTTTTTCTCTATGTGTAACAAATTATTTTCAACGCTTTCTAGTTTTGATATTAAAATTTCTTCTAATGCATCATATACATCTTGACTATTTTTATATTTTCTAGATTCTAGTTCTTCTATAATCTCAACACTTAACTCTACTCCCATATCAGAACTTATTAAAAGTTCTTCTAATTCTTCATATAAGTCATCGTCTATTGGTTTTGATATAAAAAAATGTTTTAATTTTTTAAAAAAACCTTCTTTTGCTTTAAGAATTGCCATTATTATATTCCTTTTCTGCCTGAGATTTTTCTAAATAATCAGGCACTATTTTATCTATATTCCCCTTTATTAGTAAGCCTTTTTTGTACATATTATAGTATACCTTGGAATCAATATAGCTGCAAGTTTCATCTAATACTACTAAATTCTTGTGAGCTATTTTTTCTCTGTAATTTACATATATATCTCCTGTAAATAAGACGGTATCATCATATTTATTTACATATTCTATTACTTCATCTATATTATATACACCGTCAGCTAATAATTTTTCGTTATTTTTAGTAACACTTGCATATATTTTGCCTTTTCTAGAATCAATTCCAGCTACTATAATACTAGCTCTATCTCTATTATTAAATACTAGTGCATCTAAATCAGATACTGTATATATATTTACACTTTTATCTAATGTAAATAAGCCTTTAATTAAACTCATCGCAATTCTAACTCCAGTAAAAGAACCTGGCCCTACTGAAATTATTACGTCAGTTGTATCTGATATTTTAGTATCACTCCATTCATAAAGTTTTTCTAATTCATCTAATATATTAGTTGAATGTGTTTTTCTTACATTAACATTTATATTAGCTAACATATTATTTTCATCAAATAAACTTAAACTAGCTAACTTAGTCGAACTTGTAATTGTAAACATCAACATATATTTTTTCTCCTTTATCAATTATATAGCTACTATATATTCTTGTATTTTCTTTACTATGTTCTATTTCAAAGTATATTGTATTTTTTGGCATTTCATCTAATATTAAGTTAGCCCACTCTACTAGTACCAATGAATTATTATTATCTATATAGTCATAAAATCCTATGTTATATAGCTCATCTTCATTTGAAATACGGTAAACATCAAAATGGTATATGTCTATACCATCTATGTTATATTCAATTAAATAAGTAAAAGTAGGACTTTTTACATATTCTGTAACTCCTAATGATGATAAAAGCTTTTTAGAAAAAGCTGTTTTACCAGTACCTAAGTCCCCTATTAAGCCAATACATATACTATTTTTTTTATTTTCTAAAATTCTTTTTGAAAAATTTTCTACTAATTCATTAAATTTTTCAAAGCTTAATTCTGTTTTATTTAAAAGCATACTTTTTCCTTATTTTGTACCAAAAATTCTGTCTCCTGCGTCTCCTAGACCTGGAACTATGTATTTATGATCATTTAATTTTTCATCAATTGATGCAACGTATAAAGAAATATCTGAATGTTTTTCTTCAATATTTTTTATACCTTCTGGTGCAGCTATTATACACATTACTGTTATATTTTTAACACCTAATTTTTTTAGATAATCTATAGTATATATTATAGATCCGCCAGTTGCTAACATTGGATCAGTTATTATTACTTTACTTTCAGCTACATTTGTAGGCATTTTTGCATAATAATAATGAGGCTTAAATGTTTTTTCATCTCTATATACACCTAAATGCCCAACTTTTGCTGTTGGTATTACATCTAACATAGCATCAACCATACCAAGACCTGCTCTTAATATAGGGACAATAGTTACTGGTTCGTCTAAAACCTTTGTCTTAGCAATTGTAATAGGTGTTTTAGTTTCTATAAGCTTTAATTTTAAATCCTTTGTTGCTTCATAAATCATAAGCGATGTTATTTCTGTTAAACTTTCTCTAAATAACTTTGTATCTGTATTTTCATTTCTTAAAATAGATAGCTTATGTTGTATTAGCGGGTGATTAAATTCAAATATTTGCATAGTTCCTCCTTTAATATTTTAAAAAAAGCAGAGAAAAATAAACCTCTGCATTATACTATAAATTATATTTTTTCTTAAATTTATCAACTCTACCTGTTTCATCAACAAATTTAGATTTACCTGTATAAAATGGGTGAGATGTTGAAGTAATAGCAACTTTAATTACTGGGTATTCAACTCCTTCATATACAGTAGTTTCTTTTGTTTGTTTAGTTGATTTTGTTAAAAACTTTTCTCCGTTACTTAAGTCTTCTACAACTACTAATCTGTAGTTAGGGTGTATTCCTTTTTTCATTCTAGGCTCCTTTCTATTATACCGTAATTATAAAGCCTTAACTTTATCTACTAATGCTTTAAATTCTACTGAGTTGTTAACTGCTAAATCAGCTAATACTTTTCTGTCTAATTCTATTTCTAATTTCTTTAATCCATTCATGAATTTAGAGTAAGATAATCCATTTGCTCTAGATGCAGCATTTATTCTTATTATCCATAACTCTCTCATTGTTCTTTTCTTTAATTTTCTATGTTCAGTAGAGAACGCCATTGCTCTTCTAACTGCTTCATTAGCCTTTTTAAAGTTAGTTTTTCTTGTTCCTTTATATCCTTTAGCTTCTTTTAATACTTTTTTATGTCTTTTTCTTCTAACTATTCCAGTTTTTACTCTTGCCATATTCTATCCTCCTATCTTCCTTGACTAACAACTAATAGTTTTGCAACTTTTTTAGCTTGTCCATCTCTTAGTATGTAATCTTCACCTAAGTGTTTCTTTCTCTTATGAGTCTTTTTAGTTA
Organism: Oceanivirga miroungae; assembly: GCF_902505095.1. Lineage (GTDB taxonomy): Bacteria > Fusobacteriota > Fusobacteriia > Fusobacteriales > Leptotrichiaceae > Oceanivirga > Oceanivirga miroungae. Next base: position 473,636 of record NZ_CABWIB010000001.1, on the reverse strand, counting down.
AGATATGACTTTTACCTGAATGTCTAATAGCGAACTTTCCTGATCCAGTTACTTTAATTCTTTTCTTTGCACCTTTATGTGTTTTCATTTTTGGCATAATTGTTTCCTCCTTTATTTTTTAGGTGTTATCATTATATATTTTTGCATTTGTTCTTTTCCATATTTTTTCTCAACAAGCGCTGCTTCTTCAAAATAGCTTGCGATGTCATCTAAAACTTTAATAGCAGATTCTATATGTAACTTCTCACGTCCTGATAATCTTAAACTAATTTTAACCTTATTTTCTTTTTCTAAAAACTTAGTTATTTGTTTTTTCTTAGTTTCCATATCATTAGTGTCAATATGTGGCTTAATTCTTATTTCTTTAATTACCACATTTTTTTGTTTCTTTTTATTTTCTTTTTCTTTTTTAGCTTTTTCATATTTATATTTACTATAATTCATTACCTTACAAACTGGTGGCTTAGCATTAGGTGATACTTCAACTAAATCTAATCCCTTTTCATTTGCAACTTCTAAAGCTTCTTTAATACTCATAAGACCTAATGCTTCACCATCATCTAGTATTACTCTTACCTCTTTCGATCTTATTTGTTCATTTATTCTGACATTGTCAGACTTGTTTACTGCTTTTATACAGAACACCTCCTATTACTATTAAAAAAAACAAGACATTAATCTTGTTTCTCAAATTATTACATCACAAAAAAAATTAAGCTTTCGCCTTGCAATTATAATAAAACCTGACTCATTTAAAATGGAAAGGTGAGAAATCAAAATTTCTTCTTCACAAATACAATGTAATTTTACACTATATCAAGTATTTTGTCAAACTTTTTTTAGCGTATGCCAAACAAATTATTTGGCATACACTTTTTTTAATTAAAATTTATAACCTAATCCTAAACTAGCATTGTAATCTAAATTAGATTTAATATTAACTGAAGCTGATACTACAAATCCTTTTAAATTGTATTTAGCACCTAAGCCAAATGTGTAAACAAATTTAGAAAAGTCTTTTGATTTTTCAACTTTATCATTTGTTATTGTTGCTTTATTATTTATATTCCATGCTATATCATTATTTACATCTAATTCTACATTTTTAATTAGAACACCTAAATTAGCTCCTGCTTTTACTTGTCCACTTGTATTTGCTTTTAAGTATAAGTTATTATCATATTTTGTTTTAAAGTTATGTCTAACTAATCCACTACCAAATACAGAAACATTTACCATTTCTGATACTTTAAATTTATGTACATATTTTGCTTTAGCCTCTACTATATTAGTATATTTTTCATTTAAATTTACACCTCTATATCTAATACCTAGTTGTAAATCCTTCCATGAACCAACAAGCCCTGCATAATATGCACCATCAAATATTGAATATCCACCAAATGCTCCTAGCTTAAATTCTTTTGGTAAATTTTGTGTATAAGCTAATTCAAATTGAGAAAACACTTTGTATGCATCTTTTACCTTCTTAATATCTGCTTGACTTACTGAAAATTCAAGATGTATATTCTTATCTAAATACTTACTAATTTGCATGTCATCTACGTATATAACCTTAGCATCATTTAATATAGCCTCTACATCTATTACTTTTTTAGTTTCCTCTTTTAGTTCATCATTCTTTTCTTTATTTGGTATTCCAAGTATATCATTTAATTCTTTTACTAATTCAGTTATTGGTATTAAATATTTAGCATTTCTAATATTTTGTAATCCCATATCTTCTAAGGAAGTTAAATATTCCTCTAGTCGTCCCCTCTTTTTTTCCTCTATGCTATTATAATTTTTATGTCCCACAATCTCATAAATATTTTTTGCCAATTCATCTATCGGCTTAATTTTTTCTATCAGCATATCTAGTTCTTTTAATTTTTCATTTGTCTTTTTGTCGTCTTTAAAGTCAGTAATATCTACATTAGTAATAAATTTTTTTCTTAGTTCGTCTAAAATTTTATTCATGTCCTTGATTTTATCAATTTTTTCTTGAACTTTTGTTTCATAATCAGTATATGCTCTAACATTATCATATTTAGTCTCTAACTCCGTAATTTTTTCTAATATTTTAGAAGCACTTGTTTCAGCATATTCTTCATTAAATGTATTTTTATCTTGCTCCCAACCACTCACTTTTGATTTATCAATTGCATTTTGCTTATACCCTTTAATTTTTTCCAACAAAACTTTTAGCTTCTTTGTTGCAGCTATTGTTTCTTTTATATCAGGTTCAAATTCCTCAAAAGTTTTTTTAGATATTTCATACAATTTGCTAAATTCTTCTATTTGTTTTTTTGTTAAAGTTTCTTTCCATTCAGTTTTTACAGGGAGGCCTTCTTGCGCCTCCGCCACACTCACTTGAACTACTGAGAACATAAGAGCTAAAATCAATGCTATATTTTTTAATTTTTTCATAATTTTACTTGTATGATATATATCATACTCTCCTTTCCTTTATTTTTTATTTTATGTTACCGTTTTTATGTGTTTCTATTTTTAAGAGATTTTACAACTTTTGTTTTACTTTGTCAATCATTTTTTTACTTATTTGAAACTATATACATGAACTCTAATTTTCCAGTAAATTCAATATCTTTATAACCATATGGAATAATGAAGTTATCTCCTTTTTTTATGATAGTTTCATTTATTTTACCTTCTCCACTTAATACTGCTATTATTACAAAGTTTTCAGTATTTTCTATTCTTACTTTATCATTTACTTCATATTTTTTCATTTTAAAATATGGATTATCTACTAGTAGTTCATAATCTTCATATTTTTTTCTCGTACTATTATCTTCAACATGAGGGCAATTTGTAACATCTATACTTTTATCTATATGAAGTTCTCTTAATTTACCATTTTGCATTCTGTCATAATCATAAAATCTATATGTAATATCACTATTTTGTTGTACTTCTAATAAAAGAGTTCCTTTTTTTATAGCATGTACAGTACCTGGAGCTATATCAAAAAAATCTCCTTTTTTAACATCTCTAAATGATAGTAACTCGTCCCATTTTTTTTCTTCCACTAATTTTCTTAATTCTTCTTTTGATTTAGCGTTATGCCCAATTTCAATTTGTGTATCTTTTTCTGTTTCTAATATATACCAAGCCTCACTTTTACCATTAAATGTAGGCCCTTCAACTTTTCTTGCATAATTATCATCAGGGTGTACTTGAACGCTTAAATCATCTTTAGCATCTATATACTTAACTAATAATGGGAAATCTTTTGTAGTAGTGTTTCCAAATAGGTTTTTGTTTTTTTCATAAAGTTCTTTTAAGCTTAAACCTTTAAACTCTCCATCTTTAACATAACTCATACCATTTTCATTTGCACTAACTATCCAGGCTTCTCCTATTTTATCGCTTTTTGTTTCATACATAAACTCTTTTTTTATCTTATCTCCACCCCATATTATTTCTCTCATAAAAGGTGTTAAAAATATTAACTTATTACTCATCTTAAAATCCTTTATTCTTATTTAATTCATTAAACCAGTATCCTGATTTTTTAATAATTCTATTAGAAGTTTCTAAATCCAATTCGATTAATCCATATCTATTTTTATATGAATTAAGCCATGACCAACAATCTATTCCAGTCCAAACTAGATATCCAAAACAATTACTTCCTTCTTTAATACCCTTGTGTAAGTATTCTAAATGTTCTTTGAAAAATTCAATTCTATAATCATCTTGTATTATACCATCTTTTTTAAATCTTTTTTCGTCTTCTACACCCATACCATTTTCACTTATTATATATGGAATATTATTATAGTTTTTCTTAATATTCATAGCTATATCATATATTCCTTCTGGATATATTTCCCAACCACGATATTTATTTATTCTTCTACCTGGCATAATATATGGGTCATAATAGTAGCTTGGCATAAATTCTGCTTCAGGATTTGGCATATTAGCTTTAGCTGATACTCTTAATGGTTGATAATAGTTTATACCTAAAATATCTACTGTATTATTTTCTATAATCTCTAACTCATCATTTGTATATTCTGGCAAAATATCATGTTTTTTGCATATATTTATAAGTTCATCTGGATACTTACCTAAAACGCTTGGATCTAAAAATGATTTACTTGCAAATAGTTCTGCAATATTAGCTGCTTTTATATCATACTTATTATTTGATCTAGGGTATGCTGGTGTTAAATTTAGTATAATTCCTATTTTACCGTCTTTTACTATTTTATGAAATTCTTTTGTTGCCATTGAACTTGCTAATTGCATGTTATATGCAACTTGTGTTGCTTTTTTAGCATCTACTTCCATAGGATAATGATATTGTAGTAAATATCCACACTCAACACTTACAATGGGCTCATTAAAGGTAAACCAAATTTTAACTATATCAGAAAATAGGCTAAAGCAAGTTTTTGCATATTCTACATACTTATACACAACTTCTTTACTTACAAATCCTCCATATTTTTCTTCTAAGTATAAAGGCATGTCAAAGTGAAATAAATTAACCATAACTTCAATATTTTCTTCTTTTAATCTTGTGAAATAGTCTTTATAAAAAGCAACTGCTTTTTCATTTACAATTCCACTTTCATCAGGAATTAGTCTAGCCCATGAAATTGATGTTCTAAATGCACTATGTCCTGTTTTTTTGTATAAGTCTATATCTTCTTTATATCTTCTATAAACAGAACTTGTCTTACTAGGCCCTATTAAATCATAAAACTTATACTTATCTACTTCATAAAATTTATCCCAAGTTGTTAATGCTTTTTTATCACCTTCAAATCTTCCTTCGCTTTGTTCAGCACTTGTAGAAGATCCAAAGTAAAAGTCTTTTGGAAATTTAATCATTTTTTTCACCTCTTTTAGATATTATATATTTTTCTATTTCTTTAAATATTTTTTTTCTAGATCTTTTAAAAAAGAAAGAATAGAATATTCCTAAGATATAGTAATTAGACTTATTAAAAACAGAATCTGTTTGATAATTTTCCTCATATATTAATTTTGTCTTATACTCATCTAGTTTCTCTATGTTATAGCTTACAATATTTATGCCTCTATTAGTATCGTATTTTAGCGAATACTTTTTATTCATATCAAGCTCTACTACTTCAATTTTAATTTTTCTATTTTTATCAATTTTTTTCTTAATAATCATTCCCTTATACAAATCGCCTTTAATATTCATATCAAGTTTTAGATTACTAACAAAAAAATCGTATAATTCTACATCACTAACTTTTAATATATATTCTATCTTCATTTTTTCATTCCTCTATATACATAAATACCTATTAGAATAAAAAAAGCTGCCATAACTAAATTGATTTTTTGCATATGTATAGGGTATGTTATTATTCCTAAACTTCCTAAAGTTATAAAAAATAGTCCCCAAGATTTCATAATTTCACCTCTTTTTTATTCTAACATTTTATTTTATATTTTTAAAGGGGACCTAGGTCCCCATTATCTTAATTTTCTTTTATATTATTTGCTATTATTACAAATGGTGTCCATATTATAAATGCTATTACTAAGTTAATAAGTGATACTAATGCAGCCATTACACTTCCACCTGTTGCAAGATATGCCATAAGTACTGGAGGTGTTATCCAAGGTACTTGTACATAAACTGGAGGTACTATACCTGCAGCTGTTGCAAGATATCCTATTACTACACCAATTACTGGTATTAATACAAATGGTATTATATATAGTGGATTTAATACTATAGGCATTCCAAATATCATTGGTTCATTTATATTAAATATACCCATAGGTAATCCTAATTTAGCAACTGTTCTATGATCACGTCTTTTACTAAAGATTAATATTGAAATTATTAGTGCTATTGTAATTCCAGATCCACCCATTTGAATATATGCATCAAATGATCCTCTTGTCCATAAGTATGGTAAATTTTCAACAAGTCCACCTTTTGCCATATGTTCAACGTTTGCTAGTAAAGCTGGCATGTATAATCCATCTATAACTGGAGCTAATACATTGTGTCCATGTAATCCAAAGAACCAGAAGAATTGAATAAAGAATGTAATTATTATTACTGATACTAATCCTTGACTTAATCCTAATAATGGTTGTTGTATATATTTAACTATTAAATCATTTAAAGCTTGCCCTGTATAAGTAGAAACAAGATATGATATAGTTGATGCTATATATATAGTAACAATCCCTGGTATGATTGATGCAAATGCTTTATTTACTGCAGGTGGTACTGAATCAGGTAATTTAATTGTAACCTTATTTAGCATAAGTTTAGAATAAATTATTGTTGATATCATACCTATTACCATTGCAGGGAAAATTCCATTTGCTCCAAAGTAATTAATATTTATAAGTCCCCATTGACTAACTTCTCCAACTGTAGCACTTTGTGGAATAAATACTAAAAATGATGCAAATGATATTAAAGCTCCTGCTAATGGATCAACACCATATGCTTTTGCTAAGTTATATCCTAATGCTATAACGAATACTACTGAAAGTATTGCAAGTGATCCCCACCATACTACACCATTTACTGATCTAATTGGTGTTGCTATTGCAGCTGGTAATTTTGGTACTATAGTAAAGTTTAATAATACTGCTATTGAACCTACCATTGTTATTGGTAACATAGCTATAAAGCTATCTCTAATTGCTACTAAGTGTCTTTGATTAGATACTTTTGCAGCTTTTGGTACAAATTTTGTTTGTAACCATGTCATAAAACCGTTCATAATTCCTCCTTATATTTTTATTTATTTAGTTTTTCTAACGCATCTTCTAGAACTTTTTTACCGTTCATTGTTCCATAGTCAACCATGTTTATTACATCAACAGGTGTACCATCATTGAATATTTCTTTAATGTCATTTAATAAATATTGTATTTGTGGACCTAATAAAACAACATCAACATTTCCTACAAATTCTTTTGCCTTAGCTTCAGGTATTGCTTCTATTTCTACATCAACACCTTTATTTGAAGCTTCTGACTTCATTTTATTAACTAAAAAACTTGTGCTCATTCCTGCTGTACAAATCAATAAAATCTTTTTCATTCTAATTTCCCCCTTTTTCATATAAAGCTTTATATAGTTCGATAAACTCTTTTGAGTTATCTTTTGTCATAAGTGCCATAGTTAAATGATCTTGAGCGTGCACTATTAGTATATTTACTTGTATCTTTTCCTCACCGCTAGCTTCTGCAAATATTAACTTATTTTGAGCTTCATGAGCTTCAAAATAGTATTTCTCACCCTCTTTTATCTTTTCGTTAGCTTTTTCAAATTCTTTATTTTTCGCTAATCTAACTGCTTCAATATAGCATGATCTTGCCATACCTGAGTTTGCTATAATTTCCATAGCAAATTCGCTTAATTCATCATATGTCATATATTTTCCCCTTTATTGTATTTATAAATTTTTGATATGTGTTATTTTTAGAAATATTTTCTATTTCCTCTTTATCATCTATTAGTTTTGTAATAGTTCTGTATATATAATCGTTATTATTAGCATTATCTAAGAATAAAAATAGTATTAAATTAACCATATTATTTTGCCATTTTATTTTTTCTTTACTAACAACTACACCTATATAGTTTAAATTATTCAAAACTTTTATAGTATGTGGTATTGCTATTACATTCCCTAACTCTGTCATACCTAACTTTTCACGCTCTAAAATTAACTCTAACATATTATCTGGTATATTTTCTATTTTTGCTAATTTATCACACATTAGTCTTATTATCTCTTCTTTTTCTTTTTTTTCGTCTAGGTAGGTAAATAAAGATTTTGGTATAACTTTTTCTATTTTTTCTTCATTTGAGCTAAGTATTGATTTTATCTTACTAATATCTTCATTATTTAAAAATGCATTTATCTTGTATATTGGCCTTTTTATTTTAAAATCTATATCAACTAAGCTAAAAACAACATCAATATTTTCTAAGTTTTTGTGTCTTAATTCATTAACTCCACAAGATAAAACATTTGAAACGTATTCAGAAAAAAGATTTTGATAAGTATATATTAAAAATTTTGATACTCCTCTACCACTTGGGCATACAATTAATATATTCTTTTTACTACTTTTTTCCTTATTAGTTTCTATTCCAACATGAAGTATTACAGCTATATAGCCAATTTCAGCTTCCGTTATATTTTTTTCATATTTATCTTCCAATATTTTTGCAACATATTTTGAGATTTTATACTCAAACGGCATATTTAACTTTATTTCCTCTAATAATGGATTAGATGTTGCTATATCATATCTTAATCTTATTGTTAGTGATAATAAATGAGTATATAGATTTTTATATAGCATTTCATTATTATATAAATTTATCTGAAAAGTTAAATTTAGGTAATATAATATGTCTTCTATAATTTCGTTTATGTCATCTATGTCTTTTCTAACACTACTATAATTTAGTGTAACTGCCGTTAAAAATCTTATTGTAATGTAGTCTATATCATACTCATTAAAAGAAATATCTTTAAAAAACTTTTTAAGTAAATCTTTTATTACATTTCTTTTTTCTAAAAATAGCTCATCTTTTTTAACATCAATATTTTCAATATGATGAGCTTTTTTTATTCTATTAACTGAAACATATATAGATATTAGTAAGTTTTCAAAAGAAATATCTGAAATTGTTATACTCTTGTCATTTAGATATGAATATATTTTTTTACCTAAATCAATTTTAACTTCTAAATCATCAAATATCTCTATTAAATAGTTTCTAATATCTTGCTCACTTGCTTTTATTTTTATTCCATAATAAGGTTTTCTAATAACTTCTATGTTATTTAATCTCATTTGATTTTCTAATCTTTTTAAATCAACTGAAACTGTTTTACTACTAACATACATTTTTTTAGCAATTTCTTCTATTTTTATATATTCTTTTGTATTTAATAGTAAATTTGCTAAAAAACTAATTCTTTTTTTCACTGTATCTAAGTTATTTTTATTTTCCTTAGTATTTATCTTAGAAAAATCTACTAATTCTCCTTTTAGAATATACCCGTAACTTGTTTTTGATTCTACAGTTATATTATACTCAATTAAAATTTCTTTTAGCTCTTTTATCTTATGCCTTATTGTCTTAGTTGAAAAATTTAAAATTTCTGAAATCTCATTAGCTGTATGATAATTTTTATCTTTTAATATGTCATATATTTTTTTTAAATCTTCATACATATCTTCACTTCCATTCTTTTAATATTTTATCCTGATTTTAGTTTTTTTCCATAACAAAAACTTCCATAACATTATGGAAGTTTAATTCGAGTATTTATTTTTCTTTTAACATTTCTGATATTGTGTGCCAAGCTAATGTTCCACATTTCACACGTGCTGGCATATTAGCTACAAATTTTAATATGGTAGCATCTTGCAATATTTCTTCGTCACCTTCATATTCCTCAACTTTTATCATCTTAAAAAAGTCATCAAATATTTTTTTTACTTCATCTATAGATTTTCCTTTAATATTTTCTATTAACATTGCTGTTGATGCACTTGATATAGCACAAGCTGAACCTATAAAGCTTGCATCTTTTATTATATTTTTTTCTTCATCTATATCTAAAAATATGAATATATCATCACCACAACTTGGGTTATGTCCTCTTGATGTCATAGTAGGATTTTTAAGTTCTTTTTTTAAATCCGTTCTATTATTATAGTCCATTATTGTTTTTTGATAAAGTTTTTCTATATTATTCAAGTGAAAACACCTCCCCAACTTTTTTTAAACCTTCAATTAGTTTATATATATCTTCTTTTTCATTATACACTCCAAAACTTACACGACAGCTTGAATTTATATTCATAAACTTATGTAGTGGATCTGTACAGTGTTTACCTGATCTTATAAACACCTTATACTGATCTAATATATATGAAACATCATGAGAATGTACATTTTTAACATTAAATGCTACTACTGCTACTCTATTTTTATTATTAGTATAATAAGTTTCAACAAATTTTAGTTTAGCTAATTCTTCTAATAGTATTTTTTCTAAATCTTTTTCAATCTCGTTTATTTTTTCATATGAAATTTCCTCTATATATGAAATTGCAGTAGCTAAACTTTTTATAGCAGCTGTATCCATTGTTCCACCTTCAAACTTAGTAGGTACACTAGCATATGTAGTCTTGTGTTCTTCTACATATTCTATCATATCTCCACCTAATAAAAATGGTGGCATTTTATCTAATAATTCTTTTTTAGCTACTAATGCACCAACACCGAAACTACTAAACATTTTATGACCTGAAAATGTATAAAAATCGGCATTCCATTTAGAAAAATCTTGCTTATAATGTGTAATTCCTTGTGATACATCTAATAATACTAATGCGTTATTTTCATGTGCTAATTTTATTACAGTTTCATAATCCTGTATTATTCCAGTAGTATTTACTACACTTGATATGGCTACTAATTTAGTATTTTTATTTAACTTTTTTTTATAGTCATCTATATCCAAATTACCTTCACTATCTAAGTATATATATTTTAGCTTTGCCTTTGTTTTTTCTGATACAAATTGCCAAGGAACTATATTTGCATGATGGTTTGATACTGCTAAAATTATTTCTGAATTTTCATCTAAAAAATTTAAACCAAAAGAATATGCAACTAAATTTATAGCTTCAGTACAGTTTTTAGTAAATACAAGTTCCATATTAGAACTTGCATTTACAAATTTTTTTACTTTTTCTCTTGTATCTTCTATTATTGATTTTGATAATATAGATAATTCATGACTACCTCTACCTGCATTTGCATTAGATTTTTCATAATATTTTTTTAAATCAGATATAACTACATCTGGTTTTTGGCTTGTTGCTGCTGTATCTAAATAGTGCATATCTTTATTTTTAAAAATTGGAAAATCTTTTTTCATTTTAATTCATCCTATTCTTAATTTCTAAAAACATATCTTCTTTAATTTTTTCATCTTCTATTTTTTCAAAAATTGGTCTAAATGTAGACTCAACTATTATTCTTTTAGCATCTACTTTACTAAAACCACGACTCATTAGATAAAATAGTCTTTCTTCATCAACTTTACCAACTGAAGCTGCATGCGCTCCTACTACATCATCTTCATCACATAACATAGCTGGTATAGCGTGAATTTTTATTGTATCATCTAATAAGATTGAAAATTCTCCCTCACTTGCTGTACTACCTTTGCAGCCTTTATTAAAGTAAATATTTCCTCTAAATACTTTTGTACCAAAATCTTTTGTAGTACCTCTTGCTTCTATATCCCCTTTTCCTTTTTTACCATGGAATAATAAAGAGTATTCAAAGTCTGCTTTTTTATCTTTATCTACTAAATATGCAGGTATATATAGCATAGTTGCATTATCTCCTAATAATCTTGTTTTAGATGCAACTAAGTTTACACTACTTCCTAATTCTAAATCATAATATTCTACATTAGCATTATCGTCTAATAAAAAGTCTGTTTCTGTAAAGTTTTTAGATAAAGAATTTAAATTTTGTAATGTTATTAACTCTAAATTAGAATTTTTACCTGCATTTACTTTAATATATCCATTGTGGTAAAAGGCAGATTCATCTGTTTTTGAATAATAATACACTAAAATTTTAGCTTTTGCATTTTCTTCTAAATTTATATTTATCCCATTTATTAAGGTATCATTTAATTTATCAAAATCATATTTTAATATTATCATTTTTTCATTTTCTTTTTTTATATTTATACCTATTGAATGGTTTAGTAATTCTTTATTTTCAATTTCAAAATATTCCCCTAGACCTCTATATTTTTCTGGTCTATTTAAATCTATATCTACAAAAGATATATTCTCGTTTGTATTTTGTAAGCTAATATTAGAGGTATTAAAATCCTTATAACTAATTGTATCTGTAACCTTGTATTCTAATCTTTTAAAATATGGTTTTTCTAAATCTATATATTTCATTATCCTATTGTCCCCTCTAATTCAATTTCTATAAGTCTATTAAGCTCTACTGCATATTCTAATGGAAGTTCTTTTGTTATAGGTTCAACAAATCCTCTTATTATCATAGCCTTTGCCTCGTCTGCTGTAAGACCTCTTTGCATTAGATAAAATATAGCATCATCGCTTATTCTTCCTATACTTGCTTCGTGTCCTATATCTATATCATCTGTATTAACTACTATTGTAGGTATAGTATCAGATTTACTCATATCATCTAACATTAGTGATTCACACTCTGCTGTTGCTTTTACTCTTTTAACACCAGGTAATACCTTAAGTAAACTTCTATAATTACACCAACCTCCATCTTTTGAGATTGATTTAGAGTTTACTTTAGAACTTGTATAAGAAGCTGCGTGTAATACTTTACAACCACTATCTATATACTGACCTTTTCCTGCGAAAGATACCCCAGTATATTCTGAACGAGATCTTTCACCTTTTAGTATACTCATAGGATATAGCATAGATACCTTAGATCCAAATGATCCTGAAATCCATTCTATAACCCCATCTTCATCTACTTCTGCTCTTTTTGTATTTAAGTTATACATATTTTTTGACCAGTTTTCTATTGATGAATAACGAAGTCTTGCTCTTTTCCCTACGTATAGTTCAACAGCTCCTGCATGTATTGTATTTTTTTGATATTTTGGAGCTGAACAACCTTCTATAAAGTGTACATCAGCATCATCTTCTACTATTATTATTGTGTGTTCATATTGTCCTGCTTCTGGTGCATTTAGTCTAAAATATGATTGTATAGGTTTTTCTACTTTTACACCTTTTGGTATGTATAAAAATGTTCCACCAGACCAAACTGCAGCATGAAGTGCAGAGAATTTATGGTCATTAATTGGAATTAATTTCATAAAATATTTTTTTACAATTTCTGGATATTTTTTAAGTGCTGTTTCTATATCTAAATATATGATACCTTGAGCTTCTAATTCTTCATTTAATTTATGATAAACAACATTTGAGTCATACTGAGCACCCACTCCACCTAATGTTTTTTTCTCAGCTTCTGGTATACCTAATCTATCAAATGTATTTTTAATATATGCTGGTACATCTTCCCAGTTATCTGATTCATTTGCATCTGGTTCTAGATAACTTATTATTTCATTTATATCTAATTTTGATAAGTCTGCACTCCACATAGGCATAGGTCTTTTATTAAATTCTTCTAATCCTTTTAGTCTTAATTCTAACATCCAACTTGGTTCATTTTTTCTATCAGATATTTTTTTTACAACCTCTTCATTTACTCCATAGCCTGTACTAAATTTTGCACGTACCTCATCTTTTATATCGTAAACCCCACGTTCTATATCTTCAACATAGGTTCTTTTTTTCTTTTCTGACATTTTTTCCCCTTATTTTTTAAAACTTTCAAATCCGTTTTCTTCTATGTATTTAATTAGCTCCATTCCACCAGTTTTAACTATTTTACCATTTACTAAAATATGAACAAAATCTGGTTTTAAGTATTCTAAAACTTTATCATAGTGTGTAATAATTAGCATAGATGAATTTTCATTTTTAAGACTTCTTAATCCCTCAAATACGATTTTTGTTGCATCTCTATCTAATCCACTATCAGTTTCATCTAGTATTGCAAGTTTTGGTTCTAATACTGCCATTTGTAATATTTCATTTTTTTTCTTTTCTCCACCAGAATATCCTACATTTAAGTGTCTATCACAGTAGCTTGGATCTATATTTAATTTTTCCATTGTTTTTACTAAATATTTATGAAATCTTGTAAAATATTGTTTTTCTCCACTTACTGCTTCTTTTGCAGATCTTAGAAAATCCTCTAGTGTTAAACCAGGTATTTCTTCTGGATATTGAAATGATAAAAATATCCCTGCTCTTGCTCTTTTATCAACGCTTAATTCAAGTATATCCTCTCCTTCAAGTAAAGCTTCACCACTTGTAACTTCATAATTAGGATGCCCTACTAATACTGAAGCTAATGTTGATTTACCTGCACCATTAGGCCCCATTATTACATGGATTTCACCTTTATTTATTTCTAAATCAATACCTTTTAATATTTCTTTTTCTTCAACGCCTGCGTGAAGATTTTTTATTTTTAGTAATTCCATTTTACCTACCTCTTTTTATTAATTTCTATACATACATTATATATCTTATATCTATTTTATGTCAAAAATTTATTTAATATTCAACACATATCCTATATTTTTTTGACTTATTTCAATTTTTGTTACCTTATATGAAAAGAGTATAAACTTTAAAAGTCTATACTCTTTTTAGCTTCTATAAAACTATCATATACTTTTTCTAAACTAAGTCCTGTTTTATCAAAGGTATTTTTAACTTGAGAATTTAACTCACAAAAAACTAACTTTATTTGTTTCTCATTACATATTGTAATCATTCTTTTAATAGCAGATATTGCTGTAGAATCTACACTATTTACATTAGTCATTTTTATTATTATTGCTTTTGTATCGCTATTTATATTATATATAGTTTCCACAAACTTATAACTTGCTCCAAAGAAAAATGGTCCATTTATTTCATATACATAAACTCCAGTTTTTCTAAAATCAATATTATCTACCTTATTTTTATTCTCTACATATTCTTCGCTATAGTCTAAACTACTTATCTTTATATCTGTTAAATCAGCCATTCTTTTCATAAATAAAAATGAGGCTAATATCATTCCTATTTCTATTGCAATTATTAAATCAAATACTACTGTTAAAATAAATACTGTCACAAGTACAAAGGCATCACTTTTAGGGGATTTTTTTATTTCTTTTAATTCTTTCCATTCTCCCATATTTATAGCTACCATCATTAGTATTGCTGATAGAGCTGATAATGGAATTAGTTTTGCCAGTGGGAAGAATATAAGGACAATAACTAATAAAAATATGGCGTGCATAATACCAGCTACTGGTGTTCTTGCTCCGTTATTTATATTAGCAACTGTTCTAGCTATTGCTCCTGTTGCTGGAATACCTCCAAATATTGAACTAAATATATTAGCAATACCTTGTGCTATTAACTCTGTATTAGATCTATGTTTTGCTTGTATCATACCGTCTGCTACTACTGCAGATAATAAAGATTCAATAGAACCTAGTATTGCAATAGCTACTGCTGGCATAAACATTTTACTTATTATATCAAAATTAATATTGGGTATTTTAGGAAGTGGAAAACTTGCATTCAAATTAGAAAAACTTGTTCCTATTGTAGCTATATCGAGTTTAAATATATATGTTATAGCTGACGATATTATTAAAACTATTAAAGCTGCCGGCACTTTTTTATTTACCCTTGGCCAGTAAAATAGGATAAGTAAAGATAAAATCCCTATTAATATTGAATATCTATTAAAAGTATATATATATTCAAATAGGACTTTTATTTTTTCCACAAACTCTGCTGGCATTTTAGCATCTATTCTAAGCCCTAAAAAGTCCTTTATTTGAGATACAAAAATTGTGACAGCTATTCCTGTAGTAAAGCCGGATGTTACTGGATATGGTATATATTTTATTACACTTCCAAGCTTAAATAGTCCCATTAAAATTATGAGTATACCTGCTATAAAGGTTGCTACAATAATACCATCTACTCCATATTTTGATACAATACCATAAACTATTATCATAAAAGCCCCTGTAGGTCCACCTATTTGTACTCTACTACCACCTAGTAATGATATGAAAAAACCTGCAATAATTGCTGTATATAGCCCTTTTTCTGGACTAACTCCAGAGGCTATAGCAAGTGCTATTGATAAAGGCAAAGCTATTATTGATACAATAAATCCTGCAATTAAATCTTTAATAAATTGCTCTTTAGTGTATGTTTTCATTGTTGTTATCAGTTTTGGATAAAATATTTTCATCTATTACTCATTCCTTTTTTTCTCTAATTTTTCTCGATTATATCATGAAAAAAATTTTTTTACTATTATAAAAACCTCCATATCGCACAAATGGAGGTATTGATCTTTAATTTCCTTATTGATACTTAATTACAAAGTTTATTCCTTTTTTGTTATCATAATCTTTTGAACTTAGTATAATGTCACTCTCATCGTAGTTTAAGTCTTTAGCTATAATTAAAGTTAATTCATTTTTATCGTCATATCTTTTAATATATAGCTTCTTATCTTCTTCATATATTGATATATTTGTATTTTTAAATACATCTAGTTTTCTAATTTCAATTAACTTTTTAACTGTATTATGTAAGTTAATATCTATTTTATTAAAATCCCATTCAAATGTTCTTCTACAATCAGGATCACCATTTCCCTCTAAACCTATTTCTGTTCCATAGTATATACAAGGTGTTCCTATATATGTAAATAACATAGCCAGACTTGATAAGAATGTATTTTTTTCTTTTTTAACAAGTGTCATAAGTCTTGGTGTGTCGTGTGAATCTAATAAATTTAAATTCATTGTATTTATTTGATCTATATTTCTAACTATTAATGAATTAAGTCTATTTGCTACATCTTTTATACTAATTTTTCCCATAGCAAAGTAATCTAAAAATATTTTAGTTAGTCCATAGTTCATTATGCTATCCCACTCATTTCCTCTTAAAAAGGCTTGTGAGTCATGCCAGTCTTCTCCTATTATCACAAAATCTTTTTTAATAGCTTTTAATTCCCTATTAAATTCTTGCCAGAAAGTATGTGATAATTCGTCTGCTACATCTAATCTCCAACCATCAATATCATATTCTTTTAAGTAATGTTTTGAAATTTCTATTAGATATTTTTTAACTTCTTCATTTTTAATATTTAATTTAGGCATATATGCTACATCAGCAAAAACTTCATAGTTCATTTTATCTAAATCTACATAATCATCTTTTATTAAAAACCAATCATAATATTTTGAATTTTTTCCATTTTCTATTACATCCAAGAAAAACTTGTGACTACTACTAATATGATTAAACACAGCATCTAATACTATTTTTATTCCTAAACTATGAGCAGTATCTACCAATTCCTTTAAATCTTTTTTTGTACCAAAATGTGGATCTATTTCAAAATAGTCTAATGTGTCATATTTATGATTACTATTTGCTTTAAAAATCGGAGTTAGATATATTGCATTTATTCCTAAATCTTTTAAATATCCTAGTTTTTTAGTAATCCCTTTTAAATCCCCTCCTGAAAAACTTGTAGGTGTTGGTAATTCTCCCCATTTTTTATCTATATAGCTATCGTCTTTTTCATAATTAGCTCTATTAAATCTTTCAACAAATATTTGATAGAAAACTGAATTTTTCATAAATTTAACTTCTTTTACTATATCTTCTTTATTTATATATGGTATTTGGAAAAAGTTATAATAAGCATAGTTATAGTCATAATCTTTTGTTATACCATTTTCATGATAATAGTAAGTATTTTTACCATCATTAATTTTAAAAATATATCCTAGTCTTTTATCTTCTAATTTTAATTTTACTTCAAAGTAAGAAAACAAATCATCTATGTATTTAACCTGCATGTTTTTTTCATATCTTGTTTCATAAAACTTGTATCTATTATCGTTATATACTATTTTAACATCTAAGTCTTTATCTTCTTTAGCCATTCTTAATCTTATTACTACTTCATTTTCAGAAATAGGGAATGAGTATATTGATTCTGATTTGTGATAGACAGCTAATTTATGTAACATTATTCCCCCCTAATTACTCCATATTTGACATCATTGCATCAAATGAAGCTTTTATTTCTTTATATGCTTCTTTAACATTTTTAGGTTTTGATATATCCCAAGATAATATTGCATGTTGCCAAGTTTCCCATACTCTTGACCATTCTTTTTCAGTTGGAACATCAGCAGCAGTTTTATATGAATCTATTACAGCTGCTATAACTTTTTTATCCATATCTTTTAAATCTAATTTATCAAATTCTTCTTTACTTACATTTGGCATTATTTTACCTGTTTGTTTAAAGTAAATATCTGCTGTTTTGGGATTTAAAATTTCAGCTATAAATTGCTCTGCTAGTTGCATTTTTTTATTATTTTCTTCAATTCTAGCATTTATACCAATAGCCCAACCACTTTTCCAGTGTCTAATAGGTACTCCTTTTACAGTAATTATACCTATTGGTAATACATCTAAATCATCAGTTAATCCTACTAAACTTGGTACTGCCCAAGGTCCATCAATTCTAAATACACCTTTATTTCCATTTTTAAATTGTTCATCTATATATCCCCAAGTTGCATCCACATCAAATAGTGTTGCTTTTTGTTCTGTTGCTTTTTTCCAATATTCATATAGGGTTGAAATTACATCTTTTTCTTTTTTTGTTAATTTATCAAAATCTTTTGTCATATCTGAATAGAATTTACCATCTTTTTTAGTTAATAAATCTATATCAGCACTATTTAAAAGAGCAATTGCATACCACGCATTAAATATTGGAAGAGTTATTGTATTTATATCTTTTTGTATTACTTCTTGTTTTTTTGTTAAATCAACATTATTAATTTCTGCATTCTTTTTATTATAGAAAGTTACTAATGTTTCAATATTTGTAGGAAATCCTAGGTAATTTCCATTTATTACAAGTTTTCCACCTAATCCATTATCATAATCATCAAATCCTCCGATTTTTTCTGCTAGTTTCTTTGCATCAAAACTAGCTAATGCTTCCTTACCACTTAATACTGTTAATTTATCTAATGGATATGAAAATAAATCAGTTACATCTGGATTTGTTATATCTGTTTCAGTAACCTTTTGTAATAAATCAAAAGCTCCTATTTCAACAATACTAATTTTAGTTCCTGGATTTGCATCCATAACTTTTTGAGCAGCATTTTGATAATATTGTACCCAACTTGGATCAGCTTGAACTGTTAATTCTAAAGATTCTTCTTTTGCCCCACATGCTATAAAAAATGGAAGTGCTAATAACATTAAAATTTTTTTCATAATTTTCTCCTTGTATAATATAGTTATCTAAAATTAGATAATCTATATGTTAAATTTTATTTATATAATATTGTTTATATATTGTTTTATATATATAATATACTTAATTAGATAGAGTGACATCGTTTACTCCTTGTAGCTTGACTTCGTTTATTAAGAGTGATGCCTCTTCTGATAAAGTGTTTACGAATTAGTTAGATGTTGACATATTAGTGTACTTCGCATTTAGAACAAGGTAGTGACTTTTATCAGCCTTTGAGGACTTCTATCTATAAATATATTAATGGTAGGTGATTTTATGTTTTATTTAGGTATTGATATTGCTAAAAATACTCATGTTGCTTCATTGCTTGATGATAATGGTAATACAATCTTTAAAGCTCATTCTTTTTCCAATTCTATTAAAGGTACTGATTCTTTAATTGAAAAATTAGAAAAATATTCAATAAATGATATTCTAGTAGGTATGGAAGCTACTGGTCATTATTGGCTATCAGTATATTCATATCTAATAGAAAAAGGTTTTAATATTATTGTAATTAACCCTATTCAAACTGATGGTTGGCGTCGTGCTACTGAAATCAGAAAACGTAAAACAGATATTATCGATTCTATTATGATTGCTGATTTTATTAGATACGGCAATTTTGAAACAACTTCACTTGCTGATGAAAAATACTTAAATCTACGTAATATGACTAGATTTAGACATTATTTAATTGAGCAAACAAGTGATTTAAAAAGAAAAATTATAGCTAACTTAGATCAAGTATTCCCTGAATATTCATCACATTTTAGTGATATTTTTGGACAAACTTCTAAAGAAATACTTCTTAATTTTAATACTGCAGAAGACTTTAAAAAACTTAAAGCAAACGATTTTAAAAAAGTATTGAAAAATGTTACTCTTAAAAATTCTGCGAAAGTAAAATTAAACAATCTAAAAAAAGCAGCTAAAACTTCCTTTGGTATTAATTTTGCTCTTGATTCTTACTCTATTCAAATTAAATGTTTAATTGAACAAATTAAAGTTATTGAAGAACAAATTGATCTTCTTGAATCTGAAATAGAGTCAATAGTCAAAGACCTAAATACTCCAATTCTAACAATTCCTGGTATAGGACCTGTAACAGGTGCTACCATACTTGCAGAATTAGGTGATATTAACAAATTTTCTAGTGATAAGAAAATTGTTGCTTATGCTGGTTTAGATTCAACTGTTACCCAATCAGGAGAATCTAACGGTACAAATGGACATTTAAGTAAACGTGGCTCAACACACCTAAGAAAAGCCTTATTTCAAGCTGCATTTATTGCATGTACTAACGATACTGTTTTCAAAGAGTTTTATGATAAAAAACGTTCTGAAGGTAAACATCATTTAGTAGCTGTTAATGCTGTTGCTCGTAAAATGTGCCATATTATTTATGCTGTTCTAAAAAAGAATGAACCTTATGTAGAACTAAAATAAATATTTCAAAAAATTCTATATTAGTATAGTTATTTTTGTTGTGCATAAATTTTAAGATAATTATTTAAATTTTATTATTGACTTTTAATAGTTAGTCTTATTTTTCTATTAATTTACTTTTAACTATACTATAATTTATTTCAATTTTCTCTTTTTTAACCTTTTTTAAAACTAATTTAGATGCTTCTATAGCTAATTTCTCAACATTAATATCAACAGTTAAAAAATCTTTTTCTACATACTTTCTTAAAAAAGAATTATTATATCCGCTAACTTTTATATCTGTTCTATTTATAGACTCAATTGCTTTAGTAGCTGCAATTGCAAATATATCATCAGTTGTAAATATAGCATCAATATTATTTTGTTTTACAATATTAAGTAATTTATTATATGCATCTTTTTCATTAAATTTAGCATTAATTAAGTATTCCTTATTAAATTTTATATTATATTCATCTAAAGCATTTATAAATCCTGTATATCTATTTTTTGTAACATTTAATTTCATACTTCCACCAATAAATATAAAATTTTTTCTATTTTGTTCTATCATTTTTTTTGTTACATCATAAGCAGATTTTATATTATCATTATCCACCCATAAATATTTTTCTGCATGATTTGGTTTACCTATTATACTAAATGGAAAACTAATTTCTTCTAAATAATTAAATATGCTTTCATCATCATAGTTTCTTAAAAATATTAAACCATCTACTCTTCTGCTTTTTACCAAGAAATCTATATATTCTTTTTCTTTTTTTGAATTATTACAGTGTATATATATAGTGTAATACTTATTTTCTATTAAAAATTCTGATATAGCATTTATTGCAGTAGAAAAAAATGTATTATTAAGTAGTGGATTTAAATCTTCTGAATTTAATACTATACCTATTATTCTACTATTATTTTGTGATAAATTTTGTGCAGCTGAATTTGGTATATAGTTTAAATCGCTCACAACTTTCTCTACTATTTCACGCGTTTTTTTTGATACTTTACTAGAGTTAGAAATTACTCTTGAAACAGTTGCCTTACTAACTCCAGCTCTTTTAGCAACGTCATTTATAGTTATGTCACTCATAAATCTCCTACTTTACTATATCTTTTATTCTATTTCCTTCTTCGTCAAAATAATGTAATGCTTCTAAATCAAATGTGAAATCGTGGTATTCTCCCACTTTATAATCATAGTGTCCTGGAACTGTTATTATCATTTGAGTATTATCTTTTAGAACAACATATAAGGCTTTTTCTTTACCTAACATTTCAACTACATCTACTCTTGCTTCAAATGAATTTTTTTCTTCTTTAGAAGATTTAAATCTTTCACTTCTAATTCCCACTGTTATTTTTTTACCTTCATAATTTCTATAAATATATTCAGGTACTTCAATTTCTACTTCTTTACTATTACTTACAAAAAGACCATCTACAACAGCACCTTCTATTAAGTTCATTGTAGGAGATCCTATAAATTTAGCAACAAATATATTAGCTGGTCTATTGTAGAATTCTTCTGGTTTTCCAACTTGTTGAATTTTACCTTTATCTAGTAATACTATTTTAGTTGCCATTGTCATCGCTTCTGTTTGGTCATGTGTTACATATATTGTTGTTGTTTCTAAGCTTTGATGTATTCTTACTAATTCAACTCTCATGTGTTCACGCAGCTTAGCATCTAAATTTGATAATGGTTCGTCCATTAAGAATATTTTAGGTTTTCTAACAATTGCACGTCCTAGAGCTACCCTTTGTCTTTGTCCTCCTGATATATCAGATGGTTTAGAGTATAGATAGTCTTCTATTTTTAATACTTTTGCAGCTTCCATTACTCTTTCATGTATGATTTTTTTATCAATTTTTCTCATCGCTAAACTAAAAGCCATATTATCATATACTGTCATATGTGGATAAAGTGCATAGCTTTGGAATACCATAGCTATATCTCTATCCTTACTTGGTAATTTATTTACAACCTTATTTCCAAAGATAAGTTCACCTTCAGTTATTGAGTTTAATCCTGCTATCATTCTTAGTAATGTAGATTTACCACATCCACTACTTCCTAAAATTACACAAAAATCTTTGTCATCTATTTTTAAATCTATATTTCTAATTGTAAAGTTATCTCTACCTTCGTATTTTTTACCTAAATTATTTAATATTACTTCCATTTTTCCTCCTACCCTTTAACAGATCCTTTAGCTAAACCTGATACTAAATCTCTTTGTAAGTACATAAATAGTATTACAATTGGAATTGCAGTTAGTAATCCTCCTGCAGCAAATGCTGTTTGGTTTAGTGTTCTTTCATCTGATATTAATGTAAATAGTCCTGCTGCTAATGTATATGTTTTTGTATTTGTTAATAAAACACTTGGTAGTAAGTAATCCATAAATGGACCTATAAATGACCATAGTGCGATTATTGATAACATTGGTCTTGCTATTGGCATGATAATCAGTCTATATATTTGTAAACTACTACAACCATCAATTTGAGCAGCTTCATCTAATTCTGTTGAAATTGAATCTATATATCCTTTTAATATGAAGGTATTAGTTGCAATTCCTCCTATTGCATATATTAGAATTAACATCATTTGTCTTGAGAATAATGGAACTACAGCATTTATTATTTGATACATAGTAAAGTAAGCAATAATTCCACCAAATGCTGGTATTACTTGAATTAACATAATAGCCATTAACGAAGCTTTTCTACCTTTAAATCTGTATCTGCTGTAAACATAACCAGTTAATGATACTACTATTAAATTTATTGCAGCTGTTAATACAGCAACATAAATTGTATTTACTACCCATCTTAAAAATAGAGTTTCATTTATTAAAAATTTAAAGTGATTTAATGAAAATTTCCATTCCCCATTAGCTATAATATACTTAGCTTGTGCTCCATTAAATGAACCTAATACCATTTCAACTAATGGAACAATTATTAATAAGGCCCAAATTATTAAGACCAGATAAGATAAAGCTAACATTACCTTTCCACCAAATGATAAAGGTGGTTTATCTGATAGGTAAAGACTTGAATTATTTTTTTTCTTAAAAAACATATCTTATTCCTCCTTAAACGCCTTAGAATTTTTAAATCCTACATATGCTATTATCATAAGTGCTATTGATATGAATATCGTAATAGCAGCTCCTGCTGATTGATATTGACTATTTATTGTTAACTTATATATATATGATATAAGTAGGTCACTTGCTCCTGCTGATTGATATTGACTATTTATTGTTAACTTATATATATATGATATAAGTAGGTCACTTGCTCCTGCTATATTCCCATATTTACTTGGTAAGAACGGTCCACCTTGGTTAAATAGATAGATTATAGAGAAGTTATTAAAGTTAAATGTATATTGACCTATTAATAGTGGTGCTGTTTGGAATAGTACTAATGGTACTGTAATTTTACTTAGTTTTTGCCAAGCAGTAGATCCATCTATATCAGCTGCTTCATATAGGTCTTCTGATATTGCTTGTAATACTCCTGTTGATAGTAAGAAAACATATGATGAACCTAGCCATGTTTGCATTAGAATTAAGAATATTCTAGTTGCTGCTGGGCTATTTTTAATTAGTAAATCTATACCTAAACGATCATGCATAAATGTTGTTATACTTCCACTTGGACTTACCATTATACTAAAATACATTATTGTAATAAATGCTGGTACTGCCCATGGTAATAAGTATATTGTTCTAAATACACCTTTAAATTTAATTCTATCATTATTTGCAATAATTGCTAACATAAATCCTACAAATATTGATAATGTTGTAGCTCCTAGTGTCCACATTAATGTCCACCCTATAATTAACCAGAAAGGTCCTCCTGCTACACCTTTAGCTTGAATTAACAGTTTATAGTTTTCAAGTCCTACCCAAGGGAATTTTGATTGGTGGTTAGGATCCATTCCTGTAAATGATAATAGTATTGTTGTTAGTATTGGTACTATTACTATAAATAGGATTAATATGAAGGCTCCTGTTGCTACTATATATGGTAGTCCTTCTTCACTTAATGATTCTACTGTTTCAAAATATGTTTTAGGTCTTATACCTTTCATTTTATCATTAAGTACATCTTTAACATCTTTATATGCAAAGTAATATGCAGCAATTACAATACATAATAGAAATACTGCAATTACTCCTTCTATCATAAAGATCATTGATTTATCTAACTTTGATCCACCTTGTGCTAATGTGATTAATCCAGATATTCCTGTTCCACGATAGTTTCCATAACCTAATGCGTATGGAATTGCAGCAAAGTATGTAAATAAAGTTAGAATGAAAAATAGACTAGCTTTAAAGTATTGTTTATTTATAAACTGACCTAAACCTGGTATTAAGAATGTTAGTATTGGTAATGTTTTATTAACACGAGAAACTTCTATAGGAGTTCTTCTTCTAATATCTGAAATTTCTAATTCTAATATATTTAACATATTCTTGTATTCTTGCTTTATACCATATTTTAAACTCTTAAGTCTTGCTTTAATTAAAATAGATGGAATTTCCATTTTTAAAACTTCTAATTCATCTTTTTCTTTAATCTTTAGCGCTTCTATTTTATTTTTATATGCCATTTTAGAAATTATACCATCATCATAAAGTTCTTTTAACTTAGCAATTTCTACTTGTTGTTCTTTTTTGATTTTTTCTTTTTCTATTTCATATTTTTCTTTAGATTCTTTTTCTTCTTCCATATCAAGATGTTTTAGATTTTCAATATATACTTCTATTTCATCTTTTTTATCTTTATATGTCTTTAATACTCTTTCTAGCATGTTAATTTCTACTTTTGATACATCTAATAAAAAGCTTGCATCATAAGTTAAATCATAAAATTTTTCATAGAATTCTTTATTTAATTTAGCTTTTTCTAATCTTAATGTTGCTTTTTTAATTCTTTTGTCATTCTCTAATAAACTAGATTCAATTTCTTTTATTTTACTGTTTCTTGTTTTAATAAAACTTGCTTCTTCTTCTTTAAATTTATTTAATTTAATAATGTAAGGATGCTTAGCTTTATCTACTTTTATTCCACGAGCTTTATCTAGTAAATATAGATTTTTTCTCTCGTGCTGTACTTGAAAACTATCATATACAAATTCATTTAGCATTTTTTCAACTCCTTTTTTCTTTTAAGTTTATTACATATATCATAAGGACTATTTGTAATATTATAGCTACATAATTTATATATATTGCCTTATTTAAAAATATTTCATAAATTAAGGTGAATAATATTATAAAAAAGTATACTGCTTTATAAACAACACCTACTTTTATCTTATTTCTACCTATATATGTAAAAAGTGCTAATATCACATAGTTTATTACAACAAAAAAGTATGTAATCATATTAGCCAATATATAGGTATCTTTTGTTATTAAAATATCAGTTGTTTTTAAAAAATTATTCATGTACTCAGTATTTTTTGTTATATATAGAAAGTTAACACTTTCTGATGATATTACAAAAAAAATAATAGTTAATATTATAACTAACTGTTTAAATGATAAGTTAAATCCTTTTTTCATGTTACTCCTGTAAATTAAAGGGGGTAAATCTCCACCCCCCATTTTGTACCTTTTTTTTAACTATTTGTCAATATTTTGCATCATTGCTTTGAATGAAGCGCTTAATTCGTTATATGCTTCTTTTGCATTTTTAGGTTGTGCTGTGTTCCATGATAAGATACCATTTTGCCAAGTATCCCATACTTTATCCCATTCTTTAAATAATGGTCTTGCTACTGAATCTTCATAAGAATCTATAACAGCAGCTATAACTTTTTTATTAAATTGTTCTAAGTTTGATTTAGCATATTCTTCTTTTGATACGTTAGGCATTATCTTACCTGAAACTTTAAATAATTCTGCTGCATTTTCTCTATTCATTAATTCAGCTATCATTTTTTCAGCTAATGCTTTTTTATCCATATCTTCTTCTATTCTAGCGTTTATTCCTAAAGCCCAACCACCTTTCCAGTGTCTTAATGCTTCACCTGCTACACTAATTGATCCAATAGGTAGCACATCTAAATTTTTAGATAACTCAGATAATCCACCAACTGACCAAGGACCATCTATTCTAAGTACTGCTTTACCACCATCTTTGAATTGTTCATCAATGTATCCCCAAGTTGCACCTGCGTCAAATAAAGTTGTTTTTTGAGCATTTGCTTTTTGCCAGTATTTAAATAATTGATCTATAACCATTTTTTGTTCTTTTGATAATTCGTCATAAGGTTTTACTAAATCTGAATAGAACCCATCACTAGTTTTACCTAATAATTCTATATTTCCAGCATTTGTTGCAGCTACTGCAAACCAAGCGTTAAACATAGCTATCATTACATTATTTACATCTTTTTGTACTAATTCAACTGGTTTAGTTAGGTCAATATTTAAATTCTTAGCATTTTTTGTATTTACAAATGTTACTAAAGTTTCAATATTAAATGGAAAACCTAAATAAGCACCATCAACTACTATTTGTCCTCCTAGACCTTTATCATAATCACCAAATCCACCAATTTTACCTGCTAGTGCTTTCGCATCAAAACTTGCTAATGCTTCAGCTTGAGATAACTTACTTAATCTATCTAATGGGAATGCAAATACGTCAGTTATATCTGGATTAGTTGCATCAGTTTTATCTAACTTATCTAATAAATCAAATGATCCCATTTCAACTACATTTATCTTGTCTCCTGGATTTTCTTTCATAACTTTTTCAGCAGCTTTTTTGTAGTAATCTACCCAAGAACTTTCAGCTTGAACTGTTATTTCAGCTGATTTTTTAGCTTCCGCTTTTACTTCTTCTTTACTTGTTCCACATGAAACAATACCTGCTATTGTTAATAAACTAACAACAGAATAAATTAATTTCTTTTTCATAAATAATTCCTCCTATTTGAAACCGTTTTCAATTTTACACCTTAATTTTACCTTGATTTCTAAGTTTGTCAAGAAAAAAAAGTTTTTTTTCGATAGTTTCTTTTGTAAAAAATATCTAATTTTCAATTTAAAATATTGACTAATAGATACCTTTAGTTATAATTTAATGAAAGGTAAATTTAAATTGAGAGTTAATGATATGACTAAATATGCTTATAGAGATGAAAATAGGAAAAATATTATTTATGCAAATAAAGCAACAGACGAAGATAGAAATAATGAATTTTATTGTCCTAATCCTAATTGTAATGCAAAATTATATATTTGTTCAATTAGTGGAAGTAAAAATGCTTATTTTAGGGCAACTAAGGCTCATTTTAAGCATATTAAAAACTGTTACTACGGTAATAGTGTTGCAAATTTTGATAGTAGTAAATTTGATGAAGAAAAATTTAATTACGAGGATGCAATAAATAATATTTTACATAATTCCTATGGTGAACATAGTATAAAACCACCAAGAACATTAAGACAAATATATTCTTTATGTAAAAGTTTCCCTGTTGATGACATATACGCTGATAGAAAAATAGGATTATTGCTATTAGATGATAGAAGTGAATATATGTACCAAAATGGATTTTATGGAATGAGGATAATAGAAGCTAAATGAGAAAGAAAAACATTATATAATGATAGTAAGAGAGAAATTTATTTAGTATCTCCTATTTATAGCGAAAAATATATGTTTACATTATATTTTTCAGATGAAGATTATTATAAAAAAATTCGTTCTGAAATATATAATAATATGGATAATATTATAATCGTTGCTGGAGAATGGAAATCATCAGGTGAATATAATAAATTTATTACAAAAATACATGGGAAAAAACAAGTAGCTATTATAAAAAAATAAGAGGTAAGTTTATTAGCTTATCTCTTTTATTTTTTTAAATTTTCTTTTATATCATTATATCTATAACCTTTTCTAGTTAGAGTTAATATGATTTTAGCATCTTCATAGTTTTTTTCTTTTAATTTTCTAACTTCTTCACTTAGTTGTTCTTTTTCCATGTCATTTGGAATATCCTCGTAAGCTTCATCTATATCTTGCTTTTTTATACCCTTTTGCAAAAGTTTCATAGTATTTTTAGTTTTACTATTTTTATGACTTAATATATATGATATAGCATAATCTACATCATTTATATATAGATTTTCTTCTAAGTAATCTAGGACTTCTTCTATTAGTTCTTTTTTATCAAAATATTTTAATTTTAATTTTGATAATAATTCATATCTTGTTCTTGATTTTAGGTATATATAGTAAAATGCCTTATTTTTTATTGATGCTTTAATAATATCGGTATAAATACCAGATATATCCATATTAGATTTTAATTTAAACTCATGGATAATATCTGGATTTATATCTATTACTTCATCATTTTCTAAATAAAGTTTATTACTCTTGATCTTCTGTATTATCATCGTCTACTGCCCTTAAAATACTAGGATCTATATTTGCTAGTACCTTATTTTCTATTTCCTCAAATATATCTTTGTTTTCTTGTAAGTATTTTTCTACATTTACCTTACCTTGTCCTAATCTTACATCGCCATAGCTAAACCATGAACCACTTTTTGAACAAATTTTCATTTCTATTGCTAAGTCTAGTATTTCTGATGCTCTTGATATTCCAACTCCATACATTATTGGGAATCTTGCTTCCTTAAATGGAGGTGCTACCTTATTTTTAGTAACTTTTGCAATTACTTCACTTCCAATTATATCGTCACCTTGTTTTATAGCTGGTCCTTTTTTAATTTCTATTCTTGTTGTAGAGAAGAACTTAAGCGCTCTTCCTCCAGATGTAGTTGTTTGTACACCTGGTACAAAAGAAAATCCTATTTTTTCTCTTATTTGGTTAATAAATATCATAACTGTATCTGATTTAGATATTGTCCCAGTTAATTTTCTTAAAGCTTTTGACATAAGTCTTGCTTGAAGTCCCATTTGTTGATCTGACATTTCACCTTCTATTTCAGCCTTTGGAACAAGAGCAGCTACTGAGTCAACTACTACAACATCAATAGCAGCACTTCTTACTAAAAGTTCTGCAATTTCTAAGGCTTGTTCACCATTGTCTGGTTGTGATATTAAAAGCTCATCTATATTAACACCTAGTGCTTTAGCATATACTGGATCTAGTGCGTGTTCTGCATCTATAAATGCTGCTATTCCACCATTTTTTTGAGCTTCCGCTATAATATGTAATGCAATTGTAGTTTTACCTGATGATTCAGCACCATATATTTCTACTATTCTTCCACGAGGAACCCCACCTATACCTAGAGCTAAATCAAGATTTAAACTACCTGTTGATATAGCACTAATGTTCATTTTTTGGTTTTCTCCTAGCTTCATTATACTACCATCACCATAATTTTTCTTTATTGTATCTAATGTAAACTGTAGTGATTTTTCTTTTTCTTCAGCTTCACTTAAATTTTCTTTTTTCTTTGCCATGCTTAATCTCCTTTATCTACTCATTATTATAGCATTTTTGTCTTTATAATAATTTTTTCTTATACTAACTTTTTTAAAACCTTTTTTTTCATATAGTTTAATAGCTGCTATATTATCTTCTCTTACTTCTAAAAATATATCTTTATCTAAATCAAGACTGTCTATTAACTTACTTGCAATATTTTTTCTTCTATATTCTTTTAATACTCCAATTTCAAATATTTCATATACATCTATGCTATCTATTACTATAATATACGCAACATCAGAGTATATAGTTATATTTTTAATATTTAATCCGTCTAAATACGATAAATCCTTATTATCATTAAATATTTCATTATGTAGTTTTACTATTTTTTCATTACTTGTCATTTGATTTTAAAATTCCTACTCTACTTAATGGGTACCATCTTAACATCAATTTACCTTTTAATCTAGCTTTTGAAACATATCCAAAATATCTTGAATCTTGACTATTATCTGTATTATCTCCCATAGCCATATAGTAGTCATCATCTAATATTATTGTTTCTTTATTTAATAACTTTTTCATTTTAGACTTATCATATTTAAAATCAAGTATAGGCAATAATAGATACTTACTATTGTCACTTTCTAATATGTATGTATATCTAAATCTTCCATCATACTTATTATATACTCCAAATATTTTTTCATAGTCAGCCTCTTTTATATACTTATTGAAATCTTCATTATTTTCTATGCTTTTTACTACTTTATCTTGCGTATCCCACTCAAGTATATATTTTATTCTTACGCTATCACCTTTTTTAGGTATGTAGTATTTCCCAGCACCTAATAATGAATATACAGAACTTGTTCCGTTAGAATAATATCTGTCACTTATTTTTTTATCATTACTTAATACCTTGTTATCTTTAATCTCAAAAGTAGTTCCTTTAATACCTGTTATTCTTTTTGTATATAGATAGGTATTATCTAGTGGTTCAGAAAAAGATATTATGTCATTTAGTTTAACATCACTAAATTTATATATAGCATTATTTGAGAATATTCTATCTCCAACTAAAATTGTAGGTTCCATAGATTGAGTCGGTATTACATAGTTACCTATATAGAAATTTTGAATAATTATTACTAACACGAATAAAAATAAGCCATTTAAAATTATTCTAAATTCTTTTTTTATTAATTTATTTTCTATTATTATAGAAACTAATACAAGAAATGTTGCAATTAACATTTCATAGAAAAAGAATTTATCTTCAATAGCAAAAAGTAAATTTGCTGTAAAATACATAACAATATTAAGTATAGCTAAATATCCTTTTTTAAAATTAAACAGTAAAAATACTGCATTTATTAAAAATACCGCCCATACTGCTATATGTCTTATAGGTATTACACTACTTGGCTCTTTATTTACATATACAAAGTGAATCAATACTAAAATTACCACACTTGCAATATTAAAAAGTTTTAAAAACTTTTTATTTTCATCTTTTATACTAACTTTTAATACATAGTTTGATAGAAAATCTGCTACTGTATCTATTTTAGCTATTAAAAATTTTTCATTAATGAAAAATAGAAATATTAAGCTTATTGTTAGGATATAAAAAATTATCCATAAAATCATTTTGTCCTCCTTGTTTATACTATATTTTTAAAAATTTTTCTTTCAATTTCATAAAAATTATTTAGTATTTTTCTAAGTTAATAAAATATATAGCTTATAGTAAGTTATTTTTAACTACTTCTAGCTTTTTTCTTTTATCTAATTTACTTAAATTTTAACTTTTTTTAAAACTTTTGTCAAAGAAGAAAAAAGTGGCATCGCCACTTTTATCTCTTATTTAACTAAAATTTCTACACGTCTATTATTTGATAATGTTCCATTAACCTTATTATTATATCCAAAGCTTGATACTTTTCTAATATTTTGTGGATTTTTAAGTCCTAGTTCTATTAGTAATTCACTAACAATATTTGCTCTTTCAAGACCTAATTGTAAATTATATCTTTCAGAAGAAGATATATCAGTAAATCCTGAAATATCTATACTCTTTTCTGGATATTTTTCATTAATTTCTTTAACAATAGCTTTTAGTTTAATAACTTGTGCTTTTGTTGGTCTATTTGAATCATTTGTAAATCTATCAATTACATATAGTACTTCAGAAGATTTAGCTGATTCTTTTTTTAGATTTACTATCTCATCTTTAAGATTTTGATTTTCTTTTTCTAACGCATTTAATCTGTCGTCAATTTTCTTACTTAATGGAAGTTTAACTTTCTCCTAGTGATATATTGATTCCTGCTGCTACTCCTATATCTGATTTAGTTCCTAAAGATACACTTCCTTTATACACAACATTTTTACCTCTGTTTTGACCAGAAATTCCAACTGCTATTGCACCTTCACCTTTATAGTAACCTACTCCTGCTCCTATACCAAATAACTTATCACTTGCTACTTGTGGTATATTTGCCATAGCAAATGAACTTGCAACTCCACTATTTGTTTTTTTAACTTGTGTTCCAATTTCATCTAATTGTTCTTTATTAACAGAGAAGTATTCCCCATAAATTGGACAAAAAAAGTTTGATACATTTGAAGAAATTGAAAAATATATTTTAGATTATATAGAATTTCAAAAATAAAAAAATTAGTTAGAATAGCTTCTTAATTAAGATATTCTAACTAAATATACATTTTTAAATTTATGAGTCAATTTAATGGGAATAGCTCTTATTCTTATTAAATATATTTTTTATAACACATTTTCAAATAATGAAACTTAAACTTTATATATTACATCCTTAATTTCTTATTATTTTTTTCTTTATAATAGTCATATATATTAATTAATATACTAGATAAAATTATTAAACTTCCACCTATTAGTAAAGATAGACTAAAAATTTCAAATCCTAGTATTATAGAGAATATTGATCCCATAACAGCTTCTAGTGATAATATTATACCAGTTGTAACTGCATCTGTATATTTTTGTGCAAAGGTTTGTATTAGATAACATATAAAGGTGCTAAATACTCCTAAATAAATTATTGAAATAAATCCTTCTTTGTAGTTTACATTCACAATATTTTCTCTTGTTACTATTAACGTAGTAAGTGAAAAAACAAAAGAGAAAAACATTTGTGAAAAGTTAATATTAACTGTATCTGATTTTTTTGTAGCATAATCTAGATAACATATTTGCAAGGTAAAAAATAGGGCACAACTTAGAGCTAAAAAATCTCCCTTATTAAAACTAATACCTTGCCCTTTGTAGTTTAGTATCAAACTACCTAATAGTGCTACAAAAGATATTAAGATTACTGATATTGTTGGCTTTTTTTTCGTAAAAAAGTACGATACAAAAGGTAACATAATAACGCCTGTTGCTGTAAAAAATGCTACGTTAGATA
Organism: Oceanivirga miroungae; assembly: GCF_902505095.1. GTDB lineage: Bacteria > Fusobacteriota > Fusobacteriia > Fusobacteriales > Leptotrichiaceae > Oceanivirga > Oceanivirga miroungae. Next base: position 440,224 of record NZ_CABWIB010000001.1, on the reverse strand, counting down.
AGTTTGTATATTTTTGTGCTAATGTTTGTGTATAAAAGCCAAGAAACATAAAAAGTCCTGATATAAAGCCAAATTTAATTTCATCCTTGCTTATCCTCAGTATTTTTTTACTAAATATTAGAAATAGTAAAATAGTTGCTATTAAAAACCTTAAGGTATTTATTAGAGAAGTTCCGTAACTTGCTTTTATTAAATATTCAGTTGCTGAATATCCTCCTCCCCATATTATTACTACTATAAATAACAGATAATTATAATTTTTTTTCATTTTGCTCTCCTTTTTTGCTTTTAGATAAAGTATATCATTTAAAAGATTTTATTTCCAATTAAATATTTTTGTAACAAAGTCTTATTGAAAAAAAACACCTCTTTTGATATAATAAACTATAAAGCTTGAGAGGAGAGAAATATGAAATTAGTTTTAGTACGTCACGGACAAAGTGAATGGAACTTAGAAAATAAATTTACTGGTTGGACAGATGTTGATTTAACACCTAAAGGGGTTGAAGAAGCAATAGCTGGTGGTAAAAAAATACTTGAAGAAGGAATTTTATTTGATGTTGCATACACTTCATTCCAAAAAAGAGCAATAAAAACTTTAAACTATGTTTTAGAAGCTTGTAATCAAATATATTTACCAGTTAACAAAACATGGAGATTAAACGAAAGACACTATGGTGCATTACAAGGATTAAATAAAGCTGAAACAGCTAAAAAATACGGTGATGAACAAGTACACATTTGGAGAAGAAGCTTTGATATAGCACCTCCATTCTTAGAAGATGGTGACGAAAGATTACCTGAAAACGATAGAAGATATGCTTCACTTGATAAAAAAGATTTACCAAGAGGAGAAAGCTTAAAAATGACTATAGAAAGAGTGCTACCTTACTGGGATGAATATATATCAAAAGATATTAAAGCTGGTAAAAATGTAATAATAGCTGCTCATGGTAACTCATTAAGAGCATTAGTTAAATACTTATTAAACATATCTGACGAAGATATATTAGATTTAAATATTAGTACAGGAAAACCATTAGTATTTGAAATAGATAAAGATTTAAATATAATTGAATCACCAAAATCTTGGTAATATAAAAAAGGCTTTATGCCTTTTTTTATTTATATCTTTTTAATACTAACATCATAGTTACAACAAACTAAACTATATAGACTTACCTCTTTATCAAAGTAATCTTGGTATTTTCTGTCTTTTATTTGCTCTTGTGCTTCTTTATGTTTTTTATCTCTTTCTTCTGCATTTTTTGCTATTTTCATTTCTATTATCTTTGGATCTTTATCATAATATCTTGGTATCAATACAAGATCAGATCTTCCTAGTCCTGCATTAATATTTGATTTTACTTCATATACTCCAGTTAAGGTAATTGCTGATGCTATTGCTGTTCTATACGCATTTTCATTTGTTTTAATATCATACGAATATACCTTTTTTAATAAGCTAGATAAAGTAGTTGATATATTTTCTAAATCAAAGTCTACTACTGCTTCTTTTAACTCTTTTAATTCCTTGTATTCTGGTTTATCAAATAATTTTCTAGAAGCACTTACTAAGGCAGATTTAACTTCTGAATTTGGTATTCTTACTCTTACAATCTCGTTATTTATTATCTTATCAACTGTTAAATAACCTGCATATAGTAAGAAAGTATAAAAGGCATCTTTACTTTTTAGATTTTTAATATTAAATTCCTTATCTATACCTACTTCTACACTATTTCCTGCTATTAGTTCATTTAATTCTAGAATTAACTCATCACTAACATAGTAGTTTTTAAAAATTTGTTCAATTATCTTATTTGATCCTGTTGATACCCAATAATTAGTTAAATGCCCCTTCTTATTTACACTTAATATTTCTAAAGCACTTGTAATTGAAGCTGGGTTATATAGCTCAGTATTCCCTATATTATACCCATCATAAAATTCTTTTAATCTTTGTTTTTCACTCATTAAATCTAATTTTTCTAAATATGGATCTAATTCTTCTTCTGTAAATCCAAATAAATCTTTAAATCCTAATTCCTCAGAATCTAATATATTAGATATCTTAACATTATTAAGTGCAGAGAATACAGAATTTTTAGTTAGTTCTGTAACACCTACTAAGACAGCAAAATGTAAGTTAGGATTATTCTTTAATGCCTTTCCAAAAAAAGCTCTATAAAAGTTTAGTACCTTAGCTAAATCAGGATTATCTAGTATATCTATTACATAACTATCATATTCATCTATTAATAATATTGGTTTTATTCCTGTATTTTTATAAACTGCTTCTATTAAAATTGATAAAGAATTTTCAAGTGTAGATATATCTTTAGGATTATTAATTATTTCATCTAAATCTTCAATTAACAAATTATCTTTAGAGTTAATTTTTTCTACTCTTAAAAGTTTATACATTTTATCATAAATTTTAGCGTAAAAAGTTTCTAAACTCCCAGATACATCATTAGCAAAGCTCATATGTATTACAGGTCTTGTACCTAGGTATTTAAATTTTTCTGTTTTTGCTATTTTTTTATCTTTAAAAAATTCTATTGCAGTATCTTTAGTATTAGGGTCAAAGAAATACTTAATTGTTTCTAAGGCTAAGGTTTTACCAAATCTTCTTGGTCTACATATTAGTAGAGTTTCAGTCTTTCTTGCACCATTATCATATATTAACTTATCTATTATCATAGTTTTGTCTATGTAAAAAATGTCTTTAGATACATCTTCTATTCTAAAACTTGTACTAAATCCTATTTCCATAAATATATTTCCTCCACTTTATTTAAATTTCTTTAATACTAACATCATAGTTACAACAAACTAAACTATATAGACTTACCTCTTTATCAAAGTAATCTTGGTATTTTCTGTCTTTTATTTGCTCTTGTGCTTCTTTATGTTTTTTATCTCTTTCTTCTGCATTTTTTGCTATTTTCATTTCTATTATCTTTGGATCTTTATCATAATATCTTGGTATCAATACAAGATCAGATCTTCCTAGTCCTGCATTAATATTTGATTTTACTTCATATACTCCAGTTAAGGTAATTGCTGATGCTATTGCTGTTCTATACGCATTTTCATTTGTTTTAATATCATACGAATATACCTTTTTTAATAAGCTAGATAAAGTAGTTGATATATTTTCTAAATCAAAGTCTACTACTGCTTCTTTTAACTCTTTGTATTCCTTGTATTCTGGTTTATCAAATATTTTTCTAGAAGCACTTACTAAGGCTTGTTTAACTTCAGAATTTGGTATTCTTACTCTTACAATCTCGTTATTTATTATCTTATCAACTGTTAAATAACCTGCATATAGTAAGAAAGTATAAAAGGCATCTTTACTTTTTAGATTTTTAATATTAAATTCTTTATCTATACCTACTTCTACACTATTTCCTGCTATTAGTTCATTTAATTCTAGAATTAACTCATCACTAACATAGTAGTTTTTAAAAATTTGTTCAATTATCTTATTTGATCCTGTTGATACCCAATAATTAGTTAAATGCCCCTTCTTATTTACACTTAGTATTTCTAAAGCACTTGTAATTGAAGCTGGGTTATATAGCTCTGTATTCCCTATATTATACCCATCATAAAATTCTTTTAATCTTTGTTTTTCACTCATTAAATCTAATTTTTCTAAATATGGATCTAATTCTTCTTCTGTAAATCCAAATAAATCTTTAAATCCTAATTCCTCAGAATCTAATATATTAGATATCTTAACATTATTAAGTGCAGAGAATACAGAATTTTTAGTTAGTTCTGTAACACCTACTAAGACAGCAAAATGTAAGTTAGGATTATTCTTTAATGCCTTTCCAAAAAAAGCTCTATAAAAGTCTATTACCTTAGCTAAATCAGGATTATCTAGCATATCTATTACATAACTATCATATTCATCTATTAATAATATTGGTTTTATTCCTGTATTTTTATGTACTAAATCTATTAACATTTCCAATGATTTTTTTAAAAAGCTAGGTCTATACATATTTTGTTTTAAAGACTCTAAAATTATATTTTGCATATTAGATAATCCCAGTATTTTTATTTGCTCAAATATTTTTATATATATATTCTCATAAAATTCTTCTATACTTTCAATGACATCATTAGCAAAGCTCATATGTATTACAGGTCTTGTACCTAGGTATTTAAATTTTTCTGTTTTTGCTATTTTTTTATCTTTAAAAAATTCTATTGCAGTATCTTTAGTATTAGGGTCAAAGAAATACTTAATTGTTTCTAAGGCTAAGGTTTTACCAAATCTTCTTGGTCTACATATTAGTAGAGTTTCAGTTTTACTATCACCATCTTCATCTATTAACTTATCTATTATCATAGTTTTGTCTATGTAGAAAGTATTCTTTTTTACTTTTTCTATACTAAAACTTGTTTTAAAGTTTATACTCATAAATATATTCCCTCCCCTTTATACACTTATTATACCACTAATCTAACATTTTTCTAGCATACTTTATAGCACCTAGAGCGAATATCTTTCTTGATATTGCTGTATGCTTTATTTCTAGTATTTCATCTTCTGCTGAAAATATTACCTTATGAATACCTGATATATTAGATAATCTTAAACTATTAACTTGAACTTCTTTATTTTCATTAGACTTTTTAATGTTTTCAATTAAAGTTAATGCTGTTCCACTAGGAGAGTCTAACTTTCTTGTGTGGTGTATTTCTTCTACAGCTACATCAAAATCTTCTAATATACTACTTGCTAATTTTACTATTTCATTCATAACGTAAACACCTAATGATGTATTAGATATTTTTAATATATTTAATTTTTCTTTTGCTTTTTCTATATATTTAATTTCATCTTCTGTTTGACCAGTTGTTGCAATTAAAAGTGGCTTATTTTTCATTATAGCAAAATCAACTACTTTTTTTGTTGCTAAATGATTTGAAAAATCTATTATTACATCAAAATCTAAATCACATTCTATATTTTCTTTTGTATCTATCATATCAACAAAAGTATCACTACTATTTATTACTACATCTTTTAAGATGTTTGACATTACTCCATTACCTAAAATTAGTACTCTCATAAACTTCCTTTCACATTGACAATTTACACTTTTTATTGTAAGATATATTTAATAAAAATTAGGGGGAATTACGATGATAGAAAAAACACTTGTTTTTACTGGTAAAAACGGATTACACGCAAGACCAGCTGGTGGATTTGTAAAAAAAGCTAAAGAATATAAAGAAGCAAACCCAACTTTAATATTCAATGGAAATGAAGCAAAAGCTACAAGCTTAGTTAAATTACTAGCACTTGGTATTAAAAGTGGAAGTGAAATAACAGTTGCAGCTGATACTGAAGAAGCTGTTGACGCATTAGTTGAATTTTTAGCTAACGTTGTTGATTAATATTTAGGAAGCAAAAGCTTCCTTTTTTTTATTTTTTTTCAAATACCTTACCATTAAATTCAAGATAATAGCATTCAAGTTCTAATTCATCTTCTTTTTTATAGTTTCCATATTTATCATCACCAATTATACTAAGCCCTACATTAGCTAGTTGTACTCTTATCTGATGTTTTCTACCTGTATAAAGTATTGCTTCTAGTGTTATTATATTATCTTTAATATCTAATACATTATATTTTGTTTTTGAAATTTTCCCCTTGTTAGATACTATCACTTTTTTATCAGTTTCTTCTAACTTATTTTCAATTACAAAACTATCCCCTACTTTATACTTATTATTACTTATACATTTTACCTTGTATTTTTTTATTATTTTATTTTCTCTTATTAACTTTGTAATTTCTCTTAATGTCTTTTTATTTTTAGCTGCAATTACAAGTCCACTTGTTTTTTTATCTAGCCTATTAGCAAAATCTACATTTAATATTTCAGCTAAGCCTTTATCATTATCTGTACCCTTATGTATTGCTATACCTTTTGGTTTATCAATAATTAAAAGATCAGAGTCTTCATAAAATATTAAATTTTTATCTATATTATTTGAAATTTCTTTATTTTTCACTAATTTAAAATCTAAATTAGATATATATATTTCATCCTCTAATTTTAATCTATAGTTTTCTTTTTTCTTTTTTGAATTTATTTTAACATAGCCTTTTCTAATACTAGAATAAATTTCTGACATTGAATTATTTATACAGTTTTTTCTTAAAAATCTATCCAATCTAACATCTACATTATCTTTATCTACTATATAAGTCATCTGAATATACCTTTATACTTTCCACTAACGCTATCATAATAAAAGAAGAAAGATATGAACTTCCTCCATAACTTAAAAATAATAAGGTTTTTCCTGTAACAGGTACCAAACCTATTGTCATTCCTATATTAACTATTGTATGTCCAAAAAATATACCAACAATTCCATAAATTATATTTCTGCCGTAAGCATCATATACTTTTCTACTTATGTTTATCATACGCCATATAAGGAAAAAGTATATAAGTATTATTGTACTACTACCTAAAAAACCTGTTTCTTCTGCTATCACAGAAAATATGAAGTCTGTTTGTGGTTCTGGTAAAAACTTTAATCTACTTTGACTACCATTATATAGACCAGTACCATATAGTCCACCACTTCCCACTGATATTTTAGATTGACTAACATTCCAACCTTTTCCCCTTATATCCTTTTCTGGATTTAAAAATACTTCAACTCTTTGTTTTTGATAATCATCTAATCCAAATTTATAAATTGGATAAGACAGAAGTATTAGAATAAGTCCAATATACACTAAAGGTCTAATATTAGCATTACTTAGAAATAGCATGCAGCCATATGAAAATAGAACTATTAGTGTAGTCCCTAAATCAGGTTGCGTTAATATTAACACTAAAAAAGGCATAATAGATAATGAAACCATTATAATATCTTTTATATTATTTATACCATCTTTAAATTTTGTAGCCATAATATATGATAAAATCATTATAATAAGTATTTTTATAAACTCTGATGGTTGTAATTTAAAACCAAAAACCGTAATCCATCTTCTAGCTCCTAGTGTAACTACTCCAAAAAATCTTACATACAAAAGAAGTAAAATAGAAAATAAATATATATATGTTATATACTTTAAACTTATTTCATAATCTATAAATATTGATAGAAGTAAAAAGACTGTCCCTATTAAAATCCAAATGATATTTTGCTTTAAATAGTATCTAGATCTTGTCGCACTGTAAATAAATATGGTACTTACAGTGCACAATATATATACTAAAAATATCAATGTTAAGTCGAAACGTTCAAATTTTCTTCTAAAATTTTTAAAAAGTTTCATTATTCACCTATTTCTAATTTATTTAAAATCTTATCTTTTAATTCTCTTTTTTTATTTTCATAATAGAAATTATCTAATTTTTCTCTTATTTTTTCTGGGAATCTTTCGTTTATATCATGAGTATATAAAGATAAATTGTATGCTATTTTACTACTATATAAAGTGTCAGTTAAAGAATTATTGTAGTCTTTTGCATACAGCATAGCTATTATTATAAAAAAGGCTAAAACTACTCCCTCTAAAATACCTACTACTGCTCCTAATAATCTATCAAATGTACCTAATCCTGTTATTTTTACAAATTTTGTAAATATTTCTTGAATTATAGTAACTATTATAATAATTATCATAAAAGTAATTATATATGCTAATATATTAGGTGATAACCATAGGTTATAGTCTTTTATATATTCATATATATATCCTTTAAAAACTGGTGTGAAAATTATAGCTAATATTACTTTAGCTAATCCAAAAACCATGTATATAGCACCTTTATATATACCTCTTAAAAATAAAAGTACTAATAAAACTCCTAAAACTATGTCTAAAATCATTTTTGTTCCCCTTCTATTATATCAATTATTTTTTTTATAACTTCTTCTAAACTCATATTACTAGTATCTACTAAAATAGCATCATCTGCTTTTACAAGAGGTGCAATTTCTCTTGTCATATCTTGATAATCTCTATTTTTTATATCTTCTAAAATTTTATCAAAGCTAATAGTTTCATTTAATTCTAAAAATCTTCTTTTTGCCCTAATTTCAGCACTAGCATCAATATATAGTTTTATATCTGCATTTGGAAAAACTACAGTTGCAATATCTCTCCCATCTAAAACTACATCTTTATTATTCGAAATTTTTCTTTGAAGCTCTACCATAAATTCTCTAACTTCTTTTATTTTAGATATGTTTGAAGCTAATATTGAAATATCGTTTTCTCTTATCTTGTCAGTAATATCTTCATTATCTAAGTAAAATTTATTATCTTTTATTTGAAAATCAAAATCCTTTAATAATTCTTTACTAAATTCTATATTATCTTTTTTTAGCTTGTATGCTAATGTTCTATACATAGCTCCTGTGTCTAGGTGATATATATTTAATTTCTTAGAAATCGCTTTTGCAATGCTACTTTTACCTACTCCACTAGGCCCATCAATTGCTATTATCATCTATACCCCCCTTAAACACTAAACTTACCCATGCATTTTTTTCTTTTCTATCTATTAGAACTAGATTTTTCTTTTTGGCTTTTTCTAAAAATCTAACTTCTTTTTCCTTTAAAATACCTGAAAAAATTAAAATTGTATCTTTTTTTATTACTTTTTTAATGTCTTCTAATAAATGTTCTAATACATCTACTAATATATTAGAAACTACAATATCAAATGTTTTATCTATTTTATCAACTAGATTCCCTATTTTAACACTATAGTTATCTAAATTATTTAATTTAAAATTAGTTTCAACTACTTCTTTACAGTTTTTATCTATATCAATACCTTCTGCATATTTTATACCTAGCTTTCTAGCTATTAACATAAGTATTCCTGACCCACAACCAATATCTAGAATTTCTTCTTTATCATCTGAATATTTTTGAAGCATATCTATGCATAAAGAAGTAGTTTCATGTGTTCCTGTTCCAAAGGCTATTGAGGGATCTATATTTATTACAATTTCATCTTCATTTTCTTTTTCATAATTAAGCCAACTAGGATTTACCGTTATTCTATCTGTAATCTTAGTTGTTATAAAGCTTTTTTTCCATTCATCTTTATATGAATCAGTATCTAATATAGCTTCATATATTTCAATTAGTTCACTTTCATCTAATAAATCACTGAGTCTTTTATTTATTTGATTTATCTTGTCTTGTAAAAATCTATTATTTGGCAAATAAAATATTATTTCCCAAGTATCTAACTTATATTCATTGACATCATAATCTAATTTATTATTTGTAAAATCTTCTACTAACTCAAAAGAAAAAACACCAAATTCATTTAATACCTTTACTATCTTATCTTTTGTTTTTTCTAGAAAATCAGAATAATAACTTATTTTAATCTTTTTTAATATCATATTTCATCATACCCTAAATCAAGTCTTTTAATGCTTTCACAAAAACCTGTTTTTTCATTTACAATACATTCTATACCATGTATTCTTAAATTTTCTTCACAAGGTACATATCTTGAACTAAAACCTTCTTTTAATCTTTTTAGGCTTTCTCTTTTATTCATACCTAAAACTCCATCAAATCCACCAGTCATACCAATGTCTGTTATAAAGCCAGTTTTACCATAAAGTATTCTATCATCACTTGTTTGTGTATGTGTATGTGTTCCATAAATTACACTTACATTTCCAGCCAAATTCCAACCCATTGCTTGTTTTTCACTTGTTGCCTCAGCATGAAAATCAACTATTATTATATCTACCTTATCCTTTATTTTAGGAATAAAATCATCTATTGCTAAAAAAGGACAGGCAATTGGTTGCATAAAAACTTTTCCTTGCAAGTTAATAACTGCAACTCTTACTCCATTTTTATTTACAACTACATAACCATGCCCACTATTAGCCTCATGATAATTTAGTGGTCTTATTATTCTTTTTTCTTCATCTAAATAACTGTATATTTCTTTTCTATCATATGTATGATTCCCTAATGTAATTACTGTAACACCTTTATCTAAAAAACTTTTAGCTATCTTTGGAGTTATTCCAAATCCACTAGCTGCATTTTCACCATTTACTATGATGAAATCATAATCATTTTTTCTTTTTTCTAGGAATTTATATAGTATATCTCTACCTGGTTCACCTACTACATCTCCTATCATTACCATTTTCATATTAAAACCCTTCTATATTAAAATTAGTAAAATAATAAATATTATTTTTACTATTGTATAAATTAAATAAAATTCTATATTATTTTTCATATTCTCCCTATCTCTATAGGTTAGAAATAAGGTGATAAATAAGTATACTAAAATATACATTAAATTAAAACTAAATAAACTAATATATATCAAATCAATTAATGCTAATAAAAAATTTAATATTATCTTTGTGTTCTTATAGTAAATTAAAACTAAATTGTATATAAGATATAGCCAAGACAATAAAAGAAAATATACTATATCGTTATTATATAAGGTTAAAAAATAACTTAGTAAAAAAGCAAAAATTGACAATTTTAATAATTTATTTATCTTTAAGTTTATTATAATCTTTAATTTATTCAACATCATCACCTAAACCAACATTATCATATATTGACTTTAACTTAGACTTTTCTACATGAGTATAATGCTCTGTTGTTGTAATACTACTATGTCCTAGTAACTCTTGAACATATCTAATATCTAGTCCATTTTTTAAAAGTAGACTTGCCACTGAGTGTCTTATTGTATGAGGATGAACATTTTTATTTATGCCTGCATTTTTAGCTTTTTCTCTTAATTTAAGATAAAAAGTTGTTCTACTAGCTCCCGGAAATAACTTATAGTCTTTTTTTGAACTTTTTATTTCTTCTCTTTCCTTTTCTATATACTCTTTTATCTCATCAGCAATTTTATCATATATAGGAATGAATCTGTACTTACTTCCTTTACCTAAAACTTTTATATATCTGTAGTCATTATCTTTAATATTTGATACATCTAAGTTTACAATTTCTGATATTCTAGCTCCACTAGCCATTAAAAGTTTTAAAATTAGCTTATCTCTTACATCCTTTGGATTATGGTTAAATGTTTCTATAATCTTATTAAACTCTTCTTCATCTATTATTTCAGGTAACCTTGTTTCTTTTTTCATAAGTTTTATTGTATTTAGTGGATCTTTTTTTATCTTTTTATTCATATATAGATACTTAAAAAAAGTTTTAACAGCAGATACTTTCCTTTGTACTGTATTATTTTTAAACTTATTTCTCATATTATCTATATATGTATAAATATCTTCTTTTTCAATTTTCTCATAACTTTTACTTATTATTTTAAAAAATTCATAAAGATCTACCCTGTAACTTTTTACAGTATTTTCGCTAAGACCTTTTTCTATTTTCAAATAATCCAAAAATTCTACAACTAAAACATTTGTTTCACTATTCATATTTACCCTTTTTTATTTCATTTTTTATATGATTTTTTAAATCTTCACTTATATTATTACCACTTATAATTCTTGCTATTTCTTCTATTTTCTCTTCTTCGTTAAGTTTTCTTATACTTGTTTCAGTTTTACTATCTAAAATATTTTTTTCTATTAAGAACTGCTCATCTGATAAAATTGCTATATTAGGTGAATGTGTTACACAAATTAATTGAATATCTTTTGATAATTTTTTTAATTTTCTTGCAACCATTTTTACAGTTTCTCCTGATATACCAGCATCAATTTCATCAAATATTAAAGTTTCTAATTTATCTACTTTTGAAAATATTAGTTTTAATGCTAACATTATTCTTGAAATTTCACCACCAGATGCAATTTTACTTAATTTATCAAAGTTTGTACCCTTATTAGTTCTTATTAAAAATTCAACTACATCAATTCCATTTTCACTAAGCTCTTTTTTTTCTTTAAAATCAACCTTAAATTCTGCTTCTTTCATATTTAGGTCTTTTAATTCTTTATTTATTTCTTTTTCAATAAATAAAGCTATATTTTTTCTATTCTCACTTAGCTTATATGAAAGTTCATAGTATTTTTCTATAATTTTATCTTTCGCTACATTTAATTCATTTATCAAATCATCTGAATATGTCATCTTTTCAAGCTTTTCTATCATATCATCTTTGTATGCAATGATATTTTCTATATTCATTTTATACTTATTTTTTATCTTATTTATCTTAGATAAACTATCTGATATTTTTTCTAATCTTAAATCACTATCTGAAAAATCATTAGAATAAGATAAATCTGAATATACATCTAAAATATTTTCTTTAATATTTTCTAATTTATTAGTAATTTCTTTAGTATCATCAGTTAGATCTGATATAGAATCCATGCTTTTAATACATTTTTTTATAGATGCTAATAAGCCGTTATCTATTTCATAAGTAAGCTTTTCATAGGCCTCTACTATTCTACCACTATTAAATATTAGCTTATATTCATCTTCTAATTCTTTATCCATACCAGCATATAGATTTAGTTTTTCTATTTCTTGTATATTAAATTCATATAAATCTTTCTTTTCTATTATATTTTTCTTTTCTTCTTCTAATTTTTCTATTTCTTTTTCTATATCTTTTATTTCTTTTATATATTTAGATAAATTCTCCTTCTCTTTTAAAAAAGCATCTAGCAAATCAATATGATATTCTTTATTTAATAAATATTGATTTTCATGTTGTCCAACTATATCTACTAAATTTGAACTTAACTCTTTTAATAAATTTAATGTTACTCTTTTATCATTTATAGTAATTTTTGATTTATTATCTTTTGTAACTTCCCTATAAATTATTAACTCATTACTTTCTATTGGTATAGTATCATATGTTTTTCTTATTTTTTCTAAATTTTTATCATTTAACTCAATTATTGCTTCAACAGATAACTTATTTTCTCCATTTCTAATAGATAAAACATTTGATCTACTACCTAATATCAGTGAAATTCCATCTAAAATTATTGACTTACCTGCTCCTGTTTCACCTGTTAAGGTTGAAAAGTTAGAATCTAACTCCATTTTTAATTCTTTAATTATTGCTAAATTATTTATTTTCAGTTCTTTTATCATCTATACTCCCAAAAATATTTTCTATAAATTTATTAATATTTTTAATTGCTAATTCTCTTTTTTCATGAAAAAATCTTAAATATTGAAATGCGTGAATGACATCATCATACCCTTCTAATATACAATTTGAATTGTTTTTATTTATCTTATTACATACTATTATACTATCATCTGCTAGTATTTCACTTTTACCATATTGCATTAAGGTTTTAGGAAAGTCTACATAATCAGCATAAACAGGTGATACATATATATTTTCATACATTGATTCATCAACATATTCATTGTGAATTAAAGGGGTTAAATAAGTACTCCTGGCAGCTAAAAAATCATTTTTAAAGTTTTTAAATCTACTTTTTACTCTATTTTTTAAATCTGCAAGAGGTGACATAAGAACCAATGCATCTGGAATTACCTTATTCTCACTTTGTCTTTTTAATATTACTGATAAAATTAAACCTGCACCACTACTATCTCCAATTAAAACTACTTTTTTGTATTTTTTTATTACAAAATCTATTAAGTTATCTAATTCCTCACCTTGATAAGGGTATTTTTTTTCCTTATAATCTATTAAAATATTATCATATTCTATGTTATTTTTTTCTTTTAAATCAACTAAAAAATCTATTTGTTTTTGTTGTATATATGTTCTTTCATAAGCACCGCCATGTACTAATAAAAGCAAATTATCACTATTCCCATTATTTCTTAAAACATAGTATCTATGTTTTTTATCATTATGTTTATTCAATTTATATCCCTTTGGAGCTACTAGATCCCCCTCTTTTCTATATTTTCTTACTAATTTATATATGTGTTCCTTATTTTCTCCTATTATCCTATCAGAATAATCAATAATGCTAATTGCTGAACACGAAACTGTTAAAAAAAATACTATTATCAATTTATACAAACTTTACCACCTTTTTATTTCTCTAAGAAAACTTCATCTAAAAATTCAACTATACTTTTTCTTGCTGGCTCTGTTTTATCTAGTATTGTATATAACTGAAATACATGAGGCATATTTTCATACTCTTCTAATTTACAATGTGAACCTGCTTTTTTTATCTTTTCACATACTATTTTACTATCATCTGCTAATATTTCTAAACCACCATACTGTATTAAAGTTTTAGGGAAACTAGAAAACTCAGCATAAACTGGTGATAATAAAGGATTTTTAACATCATTTCCTTCTACATAAGGGTTATGTAATAAAAACTTATTATACATACTTTTCCCCATTAGTAGATCTTGTTTAAACCTTGTAAATCTACTTTTAACTCTATTACTTGGGTCTGCCCATGGAGACATTAGTACAAGGGCATCTACTTTTTCTTCATTTAAATTTCTTCTAAGTAAAGTGTTAGATAATACAACATTTCCACCACTACTATCCCCCATAAGAATTACCTTTTTATACTTTGGTTTTAAATAATTTAGTAGCACTTCTAACTCATAAGTTTGACTAGGGAATCTTTTACCCTTATAGTTTAAAAAAGCAATATCAAAATTAGATTTTGACATATCTTTAATTTCTTGCATCATTTTTACATAATCTTGATAAATTACTATTCTTACAAATGCTCCACCGTGTACATACAAAACTAAATTATCACTTACATTTTTTCTATATAAATAATATTTAATACCTTCAACTTCTCTTGAACTTAGTTTATATTCGTCACTTTCTGGTATTAAACTATCATCTTTAGGTACGGTTTTTTCTACATATTTTTCATAAACGGTATCTTTGTTATCTACAACCCTATTTATCATTATATCTATTGCTGCTAAATAAAAAGGGGTACATGAACTAACAATTAAAAAAGTTGATATTAGCATTAATATTTTTTTTATTATTTGTTTCATACTACCTCCACTCTAATTTATTTTTTAATACATTATAGTAATTCATATCATTTGTTTCCAATATTTCAACATATTTATCACTTAACTTTAGACTAACATTTTTTTTATTTCCAATCTTTAAACCATCTACATATATATTAGAATCTGATACTACTTTTAAAATAGTATCTTTTAAAATTAAACTTCTATTTGATAAATATTGCGAGGCTATTGCCACTATATTTAAAAGTCTAAGTTCAGGGTGAATTATACTCCCACCTGCACTTAGTGCATAAGCTGTAGATCCTGTTGGAGTTGAGATTATAAGGCCATCTGCTCTATATGATGTTATTAAATTATTGTTATCGTATAGCTTTATTTCTTCTATATATTCATTTTTAAATACTATATCATTTAAGGCGTAAATTATCTTATCATCTATATTACACTCTAATAAGTACCTTTTGCTTAATTTATATTCATTATTTTTTATAGAATCAATAACTTTTTTTATATCTTTTGACTCTATATCTGCCATGTATCCAATCTTACCAAAATTTATAGCTACTATTGGTACCATATGTTTTAGGCTATAGTTTTTTGCCCTTAGTATTGTTCCATCTCCTCCAAATGAAAAAATATACGATACATTTTCATTAGTTTCAATAAAACCATTCTCTTTTAATATTTCTAACTGTTTAGATATATCTATTCCATCTTTTTTTACTACTTTTATTCCAATAGTCTTCATAATTATCCTAAATATTTTAACACTTCTAATGGATCATCTATACTGATTTTGGCAAGATTTTTTTCACCATAACCATGATTTAAGTAAATCATATCTATATTTGCATTTTTTGCAGTGTTTATATCAACTATCATATCTCCAACAAAAAGCATATCTTTTTTATCATATTCTTTTGCTATTTCATTTAAGTAATATGGATCTGGTTTACCCTTATATGAAATATTTCTTTTTAGTCCAAATACATATTTAAAATTAAAATCTTTTAATATAGTTTTAGAATGTAAAACTGCTAAGTCGTGATCTTTATTAGTAACTATTGCTATATCAATATTTCTTTTTTCAAGTTCTGATAAAAGTTTATCTATATTTGGATAAATATATATTCCACTTAGGAAGTCTTTATTATATTCTACAATAGCTTCATCTACTAATATTTCTTTACTAAGTTCTAATTTTTGAATATCATTAATCCTTTCAAACAAGACAGAAAAACCTTTACCTATAAAATCTTTAAATTTTTCAACATCATAGGTATTATAGCCGTGTTTTTTTAAAACAACATTTACACTTCTGCAAATTGCTGGTATAGTATCAACTAATGTTCCATCTAAATCAAAAATCACTATTTTCTTACTCATTTATTTCTCCTAAAACTTTTATAAACCTATCATTATCAAATACTTTATTAGATATTAAAGTATTTATGAAGCCCTTCATAAATATTTTGTATACAAAATTATCAAAAAAGAAAAATTTATCTAAATGCTCTTCTCTAACTTCTTTTTCAACTAAATCTTTGTACTTATTCATATCTTCATTTTCTTCCATTAATTCTAATACTAAATCAATTGATAATGCGCATTGTAGTATTTGATCAAGTTCTAATATTTCTTCATTTAATTTATCATCTATTACAAGAACTCCTAAATTATTTTTTTTAAATAGAGCTTTTTTACTTTCTTTTAGATTAAATACCATATATACATATTCATTAAACTCATATGTAATGATGTCAATATCTAAAAAACTTTTATTTATCTTTTCTATTAATTTATTATTTTCTTTTTTTATTCTAATAGCATTTAAAATATATTCTAATACCTCTATGTTATTATCCAATATTTTTCTTATTTTAGCATTAAATAGAGGATACTTATTTATATCATGTAGATTTTCTAGTAAATAGTAATCTAAATTATCATAGTTGTATGTATATTTTATACTCATTTTACTCTCCGCTTTTTTTAATTTTTCCTATTAAATATTTTAATCTACTTGTTACCATTTTTATACCAACTCTATTATCCTTACCATTTGGTATTATTACATCAGCATATCTTTTACTTGGTTCAACAAACTCTAAATGCATTGGTTTTACAGTTTCTATATATTGATTCTTTATACTTTCAAAACTTCTAGCTCTTTCTTTTATATCTCTTTCCATTCTACGAAGTAATCTTATATCATCATCTGTATCAACAAATATTTTCATATCCAGCATATTTCTTAATTCTTCAACTGCAAAAAGAAGTATCCCTTCCACTATTATTATATCTTCTGCTTCTATTACTTCACTTTTATCTGTTCTTAGGTGAGTAGTAAAATCATATATAGGTTTTTCTATACTTTTACCAGCTTTTAAATCCTTTATATGTTCTACTAAAAGCTTAAAATCAATCGAATTTGGATGGTCATAATTTAATTCTTTTCTTACATCAAAAGGCATGTCTTTATTATCTGCATAATATGAGTCTTGTTCTAATAAGGCAACCTTACAACCATACTTTTTCAAATCATCAACTATTAAATTAGCAACACTTGTTTTACCTGAACCTGTTCCACCAGCAATTCCTATTATTACCTTGTTCATATTTCTCCTATAATTGTTCTAAAACACTAATAACTCTACTTTTATCACTTGTAATTTCTAAAATTTCTTCTAATAAGTCTTCTTCAAATGAAAGTTTTGAAATTTTTCTTAAAATTTCTAAATGTTCTTGCCCAGCATTTTCTGGTGCAACTATCATGAAAAATATTCTAGTAGCAATTCCATCCATAGAATTAAATTCCTTACCTTCTCTACTAATTGCAACTGCCATTTTAATATCATTTACATATTTAGATTTACAATGTGGTATAGCTATACCATCTTGCATTCCTGTAGATGATATTTTTTCTCTTTCCATTATATCTCTAACTAATTTTTTTAAAGTTTCTTCATCTTTTGTAAAAAGTTTTGCAATTTCTTCAATTATTTTATCTTTTTCATTAGCTTTTACATCAAATATTATTCTAGATTCGTCTAAAATACTTTTAATTTCCATACTCTCTCCTTATTAATTCAACAATTTCATCTTCAGTGTATTTTGATACATCTAAAGTTAAATATCCTTTATTTTTAAACCACGTAAACTGTCTTTTTGCATACCTTCTACTGTTTCTTTTAATTAGTTCTATAGCTTCATCTAAACTTAAATTATTTTTAAAATATTCATTTAACTCTTTATATCCTATTGCTTTAATATTTTCACCAAATTCAGCATATATATTCTTTGCTTCTTCTATTAGTCCAGTTTCAATCATTATATCTACTCTTTTATTTATTCTATCATAAAGATTTTCTCTGTCTCTTACTAGAAATACTTTTAAAAATTCTCTATCATTACCAATAATATTATTATATTCATGATTCCCTATTTCTATTTTTCTAATAAGTCTTACCTTATTATTTAAATCTAGCTTATCTTTTTTTATATTTTTTTTATCTAATATCTCAATTAATTCTTCTTTTGATAAACCTTCTAAATATTTTCTATAAGCTTCATCTTTTTTATTAGTATCGCTTAATCCATCTGTAATAGATTGTATGTATAGTCCTGTTCCACCTGTTATTATAAAAGCTTTATCTTTATTATCATTTAAAATTTTATTTGCATCTTTATAATAATCAGATACACTGTATTCATAATCTGGTTCCACTATATCTATTAGATGATGCTTTATACCTTTTTTTTCTTCTTCTTTAATTTTAGCACTTGCTATATCTAATTTTTTATATACCTGCGTTGCATCACAGTTTATTATTTCCATATTAAATTCTTTTGCTAATCTTAATGATAAACTAGTTTTACCAACAGCCGTAGGCCCTGCTAATACAATACATTTACTAGACATATTCAAATTCGTATCCTTCAATTACTATAGTATCTCCTATTTTAACACCGGCTTGTAATAGCTTTTGCTCCATTCCAATATTACGCATTACTTGTAAGAATTGAATTATACCCTCTTCTCCTAAGAAAACATATTTATTTAAAACATTATCCACAACTTGTCCTGAAACTTCAAATACATTTGGTTCTATTTCTTTTATTATCCAATCTTCTTTTCTTTTTATAACTTCTTGTAAAACTTCATCTAAATCTCTTATATCTTCAATATCTTCATATTCGATTTCTTTTAGTTTTTCATTAGTTAGATTTATTAGTTCTTTTATACCATAATTAGAAATTACTGACATTTCATGAACTGGAACTTTTACCTTATTTTTAAACTCTTCTATTTTTGTTTCATCAAATAGCATATCAACTTTATTTAAAACTACTATTTGATTTTTTTTAGATAATTTACTACTAAATTTTTCTAATTCTTCATTTATTTTATAGTAATCCTCAATAGCAGATCTTCCATCTATTTCTGATATATCTACCATGTGCACTATCAATTTACATCTTTCTATGTGTTTTAAGAATTTATCTCCTAAACCTATTCCACTATGTGCTCCTTCAATAAGACCTGGTATATCTGCTATAACAAATGAATCTGTATCATTTACTCTAACAACACCTAATTTTGGTTTTAGTGTTGTAAAATGATATGCTCCTACTTTTGAGTTTGCTTGACTCACCTTATTTATTAGTGATGATTTACCTACACTTGGATATCCAACTAAAGCAACATCAGCTAACATTTTTAATTCTAGTTTTACTTTTAATTCTATTCCACTTCTTCCACTTTCAGCTATTTTTGGTGCTTTTCTTATTGAATTTTTAAAATGTATATTTCCTCTTCCACCATCGCCACCTTTTAATAAGGTTCTAGTTTCATTAGCTTTATTCAAATCTAATAATAGCTTATTTGTTTCAAAATCTCTTATCATAGTTCCTACAGGTACATGAATTATTACATCTTCTCCATTTTTTCCTGCACATCTACTACCAGAACCTTTAGCTCCATTTGTAGCACTTAATTTTCTAATATTTTTAAAATTAAGTAAGGTGTTCATATTAGGATCTGCAAAAAATATTACATCTCCACCTTTTCCACCATCGCCACCATCTGGTCCACCAAATTGTACAAACTTTTCTCTTCTAAAAGTTGCTGCTCCATCTCCACCGTCACCAGATTTTACCGTTATAACACTTTCATCTATAAACATTTATTCTCCTTATCTATAAAATAGGACTTATATTATAAGTCCTAAAATTACTCTTCTATCTGTTCTTCTTTTTCTTCTAGGTTTTCTACACTTATAGAAGCAGGAATTGAAGCATAAACTTTATCTGTTATTTTTTCAATTCTTCCACCTAGAACCGTTGTTGCTCCTAGAATGAAATCATAAGTTCTTTGAGCTTCTTCACTTGATAAATTTTCAAGATTAAAAGCAACTATATTCTTTTGCTTTATTAGTTCTGCAATCTTTCTTGCTCCAGAACTATAATTTAATGGTCTTATTATTTTTAAACCAAAGTCAAATGTTTCTTCACCAGATTCATTATTTATAAATTTACCAAATTTTACTGCCATAGTTAAAACCTCCCATTTATTTTTAATTATATACTTTTTTGCCCATTATTTCAAGGAAACTAAGCTTTTTTTGTAATGGGATTATTTTTTTATTAACATACTCCCAAACTACCATTAGTTAAGCTTCCTTTTCTTTTTATAGTTGAAACACTAACGTTAAAAGCATTACTTAATTCAATAATTGTTATTTTATAATTTCATATTGTCTATAATTCACTCTTTTATCAAATTTATCATAGTTCATATTATTTAGAATTCTAGTTGTTTATAATTATAATCAATACCTATTGAAATATTTTTTTATTATTTTATTAACTAAAAAAAATGACTAATTAGAAATTTTTAATCTAATTTAGTCATCTTTAATTAAAATTTAATTTTATTAAATGCTGGAGTGATAATTTTATCTAGTCTATCTCTTAATATTTTTTTATAAAATTCTTTTTGTTCTTTTGAAATTATATAAATGTCTTCTTTCTTTTCTGGAAGTCCATCTACTAACATTAGTATATCATTTATTTTACTTTTTATTTTAGGTTGATTTCTTAAAATTGCTTCTTTTAAATGATTATCTAAAGTTGAATTTAGAGGCTTATTTTTATCATCATTCCCAAACGTCAATTTTTCAATTGCTCCTAAAATATTTATTTGTTTTTTGTTCATTTCATAGGGAATGCTATCAAATTTTAAAACAGAATTATATACACTTTCTTCACTTAATATCTTATTTATTTTTTCTATATCATGCTTATTATAGAAGGAATTTCCATTATCATATATAGGTGATAATTCATATATATTATTTTCTTCATCAAAAAGTAATCCAAAATTACCTAAGTGTCTGTCATTATTTGTAATGAAACCATCAATAACTAACATATCAAAAAATCTGTCAATTATATTTATATTTCTTAATTTAGGATTTGTTTTAAAAACTAAATATAATTCTTCTAAATTTGTATTATTTCTATTACCAGTTTTAAAGTTTTCTCTTGTTTCATTATACCCAACTAAATAATCGTTATAAATACTTTTAATTTCTTTTAATCTAATATTTTTACTAGTAAAGTCTCTACATGCTACAACCAATTTATTATCAAAAATACCCAGTTTAGTTTCATGAGTATCAAATCCTAAAATTTGATAAATATGTGAACCTAAATATTCTGAAATAGGACTAGTTGTGTATGATATATTTGTATTAACGAAATCATTATTTTTCTGTGGAAATTTTATTTTTTTCCCGCATAATCTCTATCATTTATTTTGTAATTATCAAATTTTTTTATTTCCATATATTACCCTAGTTTATCATATCTATACATTAACTTTAAATGTTCTTCATATGTTAGCTTACCATTTCTATGTGCCATTAATGAGCATACTTCTAACTCACTTGCTTTTTCTACCCACATATCACTAACCTTCTGTTTATCAATATTTTCACTTTTTGCAAGTTTTGCAATTTCTTCTAATTCTAAAATCATATCATTTATATAGTCAGGTACTTTAAAATCAATTTTTATTTTTTCATTTATAGTCATATAAATCACCTCACCTAATTTTATCACATTAAAGCTAGAAAAAAAAGCCATCTCTGGCTTTTTATATACTTTATTTATTTTCAAAGTGTGCTCTAACTATTGGTGCAACTTCTTCACCGAATAATCTAATAGCTTCTAAAGTCTTTTCATGAGGTATAGATCCTACTGGTAAGTGTAACATAAATCTATCTATTCCAACTTCTTCCATGACTCTTATTAATTTTTGTGCAACTTTTTCAGGACTTCCTACAAACATTGCTCCGTATTCTCCTACCATATTTAAATAATGTTGGTAAGATAATGGTGCCCATGTTGCTCTATCTTGTGCTATTCTATCTTGCAGAGCTTTTGTTGGGTGGAAGTAATCTTTTATAGCTTCTTCGTTATCACGAGCTACATATCCCCAAGAGTGTACTCCTACTTTTAGGTCTTCTTTTTTAAATCCACTTTCTTCCCCTACTCTTTTATATAGTTCTACTAATCTTGTAAAGTAGTTAGGATTTCCACCTATTATTGCATATACTATAGGTAATCCTCTTTTAGCTATATTTATAGTTGATTCAGGATTTCCACCTGTTGCAACCCATATAGGTAAATCTAATGCTCTAGGATAAACAGGTCTTGCGTTAACACTTTGTGTGTGTTTACCTCTCCAAGTTAATACTTCGTTTTCCTTAATTTTTAATAACATATCTAACTTTTCGCTAAATAATTCATCATAATGTCTTAAATCATATCCAAATAATGGGAATGATTCAATAAATGACCCTCTACCTACCATAATTTCTGCTCTACCACTTGATAATGCATCAACATGAGAGAAGTTTTGGTAAACTCTTACTGGGTCGTTTGATGATAATACAGTAACAGCACTTGATAATTTAATATGTTTTGTTTTAACTGCCGCTGCTGCTAAAATCATTTCTGGACTTGATACTGCAAAGTCATCTCTATGGTGTTCTCCTACTGCATATATATCTAATCCTACTTTATCAGCAAGTTCCACTTCTTCTATCATATTTCTTATTCTTTGATCATGACTTAATTTTGTTCCATCTTCCATTACAGTTGTTTCACCGAATGTTGATATACCTAATTCTATTTTCATAATATCACCTCTTCGTTTTTTATACATATATATTAACATTTTATGAAAATATTGCAATAAGGTACTTTTTAGTAACCGTTAACTTTTCTTATTTTTATTTATATAACTTACAATATTAAAAATCATAAGCTTATCATCTATCTCTCCACTTTTAAACATTGTTTCATTTTTTACTATATTTAATAAAATTTTAAATATATTTTTTGTAGTATAACGATTTATATTTTTATTTTTTAAATAAGCAACATAATAGTGAAGTAAAAATATATCTTTATACTTTTCATACTCTTTTTTAAATGTATTGTAATCAGTACTTAATTTTAATTTTGATAATCTATGTAAAATTTCGAACTCTTTATATAGACCGTATACTATTCCCATATACATACTTGAATTTATTTTATCAATATCAACATTAGCAAACATAATATTATCTACAATATCTGATATTTTCTTGTCCAAACTCTCGCTAATTAATCCATCTAATTTAGCAAAGGAAAACACTTCATCTTTTAAAACTAAATTATATTTATATATTTCATTTTTTATATGATTATAGTCTGTTCCTATTAAGCTTATTAATTTTTTCTTATCTTCATTTGAAATTTTTAAGTTTTTATCTATATAGTCATTTAATAAATCGTCTTCATTTTCAATATTTACTATATTTTTAGTTATTTTTTCAAAATCTTTTAAATATATATTTTTTGTCTTGTATTCTGCGAAATAATCAATCAATATATCTTTTTTATCATCTTCATACTCTTTTAAAGTATCAATTAGATTTTTCATTTTCTTTACTTTTTCTGCTCTTCTAAGTATAATAAGCTCTCGTTTTGAAAATAGGCTTACATTATATATACTGTTTAAAAATAAGTCATATTCACTTTCTATACTGGCATCAAAAATTGATATATCAGTATATTCTTTTTTTATTTCGTCAATCTTAATTTGTCTACTATTTAAACCAGATACAAAGTATATCATCTATATATACCTATTGTTTCTCTAACTTCTTTCATTTTGTTATATGCTAGTTCTTGCGCTCTTTTTTTACCTTGGTCTAGTATTTCATTTACATAATCCATGTTATTTAATAGTTTTTCTCTTTTATAACGAGCATCTTTAAAGTATTCTAAAATTGACTCTAGCAGTTCTTTTTTTGCGTGTCCGTAACCATAATTACCTGCTAAAAATTTATTTTTCATAATATCTACTTCTTCTTTGCTTGCAAATAATGAATAAAGTTTAACTATATTATTATCTGGATCTTTTGGTTCCTCTAGTCCTTTACTATCAGTTACTATAGACATAACTTGTTTTTTTAATTCTTTTTCAGGTAAAAACATATTTATTATATTTCCATATGACTTACTCATTTTTTCACCATCCGTACCAGGAACTATTGCAACTGAGTCTAATATTAAATCTTCTGGTAATTTGAATACATTTTTATTATATGCTTCATTAAATTTTATAGCTATATCTCTTGTAAACTCAACATGTTGTTTTTGATCTTTTCCAACAGGAACTAAATCTGTATCATATAGTAAGATATCTGCTGCCATTAATACAGGATAAGTAAATAGTCCTGTATTTGGTTTCATACCTTTTGCTATCTTATCTTTATATGCATGCCCTCTTTCTAAAAGTGAAATAGGAGTAACATTTGATAAAATCCACATAAGTTCAGCGTGATAACTTACGTCTGATTGTAAAAATATTGTTGATTTTTTAGGATCTAGCCCTAATGCTAGGTAATCTAAAACCGCATTTTTTGTATTTTCTTTTAATTTTTCACTATCTTTACTAGATGTTAATGAGTGAAGATCAGCTAGAAAATATAGCCCATCATACTCATCTTGTGAATCAACAAATTGTTTTAAGGCTCCAAAATAGTTTCCTATATGAAGTGTCCCACTTGGTTGAATACCAGATAAACTTCTTTTTTTCATTTTTACACCACTTTCTAAAAAGGTCTTTTTTCTAAATGAGGTTTATAGTATTTGCATTCATTTTCTCTAATTTCTTCTAAACTATATTCTTTTAAAAGTTCTCCATTTTCAAATACTATATTCATTATAGAATCTTTATGATAATTATTTTCACCTAAATTTGTAATATTTATAGTTCTTATTTTTTCATTCTCATCTATTATTAAATCTAATCTACCTTTTTTACTAATTTTTCCTTTGTCGGTTATAGGGTCTTTATATACATCTACAAAACTATCCTTTATTTTTACTGAGCTACATTTCATAGCAAATCTATGAGTGTCTCTATTTATACTAGAGTTTTTATTACCTTGCAGCAAAGCTCCCCCTGAACCTAAGCTAATATTTTCAGCACTATACCCCATATCTGTAATAGACTTTAGTATATCCCATACAGTATTCTCATATACACTATCACCTTGTATAATTCTCACATGGTTTAGTACCTTATATCCTTTTTTATTTATAGTTACCCCAAAAGCATTTTCTAATTTTTCTAGGGCAAATAAGATATTTGTAATTGCGTCACCACTATCTGGTCTTATTACTAACAAATTATCTCTTTTTATTATTTTATCTTTTAAATCCTCACAAATTATATGTTCTACTGCATTAAAGAAATTATATGAATCACAAACTACAGCTAATTGATTATCTTTAAATGAATCAATTATATGTTCTATTGCTTTTTTTTCATTTTCTCTTCCCCAAGATGTAATTGTGCTATGTTCTGCTGCTGGAATACTAAATCCTGCACAGTCAATGTTATAGTAATGTCTACCATAAACTAAAGCTTTTATATTATCAGTTCCTAAAAAGTTAGTTAAATGAGCAAGACCTCCTATACCAGCACTTTCTTCACTACTTGTACCTCTATACCCAAAATCATGTAGCTTAAATAGAATTTCTTCATCTACATTATCACATGTTTTTTCCAAAAAATATTTTATTATTTGCTTTATCTTATATGAATAAGTAGCAACTGTAATTGGATACCAAGTTTTTAAAAGTAAAGTTTCAAACCAAGAAACAATATATGGAACATTTTTATCTGTTGACTCTACTGTAATTAGTACATTGTGATTAGGAATTATAGCGCCTTCTTCAACTGCTCTTATTCTAAGTGGTATTTTCCCATCTAATTTTTCTACAATATAGTCAAAATCTTCTCTAATAAATGGTATTCCATGTAGCTTAAAAATTTCACTTGCTTCATCTACCATTTCTTTTGTAAGTCTTACTGTTAAATATTTTTTTAAGTAATATTGTAATCCAAAAAACTTAGTATATCCGTACTCACCACCACGGCTTTCAATATAGCTATGCATATACATCATATTATCTGGGTATTGCTTTGGGTGTGATATTTTGTAAGAATCACAAGTTAAAATTGGGTTTATATTCATTATTTTACATCCTCTCTTGTCATTTCAAATAATTCGTGTAACTTCTTCACTACTATGTTATCATCAGCAAATATTATAATTTGATCTCCTTCATATATTTTTGTATTACCATCCGGTATAAACTCATAATTATTTCTCTCAATCCCAATAACTAACATATTTTTTGGCCAATTTACATCTTTTATAAACATACCAGCTAACTTAGAGTTTTCAATAACTGCTAATCTTATTGCTGTCATCTTGTTTGATGGTTTTATTTCTTCATCATTCTCATATTCTTTTAAGTTTTTCTCAAACATTCTATGATATAGTAAATCGTAAACTCCTTCATTTTTTATTAAATCAGATATTATATATGAAAAAGCTGCTGCTATTGTAAGTGAAAATAAATTTGAAAAATTCCCTGTCATTTCTAGTATTAAAACTATTCCAGTTATAGGAGCTTTTACTATAGCACTAAAGTAAGCCGCCATAGATAGAAGCATAAAGTGTATTAAATATGCGTCACTTAAATTGAATAAATTAACTATAACTATTCCATAAACTTTTCCTATTAGTGCTCCTAATACAAGTAGAGGTAAAAATATACCACCTGCTGCACCAGTTGAATAACTAAACATTGTAAATATGAATTTAAATAATAGCAATAATATTACTACCTTAAATGCTGTCTGACTAAGTATTAATTTCTCTATTAAACTATGTCCACCACCAGTAATATCTGGCATAAAGTATACAGCAAAAAAAGATATAATAGATACTATTATCATTTTTATATACTTATTTAGCTTTATATCTCTATATATATTAAGTGATTTAATAAGACAATAATTAAATAACTTTGCAGATATTGCCATAAAAAAACTTAAAATTAAAACTAAAAATATTTCAAAAGATATGTCTTTTATTGTATTTCCCATAGGGTTTGCAGTTATAAAATGGGATAATACTACATTTCTACCTAAAAAATACTGAACTACTAGATTTGATGAGATACTAGCTAGTAAAGTACAAATGAGTAAAATTGGTGAGAAGAATTTTTTTAATTCCTCTAAGGCGAATATTGTTCCTGATAGTGGAGCATTAAATGCCGCAGCAAGACCTGCTGAAGCTCCTGAACTTAGTAAATATTTTCTCTCTACATCTGGCCTATTTGATGTGCTATTAACACCATCAGCCATTAGTGCTCCTAAATGTATTGATGGTCCTTCACGACCTAGGGATAGTCCCATAAATATGGCTAATACCCCTGCAAAAAATTTATTTACAATTTCAAAAAACCAATTAAATGTAATTTGTCTATTTAAAACACCTTCTACTTGTGGAATACCTGATCCACTTATTAAAGGAAATTTATTTAATAAAAATTGTATTATTATAGCTGATATGAAAAATAAAAAAAGTAGTAATCCTATATTAAATCCCATGATTTCATTTCTAATTATTACTATCTTATCTAAACTAACTCTATATAATACAACTACAATACCAGTTAAAAATCCAATTATTATAGAAAAGAGGATTAATTTTAGTCTGGTCTTATTTGATTTTAATTTATTAACGTCACCTATTGATGCGAATATACTTCTTTTCATTTTATTACCTCTTTTATTTTGGTGGAAGTGACGAGAATCGAACTCGTGTCCATAATAAGGGTCCAAATAAACTTCTACAAGCTTAGTCATTCTAACTTTTTCGTTTATTAGATAATAGAATAACAGATGTCTATAAACTAGCTTATTAAATTTCCCATAGGCTATAAGCATTACCTAAGGTTAGCTATTTAAAGTGACGCTAGAGACTACTAAATAGCATCATAGTTCTAGCGAAGCTGCATTACGCAGCTAAAGCGAATTTTTTATTTCCGTTTAAATTTTAAAAGATTTATAGTATCGCTACTGCCTGCTTATTAAATGCTTCTTATCATGTCGAAACCTTTACACTCCCACAGTTAAGTCATTATATCAATTTTTTGTAACTTATTCAACGGTATTTTACTTGTATAATTGAAAAAAACTAGCATAAATGCTATTATTAGGGTATAAAACACAGGAGGAAAAAGTTATGATATACTTAATTTTGCTATCAGTATTGATAGTAATTATACTAATATTTTTAATTTCAATAAAAAATAATTTTGTAACACTTGATAATCAAAATAAAGAAGCGTGGAGCAATATTAAAGTTTATTTACAAAAAAGATTAGATTTAATTCCAAATTTAGTTAATACTGTAAAAGGATACAGTAAACACGAAAAAGAAACTCTAGAAAAGGTTATAGAGGCTAGATCTAGATTAGTTAACATTGATTTATCTAATATAGACAATATAGAGAAAATAAAAGAGTATGATAATATGCTAACAAACGCACTAAGACATATATCAATGCTAAGTGAGTCGTATCCTGATTTAAAAGCAGATAAAGAGTTTTTAAAACTTCAAAGTTCATTAAGTGAAATTGAAGAAGATGTACTAAATTCAAGAAGATACTATAATGCAACTTGTAGAAATTTAAATATATTTATAGAAAAATTCCCTAATTCAATGTTCTATAACTTATTTAAATTTAGAAAAGCTATCTTTTTTGAAGAAGGAAATGATAATAAAAACTACGATGTAAAGGTAGAATTTTAATGTTTATCTTATTTTCAATATTTTTAGGGATTTTTATGGGAATTATTACCTATATATTTGGAACAGGGCTTCTATTTTTATCAAGTTATCGTGAAAATCATATTTATTTAATACTATTTTTACCTTTTATTGGAGCTATAGTATATTATGTATATGAAAAGTATGCGAAAATTTTAAAAAAGGGAATGAAACATGTAAAGGCATCGTATAATTATGAAGAAGATATAGATAAAAAACTAATTCCTTTTATTACAATATCAACTTGGCTATCTCATTTATTTGGGGCTAGTGTTGGTCGTGAAGGGGTAGCTGTTCAAATTGGGGCTAGCTTTTCTAATTTAACATATAAGTATTTTAAGCTAGAAAAACATATAGCAATTTTAGCTGGAATGAGTGCTGGATTTAGTGGACTTTTTGGAACTCCATTAGCTGCTATTATATTTCCTATTGAAATACTTCATAATAGAGAAAAAAAATTAGGTATAGCTGATATATCAATAATTATTTTATCTAGTTTTATAGCTAGTTTTACAAGTGCTAAACTAGGTTTACCACACTTTAAGTTTAAGCTAACAGAAAACTATAATATTTCTTTAAAACTAATCTTAGTAACAGTAATTGCATCAATACTATTTTCTATTTCAGCTGTTATATTTACTAAACTAACAAGTTTTTTAAAACCGTATTTATCTAAAAATATTATAAGAGTATTTTTATTATCAATAGTATTAGCTTTAATAATTTACTATTTTAGAGATGGTAGATATGCAGGACTTGGTACTAATTTAATAAGTTTATCATTTGAGAATAACGGAACAAGTATTTTAAATTTAGATTTTTTATTCAAATTACTCTTAACATCATTTTCTCTTTCACTATTTTATCAAGGTGGAGAGGTAACTCCTTTATTTGCAATGGGATCAAGTCTTGGGGTTATAATTTCAAATGTATTTAATGTACCAGTATACTTATTTGCATCACTTGGGTATATTGGAGTATTTTCAGGTTCTACTAATACACTAATAACTCCTATGATGATAGCTTATGAAGTATTTGGGTATAATGGCTTAGTTTATGCAGTAATAAGTTCTGTATTAATATATTTTATAACAAGAAAAAATTCTATATACTAAAAAATGAGGATTCACCTCATTTTTTTTATAAATATTAATTAGGATTGACTTTATGAAACCGTTTACATTTAATATTATATTATTTTTTAATATTTTTGTCAATTAAAATTTAAAGACCCTATCTCTAGGGTCTTAAATACTTATAAACTAATATTTTCTTCTGTTTCTATATCAAATATATGACATTTTGTTGTATCAAATGCAAATTTTTCTAATCCTGCTTTTCTATGAACTATTCCTTCTACATTTTGTCTACATGTAAATTGGTGTCCTCCTAGTTTGAAGTAAATATATTCTTCATTTCCCATTTGTTCTACTACTGATATATCTCCTTCTACACCATCAGCTGCTACTGATATTGCTTCTGGTCTTATACCAAACACAACTTTTTTACCTACATATGATTTAACTTTTTCTGCTTTTTCTTCACTTAATTTAATTTCTACTCCATTTATATCTACATATATAGAGCCTTCTTTTTCTACTAACATACTATCTATTAAGTTCATTGTAGGTGACCCTATAAATCCTGCAACGAATTTATTTGCTGGTTTATGATATAAATTAAGCGGTGTATCTACTTGCATTATTCTTCCAAGTTTTAATACTGTAATTCTATCTCCCATTGTCATTGCTTCTACTTGGTCATGTGTTACATATATCATTGTATTTTTTAACTCTTTATGTAATTGTGTTATTCTAACACGCATTGATACTCTTAATTTTGCATCTAAGTTTGATAATGGTTCGTCAAATAAGAAAACTTCTGGCTCTCTTACTATAGCACGTCCTAATGCAACCCTTTGTCTTTGTCCTCCAGACATTTCTTTTGGTTTTCTATCTAGTAATTCTGTTATCTCTAGTTTTTCTGCTGCATCTTTAACTCTTCTATCAATTTCTTCTTTTGGAGTTTTTCTTAATTTTAATCCAAAAGCCATATTTTCATATACTGTCATATGTGGATATAATGCATAACTTTGGAATACCATCGCTATTCCTCTGTCTTTTGGTGGTATATCATTTACTAATCTATCTCCTATGTAAACTTCTCCTCCAGTTATATCCTCTAATCCTGCTATCATACGAAGTGTTGTTGATTTTGCACATCCTGATGGACCTACAAATACCATAAACTCTCCATCTTTTATTTCAAGATCTATTCCATGTACTGCTTTAAATCCATTAGGATATTGTTTTTCAACTCCTTTTAATATTACTTTTGCCATATTAATCCATTCCTTTCCTATCTTTTTATTTTTCTATAGATATATACTATTAAATTCATAATTATACTCGTAATTACTATTGGTAAATAATTGAAGTATATTGCGTACATCATATCTTTTTTCTCTATGAACATTAGCATTATAACACTTACCATATTTATAATCAATGGGGCATAATATAGTCTTTTTGTTAACCTATTTAATAGATAAGTTGCAATTATTGACCCCAGTATAAATAATTTACCATAATAAAGCCATAAGAAAAATATCATCCTTTAACTGCTCCCATTGTAATACCTTGTGTAAAGTAACTTTGGAATGATAAGAATATTATTATCATCGGTAATGATGCAACTGCTGCTCCTGCCATTAATAATCCATAGTTTAATGAGAATTCAGCTTGTTGAGCCATACTTGCAACCCCTAATGGTAATGTTTTCATAAGCTCACTATTTGTATAAATTAATTGTGAGAAGTAGTCATTCCAAGAAGCTATGAATGTAAAGATAGCTAATGCTCCAATTCCTGGTTTAACTATAGGTAATACTATACTTAAAAATGTTCTAAGTTCCCCACAACCATCTATTTTAGCCGATTCTAATAATTCCTTTGGAACCGAATGTGAAAATTGTTTCATTAAAAATACCCCAAATGGCCAACCTACAGCTGGTAAAATTAGTACTCTATAAGTATCTACCCAACCTAATTCAGTCATGAATTTTAATAAAGGTATTAGTATAACTTGTTTTGGTAATGCCATAGCTGCAACAAATAAAGTAAATAGAATATACATACCAGGAAATTGTTTTTTAGCTAATGCATAACCTGCTAATGCTGCTGTAGAACATACTAGTATTGTTGTAACTGTTGATACAAATACTGAGTTGAAAAACCATCTAAATGTATTTCCTTCAAATAACACACTATAGTTATCTAATGTAGGAGTTTTAGGAAACCATTCAGGCGGTATGCTTATTGCAACTGATTGTATTTTAAATGATCCTGTTATTATCCAATAAAATGGAAATAAGAAGAATATCGCAAAAGCAACTAATATTAACATAAATATTATTGATATTGGTGATTTTTTCTTAACACTCATTGTTTATTCCTCCTAATCCTTATCAAAATCTAATATTTTAAATTGAACTAATGAAATTATTCCAATTATTATTGCTAACACAACACCCATAGCAGAAGCAGATCCAAATCTACTTTCAACAATTGCTTTTTGATAAACTAAATACATTACAGTAGATGTAGCATAGTTTGGTCCACCTGCTGTTAATAATTGAATTAAAGCAAATATTTGGAAACTGTTTATTGTAGTAACTACAACAATATATAGTGTTGTTGGTTTTATCATAGGCCATATTATATGTCTAAATACGCTTCTATCGTTTGCTCCATCTATCATTGAAGCTTCTATTAAATCTTTAGGAACATTTCCTAAAGCAGCTACATATAATATTATAGGTTGTCCAACACTTGTAGTAATCAATATTGCTATAATAGCATATATAGCTGTTCTTGGATTACCTAGCCAATCTATATTTTCACTTATTATATGTGTGCTTTGTAATATGTAATTTAATATCCCATATTTAGGGTGATATATCCAGTTCCATACAACTGTTACTGAAACAACAGATGAAATTGCTGGAAGATAGAATACTCCTCTAAAAAATGATCTTGTTATTGGATTTTTTTCATATATATTCATTGCAACAAATATAGAAAATGCAACTACTATTGGAACTGCAATAGCAGTTATTAGCACTGTATTTACAACTGATTTTAAAAATACTTCATTTCCTAGTAAATCAGTATAATGATCCATTCCAACAAATGTTACACTTCTTCCTCTGAATTTATATAATGATAAGTAAACTCCTTTAATCATTGGATATAATACGAAGGTCATAAAAAATAGTAATGCTGGTGCTATGAATAAGTAAGCACTGTAATCTATCTTTTTATATTTAAACTTTGCTTTTGTACTCATACTTTATCCTTTCTTATAGTTAGGAGGGAGATTTACCCCCTCCTTTTTTTTATTTTACTATTTAGCGTCTTTTATAGTTGCGTTTGCATCTTTAACAAATCCATTTAATCCATCAGCTGGAGTGATTTGTCCATTTAATACACCTTGAACCATGTTGAACCATAATGGTCTCATTTGAGGGAATCCATCTATTATGTTGTAGTATGGTCCATAGAATGAACTTAAGCTTTCTAAGTATTTAACTTCAGGATCATTTCCATAAGTTCCTGTAACACCTTTAACTGGTGAGAAGTTCTTAGTTGCTTTTAATGCTCTTGGTCCCCATACAGGGTCAGTTGTAACAAATTCTACGAATTCTTGAGCAGCTTTTGCTCTTTTTTCATCATTATTATCAAATACAGCAGCACCTGCTAATAAGAATTCAAATTTAGCTTGTCCACTATCATTAGGGAATGCAACGAACACTGGTTCTATTACACCATCAGCTATTGCTTTTTGGTGAGCAGCTAATGCTTTTAATCCTGCAGAGTATAAAATAGTTCCTGC
The DNA here is from genome assembly GCF_902505095.1 of Oceanivirga miroungae. Classification (GTDB taxonomy): domain Bacteria; phylum Fusobacteriota; class Fusobacteriia; order Fusobacteriales; family Leptotrichiaceae; genus Oceanivirga; species Oceanivirga miroungae. The sequence continues at coordinate 406,099 of NZ_CABWIB010000001.1, read as the reverse complement.
AGCTTTACCTGTTGCAAATGCTTCTAGAGCATCTTTAGCTTCAGCTGATACTGATTTACCTATTAAACCTTTATCATATGCAGATTTTAACCAAGTTAATCCTTTTATAGCACTTGGAGTATTTATTGCATATTCAGTAACTTCATTATTTGTAATCCAAGCATTACCTATATTAGAAACAAATGCTCTTGGTCCTTGGTCTCCTGCTTGTGATTTAGTATAGAATAATACTGGATCTATACTAGCATCTTTTTTATGAATTTTTGTTAATAAAGCTTCAAATTCTTTAACTGTCCAGTTTCTTCCTGGTTTGTTTAATGGTAACATATCTGTTACACCTAATTTATCAGTTATTTTTTTGTTGAATGCCATTAAGAATGGTTGAGATCCTAAAGGTCTTAAGTATAATTTACCATCTACTGATGAAGCTGTAACTAAGCTATCAGCAAATTGAGATTTATCTACATTATTAAATGGTACTAAGTATCCATCTTTTGCCCAAGCTATGATACGTCCTGGAGCATCAAATACTACGTCTGGAGCTGAATTTGCTTGTATTGCAGTATTTAATTTTGCTGGTCCATCAGTAAAGTCAATTTTTTGATATTCTATTTTTATATTTGGGTTTTTTTCTTCAAAAGCTTTAATTAAAGCGTGATCGAATTCTTCTGAATCTTTAAATTCGCTATCCGCATTAAAGTTAGGGAATCCCCAGTATTTAATTGTAACAACTTCGTTAGCTTTAGCTTCTTGGTTGTTAGCTTTTTCTTCCTTGTTACCACATGCTATAACTGCAACAGTTAAAGCAGCAACACTCATAAATTTAAATAATTTGTTTTTCATAATTATTTACCTCCTAATTTTATTAATAAATTTTTTTATTAGCTTTTATTTATCTTTATATTTTTCTATAACTTCTTCTATTTTCTTATTAATTCTTTCGCAAAGTTTTTTATCTTCGTCAGTTTCAACAGGTAACATAGGTCCACGTGGATTTCCTGTTTCAACCCCTCTTAAGTGTAGTATGTATTTAGCAACTCCATATAAGTTTGGACCACTTAATAAGTCAGCTATTATATCATTAACTTCATCTTGTAATTTTCTTGCTACTTTTATTCTTTCTTGATCCATAAGATCATTTAGTTTCATGAATAATTCTGGCATTACACCATAAGTTCCACCTATACCTGAGTCTGCCCCTATAATTCTTCCAGCAACAAATTGTTCATCTGGACCATTAAATACTATAAAGTCATGTCCTTTTACTTTATCTCCAACAAATTTGAATCTTTCTAATTCATAAGTTGATTCTGATGAACACTTAATTCCAATAACTTTTTCATTTTGTGCCATTTCAGTAAATAAAGAAATTGGTAAATTAAATCTTGTTGTTTGCGGAATATGATAGATAATAAATGGTAAATCAGTTGCATCTATCATAGCATCCCAGTGTCTTTTAACTGCTCTTGGACTAAATCCATAATATACACATGGTATAGATGATATAGCATCTACTCCCATTTCTTCTGCATGTTTAGCTAATCTTACTGATTCTGGAGTAGAGTTAGCTCCAATATGTGCTATTATTGTCATTTTACCTTTTGCTACTGACATAACAGCTTCTAACATTTTCTTTCTTTCTTCTTCTGATTGTAGTACACCTTCACCTGAACTTCCACCTACATAAAGTCCTTTTACTCCTTTATCTAAGTAGTACTGAGTTAATTTCTTTGCTCTTTCGCTACAAACATTACCTTCTTCATCATATGCTGAATAAAGTGCTACAAAAACTCCTTTAAATTTCTCTAAATCGTATTTCATCTTAAATCCTTTCTGAAAGATAAAACATACCATAAAGACCGGCAGAATTTGCTAATTTTGCTAGTTTAATTTCTGTTTTAAACTTTTTATCTATTATTTTTTTGTTAATGCTATTTAATATTTTGTTTTCTAGATATTCCTTCTGAGCTGTAATTCCGCCTCCTATAACTATCACACTAGGGTTTAATATGTATATAATATTTAACATCCCAGTTGTTAGATTATCTACAAGATTATCTATAGCTTCTAGACAAATCTTATCGTTATTTTTTGCTCTTTCAAAAATTTCTAAACCATTCAATCTAGTATTTAATTTTTTCTCTACACTATCTAGAAGATATGTAGTTGATGCTAAGTTTTGATAATAATTATTATTAAGTGGCATATACCCTATTTCTCCAGCAGTTCCCGTATTTCCTGTGTAGATATCATCATTTATTATCAATGCTCCTCCAACACCAGTTCCTACTGTCATACAGAATATATCACCTTTTAATTTATTGTATTTATATTCTCCAAATGCAGCAGCATTTACATCATTTTCAACAATACATGGAATTGAAAATTTAGCTTCTATAGTCTCTTTTATTTTAGTTCCTGTATAATTTGGAATTGTAGGCCCTGCAAAAACTATTTCACCTTTTTTACTATCTACGACTCCTGCTGTTGATATAGCTATTTTTTTTATATCAGAATCTAATTTTCTTTCTATAACATCTAGTATATCAGCTAATATGAAGTTGTCATTTTCTGTTACTCTAGTGGGTATAGATTCAATTTTTATCTCACTTGTATCGTCTTTAATTTTAGCGTATTTTATGCTCATTCCACCTACGTCAAAACATAATGTACTCACTATAATCCCATTCCTTTTATAAATCTTGTAGCAATTTCTAATGGTCTTGTTATAGCTCCACCAACTACTACACAGTATGCACCTATTTCTAACATTTTTTTAGCATGTTCTGGTGTATGAACCCTACCCTCAGCTATAATAGGTGTATTTAACTCTTTAACTAACTTTTCAATTAGTTCAAAATCTGGTCCTTCTACCTTTTTAGAATAAGGTGTATAACCACTTAATGTTGTACCAATAAAATCTATTCCCATCAATTCTGCATTTTTAGCTTCCTCAAATGTTGATATATCTGCCATTAGTACAATATCAGGATATTTTTCTTTAATTTTTTTAACATGTTCGTTAATTGTAAGCCCATCATATCTAGGTCTTAGTGTACAATCTAATGCAATTATATCTGTTCCTATACTAACTAATTCATCAATTTCTTTCATTGAAACTGTAATATATTGTTCTCCACCTTCATAGTCTTTTTTTATTATTCCTATTACCGGTAAATCAACAACTTTTTTTATTTGCTCTATATCTCTTACACTATTTGCTCTTATACCCTTAGCACCAGCTTGCATTGCAGCTTTTGCCATAAAAGGCATCAAAGACATTTTGTCATAGTATAATGGTTCATTTTCAAGAGCTTGACATGAAACTATTAGTTGCCCTTTAATTTTTTTTAGTATTTCTTCTTTTGTCAAAATAGTTCCTCCTTTTACTTTATTTTCTTTTTGCTATTGATAATGCTATTTTTTCTTTTGATTTTATAGCTTCACACTTATTATTCATTGCATATCCTGTCGCTAGTAAATCAACTACATATAACTGAGATATTTTTGATACTAAACTTCCTCCATCTAATGGTGTTTCTCTTCCTGCTGTTAGTAGTGTAGCATCTGCTAATTTTGCAAGTGGAGATAATAAATGATTTGTTATAGCTATTACTTTACATCCATTTTTTTTAGCTATTTCAATTGGGTATATTAAATCCTTTGTATCCCCTGTTAGACTAATTGCTATTACTAAATCTTTTTCATTTAAAATCGATGAATACATGATTTGAAAATGATTTATACTTTCACTAATTATAATCTTACCAAATCTTAAAAACCTTGTTTGAAGTTCTTTTGCGGCAATTCCACTAGCACCTATACCGAAGGTAAAAATATTTTTTGAATTTTCTATGTACCCTATCGCTTTATTTAGCTCATTTATATCAATTAAATCTTTTGTTGCACTAACCATATTAGAAATATTATTCGCTATCTTTGCCATATAGTTTCCATTAGTCTTTTCTAAATACATTTCATCTTCTCTTGCTAGTTCTAATTTGAAATCTGTAAACCCCTGAAAGCCTAATTTTCTTGTAAACCTTGTAATTGTAGCTTCAGATACTTTTATTTCTCTTGAAATTTCTTGTAAACTCATAATTGCAATATCCTGCTTTTTTATTTTTACGTAATCCGCTACTTTTTTACCTTGCTTACTTAAATTTGGATAACATGAATCTATTATTGTTAAAATTTTCATTTAACCACCTCATATTTATATACATAAGATGATCTTAATCCAGGTTTTAATTCTCCCATAACAAGATAATATGTATTTTCATCTTTTTTAATAAGTACACCTCCACATATACGAGATAAGCTTGATATTTCTTTTACTTCATATGTTTGGTTTAAAAGATTGTACTTAATTATTTTATCATTCCAATTAAAACTATCTCGAGTTCTATCAAAGTATATTGGCTTATACCCTTTATCTTTTAAATTAATAACCGCCTTATCATACTCAGTTTTATCAAATCCACCCATAATTAGTAGATTATTTTCATCTAGTTTAATAGATGCTGCTCCTAATAAAGAAAAATCTAAATCTTTTAATTTTTCCCACACATTATTTTTAATATCATATCTATATGTTTCAAGGTAAGCTACATTTGATGCACCACCTAATAAGTAGATGTGTTCATTACTTAATGTATATACTGCTTGTGATCTAGGACTTGAAATAAAATCAGAAAGTCTTACTAAGCTTTTTTCACTAAAATCATATTCATATACCTTGTCATTACCAAATATTAGCCTATTTTCATATTTAACCCCAAAACTTATAGATGTATTTTCATCTACACTTAAAATTTCATTTTCTACTAAATCAATTCCATCTAGGTATATTTCATAAACCTTATTTGATAACATATAGTATATCTTATTAGCAGCGTCTTTAACTAAAACCCCGTTATCTGGCTTTATTTTCCCTATGCCATGATTTATTAAATTAAATTCCATGTCATATATGTAGTATTCGTCGTGTACCTTTCTATCATACTTATTTTCAAAATTTGAGCCACCATATACTAGGATATATTCCCCCAATACCGCTGTTATTGCTCCAGATACACCATTATCTAAAATCTTTTTAAATTCAATAAACATTGCCATCACCAATTCTATTATACCCTCATTTTTCATTTTGACAAGTTGAAAATGAAAAAAATTTCATTTTTTTGCAAAAATTTCTTTTCATGTTATACTAAAGTAAAAAGTATAAGGGGTAAGTAAATTGGAAATAATAATAGAAAAAGATGTGAAAATAGAAGATATACTAAGTGATGGTATGATAGTTAAAGATAATATGGTAATAATAGAAAATGTATCTAGTATGCCAGTCACAGTTGAAAAAAAGGCAAATAAAATATTAGTTAGGCTTAATAAATTCTCAACAGAAAATGACTTTGAAATTGCAAAGAAAATAGTTGCAAATATTGATAAATATAGTGTGGTTAATATAGACTACGAAAAAGATTTGAAAAAAGAGTTAGAAAACATTCAAGATAAAGATACAGTAATACAGTATATAAATAGACCTGTATATTTATCAAAAGAACTAATTAAAGAGCTTTTAAAAAATCCTAATTTACTAAGTGAGTTTAGTAAACTTGTATATCAAGTTCAGTATATAGATATCTATGAAGCAAATGTCAGACAATTTTATGATGATAATAAAGAAATTATATACATGTATTATGTTAATAGGGATACTGATACACTAATAAAATATGTTCCAGTAGAATCTAATTACAAAAATTCATATATAAACATAGTGGATAAAATAGACAATAAATATGAAACTATAAATATATTCAAATATTCTGAATTTTTAAATTTATTAAAAAAAGAAGACTTTAGTTTTATAGATTCAAATCATGTAGTAATAAAAAGTAAATTTAATTTAAAAGGGTAGAATTAATTCTACCCCTTATTTTTAGAAGCTTTCAGATAATCCAAACTCTATCTTTCCTCTTCCTTCTAACTCAGTATTATTTAATACTGGTACACCATAATCTAATCTTAACATTCCAATCGGCGTATTTACTCTAACTCCAGCACCTATTGATATTCTTAAATTATCTTTTGCATTTTTAAATACATCTGCTATTTTTTCAAATTTAGCATAACCTTCTGGTGTTCCACCTATTTGATTTGCATATAATCCAGTATCCATAAATACTACACCTTCTAAGTATTTATTTAAATAAAATCTATTTTCAACAGTTGAAGCCATTAAAAAGTTTGTCACATCTCCTGTATCAAATCCTCTTAAGAACGTTCCGTTCCCTTTAACAGAGAATAAGCTTGTCTTATCTGCTCCTAATGTTGATTTACCTATAAATATTCTAGTTGCTAAAGAGTTTACCTTGTCAACTATAGGTATGTAGTTTACAAAATCAAATTCAAATTTAGCAAAGAATCTTGGTTTGTTTACAAAGTTTTCATTTTTAGCTCTGAATTCTTCAACCTTCTTTTTAAATTCTTCCCCATAGTTTTTTAATTGATCTGACATGTATTCTTCACCAGCAGTTGTTAGACTTAATTTATATATATCACTATTACTTCCAGTGCTACTGTAGTCTTTGAAGTATCTTTTCTTATCAGAATCTGATAATCCGCTGTAAATACTTTTTTGTTTATTAAATAGTTCATTTTTTATTTCGTTTACACCTGTGGCACTTATACTTGAATCTTTAAAAATTTGAACACCTTCAGCAGAAAGTCTAACACGACTTCCTTTTCTTGGAGCATATGGATTGTCTATAGTATTGTATGTAAGATTTACATTAGTATAACCTCTTAGTGAACTACTTAACTGTAATCCTCCTACTGTTTTTGAATATTCATAATTTATACCTGGATTTACATCAAGATACAGATTTCTATATATTCTTTTCCCTATTGTTCCAGAAAATCCAAATTCATCTCTATATTTAGCTGCTACATATTCTGCTAATACTCCATTTATTTGACTCGTTCTATCATATGCTATATTTTCTCTTAAATTCTTTTTAGACACACTATTTCTTTTGAAGTATAAATCTCCACCAGCTAGTATGTTATTTGTTCCTCTTATCCATGGATTCATGTATGATATTCTAAAATCTAAACTTCCAGTTGTCCCAACTGACCCTGATATACTAGCACTTTGATGTCCTCCTAAGAAGTTTTCATCTTTTAATGAAAGTGAAGCAACGAATCCAGTTGATGTAGAGTAACTTCCATTACCATATATAGAAGCAGTTCTTCTTTCACTAATTACAAATACAACAATTCTATTTTCTGGATTTAATGGATCTATTTCTATTCTTGGTTCTACTGTTTCAAAATAACCTGTTCTTAATAAATTTTCCGCAGTATTTTTTAAAGCTATTATAGTTAATGGATCTCCTACTTTTAACTCCAAGTTTCTTTCCAATACAAAGTCTTTTGTTTTTAATTTAAAATCACTAGAATCTAATCTTATATTATCTTTTTTATCTCCTTGTTTAATAAATTCGATCTTTGATATTTTCCCTTCTGATACAATTATAGTTAACTCATTTTTTTCATTCATATCAGCATTTAAAATAATTGGTAAATAAATCCCTCTTTCTCTTAATGCAAATAAAATAGGACTTGTTTCTTGATTTACATAATTATAGTTAAAAACACTACCCTCTACTAAACCTATACTTTTTAAAAGTTCATCCTTATTAACTGAATTTATACCTTCTAGATTAACTTTTTTTATTATCTTATTTTCTACTAATACTAATTCTACATTTACACTCTTATTAGATGAATCAACACTAACATTTGGAGTTACGGTTTCAAAATATCCAGTTGATATTATATCATTCATAAGTTTTTGTAGTTTATCTTTATCAAAGGCATCTCCTTTTTTTATATTTTCATTTTTTAGTATCTTTGATAAATCTATATTCTTATTTCCTTTAATTTCAAATTTATTTATAACTAAAGTATCTCTATTTAGTCTTAAATCAGTTGTACTAGGTAAATTATCACCAAGTCCTTCTGAATATGCTACAAAGTTTATTGATAGCATCATTAAAATCATTAATTTCTTTAAGTTTTTTTTCATTTTTTCCCTCACTTTTATTTATTTTTAAAAATTTCTGATAAATACATTGCATCTTTTTTATAGCTTATACCTAGATACCCCCCTACATCTTTTTGTCCATTTGGATAAGTATCTATATCCAAACCTAAAACAGCATTAAGGTTTCCTTTTAATTCATAAGATAATCCCAATCCATAATGAATGGGATTTGTACTTGTATCAAAAGGAATACTTGTTCTAAAGTCCCAGTATAGATTTTTATAAATCTTACCTTGTATAAATAGATTTGCATTTATATTTTTAAATATTCTACTTGCTTCTAAACTAGGTATACTTAAATTATTTGTATTTAATTCTAATTTTGTAAGACCTAGAGTCTTTTCTAATGGATTTATAAAGGTATTAATTAATTGATTTACAGCTGTTGTTGTTGCAAAATTTATTAAATCCTTTCCTAAATTCTTTTGACTAGTATTTAAAGTTAATTCATTTATTAATTCTTCTCTTGTTTTATTTGTACTAGATGATAATTTTATTTTCATATCCTCTAGTTTCGAATTAATAGTTATATTTATTTTTTCATTATTTTTTAACGTACTAGAAATTAAATCTATATGTGGATTTAATTTAGACCCACCATCTAAATCGATAGAAAGTCTATCTATGTTAAATAAATTAGTGTTAAATAAATACGAACCATTTACAAGATTAAGTTTTCCTATTATATAAGGATTTAATTTTTTAACATTTAACTTTAAATTACCATTTAAACTACCTTTTATCTTTTGTATAACAAGATAATTCGGTACATTAATATTAATATCTTTTACAATATCAATATCTAATTTTGTTTCATAATCTTCTAATGTATTATACAATATTTCTTTAATAAATGAAACAAAATAAGACTTAGTCTTAGAATTTTTATTAGAATTTATAAAATCAATGTTATTTATATTTCCACCATGTATATCAATAGCACCACTTATTAAATTTTTTTTAAAATCAATTATTGAACTCAATACAGCATTATTTTTAGCATATTTTAAATCAACATTATTTGTTGTCATTCTTAAATTTATATTATCTAAGTTTAGTTTCTTATTTGTTATTGAGTTTTTATCCATTTTTGGCACTTCAACCTGACCTACTAAACTAAAATTTCCACCATTTATATTAGATGTAAGTCTGTCTATATTAACCAGTCTATTTAAAAGCAAGACATCTATATTAGTATTTTTTATATCTAAATCCTTAGTTTTTAGTAAAAAGTTTTCAACCTTAATATCTCCTTTAAACCTACTTGGTTCAAAACTTGCATTTATATTAGCAATACCTCCTGATTCACTAATTTTTTTATTAAATTTCAAGAAATCTAAATTAAAATCCTGTGCTATCATTCTTATATTATATGTAAATGGTTTAAATAACATATACCCATCTACTAAAAGAGGATTTTTTTGATACTCTATATATCCTTGTCCTATATCAAACCCATTTTTATCCATTTGTGCTAAGAAAATTAAATTGGTAAATTTATTATCTTCAATTTTTATTTGTTTAGAGTCTAAACTGATATTACCATACATTTCATTTTTATCTAATTTAAAAATTCCACTTGCTTCTATTTTACCCGATAATCTTTCTGATACATTTGATAAATCAAAGCTTCTTTTCTCTAGTTTAATATCTACATCTAAATTAGAAAGATCAATTTTTTCTTTGAGAGAAAATATTTTATCGTTCTCATTTTCATTATATGAACTAAATTCCTTGATATTAACTATTCCATTTAATTCATTTGAAAACACATTTACGTTTGATATATCTGTATTTAGTTTTATATTTGGAATTTTATATTCTTTATAAATTATATCCTTAATAGATAAATCTATATTCCCTTTTAAACTGTCTTTTTTACCTTCAAGTTTTGAGTTTAACTTTATTTTAGCAGAAGCATCATCTATTTTTAAAAAGTTTTTTAAATCTTCTTCTAAATTTAAATCTAATTTTACATCCTTGCTATCTTTTAAATACTCTAGTTTAAAAAATTTCTTATCATTTAGTTTTGTATTCATTACAATATCATTTTCTATTGTATTTATATCATATTCTAAATCAGCTATGTGCTTATCATTTATACTCAAATCACTTTTATCTAATCTAGATTCTACTACAAGGTCATTTAATTTTCCTTTTGCTTTTAGACTTAAATTACTTATTAAAAGGTTTGCATCTATATTTTTATTTGTTGTATATAGCATATAGTCTAGTAATTTTAAATCTAAATCTAATTTTTCATTTTTTATATCATACGAAAGATTAGCAGCTAATTTATCATTTTTTATATTATTTAATTTTAATAAGTTATCTCTGTATAATATATCTAAATTAACATCTTTTAATCTTTGATATTTATACCAAAGCTCTGATATATTTGCATTCATTTTAACTTCTATATCATCACTTAAAATATTACTTATATTTCCTTTTATTGTAGTATTATATAAATAAAGATCGTCTCTTGAAAATTTTGAAATCTTAATTGTTGGTTTTAAGTTAAACTCATATTTTTGACCACTTAATTCTAAGTCTACATTATATTTATCATAATTAGCTTTAATTTTATAATCATGTAAATATGATAAATTATCTGTATTACCAATTATACTTAAGTTATTTTCCCCGTCTTTTAAATTAATATTTAAATAATTAACATCTTTAACTAAATCATATTTTATATCTGTTAAAATATACTTATTATATAATTTTGCTTTTATATCATCTAGACCTTTAAATTCAAAGTCTATATTTAATTTTTTTAATTTTTCTATATCTATATTATTTTCTATTAAAACTTTAGCATTCCCTTTTTTATTTAGTAAATTTAAATTAGATTCTACATATATATCACTATTTATATCATAGCCTTTTACATTAGTTTCTAATTTTGCTTTTATATTTTGCTTATTGCTATTTATATCAGCAAATATATTTTTTATTTCATAATCCTTATATTTTAATTTTTTGGTATCTAATTTTATACTAAGATCTTTTAGATTAACCTCATCTTGCTTTATTATATCAAAGCTAAATTTACCATCAAAATTTATATTAGATTCTAAATCAATATCGTATTTTTTTATCAAATCAAATTTTTTCATTTTTTTATACGACATATCTTCTAAATTTAACTTAACATCAAGACTTTTATCTAGTACAAGATCCAAATCAAATTCTACATTTTTACCATCTATTTTAGACTTTGCATTTAAATTTACTTTTTCATCTTTCATTTTCATATCAAAATAGACTTTTTTTATTTTTTCATCGTAGTCAATGTATTTTAAATTATTTGCATAACCATTTAATTCTATATTTGAGCCTAATAATTTTTTACCAGCAAAGCTTAAATCTATATGTCCGCTTGCAGTATAGTCATCTGCATAAAAAAGATCTGTTTCAGAAAACTGAGCTATTTCTTTTTTAGCTGATATATCCTTCATTTCTATACTAATGACATCTTTCAATTTATCATACTTATATCTAACCCAGCCATCTTTTTCATTTGTAGGAGATTTTACTTTACCATTAACATCAATAAAAAAATCTTTTACTTTTGATATATCCATGTATCCATTTACATTATATGCATCTAATTCTATTAAGTCATTAAATTCATGAGTTTCATATCTAACATCTATATTTTCTAATTCAATTTTAGAAATGCTGGTTGTATATACCTTTGGACTTAGTTTACTGTTTTCAAAATCTTTAAAAATTTTTTCAACATTTAAAATATTGTTTTTATCCATAGACACTAAAACAAATCCACTATTAATTTTAATATTTTTTAATTTTGTTATAGCAAGTGGATTTATTTTAAAACTTACATTCTCAATTTTAGCCACGGGCTTATTATCAAGTGTATTTACTATTACATTTTTCCCTATGACCTTAAATCCTTTTAACTCGATATTTCCAACACTTATATTTGCTTTCACTATATCTTTAAAAACATAGTTAACAATTAATGTAAGATTAGATAAAATTATGAATGATAACATAGAAAAAATTGTAACTAATAACATTAATATTATATATCTTAGTTTTTTCATATTTTTTCCTTTTTTATTTAATTATATCATAATGTCAAGCTAAAAAAAAGATGTGATACTTTAAAATATCACAGCTTAATTAATTTATTTATTTAATATTTTCATATTCCATTAATGCCTTATTAAATCTATCTATAAGGTCTTTAAATTTATACATACCATTTTTGTTATATGAAATACCTTTCAATTTAAGATTTACTATAACAGGTGGATTTTCTAAGTCTAAAATAGAAAGATTTCTAAGTTGTTCTGTAGATTGATAAATTAATTTTATACTAATATATTCTTCATTAGTTTTTTCGTCAGACCATTTTTCAAATACTAATTTTGCACCTATAGGAGTTTTAGTTTCTACGCTATTAGGAAGTTCAAAGTCTTCTATACCTAAAGCACTCATAACAGAAGCTAGATTAGAATCATGACCTACTAAATATGTGAATTTTCTATTTTTAGATAGAAGTTCATCTTTCATATATGTAATTAATGGATTTGCCACATTAACAGCAACTATAGGAGCTGAGAATAAAACTTCTCCATAAGTATCTTTAACTTTAGAAATTAAAGTATATTGTTCTTTGCTTAATTTTTTACCAAAAGTAACTTTTTCATCATTTGGTTCTTCAAAATATTGTAGTATTAAAGCATCTGATATTATAGTTCCAGTCTTTAAAGACCCACTTAATCTAGGTTCATCTCCTAACTTAAATGAAAGCTTTGTATCATAGTCATTTAAGTCACAAAGTTTTTCCATTTTACAAGCCTTAGACTCAGTAATATCTAGTGTTTTTTCAATTTCATCAAATGATGGTTCTAGTGATTTTGTTAATTCGTAAAGGCTCTTTTTTCCTTCTAAACTATTGATTTGTTTAGTAGCTTTTTTTATAAAGTCATCACTAACTTTAGTTAATCTTGGGAAAAATACCGGATCCATCTTGCTCTCTGAAAATCTATGATATACTTCTAAATCATGCACTGGCGAAAATCCAACAGAGAAATATCTACCTGTAGCTATTGTTCTTTGCATACTATTTGTATATATATTTACTTCATCTTTACTAGGCATCTTATTTAAGTCTAATAACCCATTTTTTTCAACATATTTTCTAAAATATTGCCCAGCCATAGTTTCTAATACTCCACCTCTTGTAGTTAAAGAACTCTTTGGTGCAGACCAATTTATCCACTCGTGATTTGTTGCTTTTCCTAAAGTACTATCAGGAGAAGATAAAGGCGCTCTCACGCTATGTCTACTTAAAACTACCATTTCTTTTAATTTCAAATCATCTTTTGCAAATGATAATTGTGAAACACTATTTAAACCTAATACTAACATTAAAAAAATTTTAAACTTTTTCATATAAAACCTCCTATTTTTATGGTAAATTATACCTTGATTTTATATTTTTTCAAAAAAAAGATTAGATTCGCTCTAATCTTTTTATTTAGATAACTTTATTTCATTAAATATTTTATCTTGTTTGTATTTAGCATCTACACTTAATTTTTTAGGTAATTTTGCATTTTTTATTATCTCTTCTTTTTTTAGTATAGGTTTTACATCTGATAATTTATAAACACCTTTTACAACTGGTATTTGTCTAAATTTTTCAAAAGTGTATTTGAAATTTTCTGGCTTATATAAATACTTTAAAAACTTATATGCATTTTCTTTATTTTTACCATCTTTTAATATAGCCATACTATCTATATACATCATAGCACCCTTTGGTAAGAAATATTCAAAGTTTTCAAACTCATTATCTTCTATTTCATAAAATACATCTGGATATCCATGAGATATAAAAAATTCACCTGTGGCTAAACCTTTACCATAAATAGAACTATCATATTTAGCAAGATTTTTTTTCATTGATATTAAGTAGTTTTTTGCTTCTTCTAACTCTTTATCACTACTAGAATCAGAATTATACCCTAAATTTTGTAATGCTACTCCTATTAGTTCACGACCATCATCTAGCATAGTCATTTTCCCGCTATATCTTTGGTCTAAAAATATACTTAAATCTTTTCTATACTCTTTTACTCTACTTTTATTTACTGTTATACCAGTTGCAAAAAATCCATAAGGTATTGAATATTGTAAATTAGGATCATATATTTTAGCATATTCATATAGGTTTAGTTCTTCATCTAAATTACTAAATACCTCGTTTAATTTTTTCTTATCTAATTTTTGAAGAAGATTAGCTTCTATCATAAGCTCAACAAAATCAGTTGACGGTGATACTATATCATATTCACCTTTAACACCACTTAATAATTTTGTCATCATAATATCATTTGTATCATAAAAACTAATGTTTACATGTATATTAGTTTCTTTTTCAAAATTTTCTATTACTTCTTCAGGTATAAAAGATTCCCATGTATATATATTTAATACATTTTTATCCTCATTTTTCCCACATGATATTAAAATGCTGCTTATTAAAATTAAAGTTATAAAATTAAATATTTTTTTCAACTTATTTCACACCCCCCATTATTTAAAAATCCTCTCCTAAGAGAGGATTCTCTATTTTGCTAATTTCACTTCATTGAATATCTTTTCTTGTTTTTCTTTTGCCTCATCACTAAGCGCACGAGGTAATTTTGCATTTTCCATAATATCTTTTGCACTTGCTATTGGTTTTGTATCTGTTAGCTCATATACTCCTTTTACTACTGGTATTTGTCTAAAGTTTTCAAATACATATTTGTAGTTTTCAGGTTTATATAAGTATTCTAAGAATTTGTATGCATTATCTTTATGTTTAGAATTTTTAGTAATACTCATATTGTCTATATACATCATAGCACCTTTTGGTAAAATATATACAAATTTATCTTGCTCATAAGCTTCTGTTTCATAAAATACATCTGGGTATCCATGAGATACGATAAATTCTCCTGCTGCTAAACCTTTACCAAAGGTTGTACTATCAAATTTTGCTAAATTTTTCTTATATTTTATCAATTCTTCTTTTACTTTATTTAATTCATTATCATTACTTGAATCCGAACTATAACCAAAATGTTGAAGCATCATTCCTATAACTTCACGCCCATCATCTAACATTGTCATAGCTCCTTTAAAGTCAGAGTTTAAGAATATATCTAAATTATATGGTATATTACCAACTTTTTCTTTGTTTACTGTTATTCCTGTAGCAAAGAATCCATAAGGTAGTGAATAATTTAATCCATCATCATATACTTTTGCATATTCATATAGATTTAAACCTTCTGTATCTAAATTTTTAAATGTTTCTGTTAATTTAGATTTATCAAATTTTTCTAACATACCTGCTTCTACCATAATAGGTACAAAGTCAGTTGATGGAGATACTATATCATATTGAGTAGTACCACTTAATAATTTAGCCATTAGAGTGTCATTAGTGTCATAATAGCTAATGTTTACCTTAATTCCAGTTTCTTTTTCAAAGTTTTCTATAACTTCATCTGGAACAAAATAGATCCAAGTGTATATATTTAATTCATTTTCAGCTTCTTTTTCACCTGAACAAGATACAGCGAAAATACTTAAAATACACATTAAAAATAGTTTAAAAATTTTTTTCAATTGTCGTCCCCCTTTAAATCAATTTAAAAAAATATTAACACATTTTAATATAATTGTAAATAGAAAAAAAGTGCTAATTTTAGCACTTTAATTACTATTTAATATTATCTTTTTCTATATCTTTAAAATACTTATAAGTCTTTAACATTAAATTATTTGCAGCCTCTTCATCTATTACAATTATTGCGTTTCTGTGCATTTGTAACATTGAGATAGTCCACATATGATTAATTCCTTCTTCTATCCCTCTTCTTATAGCTTCTGCTTTTTTAGTCCCATTAGCCATTATTAAAACTTCATTACTATCCATTATTGTTCCAACTCCAACTGTTAATGCTAATTTAGGAACTTTCGTAACATCTCCACCAAAAAATCTTGAGTTTACTAAGATAGTATCTTCTGTTAATTCTTTATCACGAGTTCTTGACATTAGTGATGAACCTGGCTCATTAAATGCTATGTGTCCATCTTCTCCAACTCCACCTAAGAATAAGTGAATTCCACCATAAGATTTTATTTTTTCTTCATATCTAGCACATTCTAGTTTAATATCTTTTGCCATCCCATCTAAAATATTAATATTCTCTTTTTTAATATCTATATGATTAAAGAAAGTTTCATACATAAAGTAGTGATAGCTTTGTTCATGATTTTCATCTAATCCTACATATTCATCCATATTAAATGTAACAACATTTTTAAATGAAACTGCACCTTTTTTATTTAATTCTATTAGTTCTTTATATACTAATATTGGCGTTGATCCTGTAGGTAAACCTAATACAAAAGGTTTATCTTCTGTTGGATTAAAATCATTTATCCTTTTTGCTACAATCTCAGCTACTTTTTTACTTAATTTTTCTTTATTATCTAAAATTAAAACTCTCATCGTGAACTCCTTTTCTTTATTTCATTTAACTTATTTTACCCAATTTTTTTTGTTTTTACAAGTTTTATTTAATTTTCTTAACTCCTAATTTATATATATATAGGTTCCATATGAAAACTTATATTTTTAATATTTTTAAATCTATTTTTAACATCTATACTTACTTCTTCTGCTATTTCGTGTGCTTTTTCTAAACTATAATCTTTATTTATTCTAATATCAGCGTACATATATATACTTTTTCCTGATCTTATCATATATAGGTCGTGGCAGAAAAATACATCTTTATTTCTCATTATTATAGTTCTAACTTTTCTAATTAGTTTTTCATCTTGCTTTTCAAGTAATATATCTATGTTTTGCTTAGCTATATCAAATGCCTGATACATTATATAAAGTGATATAATTATACTAAGTAATGCGTCATATATATATGAGAACTTAATAGTTAGTATAACTCCAACTAAAACTGCAATCCCTAACATAATATCTGCTAAATAATCTTTTGATAGTGTAAGTAAAACCTCATTTTTATACTTTTTAGCATATGTATTAACATAAAGATATTGAAATAATTTTAGTAAGATGAATACAAAAGTTATTAGGTAAATTAAAAAACTTTTTTTATCTAATTCTAGGTTTGGGTTTATAAATAGTTTTTTAATACTCGCATAAAATACGCTAGCTGTAGTTATAAAGATAAAAAATCCAATAAATAAATTAAATATTGCTTCTATTTTACCATAACCAAAAGGATATTTTTCATTTTCTTTTTTTGTCGATATTTTTATTCCAAATATTGCAAATATTGTACTTAGTGAGTCTGTTGCTGAGTTTATACCATCAGCTATAATTGAGTTTAAATTAAAAACATATCCTACAAAAACTTTCATACTTGCTAATATTATGTTTATTATAAAAGATATTATACTTGTATTTAAAAGTTGTCTTTTTTCTTCTCTTTCTTCTTTTAATCCACTTAATACTAATTTCTCAGCTTCTAAAATAAAGCCATTTTTTAAAAAGAAATTTTTTCCTGCTTCATTGTAATTTAAAACTATAACTTCATCATATTTTCTTTTACTAAGCTCAGCTATGATATAATAAAGAGTTTTTTTACCAAAACTTATATGTCTAAACTTGTCATTAACTTCTATATTTTCTATAACATTATCTTTTATACTAGCTTTTGATATAATAATATCATTTTCTATTAATTCTAACTCAAATTTATTTTTACCTTTTTTATTTAACTTTATCATCTTTCACCCTTTCAATATTTTATCTAAAAAAATATCTGATTTTTTTTTATTTTTTTTACACTAGCTTTTTTAAGCTTTCATATTATTTTCTATAAATTTAACTGAATACATACCTAATTTTGCTATATTGTTTTTTATTTTCTTTTTTATTATACTATAAAAAAAGGACAAGGAGAATAAAAATTATGAAAAAAACTTTATTAAGCTTAACAATGCTTTTATCATTTTTTGCAGTAGCTCATGAGCACGAAGAAATGAATTTAGTAAACCCAACTGTATATAAAAATCAAAACGCTATAGTTCAAACTGTTGAATTAGGTAAAACAGATGACGGAGACTATGGAATGGAATTACATGATTTTGAAACTAGCTTTGAATTAGAAAAAGTAAATAATGTTTACTTTACAGAAGATTTAAGAGTAAGAGCTAAAGAAGAAGACGGTAAATTAGTTAATGAACTTGTTATACCATTTTTTGACAGAAGTCTTTTCAATACTGTTAAATACAAAAGAGGATTTGATTTCCACTCATTTGAAGGTGCAGCTCATATGCACGCTCATATAGATGTAGATAAAAAACAAATAGACTTAAATGGTAAAGTTTACGATGTGGTTATTAGTGGTGACGAAGATGTAGCTGTTTATACTGAAAAAAATGGTAAATTTGTATTCACAACTTATGTTGACCAAAATAACAGAATACAAGCATTCGCAACACTTATATCAACTTCAGTTTACAACAAATAAAAAATATCCTTTATATCCCCAAGACTTAGTTTAGGCTAAGTCTTTTTAATATATAAAAATCGCCTAATTTTATTTTAGGCGATCACAGAAAATCTCAAAATTTTTATCAACTTCTTTTTCGTTTTCCTTATTATCAAGGTACATTTCTATTCCTTTTTCTATATCTATGCTATCTTTTTCATATATTCCTATACTTTCAAGTTTATCTCTTTTGTATATATTTGAATATCTTTTATCTCCCATAAAGGCAGTTTTAAAATCATATTCATCGTATTTCAATAATTCTTGACTCGTAATATATTTTACTTTAAGTTCTTTATTTACTTTTTTTGCTATTATCTTATAAATCTCATTAAAAGTAGTAAAGTTTGTTGAACATACATTAAAATCCTCTCTTATTGCTTTCGGATTTAAGATTAACTTCTCTACAATATTTGCAAAATCTATACTATGCATAGCTGACCATAAATTTGTTCCATCTCCATGTATAAGTACAAACTTATCCTCAATTATTCTTCTAATAACTGGATAGCAATATTTACCTTTAACACTTAATGGTATTCTTCTATTAGAATAAGTTTGAGATGGTCTTATTATTGTATAATTTATACTACTTTTTTCAAAAACTTTTTCTGCTAGTAGCTTATTTTTAGCATATTCACTATATGGATTTCCCTTTTTTGTATTTTCATCTATATATATATTATTTTCTCTATCAAAAACTGTAACAGAGCTAATAAAAAAATATTGTTTAACATTTGAAAATATTTTTATTCTGTCTTTTGCTTCATTTTCATTAAATAAAAGAAAATCAAATATAATATCAAAATCATCTTTTATACTTTCTAATAATTTTAAATCAGCTACATTCCCTTTTATTGTTTTTACACCAACAACTTTAGTATCACTTCTATTTAGTATACTTACATCATATTTTTCTTTTAACTTATTTGTTAAGTCTAAACTAATATTACCAGTTCCACCAAATATTAATATTTTTTTCATATATACCTACTTTATTGAAGACTCAATTAGTAAATCCAATGCACTTTTATAGTCAATACCCTTACTCATTAAACTTTTTGGCAATATACTAGCTTTTGTCATTCCAGGTAGCGTATTAACTTCTATCATATATACAACTTCATTTTCATCTATTAAATAATCTATTCTACAAAAAGAATTACAATTTATTTTATCGTATATAGTTTTAGACATAGAATTTATCTTTTCTTGTAAGCTTTTATTAAACTCATAAACTTCTTCTATTGCGCCATCATCACTATATTTTGATTCATAATCAAAAGTATCAGATTTTAAAGGAGTTATTCTCACTGTTGGGTATACAATATTATCTATAACTGGTACAGATATCTCAATTCCTTTTATATATTTTTCTAAAATTATTTCATCAGATAACTTAAATATCTCAACTATTGCATTATTATAGTCTTTTTCATTATCTACTATGTATAAACCTAAACTAGACCCCCCATTTACTTGCTTTAATACTAACTTATTTCCGTATTTTTTAGCATCTTCATATTTTAATAAAGAATCTTTTTTCATGCTAGTTCCTGGTATTACATTTACATAATCTTTAACAAGCTTTTTACAAACGTTTTTATCCATGCAAATACTACTTGTTAGCATTTTGGGCCCGCTATATTTTAGGCCCATTGTATCTAATATTGCTTGAACACTCCCATCTTCTCCAAAAGATCCATGAAGCGCTATATACACAAAATCTATTTCATCTTTCATGGATAATATTTTAAAAATATCCTCATTTTTATTTATTAGAAGTTTTGATACTATATACTTTCCTCTATCTAAATTATTGTATATTTGTTCTCCTGTTTTTAGAGAAACTTCTCTTTCTGTTGATGTTCCTCCCATTATGACAAGAACTCTTTTTTTATTCATAATACTCCTTGTATAATATAGTTATCTAAAATTAGATAATCTATATGTTAAATTTTATTTATATAATATTGTTTATATATTGTTTTATATATATAATATACTTAATTAGATAGAGTGACATCGTTTACTCCTTGTAGCTTGACTTCGTTTATTAAGAGTGATGCCTCTTCTGATAAAGTGTTTACGAATTAGTTAGATGTTGACATATTAGTGTACTTCGCATTTAGAACAAGGTAGTGACTTTTATCAGCCTTTGAGGACTTCTATCTATAAATATATTAATGGTAGGTGATTTTATGTTTTATTTAGGTATTGATATTGCTAAAAATACTCATGTTGCTTCATTGCTTGATGATAATGGTAATACAATCTTTAAAGCTCATTCTTTTTCCAATTCTATTAAAGGTACTGATTCTTTAATTGAAAAATTAGAAAAATATTCAATAAATGATATTCTAGTAGGTATGGAAGCTACTGGTCATTATTGGCTATCAGTATATTCATATCTAATAGAAAAAGGTTTTAATATTATTGTAATTAACCCTATTCAAACTGATGGTTGGCGTCGTGCTACTGAAATCAGAAAACGTAAAACAGATATTATCGATTCTATTATGATTGCTGATTTTATTAGATACGGCAATTTTGAAACAACTTCACTTGCTGATGAAAAATACTTAAATCTACGTAATATGACTAGATTTAGACATTATTTAATTGAGCAAACAAGTGATTTAAAAAGAAAAATTATAGCTAACTTAGATCAAGTATTCCCTGAATATTCATCACATTTTAGTGATATTTTTGGACAAACTTCTAAAGAAATACTTCTTAATTTTAATACTGCAGAAGACTTTAAAAAACTTAAAGCAAACGATTTTAAAAAAGTATTGAAAAATGTTACTCTTAAAAATTCTGCGAAAGTAAAATTAAACAATCTAAAAAAAGCAGCTAAAACTTCCTTTGGTATTAATTTTGCTCTTGATTCTTACTCTATTCAAATTAAATGTTTAATTGAACAAATTAAAGTTATTGAAGAACAAATTGATCTTCTTGAATCTGAAATAGAGTCAATAGTCAAAGACCTAAATACTCCAATTCTAACAATTCCTGGTATAGGACCTGTAACAGGTGCTACCATACTTGCAGAATTAGGTGATATTAACAAATTTTCTAGTGATAAGAAAATTGTTGCTTATGCTGGTTTAGATTCAACTGTTACCCAATCAGGAGAATCTAACGGTACAAATGGACATTTAAGTAAACGTGGCTCAACACACCTAAGAAAAGCCTTATTTCAAGCTGCATTTATTGCATGTACTAACGATACTGTTTTCAAAGAGTTTTATGATAAAAAACGTTCTGAAGGTAAACATCATTTAGTAGCTGTTAATGCTGTTGCTCGTAAAATGTGCCATATTATTTATGCTGTTCTAAAAAAGAATGAACCTTATGTAGAACTAAAATAAATATTTCAAAAAATTCTATATTAGTATAGTTATTTTTGTTGTGCATAAATTTTAAGATAATTATTTAAATTTTATTATTGACTTTTAATAGTTAGTCTTATAACTTGTATAATAACTCTACATAAGTTGGTATATCCCATATGCTAGAAGGTATTATATTTTCTAAACTATCTACTATTGTTCTTATTTCTGTTTGCATTTCAAAAGCTTTTTTAGACAATAGACTAGCCTTTGTTTCAACATCAGTTTTTTCTATTTCTTCTATTAAAGTTTTCATTTCATTATTTTTATCATATAACTTATTTAAGATTTTTAAAATTTCGTCTTTTTGTTTATCTAACAATACACTTGGTAAATATTTGTATGCGTATGAAAATATATTTTTATCTACCATATATGATAATGTTTTAACTTCTGTTAATCTATCTTCTATATATCTTGACATATATGCGTTATATCTAGAGCTGCATTCTAGCTCTGTTAAAACATTTTCATCTTCCAATAGCTTTATATTTTCCTTATCTATATATGCTTTTAGTGCAACATCTGTTGTTCTAATATTTTCAAGTCCTCTATTTTTAGCTTCCTCATACCAATTTTGACTATATCCATCTCCATTGAATATGATTCTTTTATGTTTATCAAAACTTTCTTTCATTATATTATTCATCTCAACTACTTTATCAGATGATTTTTCTAATCTATCACTATATTCATTTAAAACTTTTGAAATCATAGTATTTATCATAGTCGCACAATTTGCAGGTGTACCCATACTTCCTGGCATTCTAAATTCAAATTTATTTCCAGTAAATGCAAATGGACTTGTTCTATTTCTATCATCATAGTCACGACTAATATTTATCATATTTACATTTTCTAATTTATTTTTAGTATATCCATTACATACTATCTTATTATCTACAACACTAATACTAGCATTTTCCAATTTATTTGTTAGATGGTTTCCTAAAAATACGGAAATTATAGCTGGAGGTGCTTCATGTCCTCCTAATCTTAGGTCATTTGATGCTGTAGCTATTACTGCTCTTAATAGTTTATAGTATCTATTAACTGCTTCTACAACTGCTAATAAGAAAATTAAGAATGTTGGACTTTTTGGATCTAATAAGTTCTTATTTTCATTTGTTGTAAGTGACCAGTTATTATGCTTACCTGAACCATTTACGTAACTAAATGGTTTTTCATGTAGTAGCGCTACAAAGCCATCTTTTATAGCTAATTTTTCTATTGTTTCCATTATTATTTGGTTTTGATCGGCTGATAAGTTTGCTATTTCATATATTGAAGCTATTTCAAACTGATTAGGCGCTACTTCATTATGTCTTGTTTTAGCTGGTATTCCAAATTTCCATAATTCATAGTCAAGTTTTGCCATAAAGTTTAGTACATTATCTTTTATTTTTCCATAATAATGAAATGAATTTTCTTGGTTTTTAGTTGGTTTTGCTCCAAATAATGTTCTTCCAGTAAACATTAAATCTACTCTTTTATCAAAGTATTCTTTTTTTACCAAGAAGTATTCTTGCTCAACTCCTAATGTAGGTTTTACACATGTTATATTATCGTATCCTAAATTATTTAAAAGTCTTACTGATGACTTATTGATAGCGTCTATTGATCTAAGTAACGGAATTTTCTTATCTAGTGCTTCTCCATTAAAAGATATGAAAGCTGTGGGTATATATAGAGTTGTTCCTATTTCGTTTTCTCTAATAAATGGTGGTGAGTTTACATCCCATATAGTGTATCCTCTAGCCTCAAATGTTGATCTTAAGCCTCCATTTGGAAATGAACTTGCATCTGATTCACCTTTTATTAAATTACTTCCAGAAAATCTATAGATAATATCTTTATCTCCTGTAGGTTCTATGAAAGAATCGTGTTTTTCAGCTGTTAAATCGGTTAATGGATGAAACCAGTGGCAAAAATGCGTTGCATTTCTTTTAGTAGCCCAATCTTTTATAGCATTTGCAATAATATCTGCATTTTCTTTTGAAAGTTCAATTTCTCCATTTTGTACTCTTTTGAAATCTTCAAATACTTTTTTGGGAACTCTTTTTCTTAAATTACTATCTGTAAATGTATTTACTCCAAATACTTCCATTATATTTTTCATTTACTCTCCTACTTTATATTTATAGTATTATGATTTACGTATGTTACCATAGCTTTTTTTCCACCTTTAATTTTTGATACATTTTTTTTCAGTGTATAATCTACATCCCCCCTTTTATCTGATTTTGAATTATTTAAAGCTAGTTTTGCAGCATATTCTAGTACATCACTTGGGATATTATTACCCTTTATTATTACATGTGAGCCTGGAACATCTTTTGCGTGAAGCCACATATCATTATTTTTACCAATTTTAAATGTAACTTCTTCATTTTCTGTAGAATTTCTCCCCATATATATATCAAAACCTTGATAGTTTTCGTGATAAATTTTTCTTTTTTCTTTTTTATTAGAAGATATCTTAGTATTTTTAATACCTAATTCTTTTTCTATCTCTTCTAATCCAACTAATTCCTTTTCATTTAAAACAAATAGCTCTTGTTCCAAATAATAGTAAAGTTCATTTTTAACTTCTACTTCTCTTTTTTCTAAAGCTATTTTTTTCCTTTTTAATTTAGAATATTTATTATACAGTTTTTCTACATTTTTTGATGGGCTTAAATTTTTATCTAAGCTTATATTTATTTCCTTATTTTCATAGTAGTCAAATACTTGTACTTTTTCCATACCTTCTTTTACTTTATATAGATTAGCTAATAATATATCTGCTAATTTTTTATTTTCTTCATAATTTTTATTTTCTTCAATATCTTTAGGTATTTTTTCTAGTATTTTATTTAATCTTTTTATATTTTGTCTTATATTCTTTAGTATTGGTCTTTTTTTAGTTTCCATTTGTGAAATTTCACTAGTATTTTCAAAATAGAAATTAAGTGCTTCATTTAAGCTATTATATACTGTCTTTTTTTTATTTTCATAAAAGTCGTTATATGTAAGTAAATTATTGTCATATATTATAGCTTCATATGAACTTAAGAATTTTTCTTTTTTTTCTAAACTTAAATTTTTTACAAGACGTGATTCATTATTATTTTCAGGAACTTCATATTTTGCACCTTTTAAAAGTACTCTATTTGAAATATTAGGATACATAGTTGCTAATATTTCATATTTTTCATCTGTTAAAATTACATTAACACTTTTTCCTAAAAATTCATATATTAAGTTATATTCTTTTATATTATTTAATAAATCAAGCTTTTCTAATTTAACATTCACTATCCTGTCATTTGATAAAATAGAAACATCTTTTACTATACTTGATAGTATATCTTTTTTTAATTTTAATATGAAATTTAATTCCTTATTTGTATTTTCAACTTTTTTATCTTTTAAATAGATAATAGCCTCTTTTTTATTTTCAAAATATAGGTTTTCTTTGTTAAATAAGATGGAAAATGAGTTACTATCATAACTTTGAATTTTTCTTATCTTTAAATCCTTTATTCTGCTTCTTATCTCAGAAACTAGAAAAGAAAAACCTACTGTATCTAAATATATCATCTTATATCCTTTTTATACACAAAACTTCTTTTGCATCATCTGTCGTTAAATTCTTTTTACCTTTAAAAGTTTCTAGAGTTAATACATTTTTAGTTTTATCTATAACCTTTACTTCTTTTCCAATGGCAATTCCTTTTTCATAAAGGTACTTAAATCCTGCATACGATAACTTTATCTCATCAATAGTAGCAACATCTGATACATTTAAATCCGATAAATTTATCTTTGCATACATTTTTTTCATTTCTTTTAAATTAGCTATTAGTTTTGAAAAAGTATTACAAAATTCTTTTTTCTCTTTATCTTCAATTCCACGCATAGCATAGGTTAATAATTTTTCTTGAACATTATCATATACATTATATGCAAGTTTCCCTTTTTCACTTAAAGATACATAAACTTTTCTTTTATCTATTTTATCTTTTTTTCTTTCAATAAACTTTTTCTTTTCAAGCTTTGTTATAGCTAATGAAGTTGTACCTACAGTTGTTTCTAAGTATTCATTTAATTCATTAACTGTTAAATTTTTATCTGCTATAGTTCTTATTATATATATTTCATTTTGTGTTAAACATTTAATAGTATTATCTAAATTAAGTTGTTCTAATTTTTGGTAAGACTTATTAAAGTCTCTTATTAAATTTTCTAATTCACCTATCATTATTTTAAACTTTCTATTTTTTCCTTATAGTTACCACTAAATACATAAGAACCTGCAACTAGTATATTAGCTCCTGCGCTTTTAGCTAATATTGCAGTTTCGTTATTTATTCCACCATCTATTTCAATATCAATGTCTTTATATTTTTCTCTAATTTCTTTTATTTTATCTAGTGCTTTTGGTATGAATTTTTGTCCACCAAAACCTGGATTTACTGACATTACTAAAACCATATCTAAGCTATCTATTATTGCATCTAAACTACTTACAGCTGTACCTGGATTTATTGCAACAGCTGCCTTGCAACCAAATGATTTGATTAAGTTTACTGCTCTATCTATATGCTTAGTTGCTTCAATATGAATTGTTATACTATCAGCACCTGCTTTTGCAATATCTTCTATATATCTTTCTGGATTAGATACCATAACATGTACATCAAATATCATGTTTGTATATGGTCTTATTGCTTTTATTACCATAGGCCCAAAAGATATATTAGGAACAAAATCTCCGTCCATTATATCTAAATGTAAATGTGTAGCTCCAGCTAATTCAATATTTTTAACTTCATTTTTTAAATCACTAAAATCTGCTGCTAATAGTGATGGTGCTATACTAATTTTTTTCATATTCATACCTTTCTATGCTAAATATTTAGAAAGTGATTCTAACCACTTTTCAATTCTTTCTTCAGTTCTATCTGCTTCATTCATATGATCTATTGGAAGCCCTATAAATTTACCATCTATTATTGCTATTGATTCTGTAAATTCATAATCTGAAGGGTCTACAAAACCTACTATTCTAGCTCCTCTTTTTTTGCATTTATCATACAGAAGTCTTAATCCATCTACAAATGTATCAGAAAATGACATAGCATCTCCTGTTCCTAGTAAGGCTACTGGTTTTTCTTTTAAGTTTGGTAGTTCATCAATTACTGCCATCCAATCATCTTGAATATCTCCTAAACCCCAAGTTGATGCACATAAGATTAAAAAATCATAATCTAGCATCTCATCAATTCCATTTGCAACATCGTGCATAGTTGAATTTGGTATAAGATTATTTACTATTTCTGCTACTTCCTCTGTAACTCCAGTTGTTGTTCCATAAAATATTCCTACTGACATATTACACTCCATTTCTTTTTTTTTAATTATATCATTTTAATTATATAATTTCTATAATACTGTTGTCTGCTAAAATTATTTCCCCGTTTTCATATTTTTGCTTTAATTCTATTTTATTATCATTAGGTAGCTGTTTTATATATATATTATCTACTCCATATTTTTCAATATTTTCTTTACTTATATTTTTAACATTATCTTTTATCTTGATTTCTAAATGTAATTCTTTAAAATTATCATATTTTTCTATGCTATTATCTAGAAGTATTATTTTTTTAAATTTAGTTAAATCTACTTCTTTTTTATATGTATTTCTATCTAAAATTAGATATGAACTTTTAGTATTAGTTGTAAAGTTTTTTAAATAGCTATCATTTAATAAGGTTTTATCTTTTGTTAATAAAAGTGGCTTTTCGTCTTCTTTATTAGTATAAAAAATGGCAAAAGTTCTAAGTAAATTTAAATAGTGTTCTGATTTAAATGAAAAACCAGTTATATTTTTATTAGATATTAATAAATTTTTATCATCATGAAATAAGCTAGCCAAGGCTTTTTTTTCTAAAGTATTATAGTTTCTTTTATCTATTAACTCTTTTTTTATCTTATTAAATATATTTACAGGTTCTTTTTTATAGCATACAAAATCAAAGGATTCTTTAATTAAAATCTCAACTACATTTAAAGCATCTTTTTTTTCTATGCTTTCTATTTTAATATTAAACTTTCTGTTGTAGAACATATTTAATTGTATTAATAATTGAGATATATTTTCATCTAACCTAGATATATATTCTCTATTTTTAAAAATAACTATCCTATTTGCTTCTGTTTTTATACTTAAATTATCATTTATATCTACTTCTTTGTTTGTATAAAATATAGACTTTATGGGGAATCTTGTATCATATATTGATTTCATAAATAAAAGCTTATCATCTGTTAGTAGTGATTCTTTCATATCTTCAATATATACTTTCACAAAACTTCTACCTTTGTATTCATTTATATTAAGCTTATACACTATATCGTAAAATATATTATCTTTTAGTTCATCATTAAAAAACCACATAGCATTTTTAACAGTATAACCTTTTTGACTAAAGTTAAGACTTAAATGATTTTTATTCTCCCCAATTAATTTTGACTCATCAACTATTACATTAGTTGTTAAAAATATTGGAGTTGGGTTACCAAAACCAAATGGTTTTAATAACTCTAATGTTTTATAGAACTCATATGATATTTTGTTTATTGTTATTTTTTTATCTATGCTTATTAATTTTGTGAAATCTTCTTCCTTTAAAATTTTTTTTGCATACTCATTTATTCTTTTTTTAAACTTTTCTATATTTTCTATTTTTATGGTAAACCCTGCAGCTCCTTTATGTCCGCCATATTTCACAAGTAAATCAGCTGAATTTTTAAGTGCTTCTGTTATATCAAAATTACTAATACTTCTACAACTTGCAACAGCTATTTTTTCTTCTATTTTTTCCTCTAATACTATAGATGGTTTATAGTAAGTATCAACTAATTTAGCTGCAACAATTCCTATTACACCATGATGATATTTTGGACTACTACTTACTAAAACTAAATCACTAGAATCTTCTAATTCTTTTTTTGCCAGTTCAAAAATATCATTTTGTATTTCACGTCTTTTTTCATTTTTTATAAATAGCTCATCTATAATTACTTCAACTTCTCTTATATTATCACTTGTAAGTAGCTTTACTACTAGCTTAGCATCTTGTAGTCTTCCTGCTGCGTTAAATATAGGGCAAATACCAAAGCCAACATCAGAACTTGTAAATTTATGATTTTTAATATCACCAAAGATTTTAGTACACAGTGTTTTTAGTCCTAAATTTTCTGTATATGAAATTTTTTCTAAACCATATTTAACTATTATTCTATTATTAGATGTTAAACTTACTATATCTGCTATTGTCCCTAAACATACTATATCAATATATTTAAAAGCTTCTTCATATTTATTATATTTTTCAAAAAGAGTAATTAAAAGCATAAAGGCAGTTCCAACACCGGCTAGGTCATTAAAACTGTATTTATTTTCTAGTCTTTTTGGATTTATTACTGCATATGCATTAGGTACTATAGGATTTAATAAGGTATGGTGATCAGTTATTATTACTGTAAGACCTAGTTTATTAGCATAATCAATTTCTTTATATGATGTAATACCACAGTCTACTGTAATTACAATATCACAATTATCCTCTTTTATACTTTTTAGTGCTTCATTATTAAGTCCATAACCTTCATCTCTTACTGGTATATAGTAAGTAATGTTTTTTAAACCTAATTCTTTTAGTCCCAGATACAAAATTGTAGTAGCTGTTATTCCATCTACATCATAATCACCATAGATACAAATTTTCTCATCATTTTCTATGGCAGTTATGATTCTATCCCTTGCTTTTTCTATATCATATAGTTTTTTAGGATCTTCTAAATCTTTTAAACTAGGTTTTAAGAATTTAATAATATCTTCTTTTTTAGTTATACCTCTTGCATTTAGTATACTTAATATATCTTCATCTACTGGTAAATTTAAGTCTAACTTAGTAGTCTTTTTTAATTCCCACTTTGTCTTTTTCATTTTTTTCCCTTTATATTAAATCTAATGAAATTCTAGCTGATTCTATAGTATATGGATCTATATATTCGTCTAAAATTTCTTTTTCTTTATTTTGTTTTTCTAAATCATCTTCATTATATGATAAACCATTATCTAATACAAAAATTGTTTCAACTGGTATTCCTAATTCTATAGCCTTATCTTTAAAAGCTTTTTGTATTTTTTCTTTTTCTTTTCTTTTTTGTTTTCTTTTTTCTAAATTAAGGGTTGTAGATTTAGTATCGTACTCTTTATTAGAATATTTTATTTGCTCTTCTACTAATTTCCATTTTTCATCTTTTTTTATTCTTCTTTTATGTGAATTTTCAAGTATGTAAATAGGTTTAGATAATTTAAATTTATATTTTTCATTTATTGTATCATCTATTTTCTCCCATTTTAGTGCATTTTTATATTCTTTATCTTCCCCGTTTTCTATTTCTGACCTTAATTTAATATACTCTATATTTGGAGCTACTCCTTTTACTTGAGTTGAACTTCCATTTGCTCTAAAGAACATATTTATTGTATATTTAAATATTCCTAACTCAAACTTATTCCCATTTTGATTAAAATTAAGTGGTTTTACAGATTGTACAGAACCTTTCCCCCAAGTATTAGTTCCTACAATTATACCTCTATTGTAGTCTTTTATAGCTCCGGCAAATATCTCACTAGCAGAAGCTGAATTTCTATTTATCATAACAACTAAAGGTTTTTTCCATGTAAGATCATAGGATAAGTTTGTATAATATTTATCTACATGTCCCTTTTCATCTTTTACTTGAACTGCAATTTTGTTGTTTCCTATAAAGTACCCTAACATTTTAACTACTTCACTAAGAGAACCTCCACCGTTATTTCTTAAATCAATTACAAGCGATTCTACTTTTTCTTTTTCTAATTTTATTAATTCTTGTTTTAAATCTTCTGATACACTACGACCAGTATTGTCAAAACTTAGTGAATAAAAGCCTGGTATTATTATATACCCTACTTTTTTATTATCCACATCTACTATCTTAGATTTTATTTGCTCATCTTCTTGTTTAATTTTTTCCCTTACAAGTCTTATTATTCTAACAGGCGCAGTTTCACTAGATCTTACACCTATTCTTACTACAGTATTTTCTTTTCCTCTTATTAGCTTTACTAAATCTTTTAATCTATAGCTACTAACATCTACTAATTCTCCAGTTTCACCTTCTCCTACATAAACGAAAATATCACCAACTTTAAACTTATTAGATCTTTTAGCAGGTCCACCATCAATTAGCTTAGCAATAATATTTGATTCTCCTCTTTGTTGTATTTGAGCTCCCATACCAATTAAATTTAAACTTTGAGAAATTTCAAAATCCTCAGAACTACTTGGGCTATACCAATTATTATGTGGGTCAAAAGCTCTTACAAAGGCATTTATTACTATCTCATTTTTTTCTTCTTCTGTCATTTTTAAAATATTATTTTTATTTGACTTATATCTTTTTATTAAGATTTTTTTTATCTCTTCTTTTTTATCTCCAGCTATTACTAATCTTTCAACATCATTTAAAACTCTTTTTTTCCAAATCTTATTTAATTCATTTAAATCTTTTGCATAGTCTAAGTCTTTTCTGTCATAGTAATAGATTTCATCATTATTAAAATCAAAATCATATTTATTTATTAACTTTAAAGAATAGTCATATTGTCTTTTAATATTATCTAAATATTTATTTACTACATATATTCCAACTTCTAAAATCTCATCAGTTTCTAATTTTGCATATACTGGCTTTATATTACTAAACTCTTTAAGTTCTTTTTGGGTAAATAGCATTTTATTAGGGTCTAATGACTCTATTAAACTATCAAATATGAAATTAGATACTTTTTCATCTATTTTCATATTCTTATTATACGAAAAATCTTCAATTAGGTATTTTGATACATTAAAAGCGCCTTTGTAGTCATCTTTTATTACATTATTTTCTGAAAAACTTAGTAAACTTAATAGTATAAATATACTAAAAAATATATTTTTAATTTTTTTCACATTATCACCCCTTTTTGTTTTTTACTTTTATTATTGTAGGCACTATTGCACCTATTACTATTGATAGAAAAATAGCTAATGACTTTCCAAATCCTAAATACTCTAAGCCCACTTTTATAGATACTGTAAATATTACAATGTATATAGTTTTTAAGTTTGTTATTGTTACATCGATTAAAAGACTTAGTAATATTGCATAAAGACAAAAATTTAATGAAATAGCAAAAACTGCAGGCAAACTTTTACCTATTACTGAACCTAATAATGTAGATATAACATAAATAGAGTATGCTAAAAAATTAAATCCAAAAACTGTATCTGCATCATATATTTTACGAGTTAACATATATGATACACTTTCATCTGTTAATAAGAAAGAGCTTAACATTTTTTTTCTGTTAGTATAGTTTTTTTGTTTTCTAATAAGTGGTAAATTTATTAAAATATACCTAATATTAACAACTACCATAGGAATTACTAAATCCCATATAGTAGTTACATAAGGATATAGCGTTAAAAATATTATCTGACTACTTCCTGCATATACAAAAACTGACATTAAAACAATTATATGTGTAGGTATACCTAAACTAGATGAAAGTGCTCCCAAAGAAAATGCATAAGGAATATATGCAATAGATACAGGAATACTTTTTCTCATTCCATCTAAAATATTTTTTATCATTTAAGTTCTCCCCAGTTATCACCTATATTGTAATTTACTTTCAATTTAATGTTTTTAAATTTAATGGTATTTTCCATAATTTCTTTTATTTCTTTTATTTCTTTTTCAAGATTTTCTTCTTTTATCTCAAAAATTAGTTCGTCATGAACTTGAACTAGCATGTTATAGCCTTTTTTACTTAACTCTATCATAACTAGTTTTATAATATTAGCTGCTGTACCTTGTATTACAGTGTTGACTGCCATTCTACTTGCTTGTTTACTTACAAACGAATTAGATGAATTAATACCATTTATATATCTTTTAGTTCCATATAAAGTTGTAACAAAGCCATTTTTAGTAGCATCATCTATAATTTTGTCTATAAAAGATTTTACTTTTTTATACTTATTAAAATATGCGTCTATGTACTTTTTAGCATCTGATATATCTATTTTAAGTTCAGTTGATAAACCATATGAAGTCTTACCATATAAGACGCTAAAGTTTATTATCTTAGCTAAATTTCTTTCTTCTTTTGTTATTACCTCTATCATCATATGCTTATTAAATATTTCTCTTGCTGTTTGTTCATGCAAGTCCAAATCTTCTTTATATGCTTTAATTAAACTTTCATCCTGACTTAGTTCTGCTAAAACTCTTAACTCAATTTGTGAATAGTCAAAAGATACCAACTTATATCCATCTTTTGCTATAAAGCAAGATCTTATCTTATTACCATTATCTGTTTTTGCTGGTATATTTTGTAAATTTGGATTTAATGAAGATAGTCTTCCTGTAACTGTTCCGACGCCATTAAATACCGAGTGAACCCTGTTATTTTCATCAGAAAAATTAGGTATTGCTTCAACATAAGTTGTAAGTAATTTTTTATACTCTCTGTATTTTAGAATATAGTCTGCAATTTCTATTCCTCTTAAAGATAGATCTAATAAAACCATTGCATCTGTTGAGTATCCTGTTTTTACCTTTTTTTCTGCTTTTATACCCATTTTTTCAAAAAGAATAATAGCTAATTGTTTTGGTGAGTCTATATTAAATTTTTCACCAGCTTTTTCATATATTAAATCTTCGTACTTTGTCATTAGTTTTGTAAATTCTTCATTTAATTTTAAAAATCTTTCACCACTTATTTTTATTCCTTTTTTTTCCATTTGATAAAGGATAGAAATTAATGGCTTTTCAATATTTTCATATGTATTTTCTATATCTTCTTCTTTTATTTTTTCTTTTAGTATATCTTTTAGCTTATATATTCCTTTAGTAATTTTAATAGATTTATCAGTAAACTCTTCTTCTGTTAATTTTTTTAACTTAGCTTCTGTATACTTTTCTATATTTATTCCTAAATATTTAAATATTATATCCTCAACATCTAATCTTGATTCAGTAAATATTACATATGCAGAAATTAAAATATCAAAAAAGTTATTATCTAATTTTAAGCCCAAGTGCATGTATTTTTTTGCATCATATACATTTAAAAATCCTTTTAAATTAACATTATCTAGATTAAAAGTTTTTGTGTAGTATAGATTATTATCAGTTATTACATAAAGATTTCTTGTATCTTCATACATAGTTAAATCCTTTTTACTTTCTAATATCTTTATCATATGGTCTTTATCTATTATATTTTCTTTTATTTCTGCTTCTTCTTTTTTATCAGTAATATTTAACTCTCTTATTAGTGAATTTAATTCTAATTCTTTGTAAATATCTTTTAATTTCAAATCATTTTTTTCTTTGTATTCTAAATCCTCCAAAGTAAAATCTAATTCTAAGTCCTTGTGTATTACAGCTAGTTTTCTTGAGATGAAAGCTAGATTTTTATCTTTTATTAACTTTTCTTTTAATTTACCTGAAATCTTATCTATATTTTCATATATATTTTCTAGATTATCATACTTATTTATTAACTTTGCAGCATAAACTTGACCTATACCCATAACTCCTGGAATTCCATCTGATTTGTCACCTTTTAAACCAAATAAATCAGGTATTTGACTTGGATATACATCTATATATTCTTTTACTTTTTCGTTATCATCTATTATTAAATCTTTACCTAAAAAGTGTATGATAATCATTTTATCATCTCTTACTAATTGCTGTATATCTTTATCTCCAGTAAAAATATGAACCTCTACACCACTATTTACTGCCATTTCTGATATACTTCCTATAACGTCATCTGCTTCATATGAATCTATACTTACAGCTTTAATATTATATGATGCTATTATATCTTTAATATATTTAATTTGATTAGCTAGTTCGTCTGGCATAGACTTTCTATCACTTTTATAATCACTAAACTCTTTAGTTCTTTTTAAATCTTTTCTTTTAACGTCCATAGCACAAACGATATAGTCTGGTGATACAGTGTTTATAGCTATATCTAACTGCTTTACAAATCCATAAGTAGCTCCTGTAAATTCACCCTTACTATTCATTAGTTTTTGCATAGCAAAGTGACTTCTATACATAACTGCACTTGTGTCTATTATTAATATTTTTTTCATTTTTTCTCCATTTATTTTTCCTTATTTAGAAGTTTTTCGTAGTATTTTGCAAGTCCTCCTGTTGAAGTTTCCCTATATGCTGGAATTAAATCTCTACCTGTTTCTGCCATAGTTACTACAACATCATCAAAAGATATTACATGGTCTTGTCCAACTGATACAACAAAATTAGCAGTATTTAATGCTTTTACAGCAAATACAGCATTTCTTTCTATGCAAGGTATAATTACATAACCTCCTATAGGATCACATGTCATACCTAGGGCATGTTCTAATCCACTTTCTGCTGCGTACTCAATTTCATCCATATTAGCGCCAAATAAAAAAGCTGCCATAGCTGCTGCCATCGATGTTGCACTTCCAATTTCTGCTTGACATCCACCTTCTGCACCACTTATTGTTGCATTTTCTTTTATTAAGTTTCCTATAAGTCCAGCTATCGCTAAAGATCTTATTAACATTTCATCTGAAAATGCAAATTCTTCTTTTAATGCAATAAGTACAGAGGGAATTACACCACAAGCTCCACAAGTTGGTGCTGTTACCATAGTTCCATTACTTGCATTTTCTTCAGATGTAGCTAGAGCATAGGCAAATATTTTTTTTGTTAACTTTAGTGCTTCATTTGCTTTTTCATATTCTTTATACATATCTTTAGCTTTTCTTTTTACTTTTATCTTAGCTGGTAAATAACCATCTTTACTAAGTCCGTTTTCTATAGTTTGTTGCATTTGATTAAGAATTTGTTTTAAAAAGTCCCAAATTTCTTTTCCTTCATTTTGCTCTACATATTCATATAGGGTGATGTTTTTTTCCTTACAGTAAGCTATTATATCTTTTAATTTAGTAAGCTTATATACCTTCTTTTTTTCATCTTTTTTAGACTCTCCTATTTCAATAGTACCTCCACCTACTGAAAATACATCTATACTCCCGATTTCTTTATCATCTTTTATAGCAACAAATTTTAAATAGTTTGTATGATAAGGATGAACAAAACTAGCGTCCCAGTAAATATTTACTTTTTTGGGAGCTAATGTCTCTATTATTATCTTATCAGTCATATGCCCTTTTCCTGTTGCAGCTAGCGAACCATATAGATATACATTATATGAATCACAATCTTCATACATATTTTTAAATATTTTACTTGCTCTTTCTGGTCCTATAGTATGCGAACTAGAAGGTCCACGACCTATTTTAAATAGCTCTTTTAAACTATCCATCTATTTAACTACCTTTCTGTATAGCACTAATACAGGATTCCATACCGTTGAGTTTGTTGGTGAGTAACAAAAATCTATATTTATTAGCTCATCTATTTTAACTTTTTGACTAATTAAAATTGAAAATTGATCTATAAACTGTGCTACAGCATCATAACCAACACTAAATGCTCCTAATATTAAATTATTATCAACATCTACTACAACTTCTACCTTGTTTTCTTTTGCTTCTTTAAAGTGTGAATTTTTTGTAGCACCTGTCATTTCTACTAATTTTGCATTATATCCTAATTTTTTAGCTTCTTCTAATGAATACCCTGTTCCAGCTACTTTAATTTCAAAATATGAACTTGCAAAACTTCTATTTGTTCCCTTAAATTCTTTATTTGCTGCTAATAAGTAACCATGCTTATTTGCAATATCTCCTTGTGGTTGATAAATATATTCTCCACCCATTCTATTTATATTATATACACTATCTCCTATTGCATATATATCTTTTACACTTGTATTAAAGTGTTTATCAACTACTATTTTACCATCTTTTGTTTCAACTATTTGGCTTATAAAGTCAATATTAGGTTTAACTCCTGTTGCTAAAACTAAGATATCAAAGTCAATTTTAGTATCATCATCTAGTATTACATAATTATCATTAAATGATGTAACTTTTTTTGCTAAATAACATTTAAGTCCACTTTCTTTTATTCTGTCGTATAAAATATCTTTAGTGTTTTTTGATATTATAGGGAATAACTCAGAATTTGCTTCTACTAAAGATACATCTAGACCTTTTTCTATAAAGCTTTCAGCTAGCTCTATTCCAATAAATCCTCCACCTACTATTAAAGCTTTTTTAGTAGACCTATCTTCTATTTTTTCCTTTATTTTCTTAGCATCAGATGGGTTAGATAAAGTATATGCATTATCTAATTTAAAATTAGGTTTAGCTCCAACTGCTATTACTAATTTATCGTAGTATACTTTTTCATTTTTATCTGTTACTACATATTTTTCATCTTTATTTACAGAAACTATTTCTGTATTTACTCTTACATCAATTCCCTTTGATGTAAAAGACTCAACTGTTCTACTAACAACAGCACCAAAGTCTAATGAAGATGAAATATAGTATGGTGTAGGACAACCTGCCCAAGCTACATACTCTCCCTTTTCAAAAACTATTACGCTATCTTCTTTATTTTTTCTAATGTGCTGTGTACTAAACATCATTCCAGCAGCTCCACCACCAATTACTACTATTTTATTCATTTAAATCAACCTCTTTTTGTATTATTTTTTGCCAATTTTCTATTCTTTCTTCTGTTAAATCATATTCATTCAAATGATCAATAGGAAGCCCTAAAAATTTACCATTTTCTATAGAACTACTTTCTAGAAAATCATAGCCCTTTGTATCAACCATACCTACTATTTTTGCGTTTGCCTTTTTAAATACTTCATACATAGCTCTTAATGTATTAACAAAAGAATCACCATGAACTATAATATCTCCTGTACCTAATAATGCAACATATTTAGAACTGAAATCTAATTTTTCTATCTTCTCAATAACTAAAGCCCAGTCATCCTGAAGTTCTCCTCTGCCGTATGTTGGTGTTAATACATATATTAAATCATAGTTTAAAATGTTATCTATTCCATCTATTACATTATATACATCATCTATACCTGTTATGTCAGATAAAATACTGGCTACTTCATTTGTGGTATTAGTTGTTGTCCCATAAAAAATTGCCTTTTTCATAATATTCACACCCCTAACTTATATACCATATTTTATCATTATGAGCTAGATTTTTCAAATAAAAGATAAAAAGCTAGACCATTTTCTAGCTTTCTTCACTATCACTATTTTTATACATTTTATCTTCTATTCTTCATATGTATCTTTTTCTACATCTCCATTTGCGTAGTACTCTATATATTTACCTTCTCTTTTACCTTTTACATAATTAACTTCTTCTTTACTACCATTTTCATACTTCATTAATTTAACTTCAGCAAATCCTAAATTTG
Organism: Oceanivirga miroungae; assembly: GCF_902505095.1. Lineage (GTDB taxonomy): Bacteria > Fusobacteriota > Fusobacteriia > Fusobacteriales > Leptotrichiaceae > Oceanivirga > Oceanivirga miroungae. Next base: position 367,480 of record NZ_CABWIB010000001.1, on the reverse strand, counting down.
ATATTAATGCTAAGCCAATAAATACTTTTAAGAACCTTTTCATGATAATTATCTCATTTTTCTTTTTTTTTATTATATAACTATTAATGTTAATATTCAAAAAAAACATGCACTTGTTTTTTTGTACATGTTCTTTAATTTATGCTTCTAAATTTTTATCTCCCCATGATATTATTTTTTCTAGTATAGGTAAAATTGTTTTACCTTTTTCTGTTAAATAATATAAAGATCTTACCTCATTATTTTCTAAAATTTCTTTATTATTTTCTACTATACCTAACTCTTGTAACATTTTTAATTGCTGTGATAGCATTTTCGTACTACAACCTTCTAAGCTCCTTTTTAGTTCAGAAAAATGTTTTTGTCTATTTCCTATCACACATATTATTTGTGCTACCCATTTTTTACCTAGAAAATTAGATACAGCTTCAACTGGGCAACCATATTCTCTTCCGTTTAACTTATACATCTTTACACCGTAAATAAGTCATTTAATGTTTCACTTATTGTTGGGTGGTTAAATATTTTGTCTCTTAAATAAGTATATGAAATCTTGTTATCCATTGCTATTGATATAGTATTTATTATTTCGTAAGAGTTTACTATGTATAGAGTTGCTCCTAATATCATATCAGTATCTGCATCTACAATAGCTTTCATAAGTCCTTTTTTATTATTTAAAACATGAGCTTGAGGTAATGTTGCTGCTTCTACTTTAAATACTTTGTAGTTTAAACCTAGTCTTTTTGCTTCATCTTCATTTATACCTACACTTGATAATGGTGGGTTTATAAATAGACTTGTTGGTACATTTTTTCTATCAGATAATCTTCTAGTTTTGCTTCCATATAGATTGTCTTTTAATATTCTAAAGTCATCCATTGAGATGTATGTAAATTGTAATCCACCTCTAACATCACCTAGAGCATATATATTTTCTACATTTGTTTGTAGTGTATCATTAACTATAATACTTCTATTTTCTCTAGTTTCTACTCCTGCATTTTCTAATTTTAATAAATCTGTATTAGCTCTTCTTCCAATAACTACTAATATTGCATCTGATTTAATTACTTCACCATTACTTAATGTAATTAATGCATAATCTTTTTCATCTTCTATTTTTTCAATTGAAGTTTCAAATTTAAACTCTATATTTTTTTCTTTTAAGTCTTCTAAAACTCTAGCAGCAATTTCGCTATCTTCTCTTTTTAAGATACTATCTGATCTTTCAATTACAGTAACATTTTCAGTTCCAAATTCTTTATACATATTTGAAAACTCTAGTCCTATATATCCAGCTCCTATAACTACTAAGTTTTTAGGTAAAGTTTCTTTTGCCATTATAGATTCACTAGTTTCCATGAATTTAGATTCTTTTAAACCTTTAATAGGCGGGATTATAGGGGTTGCACCTGTATTTATAATTATAGTGTCTCCAAATATTGTTTCAGTTTCCCCATTAGTATATTCTAATAAGATGTGATTTTTATCAACAAATGATGCCTTTGCATCTATTATATCAACTAAATTACTAATTTTATTGTAGTTTTTTTGTCTTAAATTACTAATAAGTTCATTTTTTTCAGTTATTGCATTTATATAGCTTTTTATTCTCATGTTGTTTATTAATTTTTTTGTTGGTATACATGCAACATTTATACAAGTTCCACCATACATTTTATCTGACATTTCTATTAAAGCTACTTTTTCTCCCTTTTTACCCGCAAAACCAGCAAAAGTTTTTCCACCTTTACCAAAACCTATTATTATTTTATCGTACTTTCTCATATGTGTTTCCTCCAATATATATATAGTTTTTAATTAATCTGTTATTATTATATCTTCTTCGCTTTCAATTTCTTTATCGTCATTAGTTTTTTCTTTTTTAAGTCCTTTTACCTTATCTACTAAGTTATATTTTCTATTAAATATTGCAAATAAAGCAAATAAAATAATTGCAAGAACTAATAACACTATTAAAATAATCATGAATATACTTGTTTTTGCATATTCATAAGTTAATGAATATCTTTTTTGGTGATCTTTAAATACTACCTCATTAGTTTTTTCATTAGCTGTTTTGTCATTTATAGTTAAAATTTGTCCATTTACTTTTATGCTATATTCAACAAACTCAGAATTTAGTATTTCAATTTCATAAACATTACTTTCATTCATTCTATTAACATTTACTTCTATAGTATCATCAAATATTGAAAACGCTTTTTTTAATTCCTCTATACTATTAAACTTAAGATCTATCCCATAAGAATGTGCTTCATAAGTTTCGTTTAATAAATTATCTTTAACTATTCCATTATACTTATAGCTTGCTTCTATATTTTGTGATTTTAGTAAAGATATTGCATTTTTTACTGTATTATCAAATTTTTCTTTTGATATGATTTCCTTACTAATCTTAAATTCAATATTAGATGTCCCCTTATTTGGTTCGACAAAATCTAGTTGAACATTTGAGTTTACACATGATATTGCAAATATAAGTGTAAATAAAATAGATAAAATTCTTTTCGTATATCTCATACAATCCTCCATTCACTTTTATTTTATTTTAACATTTTTTTTCTAAATAATAAAGAAAATATTGATATAAGCATGCTAAATATTAAAATAGTTAAAAGTATTAAAAATATCATTCTTGGTTTATCATTTAAAACCCCTGATACTAATACATATATTCTATCTCCAAAAAATATACCAAATGCAAAAAATCCTTGATATATTCCCATACTTATATTTCTATATTCCTTTTTAAAAAATGCCATAGCCATAGATAATAAGCTTATATATGTAGCTCCATACCCAAATCCATTTAAACTATATGCTATAAAAGCTACAATATAGTTTTTAGTAAATAACATAGTTAGATTAAATGCTACTAAAAAGCTTAGTGCAAATATTAAGGTTTTTTCTATACCAAACTTTTTATTAAAATATGTTCCAATTAGTACACTTGCTATTAGTTGAGGCCCTGAAAATAAAGGACCTAAGTATGCAAGAAGTAGTGGTGGCATATCTAAATATGTCTTATTATAGTATACCATATTATTTACACTTGTAGAAAATTTAACAAAAGATATCATTACACCAACAAAGCATGCAAATAAAAATTTCTTATTTGATATTACAAATTTTACCTTGCTAAGTGAAAATGTTTCTTTATTAGAACTATCTTCTATTTTAAAGCTAAGCATTAGTGTAATAATTGCAATCGCTATAGATACTATCCATAAAAGACTATAATTTTTAACATCTTTATATGTTCCCAGATATTGTATTGGTGCTGCTATAAACTCAGATAAAAGTGGTGCTACTGATAAAATAGATGCTGATACATATGCTTCACTTTCTTTAAATGTTTCAGAGAATATTAAATTAAATATAGCTAGCATTGAAGCACATACTCCCATTGCAATAGATGATAAGTATAAAGTAGTTATACTAGGTTTTATTACAACAAATATCCCTGTAATTATTATCAATCCTAGTGCTATTTGTATAAAGATCTTTCTTTTTTTTAAAATATCTGTTAAGAAAAACACTGGCATTCTAATAAATACGCTAACTAAACCATAGGCTGAGGTTATACTAGAAGCCACTATTATACCAAGACCTAATCCACCTGTAGCTATACTTCCTGCTATGTATATTTTTCTATACTCTCTTATTATAGTAACGCTTGTCCAAAACAAAACTAAAATCCAAAATATTATTTGTTGATTTTTGTTTAGTTTGTATTTTTTACTCAAAATAATAATGATAAGTAGTATTATTGCTACCATTATTATTGAAAAAATAATTTTATTCAAATTTCCCCCCTAAAAAAGCTACACTTAAATAAAGTGTAGCCTTAAATTTTAATCTTATGCATTTGTTAATGGTGGTACTATTTGTTTCTTTCTTGAAACTACACCAGGTAATTCTATTATACTATCATTACTCTTAGAAAATGCTTTTTCTATAACATCTACTTTTTCTCCACTTACAATAGCAACTGAATTATTTGTTAATATATTTGTTATAACAAACATAAATCCATCTAATTTTAATTCTTCTATCATAGCACTTATTTCTTTTAAGTATTCTTCTTTCTTTTCTAATGGTTCTTTTTCATTTACTGTGTTAATTTGAGCTATTCCAAATCTTCCTTTTGCTAATTCAAAAATTTTCATATCCATATTTAGAATTTCTTTTAATGTTTTTTTAGATAAGTTTGTTCCTGCTTTTAACATATCCATTCCGTATTTATTTAAGTCTACTTCTGCAATACTAGCTAAATATTCACATGCTTTTATATCATTTTGTGTACAAGTTGGTGATTTGAATAATAAAGTATCAGAAATTATTGCACTTAACATCATTCCTGCCATTTTTTTACTTGGAACTATATTTTTTTCCATATACATTTCACAAACTATAGTTGAAGTGCAACCATAAGGTTCAACTCTTGCTTTTAATGGTTCTGCTGTTACAAAGTTAGCTATTCTATGATGATCTATTAGTTCTAATACCTTAGCTTCTTCAAAACCATTAGCAGTTTGTGTTCTTTCATTATGATCTATCATTATTATTTTTTTACCTGCTACATTATCAACATAAGGTATATTATCTACTCCAAAATACTCTAGTGCATATTTTGTTTCTTCATTTAATTCACCTATTCTAACAGCTACTGCTCTTTCATTATTTTTTAAAATATTTCTTAAATTGGCATATGCTATTGATGTACATATAGCATCTGAATCTGGATTTCTGTGTCCATAAACTAAAATTTCTTCCATGTTATCTCCTTATTTTTTTAAATTTGTTATTTGTTCTAATAATTGTTTACTATTTTCTTCATTTTGTGAAACTGCTTTTTTTGCATATTTTATTGCAGAATCTAATAATTTTTCATTATTATAGTTAACTAAGAATATTGCAATATCAGTATTTTTTATTCCACTTTTTAATAATATATCGTAATAAGCGTTTTCTTTTTTACTATCTTTATCTAAAGTTGAATAAAGAAGTACTGCTCCTGCATATTTAAATTCTTTTGTTTTTTTGTATAAATTTTCAAACATGCTTATTGCCTTTTTATATTCACCATTTTTAGCGTATGTATCAGCTACTCTAACTTGCATATTATCACTTTTATCTAATTTTAAAGCTGACTCTAAATATTTTTCTGCTGATTTATTGTTTTTTTGATAATTTGCAACTACTAGATACACATTAGCTAAATATACAGAATCTTTTTTATCTAATTTAAGAGCTCTATTAGATATTTTAGATGCATAGTTATCTAATTTTTCTTGGTATAAAGCTGCAACTAAGTTTATATAGTACGCCTTTTTTATATCTAAATTTTCATTTTTATCTATTATATCATTTATTTTATTAGCTTCTTTTTCTTTATTTAGTTTATATAAGCTTAATACTTCATTTAATAAATAGGCTATATTTTTATTATCTGTTCTTTTGTTTAATTCTTTTTGTAATGCCAATTTTTTGTTAATATCTTTTTCATAGTCCGCTAATAATTCATTAGCTAGTATTGCATATTCACCTTTTGAGTCTTTATTTTTAACTATTTTTTGTAAAGCATTTATTTGCTCATTTAAATCACCAGATAATTGGAATATAGAAAAGTTTACTCTTTCAAATAGTTCCCCTTCTTCTTTATCAAACCTTATTGTTCTTAGTTTGTCTAAAGCCTTAACATAATTTTTTTGATTAATATATTGTATTGACTCATTTACATCTTCATTTATACCTGCAAAAGAAAATGTTGCAAGTGATAAGATTAATAATAATACTTTTTTCATTTAATATCTCCCTTTCCTTCTAGTTAGAATTTTCTTTTAATTTTGTAATTTCTTCTAAAACTTCTTTACTTTTTTCTTCATTTTCTAAGACTGCTTTTTTTCCATATATTATAGCCCTATCCAATAAATTAACATCAAAGTTAGCTAGAAATACAGCTAAATCTTTATTTTTTAAATTAAATTCTTTACTATTTATTAAAATTTCATAATAAGCTTTTTCATTTTTACTATCTTTATTTAAAATAGAGTAAGCAAATAGATACGGAATATAGTTTATATTATTAGTTTTATTATATAATTCTTTGTATATATCTAAAGCTTTTTCATATTCTTTTTTATTTGCATAAACTATTGCTACTTTTTCTTTTATACTATCACTTTCATCTAGCTTTAAAGCTGAGCCTAAATATTTAATTACAGATTCTACATTTTTCTGATATGTTGCAACTAATATGTATATATTAGCTATATAGCTAGTATCTTTTTTATCTAAATTTAAAGAAATATTTGCTGCTTTTGCTGCATACTTTTCTAAATTATTTTGATATAGTCTATTAGTTAAAGCCTGATAATATACCTTTTGTATGTCTAAGCTGGCTTCAACATCAATAAAATAATTTATTCTATTTGCTTCTTCTTCGTTATCAAGGATATATAAGCTTATTGCTTCATCTAATAAATATCCTGCATTTTTGTTATCTGTTCTTTTATTTAACTCTTTTTGTAAAATTAATTTTTTGTTTATATCTTTTTCATTATTAGCTAATATTTCATTTGCTAGTATTGCATATTCACCTTTTGAATCTTTATCTTCTAATATACTTTCTAAATAAGATACATCATTTGTTAAATTAAATAGTGAGAAATTTACTAATTCAAAATCTTCTCCTTTTTTATCTTCAAATTCTATTGATTTTAATTTTTCTATAGCTTTTTCTACGTTGTTTTGAGTATATAAATTTCTAGCTTCTTCTATGTCTTCTTTTATGCCAGCAAAACCAAACGATGATAAAGCTAATAATAACATTATTACTTTTTTCATAGAGCTTCTCCTTTTTTATTCTTTATTATACCATAAAGCTACAACTTTATTCTAATATTTTTTATACCTACTTTATTTACTAAGCTAGTTAAAGTATCCAAATTTAAATCTACATATGTGTTAGATTCTAATTTCTTTTTATTTTGATAAAAAAATACTCTATTAGATCCTCCATTATTTCTAATTAGATCCTTTAATTTTACTTTTATATCATCACTTAATTCATCTATACTTATATATACCCTAGTATTTTTACTAAATAAGCTATCTTTTAAAGTATATATAGAAACTATCTTATTTTTATCTAGTTTTGCAACACAAATTTTATTTATATACATACTTAAATTAATATTTCTTACTTCATACTCTAGTCCATTAATAAATAACTTATCTTTTGAACTTACAAAGGCTAAATAGTAGTTATCTATATTACTAAATATACTATATATCATCTTATACTCAAAACTACTTGTATTTTTTAGAGCTATCCCTAAATTTTTAAACTCTAATAAGTTTATCTTTTCTTTTGTGTATTCTTTTATATCTTTTTTTAAATATATTTTTTCTTCTACTTCTCCTGTATAAAATAGTTTTCTTGTAATATTTTTTTCATCATCATTTTTCTTAGTAGCAATTTCTATTATTTCTTGTGCATTTTCACTTATTTCGGCTCTTGTCATATTAAATTCAAGAAAAGCCCCACTTTCTGCTAAAATTTTTAAGTTTTTTTCATTTAAACCATATTTTATCATTCTTACTGCAAAATCATTTATATTTAAAAAATTCCCTCTTAATTCTCTTTCTTTTACTATATCATTAGAGAAATTCTTACTAATTCCTGATATACTATATATTCCATATCTAATTCCCTCATTTTCTACTTTGAAATAAATATCTGATTTATTTATATCTACTCCAAATAAGTCTATATTGTACTTTAAAAGTTCATTATAGTAAACATTTAACTTAGAAAAATCGGTTATCTTATGATTTAATAAAGATGTCATATATTCTTTTTTAAAGTTAGTTTTTAAATATGCTGTATAATACGATGTTATTGCATAAGATATTGAGTGAGCTTTATTAAACCCATATTCTGCAAAGTTTTCTATTAACTCATAAAGTTTTTTTACTTTTTCTTTTTCATATCCATTTTTTATAGCGCCACTTATGAAATTATCTTTTAATTTTTCTATTAAATCTGCTTTTTTCTTACTTATTGCTTTTCTTAGTATATCAGCTTCAACTAAACTAAATCCTGCAATTTTAGTAGCGATTTTCATAACTTGCTCTTGGTAGATTATAACCCCAAAGCTTTCATCTAAAATATCTTTTAAATCATCTATATCATATTCAATTTTTTCATTATTATTTTTTCTTTGTAATAATTTGTCGACCATTCCACTAGCTAGTGGTCCTGGTCTATATAGGGCTAAGGCTAATGATATATCTTCTACACTATTTATTTTCATTTTTTTAATAAGTTCTGTCATACCGTAAGCTTCTACTTGGAAAATTCCTACCGTATCTCCACTATTATACATAGAAAAAGTATTAGAATCATCCAGCCTTATATCATCTAAACTTAAATTTATTTCCTTTAAAGTGTCTGCAACTATATCAAGATTAGCTAGTGCTAGAAAATCCATTTTTAGTAAGCCTAATTTTTCTAATTCTTTCATATCATATTGGCTTACATTAGTATTTGTATTTTTATCATAAATTACAGGTACATCTTCTACTAATTTATCTTGCGATATTATAAGCCCTGAAGCATGAATAGATGTATGCCTAACATTATTTAACAGTTTAGATATTATTTTAGTAAAGTTTGCATTCCTATCCAAAACTCTTTTTAAGTCTTTTTCTATTTGTTTTTCTTTAAGTTTAGAAAAACTAATAATATTTGATACATATTCTATTCCATACTTACTAACTACATAATTTATTAGTAAATCTCTTTTTTTTGCCTCTATGTCTATATCAATATCTGGCATACCTTGTCTTTTTTCATTTAAAAATCTTTCAAATATTAACTTGTACTTTATTGGATCTACTTTTGTAATATTAAGTAAATATGAAACTAAACTCCCAGCAGCTGAACCTCTTCCAACCCCAACTAAAATATCATTTTGTCTTGCATAATTTACTATATCTTGCGTTATTAAAAAGTATGAATTAAATTTCATTTTATCTATTACTTCTAATTCATAATCTAGTCTATTTATATATTCACTGTCATCTGATTTATTGATTTTTTCTAAGGCATTTAACACCCTTATTTTCAGTTCTTCTTTTTCGTCTATGTTTTTTTCATACTTAGGTAATTTTAATTCATTAAAATTAATTTCTACATCACATTTTTTTGCTATTTCAAAGGTATTTTTAACTCCTTTTGAAAAAATTTCATCTTCTAATTCTATAAATTCATCTTTTAACTCTTCATATGTTTTAAAATATAAATTACTAGGATATGTTTTTTTTAATCTTGATACTGTCTTATTTTCTTTTATTGAAAGTATTACATCTTGTAAATACTCATCTTCTTTTTCTAAATAGTATGTATCACTTGTAATTACATAATTAACATTAGTAGCTTTAATAAGTTGTATGTATGAATCTATTAAATTAGTTTTAGCAATAAATGTAGGAATTTCTATATAGAAGTCCGAAAAATTTTCTTTATACTCTAAAACTAAGTCATATGCCTTATCAAATTCATTATTTTTTAATTTTTCATATATATAGCTATTAAATGACCCTGTAATTACAACTAAATTTTCGCAATTTTTTTGTAAATTAGAATAACTAGCTTTATCTAAACTTGCTAAATAAATTAACTTTTTATACCCTTTTATATTTTTAGCATATAGGTTAAAACCATCTACTTCTAATGAGAAAATATATCTAATCCCATAAGATTTAGATAAAATATAGTTATTTATTGCATTAAATAAGTTTGTATTCGAAACTGAAATACATGGCATATTTATTTTCTTTGCTTTTTCCAAATAATCTTCTATTTTACTAGCTGCAACTAATAAGTCATAATCGCTATGTAGCTTTAAATTTATATACATACTCTCTCCTTATCATATATTTTGATTATACCATAGAAAATTAAACATTTTAATAGTAATTTTTTTCTATTTAGTATATAATTTAGGTAAATTAGGAGGGATTATGAGCAAAATTGAATTTTTAAAAAATTTAGAAAATATTTTAGATGATATTAAAGATATGAACCAATTTCCAAATCACAATAAATTTAGAGAATTTGTAATAAAAGAAGCTAATAAACTAAGTGATACTGAAATTACTAATCTTGAAAAGGTAGAATATCTTTATGATTGGGTAGAATTAAATATATCTAAATTCTATGAAACAATTCCTATGGAAGAAATATTTGACGAAGATTTACCGCTTAATTGACAAAAAAACATTTTAAATGATATAATACACTTGACTTTTACTTGAGTTTCATATATCATGTATTGTATTAAAAAATAAAAAGAGAGGAAAGAAGCACTATGAAAAGAACATTTCAACCAAATAATAGAAAAAGAAAAAAAGATCATGGGTTTAGAGAAAGAATGAAAACTAAAAGTGGACGTAATGTCTTAAAAAGAAGAAGAAATAAAGGTAGAGCTAAATTATCAGCTTAATATCGGTGTCCAAAAAATTACACCGATTTTTTTTAGAGGAAATTTATGGAAACATTAAAAAAAACAAGTGAATTCTCCTTTATATATAACAAGGGAGAAAAAGTATATACTAAATATACTATTATTTTTATTAAAAAAACAAGCGAACAAAAATTTGGCTTTGTAACAAGTAAAAAGACAGGAAACGCAGTAAAAAGAAACAGGTTAAGAAGAATTTTTAGATCGGTCATAAGAATCGACATAGACAAGTTCGATAAAAACCATAGCTATGTAATCGTAGCTAAAAAAAACTGTCAAGATGATTTTGACATATTAAATTATAATATTTTAAGAAAAGATATATTACAAGGAATTAAAAAATATGAAAAAAATATTACTTAGTTTAATTAAAATCTATCAAAAAATATCTAGAAAATTTCTAAAAAAAAGATGTATTTATTACCCTACTTGTTCTGAATATACAAAACAAGCAATAATAAAATATGGAGTATTAAAAGGAAGTTATCTAGGATTTAAAAGAATACTTAGGTGTCATCCACTAAATTATGGAGGATATGACCCTTTAAAATAAGGAGAAAAAATGTTTAGAATACAATTTATCGAAAATATGGTATTAAGCTTATTAGAATATTTAGTAAGCATTCTAGGAAATTATGGGCTTGCTATACTAGCCACGACAATTATTGTAAAAATTTTACTTTATCCACTTTCAGTTAAACAAGAAAAATCTATGTTTAAAATGAAACTTATACAACCTCAAATTGATGAGATAAATAAGAAGTATAAAGGTGATAAAGCTACTATATCTCAAAAAACAGCTGAGATATACAAAGAAAATAAGATAAATCCATTAGGCGGATGTTTACCTGTACTTGTACAACTTCCAATATTTATGGCTTTATACTTTACATTTACAAGTAATGCTATACCAGATACAGCTACATTTTTATGGTTTAAGTTATCTAGTCCAGATGCATTATTTACTATACATAACTTTAACATTAACTTATTACCTATATTAAGTGGAGTTCTTATGTTTGTACAACAAAAAATGCAAGCACCTAGTAAAAGTGGAGATAGTAATGTAGAAAATTCTATGCAAAATGCAATGATGGCTCTACCACTACTAATGACATTTATGTTTTATTCATTCCCATCAGGTGTTAACTTATACTATGTTGCAAATACAGTTATTTCAATCGCACAACAAAAATACATACAACATAAAGTAGCTAAAGAATTTAATAAATAGGAGTGCATTATGAATCAAATAATAAAAGCAAATAATCTTGAAGAATTAAAAAAAATGATTAAAAAAAATCTAGCTTTGTCAAAAGATGAAACTTATGAAATTAAAGAAATTAAAAAACCTTTTAACTTTCTATTTATACATTTAAAAGGTGAGTATGAAGTTAAAATAGTTAATAAAGAAAAAATAAAAGAAACTAAAAAAACTGAAGTTAAAGTTGAAAAGAAAGAAAAAGAAGTAATAAAAGCTAAAGAAACTGTTAAACAAAATCCAGCTAAGGATGATAAAATGAGTTTAGTTGAAAATAAAATAAAAAATCTATTAGATTCATTTGGTTTAGATATTTCACTTGAATCAGTGAAATTAAAAAATGGTCTTTATTTTGTTAATCTTGAAGGGCGTGACATTAAATATATTATAGGTGAAAAAGGAATCGCATTAAATTCACTTGAATATTTATTAAACTCTATAAAAGAATTAAAAGGTGTTAAAATTGTACTTGATGCAAATGGTTATAGAGAAAAAAGAGAAAATTCTTTAATTTCTATGGCTAATAAAAAAGCACAAAAGGTAATAGACTCAAAATCAAGCGTTAAATTACCTTCACTTAGTTCAAGAGAAAGAAAAATAATTCATGAAGAGTTATCTAAATATCCTGAATTAGAAACTCAAAGTCACGGAGTAGAACCAAAAAGATATCTAATTATTAAATACATTGGAGAATAAAAATGAAACATATCTTATTTGATACAATAGCTGCTATTGCTACTGCAAAAGGCGAAGGTGGTATTGGTATTATTAGAATTTCAGGAGATAAATCTTTTGAAATACTTGATAAAATATTTAAATTAAATAAAGGAAATGAAATTGGTAACTATAAATTACGTTACGGTTTTATTCATGATAATAACAAAATAATAGATGAGGCCATGGTAGTTAAAATGCCTGGCCCTCGTTCTTATACGGCAGAAGATGTAGTAGAAATTAACTGTCATGGAGGTTATCTAATAACTCAAAGAGTACTAGAACTTGTTTTAAAAAATGGAGCTACTCTTGCTAGTAAGGGTGAATTTACTAAAAGAGCCTTTATGAATGGTAGAATTGATTTGTCACAAGCAGAAGCAGTTATAGATATAATTGAAGGGAAAAGCGAAAGCTCACTAGATATATCTATTAAAAATTTAAGAGGAGATTTATCTAATATGATAAAAGAGTTCAAAAAAACTCTTTTAGATATTACAGCTCACGTTAATGTTGTATTAGATTACCCAGAAGAAGGAATAGATGATCCAATCCCTGACAATCTACTAAGTGATTTACATAAGGTTTATGATAAGGCAAATGAGCTAATTATAAGTTATGATAAGGGTAAACTTATTAAAATGGGTATTAAAACTGCTATTGTAGGTAGACCTAATGTTGGTAAGTCAACTTTACTAAATTCATTATTAAGAGAAGAAAGAGCAATCGTTACAAATGTTGCTGGAACAACTCGTGATACTATAGAAGAAACTATAAATATTAAAGGTATTCCTTTAATTTTAGTAGATACAGCTGGAATTAGAAAAACTGATGATATAGTTGAAAGTATTGGGGTTAAAAAATCAAAAGAAATTATTGAAAAAGCTGACTTAGTTTTAATGATTTTAGATAGTTCAAGCGAATTTACAAAAGAAGATAAAGAAATTATAGACTTTATTTCAGAAAATAATAAAAAAGTAATTTATCTGTTAAATAAAATCGATTTAGAGAGAAAAATTGATATTTCATATTTAAAAGATAGTGATATCATCGAAATTTCTGCTATGAAAAACATTGGTATTTCTGATATGGAAGATAAATTATATGAATTTATTACAGAAAATCAAGTACAAGATACAGGAGAAAAACATATATTAACAAATATTAGACATAAAACAGCATTAGAAAAAACAAAAGTTGCTATAGAAAATATATTTAATACAATAGAATTATCTCTTCCTTTAGATTTAATTTCTGTTGATTTAAAAGAAGCATTAGACTCACTTGGTGAAATAACAGGAGAAATAACATCAGAAGATATACTAGATCATATTTTTGGAAATTTCTGTGTTGGTAAATAGAGCTTGACAAAAAAAATTACAAGTGTTAATATAGACTAAATTAACGAAAGGAAGTGATCTGTATGATTACAATTTCAAATAAGCATATTGATTGCTTAAAAAGTTACTATTATATGAATTAGAGAGTCACCAACTTAGTGGCTCGGTTTGCATTAGCTAAGAGCCTCTAATTTGGAAAGAAAATTTATACAAGGCTTCTTACCTATGCAAATACGTAAGAAGTTTTTTATTTGAGAGGAGTTATTATGTTCGATTTAGAAAAGTACCGTAACCCAAGCCTAGCTGAAGCGCTAGTTATAACAAGTATTATTTTTTCACTATTAGGTTTTTTTATGATATTTATTCCTAATACTATACCGCATATTCCAGTTTTATTTAGTATTGTTTTCTTACTATTGTATGGAATGATAAGAAAAGTTAGTTTTACAAAACTACAAGAAAGTATGACTAATTCAGTTACTACTAGTATGGGAGCTATTTATTTATTTTTCTTTATAGGTATCTTAGTTTCAGTTCTTATGATGTCTGGGGCTATTCCTACGCTTATGTATTATGGATTAGATATTATTTCAGAAAAAATGTTTTATTTATCAGCGTTTTTAATAACTGCAATAATTGGAATATCAATAGGAAGTAGTCTAACTACTGTTGCAAGCTTAGGTGTTGCTCTTATGGGTATATCAAATGCATTTTTATTAAATCCAGCAATAACAGCTGGGGCTATAGTATCTGGGGCTTTTTTTGGAGATAAGATGTCTCCTTTATCAGATACAACAGGAATTTCAGCTACTATAGTAGGGGTTGATTTATTTGAACATATTAAAAATATGATGTATACAACTATTCCAGCTTTTATCATATCAGCTGCTGTTTTTACAGTATTATCACCTTTAAATAATGTTGGTGATATTAGTGCAATATTAAAATTTAAAGAAGACATATTAAAAACTGGTTTAGTGCATTATTACTCTTTAATTCCTTTTATACTTCTTATATTATTTTCAATAATGAAGGTTCAAGCAATACCTTCAATAATATATACAAGTATAACTGGTATTATTATATCTCTAACTCATACAAGTTATAGTTTAGAGAATATATCAAGTTTTCTATTCTCAGGATTTTATATGGAAAATATACCAGATAGTATTTCTTCATTAATCACAAGAGGTGGAATAAATAGTATGTTTTTCACACTTACTATAGTAATTTTGGCATTGAGTTTAGGTGGTCTTTTGTTTGGGCTAGGCGTTATTCCAACTCTACTTGATAGTATGGCACATCTTCTAACTAATTCAAAAAGAGCAACCATTTGTGTAGTTCTAACAGCTCTTGGTATAAACTTTATAGTTGGTGAACAATATTTAAGTATTTTATTAACAGGTAAAACATTTAAACCAGTATACGACAAATTAAATCTTCATTCTAAAAATTTATCAAGAACATTAGAAGATTCTGGTACTGTAATAAATCCATTAGTTCCTTGGGGAGTTTGTGGTGTATTTATATCAAGTATGTTAGGAGTACCAACCATTAGTTATGTACCTTTTTCAATATTTTGCTATGCTAGTTTAATATTAACTATATTATTTGGATTTACAGGTCTTACAATAACAAAATCAAAGTAAAAAGGAATTATTTCTAATTCCTTTTTCTAATTTATTCTTTATCTAATTCCTTTAAGAAATTTTTTAAATCAGTGCTTTCAATTCTACTATTACTAGCTACATTTTTCCATATTTTACTGTATTTTGTTGAGTGAAATAATCCTAAGCTATGCATAGTAATATGATATGGTTTTACTTCCTTATTTTCTTCTATATACTTTATTAACTTTTCTATAATTTCATATCTAGATATATTAAATTCATTTAAAAGCATTGGATTATCATAGGCTTGTCTTCCTATCATAACTGAGTCTACATATTTTAAATGATTTTCAACTTCTTCTAAGGTTTTTATACCTCCATTTATTTCTATATTAAGATTTGGTCTTTCTTTTTTTAACCTATACACTCTATCATAGTCTATTGGTGGTATCGTTCTATTTTCACTTGGTGATAATCCTTTTAATATTGCAATTCTTGCATGTATTATATACTTATTTATATCTGTATTATTAGATACCTTATCTACAAATTCCAATAACTCTTCATATGAATCCATTAGTCTATCATCTTCTAGTATCCCTTTACCATCAATTCCTATTCTATGTTTTAATGTTATTGGTTTATCTGTTACTTTTCTTATTTCATTTGCTATTGATACGATAAGCTCAGGTTCACTCATTAGATATGCTCCCATTTTATTATTAGATACTCTATCTGATGGACAACCTGCATTTATATTTATACTATCGTAGTTATACTTATTTGCAATTTTTATAGCTTCTTTTGCATAATCTTTATCATGAGTTGCAATTTGTAATGCTATTGGGTGTTCTATATCATTAAATTTCAAAAGTCTATCTATATCACCATTTATTATTGCTTGAGCACTTATCATTTCTGTATATAGGGTAGAGCTTTTATTAAACATTCTAAAAAAGTTTCTAAATTCTTTCGTTGTCCTATCTACCATAGGTGCTACACTAATTTTATTCATCATTTTCCTATATAATAAACTCCTATAATCATTAAAATTGATCCCATTATCTTATCTATTGTTATATACTTAACCTCAGCTCCTAATAATCCAAATCTATCTATTACTAAAGATATAACTATTTGAGATACAATAAGCAGTGCTGTTGTATATGCTACTCCTAATTTAGGAATTGATATCATAACTAATGCAACATAAATTAAACCTGTTATTGCCCCTAGATAATAATGAAATGGTATTTCTTTTAAATTTTGTATTGTTGGAAATGGTGTTTTACTTATAAATAAATAAGGAATAATAATTAATGTCCCTATTAAAAACACCCAAAATACAGAAAAAACTGTACTTGTTTTACTTGCTAACGCTCCATTTATTGAATTTTGAAATGTAACAGAAACTCCTGCTACTATTACTAATAATATATATATAAATTTACTCTCTATCATTTTCTCCCTTTACTTTTTTCCAATACTGCATAAAGCCAATTTCATACTTGTTATTATCATAATCATAATATTTTTTCTTTTTTTTCATATAATCTTGCTTAATATAGTGATTATCATATGAATGAGGATATAAATAACTATCTTTACCATTTTTTGTTAAATGAAATGGTACTTCTTGACAGCCATTTTGCATAATATCCTCCATCGCCTTATTTATAGCAAGATATGTACTATTACTTTTAGGCGACAAAGCTAAATATGTTATACATTCACTTAGTATTATTCTAGCTTCTGGCATACCAATTTTTTCAACCGCATTCATACAAGATACAGCCATATTTAACGCATTTGGATTAGCTAAGCCTATATCTTCACTAGCTGATATTACAAGTCTTCTTGCTATATACATTGGATCTTCATTTGAAACAAGCATTGATGCTAACCAATATATACTAGCATCAACATCGCTTCCTCTTATACTTTTTATCATCGCAGAAATCCTATCATATTTATCAGATACACTGTATCTATTTTGAATTTCTATTCCATTTTTAACACTTTCTAAATCTGTTTTTTGTATTAACTCTAGTATGTTTAAACTATATCTTGCATCACCTTGGCTAATGTGAGTTATGTAGTCTAAAGTTTTATCATCTATTTTAATACCATTTTTTTCTGAAACGTTTCTTACTATTTTTCTTATACTATCATCATCTAATTTTTTAAACTCTACCACTATACATCTTGATAAAATCGCCTTATTTAAAGCATAGTATGGATTTTCAGTTGTAGTTGCTATTAATATTAGGTTTTGTTCTTCTAAATCTTCTAATAGCGAATCTTGTTGTGCTTTATTAAATCTATGTATTTCATCAAATAATAAGATAGTTTTTGTTCCATTTAAATTTTTTAAATCTCTTGCTCTATTAGAAAGTTCTTTTATTGAATTAGTCCCCACTTTAGTTGCATTTAAATATTCAAAGTTATAATTCATTTTCTTTGCTATTATCCTAGCTATAGTAGTTTTACCTACTCCACTAGGTCCATAAATCACTAAATTTACTAATTCTTTTTTCTCTAACATTTTTTTTATTATTGCCAAAGATTTTTCTTGACCATAAAAATCATCTAAATTTTCTGGTCTACTACTAAATGCAAGAGGTTTTTTATCCTCATTTGCATATATTCCTAATTGCTGCATTTTTATCTTCCATATATTTTTGTGATATGTGAAATTCTATTAGCTAATTCATCTGTTAATACATTTTCACCTATTCTCCATTGCCAGTTTCCACTAGCTACTGATGGAGTATTCATTCTAGCATCGCTTCCATATTCAATATAGTCTTGCATTGGTATTATGCACATATCAGATATACTTCTATGAGCAAGTCTTATTAAATGCCAACATATGTTATCATCATTAACATCTAAATAATCTCTAACTTCTCCTTTTTCTTCATCACTTAGTTTTTGATACCAACCAAGAGTTGTATCGTTATCGTGAGTTCCTGTATACACTACACTATTTTTCACATAATTATGTGGTAAATATACATTTTTAGGATCTTTACTAAATGCAAATTGTAATATATTCATACCTGGTAAGTTTAATTCATTTTTTAGTTCTACTACTTCATTAGTTAATGTTCCTAAGTCTTCTGCAATTAAATTAATATGTGGAAATTCTTTAAATATTTCATCAAAAAATTCTTTAGCTGGTCCTTTTTTCCATTTTCCATTTATTGCAGTTTCTTCATCTTTTGGTATAGCCCAATAAGATTCAAATCCTCTAAAGTGATCTAATCTTATGATGTCATATAAAGTAAGGTTAGCTTTAAATCTTAATTTCCACCAAGCATACTTATCATATTTCATTTCTTCCCAATCATATAAAGGGTTACCCCATAATTGACCAGTAGCACTGAAATAATCAGGCGGAACTCCTGCAACACTTTCAAATACAAATAAATTAGTATTTGCCCAAGCATCAGAACTATCACTTGATACAAAAATAGGTATATCTCCTATTATTTCAATTCCTTTACTATTAGCATAAGCTTTTACCTTTATCCATTGTCTAAAGAATAGAAATTGCATGAATTTTTGAACTTCTATATCTTTAGCTAGTAAAGTTTTGTATTTTTCTATTACAGCTTTTTCTCTATATTTAATATCTTCATCCCAATTTATCCAAGAATTACCATTAAAATGTTTTTTTAATGCCATAAATAAAGAATAATCATCTAACCAATAATCATTTTCCTTTTTAAATTCATTAAATTCTTCTTCTAATATATGATGATTTTCATAAGCTTTTTCTAATATTCTATTTTTAACAAAATATAGTTTTCCATAATCAACTAGTAAGTTATTATCTGATACTACTTCATCTTTATCCTCATTAGTAATAATTCCCTCATTTACTAATTCTTCTAAATCTATTAAATATGGGTTTCCGGCAAAAGCTGAAAAACATTGATATGGTGAATCATTATATCCTGTAGGTCCTAATGGATATATTTGCCATAATGATTGATTAGCTTTTTCTAAAAAGTCTATAAATTCATAAGCATGTTTCCCTAATGTACCAACTATATTATTACCTTGTAATGAAGTCGGGTGCATTAATATCCCAGCTTTTCTTTCTTTTTTATTGTTCATTTTTTCTAATAGCTCATCTATTTTTTTAGACTTTTCTTCCTTAAATGAAAAATCAACCTTATCTTTTAGCTTTTCAAATAAACTTTTAGCTTCTTTTTCAAATTCATCTTCTTGTTTAGCTTTTTTTATCATTTTTTATTCTCCTAACTCAGTCATAGCTAAATAAGCTGCTCCATATATTCCTGCATCATTTCCAAGTGTTGCACCTTTAATTTCAAGTCCATCTAATGTTGCAGATAATGCATATTGAGGTAATATTTTTTTTACTTTATCTAATAGAAAATCTCCCGCTAATGCTACTCCTCCACCTAAAACAACTACACTTGGGTTTACTAAATTAAGTCCATGTGAAATTCCTAATGCTAGGTAGTCTGCTTCTTTATCTACTATTTGATTTGCTAATATATCTCCATTTTTAGCTGCATCAAATACATCTTTAGCTTCAATATTTCTAACTTTTTTAAGCTCATGTAAGCTACTTGTTCTATTAACTACAAGTTCTGAATTTGCAATTCTTTCAATCCCTGTAGCTGATGCATAAGCTTCAAAACAACCATTGTGTCCACATCCACATAACATTCCGTTTGGAACTAATACTAAGTGCCCAATTTCTCCAGCTGCACCTTTTTTACCTGAAATTATTTTTCCACCACTAATTATACCTGCACCAATACCAGTACCTATAGCTATACATAATATATCTTTATATCCTTTTGCAGCACCTGCAAAATTTTCTCCCAGTGTAATTACATTAACATCATTATCTATAAAGCAAGGTTTATTTAGTTTTTCTTCTATCAAATCTGCCATTTTTAAATCATTTGGCCAAGGTAGGTTAGCAAATCCAACACAAACTCTTTTATCTAATGCAGGACCTGGAATACCAGCACCAATTGCTATTATATCATCATAATTTATATTATTTTTTCTTACTTCTTCCTTAAAAGCATTACAAATTCTATCAACTGTATCTTCAAAACCTTTTATGGCTTCTGTTTTTATTGATGTACTAAATATTAAATTTGCATTTGTATCTAGTAAACCAATTTTAGTATTTGTTCCACCTAAATCTATACCCCCATAGTATTTCATAATAATCCCCCTATATTAAAAAATCAATATATTTTACCATATTTTTCTATATTTTTCTATATTTCCATAACATATGATTTTATATTTGTTGTAGCTAATAAACTGTATTTTACACCTTGAACATTTACTCCACTATTTTTTATACCTAAAAATGGAAAATTATCAGGACCACGAGATGTTTTCTTATTTATTTGTACAGTTCCAACCTCTAATTTTTTAGCAATTTCAAATGCTAATTTAGTATCCTTTGTGAAAATTGAACTTTGAAGACCATACTCACTTTCATTTGCTACTTTAATAGCTTCATCATAGTCTTTAACATGAATTATAGGAAGTACTGGTCCAAATGGCTCTACAGTATATACGTCCATATTACTTTTTACATTATCTAATACAGTTGGATATACTAAATTTTTGTCATTTTTATTTCCTATAACTAAAGTTGCATTTTTAGATATTGCATCTTTTATTAAATTCATTACAAAATCACTTGATTTTTTATCAATTAAATGTGTAATATCCTTATTTTCATAAGCATTTCCTACACTTAGTTTTTCAACTTTTTCTCTTATTAATTTAGTTAATTTTTCTGAAACAGAATCAACTACTAATACTCTTTTTATAGCAGTACATCTTTGTCCACTATAGCTAAAAGCACCACTTACAATTTCTTTTGCTGCTAATTCTAAATTAGCATCTTCTAGTACAATAGCAGAATCTTTTCCACCTAATTCCATTATTAATCTATCTGTATTTGCAATTTTTTTAATTCTATTACCAACTGCTGTACTACCTGTAAAGTTTATCATTTTAACATTTTTATTTTCTACTATATAGTCCCCTATAACAGAACCTTTACCAGTTACAATTTCAAGTACTGATTCTGGTAATTTACTATTTAATATTTCCACCATTTTTGTACAAACTAAACTTCCGCTAGTAGGTGGTTTAAATAAGACAACATTACCCATAATTAAAGCTGGTATTATTTTTGTTAATGATAGATTTATTGGATAATTAAATGGTGCTATTGCTAAAATTAGACCTATTGGCTCTCTTATTACTAAAGATACCTGATTTGATCCTAAACTCTCACCACTGTACGCTTCCATTTCTAAATGAAGTGCTTCTTCTATAGTATATCTTGATATTTTTATACTTCTTCTTATTTCATCTAAAGAATCGCTATATTTTTTAGAAATTTCTTTTGTTAAAAGACTAGCTAGCATTTCTTCATTTTTTTCTAATTCATCTATTGCTGCTTTAATATATTCTACTCTTTTTAATAAAGACTCATTTCTATATTCTTTAAATTTTTTATTTAGCCTAGCTATTTTTTCATCTATTTCACTAGGTGTCATTGCCTTTACTTCTCCTAATTTTTCATTATCAATTGGAGAAAAAATTTGTATATTTTCCATCTTATCATCTCATTTCGTCAATAAATTCTATAATACTTTTATATACACTGTTTTTATTTACTTCATGCAGTGAATCTTTTAATCCCTCTTTATTTTTTATAACCCTAATATTTCTTGTCTTATTATCCAAATCATTTATATACTCTCTTACATCTTCTTTTGTTGTATATTTATCATTTTCACCAAATATTATTAAAACATTTGCTTTTTTACTAATTTTTGATACCTGTTCTCTAGATTTTTTTAATAAATCATAATATGTATAAGTGTATTTAGGACTAACCTTAAAGTTACAATTCTCATCATTTAAATATTTTTCTAACTCTTCTTTATCATTAGTTAAATTACTAATATCATTGTTGTTTATCCCTGATACAGATTTAGAAAATATATCTTCTATTGTAGATCTAAACTTATTTAGCTCTATATTAAAGTTAGATACAAAAGGAATGCTTGATAATACTAAATTAAAATATCCATAACTTGCAGCTAGGTCAATTGATATAACGCTACCTAAACCTTGCCCTATTATTACTATATCTTTGTACTTAATATTATTTAATTTACTAGTTATTACTTTGTTAATAGAAATTACTATATCGTTTATTGTAGCATTCCCAAACTCCCCTATTTCTTTTTTTCTAAGTAATCCATGACCGCTATATTCTATTACATAAACATTGTACCCATTTAAAAATAGAAACTCCGAAAATTCCATATATCTACCTATATATTCATACGCGTCATGTATTATTACTATATTTTTTCTGTCTTCTTTTTTATTATCATGTTCATAACATAAAAAAGGTATATCTAAAATATACTCTATAGCCATATTAACTCCTTCTTTCTACATAATATATTTTAACATTAAAAAAAATACATTGCAATAAGTTTACTTACTGCAACGCCTTATTTTCCTCATATATTCTATCAACTCTTAAAGAAATACTTGTAAATATCTCATATGTAATTGTATCAGCAATTTTTGCAAGAGCCATAAGCTCTTTATTATTTTTAAATAGTGTAACAATGTCACCTACTTTTACATTATCATCTACTTCTACCATCATTAAATCCATACAAACATTTCCAACTTGCTTATACTTTCTACTATTTATTTCCACTTCTACCTTATTACTAAACCCTCTTTTATATCCATCTGCATAACCAATAGAAACAGTTGCAATTTTTGTATCTTTTTTAGCTACAAATGTTCCATCATAGCCTACTTTTTCTCCTTTTTTTATACTATGTATATGAACAACTTTTGTATAAAGGCTCATAACATCAGTATACATATCAATACCTAATCTTACATAATCTAGGTAACATTCGTACCTTTTTATACCAGCACTATTTAGAATGTGTTTTTTTATCTTTAAATCTTTTGTTGCTTCTAAAAATATGTCAATTTGCTTTTTTGTAAACTCTTCATCTGATTCTACAGAAGATAAGTGTGTAAAAATTCCTTCAATATTAATTTTTCCTATATATTTTTTTGCCTCTTCTATTTCACTAGCTAAAAAGCCTAACCTATTCATACCAGTATCTAACTTTAAATGTACCCTATTTTTTAGCCCACATTCTTGTATATACTTTAAATCTTGTATATTAGAAATAGAAATCAATATATTTGTATTTTCTATTTCTTTAAATTGATTTTTTTCAATTTCACCTAAAATTAATATATCAATCTCCTTATATTTTTCACTAAGTCTTTTAGCTTCTAAAAAAGTTGCAACTGCAAATGTTCTTATACCAAATTCTATTAATTTTTTTACAACTTGAATATCTCCATGTCCATAAGCATTTGCTTTTACTACAGCCATTATTTTTTCTTTTGAAACAATATCTGATACTTTTTTTACATTATCAATTAACTTATCTAAATTAATTTTTGCATATGCTCTCATATATACCCCCTATTTTAAGACTAGTTTAGTCCTTTTTTATGTCTATGTCAAATATTATTCTTGCGAGTAAAAAGTGTGGGAATACACAAAATTTATTCGTAAAGGACGTGATAATATGCTTATTGAAAGAAAACAATATTTAGACGAATTAATAAAAAAAAAGGATAACGGTAGAATTAAAGTAATAACTGGTATTAGAAGATGTGGGAAATCATACCTATTATTCGAAATATATAAAAATTACTTATTAAATAATGGAGTTAAAGAAGAACAAATAATTGAAATTGCTTTAGACGATATTGAAAATAGTAAATATAGAGATCCTTTCATATTAAATGACTATGTAAAAAGCAAAATAACAAGTGATAAAAGATATTATGTTTTTATTGATGAAATACAATTTTCAAAAACAGTAAAAAATCCATATTTTGAAGATGATGAAGATATTACATTTGTAGATACACTAATTTCATTAATGAGAAGGAAAAATCTTGATGTTTATGTAACAGGTAGCAACTCTAAAATGCTTTCAAGAGATATTCTAACACAATTTAGAGATAGAGGAGATGAAATTCATGTTTATCCTTTATCATTTTCTGAAATGAGTAGTTGTTATGAAAGTATTGATGAAGCTTGGCAAGATTATGTACTTTGTGGAGGAATGCCTTTTTTATTAGAACTTGAAACATTTGATCAAAAAAGTAAATATTTAAAAAGCCTATTTCAAGAAACATACATTAGAGATATTATAGAAAGAAATAAAATAAAAAATGGTGATGAAGTTTTAGAAGTATTATTGGATTTTGTATCATCAGCAATAGGGTCACTTACAAATCCTCTTAAATTATCTAATAGGTTTTTATCTGAAAGAAAAACTAAGATAACTAACAGTACAATTTCAAAATACTTAACACTCTTTGAGGAATCTTATGTAATTTCTTCTGTCAAAAGGTATGATATTAAAGGGTCAAAATACTTTTCAACACCTCTTAAATACTATTTTGCTGATATTGGACTTAGAAATGCAAGATTAAATTTTAGGCAAAATGAAGAAACTCATATTATGGAAAATATAATATACAACGACTTATTAAGAAGAGGATTTAATGTAGATGTGGGAATTGTTGAGTATTTCTCAAGCGAAAATAATAAATCAAAAAGAGTTCAATTAGAAGTTGATTTTGTAATAAATAGAGGTAATATCAGATACTATATACAATCAGCATTTGATTTAAGTAGTGAAGAAAAAAAAGAACAAGAAAGAAACTCACTAAAAAGAATTGATGATTCTTTCAAAAAAATTATTATAGTTAAAGATAATATTGTACCAAGATATGACGAGTATGGAATTTACTATATAGGTATAAAAGATTTCCTATTAAATGATGATTTTTTTAAATAATAACGACTAAAATATTTAGTCGTTTTTTTTGCGAGTAAAAAGTGTGTGAATACACAGAAATTATTCGTAGAAATGTTTTAAGACAAAAAAAAAGACCTAAGTCTTTACTGGTGCACGAGGAGGGACTTGAACCCTCATGTCAAAGACGCTAGATCCTAAGTCTAGTGCGTATGCCAATTTCGCCACCCGTGCATTTATGGGGTGATCGACGAGACTTGAACTCGCGACAACCAGAACCACAATCTGGCGCTCTACCTGCTGAACTACGATCACCATTGGAGCGGGAAACGAGGGTCGAACTCGCGACATTCAGCTTGGAAGGCTGACACTCTACCAACTGAGTTATTCCCGCAACTCTTTTTTCTCTTTTCAAAAAATGGTCGGTGTGACAGGATTTGAACCTACGACCCCTTGTTCCCAAGACAAGTGCGCTACCTAACTGCGCTACACACCGACTTTTTAATTTGGCAACTACCTATTTTCCCGCTTACGAAGTATCTTCGGCGTTCACGTGCTTAACTGCTAGGTTCGATATGTTACTAGGTGTATCCACGTGGCTATTATCACCAAATTTATTGTTCTAGGACAATTAGAAATAAATAGTAGTAGTAAAATATTACAGTAGTAAAGCTTTCGATATATTAGTACTAGTCAGCTAAATGTATTACTACACTTACACCCCTAGCCTATCTCCTCCTAGTCTCGAAGGTATCTTTGAATACTTATCTTGAAGTCGGCTTCTCACTTAGATGCTTTCAGCGATTATCCGTTCCAAACGTGACTACTCTGCCATGCCACTGGCGTGACAACAGATACATCAGCGGTTTGTCCATCCCGGTCCTCTCGTACTAAGGACAGATCTTCTCAATATTCTACGCCTGCAGTGGATAGGGACCGAACTGTCTCACGACGTTCTGAACCCAGCTCGCGTGCCTCTTTAATGGGCGAACAGCCCAACCCTTGGGACCTTCTCCAGCCCCAGGATGAGACGAGCCGACATCGAGGTGCCAAACACTTCCGTCGATATGGACTCTTGGGAAGTATCAGCCTGTTATCCCCGGGGTAGCTTTTATCCGTTGAGCGATGGCCTTTCCATTCAGTACCACCGGATCACTAAGTCCTACTTTCGTACCTGCTCGATCCGTCAATCTCGCAGTCAAGCTCCCTTTTGCCTTTACACTCTTTGGTTGATTTCCATCCAACCTGAGGGAACCTTTGAACACCTCCGTTACTCTTTTGGAGGTGACCGCCCCAGTCAAACTGCCCATCTAGCACTGTCTCATTTTATTGATTAGAATTTCAACAATATATGGTTGGTATTCCAACATTGACTCCATATTTACTAGCGTAATTACTTCTTAGTCTCCCAACTATCCTATACACACATTGCCAAAACCCAATGCCAAACTACAGTAAAGCTCCACGGGGTCTTTCCGTCCTACTGCAGGTAAGCGGTATCTTCACCGCTATTACAACTTCACCAGGTCTCCAGCCAAGACAGCTCCCAAATCATTGCACCATTCGTGCAGGTCAGAACTTACCTGACAAGGAATTTCGCTACCTTAGGACCGTTATAGTTACGGCCGCCGTTCACCGGGGCTTCAATTCGAATCTCTCAATCCTCCTCTTAACCTTCCGGCACTGGGCAGGTGTCAGCCCATATACGTCGCCTTCCGGCTTAGCATAGACCTGTGTTTTTGGTAAACAGTTGCTTGGGACTCTTCACTGCGGCCTATCTCAGCTTCGAAGTACTTATCTTCTCACTTACCATAGGCACCCCTTCTCCCGAAGTTACGGGGCTATTTTGCAGAGTTCCTTAGCTAGAGTTATCCTGTCGGCCTTAGGTTTCTCACCCTGTCCACCTGTGTCGGTTTACGGTACGGGCACTTAATCTCCTCAGTAGAAGTTTTTCTCGGCAGTGTAGGATCTGTGACTTACACTTATTGTGCTTACCCATCACCTTTCACGTTTAATTATACGGATTTGCCTATATAATCACGCTATTGGCTTAGAATAACTATTCCGTCAGTTATCTCACATACCTTCCTGCGTCACTCCATCCCTTCAATCGTTGATTTAGTGGTATAGGAATATTAACCTATTTTCCATTCGCTATGACATCCCTGTCTTCACTTAGGTCCCGACTCCCCCACGGCTGACAAACATTGCCGTGGAATCCTTGGACTTCCGGCCAGTATGATTCTCACATACTTTCTCGCTACTCATTCCTGCATTCTCACTTCTGATACCTCCAGATCGTCTTTCAACTCTCCTTCTACAGCTTACAGAACGCTCTCCTACCAACATATTTACATATGTTCCAAAGCTTCGGTTTATGTCTTAGCCCCGTTAAATCTTCGGCGCAGATACTCTCGACCAGTGAGCTGTTACGCACTCTTTCAAGGTATGGCTGCTTCTAAGCCAACCTCCTGGTTGTTTCTGAATATCCACCTCCTTTCCCACTTAGACATAATTTGGGACCTTAGCTGTTGGTCTGGGCTTTTCCCCTCTCGACCATGGACCTTATCATCCATAGTCTCACTCCTAATTATTAATATATGGTATTCGTAGTTTGCATGACTTCACTAAGCTATACGCCCGCTAGGTCAAACAGTGCTCTACCCCCACATATCTTCTATTAAGGCTGCACCTAAATGCATTTCGGAGAGAACGAGCTATCTCCTAGTTCGATTGGCTTTTCACCCCTATACCTAACTCATCTCCCATCATTTCAACGGCGGTGAGTTCAGTCCTCCACAAAGTCTTACCTTTGCTTCAACTTGGTCAGGCATAGATCACTAGGTTTCGCGTCTATAACATACGACTATCGCCCTTTTAAGACTCGGTTTCCCTTCGGCTCCGCTTTACTTAACCTCGCCATATATCATAACTCGCAGGATGATTAACCAAAATCCACGCAGTCACCCCTTAGGGCTCCTACCGCTTGTAAGCGTACGGTTTCAAATTCTATTTCACTCCCTTACTCAGGGTTCTTTTCACCTTTCCCTCACGGTACTCTCCACTATCGCTTAGTAAAAGTATTTAGCCTTATGTGATATGGTCCACACTGATTCACACCAAATTCCTCGTGCTTGATGCTACTCGGGTTATATATATACTCATATACTATTTACGCCCTACAGGACTATCACCTTCTTTGGTCTAACTTTCCAGTTATGTTCTGCTTCGTAGTATACTCATACTGTCTTATGGTAATTGACTAATATATACCCTCTACCCCATAATAGCAACGATACCCTCTTGGCACTACTATGGTTTAGGCTCTTTCCCGTTCGCTCGCCGCTACTTAGAAAATCGTTTTTACTTTCTTTTCCTCCTGTTACTTAGATGTTTCAGTTCACAGGCTTACCTCTTTCGTGTATATTCTTCTAATATACAGGTTCTCCCATTCGGATATCTTAGGATCTATGTCTATATGCGACTCCCCTAAGCTTTTCGCAGCTTATCACGTCCTTCTTCGGCTTTTACTAGCTAGGCATCCTCCGTACGCCCTTATTTAGCTTTCTCTTTCTCTTTTTAACTCTATCTATCTCTTTTGTTAAAGTTGTAATATTTTACCTACTATTCATTTCTCATTGTCCTATTTTTTTAATTTAAAGATAATTTGCAAACAAGATAAGAAGTCTTTTCATTTCTCCTTAGAAAGGAGGTGATCCATCCGCACCTTCCGGTACGGATACCTTGTTACGACTTCACCCCAATCACTATTCACACCTTAGGTACTTCCCTCTTTACAGTTAGGCCAGTAACTTCAGGTGCAAACAACTCTCGTGGTGTGACGGGCGGTGTGTACAAGGCCCGAGAACGTATTCACCGTGATATTGCTGATTCACGATTACTAGTGATTCCAACTTCATGGAGTCGAGTTGCAGACTCCAATCCGAACTAAGAGTAGCTTTTGAGTTTTGCTTAATGTCGCCATCTTGCTTCTCATTGTACTACCCATTGTAGCACGTGTGTAGCCCAGATCATAAGGGGCATGATGACTTGACGTCATCCCCACCTTCCTCTAGCTCTTCGCTAGCAGTTTCATTAGAGTCCCCAACTTAATGATGGCAACTAATGATAGGGGTTTCGCTCGTTGCGGGACTTAACCCAACATCTCACAACACGAGCTGTCGACAGCCATGCACCACCTGTCTTACGGTTCCTATAAGGCACAACAAAGTCTCCTTTGTCTTCCGTAGATGTCAAGATCTGGTAAGGTTCCTCGCGTAGCGTCGAATTAAACCACATGCTCCACCACTTGTGCGGGCCCCCGTCAATTCCTTTGAGTTTCATTCTTGCGAACGTACTCCCCAGGCGGATCACTTATCGCTTTTGCTTCGGCACAGAGATTTGACTCCCCACACCCAGTGATCATCGTTTACAGCTAGGACTACCAGGGTATCTAATCCTGTTTGCTCCCCTAGCTTTCGCACTTCAGCGTCAGTTTCTGTCCAGTGAGTTATCTTCATCATCGGCATTCCTACACATATCTACGAATTTCACCTCTACTCGTGTAGTTCCACCCACCTTTCCAGTACTCTAGCATTACAGTTTTGTAGGCAAGACTATGGTTGAGCCACAGCTTTTCACCTTCAACTTGTTTTGCCGCCTAGATGCCCTTTAAGCCCAATAATTCCGGATAACGCTAGCGACATACGTATTACCGCGGCTGCTGGCACGTATTTAGCCGTCGCTTCTTCTGTTGGTACCGTCATTTTTTTCTTCCCAACTAAAAGTGCTTTACAATCCGAAGACCGTCATCGCACACACAGAATTGCTGGATCAGAGTTACCTCCATTGTCCAATATTCCCCACTGCTGCCTCCCGTAGGAGTAAGGGCCGTATCTCAGTCCCCTTGTGGCCGTTCACCCTCTCAGGCCGGCTACCTATCATCGCCTTGGTAGGCCTTTACCCCACCAACTAGCTAATAGGACGCAAAGCTCTCCACTAGTAATCTCTTTTTCATTTGCAGTAGATGCCTACTACTAACTTATCCGGTTTTATCAGAAATTTCTCTCTGTTATCCCAGTCTAGTGGGTAAGTTCTTTACGCGTTACTCACCCGTCCGCCATGTGCCTTGTAAGCAAGCTTACTTAGCTCATCGACTTGCATGTGTTAAGCATTCTGTCAGCGTTTATCCTGAGCCAGGATCAAACTCTTCATTCAATTTATTTTTCCTTGTTTTTTTTCACCTTATTGTCTTTTATCTTAACTTGTTTGCATTTGTTTTTATTATCTTTTCATTGTTCTTATCAAGCTTTCTTTCCCGCTTGACAAGATATATACTAACAAATTTTTAGGTACCTTGTCAAGAAAAATTTCGAAAAAATTAAAAAGGGATTCTAGACCCCTTTAATATCACACATTTAACTTACTTCTAATTTCTCTTTTAATATCTTTTTCTTTTAGACTTTGTCTTTTATCATAATTTTTCTTACCTTTTGATAAAGCAATTTCTAGTTTAACATATCTACCACTACTGTATACTTTTACAGGAACTAATGTTAAACCTTTTTCTTTTATCTTTTCTTTTAGTTTTCTAATTTCTTTTTTCTTCATTAATAGTTTTCTTGTTCTTGTTTCTTCTACATTATTTATATTTCCAAATTCATAAGGACTTATGTGCATGTTAAGTATATACAGCTCATCTTTTATTATTTTTACATATGATTCTTTTATACTTAATTTAGATTTTCTTACCGATTTAACTTCAGTCCCTACTAAATTTATTCCTACTTCATATTTTTCAAGTAAAAAGTAATCAAAACTAGCTTTTTTATTTGTTGCAAATACCATATTTAAACCTTTCTTGCATAAACTTTTCCATTTAATATATCTACTTTAGTTATACTAACTTTTATCTTATCATTTAAGTTATACAATAAGTTATTATCATTTTCAAGTTCTGCTTCTATATAATTTGATAATGTTATGTATACCTTAGAATTATCTAGTACACTAGTAACTGTAGCATCATATTTTTCATTTATATAATCACTCATATACTCTGCTAGCTTTATATCTTGAGCTAAATTTTCTAATCTTTGTGCTCTTCTTTCTGTGTTTGATATATGATTAGATATAGTATTAAATCTTTTTTCTAATTTAGCTTTTTTAAATTCATCTATATATTCATTCAAACTTCTATCTAAAACTCTATGAACTATTAAATCTGAATATCTTCTAATAGGTGATGTAAAATGCAAGTAATTATCTAAAGCTAAGCCAAAATGTCCTTTGTTATCTTTACTATATATTGCTTTTTGCATAGATCTTAAAATCAACTTATGTATAAAGTGTTTGTAGCCTGTATCATTTACCTTTTCAACTATTTTATATAGTCTACTACTTAATATACTTTCATCTTTTACTGAAAGTCCTATAGATTTTAATTCTTTATTTAATTCAGACATTGCTTCTAGTGTTGGTTTTTCATGTATTCTATAAATAGCTGGGATATTGTTATAGTAAAGGTATTTTGCCACCTCTTCATTTGCAGCTATCATAAAATTTTCAATTAATATTTCTGCTTCTTGTCTGTTTCTTAATTTAATTTCTATAATATCTTTATTATGCTCTCCCATAACTAGTTTTAGTTCTGGAAACTCAAATTCTATAGAACCTCTTTTTTTACTTAATATTGAGAGCTTTTTAGATAATTCATCCATTATATTTAGCATTTTTTTAAACTCATGTTCTTTATTATTTATTAAAACTTCATTAACCTCATCATAAGAACATTTTTTCTTACTAATTATAACTGATTTGAAAAATTCACTTCTAATTACTTTTGCATTGTTATCATATTCTATCAAAGCAGTGAATGCTAATTTTTCTTCCTTTTCATTTAAAG
Source organism: Oceanivirga miroungae (assembly GCF_902505095.1). Taxonomy (GTDB): domain Bacteria; phylum Fusobacteriota; class Fusobacteriia; order Fusobacteriales; family Leptotrichiaceae; genus Oceanivirga; species Oceanivirga miroungae. The sequence goes on along the minus strand of NZ_CABWIB010000001.1, from coordinate 335,181 downwards.
AACATAAATCATTTGTAAGCCTTCTAGGTAACATTGGTATTACTCTATCATATAGATAAATAGAATTTCCTCTGTCTTTTGCTAGATTATCTAATATATCATTTTCTTTAACAAAATATGATACATCAGCTATACTTACATATAGCTTGTATCCAGAATCTGTTTTAATAACAGCTACTGCATCGTCAATATCTTTTGTGTCTTCTGAATCTATTGTTATATGATCAATCTTTCTTAAATCTACTCTTTTTTCTAATTCTTTTTCTAAATCAAATTTAGAAATTCTATCTGTGTAAGTTAGTATTTCTTTTGAAAATTTTCTTGGTATTTGCATTTCATCTATTTTAGCATTAACAATATCTGTTGCTGTATTTGCATTCCCATATATTCTAATTACAATAGCTTCTGGTTTTCTATCTTTAGAACCAAAATCTTTTATTTTAACTCTTACAATGTCATTTGTTTTAGCTTTCATTGTATCTTTTCTTTTTATGTAAATATCTTTTGCTAACTCGTTGGTTTCTACAAAAGAAAAATTTTGACTATTTATTATTCTTCCTATAAATTCATCTTTTTTTCTTTTTATAACTTTAATAATTTTTGCTTCTTCTTTTCCTTTATACATTACTACTTCATATTCTACAACATCGCCCTCTGCAGCACTTAATAAATTTTTATTTGCCACAAAGTATTTGTTATCGCCATCTATTATAAAGCCAAAGCCTCTTTTATGTAGACTTAATTCCCCTATTTTATTTTTCACCATATACCTCTTTTATTAGTTCATTTCTAAATTCTATTGTATTTTTATGAATAGCTACTTTTTTATCTATTAACATCTTTATTTTATAGTCTATTTCCATTAAAATTCCCTCATTTAAATTTTCAAAAACCTTTTCTCTTATTTTATCAACATTAGGATAGTCTCTTCCTAATTCTATTGCATCTGATATATATACAACTTTTTCTATATCAGTCATGTTTTTTTTACCAGTTGTATGGTATCTTACAGCACTTAATATTTCCTCATCTAATATACCTAATTTAGTTTCTAAAAATTTTGCCCCTGCATAACCATGTAAAATACTTTTATTATACATTCCATCAATATCATTAGCATATTTATCTCCAATAAGTTCTATCATATCAGATAGAGATAATTCCTTACAAATATCATGATAAAATGCAGCATCTATAGCTTTTTTATCAATATTGTATCTATCACATAGTTTTTCTGCCATCTCTTTTGTTCTAAGACAATGATTATATCTTTTTTCACTTAACATATCCTTCATATCCATATTTATACCCATTTCTTTTCTTTATTTATTATGATAACTTATATATTTTTATTTTTCAATGAATAATTTAAAAAAACACTAAACTAAAATAGTTTAATGTTTAATGTTTAATATCTTATTATTTGTTTTTCTATTTCTTTTCTTTTTTCAATTCCTAATAAATACTCAACTATTTCTAAGCCAAACTCAATACTATAGTTTACAGATGTCGCTGTTATTATATTACTATCTTTTACTACACCAACTTTATCTATTATTACATTATTTTCTATAAGTTCCTTATTAAAATTTGGGAAAACTGTTGCCAATTTTTCTTTTAAAATTCCTAAGTTAGCTAAAATTGTAGGTGCCTGACATATCGCTGATACTAATTTTTTATCTTTATTAAATTCAACAATATTAGAAAGTAAATCTTTGTATTCAAAGTATTTAATAGTTCCTTTTCCCCCAGTTAAAATTATACTGTCATAGTCTTTTAAATTTATATCCTCAATCTTTTTATCAACAATAACTCCTACTTTATTTGAAGCGTATACTACTTGAGTATTTTCCAAACTTATAGTATCAACATTAATACTAGCTCTTCTTAAAATATCTAGTGTAGCAGTCATTTCTAACAGCTCAAAATCGCTTACTATTGGCATTGCTACTCTCAATTTTTACCTCCTTATAGGTTTAGGTTTACTGTATAACTAAAAACATCATTTTTTACATGAGATATTGTATATTCTATTACCTTATTTAATTCATAAGTCTTTCTTACTATCTCAATAACTATATCATTTTTCTTGATATTTAGATGTTTAATGTCTTCTTTTGTTTCTGCTTTTATTGGTTTAAATCTTTCTTGGGCACTTGAAAAACTTACATTGTATTTTTCCTTAAATATTTCATACATTTGAATATTATTTAAATCATCTACTGGGAAATTTTTAAATCTATACTCAGGAATAAAAGTTTCTTCTAACATTGCAGGGCTTCCATCTATTAATCTTAATCTTTTAATATTGTATAATTTTGATCCTTCATTTATGCCAAAAATTTCTGATAATCTCGAATCACAATCCTGCATTTTATATGAAATAAGTACTGATGTAGGCGTTTTTCCAGCTTTATTTACTTCATTTGAAAAACTATAAAATTTATTTAGGTTTTGATTTATTAACTTACTTGATACAAAGTTTCCCTTACCTTGTATTTTATAAATATATCCATCTTGTTGCAAGTAAAATAAGGCTTGTCTTATTGTCGTTCTACTAACCCCATACTTTTCCATAAGTTTTCTTTCACTTTGAATTTTTTCTCCCTTTTTATATTTCTCACTTAATATTTCTTTTCTTAAATTATCGTATATATTATGATATATAGCCTTTTCCATGTTAATCGTATATAGCTAAACTATATACATACACCTCCTAAAAACTCGTAATAAAACCAACTATTCCACCTAGTATTATTAATTTTATAATGTCTATTTTTTTATAGTATAGCACAAATATAAATAAAAACAATATGTAAAACACTATATTATTATATAAAAATAATGATGATTTCATAAGCTTTATTGTCGCTATTAAAATAAGTGCAACAACCGCTGCATTTATACCTTTTAAATATTTATTAACCCAACTTGGCAAAAAGTATAAAAATAGACTTAAAATTATTATTTGTGGCGTTATAACCCCTAAAGTTGCAATAATAGATCCTAGTATACCCGCTAATTTATTTCCTACAAAACTCGCTGAATTTATTGCAATAGGCCCTGGTGTCATTTGTGATATTGATATTAAATCAAGCATTGTATCCATTGTAATCCAATGATTTTCTTCAACTATATATTTTTGAATTAATGGAAGTGTTGCATATCCACCACCAAAAGAAAATATACCTATATTTAAAAAGGCTAAGTACAGTTTTATATATATCATATGATACCACTTCCTAGTATACTTGCTAATATTAGTATTACCACTATGTGTACGCCTAAAAAATAGCTAAGTATAAATGAAAGAGTAAATATAGCTAAGTATAAATATTTTCTATTCTCTTTTAATAAGGATTTAAACATATTGACTACTGCACCTAGTAGTATAGCAGAAACTGCTACCCCAATACCTTTCATTGTAGACTTAACATAGATGTTTTCTATTAAATTTTCATATACACTATATACCAATGCTATTATTATTATACAAGGGCTAACAGAAGCTAATACTGCTACAATAGCTCCTAGTGTTCCTTTTACTTTATATCCAACTAAAAAAGATGTAGATATTGCAAGAGCACCTGGTACTGTATTAGCAAGTGATACTATATTTCTCATTTCACTTTTTTCTATTAGTTTAAGTTCATCTACAAATACAGATTCTATTATCGGGATTATTGTATATCCTCCGCCAAATGTAAATGTATTTATATAAAATATTCTTTTAAATAAATTAAAATATGTCATATATATCACTACTTTTCATTTTCTAATTCATAATCTCTTAGTATTTTTACCATTCTACCTTTTCCAAATTTTGTTGCAAGTTCATATACATCCATATTATTTCCATCTTTTTTTCTAATTATTGCACCATTTTCTAAAAGTAGTTTTAGTATTTGCTCATTTTCTTTTAAAACTGCATCTTCTATAGCTAAAGTTTTATCATTAGATATCTCATTTATCATATATTTATATTTTTTATTTTCTATTAAATATTTTGCTATTTTATCTGAATTATTATATATAGCATAAGCTAATATATTTTTACCCATTATATTATCTTTAATTTCAATATTTCTTTTTTGAACTTCCAATAATTTTATTTCAGATAAATTATCAGTTTCTATAGCTTTTAATAACTCATTTTTGTAATCAGAAAAACTTAAAAAAGATAAAAATAAAATTATTGACATTAGTATTTTTTTCATCATAATATCTTTTCTACCTTCCTTTTAAAGTCTTCATCTTTTAATTTTTCTTCAATTAAATCTGGCCTATTTAAAATTGTTTTTTTAACTGACTCTTTAAATCTATATTCTTCAATTTTTTTATGATCGCCACTTAATAAAACCTGTGGAACTTTATGTCTTCCTAAATTTTCTGGTCTTGTATATTGAGGGTAGCCTAAAAGTCCGTTATAAAAAGAGTCAGTTTCATAAGACTCTTCTTTTATAACTCCGTCTTTTTGTCTAACAATAGCATCAATTATACTAAGAGCTGGTAAATCTCCATTTGTTAAAACAATATCCCCAACACAAAGCTCTAAATCTACATATCTATCTATGACTCTTTGATCTAGACCTTCATATCTAGCTGAAATTATTAGTATATCATCTTTTTTGCTTAAATCTTCTATTACACTTTGGCTTACCTTTTTACCTTGAGGGCTTACAAATACAGTATATGGTTTTTTTATACCCTTATTTTTTAATTCAAAAAAATATTTAAAGTATGGTTCTGGCTTTAATAACATTCCAGCTCCACCACCATAAACTATATCGTCCATTTTTCTACTAGACTCTGCGTAAGTTCTAATATCTACTATTTCATACTCTATTTGATTTAGTTTTCTTGCTCTATCTAGTATTGTTTGCTCAAGATACATATCATATATTTTAGGAAATAGTGTTAATGTTCTTATTATCATAACATTCCTTCTAATAAATTAACTTCAATCTTCTTTTCTTTTATATCAATATTTTTAATAAATACATCTTCTACATATGGTATTAAAACTTCTCTGTCTTTATCTACAACAGTTAAAATATCATGTGCTGCTGTTTCTAATACATCTACAACATCACCTATATATGTATTTTTATCATAAACTTTAAAACTTATTAAATCCTCAACATATAGCTCATCTTCATTAATTTCTGGCATTAAATCATCTCTAATTTTAATATTAAAACCTATTAAATCTTTTGCTTCATTTATATCTTTTATTTCTACAAAACTTAAAATATGCATTTTTTCATTAACTGTTTTTACATTTTTTATGCTTAATATCTTGGTGTCTTTTTCATTTTCTACCAAAACTTTTTCTCCAATTAAATCCTTTATTCTAATAAAAGAACTATTTACTTTTACTGCTCCATTTAAATTATGTGTTCTAGTTATTTTACCTATATTTACCATTTAATTTTTCTCCTCTTTTTTCATTATTTCAGTATATTCTAGTATTCTATATATTATATAAAACTGTGTAGCTAGAATGTAGTTTACTAAAAATTCATAGTACATTAAATTACTTGTAATTAAAGCTTTTATCTTTTCTACTTCACTATAGTCAAGCTTATATACAAACACTCTTAAAAAAGTTGTTACAAGAAAAATAACCACAGTTAATATTAGTGCGTTTATAGCGATAACTACAAAAAACTTAACTATATTTTTTATTATCATATAACTAGATAAACTAAGTGCCTCTTTTATTTTCAACTTTCTTGTTAATACCATAAAAGGAAACATTAAAAATATATACGAAAATGGAACAAGCTGTAATACTATAATACTAACAAAAAATACTACTAGTCTTTTTAGATTATATTTTTTCTTGCCATATATTAAACCATCTAGCCAAAAAAATACAAAAGAGTATATAAAAATTTTAAGTAATATTACACTTTCAAATGAGTGAAAATAGTTTGCAAGTAATAATAGAATCAAAGGTATAGATATATACAAGCTTTTTACTAATATTTTATAGTTTAATAAAACTACTTTTACAGGGTTAAAATCATTTTTTTTAAAGTCCTCTTTTAGAAATTCTAGTTTTTGCATTCTATTTTGCCTTTCTAAAATTTATGCTATCTTCTGCTAATTTTTTTAATTCTTTTAAATCAACATCTTCATCATTTGCAGCTACAGCTGTTATTAATCCTTCTAAAATAGGCGAAGTTGACACTTCTATTTTATGCTCTTTTGATAATTTTTCTTTCACCTTATATGCAATATCAATAGAACTTCCTAAATCTACAAAAATTAAAACTCCTGATCCGTCATCGACTTTTTTAATTTTACTTTCTACATAATCTATATTAGTTCCAAAATCTAGATTTTTATCTGTCCCGTTTTCTATACTAAATTCCGATGTTTTAAAAATTTCTGAAAACTTTATTAATTCATCTCCTAATGCTCTACTATGAGTTATTACTACTATTGATACCATTATTTTTCCCCCAATAACCTATCTAAAATTATACTAACTGCAGATCTTACAGATAAGTGGTTATATCTTGTATTAGCTCTTATTGGATCTAATATATATGTTGACATATCCATTATTTCATCTGTTAGCCCAAATCCTGTTCCAAAAAGAAGTAAAACTGGTTCATTTTTTTCAAATATCATCTTAGACATATTTTCATAACTTATAGAGTTATCAAAATGTCTTGCTGATGTTGTCAATATTATAGGTGTTTTACCTGTTTCATCTTTTATTCTATCAATTGCTTTTTCAATACTTTCTACTACATAAGTATTTAAAAAAGCATCATTTCTATCTTTATTAAACCCAATACCGTCTCCTTCTTTCCAGAAACCTATTATTCTGTTTGTAAGCTCAATTTGTGATTCTACTGGTGTGATAATAAAGTATTTATTTATATCATATGTTCTACAAGCTCTTGATATATCATGTATATCAAAGTTTGTAACAGAAGTTGCGACAACTTCTGCATTTTTATTGTATACTGGATAATGTACTAATCCAACAAAAATATTATCTCTCATCTTCGTATATATATAGCATAGCCTTTTTTAATATCTCTCTTTGATATGAGTAAGTTAGAATATCTAGTGCTTTTTCATAACTTATCCACATTGCTTCATCTAACTCATTCTCATCAATTTTTATATCATAATTTATTGCCTTAGCAAGATATATATTTACCTCTTTATATATATTAGGACTAATTACGTATCTTAAATATTGATGAAATTTTTTGACATCTACAAGACTTATGTCTATATTTGTTTCCTCCTTTACTTCTCTTATTGCTGCGTCTATTTTTCTTTCATTTTTTTCTATATGACCTTTTGAAAATCCATATCCGCCTTTATTTGAACCTTTTATTATTAAAAATTCATATTTATTATTTATTTTTCTATATACAACTGCACCACTACAATATTCCTCTAATAAGTTTATTTTTAAATGATTTTTTTCTATAATTCTTTTTAATATTGCATCTTTGGTATTTGGTATTATTCCTGATAAAACATCACTAAATATATCTTTTTTTATATCTAAAAACTTTCTACTTTCTATATTTAGGTTATATAAGTCCATACTTATTATATCTAAATCTAACAAAAACACTGGTTCTTCTAATAAATAAAGTCTTTGTATATTGTATAGTATCTTATTTATCGTATCATTTTCAAATTCCCACTCATACATTATTTTTGTCATATTTATGAGTCTACATACCATATTATTATTTACCAAATCAAGTAACATCCTTTTTAACATTCTAAGACTCGGGTTTTTATGTATAATATTATGATAATATATTAGATTATTAATATATAGTATCTCTTTTTTCTTGAACTTAAATCTATTTGCAAACTTTTCAAATATATGCGTGCTTGTGACTTCATAATTTTTTTCATTAAAATTACTTTCTTTTTTACCTGAAAATGAAAAAAGTAGTGCATATGCCATTAAAATGTCTATGACCTTATACTTTAAAGTCATTGCTTTATACATTTTTATTAGTTTATAAAAAGTTTCTTTATCATAGCTTCTATTGTCATATTCTGGTATAAAATATTTTAAAATATTTAAATCGTACATCTTTTTTATAGCCTTATAGCTGTACTTTTGGCTTATTATACTATTAAATTCTACCAATAGTCTTTCCTTTGAAAAGTTTGAAAAAAGTTCACTATCATTTGATAAATTTGAAATTACAAGTTCTAATTGTTCGTCAAAATCAAAATTTAGTTTTGCCATAAACTTAAATGCTCTTAATATTCTTAGTTTATCTTCTAATAATCTTTTTTTTGTATCTCCTATTATTTTTATACGTTCTAATTTAATATCATTTAAGCCACCTAATAAGTCAATTATATTTTCTCCATCATATGCAATAGCATTTATTGTAAAATCTCTTCTTTTAACATCTATTTTTAAATCTTTTACAAAATTTATTCTAACAGGATTTCTACCATCTAAAATCCCTATATCTTCTCTTAATCTAGCTATTTCAAACCTAAAATCGTTATACTTAAATTTAATTAGTTGATACCTTTCATTATGTACTGTTGGTGAATATTTAGATAAAATCTCCTTCAAATCCTCAAATTTTATATCTGTTATCATATCAACATCATTTGATTTTATCCCTAATATTTTATCCCTAATAAAGCCTCCTACTACATATATTTGGCCATGCTCTTTTAAAAGATTTAATACGTTTTCAATCTCTTTTTCAATTTTTTGTTTCATATTATTCCTTTTTAAATTTTATCATATAAAACCCATCTAAAAAACCATTTGACGGATCTATATACACTCCTCCAAACTCATCAAAAACACATTTAACATTTTCTGGTATGTCTAGTTTTTCTACCTTTAAGTCCTTATATTTTTCTAAAAAATATTTAGCGTTATTTGTGTTTTCATTTTTGGTTAAAGTACAAGTGCTATATATTAAGCTTCCACCTTTTTTTAAAAAAAGTATATTTGCATCAAAAATATTTTTTTGTAATTTTTTTAATGTTTTAATATTATTGTTTGTAATGTTATATATTTTCTCTGGTTTTCTTTTTAGAACACCAAAGCCACTACATGGAACATCTAGTAAAATAGAGTCAAAATACTCTTTCATGAAATTATTAGGATTTGTGGCATCTTTATTTAATACTAACATGTTATCTAACTTATACTTTTCTTTTAGTTCATTTAATTTATCTATTTTATGTTCATATATATCGCAAGCTATTAACTTTTCTATATCATACATGTTTAAAATTGCTAAACTCTTACCACCAGGAGCACTACAAGCATCTAATACAACATCTGTATTTTTTAATTTCATATTCTTAGCTACTAGATATGAACTTGCATCTTGAATTATTAAATCATTTTCATTAAATTCATTCGATTCTAATACGTTATAGTTATCAAAATAAAAGACATCATCAACTCTAAATAAGATATTTGTATCTAGTTTTTCTACTTTTTTTAAAAAGTTCTCTATACTTATACTTTTTTTATTAACTCTTATAGATAAATACGATCTATCTTTTAAGCTTTTTAACATATCATATCCATTTTCAAAATCTATTAAAAACTTTTCATATATCCATTTAGGATATGATAACTTTATATACTCTAAGTTGTCTTCTTCTATTTTTTTATCAATAAGCTCTTTTTTGCTAACAACTTTTCTTAAAACTGCGTTTACAAACTTTCCTTGTTCAACATTTATTTTTTTTGCTACCTCGTTTGCTTCATATATTACACCTTTAATATCAGCTTCTGTAAAATACATTTGACAGATAGACATTCTTAAAATTTGTCTTGTTTTTCTTTTGCTTATTTTTTTAGTAATACTGTCTATAATATAGTCTATGTATATTAAGTTTTTTATAGTTAGATTTAGTATATTTTTTATAAATGCTCTTTCTTTTAACGAATAATTCCTTAGTGTAAAAAGATAGTTCATTTCTATATTACTAAACTTTTTTTGCTCTATTATATTATCTAATATATTTGCTAAATCTTCTTTTATCATTTTAATCCTCTTTTCTATTTGTAAACTCATATATTACTAGAAATATTAAACTTGCTAAAATTTCTAGTGAGTAGCATATATATGGAATATATTCTATTGTCATAAGAATAGATATTACAATATATATAGTTAAAATTACAATATACTTACTATTTACAGTAAAAAGACCATATATGAAGTTTAGTATGTTTATTAAATTTAATAGTGTAAATACTACAAAATATTTATCTAATGTTAAATCTGAATAATAGTTACTACTATGTAAAATACCATACATTAAAAAACAAACTAAAACTAAACTACTACTTGTAAAATTAATTTTTAAAAATTTTAGAAAATATATTGCTCTTAATAAGGATAATATAACAGTTATGTATATTAAAAAGTTTAGACTTATATTAACAAATAAAGATAACTCTTTTACTAAAAGCATAGTTATAAATAGTATTAGTACCAAAACATCTATTTTTTTATTTGACATTATCATCTGCTTCTCCATAAATTTTTTCTAAATTTAATTCAAAATCTTTTTTATCAAAGTTTTTTTCAATTATTTGATTAATTTCATTTCTATATTTTTCGTTAATATAACTTGCGTAATTTGTATTAATTAACATTATTGATATGACTAAATTTAATTTATATTTACTAGGTGCTGATAATAGATTTTTTATTACATTATCTATTGTATATATCTTATTTTTATTTTCATTATTTATATTTAGAAAAATCTCTAAATATTCTTCATATATATTGATAAAATCGACATCTTCTTCTTTTATATCCTCTATTTTTATCTCAAGCATTTTAGGTAGTATTTCTTTTACTAACTCCATTATTACATTCTTATAATTTGCAACACTTGTTTCTCTTTTTAGTAAACTTATACTTTCTTCTCTTGAAAAATCATATAGGAAAAATTCTATTATGAAATTATAGTCCTTTACATCACTTATACTAGCAGATATGATATAGTCTAAATTTTCATTAGTTTCTTTAATTTTACTAAAATACTCTTTAGTATAGCCTGCTATTTTTACATATGGCCCTAAACTATTATACATAAAAGCATTTTTAATATTAGCATCTGAATGAGTATAAAGTATATCAAATATGTATGACGAACTTGCTTTTAATATATTTTTTATTTCCTCTTTATATTCTCCTACAACTTCTTCACTAACTATTGGGAATATTGAAATATTAACTCCATTTTTTTCTTCTTTTTTTAGTTCTAATTGCTTATAAAATATTGGTGTATCTAATGCTTTCACCTTATTATTCGACTTATCATCAGTTGCGCTTTTAATCTTAGCTGACCTTATATAGTCTTTTTCTTCAATTTTTTTACTTAGAATAAGTTTTTCAGCTCTTACAAAATTTTTTATATATATTCCGTCTTTATATAGCTCTTTTAGATATTCAATAGCTTTTTCATATTCTTTTACTACATAAAAATATTCTAGGACTATATTATTAAATTCTTTGATATTTTTAAATTTAAGATTCTCTATTTTATTATCATATACAGATAAAATATAGTTTTCTATTTCAATATGTTTTTTGTTATCTAGCAATATTTTAGCTAATTCATACATTTTCTTCTCATTTTTTTTAGATAAACCTATAGCTTTTACAACACTTTCTATAGCTTCATTATCTTTTTTCATTAAAAATTGCATCTTAGCTAACTCTTTTGATAAGTACCAAGAATGTGAATGATTATTTAAGTCTTTTAATAAGTTATATACCTTATCCATATCGTGTCTTTCTTTTAGATAAGATATTAGTTTATCTATTGTTTTTTCACTATCATTATTCATTCCAAAAGATAGATGTAAATATTTCAGTGCATCTATATCATCTTTATTCATTTTTTCTTTTAAAATAGCTAAATCATAATACATATAGCTTGTTAAACCTTCTTTTGCAGTTTCTTCGTAAAGTTTAATAGCTTCTTCATTTAAATTATTTATTTCATAAGCTTTAAATAAATTATTTAAGTTATTTATATTTGGATTTCTATCGTATTCTTCTATTGCATAGTCTATAACCTCTTTTACGTTATAGTTTATTGCAACTCCTATCATATCTGACACTTTTAAGCTATCTAACTTATTTTTCTCTATATAAGGTTTAAAATTTTCATTAAACCACTTATACTTTTCTAATTCTATAGCCTTACCATCTTCATCAACTACTACTATATATTCTTTTTCAACAATTTCTGAATCCTTTTTTTTCTTTTTAAAAAAACTAAACATTGCTATTCTCCCTTTATTACTTTATCAATAGCTCCTGCTCCTATACAAATATTCCCTAAATATGCAACAACTATTTGCCCTTCTGTAACCGCTTTTTGTTTTTTGTCAAATATTACCTTATGATAATCATTCTCCTTTATTATTGTAGCACTTACATCATCTTGACGATATCTAAATTTAACAGTACATCTTAATGGAAAACTTACAATCTCTTCATTTATTACATCAAAGTCATAAGTTATTAAAGCGTCTGAATAAAGTATATCCGTATCACCTTGTGATACTATTAATTTATTATTTTCTAAATCTTTTTTAGCTACAAACCAAGGCTTACCATTTCCATCTTTTGTATTTCCTATACCTAAACCTTTTCTTTGACCTATAGTGTAGTACATAAGTCCATCATGCTTACCTAAAACTTTCCCACTATTATCAACTATATCTCCTGGTTTATTAGGTAGGTAATTACTTAAAAATTCTTTGAAGTTTCTCTCACCTATAAAGCAAATACCAGTGCTATCTTTTTTATTAGCTGTTATCAAATCATATTCATGTGCTATTTCACGTATTTTCGTTTTCTCGTAGTCCCCTAATGGAAATAGAGATTTTTGTAATTGCTTTTCGTTTAATTTTGATAAAAAGTATGATTGATCTTTATTATCATCAATACCTCTTAGTAGTAAAGCTCCATTTTCTGTATGTATTACTTTTGCATAGTGCCCTGTTGCTACATAATCAGCCCCAAGACTCATTGCATAATCTAAAAATGCCTTGAATTTTATTTCCTTATTACACATTACATCAGGATTAGGTGTTCTACCTTTTTTGTACTCACTTAGAAAATAGCTAAAAACTCTATCATAATATTCTTTTGAAAAATTTACTGCATAAAATGGAATACCTAACTTATTTGCAACACTAAATGCATCGCTATAGTCTTTTTCACTTGTACACACTCCATTTTCATCTTTTTCTTCCCAGTTTTTCATGAAAACCCCTATTACTTCATACCCTTGTTTTTGTAAAAGTATTGCAGCAACAGATGAGTCCACTCCACCTGACATTCCTAAAACCACTCTTTTTTTCATTATATCTCTTTTCTTTCTTTAATTTATTTATTTTTTATTTCTATTATACCATATTTTTAATTGATTTTTAATATGTTTTATTATACAATAAGTTAAAAGATTGAAAAGGAGGAAATATATATAACTATACAAAATATTAAAAATAGAATTTATCTACTAATTTTTTGTTTAATATTAACTCCTTGTGTTTTTGCATGGGAAATTGATGTAAAAACTATTCATAACTTAAATGATAAAGGAGCTAGTCTATCTCTTGAATACATACCATACAACAAAGGAATAGTTGATTTGGGATTAGGAGTTGACTACGGGGTTTATAACAAAGGCTTTATACCAATTTATCTATCAAATAGAATTAAATTATATAAGTCTAGTAGTAATAATACATCTTTTAGTTTAGCAAATAGAATTGGGGGAGTTATTTATGATTCAAAGCCCAAATTTTATTATTCAACTGGTTTAACATTTTTATACGAGGTATTTAATGTATCACTTATTTATGAGGGTGCATATTTAAAAAAGGGTGACTTAAAACATAAAATTGGTATAGGTTTTGGGATTAGATTTGGAGATTATAGGATAAAAAAGGTTAAAGTTGAGACTTTATTAGAAAAAAATCTATAAATTTATCATTTTTTTATTGTTTTTTTATTCTATTTAAGGTAAAATATAAAAAAGATAATTTTTGAAGGAGAGAAAATATATGAAAAAGAAAATAACACTATTAGCTTTAGCATTTGCAAGTTTAAATGTATTCGCTTTAGAAGCAAACGTAAAAGTAGGGTATGATTTCTTAAGAAATCACAACAAATCAGGGCAATTTAACTTTGCTGATAATAAAGTTGTTAAAAATGAACAAGGAATTCCAACTTCAATAGAAGGTACAAGAGATGGAAGAGGATTTAAAATAGGAGCTGAAGTTTTCCCTTATACTAATAAAAAAGTAGATTTAGGATTCGGTATAGAATATAACTTTGGTGAAAAATCATTAGCTATGGAAAATTCATTTAAAGCTTCATTAGAACATTCAGGGGATAAATTTAATTTTGACCTTACTGAGAAAAAATATATTATCCCAGTTTATGCAGTATCACACTTCGATATATACAAAAAAAATGATGCTACAGTTTATTTAGTAAATAGATTTGGAGGAGCTGCATACAAGAGACAATTCCATACAGTTGCATCTATGGAACTTCCAGATGGTATAGGCGAAGAGGCTAAACAACGTAGTGAAAAAATAATTAAAAAGGCTAACAAAAAAATTGAAGAAATAGAAAAGAATGCTAAATTCATGGCAGGATTATACTATGCAGCAGGTCTTGGATTTGAATACAAAAACTTTATAGGTGAATTATTATACGATGGTGCATTTATTCCAAAAGAAGAAGAAGATAACCAAAAATTACAACACAAATTTGGTATTAGCTTAGGATACAAATTTGATAAGCTGTTCAAAAAAGCTCCTATGGTTAAAGAAGAAGTAGTTGCTCCAGTAGTTGAAGAAGTAGTTGCTCCAGTAGTTGAAGAAGTAGTTGCTCCAGTAGTTGAAGAAGTAGTTGCTCCAGTAGTTGAAGAAGTAGTAGTTCCAGTTGAAGTTGTAACTCCTGCTGAAGATGAAATAGTAGTTGAAAAAGTAGAAGAAGTAGTTACTCCAGAAGTTAATGAAGTATCAGGAACATACAATGTATTTGGTTACAATGTTGATTCTGTAAAACCTATAAATAAAGAAATAGCTTCTATTAAAAATTTAGTAGCTGAAGTAAATAGATTTAACAGTGGTAAATTAGAAGTAATAGGACATGCTGATTCTACAGGTTCTATGCAATACAACCAAAAATTATCTGAAAAAAGAGCTATGGCTGTAGCTAATTTATTAAAAGAATATGGATTAAACAAAGGAATAGAAGTTAGCACAAAAGGTGAAGGAGAAACTAACCCAATAGATACTAACGAAACTAAAGAAGGAAGATATAGAAATAGACGTGTTCTATTAAACTTCACACACTTAAAATAAGATAAATTAAGTTGGTTGCAGGTAATTTGCTTGCAACCTTTTTAATTAGAAAAGAGTTGATAAAATTGAAAAAATATTTAAGTATAATATTTTTATTCTTTTCTTTTTCAAGTTTAGCATGGGAAGTTGATGGTATAATTTCATATAAGCCCTATGACAAATTTACTTTGTCGGTAGAAGCAATACCATATAACAAGGGAACATTTGAATTTGGTTTAGGTACAGTTTATGAATATCCAAATAAGTTTATCCCCTTATATTTTGTAAATAAAACTAATCTTTATAGATCAAATGATAATATAAAGGAAAAAACTATATATATCTTAGATAAATTTGGAATAGGTGTAGATAATAAGAAAATGAGTATTAACTATTCATTAGGGCTAGGATTTCATTATAAGGTATTTTTACTAGAAATTAGTTATGATGGTTCATATATAAAAAGTACAAAGGAATATAAAAATGGAATAAATTTTGGTATAGGAATGAGAATTGGTGATTTTATTAATCAAACAAAAAAAACTTTAGTCCAAAGAGAAGATATAGATTTTAAAAAATAGACGCAAATGCGTCTATAATTTTTTTATACTTTTTCTAATTATCAAGTCTGTTTGAACTAGAACTTTACAAGTAAAAGTTCTTTTATTATATATTTTTTCTTTTAATAGCTTTATTCCAATGTCTATAATATTATCTATATTTATGCTTATAGTCGTAAGTGGAGGATTTAAAAATTTTGATATTTTATTATCATTAAATCCTATTACTGATATATCGTCAGGTATTTTTCTACCAGATTCATATATTGCGTTATATACCCCAGAAGCTATATTATCATTACCACAAAATATTGCTGTTGGTATATTTTTCTTATTTTTCAATAATTCTTTAGTTAACAAATATCCTGATTCTTTTTTAAATTCTCCTACTTTTAAAATAGTTCTTTTTAAGTTTTTTCTTTTTTTAGTTATTTCTTCAAAATACTTTGCTCTAAAGTCTTTTTTATCATATTTACCTGTAATTAGTGCAATATTGCTATGACCTTGTTTTATTAAATAGTCTATTACTTTTTTAACACTTAACTTATAGTCAAAGCTTATAGAATCAACACTGTCTATTTTAATATCATTATCTAAACATAATATATTAGTATTGTATTTTAAAAGACTTAATAAAAATTTATCAGAAGTTTCTCCTACAATAATTATAGCATCTAAAAATTTTAATTCTTCTAGGGTTTTAGGATTATTTAATTTCTTTTTAAAAAATATTTCATATTTAATTTTTTCTTCTTTTAACCTATTTTCAAGAGTTAAATAAAACATACTATAGTATGTATTTTTATATTCTATTTCTGTTTCAAATAGTTTTATTATTCCTACTTTAAACCTGTTTATATTAGTCCCTATATTTCTTTTTATATACCCATACTTTTTAATATTTTTCATAATCTTTTCACGAGTTTTCTCACTAACCCTAAAAGATTCATCATTGTTTATTACTCTAGATACTGTTGCTATACTAACACCAGAAATTTTAGCAATTTCTTTTATTGTCATATATTACTACCTCCGATAGTATTATACCACTAAAAAAAATTAAAGCCTAGATAATTTAATCTGGACCTTAACCTTTTTATTCTAAAATACCATTATTGCTATAGTTAATATAACAACGTTTAGTATGAATATTATTCCTAATAGTTTTGCTACCCATTTAATATATGTTGAGTATTCTACTCTTGCTGTTGCAAGTCCTCCCATAACTACAGCTGATGTTGGAGTTATTAAGTTAATAATTCCACTTGCTGCTGAGAATATCATTATCATTACTTCTGGACTAAATCCTAAACCATGTGCTAAAGGTCCCATAACTGGCATAGTTGCTCCTGCTAATCCTGAAGTTGATGGAATTAAGAATGTTAATCCCATATATACTACATATGAAGCTGGTGCAAATATATATCCAGGTAATCCTTGTAACATAGATACAGCATGATTTAATAAGAATGCATCTAAGTGAGTTGCACTCATTATTACATAAACTCCTCTTGATAGTGCTATTATTAATACAACTGATAATAAGTCAGCAGATCCTGCCATAAATGTATCTACTGTTTCTTTTTCACTGAAGTTATTAACTACAGCAATTACTATACCCATAAATACAAACCAACAAGCAAGTTCTCCAAAGTACCATTCACCTAAAGGTACACCTGTTAGAAATGCTGTCCATGATTCAAAGAAGTGAATATCATATTCTGACCAAACAATAAGTGATAAAATCATTATTACAAATGTAAACGCAAATATTAATAATGTAATCTTATGTTTAGTTGTATATTCTACATTTTCTAAATCTATATGCCCAAATTCTTTTTTCATATTTTCTTTTTCTTGTAATGATAAGAATATTGATCCTTTATCTTCTTTTATTTTCTTAGCATATCTCATAACATACCAAGTTGCTGCTAAGTATGAAGTTAACCAAAGTATTGTTCCTAAAATCATTACTGTTCCGTTATTGATTTCAATTCCAGTTCCTTTGAATGTTGATATTGCAACACCTGTTGCAAATGGGTTAACAGTTGATCCTAAAACCCCAACACCTGCTCCTAGTAAAATAACAGTAGCTCCAACCATAGTATCAAATCCTGCAGCATACATTGTTCCACAAATTAATACATAGAATGCTATTGTTTCTTCTGCCATACCATATGTTGTTCCACCTAGTGAGAATAAGAACATAAGTATAGGTATTAATATTAGTTCTCTACCTTTTAATTTTTTAACTAAAGCTGCAATTCCTGCATCTAAGGCACCTGTTTTTGTTACTAATCCTAAAAATCCACCTAAGAATAATACAAACACACAGACATCTACTGCATCTTTAAATCCATTAAATGGTGACATAAATACATCACTAATTCCAGCTGGAACTACTCCTTCCATAGGAATTCTAGTTATCAGCGCTAATACTATTATTATTAAGAAAATAATTGAAAATGCTGATAGTGATTGTCTTTTTTTCTTTTCACCCATATTAAATCCTTCTTTCTATTTTTTTATAACTGTACCAGTTTTGCCTGTTAATGCTAATGAAGCATTATCAAGTGAAGTTATTATAGCAACTTTACCTGAATTTTTTACATAATCCATACAAGCTTCTACTTTTGGTAACATAGAACCTTTAGCAAATTGGTTTTCAGCTATATATTTATTAGCTTCTTCTAATGTCATTTCATCAAGATCTTTTTGATCTGGCTTATTAAAGTTTATTGCTACTTTATCAACAGCAGTTAGTATTACTAACTTGTCTGCTTTTAAATCTTCTGCTAGTTTTGCAGATGATTTATCTTTATCTATAACAGCGTCAACACCTTTTAATCCTTCGTTAGTGTCAATTACAGGAATTCCTCCTCCACCAACTGTTATAACTATATATCCACAGTCTACTAATTGTTCAACAACTTTTAGTTCAATTATTTTTTTAGGTTTTGGACTTGCTACTACTCTTCTGTATCCACGTCCTGCATCTTCAACAAAAGTATGCCCTTTTTCTTTAGCTAATTCTTCAGCTTTTTCCTTAGTATAAAACATACCAATAGGTTTTGTTAAATTAGTAAAAGCACTATCATTTTCATCAACTAAAACTTGTGTTACAATAGTAGCTACTTCTTTATCTATATTTTCTTTTTTTAATTCTTCTCTTATAGCTTGTTGTAAGTGATATCCTATATATCCTTGACTCATAGCCCCACATTCAGCAAAAGGCATATATGGAGTTTTAACATCTCCATTTGCAGCATAATCCATAGCTAAATTTATCATTCCAACTTGAGGACCATTTCCATGACCAATTATTATTTCATACCCCTCTTTAGTCATAGAAACAATAGCCTTAGCAGTTTTCTTTACTAAGCTTAATTGTTCTTTAGGATCTTTTCCTAAAGCATTTCCTCCTAAGGCTATTACTATTCTTTCTTTTTTCATTTATTCTATTTTAATGTTGAATACATTACAGCTTTAATTGTATGCATTCTGTTTTCAGCTTCATCGAATACTTTTGATTGAGGGGATTCAAATACTTCGTCTGTAACTTCCATTTCAGGTAAACCAAATTTTTCATATATTTCTTTACCTATAGTTGTTTTTAAGTCATGGAATGAAGGTAAGCAGTGCATGAATATTGCTTCTTCTTTCGCATATGACATAGCTTTTTTATTTACTTGGTAAGGGCTTAATAATTTAATTCTTTCTGCCCAAACTGAATCAGGTTCTCCCATAGATACCCATATATCAGTGTAAATTACATCAGCATCTTTACAACCTTCTTCTACGCTTTCAGTAAATCTAAGTGTTGCTCCTGTAACTTTACAAATTTCTTCACATTTTTCTATTAAATCTTTTTTAGGCATTAATTCTTTTGGCCCACAAGCTGTAAAGTTTAATCCTAATTGAGAACAAACAACCATTAATGAATTTGCTACGTTATTTCTAGCATCTCCCATAAATGTAAAGTTTAGCCCTTTTAATTTTCCAAAGTTTTCTTGTACTGTTAACATGTCTGCTATCATTTGTGTTGGGTGGAAATCATCAGTTAACCCATTCCATACTGGTACACCACTGTACTTAGCTAAATCTTCTACTAATTCTTGACTAAATCCTCTATATTCTATACCATCATACATTCTTCCTAAAACTCTAGCTGTATCAGCTATTGATTCTTTTTTACCCATTTGAGATGAACCTGGATCTAGATAAGTTACTCCCATTCCTAAATCCATACCTGCTACTTCAAATGCACATCTTGTTCTAGTTGATGTTTTTTCAAATAATAATACTATATTTTTACCTTCAAGATATTTATGTGGTATCCCTGCCATTTTCATATCTTTAAATTGTTGTGATAATTTAATTAAATCTTTTACTTGTTCTGGTGTTAAATCTAATAATTTTAAAAAGCTTTTTCCAGCTAAATTTTTTGCCATTTGTTCTTCTCCTTTTTGTTTAATTTATTTAATTCTTTCTCTTACAAGAGGCATTGACATACATCTAGGACCTCCACGTCCTCTTGATAATTCAGCACTTGGCATTTCTATAACATTTATACCATGCTCTCTCATTAATCTATTTGTTACTGTATTTCTATCATAAACTACAACTGTTCCTGGAGCTATACATAATGTATTAGATCCATCATTCCATTGTTCTCTTTCAGCAGCAATTCTATCATTACCACCACAAGGTATTAGAGTAACTTTTTTCCCTAAGTATTCTGATAGAATTTCTTCTAAAGTTCCTACTTTTTCAACAGTTTTTATACTATCATTATCTCTTGTTAATTCAAATACTCTAAGTGTTCCTAAAATTCCTGGGTGAACACTGAATTTATCATAATCTATTTGAGTAAATACTGTATCTAAGTGCATCATTGCTCTGTTATTTGGTATATCAAATGCTAATATTGTTTTTATATTAGAGTGCTCTTTATTAAATAACATATTTTTAGCAACTTTGTCAATTGCACCAGCTTGAGTTCTTTGTGAAATTCCTATTGCTAAGATTTCATCACTAATATTTAATACATCTCCACCTTCAATATGGAAAGGATTTTTTCTATCATAGAATAGACTCATTTGTCCTTTATAGTCTTTATGGTAGTTGAATATGTAGTATGCATATAGAGTTTCTCTGTTTCTTGTTACAGAGTACATTCTATTTAAAATAGCACCGTCTTGAGTTGATGCAAATGGGTCTCTTGTGAAGTATAAATTAGGCATTGGGTCTACTACTAATTCGCTAGAATCTCTTAAGTGAGATAGTAGGTCATTCGAATGTAGATCTAATTCATTGTATTTAACACCTTCCATAGTTTTTAAAACCATTTCTTTAGTATCAGTATATGACATATAAAGTTTAAATAAGGCTTCTTTCTCTTCATCAACTTTAACATTTGCTTCATCAATAAATTCTTTTAAGAATTGTACTTTTAAGTTTTCATCTTGGTCTAGTGTTTCAGCTACTAAATCTTCAAGATATACAACCTCTATTCCGTTTTCTCTTAATATTTCAGCGAATCTATCATGCTCTTTTTGAGCAACTTCTAGATAAGGAATGTCATCAAATAATAATCTTTCCAAAGTATCAGGTGTTAAATTTTCTAATTCTTTACCTGGTCTGTGTAATAAAACCTTTTTAAGTGGCATAATTTCACTTCTAACATCAATAACCATAATTCTTCCTCCTTGTATAGTTAACTTTATGTTACCATCATTAGAATTATACCCCTAAAATATTAAAAAGCAAATTTTAAAAGTTATTTTTTTAACATAGTTGCATTTATCTGAATTTTGGTATATAATACTATTGAAGTTTTAAGACATATTAAACTTTACACAACGAGTTTAAATAAAATAAATTGAAATCGTTAAATCTAGTCTGGTTAAGTATCAGACTTTTTTAAATTCAGGAGGATATATGAAAGAAATTTTAGTTGGAAGTAAATATACTAATAAAATGATAGTAAATGAAAAAGATTTAGCAAGTAGCTATGGTTCTGGACTTGCTAGGGTATATGCAACACCTGCAATGATTGCTTTTATGGAAAAAACATCAAGTGATTATATAGCAAAATTTTTAGAAAATGATGAAATTACTGTTGGTATAAAAGTAAATATAGAGCATATTAAAGCAAGTCCCATTTTATCTGAGGTTGTTTGTAATGTTGAAATTAAAGAAGTGTCTGGCAAAAAAATTGTTTTAAGTGTCGAATGTTTAGTTAATGATGAAATAATTGGAAAAGGAATTCACGAAAGATTTGTTGTAAATCATGAAAAATTTGAAAAAAGAGTATATGAAAAAAAGTAAGCCAGGGCTTACTTTTTTATTACATTTTATCTACTGTATTTATTCCTAATAATGATAGTCCTTTTTTAAGAACTTCTCCTACTTTATCGCATAATGCTAACTTATTAAGTATTTGTTCTTTATCTTCATTAGCTAATATTTTTTCATTATTGTAGTAACTATTAAATTGTTTTGCTAAATCATAAATGTAATCTGCAATTACATTAGGTTTATTAGTTTCATATGCTTTAATTACAGCTGATGGATATTTTAACATAGTTGCAACTAATTCTCTTTCAGAAGCTATTGAATTTTTAGTTAATACATCTATATTTTCATTTAACTCTATACCCATTTCCTTTGCTTTTCTTTTTAATGATTGTATTCTTACATAAGTATATTGGAAATATGGTCCTGTATTTCCTTCAAATGCTAGTACTTTATCCCAAGTAAACATTATTGGAGATGTTCTATTTTGGCTTAAATCAAAGTATTTAATAGCTCCTACTCCTACAACTTCTGCTATTTCTTCTTTTTCTTCTTTAGTTAATTCTGGATTTTTTTCTTCGATTACTTTTAATACTTCTGATTTTGCTTCATCTAATAAGTCAATTAAGTGAATTACATTTCCACCACGTGAGCTAAAGATTGCACCATCACCAAATCTCATTATACCAAATGCAGTATGAATTTTATCGTAGTCATAATCTCCACCCATTAATCTTGAAATTTCAAAAACTTGTTTGAAGTGTCCTGTTTGTCTTTCATCAACTACATATATTCCAATACCTACACCTAAATCTCTTTTTCTATATCTAACTGTAGCTAAATCTGATGTTGAGTATAAAAAGCTTCCATCTTTTTTTCTTACTATACATGGAGGTAAGTTAGATTCGTTTTCATCAAAAAACACAACTAATGCTCCATCATCTAATTTTGCAATACCTTTTTTAGTAATATCTTCTAGTACATCTGGCATCATTTCATTATAGAAAGATTCACCGTTTATTAATTCAAACTTTATCCCTAATCTATCATAAACTTTATTATATTCCTTCATTGAATAAGTTATAAATTCTTTCCATAAAGCAAAGTTAACTTCATCTCCAATTTGTACTTTTCTTAATTCTTCACGAGCTAAATCATCTAAGCTAGGATCTTTTTTAGCTTCAGTACCAAATAATACATACAGTCTTTCTAATTCGCCTATTGGATCTTTTTCATATTTTTCTCTATCTAGCCATTTGTTGTATGCAACTATTAGTTTACCAAACTGTGTTCCCCAGTCTCCTATATGGTTATCTCCATATACTTTAAATCCTAATTCTTGGTATATTTTCTTTAAAGCATCTCCTATGATAGTAGATCTTAAATGCCCTACGTGCATTCTTTTAGCTATATTTGGTGATGAATAATCAATAGCTACAATTTTACTACTATCTATATTATATTCAATATTTTCTTTTGTCATTTTTTTTATGTCTTCATTTAAAATACTATCTTTAACAAAAATATTTAAAAATCCTGGACCTGCTAATTCTATTTTTTCAATAATATCTTCACCATCAAAATTTTCAATTAGTTTATTAGCTATATTTCTTGGATTATCTCCTAACGCTTTTGCATTTTTCATTGCAAAATTTGATTGAAAATCTCCAAACTCCTTTTTAGTTGAATTTTGTATATCATTACTATCTATTTCTATATTAAAAGTTTTTTCAATATTTTTATTTAAAACTTCTAATACTTGATTAATTAATATCTTCATAACATTACTCTCCTTTATTTTTAATATAAAAATTATACTATTTATTATATTTAACTGTCAATATCTATATAAATTTTTGTACTTTAAAGTTTGATATGCAACACCTAGTATTTTTTTTATATACTTTTAAAGTTTGATATGCAACACTTTGGGATTTTCTAATTGTTATTTTTTATTATTTGGTTTATAATTATTTAGAGGTTGTATTTAATGGTAATAAAACAACTTCATCACAATTATATGCCCTTAATGATAGTTTTGATAGTAAAGTTTTACTATAAGTTTCAATAAACATATCATTAGGGGTTTTATTATTGTATGCTTTTTTCTTTAAACTATTTATATTACTTACTACTTCGTATAAATCTTCTTGTGATACATTCTCTAAACTTACACCTTTTGGGTACACTTTTCTTAATAATCTATGAATATTCTCTATAAATGGTTTTTGTGTTGGTGTTCCTGCATCGCAGTAAAATATTTTCGTTCTATTTTTAAGAGTTTTCTTGCTAATTTCTATTTCATTAAATTTTAAAAACTCAGATCCCCTATCTGTTAATATTACTCCAAATAGCTTTTTAAACATAGAATACCCTATCTTATTTTCAATATCATCTAGTACTCTTAGTACTTCGTAAGGCGTTTTATATTTTAATTTATATGCCATTAAAAACTGTATTCTAGGAATAAATATTGTTAGTATGTATCCATTACTCCCTAAAGGTCCACATACCAAATCCATTTCAACTATATTTAAGTTCTTGCCTTTAGTATATTCTACGAAATCTTGAAATTCCTTATTCTTTAAAAACTCTAATCTTTTCTTATATTCTATTTTATCTTTACTTAAATTAGTTGCTCTAGTCTTTATTTTCTTTTTAGTATATTTAACAATACCTTTACTTATCCAGTCATATATTGTTTGAATAGATACCATGTCGTCTTTATATATTTCTTTTAATGATATATGTATGTGTGAGATAGGTTGTCCTAAATTTAACAGTTTTTGTATATCTTTTTTTAACTCTATTTGTACTACTTCATTTTTAATTTTAGAATTACTTTCTGATTTTAACTTAAGATAATTATTATCTGCTTGTTCTGCATTGTATATTACATAGTGATAGTAGCAATGATTATTTATATATCTAGGACATCCATTGCAGACATTTGGGCTTTTAGTTAGCAATTCACATGGATGTGTTTCTAATATTTCCTCATTATCTCTATAATTTAATTCTATTACTTTTTTATTTCTACATACCATTCTATTCTTTTTAATTTCCCTTGATACTGTTGAAGGATTAACATTTAATAATCTTGCTATTTCTCTAATACCAGTATTTTCTCTTAATCTAATTTCCATTTCTATTCTATCTTTTAATTTCATTTTTACCCTTTCTTGAATACCAAAGTGTTGCATATCAACTTTAATAATATCAAATTTTTATTGTTTAGAACACTTGAATTTATTAAGTTCTAGCGAATTATCAAAAAAAAATAGGTTTAAAATTTTTTATCAAAATCTCTAAACCTATTGATTTTATTGATGTTTGTCATGTTTTTTATGTGTTGCATATCAAACTTTAACATGCAAAGTAAAATTTATAAAGCTTTATTCATAATAAAATCCCTCATCCATTTTACGGATAAGGGATAGAACTTTATTATCATCAAAACTCTCTATGATAATTTATATATTATTAAAATTCATATCCTAAAGAGGCATTATATGAAACTGATTTAAAGCTTGTAGAAAGCCCTGCTCTTATAGAGAATTTATTATTAAATTTATAACCTAAACCTACTGCAACAGCTACAGACTTATTATGTCCTCCAAATCCTGCTGTTATCATTCCTTTACCAGCTGTTACTGGTTGTAATAATGATGATAATGCTGCTTGTTCTGCTAGTCCTCTTTGTGTTGCTTCACCTAAAGATTTTAAACTTCCATCAACATAAGTTTTATCTGCTTTTTTAGCAACTTCTGCATTTGTTTTTTCTAATTCTACTCTTATTTGTTCATTTTGTTGGATTGCTTTTCCTTCTGATATGACAATTCTTTTTTCAACCGCTTCAGCATCAAAATCAGCTTCTCTTAGAGTAAAGTCATAATTTACAACTTCTGTAAGTTCAACCTCTCCTTCTTTTACCTTTAATGTATTATCATATTCTGCATTCTTTTCTCTATTTTTTTCTTCTATAGCTTTTCCTTCTTTAATTTTTTCTAGAAGTTGTTCTTCATTTTTTTCATTATATACACTTTTGTTTTTTTCTTCATCTGTCATTGACTTATTAAAAGCTTCAATTTGGATTTCACATGGATCATCTTGGTTTTCACATGGATCATCTTGGTTTTCAAATGGATCATATGTATCTATCGCATCTTCTTCTTCACCTTCAATTGATTTTTTTTCTATATTATCATAAACATCCCTTATACCAGGCAGTGATTTAATTTCATCCAATGAAGTTATTGCTGCCTTTTCACCTACAATAATCTCTTCTATTTTTTTAGTATTTGTTTTTATTTCTTTTACTTTTTCATTATTAGGAAAAAGAGTTTCAGTCTCTTTATCAAATGCATTTACTCCCTTTGCTTTATTATAAAATACATTAGTTAAATCAATAGCTCCATCTACAGTTGATAAATTGTATTTTTTATCATATATTGTAACTATAGGATCCTTAGAACTATCAAATGCATCCTCTAAATTGATTAAAGAACCTTGAAATTTACCATATCTAGCTTTTTTAAATTTCTTATATCTATCTAAAAATTGTTTATTAACCTCTTCTACAACTTTTTTCTCAACAAGACCAAATTCATTATCATCCTTAGCAGACATAATATCATTATTTAAAGAACTTGGCATATTTAAAGAACTTAATTTAGTTACCAATTGTAATTTTTTAGTCTCTAAATTTGCATCCGCAAAAGAAGCAACACCACTTGCTAAAACTAACCCAACCAACATCATTTTTAATTTCATAAAATCCTCCCATTTTATACATAATTTAATTATATCTATTAATATTTGTATAAATTTTAATAGATAAAATCTCTTTAAATGTATAATACCCCCCACAACTCATTTTGTCAAGTTTTTTTGATTTTTTTGTACTTTAAAGTTTGATATGCAACACCTAGTATTTTTTTTATATACTTTTAAAGTTTGATATGCAACACTTTGGGATTTTCTAATTGTTATTTTTTATTATTTGGTTTATAATTATTTAGAGGTTGTATTTAATGGTAATAAAACAACTTCATCACAATTATATGCCCTTAATGATAGTTTTGATAGTAAAGTTTTACTATAAGTTTCAATAAACATATCATTAGGGGTTTTATTATTGTATGCTTTTTTCTTTAAACTATTTATATTACTTACTACTTCGTATAAATCTTCTTGTGATACATTCTCTAAACTTACACCTTTTGGGTACACTTTTCTTAATAATCTATGAATATTCTCTATAAATGGTTTTTGTGTTGGTGTTCCTGCATCGCAGTAAAATATTTTCGTTCTATTTTTAAGAGTTTTCTTGCTAATTTCTATTTCATTAAATTTTAAAAACTCAGATCCCCTATCTGTTAATATTACTCCAAATAGCTTTTTAAACATAGAATACCCTATCTTATTTTCAATATCATCTAGTACTCTTAGTACTTCGTAAGGCGTTTTATATTTTAATTTATATGCCATTAAAAACTGTATTCTAGGAATAAATATTGTTAGTATGTATCCATTACTCCCTAAAGGTCCACATACCAAATCCATTTCAACTATATTTAAGTTCTTGCCTTTAGTATATTCTACGAAATCTTGAAATTCCTTATTCTTTAAAAACTCTAATCTTTTCTTATATTCTATTTTATCTTTACTTAAATTAGTTGCTCTAGTCTTTATTTTCTTTTTAGTATATTTAACAATACCTTTACTTATCCAGTCATATATTGTTTGAATAGATACCATGTCGTCTTTATATATTTCTTTTAATGATATATGTATGTGTGAGATAGGTTGTCCTAAATTTAACAGTTTTTGTATATCTTTTTTTAACTCTATTTGTACTACTTCATTTTTAATTTTAGAATTACTTTCTGATTTTAACTTAAGATAATTATTATCTGCTTGTTCTGCATTGTATATTACATAGTGATAGTAGCAATGATTATTTATATATCTAGGACATCCATTGCAGACATTTGGGCTTTTAGTTAGCAATTCACATGGATGTGTTTCTAATATTTCCTCATTATCTCTATAATTTAATTCTATTACTTTTTTATTTCTACATACCATTCTATTCTTTTTAATTTCCCTTGATACTGTTGAAGGATTAACATTTAATAATCTTGCTATTTCTCTAATACCAGTATTTTCTCTTAATCTAATTTCTATTTCTATTCTATCTTTTAATTTCATTTTTACCCTTTCTTGAATACCAAAGTGTTGCATATCAACTTTAAAAAAGGGTGTTGCATATCAACTTTAATAATATCAAATTTTTATTGTTTAGAACACTTGAATTTATTAAGTTCTAGCGAATTATCAAAAAAAAATAGGTTTAAAATTTTTTATCAAAATCTCTAAACCTATTGATTTTATTGATGTTTGTCATGTTTTTTATGTGTTGCATATCAAACTTTAACATGCATATATAAATTTTTGTACTTTAAAGTTTGATATGCAACACCTAGTATTTTTTTTATATACTTTTAAAGTTTGATATGCAACACTTTGGGATTTTCTAATTGTTATTTTTTATTATTTGGTTTATAATTATTTAGAGGTTGTATTTAATGGTAATAAAACAACTTCATCACAATTATATGCCCTTAATGATAGTTTTGATAGTAAAGTTTTACTATAAGTTTCAATAAACATATCATTAGGGGTTTTATTATTGTATGCTTTTTTCTTTAAACTATTTATATTACTTACTACTTCGTATAAATCTTCTTGTGATACATTCTCTAAACTTACACCTTTTGGGTACACTTTTCTTAATAATCTATGAATATTCTCTATAAATGGTTTTTGTGTTGGTGTTCCTGCATCGCAGTAAAATATTTTCGTTCTATTTTTAAGAGTTTTCTTGCTAATTTCTATTTCATTAAATTTTAAAAACTCAGATCCCCTATCTGTTAATATTACTCCAAATAGCTTTTTAAACATAGAATACCCTATCTTATTTTCAATATCATCTAGTACTCTTAGTACTTCGTAAGGCGTTTTATATTTTAATTTATATGCCATTAAAAACTGTATTCTAGGAATAAATATTGTTAGTATGTATCCATTACTCCCTAAAGGTCCACATACCAAATCCATTTCAACTATATTTAAGTTCTTGCCTTTAGTATATTCTACGAAATCTTGAAATTCCTTATTCTTTAAAAACTCTAATCTTTTCTTATATTCTATTTTATCTTTACTTAAATTAGTTGCTCTAGTCTTTATTTTCTTTTTAGTATATTTAACAATACCTTTACTTATCCAGTCATATATTGTTTGAATAGATACCATGTCGTCTTTATATATTTCTTTTAATGATATATGTATGTGTGAGATAGGTTGTCCTAAATTTAACAGTTTTTGTATATCTTTTTTTAACTCTATTTGTACTACTTCATTTTTAATTTTAGAATTACTTTCTGATTTTAACTTAAGATAATTATTATCTGCTTGTTCTGCATTGTATATTACATAGTGATAGTAGCAATGATTATTTATATATCTAGGACATCCATTGCAGACATTTGGGCTTTTAGTTAGCAATTCACATGGATGTGTTTCTAATATTTCCTCATTATCTCTATAATTTAATTCTATTACTTTTTTATTTCTACATACCATTCTATTCTTTTTAATTTCCCTTGATACTGTTGAAGGATTAACATTTAATAATCTTGCTATTTCTCTAATACCAGTATTTTCTCTTAATCTAATTTCCATTTCTATTCTATCTTTTAATTTCATTTTTACCCTTTCTTGAATACCAAAGTGTTGCATATCAACTTTAATAATATCAAATTTTTATTGTTTAGAACACTTGAATTTATTAAGTTCTAGCGAATTATCAAAAAAAAATAGGTTTAAAATTTTTTATCAAAATCTCTAAACCTATTGATTTTATTGATGTTTGTCATGTTTTTTATGTGTTGCATATCAAACTTTAACATGCAAAGTAAAATTTATAAAGCTTTATTCATAATAAAATCCCTCATCCATTTTACGGATAAGGGATAGAACTTTATTATCATCAAAACTCTCTATGATAATTTATATATTATTAAAATTCATATCCTAAAGAGGCATTATATGAAACTGATTTAAAGCTTGTAGAAAGCCCTGCTCTTATAGAGAATTTATTATTAAATTTATAACCTAAACCTACTGCAACAGCTACAGACTTATTATGTCCTCCAAATCCTGCTGTTATCATTCCTTTACCAGCTGTTACTGGTTGTAATAATGATGATAATGCTGCTTGTTCTGCTAGTCCTCTTTGTGTTGCTTCACCTAAAGATTTTAAACTTCCATCAACATAAGTTTTATCTGCTTTTTTAGCAACTTCTGCATTTGTTTTTTCTAATTCTACTCTTATTTGTTCATTTTGTTGGATTGCTTTTCCTTCTGATATGACAATTCTTTTTTCAACCGCTTCAGCATCAAAATCAGCTTCTCTTAGAGTAAAGTCATAATTTACAACTTCTGTAAGTTCAACCTCTCCTTCTTTTACCTTTAATGTATTATCATATTCTGCATTCTTTTCTCTATTTTTTTCTTCTATAGCTTTTCCTTCTTTAATTTTTTCTAGAAGTTGTTCTTCATTTTTTTCATTATATACACTTTTGTTTTTTTCTTCATCTGTCATTGACTTATTAAAAGCTTCAATTTGGATTTCACATGGATCATCTTGGTTTTCACATGGATCATCTTGGTTTTCAAATGGATCATATGTATCTATCGCATCTTCTTCTTCACCTTCAATTGATTTTTTTTCTATATTATCATAAACATCCCTTATACCAGGCAGTGATTTAATTTCATCCAATGAAGTTATTGCTGCCTTTTCACCTACAATAATCTCTTCTATTTTTTTAGTATTTGTTTTTATTTCTTTTACTTTTTCATTATTAGGAAAAAGAGTTTCAGTCTCTTTATCAAATGCATTTACTCCCTTTGCTTTATTATAAAATACATTAGTTAAATCAATAGCTCCATCTACAGTTGATAAATTGTATTTTTTATCATATATTGTAACTATAGGATCCTTAGAACTATCAAATGCATCCTCTAAATTGATTAAAGAACCTTGAAATTTACCATATCTAGCTTTTTTAAATTTCTTATATCTATCTAAAAATTGTTTATTAACCTCTTCTACAACTTTTTTCTCAACAAGACCAAATTCATTATCATCCTTAGCAGACATAATATCATTATTTAAAGAACTTGGCATATTTAAAGAACTTAATTTAGTTACCAATTGTAATTTTTTAGTCTCTAAATTTGCATCCGCAAAAGAAGCAACACCACTTGCTAAAACTAACCCAACCAACATCATTTTTAATTTCATAAAATCCTCCCATTTTATACATAATTTAATTATATCTATTAATATTTGTATAAATTTTAATAGATAAAATCTCTTTAAATGTATAATACCCCCCACAACTCATTTTGTCAAGTTTTTTTGATTTTTTTGTACTTTAAAGTTTGATATGCAACACCTAGTATTTTTTTTATATACTTTTAAAGTTTGATATGCAACACTTTGGGATTTTCTAATTGTTATTTTTTATTATTTGGTTTATAATTATTTAGAGGTTGTATTTAATGGTAATAAAACAACTTCATCACAATTATATGCCCTTAATGATAGTTTTGATAGTAAAGTTTTACTATAAGTTTCAATAAACATATCATTAGGGGTTTTATTATTGTATGCTTTTTTCTTTAAACTATTTATATTACTTACTACTTCGTATAAATCTTCTTGTGATACATTCTCTAAACTTACACCTTTTGGGTACACTTTTCTTAATAATCTATGAATATTCTCTATAAATGGTTTTTGTGTTGGTGTTCCTGCATCGCAGTAAAATATTTTCGTTCTATTTTTAAGAGTTTTCTTGCTAATTTCTATTTCATTAAATTTTAAAAACTCAGATCCCCTATCTGTTAATATTACTCCAAATAGCTTTTTAAACATAGAATACCCTATCTTATTTTCAATATCATCTAGTACTCTTAGTACTTCGTAAGGCGTTTTATATTTTAATTTATATGCCATTAAAAACTGTATTCTAGGAATAAATATTGTTAGTATGTATCCATTACTCCCTAAAGGTCCACATACCAAATCCATTTCAACTATATTTAAGTTCTTGCCTTTAGTATATTCTACGAAATCTTGAAATTCCTTATTCTTTAAAAACTCTAATCTTTTCTTATATTCTATTTTATCTTTACTTAAATTAGTTGCTCTAGTCTTTATTTTCTTTTTAGTATATTTAACAATACCTTTACTTATCCAGTCATATATTGTTTGAATAGATACCATGTCGTCTTTATATATTTCTTTTAATGATATATGTATGTGTGAGATAGGTTGTCCTAAATTTAACAGTTTTTGTATATCTTTTTTTAACTCTATTTGTACTACTTCATTTTTAATTTTAGAATTACTTTCTGATTTTAACTTAAGATAATTATTATCTGCTTGTTCTGCATTGTATATTACATAGTGATAGTAGCAATGATTATTTATATATCTAGGACATCCATTGCAGACATTTGGGCTTTTAGTTAGCAATTCACATGGATGTGTTTCTAATATTTCCTCATTATCTCTATAATTTAATTCTATTACTTTTTTATTTCTACATACCATTCTATTCTTTTTAATTTCCCTTGATACTGTTGAAGGATTAACATTTAATAATCTTGCTATTTCTCTAATACCAGTATTTTCTCTTAATCTAATTTCTATTTCTATTCTATCTTTTAATTTCATTTTTACCCTTTCTTGAATACCAAAGTGTTGCATATCAACTTTAAAAAAGGGTGTTGCATATCAACTTTAATAATATCAAATTTTTATTGTTTAGAACACTTGAATTTATTAAGTTCTAGCGAATTATCAAAAAAAAATAGGTTTAAAATTTTTTATCAAAATCTCTAAACCTATTGATTTTATTGATGTTTGTCATGTTTTTTATGTGTTGCATATCAAACTTTAACATGCACTATATAAATTTTTGTACTAAAAATACCCTGCTATAAAAACAGGGCAATTTATTTCTAATCTAATTCAATTTCAACTAAATTTTTTTTATTTTCCTTATTGCTAACTTCTTCCAATAGATCCATACTTTTTTTTGTAAGTTCAGAAAAAGGTATTTTATATGAGTTTATGTCTTGATTTATAAAGTATACTATCTCATCGTGCTCAAACGTAGATATAAGATATTCATCTTCGTTTTTCTTATATTCCTTTAATGCTTTTAAAAATCCTAGTAGCATTAAATTATTTGAAATATATATAGCAGATACATTTGTTTTAAATATTTCTTTAGCTAGTATATACCCGCTTTCCATAGAGAAATCTCCGTAAAAAACTAATTTTTCATCGTATTTAATATTATACTTTTTCAAAACTCTTTTGTAAGCTTCTAGTCTTTCTCTTGCTGTACTTATACTTAAATCTCCAGCTAAAAATGCTATTTTTTTATGTCCTTTTTCTATTAACTTTTCTATTGATTTAATAGTTGAATTTATATTTTCAAAACAAACTGTTGGAAAATTAGAATTTATCTTTCTTTCTATAAATACTACCGGTATTTTAGATGAAATATTCTCAAAAAATTCCAATTCATTGTACGAATTTTTAGTTACTGCTATAATAATTCCTTTTACTCTTTGCTTTATAAATAATTCTATATATTTTTTTTGAATTTCAAAGTCTTCATTACTACAGCCTAAAACTACATTTAGATTTTTTTTACCTGCATTAGTAACCATATTATTAACTATTTTAGAAAAATAAGTATTTTTTATGTCAGGAACAATTAATCCAATAGTATCATTTTTATTACTAGATAAATTTCTAGCAATCATATTAGGATAATAATTTTGTTCTTTTATTACGTTATTTACTTTTATTCTTGTTTCTTCTTTAACATTTTTACTATTATTCAAAACTCTAGATACTGTTGTTGTAGAAACTCCTGCTAACCTTGCGATATCTCCTATTTTCATAATATCTCTTTATTTTACTAATTGTAAATCTACTGGTATATATTTTTCTACTTGTTTTCCATCTAATACTTTTTTAGCAGTTTCAACCCCTAAAATACCAATTAATTTTGGTTGTTGAGCTACTGTTGCACCTAATTTACCTTCTTTAACTGAAGCTACAGCATCATCAATTGCATCAAACCCTACAACTAGGATATTTCTTTTTGTTGCTTCTATTGCTTTTAATGCTCCTAATGCCATTTCATCATTATGTGCAAATACTGCATTTATTTCTGGATTAGATTGTAAAATATTTTCCATAACTTCTAATCCTTTTGTTCTATCAAAGTTAGCTGTTTGTCTTGCAACAACTTCTAATTTACCTTCAATTGCCTTATTAAATCCTTCTCCACGTTCTCTTGCAGCTGTTGTTCCAGAAATACCTTCTAATTCTACAACTTTACCTTTAGAATTTAATTTTTCTAAGATAAATTCTCCTGCCATTTGACCACCTTTAACATTATCCGATGCTACGTGTGCTACAACTTTTCCACCATTAGCTCCTCTATCTAATGTTATAACTGGTACATTAGCTTCATTAATTCTTTTTATACTACTTGTAACTGCATCAGAATCAGTTGGATTAATTAAGATTAAATCTACCTTTTGAACTAATAAATCTTCAACACTTGATAATTCTTTAGCAGAATCATTTTGCGAATCAATTACAACTAAATCATAATTATATTCTTTTGCTTTTTCTTCTATTCCTTCTTTTAAGGTTACAAAGAATGGATTGTTTAATGTTGATATAACAACACCTATTTTTTTATTAGCATTTTCTACTGTTTTAGTAGCTTCTTTGCTACCACAAGAAAACACAAAAGCTGACATTAACACTGCGTAAAATAATTTTTTCATAATATTCCTCCTAAATTTATATATATATTTTTTTATATAACTAATTTTTATTTGATTTTATATCTATAATTACTGCTATAAATATTACTAATCCTTTTATTATCATTTGATAATATGCTGTGACGTTTAATAAGTTTAATGCATTAGATAAAACCCCTATAATTAATGCTCCTATTAAAGTTCCACCTATACTTCCTATTCCTCCTGATAAGCTAGTTCCACCTAGAACTACTGCTGCTATAGCGTCTAATTCATATCCACTTCCTGCTGTTGGTTGAGCTGATGCTAATCTTGATGTTATAACCAAACCAGCAATAGTAGCAAAAACACCGCTTAAAACATATGCTAAGGTTTTAATTTTATTTGTATTTATTCCTGATAATTTAGTTGTTTCTTCATTCCCACCTATTGCATATATATATCTCCCAAATCTTGTATGGTTCAGAATATAGTACATGCAAGCATAAATTATTATCATTAATATTACTGGGAATGGTATTTTTAAAATATATCCGTTACCTAGAAACTCAAATGACCCTGTAATATTTCCTACTGTAATAGGTCTTCCATCTGTTATAACTAATGTTAATCCTCTTAAGATTGTCATACTTACTAATGTTATTATAAATGGTTGTAATTTTAATCTAGATATTACAACTCCATTTAAGTATCCTAGTAATGCTCCTAATAAGATTACTATAATTAAAACAAGAATTGAATTTACATTATTTTTTAATAAAATAGATGCACTAGCTCCAGTTAAAGCTAAAATTGATCCTACTGATAAATCTATACCACCAGTTAAAATTACTAAAGTCATACCAACAGCAATAACTGCATTTATAGATGTTTGTCTAAATATGTTTAATATATTTATAACCGAAGAAAATCTTGGGTTTATCATTGCTATTATTATTGAGAAAATTATTAATCCTAATAGCGGTTTGTTTTTCATAATTTTGTCTTTTATTTTCATTACCTCTCCTTTAATTTATTGAAGCTTTCATTATTTTTTCTTGTGTTGCTTCACTTTTATCAAATTCTTTAGTTATTTTTCCATTTGCCATTACTATTATTCTATCACTTAAACCTAAAATTTCTGGCATTTCAGAAGAAACTAATATTACAGCTATGCCATTTCTTTTCAATTCATTTATAAGTAAATATATGTCTCTTTTAGCACCTACATCTATTCCTCTTGTTGGTTCATCTAATATTAAAACCTTAGGATTTGTCATTAAGGCTTTTGCTATAGAAACTTTTTGTTGGTTTCCTCCACTTAATTTTTTTATTAAAGTTTTAATACTTGGTGCTTTTACTCCAAACTTTACTATATATTTATTAACTTCTGATATTTCTTTTTCTTGGTCTATCATATAAAAAGAGTTTTCAAAATCTTTTATAGAAGATATACTCATATTTTCTTTTATACTCATTCCTAGTATTAATCCGTCTTTTTTTCTATCTTCAGATACGTAATATATTTTATTTTTTAGTGCATCTTCTACACTATTTATTTCCACATTTTTATCATCTATTTTTATTTGTCCAGTATCTCTTTTTAAACTTCCGAATATAGTTTTACATAATTCTGTTCTTCCAGCTCCAACTAATCCTGAAATACCTAAAACTTCACCCTTTTTTAATTCAAATGATACATTTTTTATATATTTATTTGTTAAATTATATACTTCTAATACAGTTTTCCCTTTTTCAACTTTTTCATAAGGGAAGTAATCTTCTATCTTTCTTCCTACCATATATTCTATAAGTTTTTTTTCATCTATATTAGCTACTTTTTCTTCGCATATATATTTACCATCTCTAAAAATTGTAACATCATCACATATTTCAAAAATTTCTTTTAACCTATGAGAAATATATACTATTCCTTTACCTTGTTTTTTTAGTTCTAGTATAACATTAAATAATTTTACTATTTCTTTATCTGTTAGTGCATCAGTTGGCTCATCCATTATTATAAGGTTTGCATTTTGAGATAAAACTTTTGCTATTTCTATCATTTGTTGTTCAGCTATACTAAATTCTTTAACTTTTTTATGTAAGTCATATTCTATACCTAGTTTAGAGAATATTTCTAAAACTTCTTTTTCCATTACCTTATAATCTATTTTACCAAACTTATTTACTCTTTCTCTTCCTAAAAATATATTTTCAATAACTGATAATTCTGGTAGTAAGTTTAGTTCCTGGTGGATAATTCCTATACCTAAATTTATAGAATCCACTATTGACTTATATTCAACCTCTTTACCCTCGTATAAAATTTTACCTGAATCTTTTATATATATTCCTGTAATAATTTTCATCAATGTAGATTTACCTGCTCCATTTTCACCAGCTAGAGCCATTATCTTACCTTTATAAACATTAAAATCAACATTATCAAGAGCAATTACACCAGGAAATGTCTTAGTTATATTTTTTAACTCCAATAATTTTTCTTCCATTAAAATACTACTCCTGACTTTAATATAATATTAGCATAAGGAGTATATTCTCCTGTTCTAATGATTGCCATTGATTTTTTTGTTTCTTTTTTAAATTCTGCATGTTTTACATATTCTATTTTTATATTTTCCTTAGATAAAATTTCAATTATTTCATCATGTAATTTAGGTGATATTTCTTTCATTTCACTTGCCATTATTACAGCTTCTACTTTTAATTCATCTAAAACCACTTTAAATGTATCAATAAAACTAGGTATCCCTTTTTCTAGCGCTAAATCAATTCTTTTAACATCATTTGGTATTGGAAGTCCAGCATCACAAATAACTAAAGAATCTGTATGTCCCATTTTTGAAATCACATAAGAAATTTCTGAATTAATTAATTTATTTTTTTTCATCTTCGTTCTCCTTTATAAATTTATATATTTCATCTAAAGTAGGAATAGATTCCTGAGCCCCTTTTCTAGTAACAACTATAGCTGATACTGCTATTGCATACTTTATTGCTTCATCTATATTAGTGTCTAAAATTTTAGAAGCAAATGCACCTATAAATGAATCTCCTGCAGCCGTTGTGTCTACGGCATTTACTTTATATGCTGCATACTTTTTAATATCATTTTTATCATCAAATAGTACAACACCTTTTTCACCTAGTGTTAATATTATATTTTTAATATCTTTTTCTTTCTTTATTTTTAACAAGTTTTCTAAATAATTTTCATCTTTTATAGATTGTTCAAATATAAATTCCATTTCTGTTTCATTAACAACTAAATAATCTGTATTTTCTAATTTTTTTTCAGAAACTTTTTTTGCTGGTGCTGGATTATATATAGTTAGCTTGTGATTTTCTTTTGCCTTTACTAATGTATACTCTACAACCTCTTCTGGAATTTCATTTTGAAGTATAATTATATCATTATTTTTTATAGACTCTATATTATTATCAATATCATCTTTTTTTATTTCTAAATTTGCACCTCCAACTACAATTATTGAATTATCTGCGTTCTTATCAACCGATATTATAGCTCTTCCTGTAGGGAAATTAGATTTTAAAATTGTACATTTTATGTCAAAATTTTCTAAATTGCTTATTAATTTTTCTCCTTCTTTATCAAATCCAACCATTCCTAACATTTCTGTTTTTGTCCCTAATTTAGAAACACAAACTGCCTGATTGGCTCCTTTTCCTCCACAGCTTTCATAATAGCTTTTAGCAAATATTGTTTCTCCTTTTTTAACGAAATTCTCTACATTAAATGTCATATCAACATTAAGACTCCCAACTATTAATGCTTTTCTCATTATTTTCTCCTTCTTCAAATTGGTATCGATACCATTTTATACCCTGAAAATTTTGAAAAAGCAAATTTTTTATTTGTTATTTTTTGACTTCATATATTTTTTTTGGTAACGCTACCATTTTTATATAAAAAAAATTAGCCCTTAAGACTAATTCTTATATACATAAGCATAAAAGTCATCATATTCTTTTATCATTTCTTTTTTGTATCCATATTCTTCTAATTTAGGAAAGTATAACTTGTTTTCGCTTTCTTTTATTAATACATGATCTTTTAATATAGAAACATATATTTCAGAAGGTATATATTTTTCTAAAAAATACTTGTAGGTATTGTATCCTCCACATATAAAAATTTCTTTATTTTCACCTTCTAGTTTTTCAATTAACTTAGGTACATCTACACTATAATCTAGTATATATACATCTCTAGTTTTTCTAATTTTATCTATCGGTACGTATTTTGAAGTATTTACACCAAATAATAAACTGTGTCCCATTGTTTTTTCTTTAAAGTAATTAAGCTCTTCTTTTACATCCCATAAAAGTCCATTACCCATTGCATTTTTAGAACCCATTAAATTATCTTTTGTTATACATACTATCATTTTTAAATTTTTAATTTTCTTTTTCATACTTTTTAATTATTATACTATTTTTAGTATATATCCCTACTGCATAATTATCATTTAATCTTGCTACTAAAATCTCACTATCATCTATTAAAATATATACTTCATTTTCATCTAATATATTTTTACTAATAATTTCCAGTTCAGTTTTTGCTTGAATCTTACTATTATCAATTTTACCAGATACAACAATTTTTTTAGTTGCTTTTTCCATCATTTCATTTAGCTTATAATAAAAATTATTAAGCCCCGATATATTATATACTTCATTAAATTCTTGAGGTCTATATATCATTTCAAGTTCTAAGCCTAGTGTTTGTAAAACATTTTCATATACAATTTTAATTTCTTTTGTTAAAATTTTTGGATCTTTTGGTACATAATTTTTTAAATTTTCACTACTTGGTATTAATGTTATATATTCTAGTTCTAGTAAATCTTCTAATGCTTTATACACACTACTTCTAGGTAAATCTAATTCTTTAAATATTTGAGTTCCGTTGTATCCAGGATTTTTTAATAATTCTATATACACTAAGGCCATCGAATCACTAAATCCTACTTTTTTTAATTTTTCAACTAATTCCACTATATCACCTTTCTTATCCACTTATAGCTTCTATATCTTATTATACAAGGTATTAACTTAATAATTTCATCAGCGTAAGATACTATATACACTAAATAAACTGGAAGTGGGTATACAGTACTAAAGTAATATGTAATTGGGACTGCTACAAACCACAGTGGTATTATTTCTATTAAAATAGAGAACTTTAAATCTCCTCCTGCTCTGAATATACCCACTAAAAATAGCATAGTATATGAAGAAAAAATAGTTGTAAATGACACTGAGTATATTATACTTCTTGTTAGTATATATATATTTTCAGGGACTTTCATAAATCTTAATACTACTGGAGCTGATATATTTAGTAAAATCACTATTATGATTATTAAGAAAATAAAAAGCCTTACTATCTTATTTGTATATTCAATAACTTTTTCCTTATTATCATTTCCTATTTCATTACCCACAATTACAGATGTTGCTGCTGTAACCCCTACAAACATAGTAAATAGTAAGCTATTTATATTATTTGCTATTTGTATACTTGAAAATTCATTAACTCCCAACTTACCATAAAATGAAGCTTTTAATGATATTGCAAGTACCCATAAAATCTCATGTACAAATGTTAATAGTGACACTGCATAACATTTTTTTACAAATGATATATTAATCGTCTTAATTTCTCCTATATTAGGTATTAGTTTTACCTTCTTTTTAAACAAAATAAACATAAGGAATACTAAGTTTGATAATCTTGCTATTATTGTAGCAACTGCTGCCCCTTTTACTCCATATATAGGTATTAATACTGTATTTAATGATACATTCACTAAAAGTCCTACAATAGAGGCATAAAGCGTATATTTAGGTAAATTAATAGATCTTAATAGTATTGAAAATACCATTCCAATTCCTGTTAATGGAAATGTCCATGCTACTATTTTTAAATAATCTATTCCTAATTTAATAACTAGAGAATCATTAGTATAAAACGAAATAATTCTTTTTGTAAAAAAAGTAGAACCTAAGAAAAACGGAAGTACATAAACTAAAGATGTTAAAAGAAAAACTAAAACAAGTTTTCTTAAATTTGAATCCTCTCTTGCACCATAGTACTGAGAAGCTAGGACATTAGCACCACTCATAAGCCCAAATAAAGAAATTATAAAGATGAAAAATACTTGGTTTGAAACACCTAGCGCACTAATTGCAGCTGGTCCAAGATGTAAAATTTCATCAGGCTTTCCTACCATAAATATATCAACAAAATTTATAAAATTATAAACTAAGTTTTCTATTGTTATTGGAATAGCTAGATATAGTATCCTTTTATATATACTTGACATTAATCCTCCTTATTATCCATTTCTATGAAAACTAATAAATGATCTGATATATACTTTCTAATTTCTTCATTATTATTCTTTGTAAAGTTATATACCCCATATCTATTTGTAAAAGCATTTGTATTATTTAAGTTTATAAATATATTATCATAACTACTAGCAAGTCCTTTTTTAGATAAGGTAGTTTTATCCACACTAGGATCTAAAATATTTGAAAAATTTTCTTTTTTTAAATTATCAAACGCCTTATCTGTAGCTGGTAAATTAAAATCACCTAAGATGATAATATCATCTTGATTTGTTAATTCTTTAAAATACTTATACACATCTACGTATTTACTAGCTTCTTTTGCTCTTTGTTTAGGATTATCTCCAAATATTGAATGCACTGGAATTAGTAAAAAATCTAATTTATTAGATTTAACATAAAATGCACTTGGCTCTCTTATAAACTCATTTTCTTTTTCCCTATATTTACCAATCAAAGAAACCTTTTCAACTATATTTTTTTTATACATTACTGCATAATATTCTTTATATTTCTTAGAACCTACTGCGCTACTTATCTTGTAGTCATATGTATTATCTAACTCACTAACTAGTCTATCTAAACCATTTTTATTCATAACCTCTTCTAATGCAATAATATCAAATTTTGATATTATTCTAGCCATCGTCTTATAATCTTTTTTA
Source organism: Oceanivirga miroungae (assembly GCF_902505095.1). Lineage (GTDB taxonomy): Bacteria > Fusobacteriota > Fusobacteriia > Fusobacteriales > Leptotrichiaceae > Oceanivirga > Oceanivirga miroungae. The sequence goes on along the minus strand of NZ_CABWIB010000001.1, from coordinate 292,957 downwards.
CTTGTTCCTAAATGCAAAGCATTAAAACTTGCTACTCTAATTATTTCCGAGTATGAAAAAAAAGATATAAAACATATTATACTCAGTATAATTTTTTTCATCTTATTCTCCCCTTAGTGGTTTTGTAATATCTTCTTCCTTTAAGTATAGTATAAAGTCATTTAAAAGTGCATTATCAAAATTATCTTTCAAATATATTATTTGAAATTTACTATCTGTTTCTTTAAATTTATGTAAAATTTTAAATTCTTTTTTTTCTAATTTATCATATGCGCTGTAATACGGTAAAACTGCATATCCTAAACCCATAGATACCATATTCTTTATAGTTTCTATACTTCCATTTACTATCATCTCATTCTTATTTTTAAATCCTACTAAATTTTCAAACTTATCAATGTAGTAACTTGCTCTAATATTATCACGACGTAGCAAGAAAATATCTTTTAAATCGTCGTATTTTTTTACAAAATTAGGAGCTGCAACTATAAAAGGATATTCTTCTGTATAAATAACCTTTAAATCAGCATCTTCTAAGATTTCTTCTTCTGTTAGTACTAAATCTATCTCAGCATCTTTTAATTTATTAATAAGAGAGTTTGTATTTTTTACATATATATCAAAACTGACCCCTTTATTTTTACCAATATAGTCTTTTAGTATTCTTGGTAAAAGAGGTTCTCCTATAATATGTGATGCTCCAATTATTAATTTTGATTCTTTATCATCAACAATTCTTTTTACTTCATTTTCTACTCTTGTAACTTTTTTAAATATATCTTTTGTTATCTTATATACCTTTTTCCCAGCTAAGGTTAATTTGAAGTTTTTAGAATCTCTTTCAATTAACTTAATATCTAAACTAGTTTCTAATTTTTTTATTTGTATTGAAACAGCTGATTGACTAATGAATAAATTTTCACTAGCCTTTGTAAAACTTCTTGTTTTACAAACTTCATAATATACTTTTAAAGCATTTAAGTCCATAATATCATACCTCCAAATATAAAAAAATGGTGTCTAAGAACGGAATCGAACCGTTAACCTTACGGGTATGAACCGTATGCTCTAGCCGATTGAGCTACCTAGACACGTATAATACTTTTGTATATTAACATAGTATAAATATTTTGTCAACATACATAAACTCTTAAAAAAATGGCGTCCTTGGTTGGATTCGAACCAACGACCCTCTGGTTAACAGCCAGATGCTCTAACCGACTGAGCTACAAAGACATCCAATTTTAATTTGGCAACTACCTATTTTCCCGCTTACGAAGTATCTTCGGCGTTCACGTGCTTAACTGCTAGGTTCGATATGTTACTAGGTGTATCCACGTGGCTATTATCACCAAATTTATTGTTCTAGGACAATTAGAAATAAATAGTAGTAGTAAAATATTACAGTAGTAAAGCTTTCGATATATTAGTACTAGTCAGCTAAATGTATTACTACACTTACACCCCTAGCCTATCTCCTCCTAGTCTCGAAGGTATCTTTGAATACTTATCTTGAAGTCGGCTTCTCACTTAGATGCTTTCAGCGATTATCCGTTCCAAACGTGACTACTCTGCCATGCCACTGGCGTGACAACAGATACATCAGCGGTTTGTCCATCCCGGTCCTCTCGTACTAAGGACAGATCTTCTCAATATTCTACGCCTGCAGTGGATAGGGACCGAACTGTCTCACGACGTTCTGAACCCAGCTCGCGTGCCTCTTTAATGGGCGAACAGCCCAACCCTTGGGACCTTCTCCAGCCCCAGGATGAGACGAGCCGACATCGAGGTGCCAAACACTTCCGTCGATATGGACTCTTGGGAAGTATCAGCCTGTTATCCCCGGGGTAGCTTTTATCCGTTGAGCGATGGCCTTTCCATTCAGTACCACCGGATCACTAAGTCCTACTTTCGTACCTGCTCGATCCGTCAATCTCGCAGTCAAGCTCCCTTTTGCCTTTACACTCTTTGGTTGATTTCCATCCAACCTGAGGGAACCTTTGAACACCTCCGTTACTCTTTTGGAGGTGACCGCCCCAGTCAAACTGCCCATCTAGCACTGTCTCATTTTATTGATTAGAATTTCAACAATATATGGTTGGTATTCCAACATTGACTCCATATTTACTAGCGTAATTACTTCTTAGTCTCCCAACTATCCTATACACACATTGCCAAAACCCAATGCCAAACTACAGTAAAGCTCCACGGGGTCTTTCCGTCCTACTGCAGGTAAGCGGTATCTTCACCGCTATTACAACTTCACCAGGTCTCCAGCCAAGACAGCTCCCAAATCATTGCACCATTCGTGCAGGTCAGAACTTACCTGACAAGGAATTTCGCTACCTTAGGACCGTTATAGTTACGGCCGCCGTTCACCGGGGCTTCAATTCGAATCTCTCAATCCTCCTCTTAACCTTCCGGCACTGGGCAGGTGTCAGCCCATATACGTCGCCTTCCGGCTTAGCATAGACCTGTGTTTTTGGTAAACAGTTGCTTGGGACTCTTCACTGCGGCCTATCTCAGCTTCGAAGTACTTATCTTCTCACTTACCATAGGCACCCCTTCTCCCGAAGTTACGGGGCTATTTTGCAGAGTTCCTTAGCTAGAGTTATCCTGTCGGCCTTAGGTTTCTCACCCTGTCCACCTGTGTCGGTTTACGGTACGGGCACTTAATCTCCTCAGTAGAAGTTTTTCTCGGCAGTGTAGGATCTGTGACTTACACTTATTGTGCTTACCCATCACCTTTCACGTTTAATTATACGGATTTGCCTATATAATCACGCTATTGGCTTAGAATAACTATTCCGTCAGTTATCTCACATACCTTCCTGCGTCACTCCATCCCTTCAATCGTTGATTTAGTGGTATAGGAATATTAACCTATTTTCCATTCGCTATGACATCCCTGTCTTCACTTAGGTCCCGACTCCCCCACGGCTGACAAACATTGCCGTGGAATCCTTGGACTTCCGGCCAGTATGATTCTCACATACTTTCTCGCTACTCATTCCTGCATTCTCACTTCTGATACCTCCAGATCGTCTTTCAACTCTCCTTCTACAGCTTACAGAACGCTCTCCTACCAACATATTTACATATGTTCCAAAGCTTCGGTTTATGTCTTAGCCCCGTTAAATCTTCGGCGCAGATACTCTCGACCAGTGAGCTGTTACGCACTCTTTCAAGGTATGGCTGCTTCTAAGCCAACCTCCTGGTTGTTTCTGAATATCCACCTCCTTTCCCACTTAGACATAATTTGGGACCTTAGCTGTTGGTCTGGGCTTTTCCCCTCTCGACCATGGACCTTATCATCCATAGTCTCACTCCTAATTATTAATATATGGTATTCGTAGTTTGCATGACTTCACTAAGCTATACGCCCGCTAGGTCAAACAGTGCTCTACCCCCACATATCTTCTATTAAGGCTGCACCTAAATGCATTTCGGAGAGAACGAGCTATCTCCTAGTTCGATTGGCTTTTCACCCCTATACCTAACTCATCTCCCATCATTTCAACGGCGGTGAGTTCAGTCCTCCACAAAGTCTTACCTTTGCTTCAACTTGGTCAGGCATAGATCACTAGGTTTCGCGTCTATAACATACGACTATCGCCCTTTTAAGACTCGGTTTCCCTTCGGCTCCGCTTTACTTAACCTCGCCATATATCATAACTCGCAGGATGATTAACCAAAATCCACGCAGTCACCCCTTAGGGCTCCTACCGCTTGTAAGCGTACGGTTTCAAATTCTATTTCACTCCCTTACTCAGGGTTCTTTTCACCTTTCCCTCACGGTACTCTCCACTATCGCTTAGTAAAAGTATTTAGCCTTATGTGATATGGTCCACACTGATTCACACCAAATTCCTCGTGCTTGATGCTACTCGGGTTATATATATACTCATATACTATTTACGCCCTACAGGACTATCACCTTCTTTGGTCTAACTTTCCAGTTATGTTCTGCTTCGTAGTATACTCATACTGTCTTATGGTAATTGACTAATATATACCCTCTACCCCATAATAGCAACGATACCCTCTTGGCACTACTATGGTTTAGGCTCTTTCCCGTTCGCTCGCCGCTACTTAGAAAATCGTTTTTACTTTCTTTTCCTCCTGTTACTTAGATGTTTCAGTTCACAGGCTTACCTCTTTCGTGTATATTCTTCTAATATACAGGTTCTCCCATTCGGATATCTTAGGATCTATGTCTATATGCGACTCCCCTAAGCTTTTCGCAGCTTATCACGTCCTTCTTCGGCTTTTACTAGCTAGGCATCCTCCGTACGCCCTTATTTAGCTTTCTCTTTCTCTTTTTAACTCTATCTATCTCTTTTGTTAAAGTTGTAATATTTTACCTACTATTCATTTCTCATTGTCCTAATAATTTTATGGTGGAGATAAGCAGGATCGAACTGCTGACCTCCGCAGTGCAAGTGCGGCGCTCTCCCAGCTGAGCTATATCCCCATAATTTTCTTTTTTGGTGGGCATGAGTGGACTCGAACCACTGACCCCTGCGTTATCAGCACAGTGCTCTAACCGCCTGAGCTACACGCCCTTATTCAAAGATAATTTGCAAACAAGATAAGAAGTCTTTTCATTTCTCCTTAGAAAGGAGGTGATCCATCCGCACCTTCCGGTACGGATACCTTGTTACGACTTCACCCCAATCACTATTCACACCTTAGGTACTTCCCTCTTTACAGTTAGGCCAGTAACTTCAGGTGCAAACAACTCTCGTGGTGTGACGGGCGGTGTGTACAAGGCCCGAGAACGTATTCACCGTGATATTGCTGATTCACGATTACTAGTGATTCCAACTTCATGGAGTCGAGTTGCAGACTCCAATCCGAACTAAGAGTAGCTTTTGAGTTTTGCTTAATGTCGCCATCTTGCTTCTCATTGTACTACCCATTGTAGCACGTGTGTAGCCCAGATCATAAGGGGCATGATGACTTGACGTCATCCCCACCTTCCTCTAGCTCTTCGCTAGCAGTTTCATTAGAGTCCCCAACTTAATGATGGCAACTAATGATAGGGGTTTCGCTCGTTGCGGGACTTAACCCAACATCTCACAACACGAGCTGTCGACAGCCATGCACCACCTGTCTTACGGTTCCTATAAGGCACAACAAAGTCTCCTTTGTCTTCCGTAGATGTCAAGATCTGGTAAGGTTCCTCGCGTAGCGTCGAATTAAACCACATGCTCCACCACTTGTGCGGGCCCCCGTCAATTCCTTTGAGTTTCATTCTTGCGAACGTACTCCCCAGGCGGATCACTTATCGCTTTTGCTTCGGCACAGAGATTTGACTCCCCACACCCAGTGATCATCGTTTACAGCTAGGACTACCAGGGTATCTAATCCTGTTTGCTCCCCTAGCTTTCGCACTTCAGCGTCAGTTTCTGTCCAGTGAGTTATCTTCATCATCGGCATTCCTACACATATCTACGAATTTCACCTCTACTCGTGTAGTTCCACCCACCTTTCCAGTACTCTAGCATTACAGTTTTGTAGGCAAGACTATGGTTGAGCCACAGCTTTTCACCTTCAACTTGTTTTGCCGCCTAGATGCCCTTTAAGCCCAATAATTCCGGATAACGCTAGCGACATACGTATTACCGCGGCTGCTGGCACGTATTTAGCCGTCGCTTCTTCTGTTGGTACCGTCATTTTTTTCTTCCCAACTAAAAGTGCTTTACAATCCGAAGACCGTCATCGCACACACAGAATTGCTGGATCAGAGTTACCTCCATTGTCCAATATTCCCCACTGCTGCCTCCCGTAGGAGTAAGGGCCGTATCTCAGTCCCCTTGTGGCCGTTCACCCTCTCAGGCCGGCTACCTATCATCGCCTTGGTAGGCCTTTACCCCACCAACTAGCTAATAGGACGCAAAGCTCTCCACTAGTAATCTCTTTTTCATTTGCAGTAGATGCCTACTACTAACTTATCCGGTTTTATCAGAAATTTCTCTCTGTTATCCCAGTCTAGTGGGTAAGTTCTTTACGCGTTACTCACCCGTCCGCCATGTGCCTTGTAAGCAAGCTTACTTAGCTCATCGACTTGCATGTGTTAAGCATTCTGTCAGCGTTTATCCTGAGCCAGGATCAAACTCTTCATTCAATTTATTTTTCCTTGTTTTTTTTCACCTTATTGTCTTTTATCTTAACTTGTTTGCATTTGTTTTTATTATCTTTTCATTGTTCTTATCAAGCTTTCTTTCCCGCTTGACAAAATATATATTAGCAAATATATCTTCGTTTGTCAACAACTTTTTATTTTTTTTTGTTATTTTTTTCTAAAAAGCTCTAAAACCCTTATTTTTAAAGCACAGAAAAAAGCAACATAGCCTAAACTACATTGCCTTTTAAAACGACTTATTTTCCAATAATTCTTGCTACTTCTTTTTTAAGAGTTTCTTTGTCTCTTCCACCTATAAATGTTTCTAATACATTAGGTCCTTTAAATACTATTAATGTAGGTATAGATCTAACACCATATATTGCTGCTAATTCTTGATAACTATCTATATCTACCTTTATTATATTATAATCTACTTCAGATTGCATTTCTTCTAAAACTGGTCCTAATGCACGACAAGGTCCACACCATGTTGCAAAAAAGTCAACTAGTGCATATTCTGATTTTGAAACTTCTTCTATTAAGTCATCTCTTGTTTTTCCACCTTCATAATGTACTAATGCCATTTTATATCACTCCTTTTTTCTTTTGTAATAAATATATTTTAATATATATCCATTATTTTGTAAATAGGTTACAAAATGGTTACTTTGCACCTAATGCTGCCATAGTAATATAGTTATATGGTTTATTAAAGTGTGGTAAGAAGAATATATCTAATAGTTTTAACTTGTCTATAGTAACTTTTTCTTGTATAGCTAAACTAAACATATGTATTCCCATTGACATATCGTGATAACTTGCCATTTGAGCTCCAACTACTCTTCTTGTTGATTTTTCATAAACTATTTTAATTTTAACTAATTCATTTGGTTCTTTTTCAATAAAGTCTGCTTTTTGTTTATCTTCAAAGTAAGTGCTAGAAACTTCCATACCGTATCTTTTAGCTGCTTCTTCAGTTAATCCTGTTGATACCATCTTGTATTTATATATGCAAATTCCATTTGATCCTTGTACTCCTAATGATTCTAATTCTACTCCACCAACATTTAATGCAGCAACTATACCTGATCTTACACTATTAGTTGCTAATGCTATGTAGTCAAAATCATCTTTTGCATTATTGTATACTGTAGCACAGTCTCCTATAGCATATACATCTTTTAAACTAGTTTCTTGTTTTTTATTTACTAAATAAGCCCCATTTCTAAATGTTTCTAATTCATCTTTTAATAAAGCTGTATTAGGTTTAAATCCAACACATAAAATAACCATGTCAGTTTTGATTTCACCTTTACTAGTTTTTACTGCCTCTACTTTTTTATCACCTAATATAGCTTCTACTGTTTCTCCAAAGTGTAAATCAATACCCTTATCAGCTAATACCTTATTCATATCTTTTCTAAATTCTATATCATAATATGTGCTTAAACATTCATTAGCTGAATCTAATAAAGCTACTTCTTTTCCATTTAATTGGAATGCTTCTGCTAATTCAACCCCTATATAACCTGCACCAACTACTGTTACATGTTTAATATCTTTATTTGTATTTAATTTTTCTATTACTTCTTTAGCATTTTGGAATAATTTAACAAATTGAACATTTTCTAATTCACGTCCAGGAATTGGAATTTCAATTGGTAAAGATCCAGTTGATAATACTAATTTATCATATGATTCTACATATTCTGTTCCATCTAAAATATTTTTAGCATAAACTTTTTTCTCTTTAGTATCAATTCTTGTAACTGGTGTATTCATAAATATTTTTGCACCTTTTGATTCTAGTGTTTCTTTATTTGAATAGAATAATCCATCAGAACCACTTATTTGGTTACCAATCCATAAAGCCATTCCACAACCTAAAAAACTAATGTTGTTATTTGCATCAAATACTGTCACCTCTAAATCTTTAAAATTGTCTAACATTGTGTTAATACATGCTGTTCCTGCATGGTTTGCACCTACTACAACTACTTTCATATATCTCGTTCCTCCTTGTATAATATACTATATTATAACATGAATATTTTTGTTTAGCTAAATTTTTCACTAACCAAACTAGTAAAATAAAGGAATGTTTTTTTTGGTAATTAAAAATACAGTTATTTTTTTCACTATTCGAAACAAAAAAAGAAGTCCCTAAGAACTTCCTTCATATTTTAGTCTTCGTAGTATAATACTTTTATAGCATCAGTTACTGGTGCTACCATAGTAGGCCCAACTACTATTTGAAGATAATCTTCACCTGAGATCAATACTTCTTTAGCTCCTGCTTTTACTATAGATTTAATATCTACCTTGTCTATATTTTTAACTTCTACCCTAACTCTTGTTGAACAATTATCAAGTGAAACAATATTTTCTTTTCCACCAACATTTTTAAATATTTCGTTTGCTATTTCCTTATAATCTTTTGAAAAAAACATACTTCCTCCTATCTTATAACTATATTTACTAATTTATCTTTTACATATATTATTTTAACAATTTCTTTACCATCTGTAAATCTTTTTATATTTTCTGAATTTAGTGCATGTTCTTTTGCTACTTCCTCACTAAATCCTAATTTTAATTTAATAGTATCTCTTAATTTTCCATTTACTTGAACAACTAAATTTACTGTATCTTCTTTAGTTAATTCTTCATCATATTTAGGAAAATCCTTATTAAATGATATATCTTCTTTTAATTCACCTAGTAATTCGTCTGCTATATGTGGTGTAAATGGAGCTAACATTAAAATCATATTTAGTAATGCTTCATACCATATTTTAGCTGACTCTTGTGTTTCATTTTTGGCTTCTATTACATCATTAAAGTATTTAGACATTACATTTAATAATTCCATAAGTGCTGCTATTGCCGTATTAAAGTGGAAATTATCTTCCATACTTTCTATAACTTTTTTAATAGTTTGATGTAATTTTCTTTGTAATTCTGTATCAAATTCACTTCTATTATTTAAGTTTATCTCACCTTTTTTAGCAAATTCTAACGATTTATCAAATAATAATACGAGTCTATTTATAAATCTATACGCTCCTTGCACACCATTACTGCTCCATTCTAATTCTTGTTCAGGTGGAGCTGCAAATAGTATGAATAATCTTGCAGCATCTGCTCCAAATTCATCTACTATATCAATAGGATTTACACCATTATTTTTAGATTTACTCATTTTTTCTAATTTAGAAACTAATTCTTCTCCTGTTTCTTTGTCATAGGCTATGTTATTTTTCACTTCAACATCTTTACTAAATAAGTATGCTCTTTTTTCTTTAGAGTAGTATGAATAAGATAATACCATTCCTTGAGTTAACAATCTTTTAAACGGTTCATCTGTATCTAGGTAATTCATATCTCTTAGAGCTTTATGTATAAATCTAGCATAAAGTAAGTGCATTACTGCATGTTCTATCCCACCTATATATTGACTAACTGGTGTAAAGCTATTTGCATCTTCTTTTTTAAATGGTTCTTTTTCATTTTTAGGATCTAAATATCTTAAATAATACCATGATGAATCAACAAAGGTATCCATTGTATCTGTTTCACGATATCCTTTTTTACCATTTGGTAATATAACATTTTTATATTTTTTAGATGTTTCAATAGGATTTCCTTGTCCTGTAAACTCTATATCATCTGCTTGTAATACAGGTAGATTTTTTTCTTCTTCTAAATAAATATTTCCATCTTCATCATATAAAACAGGAATTGGTGTTCCCCAATATCTTTGTCTACTTATTAACCAGTCATGTAATCTATAATTTACTTTTTTTCTACCTAATCCTAGTTTTTCTAATTTTTTAACAATTTCTTTTTTAGCTTGGCTATTTTTCATACCATCAAATTCACTAGAATTTATTAAATGCCCTGCACCTGTATAAGGCATCTCTAATTCTTTATCCGGCTTTATAACTTCTTTTATTTCTAAATTATATTTTTTTGCAAACTTATAGTCTCTTTCATCGTGAGCTGCTACTGCCATAACTGCTCCACTACCGTACGACATTAAAACATAGTTTGCTATGTATAATTTAATTTTTTCATTAGTTAATGGGTGTATTACATAAAGCCCACTAAATATACCTATTTTTTCTTTGTCATCTGATTCACGAGATATTTTATCTTCATTTAACATAGAATCTATTTCATCTTTTAATTCAGGACTATTTTTTAATACTAAGTCATTTACTAATGGATGTTCTGGCGCTATTACGCAATAAGTAACTCCATATAATGTATCTGGTCTTGTTGTAAATACTGATATAGTTTTGTCATAATCAGCTAATTTAAAATCAATTTCAGCACCTGTAGATTTACCTATCCAGTTTTTTTGCATAGCTAAAACTTCACTAGGCCAACCATCTTTTAAAAGTTCTAAATCTTGTAGTAACTCTTCAGCGTAATCTGTGATTTTAAAATACCACTGAGATAATTCTTTTTGTATTACATCAGTTTTACCATGACGCCAACATTTACCTTGTTCTACTTGCTCATTTGCTAAAACTGTATGACAGTCAGGACACCAGTTTACATAAGATTTTTTCTTATATACAAGTCCTTTTTTATACATATCTATAAAGAATTTTTGATTGAACTTATAGTACTCAGCCTTATATGTTTCTATTTCTCTATCCCAGTCATAGCTAAATCCCATAGCTTTTAATTGATTTCTCATTTCTGCAATATTTTTTTTAGTCCAAATACTAGGATGTGTATTATTTGAAATAGCTGCATTTTCAGCAGGTAATCCAAAAGAATCCCACCCAAAAGGATGAAGTACATTAAATCCTCTCATCTTTTTGTATCTTGCTATTGCGTCACCTATTGTATAGTTTTTTAAATGTCCAACATGTAAATTCCCTGATGGATATGCAAACATTTCTAAAACATAATAATTTTCTTTACCTTCTACTTTATTATATGACTTGTATACGCTATTTTTTGACCATATATCTTGCCATTTTTTTTCTAATAATTTAGGATTATATTCCATATTATCACCTCGTTTTTATCTTAAGTCCAATTATACTATATTTTACACTATATTTCTAGTATAAAAAAAGAAGCTAGAATAAGTGAATTTACTTACTCTAGCATAATTAATAAAATTATTTGGAATTACTATTTTATTATATGTTTTCTTAAGATATCAAATTTCTTGATTAAATTATTTCTATATTCATCTATAGATTTTGTTTTATTTACAACTGAATCTATTGAACTATATACTTCATCTTGTATAGTTAATCCTTCAACTGGTTCTGTTGGAACAAATCCACCAACTATTGATTTAGCACCATTTTTGTATAATTCAAAGAATAATTGAGTATCTTTTGGTAATTTATCATATGGGTATGAATTAATTGGTTGTACTGCTTTGTATTTAGCAAATATTTCTGCTGCTTTATCTGAGTATAAGAAAGCTACGAAATCTTTAGCAACTTCTTTATTTTCAGCATTTGCTGGTATCCATACTTGTTCAAAGAAACTATATGCATATCTATCCTTATCTAATTTAGGTAGCGCCATCATTCCCCATTTCATTGTATCAGGAGTTGTGTCTTTCATTTCATCTACAACCCAGAATCCATTAGGTATGAATAATGATTTACCATCAATTATTAATTGTTGATTTTTTCTATAGTTTTGAGCATTTGCGTTTGATACTGTTGTTTTATCTGTATTAGCAAATAAATCTTTTAAAATAGAGAATAATTTATCTCCTTTTTCTCCTTTGAATATTGAACTATCAAAGTTATAGAATTTATTTACACCTTCATAACCATAAACAGATGCTATTGCTGATGGTAAGAATGAATCTAAGTATGATGGTGTTGCATAAGTGAATAATGAAATTCCTTTAGCTTTTGCCTTTTTAGCTAACATGAAAAATTCATCCCAAGTAGTAGGAACAGTGAATCCTTCTTTTTCAAATAAAGTTTTATTATAGAATAATCCAGTTGTTGAATAGAATATTGGCATTAAGTATAAATCATCGTTACCGTATGGTTTTGTAACACCATTGTTTATAAATCCTTCTTCAACTTTTTCTGAAACTTTCTTTTGTTCACCAGGAACTACTCTATTTAAAACATCATTTAAATTTTCTAATGCTTGTTCTTTTATAAAGTTTTCAGTAAGTCCAGCTTTTCTTCCAGTTGCCAACATAACTACATCTGGGTATTGACCACCTTTAATTTTACTTGTTAATTCATCTTCTATTGTTTTAGATTGTGTTAAAATAACAGAAGCTTTTGGATTAACTTCTTCATAAGCTTTCACTATTTCAGGCCATACTTTATCTCCGTATCCACCTTCAAAAGCAGAGAATTTTAATTCTACTTTTTCATCTTTAACTGCTTCTTTACTTGTGTCAGTATTGCTACCACAAGAAAATACTGCAAGCGACATTAATAATGTTGCAAAAACTTTAAATTTTTTCATAATAATCATCCTTCCTATTAATTACTTTTATTATATTTATATAATACATATAATACGCCAAACATCCCTACTAGCATAATTGCTAAGTTTTTTAAACTAGTTTCTCTATGACCATAGTGTAGTAAAAATAGAGAAACTAAAAATATTATTAAATTTATTATTACTTTAATTTTTGTCATTCTTTTGATCCTCCTAATGCCATACCTTGTGTTATCTTATTTTGTACTGCTATATATAGTATTAAAATAGGTAGCATAGCTATAACCATTCCTGCGTATAAAACCCCATAATTTGCAGCTTCTCTACTTGAAGCCATTAATGATAGTAGCCCTACAGGCAGCGTTCTACTGTTATCTGTCATAAGTGTTAAGGCTATTATATAATCATTCCAAAATTCCATAAAATTAAATAAGATTATTGTTATAATACTAGGTCTAGCTAGTGGTGCCATAACTTTTATCATTGTTGTAAAATATCCTGCTCCGTCTATATATGCAGCTTCTTCATATGACTTAGATAAAGTTTCGAAAAATCCTGTTAATATATATATAGTAAACGGCAGTGATGTTGATGCATATACTAAAGCTAGTACAAATAAGTTATTTAAGAAAAATGCTCCTTTTATTAAATGCAGTGAGTTTAAGAATTTATCTCCTTTTAACAGTAATAAAAATATTGGTATTACTATATAACTTACATTTATAAACATCCCAGCTTTTACAAAACTTTTAAGTACATTTACACCTCTAAACTCAAATCTAGCAAGAACATAAGCTGCAGGCACTGCTGTTATAACAAGTAAGAATAATGCCATTGCTGTAACTATTACTGAGTTTAAAAAATATACACCCATTTTTGCCTTTATAAACGCATCAATAAAGTTTTTAAAATAAAATGATTTTGGTATAGAAAATGGATTTCCCATAAATTCTGAATTTTGTTTAATAGAAGCCATAAATACCCACATTATTGGGACTAGTATTGATAGTGTAAATACTACTAACACTAGATATATAAAGGCTTTATATAATTTATCTTTTCTCACATTTCCCCCTTAATATTGTAATACTTCTCTTTTAGTAACAAAACTTACAATAGCTGATACCACAAATGAGAATATAAATACAACAACTCCTATTGCCATTCCATAACCATAACTTTGGTTTGTATATGCTTGATTATACATATATGTTAGAAATACTTCAGAAGCTCCATCAGGTCCTCCACCAGTTAAAATTGTAGCTATTAAAAAACTCATATTTATATTACTAATTATGAAAAATGAGAGCGTTGTTCTTATACTACTCCATATTAATGGAATTGTAACATTGAAAAACTTAACTGCACTATTTGCTCCGTCTATTTCTGCTGCTTCATATATATTTTTTGGTATAGATGACATTGCAGCCATATACATTACCATATAATATCCTAATGCTTGCCATACCATTACTAGCATTATTGAATATATTACTATACTTTGATCTCCTAAAAAACCTAACTCTGGTCCTTTAAGTCCAAAAAAGCCTAGTATTGATACTAATAATCCATTTTTAGAATCATAAATTGCTGCAAATATTCCACCAATTACAACTATTGATAAAACAGATGGTACATAAAATATAACTCTATAAAATGAAGATCCTTTTATCTTAAGATTTACTAAAATACTAGCAAACATCAAAGATAATACTAAAGTAATTATTGTAACATATACTATTAAAAGTACTGAGTTTTGAAAGGCCCTTATAAAATTATTATCATGTATTAATGCTCTAAAATTGTGTAGTCCCACAAACTTTTCACTAAAAGATAGTACAGACAATCTATAAAACGATAATTTAAATACTTCAAATACTGGTAGTACTTTAAATACTGTATAAATTAGTATCGCTGGTAATAAAGAGAAAAATATAAACATTCTACTTGATTTTTTGTTTCCCATAGTCCCTCCTATAACCATTTAATTTCATTTGGTTCTAAACTTATTTCCTTTTTAACTTCATTTTTATATAATATTTTTGCTTTTTTACTTTCATTTGTATTATTTACTACAGCTAGTTTGTTAACTTCACTAAATTCATAAACTTCTACATCTTTTGTATCTGTTATATATATATTAGGGCTTTCACTTTTTGTCGCCCATAATATTGAGTTAAATAACATCTTAGTATTCATTAAACTATAATAACTTTGATTTATATAAACTGCTCTTCCATTTCCATATTCATTTGCAGCTATATTTATACTATAATTACTACTTGCTAATATATCTAAATTTTCATCTAGTCTATATATAAAGTCTGAAGAATCTTCAAAGACTTTACTTTCTAAGATTTCGTTTTTATCTAAGTTATTAAATATATAGTGATCTTTTAAAACTTTTTCATATTTTTGTTCATATTTTGAATATTGATATGTATTTCCTACTTCTTTATCAAGTCCAAATATGTCTGCTAATGAAAAATGTGTTCCTTTATCTTTACTACAAGCACTAGGATCAGCTATTCCTATTATAGCTCCACCTTCATATACAAACTCTCTAATGTTTGTTAATACTTTTTCGTCTAGCCAGTTTTTTCCACCTATAAATGCTGTATTTTCCTTTCCTACATTTATTATTAAATTAAATTCATTTAACTTCTCTTTATTTTTAACATCTTCAAAGTTTATGAACTCAACCTCTATAGGAAGTCCTGCTATAGCTTCTAGTGCTCCTATATATTTATAGTTTTCGTAGTTACCACTAGCATGCCCTGTTCTATTTGCTTGCCAAGATTTTAATTTACCCCAGCTATTTAAAATAGCTACTTTTTTGTCTAACTTTTTACTTTTAGTATCTTTTGTAATATCATGAATTTCTCTAAATTGATTACATATATTTTCTACATATTCTGTAAATCCAACTTCTTCATTTGCTAAACTTAGATATCCTCCAAATCCTATTCTATCTACATTTTTAACTAGCATAGCACGTCTTGTTCTATACCAGTTGTTTTTTAATTCTTTTAATGCTTGTCCTGATTTATCAAATACATCTGGGAAGAAATATGGTAAAAATCTTATTTCTTTTATAGCAACATCTTTTGTATCAGATACCATTCTAACATCTACTCCACATTCAGCAGATCCAACTAAACCATCAAGCCCAATCTTTTTAAAGTTTTTAGAATAAGGTTCTATTCCTATCCAGTTATCCCCTATAAACATAATTGCTTTTTTATTATATTCATGAACTATATCTACTATTTTTTTAGCTTTTTCACAAACAAATTCATTTACAAAATCTACATAATCTAAAAACTTTTTAGATGGATTTCTAAATTGGTTATTATAGTATCCTCCATCAGCAATGTCTTCTAAAGTTAATTCATATGATTTAGCTTTTTTAAATTTTTCTAACATTTCAACACTTACTGTACCACTGTAACCAAACCAATCTCCGTATTTTTGTCTTTTTTTATTATCATACATTACCATAAAGTGGTAGAAAAATGTTGTAAATCTTACTACATCAACATTTGTTTTAATTTCTAACCAATTTTTCATATTTTCTAACATATGATTATATGTCTTATCATATACTGCATCAAAAGGTGTGCTTTTATCACCTGTCCAATTATTTGTTAGATGATTATACATATGTGTAATATCCCAAACTTGTTTTGCTAAAAAGTTTACTGTGTATTCATTGAATTTTTTTGCATTTTCTATTATCACAAAACCATTTTCATAGTGATATTCACTCTTATCTAATATCTTATTTGTTGTTTTATTTATAACTTGCATTAAATCAAGTGCTTTTTTATCTTCGTTTACTTCTAACTGTTCTTTATAGTATGTTTTTAAAAGTTCTATTTTCAAGGTGTTAGAAAAAGCAGTATTTCTATCAGTCACTAAAACAGCATTTATAATCTCATCAGGATTTTCATTTGCCCATTTCTGGTCACCTCTAGCGACAAAATATGTTGCATAGATTATCTGGTCAAGATTCTCAAAGTAATTATTTAGTTTTGTTCCATCACTATTTCTTATTGCATCACTACCCCATAATCCCATTAATTTTTGAACTAATTCTTCTTTACCTTCTTCTATAGGCAGTGTTACTCTTCCTCTACTATTCATTTTTCTAATCCTTTCTTTTAAAGATATCTATAGTACATTATATTACTACTATTTAAAAAGTCAACGAAGTAAAATTGGTAAAAAGTAGTTAAAATTTTACCAAAAGTAGTAAAGAAAAAAAGACACATTGTGCCTTTTATTCTTGCTCTATAGCTTAATTTCTAGTATCTTTTTATCAACTTTTTCTTTTTCTTTTTCTACTAAAGCTACTCTTGAACTTATTTCATTTATACCCATTGATATTGAACGAGAAAGTGAAACTTCGTTTAATTTAGGTGTAAAGAATTTAGTATATTCATCTAAGTATTCTCTTGTTTTAAAGTATGCTGCAGAGTATATAACAAAACGATCAAATGACATATCTCCACCTAATGTTTTAATTATCCATTCCCATTCATTACATGCAAAGTCCCAGAATTTTTTCATACTGAAGTCATTTGCTAAAAACGGTGCATACCAACTCATAGCTAAATCTTGTGGTTTTACTATATCCTTATTTTTTAATATTGATATAACCTTATCAACAGTTTCTTCATTACTTGTATAAGATAATGCTTTCGATATTTGTCTTTGGAAATTAGAATCAGTTGTATTAGCATACATATCTATATATTTTTCAACTAATTTCATATTTTCATTTGTTTTAACTTCATTTATTAATACAAATGCTCTAATAGATGATGTTACATCTTCTAAGTTAGCTTCGTTTTCTTTATACACTTTTTCTAATTTTTCTGATACATCTTTATTATTAGCATAAATCATATTAGATAATACTATTTGTCTTACCATTTCATCTTCATCTGTATCATTTTCTCTAGGAATAGATCCTAATCTTTCATAACTTAATCTAAATACTTCGTTTACAATTTTTTGGAATTTATCATGAACATCACTATTTGGAGTTATAAACACTTTTATACTTGCTATTATGCTAGATAACATAGAACTTACTAAATATGAACTTTCATTTTTAAATTTAACTAATAAGTCTAGTAATCTAACATATGATATATATCCACCTTCTGCTAGTAATCTTGTATCTTGTAATATTTGTAATTTAGTTATTTCATCTAATTTATCTAAATCACTTAATATGTCATTTAGTAATTCGTCATCATAATTTACTATATAGTGCGCTGTATTAGTATCATTTAATCTAAATGAAACTCCATTTTCTTCTCTTAATTTAGAGTAATTATCTATAACTATTTCTTTTTCTTTTAAAGTTTCTGGCATATTAGCATAATTAGAATTTAATGGTACTTGCCACATTCTATTTTTATCAACATGTTCACCTATAAAGAATTGTTTTTGAGATATAACTAGTTTATCATTTTCTTTTTTAACACTTACTACAGGATATCCTGGTTGTTCTAACCAAGAATTCATAAATTCATAAACATCTAAATTAGATTTACTTGATAATGCGTCCCATAGGTTTTTACCTATTGTATTTGAGTATGAATTTTTCTTAAAGTATTCTCCTAAACCAGAAGAGAAGTTTTCATCTCCCAACCATCTTCTTAATTGATGCATTAGTCTACTTCCTTTTGCATAAACTATAGCAGGGTCAAATAGAGTAACTATTTCATCTGGATGTTTTACTTCAACGTGTACTGATTGTACTCCATCAACAGCATCTCTTTTTAATGCCCCTAAAACACCTGATGTTTGGAAATCCTCTAATATATTCCAACTTGGTTCTATACTATCTATACATACATATTCCATCATATTAGCAAAACTTTCATTTAACCATAAATCATCCCACCATTTCATTGTAACTAAGTTACCAAACCATTGGTGAGCTACTTCATGTGCTATTACTAATGCTACTTGTTGTCTACTTGATACGCTTGAGTTTTTATTAACTAATAGGTATACTTCTCTATAAGTTATTAGACCCCAGTTTTCCATAGCTCCAGCTGAAAAGTCTGGTAATGCTACGTGGTATGAGTGAGGTAATGGATATTTTACTCCAAAGTATTTTTCATAAAATTCTACTGATCTTACTGCTATATCTAATGCAAAATCTAATTCTTCTAATTTATGTGCTCTTGTTGAGAATATTCCTATTTCAACTCCACTATTTGTTTTTGCTTTTTTACTTTGCATATCACCTACTGCAAAAGCAAGTAAGTAAGATGACATTTTAGGTGTTTTTTCAAATCTATATATTCCGTCTTGTTCTCTTTTTTCAACTTCTATTTCTGGCATATTAGATATTACAAAACTATTTTCATTTTCTTTTTTATCAAATTTAATATTTAATTTAAATACTGCCTTTGCTTCAGGTTCATCAATACAAGGGAAAACTTCTCTTGCAAAGTGACTCTCAAATTGAGTAGAAATTATTTCTTTTTTTACACCGTTTTCTGTGTAATATGAAGGATACATTCCAGTCATATTATCTGTTATAACACCACTGAATTTAATTTCTAATTCTACTTCACCTGTTTTATCTAATACTATATCAACTGCTTCTCTTTTATCATCTACTGAAAATGAATAAGATCCTACTGAAGATATATTTAATTTCTTTTGATGTAATGATATTTTTTTATCATTAGCAATACCTTTTACTTTAACTATTCCAGAGAATGTTTTTTCAGCTCTATTAATATCTAAAAATATATCATATATTTCTGGAACAAACTTTTCTATTAAACGCTCTACTTTATTCATAATAATCTCCTTTTTCACTTTTTAAGTAATAATAACACAAGTATCTTGTTTTTTCAATGTTACAAGACTACGTAAGATTTAAAAAAGTAACTTTGTATCAGATTTACTATAAATAATTCTAAGTATGATATTAGTTTCCAATTTATGATTTGGTATATAGTATACAGTATAGTTATTTACTCTTAATTTCCTTACATCTTCATTTAATACGTATTTATTTTTTGACAAAGGACACATTTCTGGAAAGTCACTTATTTTTTCTATAGATTTTCTAAAATCTAATAAGAATTTTGAAGCTGCTTTTGAATTTAAAAGTTTTTTTGATATATAGAATATAATTTCATCTAAATCTTCCTCCGCTTTATCTGTTATTTTGTATTTATAACCCATACTTTTCTTCCAACCCTTTTATAACCTCGTCACCATCACGGTATTTATTATTTTTCACATCCTCTAAGGCTTCTAAAATTAATTTTGCCTCTTCCATTTCACTTATCATATTTGAATAGTAGTCTATATCCATTATAACTAAACTACCATAGCCATTCTTAGTTACAAACAGTGGGGAATCTGAGCTTTTGCAAATTTTTTCTATTTTTAAAGTATTTTTAAGTTCTTTTATAGGGATTATATTCATACACAACACTCCTTTTTTTATTATGTCTATATTATACCCTAAATTTAGACATAATAAAAGCAAAATAATTTTTTTATTTAATTATCTTGATTAAATCTCAGTACATCTTTTATTAACAGCTTTTTTACATTTTGAAGTTATCTTAATTATATATTCACTATTAATTTTAATTACGTAAAATAAACAATAATTTATATGATCTTTAATATTATTATAAATGTCAATTTAAAATTCCCCACTTTTTAAAATTTAAGATTCCTCACTTTTATGTTTAATTTTCAATTTATCTTTTATTCTATATGATGGTCCTGTAATATTAAATAAATATGAATGGTGCAATAATCTATCTAATATTGCTTTAGTTATCATTTCGTCTTTCCCTAATATTTCTGCCCATTTTTCAAAACTAATATTACTTGTAATAATAGTTGATCTTTTTTCATATCTTAAATCTATTAATTGAAAGAATAATTTTGCTTCTAATGGTGATATTTCGTTAAAACCAATCTCATCTATTATTAGTAATTTATATTTAAAATAGTGCCTTATTTTCTTTTCTAATAATCCTTCTTGATATGCTTTTAGTAATAGATTAATTAATGAAATATACACTATTTCTTTTAATTGCTACCTCATACCCTATAGCTATAGATAAATGTGTTTTCCCTGTTCCTGGATTGCCTATGAAGAGTATATTGCTAGCTTCTTCATAGAATCCAGAATTAATTATATTCTTTATATTTTCTTCCTTTATTGAGGGCTGAAATCTAAAGTCATAATCCTCTATTGTTTTTACAAAAGGAAATGCTGCTACTTTCACGTTGTATAACCTATTATTTTGCTCTTTAGCTTCAACTTCATTACTTATCACCTTATTTATCCCATTAAGCTCTTCTTGGCTTATTTCGCTTGCTAGATTTAATTCTTTTAAATGGTTGTATGCTGAATTTAATTTTAAGTATTTTAATTTTTCTAAAACATCATTAATCGTTATCATATTTAATATTCTCCATTTCTTCAATAATTATACTATTGTCTTCTGTTTTAGGTGATAAATTTTTATCATATTTTAAATCGTGTGAATCTTTAATATTTAATACTTTTTTTGAAATTTCGTGCAATGTTATTATTTTTTTGTTATAATAAATTAGAAGTTTGTTGTTTTTAATAGTTCTTCCTACTAATTTACCAATATATTCTTTAGGGACAGAATATTTACAGTTAAGATAGGATACTAATGACTCGTTACTAACAATAACTTCTTTTAATTTAATGTAATATCCTTTTCTAATTTCTTGACTTGGTAATTTTTGTAATTTTTCTTTTTCCCTTTTTAAAAGAAATACTGGTGGCAAATGTGTTGCTTGAGAAATCTTTTCATTATCCTCTTTATTTATTATTTCTAATTTATCATTAACACTGCAAATATCAATATATTCAGTATTGTAATTGTAAAGTTGTGATGGTACTTTGTTTTGTGTTTCAGTTTTACCTTTTGTTTGTGGCCTATATGGCATACACGGTTTTACTTTAAATCCATAATTTTTAGCAAATTCCTCAAATTTAGGATTTATTAATGCTTCTTTATTTTTAGTTCTAGGTTTATCAACTAAGCATTTTATATTATCTATAACTAATTCACTAGGTACTCCTTCTAATTCTTCAAATGCTTCAGCTAAGAAATTAATAACAGTCTCATAAGAAGTATCTAGTACTATCTTTCTAACATTGTATCTACTAAACCCTAAAGTTAAGGTAGCTACGTTTACAATCATTTCATTTCCATTTGTATCGATTAATTTCATTCTTTCTTTTAAATCAAATTGTGCCTGTTGACCTGCTTCTGTCTCAAACCTTTCAGTAAAACTATTTGTATTATTTCTTTTATTAAAAAGTTTATTTAATTCCTCATCATTAATGATGTAGTTTTTAAGAGTGGCATAAGTACATTCTATGCTATATTCTCTTACCATGTAGTTATATATATGTTGATAATATTCAAATTTTCTTTTATCATCTTGTAATAATTTAATTATTCTATCTCGATAAGAATCAACATATTTATTTCTTTTTCTTGTAGTCTTAGGAATGTTCCCTTTTAAAGCTTTTCTAATTGTTTTTCTATCATGTCCTAGCTTTCTTGCTATCTTACTAATATTCAAATTTTTCAATCCTCCTTTTAAATATATACTAGATAAAGCTCTTAAATCATCTAGTGTATTAATTAAGTTAGAATTTATATATATTTCATTCATGCATATCACCTCATGAATAATATATCAAATTTATTCTAACTGGGGAATCTTAAATTATCATTATTGGGTATTCTTATTTTATCATTTATAATTATAATTCAACTTGCAATTTTTTAAACTAAAATACCTCAAAATCAACTATGACTTTGAGGTTATTTTAATAATTATTTTTGGTTGTAGTATTGATCTAAATTATTAATTAAGATTTCAACTCTTCTTTGATTTGCGTATTCTCCATCAACAGATTCATTATATCCAACAGATTTAATAATTACATTGACATAATCTGATAAACCTAATCTAATTAAGGCATTTTTAGCAGCTTTTGCTCTTCTTAATCCTAAATCAAGATTATACTTTTCAGTATGTCTAATATCAGTATGACCTATAATTTCAATTGTTCTATCTTTATAACGTTCATTAACTAGTTTAACTATTTCTTTTAGTATATTAACTTGTTCTTTAGTAATTCTTGAGCTATCAGTTGTGAAATTATTAAGTACATACGATATTCTATCTCTTCGTTTATTTTCTTTTAATGCTGCTACTTCTTTATTTAATTTTTTAATTTCATTTTTCAATTCATTAATTATCTTAACATCTTCTGTTTGTTTAACACTTCCAATTGAATAATTAAATCCTGCATTTACTCCAACTTTTGAATCTGAACTTAAAGATACACTAGCTTTATATACAAAGTTTCTTGCCCTATTTTGACCTGATATACCAAACGCTACAGCATTACTTCCATCAAACGAACCTGCTCCTACACCTACACCAAATAATTTATCATAAGTTACCTGTGGAATAGCAGCTATTGCATATGCTCCAGCCACTCCTGATGTAATTTTCTTGTTATTCTCCTTTATTTGCTTATCAACATAGTTTTTATTAGCTGCTCTACTTCCATCTGAATTTTCATCTAAATCAGCTAATCCACTTATTGAATCAATATTATTAAGTTTATTATTTAATTTAACGTTTACATTTTTATCTGTAATTTCAGTAGTAATATTTTCATCTCCAACTATATTAAATTTATTATCTGTTGAGTTAATAATTATTTTAGAATCAGTATTTCCATCACCAATTTCAAAATTTTGAGAACCAGATTTATTAATTTTATCTTCAAGTTGCTTTAATTGTGAACCATTTACTGCTTCTTTTGAATCAGCTGAGATTTTACCATCTGCTACGTTAGTTATCTTGGCTTCATTTACATTTACTTCACCTTCACCAAATGTAATTTTAGTATCCTTAACTCCAACACTATCTTTAGTTAATTCTAATGACTTAGTCTTATCATTTCCATCATTTATTGTTAAGCCTTTAAATTCAGGATTTTCTGCCATTTTAATTAGTATCTTATCATCTTTAACTGCTGTAGTTATATTCTTAGTAGAATATGTAACACCATCTCTTATTGCTTCACCTTCAATAGAAATTGAACTACCCAGATTTCTATGTATTTCATTTCCAGAATTTGCTTTAAATCCTAAACCTGCTAATGATACTGCTTGTAAATCTCCTACTGTTGCAGCTGTATTTAATTTAGATTTATCTTTTAATTGATTTAATCCAATTATAGCAGGTGTTTTATCAGATTTTGGTTTACCATTTATAATTTCTCTAGCGCCATCTTTTGTTAATTCTGTATCTGTACCAATCTTAGTTTTATCTATTCCACTTGCAATATTTGCTAGTATAGTTGGTGTTTTTACTGTTCCATCTACATTTACAACTGAGGCTGTGATTTCATTAGATTTTATTTCTGGATTTTTCGCATTTGATTTATCAAATGTTTCAATTGTAATACTATCATCAGCATTTTCTTTAGCTTTTCCATTTTCAATCATATAGAATTTTCCATCTGATTTCTTAATGTATTCTTTAGAATCTTCAGTAGTATATACATAGTTTCCTTCTATTTTTTTAGCATCTGATTTATAGAAAGTATCTCCTACCTTAGTAATTTTATCTCCATCTTTTGTAGTATATACTACAATACCAGCTTCTCCATTTGAAATATTATTTATCTGTTTTTTTACTTCATCTTTTAGATCAATAGTAATTCCATCTTCTGAAGATGTAGTTGTTATCATACCAGAACCTTTAATATTTAAAGTTTCACCTAATTTAACAGATTTTTCTTCTCCATTATCACCTTTAAATTTCATTACACTATTACTAACAATATCTTTTACTTCAGTTTGTGTAATAAGTTTATTTCCATCTTCTTTAGAACCTTTATATATGTCATTGTTTATTATAATATGGTCATTATTTAAGGTGATTTTAGATTGTTTTCCATTTTCATTCTTAGATGAAATAGAAGATATGTTTACTAAATCTTTATTTAATTTAACTGTTAAATCATTACTATCTGAATCAACACGAATATTTCCACTTGCGCTTTCAAATGTATATTCACCAGTTTCTGGTTTATTAGTTCCTTCTCCTTTTATAACTAACTTACTTCCTAATACTTTATGTGTATCCTTACTTCCATCAAATGTATTACCTGTAAAGTCAAGTCCTGCTAATGATACTGCTTGTAAATCTCCCACTGTAGCTACTGTATTTAATTTAGATTTATTAGTTAATTGATTTAGTCCATTTGTATTATTTCCACCATTTATCAATTCTTCAGCCAATGAATAATTTAATAGGCTTTCATTAACTCCAATCTTACTACTATCTATTCCACTTGCTACATTAGCAATTCTCTTAGGATTACTTGTTGTTTCATCTGGATTAACAACTGAAACAATAATTTCATCTAAAGGAATATTTGGTTTTTTAGCACCATTTTGATTAAATGTTTCTAATGTAATTTTTTCATCTGGTGTTTCACTTACCTGATCATTTGTAACAATATAGAATTTATCTTCAATTTTTACATATTCTTTTCCATCAGCTGCTCTATATTTAGGTTTTCCATCTTTTGTTAATTGGTCTTTGTTATAGAATTCCTTACCAATTTTAACAAGTCTATTCCCTTTAGTGTCTGTATAAATTAATATTCCTTTTTCACCTTTTGTAACTTGATTTAATTCATTGTTAATAGTCGTTTCTACTTGTTTTAATTGCCCAAAATTAACTGCATCTGTATTCTCTTTTCCTTCAGCAACACCTTTTAATTTTATAGCATTATTTGAATTAGGTTTTGAAAGAGTAATTGCTCCATCACCTAAACTTATACTAACACCTGAATTAGAAATACTATTAATATTTGTAAGATTCTTATTTAATCTAACTGTTAAATCTTTTCCATCTGAATCAACACGAATATTTCCACTTGCACTTTCAAATGTATATTCACCAGTTTCTGGTTTATTAGTTCCTTCTCCTTTTATAACTAACTTACTACCCAATACTTTATGTGTATCCTTACTTCCATCAAATGTATTACCTGTAAAGTCAAGTCCTGCTAATGATACTGCTTGTAAATCTCCCACTGTTACGGCTGTATTTAATTTAGATTTATCTTCTATTTTGTTTAATCCACCTACTATTTCTTTAGCACTCTCTTCTGTTAATTTTGTACCTGTACCAATCTTACTACTATCTATTCCACTTGCAATATTTGATAATATAGTTGGTGTAGTAGCTTTTCCATTAGGGTTTACTAATGAGGCTACAACATCAGACGAACTAACTTCTGGATTAGTTGTAAAGTTTTCAATATTAATATTTTCTGCTGCTACTTCCTCTATTTTTCCATTATTTACTTTATGGAATTTACCATCCGATTCTTTAACATATTTTTCTCCTGATTCAGTAATATATACAGGTTTTCCATCAACTTTAGTAGCTGATGATTTATAGAAAATATCTCCTAACTTAGTAACTTTTTCTCCATTTTTTGTTGTATATACTACTACTCCGTCTTCTCCATTTGAAATATTATTAACTTTAATATTTAATTCTTTTAATTGACCAAAATTAACTGCATCTGTATCTTCTTCACCTATAGCTACACCTTTTAATTTTATAGCACTATTCGAATTAGATTTTGAAAGAGTAATTGCTCCATCAGCTAAACTTATACTAACACCTGAATTAGCAATACTATTAATATTTGTAAGGTTCTTATTTAATCTAACTGTTAAATCTTTTCCATCTGAATCAACACGAATATTTCCGCTTGCACTTTCAAATTTATATTCACCAGTTTCTGGTTTATTAGTTCCTTCTCCTTTTATAACTAACTTACTTCCCAATACTTTATGTGTATCTTTACTTTCTGTATAAGTATTACCTGTAAAGTCAAGTCCTGCTAATGATACTGCTTGTAAATCTCCTACTGTAGATACTGTATTTAATTTAGATTTATTAGTTAATTGATTTAGTCCATTTGTATTATTTCCACCATTTATCAATTCTTTAGCCAATGAATAATTTAATAGGCTTTCATTAACTCCAATCTTACTACTATCTATTCCACTTGCTACGTTAGTTAATTTCTTAGCATTATCTTTAGTTTTAACATAAACATTAGATTCTTCTATATCAGCTAATGTTCTACCTTCTTTTATATAACTATTATTTTTAAATTCAGCACCTTTTAATTCTTCTTTAGTATAGAATTTACCATCTTTACCTCTTATTAAACTATCAGTGCCCTTACTTGTATATTCATATGGTATACTGTCATCAAGATTTTCTATACTATTAGTTACATTATTTATTGTATTTTCTAATTTTGTTTTTACATTTGTAACATACTTCTTATTAACAGCTGAAGATTCATCTGAGCTATCCTCTAAATCTTTTAATCCAGTTATTCCTTCTGCTGTAATAGTTAATGACTTATTTCCTTCTTTAATATTAATTGCCTTAAATTCTGGTTTTTCATTAAATCCAATTTCTATAGTTGAATTACCTGATTTTTGACTTATCTTAGTTATTAAATTATTACCTACATAAGTTTTAGCTACTTCACCCTCACCTAAAGTTATATTACTATTACCTTTAAGTTTAATAATTTCTAAAGTAGATCCTAGATAATTTGTTGTTGTATTATTTTCAGCTTTATTACCGCTACCTAATTCTGCCTTATACTTTAATCCTTCATTTAACTTAGACGAAACTTTATTAATAGCTGCAGAATATGTTTTTATATTATTTGTATCCTCATTACCATCTATGCCTTTTAGTTTCTTAAATTCAGGTGCTGTAATATTATTATTATCTACACTAGCTCCTAAAACACCTGCTAAACTGTGTAATTGTGAACCGTTAATAGCTTCTTTTGAAGTGTCTGAAATTTTACCATTTGCAATTCCATCTAATTTAATACTCTTATTTTCAGCGGTAGTAATTTTAGATAAAGTTATCTTATCACTATCATTCATTAATATTTTAGAATTATTTGTTATAATAGATTCCTTATCTAATTTTAAACTAGATCCATTATTACCTGAAATACTAATATTTGTAGCTGTAATTATAGCTTTATTTTCATCTTTATCAACTAATGTTATTGCTTTAGCACTACTTGTATTAGAATAATTACCGCTTTTTGTATCATTTAATGTTATTGTTTCTTTAGTTATACTATTTTTAACTGTAGCAGAAGTTGAATTATTAGCTAACTCTATTCCATCTAAATTAACTTTTGTAACATCTTTTTTATCATCTAATTTACTATTAATTTCAAGTCCATTTGCTGTTAAATTAGTTAAATTTGTTTTATTTTCAGCCTTAACACCTTTTTGACCAAGTACTGCTTTTTCTTTTTCATCACTTTCAGTAGTTGTAATATTTTCTATATTAACAATATTTTTAGCAAGTTTAATTTCAAGACTATCATTATTTTTAACAACTTGAATATTATTAGCTGCAGTTTGTCCAGCTAGAGTTCCTTCTCCTGCTATTTTTAATGTTTGACCTAATTTTCTTTCTATTTTGTTATTTTCCTCATTTCCTTGGAAGTATATTTTTGAATCACTAAGTGTAGCATTACTTGTACTAATTGCATTATCTAATGCTTCTAAAGCAGAACTAACTGTGTTATAGCCTTTTGTTTCATTACCTTGTCCACCAGTTGCACCAGCTTTTAAATTAAATGTTGGTTTTGTCAAAGTTCCATCTGTTTTATTAATTGATGCACCACCACCTATTGCATTAATAAGGTCATTTAATTGTTCATAATTAACAGCATCATCATTAGAAGTTCCTTTTGCTACACCTTTTAATTTTATAGCTTTACTATTTCCATTACTTAAAGTAATGTCATTTCCATTTAAAGTTATCTTAGCCTTATCATTTCCTGCATCAATAGATTTAATTCCTGTTAAAGTATCATTTAAGTTAAATTTAACCACACCATTATCTGCAACTTCTGCAGTTATATTTGTACCATTTGTAAAATCAAAACCATCTTTTAATGAAACAGTCTTTTTAGAAGAAGCTTTATTTGCAGTATATGATATATTTGTATCACCAATAGTAGCTTCAGTTACTACTTTTGATCCAGCCTTACCATCTTTACCATTTTTACCATCAATACCATTAATTACTACAATATTACCGTCATCGTCTACACTTATTTCAGCATCTTTTCCATTTTTACCATTTTCACCATTTTTTCCTTTAATTGTTATTCCATTAAATTCTGGTGTATTAGCTAATTTGATTATGATTTTATTGTTATCTGCATCTGATGTAGTTATAATATTTTTGGTATCATAAGTTATATCATTTCTTACGTCTCCTCCAACAATAGCAATTGAAGTCCCTAGTTCTCTATGAACTTTATTTGCTTTTTGACCTTCAGATTTATTAGCAGTAAAATCAAGACCTGCAATAGTAAGTGTTTGTATATCTCTTAATGTTGCAGCTGTATTTAGTGTACTATCTTCTTTATTATTTAATAATCCTTTTAATATGTTTTGAGAATCAGTAATAGCTTTTTCTTTGTTCGCTACATCTTGCCCTAAATATTCTTTGGCTATTTCTTTATTTTCAAGCCCACTAGATAAATTTGCTAACTTCTTAGAATCTGCACCTTTTGTTTTTACATAAACATTAGCTTTATCTACACTTGGAGTTACATCTACACTATTTTTTGTATATTTATCACTAGCTTGGTCATAACTTGCATCTTTTAGCTCTTCGGCTGTATAGAAATTACCGTCTTTTCCTTTAATTAAACTATTAGTACCATTACTTGTATATTCATATGGACTTGCATCACTAAATTCATCTACTTTTTTATTTACATTATTACTTACAATAGATAATTGATCTTCTGTTGCTGCTTGTCCTGAAGTAAATTGATTAGGGTCAAATGTTATATTTTTTAATCCTGTAATATTTCCATTATTGTTTTCATTAATTTTAATTACAGGACTATTTGTATTAGTTGTTGTATCACCTACACTAATACTTTGTTTAGCTGTTACTGTATCAAATGTTGGTGTTTTTGATAATTTAACTGTAAGTGTTGGTATTTCTATATTAGCCTTTCCATCTTTTGGTTGAATAATTTTAGTACTTAATTCTGTTGATATATTCCCGTCATTTTCACCCACTATTGCAAGAGTTTGATTTGGTCCTACATATTTTGCTTGATCTACTTTAGCAGCTGCTATTCTAAATCCATTATTTAGACTCTCAAATGCCTCTTTTACACTATTATATGTAGCAGGTCTACCATTATTATCTCTTAACTCAACACTAAATGGTGTGTTAATGTCAGAAATATTATTTCCCATTAACTCTTTTTTCAAATTAAGAGCTTGGTTATATAGTTGAGAACCATTTACAGCATCTTTAGAAGCTACTGAAACATCTCCATCTTTTAAATTAGTTATAGTTGTTCCACCAGATCCACCTTCTAAACTTACCTTTGATTTATCAACATTTCCATCTTTTAAATCGTATTTTACAGCACGATCATTATTACTTGAAATATTTTTATCAATTAAATCTTTAATAGCCTTTAATTGATCTTCTGTTGCTGCTTGTCCTGAAGTAAATGAATTAGGGTCAAATGTCTTATTTCCTAATCCTGTAATAACATTTTTATTATCATTATTAATTGTAATATCACCAAATTTAGGACTATCAATAATATTTAAAGTAATATTATGACTATTACTATTTTGACTATTTTCAATTTCTGAAATAGTTAAATTATTTGTTCCAGATTTAAACCTAACTGTATCTCCTAAAGAAACTTTATGATCATGAGTATCATTAACAGCTATATTCCAACCTTTATTAGCTAAAGTATTTGCATTTTCAGCCGTTTGTTTTACAGTATATAGCTGTCCTGCATTTACAGCATCTTTACCATTTTCTACTAAATTACCTTCTTTTACATTTGTTATACTTACTGGATTATTAGTATTACCTAAAGTGATGCTTTCTTTATTTTTATTATCATAAGTTACTACTGGTTTTGAATTTGTAGGATCTAAACCAAAATCTTTTAATTGAGATACATTAACTGCATCGGTGTCATTTTTACCTGCTGCAATATTACTTAAAATTGTAGCTTTAGTTGTACTTGGTCCACTTGGATTAACAGCAGATAATTTAATACCTTCTGTAACTGGAGTTACATTATTTCCTTCTTTTACTTTTAAGCTATGATCAGTTGGATCTTCTATAACATCAGAAGTATTATAGTAATTACCATTTACTTTAACTAATTTGTTTCCATTACCATCTGTTACTACAACATTTCCAAAATCTCCTTTTGAAATTGAATTAGTAACTTTTTTAACATCGTTTGATACATTTTGTATATCATCTTTTACAGCCTTTAGTTGTCCACCATTAACCGCATCTGTTGATCCTTCTTTTACTTCACCTGCAGCAATATTAGTCATTACTACAGGAGTTGAAATAGAGCCTCCTTTTGAAATAGTAGATATTTTTATAGAATTTAATACTTCTTGTGGTAATTCAGTCTCACCCTCTTTAACATTCCCATTAATGTCTAACTGATCTGGTTTATAGAATTTATTATTTTTTTGAACTACTTGAGTACGAGTTTCGTTTATTTCAGCTGTATAAGAAACTGGTGCTTCTAAAGAAAGATTTACACTACTTTTAATTCCTTCTTTAATTTCTTTTAATTGTTTAAAGTTTACTGCATCAGTATCTTCTGTTCCTGCAGCAACATTTATTATTTTTTTACTATTTGCATCAAACCCATTTGTTGCCTTAACGATACCATTAAATTCAGGATTTTCTTTAATAGAAAATTCATATGTATAATCTTGTGGTTTTAAAATAACCGAAATATTTTTACTTCCTTGAACTTCTCTAAATGTTAAGTTTCCACCTAGTGCAACATCCTTACTATTTTGACTTTTTGCACCATCTTTAAATGTTATTGGTTTTGTTGATTGAATATATATATTTTTAAGTACATCTCCTAAATTTGTATAATTTTGATCTCCCAATTTATATGTAGGTCCAGTAACAGTACCATTATCAATATTAATAGTTGCACCTAAACTTTCAGCTAATGGTTTTAGTTGTGATAAATTAATTGCATCTTTATCCTTTGTTCCATTTTCTAAGCCTGTTATCTTACCATTATTTCCTTCATTAATTATTATATCCCCAAAAGTTGGACTTTCTGTTAGCTTAACTTTAATTGTTCCATTAGCTGTATCAGTTTCTGTTGAAATATTTTTCCCATTACCTGAAATTTTAAGTGTTCCGCCTAATGGTCTATTAAATGCTTCATTCTTATCAGCTGCAAAATTAAATCCTTTTTCTATTTTAGTTTTATTTTCACTTATTTTAGTATCATGGTCATTTAATTTAGTACCGTGTTCTTTAATCTTATCTTCATTTGCTTTAATTTTTGGCTTTTCTACATCTAACTCTTCCTTTGTATTAGTTGCTAAATCAAAGGCACTATTAGCTTTTTCTTGTGCATTATCAGCCTTAGTGATAGCATTTGTTGCATCAGTTTGAGCCTTATCAGCTATTTTTTTCACATCAAATAATTGACCACCATTTACAGCTGCTCCGCTTCCTTCTTTTACTTCTCCACCTGTTATTGCTACTATTTTAGCACCATTAGCATTTATTAATTTTGTTCCATTTTCATCTTGATTAAATGAAACCCCTGCAATTGTAGCACCACTAAATGTTGGCTTATCAACAATAGAAATAGTTAATACATCATTATTTATTTTTGTGTTAATATTATTATCACCAGTAATTTGTAAATTAGACGTTTCTACTCCATAGCTAATTTCCTTTATACCTTTTTCTTTATCTTTTATAACTAATTTATTACTCTTTAATGCGTATTTACCATCAGCGGCTTCTATATTAATTTTTTTATTCAATGTTGTGTTGATATTATTTATTGCATCATTATATGTACTTTTATCAACCTTTTTTTCTAATTGTGAAAAATTAACTGCGTCATTAGCTACTGTTCCATCTGCAATACCTGTTAATTTAACATTATTATTAGCATTTGATAACTTAATAGCTCCATTTTCACCATCTAAAGTAATTGTATTATTTTCCCCCTTAATTGATTTTATACCTTCTAAATTTTCTCTTAAACCAATCTTAAGTTTATATATATTCCCTTCGTTTACAATTTCTGTTTTTAAGTTATTTCCTTTATATTCAACTGAATTATTGTCTATATCTCCTTCAGTTATTGTAATAGCATTTGTTTCACTATTTTTTCTTATTAATGGATTAGTATTCTTACTAGCATTAAATGTCATAGAATGATCTTGTAATACCTTTATATCTCCCTTATTAGTATTTGAAACTTCATCAATAGCTGTAAGAGCAGAACCAACTGTATTATGATTTCCACCTGCTTTCAGAGAATATGTTGGCTTTGCAACAGTACCATCAGCATTAATAGTTGCATTTCCACCTAAAGAATCAACAAATGGCTTTAATTGTTCATAATTTACAGCTTCATCATTAGAAGTTCCTTTTGCTACACCTTTTAGTTTTATAGCTTCACTATTTCCTTTACTTAAAGTAATGTCATTTTCACCTAAAATAATTTTTGCTCCATTTTCTTTAGCTATTGAATCTATTTCTAATTCTTTTTTAAGAGTATATTTAACTTTACCATTTTCTTCTACAGAAGCAGTAATATTTTTATCTCCTATAAAATCTAATCCTGTTGTTAATCCTACTGTTTTAGATTCACCACTATTTGCCTTATATGTAAGATTTCCTAAAGATGATATTTTATTCTCAGTTACAACTTTATTTCCCCCAACATAAATATCATTACTAAATGTAGTTTTATCTCCATCAATAGTAATCTTATTATCTCCATTTGATATAGAGGTAATTCCAACTAAATCTTTTGCTAATTTAATTTCTAATGTATCTTCCTTATTTTTTTCTACTTTAATATTATTACTTGCAGTCTCTCCCTTTAAAGTTCCTTCACCAATAATTTTTAAAGTTTCTCCCAATTTTCTATTTACCTTATTATTTGCATCATTTCCAACAAATGATATTGCTTTTTCTTGTAATGTGTGTAACTGTTTACCTGTTACTGCATCTGTTGAATTTTCACCAATTTCCCCATCACTTAAACCTGTTAATTTTACAGACTCATTACTAGCATTTGATAATTTTATAGCACCGTTATTATTTAACTCTAATTTATTTCTTCCATCAGAAATTGATTGTATTGCAGTTAAATTTTTCTTTAATCCAATTTTAATTATTGCACCATCTTGTGTATTTTCAATTTGTGTTTTTAAATTATCCCCTTTATATTTATCTGTAATATCTCCTTCTTTAATAGTAAGTACCTTATCCTCACTATTTTTTCTTTCAAAAGAAGTTCCATTTGAATCTTTAAAAGTTAATTTATTATTTTTTAATTCACCTAACCCTGTTTCAGTTGTCCCTATTTTAGAAAGTTCATTTTTTGTAGCTTCATTTAGATCTATTGTAACTGTATTATTTGAAATTTTTGTAACAGTCCCAAAATTATTTTGATCCTTTGAACCCTTAATACCTAAAGTACCTTCTAAATTAATTTTCGTAGTTATATTTTTATCGTCCTCAAAGGTAATTCCCTTACTATTGACTTCAGCTTTTGAATAAACCTCTAAATTGTCTCTCCAAGTTTTAGGATTAGATATATTAGAACCATTTTTATCTGCTTTAGCACTTACATCAATACTATTTATTTTATTTTCTATACTTTCTGAAAGTCCTATGGTTACATCATAACCATTATTATTACTAGTAACATCTACTTTAGTTTTCCCATCTACTCCTTTAAATGCAACTTGTTTTTTAGTTACAACTCCACTTTCAAGTTTTGCAACATCTCCAACTTTAACATTTCCATTTAATATTTCCCAACCTAGTGAATTAGCAATGTCTGCAACTGCTCCTTCTGTTGCAGCACGTTTTTTATCATTTGCATAATTTGTACTATAGTTATGATTTTGTCTTGTAATAGGTGAACGGTCTTCTAATCCAGTTAAATAACCTTCATTATTATTACTATCTATACCTAACTTAACAACATTAGTTATTCCATTACCTTGTCTACTAATTTCAAGTGTATCTCCATTTAATTTTGAGTAATTTGCTTCTGGATTTGCACTATATTTTATATGTAATCCAGCACTATTTTTATCTCCTGTGTTTTGTAATGTAACAAATGGATTTATATCATATTTAACCGTATTATCAGTTTCTACAACAGCTGTTGTATTATTACCATTTTTAAAGTCTATATTACCATCTGTTTGTTTTAATACTTGATGATTTCCACCATTTCCACTAATTGTAACTTTTGCTCTTTTTAATTGAGCAACATTTACTGCATCAGTATCTTCCTTACCTGCAGCAACTCCTGTTATTTGCCTAGTGTTAGCAGATGTTCCAACTGCAAAAGCAGCTTTTGTTGATACCCAAGCAGCACCTGAATTTGTTTGGTTCCATAAATCATAACCAATTACTCCTGAATTTACTAGAGATTGAGAACCTTCACCAATAGCAACTCCGCCATTGTTAGAAACACTTGCTCCTCTTCCTATAGCTATAGCATCTTCTTTATTTGTACTATTTGCTCCAATTGAGATTGCATTAGTTGCACTTGCAGTTGCTCTATTAGTATTATTTCCACCAATAGCAATTGCTCCAACTGCACTAGCATTTGTATGAGCTCCAATAGCAGTTGAATTATTACCAGAAGCTAATGCTGTATTACCAACTGCTACAGCATCATCTGTAGAAGCATTTGATTGGTTACCATAAGCTGTTGCCCAATTTCCTGCATGAGCACTATTCCCTACAGCTGTTGAATTTGTTCCTTCTGTTTTAGAAGCATTACCTATTGCAACTGATAGATCAGCTGCTGCCTCAGCACTTAATCCAATTGACACTGTATTAGTCCCATTTGCTTTAGCTTCTTTACCAATTGCTATTACATTTGGATTTCCAACAGTAACAGTATTTCCTATTGCAATGGCATCATTTTTTCCTTGCGCTATCGTTGTATTACTACCTAATACTATTGCATTATCTGAGTGTACATTATTGTTATACCCTATTCCTACTGATTCATTCCCACTTACTCCTGAACTTTCATGACCATTTCTTTTACCTATATATATTGATTTTTCACCTGTTACAGTAGCATGTGATCCTATAGCAATAGAATATTGACCATTTGTTCCTTTATTATCAGTAACCCATGATCCATTTTTACCTGTTGATGCATAATGACCCAAGGCAATTGACTGCTTTCCTGTTGCTCTTGCATTAATAGACCCTGCAAATGATTCTAATGCTATTGCCCTTGCTCCTTCACCTAATGCTGTACTATAATTACCTAAAGCTACTGATTCAAATCCTAAAGCTACTGATTTTTCACCAAGAGCTGCTGCTCTAGTACCTAATGATGTAGAAGCATCCCCAACTGCTAAAGTACTCATACCAATAGCAACAGAAGCTGTACCATTAGCATAGGTTTTTGAATAATTTCCATTAACTATATCATTTTTACTCTCTTGTGAAAGTTTACTTGTAACAACATCAAGCAAGCCAGTATTATATGAAATAGAATCATCTCCTCCTATACCTATAGCACCTTCACCTGTTATTACAATGTCATTACCTATACCTATTGATTGTGATTTTTTAGTCTCCACATTAGAACCTAAAGCAAGTGATTGCCCGTTCCCTGCCTTTGAACCATTACCAATTGCTGTTGACCTCTCACCTGTTGCATTTGCTGCTTTACCTATTGCTATAGATTCTTTATTTTCAGCACGCGTAGCTGCACCTATTGCAATAGCATCATTTGCAAGTGCATAAGCAGGGAAAAATTCAGGATTTTTTCCAGGAGTAGCATTTTTTTCAAAAGTTCCTCCAATAGCTATAGATCTATCTCCTCGCGATGTAGTAAGTGATCCTATTGAAATAGATGCATTCCCTTCTGCATGACTTTCAGCTCCAAGTGCAGTACTTCTAAGTTCTTTTGCGTTTGATGCAAACCCAAAAGAAGTGCTTACTGGACCATCAGCGATAGATTTAAAACCAATAGCTGTTGAGTATTGGTTTGCATTACTCTCTCTACCAATAGCTACTGATAACCCCTTTGATATTGCACTATATCCTATCCCAATAGCACTTTCATGAGCTTTTGATGATTCTCCGATAGCAACAGACCAACCTACTAATGATTGAGCACCTTTTCCTATTGCTACTGTTGTATGATTGTCTTCATTAGTTTGTGCTAAAGCACCACTTCCTATTGCTACTGAACCTACTTTAGCCTGTGTACTTGTCCCTATAGCAATACTATTTAAACCATTTGAAACTGATTCTTTACCTATAGCAATTGAGCTTTCTCCTTGTGAATTAGCTGCTGTTCCTATTGCTAAAGAGTCTTTTCTTTCAGCTTTAGCTCCTGCATAGTTTTTTTCTTCTGAAATACCCCTACTTCCACTCCCTATAGCTATTGCTCTTCTTGCATTATCTCCTTCTCCAGTTTCTGCAAAAACTCCAATTGCTATAGAGTTTCTTCCTTTAGAATTTGCATAACCTCCTAATGCAGTTGAATAAAAACCCGATGCTGTTGATTCAGCACCAATAGATACAGCTCCTCCATTTGAAACCGTAGAATTATATCCTATTGCTGTAGAACTTTGAGACCTCCCTGTAATTTTAGCTAACATACCTATTGCAACACTTTTTTGAGATGCAGCCTTTTCTATATTAGCTTGTCTACCTATAGCTACAGAAGATGTTGCGTTATTAGTTGTATTAAATCCTATAGTAACACTAGATTCCTTTACATTAGAAGAAGTTCCTATTACGACTGCATTTTTACCTTCAAAACCAGACCCAATTCCAACAGAATTTTCATATTGATTTACATTCTCACCTCTAGCATATCCACTACCATCCATCCAAGTAATCTTAAATCCAGCATAAGTATTTGCACTAAAAATAAGCATAGCAAATACTCCTGCCATACCTTTCATCATGTAGCTTATTATAGTATTTTTATTTATACTTATCCTATTTTTAAGGCTTCTTTTTAGCCATCTTTCTATTTCTTGTATTTTAGAATTCATTATACTCTCCTCCGAAATTTATCCCCATCTTTTTATATATAACATTATTCATCATATCTTTTTCTATTAAGCTATTTAAGTAGATATCGTTTATAATTTTATCTTCTGAAGATATTATAATGAACTTTATGTTACTAATTTCAATATATTTATTTTTGTTTTTTAATTCCTCAAAACTTCTATTTTCCATTTTGTAAGCGTTAGTTTTTTTATCTAATAAATAAATTTTTATACCCTTTAATTTTTTTGATGCACTTATTAAATATTTATCTAATTTATCTAAATCAGGAAATACTAAAACTCCTACATTTCCCTTTAAATTCAATTTTGAATCATTTAGTATTTCTAAAAAATAGTCTGCTTCTAATACATCAGCGTACACTACTCCTTCATCATAAAATAGATTTTCATCAAATGCTTTTTTTATTATTTCTTGCCTTTTTATTATCTCTTTACCAAAATCCTGCGAAAATACTAGATTGGACAGTAATATTAAAACTATCACTAGTACTCTTTTTAACATAACATCCCACCAACTTTCTTTATTAACGACAAAAAACTATATGTTAATATAGCCTCTGTAGTTTTTTTATGTGATAAAACAAAGGATAATAACTTAATAATTACTACCCCAAAATTATTTATATATTATACCCCCCCCCCCACCTATTTTGTCAAATTTTGGAAGAGCTCTTTATAACAAAAAGCCTAGGTGTTCCCTAAGCTTTTAATTATTCTCTAAATGAATCTATTATTATTTCTAAATGAGTTCTTTTTTTAACTTCTTCTTTTGCCTTATTAAGTAAAAGTACATGGTCAGTTATTATTCCATCAACATTAGATTTTATAAATCTATCTATAGATTCTTCTGTATTTACAGTCCATACAATTGCCTTTTTATTAGCTTCATGTATTTCAGAAACTCTACTATGACTTGCTTCTCCTTCTTCCATTATTAAATAATCTGCTTTTAAATCTTTTAAATCTCCAGTTGAGAAGAAGTATAAAAATCCAGTTTTAATTTCTGGGTAATTATCATGTGTATATTCAATTAAATCGTAATCTAGTGATAAAATAACACACTCATCTAACATATTTTTTTCTTTAATAATTTTTACAACATCATCTACCATCTTATAATCTGCACTTTTTTCTTTTAATTCTACAAATACACCAATTTTACCTTTAGCTGCATCTAATATTTCTTCAAAACTTGCAACCTTTCTATTTGGTTTAGTTAAATCGAATGCATTTTCAACTTCTAACTCTTTTATTTCATTAAAAGTCATCTCCATTGGAGTTTTATCAACTCCTGCAGTTCTATTAAAAGTTGCATCATGGTTTATTACATATTTACCATCTTTTGTTCTTTGAACATCAATTTCTACAAAGCTTGCGTTTTCTTTTATAGCTTCTTTTACACCTTCTACAGTATTTTCAGCTTCTAAATCTCCTCCTGCTCTATGGGCAACTATTTGAATTGATTTATTTATTTT
This sequence comes from Oceanivirga miroungae, assembly GCF_902505095.1. Classification (GTDB taxonomy): domain Bacteria; phylum Fusobacteriota; class Fusobacteriia; order Fusobacteriales; family Leptotrichiaceae; genus Oceanivirga; species Oceanivirga miroungae. The sequence continues at coordinate 253,574 of NZ_CABWIB010000001.1, read as the reverse complement.
AAATATTTGATCAAAATATTTTTCAGTTAAACTAGCTGCTACCCAGTTGAATGTAAATATTGCACATAAAAGTAAAAATATTTCAGCCTTTGTTTTCATACTTATATTTTTTGAACATTTTTCATTTACAATTAATTCTTCCTCAGGTACTAATTTTAATTTCAGTATTTTACCTTCTTTTTTGTGGTACTCATAAAATAGTTCTGTTAAATGTGAAATTGCTAATGGTACTGCTAAAAAGGCTATATACCCAATTATTTCAGATAGCGCTAATAGTAGCATAATAAATGAAACATTATCGTTTGTATAGAATCTACTAAATACAATATCAAATATATATGCTATTAGTACAAATACTAAAATAGCTATACCACTTTTTATAGTTAGTTTTATTATTTTTATAATATAGTCTTTAATAAAAGTTTTCCAGTACTTTTTCATAAAAAGTCTAGAACTTTTAAGTGCTTTTTTTATATCTTGCCCATCTATTAGTATAAAGTGTATTGTAAGACTGTATGTGATAGCAATAATAAATAATAATAGTAATGAAATTATATATATTGATAAATATAAAGTGTTTCCAAATATAACGGATGTTATGAAATTTGGAATCTTAAATTCTTCTAATGGACCTAATTTTATTTCAAGACCTATTAAAGGCATTGCAAAAGCCACAAATAGTACCATTATCATACCAACTGGTGAGAAAAAATGTTTTACAGATTTAATAGCTTCTATTAAAACACTTTTTAGTTTTATATTTAATTTTCCTTCTTCTATTAATGCACTTGTTATTATAAAGGTATTTATATCTATTGCTAAAATTACAGCTAGTAATAATACACCTATAACTATTAAAGGTAGCCCATATATACTAAGTATAAATCCCTTATAATTCCCACTTGTTAAATTAGTTCTACCACTTAAGTGTACTAATTTTGAAGTTATAAACGAAAAACTAGGTAATAATAATGTAGCTGTAATTAATTTTGTAATTATTAGATATTTTGTATATAACCATATAATTTTCCCTTTTTTTGACCATATATTTTCTTTCATACTATCCATTATTTTTCTTCCTGTCTTATTTTAATTTTTTTCTAATTGTGCTAGAGCATTTACAAGCATAACATATAGCATCATACTATTTGCATTTGCATTATTCATAAGTAAAACATAATTAGTTTTTGTTGTTGGGTTAGCTGCCACAAATGATTGGAATCCTAATGTTTGTCCATTATGTCCATATCCACCTAAAAACTCAGTTACTCCTAAGCTATAAATAGGCATCCCTTTTCCTTCTTGCATACTATGCTTTCCTCTATTTAATTGTATATCTAAAGTTTTTTTATCTTTATAAAACTTACCACTTATAAAGAAGCTTAAGAATTTTTGTAAATCTTTTTGAGTAGAAACTATTTCTCCTGCACTTGAAGCTAAACTAAATGGCATTTTAGTTTCTAAATCATCGTAATATCCTGTTATAACTTTATCTTTTATTTCTTTTGGTAATTCTGATCCTAAATATGTATCTTTTAATCCTGCTTTTTCAAATAGATTAGTCTTAATATATTTTTTCCAATTCATCCCTGATACTTTACTTATAATATCACCTAAAATTACGTAGTTTGTATTACAATATGCAAAGCTATCTCCTGGTTTAAATTGTGCATCACCATAGTCAGTTGATAATTTTATTAAATCATCAAAACTAAATACTTCATTTGAATGATTATATAACTCTAATACTTTATCAGATGACCCGTGTACATTTAAGTAATCTATAAATCCTGTTGTGTGATTTAAAAGCATTTCTACTGTTATTGTATCCCAGTAGTTTTTTCCTTTATACGTAGCTAATTTAACAATATCTCCCGATGGATAAAATTTACTTATTTTTGTATCTAATGATAACTTTTTATCTTCTACTAATTGCATTATAGCTATTGCTGTAAATAATTTACTAGCACTTCCTATTTCAAAATAGTCATTTTCATTTACAAGTTTTTTAGTTTCATAATTAGCATATCCACTTTTATATACACTAGTTTTTCCATCTTTTTCTATTGATACTACTACTCCAGTATTTCTATTATTTTCTGAAAATTTTTCAGTCATTAATTGAATATATGAGTTTTTCTTAACTTCTTTTTTTTCTATACTTGTTGTACTACAAGAAACTGTAGTTAAAACTACTAAACTTCCTAATAGACTCATTATTTTTTTATTCATTTTCTAAATTCTCCATTTTTTTTATTTTATCGTCTTTTCTTATAACTGTAAATAACATGATAAGTCCCATTAATATTTCAAAAACAACAATAGCAGCTGTTATTGCTCCAGTTATTTTTGATTCTGTTACTGCTCCTCCACCAATTGATAAAAAGTCCCACCATCCGTGAAATATTATTAATGGTAATAAACTTTTTATTTCAGTAAATATACACGCAAATGTTATACCAACAAAAAATGTAACTACTACTTGTGATATTACTCCTGTTAGTTCAAATCCACCTAAAATATTAACCGCATGTAGCGATGAAAAAAATGCAGATGAAATTAGTATTGTTTTAAATTTAGAATGGTTTTCTAAAAATGCAGGTAATACTATACCACGATACATAAGTTCTTCTGAAAAACCAACTAACATAGTTGTTGTTATAGCCATAAGCAGTAGCTTATTTTTTGTAGGACTATATGTTGCATTAATAAAATATTGGTATGCTAACACTAAAGATCCTAATATCATAACAGCAAATACAAACAAGAATATCTTTCTTGGTTTATTTTTTGGTTTGTTAAAAGCCTTATTTTTAAAATATTTTCTATATACTACTATTGTTAAAATTGTCATTGCAATTTCAAAATATACTAGGGTATATACCATATTAGAATTAGAATAGTCTAATCCAACTATATTATGCATTACAAACATACCCATAGACATTATCAGTGTATAAATTACAGTTGTTATTACTGCTATTCTTTGATTTTTCGTCATTATTTTACCACCTTACAACTACAATTATTTTTTTTCATAGCTACTATAATTAAAACTACAATTAAAATTATACCCATAATACTTGTAACTATTCCACCTTCAAAACCATAAACTCCACCAGATATAAGGTCTTTTCCATTAACTGGTGTAGATAATAGTACCTTTTCAGTTAAAGTTAAACCAGAAACTGATGATCCAAATATTACACTTTGCGTATAATTCCAAAGCCCATGAGCTAATCCTGATAACCATAGATTTCCCCAAACATAGTAAACCATTGAGAATACAATACTAGCTATTAATAGGTTTAATATTGCCATGTAGCTTATACCTGGATTTAATAAATGTACTGATATAAATAACAGGGCACTTAATATAATACCTAAAAAATCACCAAACTTTTTAGATAATTGCGTCATTATAAATGATCTAAATACTAATTCTTCGAATGTTCCTTGAAAGATAAAAAATATAAGAGAAACTATTATCATTTTTAAATAACTTGATTTGTATACACTTACAATAGTTACTGCTCCCATCATCTTTATACTAAGTCCAACAACTGTTAATACAAGTATCCCACTGATAGCACCTATTAATATATTTTTTATAACTGCTTTTGAATCAAGACCTAAGTCTTTTAATTTGATTTTACTAACTAGCATCATAATTACTGTCATTATTACTACATTTAAAATCATAGCAAAAGTAGATCCTATAGATATTTGGCTTTCACTAGCTCCAAATACTAAGTCACCTAGTATACTTGTTACTCCCTCTATTACTATATTTCCTAAAAGAAACATTAGTAAAGTTAATCCAATAATTTTTCCCATACCACTATATTTTATAGCGTCTTTTCTTTCTTTAAACATCTTTTCTCCTTTTTTGTTTTTTCTTTAAGTATAATACATTTATTTTTTACAGTACATAATCATTCTCGTAAAAAAATAATGAGGTCTAAATGTATTATTCCATATCTATATAGTATTTTAAGTCGAAATCAACACTGCCCCAGGCAGGTGATTTTGCACATAAAAATCTATTTTGACTAGGATTTTTTCTATTATCTTCGCTTAAAAATTTTGATACAACATAATCCAAAATTTTAGGCATCAAATTTGATCTTGCAGCTACTTTTGTTGATAATACCGTGTATTTACTAGACTTAATTTTTAGTGGTTTCATATTTAAACTTTTTTCTAAATTCTTATCTAGTTTTTCAAATGCTATATAGTATATAGCCTCTTTTTTGTTATCTATATCAATAATTTCATATACATTTTTATCTTTTAACATAGTTTTTTTCTCGTTATCATTTGTAAAATCATTCCAAAGCGATGAGAAATCAACCTTTTTTTCTATTAAATCTTTATAGTTTCCAATTTTTATAGCACTTACTTCATAGGATTTAATATTTTCCACAGTAATTACTACTTTTTCACTTAATTTTTCATAAAGTTTTGTGCTATTAAATAAAAACTTCTTATAGCTTGCACCATTTCTTACATCTAATGGCGAATTCCCGTGATATTTTTTAAAAGCATTTGAAAAAGCATTACTAGATTGATACCCATATTGAATAGCCATATCGCTAATCATATTATTAGTTTCTAATAATTCATTACAAGCTTCACTTAATCTTCTATATTTAATGTATTTTGTTAAGGTAATGCCTTCCATATATATGCTAGAAACTCTTGATAAAGTTTCATAAGATACTCCAAACCTAATACTAATGTATTCCTTGTCTATAGCTCTTTTTATATCACTTTCTATATATTCTATAACTTCTATTAATATAGCTAAATAATCCATATATTAGCCTCTTATTATTCCCGTTTCCTGCAACATTTCAAGATAAATATTTTGTTCATTTTTTAATGCTTTTAACTCTTCTTTCCCTTTTTCCTTTTTGAATACCTTGTAGAATTTCTTTCTATTTTTTCTATCTAAAATTGCTTTACTTAATAATTCTTTATCATATTTAAATGTAGATAAATCAATTTTATCCTTAACTTGATTTAAATACTCTCTTTCTTCTTTTAGTGCATATCTTGCTACATAGTATAAAATAACAATCCATAATATAACTTTTACAGGAATTAATAAAGACCCTATAATACTTGAAGACCCAAGTGGAGAATTCCATATAAAGTGGCAAAAATATCCTATTAAATAAAATGCAATAAATAATAATATACGTTTTTTTAAACTCTTTTTATGAATAGTTCTATTTAAAAGAATTGCAACCCCTACTCCTATAATTGCTGAATATAGCCAGTGAGATGAGATACCTACAAGAGATCTCATTATTGTAGTTGATAAAGCTCCCATTAAATCACTATTTGCATTACTTAAAGCACTATTAGTAGCATAACTTACATTTTCAAACATTTGAAAGCCTAAACCTACAAATGCACCAACTAAAAAACCATGTATTGGTCTTACAAGAGTTTTATATGCTATTAACATAACAAGAATTATTACAAGCATTTTTGACCACTCTTCTGTTGTTGGTCCCGCAATAGCAGCTGACCACTCAAGACCTTTACCATCTGGTAAAAGATTTATTACTATATTATCTATTTCACCGTTTCCTAGTAAAGATAAATATGTTGCTATAGTAGACCCTCCTATAAAAGAAATTAGTAAAACAAAATTTCTACGAGCCTTATATGGATCTGCAATTAATATTATAGAAATAAATATTAAAGCTGTAATAATAAATAAAGGAATTAGAGTTTTAATTGTATAAGAAGTGTCTATAAATCCACTTGCAAATTCTATACTAACACCTGCTCCACATATTGCTACAAACAAACAAAATATCCACCAAGTTGCTAAATCTGGTCTAAAAAATTCTCTTTCTACTACATTATTATTATCTAACATTTATATTGCCTCCCATTCTAAGCTATCTAAAATTTTCATTAAATTATCTGTAGCTTCTTTTTCATTTCCATAAGAAATTACTGATAAAAATGTCCCATTTTTATATAAAACAGCACCTTTACCAAAAAGTTGTTTTATTGGTTCTACAACATAAAAGTATTTACCTTTAAATCCGTTTTTTTCTACTTTTTCATCTGTTAAAGCAATTGCTTTATTAGCTCTATTTTTATTTTTTATGTATCTATCTAAAGTCACTTTAAAATCAGTTGAATCTGATAGTACTTCTACAACTATTTTAGCTTTTTCATCCTTAGACTCGTATTTTATTATGGCGTCTGATTCCTGTCTTGATCTTTCCCAATTAGTTGGTGCATCAAATTTAATCTCTAAATCAAATGATTTTATTGAACCTTTTTCACCTTTTTTAACTACTACTTTTTTGTCTGTTATAAAACTAGATATGATACTAGGAACATACCAAGTTGATATTAACGCTAATGAAATAATAATAGCAAAACACTTTTGCTTTAATTTTTTTATTTCCTTCATATAAATTTCCTCCTTTTTTAGATTGCAATACAGAATTTAATTTCATATTTCTCATCAAATCTATTACCTGCTTTATAGTAAGCAAATTCAGGAGAAAAATATTTATTATTATCTTCTAAATCAAAAAATGTATTTAATATATTTTGTATAACTTTTTCTATTTGATCATCAACAGAACCTATTATTGTGAATATGGCATACTGCCTACTAGGTATTATTAAGCTTTTAAGATTTAGTTTTTTATTTAATTTATCATCTAATTTACTACAAGCTGCATAATACGTAGGTACATTATTGCTGTCATCGCATATAATTTCATATATATCTATTGTTTTGTGATCAATAACTTCATCAATTTTTAATTTAAAGTCATCCCATATACTTTTTATATCTTCTTTTTTTATTTTTTTTGCTTCTGAAATTCTAAGTGCACTTACTTCTAAATCACTAATAGTTTCTATTTTAACATTCAACTTATCTCCGCCTAAAACATTTAATTGAAGTTCTAAAGGTGTTAAATAATTATACGAAGCCCCTTTTAAAACACTTGATGGAGCTTTCCCATGGTATTTTCTAAAAGCTAGGTTAAAAGCCTCTAGCGAATCATATCCATATAAGAAAGCTAACTCTGTTATTTTTACTTCGCTATTTTCACTAAGTGTTTTTGCAGCTTCGCTAAGTTTTCTATTTCTAAAATACTGATGTATTGAAAATCCAGTGAGTATAGTAAATAATCTTGAAATAATATCATAAGGAAGTGCAGATGTATCTGATATGTATTTTTTATCAATCTCACTTCCTAAATTTTTTTCAAGATAATTTATTATATTATTTATAACTACTAAGTAATTCATGATATCTCCTTAAAATCTTTACGTGTGTTTCATATAGTGTACCATGAATACTTATTTTTTTCAATTTTTACTCTTTAACTTTTGCTCTTGTAAAGTCAAATTTCACACCTATACCATAAAAAGCATAATTACTTACTCTTGGATTTACAAGGTATAGTTTTTTTGGTTGATGTAAAATTGCTACTATTACATCTTCTCCTGCAATTTTTTCAGCTTTTTTTAATGCTTCAAATCTTTTTTTAGGATCTTTTTCTGTTTGAGCTATTCTTATACTTTCGTCATATTCTTTATTAGAATATTTACCACTATTATTCCCACCATTTGTTACAAATAAGTCTAAAAATGTTAGTGGATCTTTATAATCTGCATTCCATCCACGTAAGACAATATCAAAATCCCCTGCATTTGTTCTAGCTAGTCTTTCCTTAAATGTAACTAACTCTACATTAATATCTATTGATAAATTTTTTCTTAAATCTTCTTGTATAATTTCACCAAACTTTTTGTTTACCCCACCATCATTTACTATTAGCGATAATGTTGGCATTTTATCTATGTTTAACTCACGCATTCCTTCTTTTAATAGTTTTTTTGCTTCTTCTTTATTAAATCTAGAAAAAGTTTCTCCAACTTCTAAAGCAAAGTCATTTGTTTTAAATCCTTCAATTCCTACACCTGTTGGCGTTATATTATATATATCTTTACTTATACCATTTGTTGCAATTTCAACTAACTTTTCTTTATCAATTGCTTGTAGTATTGCTTTTCTAATCTTTCTATTTTTTAATACTGACGAGTTCATGTGATTAAACCCTAAGTACCATATAGTTGCATCCTCTACTAAATGTAATCTTTTATCATCTTTAAATTTTTCATATTGTTCTGATGATAATGCCACTACATCTAACTCATCATTTTTAAATATATTTAATGCTGCTGTTGAGTCAGCAATAAATTTAAGAACTACTTTATGATCACTTATGATATCTTTATCATAATAGTTTTCATTTTTTTCTAATTTCATTTCAGCATTATGTACCCAATCTACCATTTTGTATGGTCCTGAATAAAGTATTTTATCTGCTTCTAGAGAAAATTCAGAACCAACTTTTTTTATAAATTTCTCATTTACTGGTAAATATGTTAAAAATGATGTTAATGATGTGAAATATGGAGTTACTGAATTTAACGTAACTTCTAGTGTTTTATCATTTATTACCTTTATACCAATTTCATCTTCTTTTACTTTTTTTGCGTTATATTCTTTTGCATTTTTTATTGGAAATAGCATATATGCGTATTCTGAAGCAGTATCAGGATTTAATGCTCTTAACCAAGCATATTTAAAATCATTTGCTGTTATTTCATCACCATTTGACCACTTTATATTATCTCTTAAATAAAATGTCCAAACAAGTCCATCTTTGCTTAGATCCCAACTCTTAGCTAGTCCTGGAACTATTTTTTTACTATTTACATCAAGTCTAGTTAGCCCTTCTTGTAAAAATGTATTTACAACTGTTGTTGTTGAATCAGTTGCTAATTGTGGATCTAATGTTCTTCCTTCTGATCCTACGTTAATTGTTAATGGTATTACTTCATTTGATCCTCCACAAGATATTAATGCGAAAGAAAAAATTACTATACTTAATATTTTTTTTATCATTTTGTTTTCCCCCTTTTATTTTGCTATATATTATTCTAACACAATAAAAAAAATCACACCTAATAATTAGCAAACGAAAAATATGTGATTGACAATAGAATCTATTTAGAATTTAATCTAAATAGATAGATATCTAAATAGGAGGTCTAAAATGTTTAAAGAATATTTTAAAGCTTTATCAGATCCAGTTAGAAGAAATATTCTTATGTATTTAAAATCTGGGAAGATGAATGCTGGAGAAATTGCAGAAAAATTTAATATTACAGCACCAACGGTTTCATACCATCTAAGTATTTTAAAAAATGCTGATTTAATATCGGAAACAAAATACAAAAACTTTATATACTACGAAATAAATTTATCTGTAATTGAAGAATTGATGTTATGGTTTCAAAATTTAAAAGGAGATGAAAAAGATGATTAAAAATTATAGAAAAATTTTTATTGTGTCATTATTATGTTTAATACCACTTATATATTCAATACCAATTTACCAAAGTATACCTAGTCTTATTCCAACACATTGGGATTTTAATGGTAATATAGATGGTTATACATCAAAAAAAGCTTTTGTTTTTATAGCACCTATTGCAAGCTTTTTACTAAATATTATAGTTTCTACATTTATGTATCTTGACCCTAGAAATATAGATAATAAGGCAAAATTAAAAGATATATATATCGTAATTATACCTGTACTACTTAACATACTTTATTTAGTTTCTTTACTAGTTTCATTTAATTATGATGTAAATATTTCTATGATAGTAAAAATCATATTAGGTCTTTTATTTATAATACTAGGAAACTATACCCTAGGTATTAAAACACCTTGGACACTAAACGATGATGAGATTTGGAATAAAACTAATAAGCTCGGAGGAAAGATATTATTTATTATTGGATTTATATTAATATTTTCTATAGCGATGAAAAATAATAAAGGATTTTTAATATTATTTATGTCATCACTATCATTACTATTTATTCCAGTTATATATTCATATATTTTATATGTAAAGAAAAACAAATAAGAGGCTTTTAGCCTCTTTCCTTATTTTCTTTGATTTCTAAAACTACTTTACTCATTTCAGAAATAATTGATATTATTTTAAAATAATTTTCATCGTAAGGTTTTTCAATATCGTAATCTTCATATTCTTCTGACATTTCAACTAAAACCTTCAATAGTTCGTAATACTGTTTAGCTAATTTTTCATTAATATTATCAAACTTTATGAAATATTGGAAATCTTGGTAAATTTCTTCTTTTGAAACTACTCTTTTATCAAATAGATCATCTAAAAAATACCATAAACGAAGTGGAATTCCTCCTGCTTTTTTTTGTTCATCTATTAATGAAATAACACTATTTATATAATCTCTTTTAGCTTGAAGATTTTTTTTCTCTTTCGGTATTAAAAAAACTATATTTAATCCATGAAATATTACAATTACAGATAAAATAGAAAATATAACATGAAATAATTCTATCTCATTTAAAAAGATTAGCCACAATATTAAAAAAGGTACTGCTAATGGTGATATAAAATATAAAAATGAATATGTATATGAAGCAATATTATCAATTAAATTCCTATCTGTCTCATTAACTTTTAAACTCCAAATAGATACTGGTAAAAAGAGCATAGCAGCTACTACTAACTTCCTAGCAACAGATTCTACTTCTGTATATCCATATCTTCTGCTTAGAGCTGTAATCTCAATTTCATAAGCAACATAAGCTAATCCTATACCTAATAATAACATTGTAATTAGAGTAAATATAAATTTAGTATATGCCTTATCACATTTTCTATAAATACCATCTTTTTTGCAATCATCACAATATATTCTTGCGTCTATGGTATTTAGATACATATCCTTTTTATTTTTCATACAAACAATACATAAATAATTCTTTATTGCTTCATCAAATTTATTTTCCACAAAACAACACCTCTTTTTTTTATATCTGTCTAATTTATATTACGATTTATTTTTTTGTCAAGAAAAAAAGCTATGCATTTTTTTAAATCTGCAATAGCCTTTTTTAGTTTTAAAAATTATTTAACTATAATTTCTACTCTTCTATTTTCTCCAAAGCTTGAATTTACTTTATTATTAAATCCAAAACTTGACACTTTTCTTATATTTTGAGGATTTTTTAGTCCTAATTCTATCATTACATCTTGTATCTTATTAGCTCTTTTTAATCCTAAATCTAAATTATATCTATCAGATGCATTTGTATCTGTATACCCTGTTATATCTATAATTCTGTCTGAATATTTTTCATTTATTTCTTTAACTATAGCTTTTAACTTAATTATTTGAGTTTTAGTTAAACTGAATTTATCATTTACATAATTATCTATAACATATAGTCTTTCTCTGTTTTCCTTAACTTTTTCAGTTAATTCTCTTACTTGATTTTCTAATTTAGATATTTTTTCTGCATATTCATCAGAGCCTCTATTTTTCTTATCAAATTGATAACCTAAACCAACTCCAACTCCAATTTTTCCTCTTGTGTTAATACTTCCGCTTAGTTTGTAAATTACTTTACCACCTTCAGTTATACCACTAAATCCAAGTCCTAATGCATGTTCATTACCATAATATCCATACCCTGCACTTATTTGTTTACTGTAATCTCCTCTATAACTTACTTGAGTTAAATTAGCAGTTGCTATAGCATTTGCAACACCACTTAATGCATTATTAACTTTGTCATTTACTGAATATAGTTGAGAACCATTAATTGCATCTCTACTGTCTTTAGATATTAATCCTGGAGCTACATTTTGAATACGACGTGTTTGTCCTTTATTACCAACACTTAGTACACCAACTACATTATCTCCACCTGCATATTCATTAACTACTCCACCTCCAAGAGTTTGTTGTGTTAATTTACCAGCCCCTGCTGTTGTTGAATCTGCTTCTACATAAGCTGAACTATCACCTAAGAATATAGAGTTTTCATGTGTTTCTGTTACATTATTACCTAATACAAATGTATTTTCTGTATTAATAGTGTTATCATTACCTACAGCATAAGAACTATCTGCCTTAATAGTATTAGGATCCCCTATTGCTCCTGAATGAGCTCCAGTAACTATATTTCCTGTACCTATTGCTATTGATTGTTCTCCAGAGGCTTTAGCTCCATGTCCTAATGCTACCGATTCATTTCCACTAGCATCTGCTTTATATCCAATAGCTGCTGAATATAGTCCACCAGCACTAGCATCTTCTGTGTTACTTGTTTGATCTTTTGTTTCTCCTTCTTTAGTACCATCATTAACGTGGAAGAATTTAATTCCTTCTTCATTCATACGTTGAATAGCTGTATAAACAGAATTTTGTACATATTCTCCTTGACCATCAACATTGTATGTTTTTAACATTGGTTTACCACTCTCATCTACAGGAACACCGTTAGATACTACACCACCCGTTATTGCAAATAATTGACCTCCATTTACTGCTTCTTTTGATCCTTTTTCTACTTTACCATCTGCAATATTTTTAAGTGGTTTAGCTTCTCCTTTTGATTTTATAGAAATATTATACGCTACTTTATCAGGATTTAATGCTTCTACAGCTTGTCCACTAGCATCAACTGGCTTATCTTCTTTTAATACTGTTCCTGCTGGATAATAATTATCACCTAATTTAACAACTTTAGTATTTAATGCTTCTGTAGCATTCCCACTAGCATCAACTGGTCTACCTTCTTTTAATTTTGTTCCTTCTGGATAATAATTATCACCTAATTTAACAACTTTTTTATCGTTAGCATCTACATATTCAAATGGGTTATTATCTTTTAGTTCTGTTAAGTCAACATCATATTTAACTGATACAACTCCATTATTATCCTTTTCAACTTTTGCAACTGTATTTAATCCATCTACAAAGTTTACAGTATCATAAGCTTTTACAAAGTCTACTGCATTACCATTTCCTTGTATATTAAATCCAGCGTTTAATACATCATTTACTGTTGCAGCGTTAGATTTAATAGATTTAATAGTTTCATCTGTTGGTGCTGCTTTTACTGCTGTATCACTAGCTATATCATCTAAATTAGATTTAACATTTGTAATAGCCTTACCTGATAAATCAATACCGTCTGAGTTAATAACTATTGGATTATTAGCATCTGTTCCTTTTATCTTAATTTCATCAAATTCAGGTCTATCAGCAAATTTAACTACTAATTTACCATCTGTACTAGCTTCAACATATGTATTTTTATCTGATGTGTTTTCTTTAGAATGTGCACCTATTATTTCTAGTTTTTCTCCTAGTTTTTTATGTATATCTGTTCCAGAATTTCCACCAAATGTTAATCCTGCTACTGATATTGCTTGTAAGTCTCCTACTGTTGCTGCTGTATTTAATTTGTTTTTATCTTTTATTCCATTTAATGTTTCTGTAACTGCTTTTGCTACATCATCTTTTATTGGTGCTGCTTCTTCTCCTGATGCTGGATCTACTCCTACCTTAGTTGGATCTATTCCACTTGCAATATTTCCTAATGTTGTTGGGTTTGTTGTTGTTCCATCTGGATTAACTAGTGATGTTACTACATTATCTACTGATTGTTTTCCAGTTATAGCTGTTCCATCTGGATTTACATCTTCTGCTTTATAGAACTTACCATCTTTTGCTTTTACTAATCTATCACCTTGTTTATTAGTATATACAACTGGTCCTGCTTCCCCTCTTCTTACTGCATTTATTTTGTCATTTAGAGATTTTCCATTTAAACCATCTTTTGCTGCTGCTCCAGTACCTGTATTTCTAGCGTCCTCAGCGTCTTTTGATGAATCTCCTGATTTTTCTGCTAGTTTATCTAATTGTCCCTTAGTTACTGCTGAATCAGCTGTTGTACCTTCTTTTAATCCTTTAAGCTCTACTTTTCCTGCTTCTTCTCCTGTAGAATCATTACTTAATGTTAAGTTTCCATCTGCATCTGGTGTAAATTTAACTTTTTTAGCACCATCGCTTGCTTTTAATTCTAATCCTTTAAATTCTGGAGTTTCTGCAAATTTTACTACTAATTTACCATCTGTACTAGCTTCAACATATGTATTTTTATCTGATACTGATGTACCATCATTTCCACCTTTAATTTGTAGTGTTTCTCCTAGTTTTTTATGTATCTTATTCCCTTTATTATCTGTAAATGTTAATCCTGCTACTGATAACGCTTGTAAGTCACCTACTGTTGCCGCTGTATTTAATGCTTTAGTGTCATCTAAATCATTTAATTTACTTGCTACTTCTATTGCAGTATCTTTTTCTATTTTACCTTTTCCAATCTTTTCAGAATCTATTCCACTTGATATATTTGCTAATGATGTAGGAGCCGTTGTTGTTCCATCTGGATTAACTAGTGATGTTACTACATTATCTACTGATTGTTTTCCAGTTATAGCTGTTCCATCTGGATTTACATCTTCTGCTTTATAGAACTTACCATCTTTTGCTTTTACTAATCTATCACCTTGTTTATTAGTATATACAACTGGTCCTGCTTCTCCTCTTCTTACTGCATTTATTTTATCATTTAATGATTTTCCATTTAATCCATCTTTTGCTGCTGCTCCAGTACCTGTATTTCTAGTATCTTGGTCATCTTTTGTTGAATCTCCTGATTTTTCTGCTAGTTTATCTAATTGACCCTTAGTTACTGCTGAATCAGCTGTTGTTCCTTCTTTAAGTCCATTTAATACTACCTTATTATCTTCTCCTGCTGCTACATCTTTACTTAATGTCAAGTTTCCAGCTTCATCTGGTGTAAATTTAACTTTTTTTGCTGTTTCACTTGCTTTTAATTCTAATCCTTTAAACTCTGGAGTTTCTGCAATTTTAACTACTAATTTACTACCATCGTTTTCAACATATGTATTTTTAGATGATTTTTCATTTCCTGTGTATCCACCTTGTATTTCTAGTGTTTCTCCTAGTTTTTTATGTATATCTGCTACACTATTATTACCTGCAAAATTAAGTCCTGCTACTGATATTGCTTGTAAATCTCCTAATGTTGCTGCTGAATTTAATATATTAGTGTCAACTAACTTATTTAATTTATCTACTGCTGTTTTGGCATCAGCATCAGCTATTAAACCTTTTCCTATCTTAGTATTATCTAATCCACTTGATATATTTGCTAATCTTGTAGGTTCTGTTGTTTCTCCATCTGGATTTACTAATGATGCTATTACATCTGAAGTTTCTACTGGTTTTGCTCCTTGAACCGGTTCTCCATCTTTATCTACTTCACCTAGTTTATAGAATTTACCGTTTTTAGCTTTTACTAATCTTTCTCCAGCAGCATTAGTATATACAACAGTTCCAGCTTCTCCTCTTCTTACTGCATTTATTTTGTCATTTAATGATTTACCATTTAATCCATCATTTCCTGCAGTTCCCGCTGTATTTCTAGCATCTTGGTCATCTTTTGTTGAATCTCCTGTTTTTGAAGTTAGGTCATCTAATTGTCCCTTAGTTACTGCTGAATCATCATCTGTTCCTGCTTTTAAGCCTTTTAATTCTACTTTTCCACCATCATTGCCTTGTCCTGCTGGATTATTAGCTAATGTTAATGTTCCATCTGTTCCTGGTGTTAGTGTTATCTTATTAGATTCTTCTCCTAATTCTAATCCTTTAAATAAAGGAGTTTCTTTAAATCCTATTTCTACTTTTCCATTTCCACCATCGTATGTATATTTAGTTGTTAGGTTTGAACCATTGTATTTAACAGTATTCTTAGTAATTCCTGTTGATCCTGCTTCTACAAATGTTGTTGTACTTCCTAAATATTGTGTTTTATCATCTGCTCCTGTATTATCAGTTGCTCTAATTTTAAATCCTCTATTTAGTGCTGTTGCATTTGCTTTTATTGCATCTAATATACTTGTACTTGCTGTTGCATCTTGACCATCTGCACCTTTTAACTGTGGCATGTCAGTTAAATCTGGAAATTCTCCGTTAGAATCTGGTGTTAATCCTAATTTATCTGCTAATCCTTTTAATTGTTTTCCTGTTATTGCATCTTTTGAAGTGTCAGAAATTTCTCCTGATTTTATTCCTGTTAATTTAACTGGATCAGATCCTTTTGATAATGTTACCGTATCTGCTCCTATTGCGATTTTTGCTCCATCAGTTTTTCCTATTGAGTCTATTCCTGTTAAGTCTTTATTTAATTTATGTGTTATTACTCCATTAGCTTCTGATTCTACTGTAATATTAGCATCACCTTTAAATGTTAATCCTTTTTGTAATGTTACTTTCTTAGCAGCTGTATCTGCTTCATCATTTACTTTATATGATAATAGAACTTTTTCTGCATAGTTTTTATCTGTTAATACTTTTTCTGGTGTCGCTGTTCCACTTGCAACAGGTTTTTCTATTGATAAATCTCCATCAACATCTGTTTTTAATGTAGTTTTTGCTCCATCTTCTCCTAATTTAATTTCTTTAAATTCTGGACTTTCTTTTAATCCTATATTTAATATCTTATTCCCATTTTCTCCATCTACTATTTCCGTCTTTAAATTTGTATCTTTATAGTCTGTAGCAATATTACCAGCTATTATTTTTAATGTTTTATCTTCATTATTATTTCTTACAAACTTATGAGAATCTTCGGTTCCACCATCACTTATTGTTAATGCCTTATTTCCTAATGAATCTGCTGCAGTTTTTAATTCACTTTTAGCATCATCTAATGCCTTTTTAGTCACTGCTGAATCTTTATCTATTCCATCTTTTAAACCTTTTAATACTACTTTATCATCTGTTGGTGTTCCCACTGGATCTTTAGCCAATATTAATGTTCCATCTGTTCCTGGTGTTAGTGTTATCTTATTAGATTCTTCTCCTAATTCTAGTCCTTTAAATAAAGGAGTTTCTTTAAATCCTATTTCTACTTTTCCATTTCCACCATCATATGTATATTTAGTTGTTAGGTTTGAACCATTGTATTTAACAGTATTCTTAGTAATTCCTGTTGATCCTGCTTCTACAAATATTGTTGTACTTCCTAAATATTGTGTTTTATCATCTGCTCCTGTATTATCAGTTGCTCTAATTTTAAATCCTCTATTTAGTGCTGTTGCATTTGCTTTTATTGCATCTAATATACTTGTACTTGCTGTTGCATCTTGACCATCTGCACCTTTTAACTGTGGCATGTCAGTTAAATCTGGAAATTCTCCGTTAGAATCTGGTGTTAATCCTAATTTATCTGCTAATCCTTTTAATTGTTTTCCTGTTATTGCATCTTTTGAAGTGTCAGAAATTTCTCCTGATTTTATTCCTGTTAATTTAACTGGATCAGATCCTTTTGATAATGTTACCGTATCTGCTCCTATTGCGATTTTTGCTCCATCAGTTTTTCCTATTGAGTCTATTCCTGTTAAGTCTTTATTTAATTTATGTGTTATTACTCCATTAGCTTCTGATTCTACTGTAATATTAGCATCACCTTTAAATGTTAATCCTTTTTGTAATGTTACTTTCTTAGCAGCTGTATCTGCTTCATCATTTACTTTATATGATAATAGAACTTTTTCTGCATAGTTTTTATCTGTTAATACTTTTTCTGGTGTCGCTGTTCCACTTGCAACAGGTTTTTCTATTGATAAATCTCCATCAACATCTGTTTTTAATGTAGTTTTTGCTCCATCTTCTCCTAATTCTAATCCTTTAAATAAAGGAGTTTCTTTAAATCCTATTTCTACTTTTCCATTTCCACCATCGTATGTATATTTAGTTGTTAGGTTTGAACCATTGTATTTAACAGTATTCTTAGTAATTCCTGTTGATCCTGCTTCTACAAATGTTGTTGTACTTCCTAAATATTGTGTTTTATCATCTGCTCCTGTATTATCAGTTGCTCTAATTTTAAATCCTCTATTTAGTGCTGTTGCATTTGCTTTTATTGCATCTAATATACTTGTACTTGCTGTTGCATCTTGACCATCTGCACCTTTTAACTGTGGCATGTCAGTTAAATCTGGAAATTCTCCGTTAGAATCTGGTGTTAATCCTAATTTATCTGCTAATCCTTTTAATTGTTTTCCTGTTATTGCATCTTTTGAAGTGTCAGAAATTTCTCCTGATTTTATTCCTGTTAATTTAACTGGATCAGATCCTTTTGATAATGTTACCGTATCTGCTCCTATTGCGATTTTTGCTCCATCAGTTTTTCCTATTGAGTCTATTCCTGTTAAGTCTTTATTTAATTTATGTGTTATTACTCCATTAGCTTCTGATTCTACTGTAATATTAGCATCACCTTTAAATGTTAATCCTTTTTGTAATGTTACTTTCTTAGCAGCTGTATCTGCTTCATCATTTACTTTATATGATAATAGAACTTTTTCTGCATAGTTTTTATCTGTTAATACTTTTTCTGGTGTCGCTGTTCCACTTGCAACAGGTTTTTCTATTGATAAATCTCCATCAACATCTGTTTTTAATGTAGTTTTTGCTCCATCTTCTCCTAATTTAATTTCTTTAAATAAAGGAGTTTCTGCAAATTTTACTACTAATTTACCATCTGTACTAGCTTCAACATATGTATTTTTATCTGATACTGATGTACCATCATTTCCACCTTTAATTTGTAGTGTTTCTCCTAGTTTTTTATGTATCTTATTCCCTTTATTATCTGTAAATGTTAATCCTGCTACTGATAACGCTTGTAAGTCACCTACTGTTGCCGCTGTATTTAATGCTTTAGTGTCATCTAAATCATTTAATTTACTTGCTACTTCTATTGCAGTATCTTTTTCTATTTTACCTTTTCCAATCTTTTCAGAATCTATTCCACTTTTTACATTTGCTAATTCTACTGGATTTGTTGTTGACTCATCTCCTCCTTGTAATGAAGTTATAACCTCAGTTACTGTATCTCCACTACCATCTGCATTTTTCTTAAATGTTCCATCTTCTTGTTTATATAACTTGTTTCCATCTTTATCTGTGTATACTATTGGTAATTGTGTTCCTTTTGCTTTTATATTACTAATATCTTTTGCATTTTTAGCAATACTACCTTGTAAACTACCAGCTATTGAAGCTAATTGTGATCCGTTAATTGCATCTGTAGATGTTTTAGATATTTCCCCTGGTGCTAAATGCTTTATTTGTCTTTCAAATCCTTTTGACCCAATTGAAACCTGATCTCCTGGTGATAAATTTTCAGACCCTCCAGCAAAGTTTTTATATGTTATAGTTTTACCTGTATCTTCTCCTGTTTCTGTTAATGTTTTTATAACCGATAATTCAACAAATTTAGCCTCTTCTTTTGTAGATGATCCTGGTCCTAATGCAATAGAGTTATCTCTAGATGCATATGCTCCTGCTCCTAATGCTAATGAAAGTACACCATCTGCTGTTGAAGCTGTTCCTAAACTTAAACTTAATGCTTTTAGTGCTCTTGCTTTTACACCAATTGCAATAGAACCTCCTCCTTCAGTTATAGTAGGGTACCAATGCCCTTGCGCATTTAGACTTATTCCCGAAGCTTTTATTAATGCTGCATCTACTGTCATATTTTTACCATTATATACAATATCCTGATCTTTAACCTTATCAGTATCATCTCCACCAATAGCTATAGAAGAATTACCATAAGCTTTAACATTCCCACCAATAGCCATTGATTGATTTCCACTTGCTTCCGTATTTAAACTACTTCCATTAGAATAACTAACTCCACCAATAGCTACAGATTGATCTCCTGAAGCTTTTGCGTAGTTTCCTATAGCAACTGATTGCGTATTTTCTGTTTTTGCACCAACTCCCACAGCTAGTGATTCAGATGTCGCTACTGATCCACTACCTATTGCAATGGCATTATTTGTTGCTGTCCCTTCTGTTATTGCCAATGATCTACTACTAGTTGCAAATACCATACCTAACATTAAAAACTGTATAACGGTACTTTTTTTAATACTAAATCTATGTTTTAAAACCGTCTTTAGTTGTCTTTCTATTTCTTTAAAATTTTTCATTTATTTCTCCTTTTTTCGCTAAGCTAATGTAGCCTAACATGCGTTCCAATACTTATTTATTCTTTATTTTATTTTTTTATTAAACACAAAATATTATGATATTTAAAATACAATTTTAATCATAATATGCCTTTTCTATTCTTTAAAATTCCTTATTACCTAATATTTGAAAGAATTACGTATATTTATCTAATATGCATAGTTCTTTTATAATAGTTTATTAAATTTACTCACAATGTATTGGTACGTCATTATTTAGGTTTTTACCTTAACAATTAAACATCTTAATATCTATTATATAATATGCGATGTGTAATATTTTTTATGTTCTTTATTCCTTTCAGTATATTTTTAATTTTATTAGATAACATTATTTGAAATTTAAGTATAATCATAATTCCTTGATTTATATAAATTTCTATTATTAACAGTTCTCATTTTTCCACTCTCTATTCATCTAATTATTTTTAATTATATTTACCCTAATCTTATTATATAACATTTTCAAAGTAAATTGCAAATTTCACACTCTGTACTTTAAAGTTTGATATGCAACACCTAGTATTTTTTTTATATACTTTTAAAGTTTGATATGCAACACTTTGGGATTTTCTAATTGTTATTCGGGAGTTTAGCAGTTTAAAAATCATAAAATGATATGTAAGCTATGAAAATATTAGCTTTTTTTTGTCAAGTTTTTTCAAAAAGAGTATAGACAATATTTAATAAATATGATATAATGTAAATAAAAAAGAGGTGTTGAACATGTATCTTGATATTAGGAAATTACCTTATGCTACTTATCTATATAAAACTGAAAATGTTAGAGTTGGGAAAAATAAATATAAAAAAGTTAGAGAACTTTTAGGTACACTTGAAGAACTAAAAAAAATACACGCTGATCCTATAGCATACTACAAAGAAGAATTTGAAAAGGATAGAACTCAAAAACTCACTAATAAAAAGAAAAATGTCTTATCTTTAGATTTTATTGACGAAGAAATAAATCTTACTGATTTATCCTCATTATCTTTAGTTGATGAAAAGTTAGAAAAAAATATAGGTAGTTTAATTATTCAAAGTATTTATCACCAACTTGGATTTGATAAGTTATCAAAAAAAATATCTGCAGGTCAAAGAAGTAAAATTAATCTTACTAAACTACTTCAACTATCAATAATTTGTAGAATACTTTATCCTTCTTCAAAATTATCTGATTTTAATCATCAAGATAAACTTGCTGACGTTTTTAGTTTAACTAAAGATGATATTTATAGAGGGTTAGAATTATTAAATAAAAATAAAGATGAATTAATTGTAAACTTAAACAAAAATATAAAAAAACTAATACCCTATGATTTATCATGCACTCATTATGATTTAACTAATTACTTTGTATATACAGATGATACTACTGTACTGATAAATCCAGGATATAGTAAAGTTAAGAATGGTCTTCCTACAATACAAATGGCTCTTTTAACTGATTCTAAGGGTCTACCTATTAATTACAAGCTTTTTAGTGGAAATAGAAATGATGTTTCTACTTTAGTTGAGTTTTTAGATGATCAAAAGAAAAAATTCAATATTAAAAAGACTACTATTGTAGCTGATGCTGGACTTGTATCAAATGATAATATTGTTAAGATATTACTTAGCAAAAATAATTACATCTTTAAAGAAAGTCTTCTTCGTGTAAATAAAGATGTTTATTCTACATTTGAAAAAATTGTTAAACCTGAAATTGAAAAAATAATGAAAGCAAATGAAAATCTAAAAGGATGCTACTTCAGTATTCCATTAGATATAACTTTAACAGTTAAAAACACTAAAGGAGAAAACACAAAAGTATCTATAACTCAAAAATATATATTTATGTACTCAAAGAAATATGATGAACGTTCAAAACATATTAGAATGGAAGAATTAGAAAATGCTGAAAAGTATATAAAAGAGCCAAAAAAACTTAAAGACTTATTCAAAAACATTGCATCAGGACTTGTTAAAACTGACACTAAAGAAGCAAAAGCAAAATTAGATGAGAAAAAACTAGATAAGTACGAAACTACTTCAGGTTATTCATTATTAATCACAAATAAATTAAATACAAAAGATGATGAAATAATAGAAAACTACAGACAACAGTATTTAATAGAAGAATCATTCAGACATTTAAAAACAGACTTAGATATTGATAATATTTATTTAAAAAAAGATTGTAGAATAGAAGGACATTTTTTAATTGGCTTTCTAGCATTGTCATTTTTAAGAATAATACAATTATTATTGAAAAGAAAATACTCAATAGAAAAAATACAAGAAAATTTATTAGACTTTAAACTACATAAACTAAGAAATAATAATTATTACCAAATAAGTAAAATAACTAATGTCATAGCTGAAATACAATTAGCATTAAACTTAAAAATAAATAACACATTATACGATGGAAATGATTTAAGAAGCTTAATAGGAAATATTAAAAAAATTTAAAATATTTTGATATTGTCCAGACTTTTACACAAAAGAAAAAATGCCTAGACCCCTTATTTTTAAAGGGCTAGGCTTTATTTATTTTAATTTAAACTGCTAAACTCAAGATTATATAACATTTTCAAAGTAAATTGCAAATTTCACACTCTGTACTTTAAAGTTTGATATGCAACACCTAGTATTTTTTTTATATACTTTTAAAGTTTGATATGCAACACTTTGGGATTTTCTAATTGTTATTTTTTATTATTTGGTTTATAATTATTTAGAGGTTGTATTTAATGGTAATAAAACAACTTCATCACAATTATATGCCCTTAATGATAGTTTTGATAGTAAAGTTTTACTATAAGTTTCAATAAACATATCATTAGGGGTTTTATTATTGTATGCTTTTTTCTTTAAACTATTTATATTACTTACTACTTCGTATAAATCTTCTTGTGATACATTCTCTAAACTTACACCTTTTGGGTACACTTTTCTTAATAATCTATGAATATTCTCTATAAATGGTTTTTGTGTTGGTGTTCCTGCATCGCAGTAAAATATTTTCGTTCTATTTTTAAGAGTTTTCTTGCTAATTTCTATTTCATTAAATTTTAAAAACTCAGATCCCCTATCTGTTAATATTACTCCAAATAGCTTTTTAAACATAGAATACCCTATCTTATTTTCAATATCATCTAGTACTCTTAGTACTTCGTAAGGCGTTTTATATTTTAATTTATATGCCATTAAAAACTGTATTCTAGGAATAAATATTGTTAGTATGTATCCATTACTCCCTAAAGGTCCACATACCAAATCCATTTCAACTATATTTAAGTTCTTGCCTTTAGTATATTCTACGAAATCTTGAAATTCCTTATTCTTTAAAAACTCTAATCTTTTCTTATATTCTATTTTATCTTTACTTAAATTAGTTGCTCTAGTCTTTATTTTCTTTTTAGTATATTTAACAATACCTTTACTTATCCAGTCATATATTGTTTGAATAGATACCATGTCGTCTTTATATATTTCTTTTAATGATATATGTATGTGTGAGATAGGTTGTCCTAAATTTAACAGTTTTTGTATATCTTTTTTTAACTCTATTTGTACTACTTCATTTTTAATTTTAGAATTACTTTCTGATTTTAACTTAAGATAATTATTATCTGCTTGTTCTGCATTGTATATTACATAGTGATAGTAGCAATGATTATTTATATATCTAGGACATCCATTGCAGACATTTGGGCTTTTAGTTAGCAATTCACATGGATGTGTTTCTAATATTTCCTCATTATCTCTATAATTTAATTCTATTACTTTTTTATTTCTACATACCATTCTATTCTTTTTAATTTCCCTTGATACTGTTGAAGGATTAACATTTAATAATCTTGCTATTTCTCTAATACCAGTATTTTCTCTTAATCTAATTTCTATTTCTATTCTATCTTTTAATTTCATTTTTACCCTTTCTTGAATACCAAAGTGTTGCATATCAACTTTAAAAAAGGGTGTTGCATATCAACTTTAATAATATCAAATTTTTATTGTTTAGAACACTTGAATTTATTAAGTTCTAGCGAATTATCAAAAAAAAATAGGTTTAAATTTTTTTATCAAAATCTCTAAACCTATTGATTTTACTGATGTTTGTCATGTTTTTTATGTGTTGCACATCAAACTTTAACTTGCAAATTTCACACTCAAAAAGTGCAAGTTTTTATGCTTTTTAAGAAATAAAAAAGTAAGTTTTTTAAGTTAAACTAACTTCTTATACTTACTTTCTCATCTTTTTTTATTTTATAATTATATCTACTCTTCTTAATTTAACAGATTCTAATCCATTAATTTCATTTATACCACGAGATTTAATTTCAATTATATCACTAGGTACACCCATACTAATTAAGTATTTTTTTACACTCATAGCTCTATTTAAACCAAGTTTTAAATTATATTTATCTGAACCATTTAAATCTGTAAATCCTATAACTTCTATTTTACTATCACTACTTATATTTGCTTTAGATAAAATAGAATTTAATTGCATTACTAATTCATTTGTTAAATTAAATTTATCAAATCTAAATCCTAATACGCTATATATTTCATAACCTGGATTATAGTTATTAATATCACCATTTTTAAACTGATATATTAGTTGTTGCATTTCTTTTCTATGTCTTTTTTCTTGCTTAGCTAGAGCTTCTTCTATAGCTTTTTTAGTTTTTTCATCTTGTTTTTCAATAGTTTTTCTCAAATCAGGATTAATATTATTTACTTCTTTTTTATTTTCCATAAATGAGTAATTTATTCCAGCACCAACACTAAAATTACCCTTAAAGTCAACTCCACTTGAAACTTTGAAAACTACATTTTTCCCTCTATCTTGACCAGATATACCAACCGCTATAGCTCCTTGTTTATTATAGTAACCAGCACCAACTCCAATACTTAATAATTTATCTGCTGAAACTTGTGGAATATTAGCTACAGCCATTGCATTAGCTATTCCAGCTTTGTTATTCTCTATACTTTTTGAATTTGAGCCACCAGAACTTATATTCTCTAACGCCTCTTTTACTTTAGTATCTGTTACCAATATACCCTTAGGATTATTTATATCAGCACCCTCACTTAATTTACCTGCTGCAGCTTTAGGGTCTAGCTTAAGTCCAGTGTGATCTTCATTTAAATTAATGCCTATTAATTTGCCCATATCAATTAAATCTTGAACTGTAACTTTTCTTTTATCCTCGTATAATGGAGATTCTAATATTATGTATCTAGTATCTTCTATTAATTTTTCTTTACCACTTTCATATTGATTTTTGTAATATATTCTATCATACAAACGGTTATTAAATGCATATGGATTTAATTTAGCATAATTATTTTCTCTTAAATTAGCATTATTTTCACTCTTCCAACTATTATTAACATATTTATCATAAGGTACAACAAAATATTTTTTTTCTTTATATTCTATTAAATCTAATATTGATTCTCCATTTACGTCGTTATAAATAAAGTTAAAATCTTTGATTTTACTAATATCTCCTAACGTATTATTATCTTCGCCTTCAGCTTTATAAACATTTTCATTTGTTATTTTACCAAAACTAACTTTATCTGATTCCGCATTATCTAACATCATGCTTAAATCAACATAACCATCTGCTAAAGAAATATCTAATTTAGACATATCAATTTCTTTTATTTTTGAATTTAAAAAAGTTTTTTTAGCGTTCTTTATTGTCTTTAAATTAGATAAATCAACCTTCCCTGCTTCAGTATTTTCAAAACTATTATTCATAGAAGCAGCACTAGTTAGTTTGTCTAAATTTATCTTCCCTCCTACTTTATTGTTTGATAAATCTAGCCTTCTATCTAATTCTTCTACTCCTATAACTATATTTCCACTTACAGTGTTATTATTTATGCTCATATCGTTTTCAGAACGCATTATCTTACCAAAATTCTCAGCCTTATCTTTCTTATATTGCTCGTAGTTCATTGTATTTTTTTCAACATAATCTGATTCAGCATACTTTTTTTTTAAGTCTTCAACAGAATTTATTTCTTTTAAACCAGATAAGTTTAAATCACCATTTATTGTTAAATCTTTTAATATTAACTCATCTTTTATAGGTATAGAATAGCAATAGCCTTCTTGAACTAAAATTGTTTCGTCAATTCTTTTTAATTCACTTAAATCTAAACTATCAAATTTTTTAAATTCTTTTTTTTCGCATACAGCTTTAGAGTCGCATACAAGTTTAGAGTAGTTTAAGTAAACTTTTCCAGGATGTTTCCCATTAGTTATTGTAAATAATTTGTGGTTCCATTTTTGTTTATCGGTAGCATCATATGGACTTTTAGCAAATTCAATTGAATTTTCTTTATGTTCTAATTCTTCTACTGTGATTTTTTCTGCAAAACTAAGTCCTCCTGTAATCATAAATCCTATAATAACTCCAGCTGTTATTCTAACTTTGTTTTTTAAACTTCTTTTTAACCATCTTTTATTTTCTTCTCTCATTTTCACTCCATATTCTTTAATAACTCTTCCCATTTAACAATTACTTTGTCAAATGTAAAGTCGTGTCTTTTTGTATAACAGCTATCTATCATTTCTTCGTATCTTTTTTTGTTTTGCAATAATAAATAAATTTCTTCCGCCATTTTTTCTAAATTATTATTCTCTACAATTATTCCAGTTTGTTTATCTGAAATAATTTCTCTTATCCCATAATGGATATCAAAACTTACAACAGGACAACCATTGTTAATACTTTCAATTAAAAGCATAGGGTATGCTTCAAACGAACTTGTATTAATCAATAATGTACTATTACTTAATACTTCATTGGGGTTAGTACAAAAACCTTTCATATGTACACTTTTTTCTAATCTTAACTCCGAAATTAAATTCAAGAGCTTATTTCTATTAACTCCAACACCATAAATCTCTAATTCTAATTTTTCATCTTTTTCATGTAAAAGTTTAAATACTTTTATTGCTAAATCAACTCTTTTTATATCATCTAACCTTGCCATCACTACTAATTTATTATTTGGTCTATTGTAATTTGTTTCTTCATTTATACTAATAGCATTTGGTATAACTTTTATGTTATTTTGTTTTCCAATTCTACTTTCTATATCTTTTTTTTGAGCTTCTGTTAGTGTTACTAAAAAAGTATTTTTATCATTTCTTAAATCATTTGAAATATCTGCTATATTATCATAGAAAGCTGAATTTATATTATCAGATAATAAATGTATATTATGTAATTGATTTACTATTCTTAAGCCATTTATTTTTTTTAACTCCGAATATAGACTAATATTATCATTTATTACTAGGGTTTCTTTTACATTATATTTGCTAAAAATTAGGTTTCTTAAATATATATTGAAATCCTCTAAGTCATCAAATATATTTTCAGGCATGAAATTATCGTTATACACTATTATTTTATACTGTTTGTTTTCTTCACCTACTCTTTTATAAAACATTTCAACTTTTATTTTTCCATCTTTATTATAGAAAACTTTTCTTTCAATAAAAGTAGTATTTAAATTCATATATGTACTTGAGTATATATACCCATATGAATCATATGCATCTTTTTTTATTTCAAGCATTTTGCCATTTATCTTTTCATAATAGGCTATTTCTTTTATTCTTCCACTTATTTCATCATAGGTAACTATATGATCTATAGC
This sequence comes from Oceanivirga miroungae, assembly GCF_902505095.1. Classification (GTDB taxonomy): domain Bacteria; phylum Fusobacteriota; class Fusobacteriia; order Fusobacteriales; family Leptotrichiaceae; genus Oceanivirga; species Oceanivirga miroungae. The sequence goes on along the minus strand of NZ_CABWIB010000001.1, from coordinate 225,839 downwards.
ATTTTTCCTTTTATTTATTGCTCCCATTTTATCAAAAGAATTAACATCTTTAACATATTTTAAATTTGGTAAATGATTTAAACTTTGGTCATTATCTTTAGTAATATTATCTCTTCCAAGTAAAACATCTATCTCATTAAAAAATTTAGTTTTTATATCTACTTCTCTAAATTTTGTTATGTTAATAAATCTTGACTTACTCTCTGGGTCATAACTATTATTCATTATCACTAGGTTATATTTACCCATATTTTCAAACATCTTAACTTTATTTATTAACTGTGTTATCCCACCATCTAGTTTAGTAAAAGTTGAACCATAATAAAACAATATATTCCTATATGCCATATTCCACTCCCTTTTTTAAAGCTGTCTATATAAGTATACCCCCCCCCCAACCATTTTGTCAATAAAAAGAGAAGTATTTCCCATAAATTGGACAAAAAAAGTTAAATAATCTTACTCAATATCATTTGACAAATTAAAAAATCAAGATATACTAACAATGAAAACGGTTACAAAATGAGAGGGATTACAGTGGAAAAAGATTTCAATTATACGAGATTAAACGAAAATAGAAAAAGTGGGGTTATTTTACATATAAGTTCACTTGCAAGTAATTATGGTATAGGTACTTTTGGAAAGGCTAGTTATGACTTTGTAGACTTTTTATCTAAGGCAGGATTTCACTATTGGCAAATATTGCCTCTAGGCCCAACAAGTTATGGTGATTCACCTTATCAATCACCTAGTACGTTTGCAGGAAATCCATATTTTATAGACTTAGATATTTTATGTGACGAGGGCTTACTTGAAAAATCCGATTATGAAAATATAGATTTCGGGCAAAATCCATTAAGGGTGGATTATGGTAAGCTATATCAAAATAGATATGTTGTTTTAAGAAAAGCCTATGAAAAATTTGATACTAACTTAAAAGAATTTAAAAGTTTTATTATTGAAAAGAAATCCTGGTTAGAAGATTATGCCTTATTTATGGTTATAAAGAATAAAAATAATGGTTTAGCTTGGGACAATTGGGAAGAAAAAGAAAAAAACAAAGACGAAGCACTTATGCAAAAATACAAAAAAGAATTTGAATACGAAATAAATTTCATATACTTTATGCAGTTTAAGTTCTTTGAACAATACAAAAAACTAAAAGAATACACTAATTCTAAAAATATTAAAATAGTTGGAGATATTCCTATTTATTGTTCATTTGATTCTAGTGATGTCTGGGTTGATAGAAAGAACTTTTCGATGGATTTAGTTGGTGGTTGTCCACCTGATGATTTTTCTTCTGAAGGGCAACTTTGGGGAAATCCTTGTTATGACTATGAATATATGAAAAAAGATAATTTTTCTTGGTGGATAAACAGACTTAAAGGAGTATACAGTCTTTATGATGTAATAAGAATAGATCACTTTAGAGGCTTTGAGTCTTACTGGGCTATACCTAAAACTTCTACTACAGCAAGAGATGGTAAATGGCTTTTAGGTACTGGTTATGAATTATTTGATGCAATAAAAGAAAAATTAGGAGATATTGACGTTATAGCAGAAGATCTTGGATATACAACCAAAGAAGTTGTAGATTTTAGGGAGTATACTGGTTTCCCTGGAATGAAAATGATGCAATTTGCTTGGGATCCTAGTGGTAATTCCGATTCTATACCACATGAACATATTAGAAATTGTGCTGTTTACCCAAGTACTCATGATAGTGATACAATTCTAGGTTGGATAAAATCAAACGAAGGTACTAAACATTTTGAATTTTGTAAAAAATACCTTAATTTAACTAAAGAAGAAGGTTATTTACAAGGTTTTTTAAGAGGTGCTTGGAGTAGTGTTGCAAATATAGCGATAACTCAAATGCAAGACTTTTTAAAATTAGATAATGATTATAGGATGAATATTCCATCTACTTTAGGAAACTGGAGTTATAGAATGAGTAAAGATGACTTAACAGATGAATTAGCTAAAGAGATAAGGGAATTTAATAGAGTTTATAAAAGATTAAATATAGATATAAAGGAGAAGTAGAATGAAGAAAAAATTATTCGCACTATTAACAGTTTTATCTGCAGGATTATTAGTTTCTTGTGGAAAGTCAGATTCTTCTATGGAATCAGAAAAAGTAAATGTGGAAATATTCCAATTTAAAGTAGAATTCAAGGATCAATTTACAGACCTTGCTAAAGAGTATATGAAAACTCATGAAAATGTAAACATTAACATAACAACAGTCGGTGGAGGAGCAGATTATGGTGCAGCACTAAAAGCTAAATTTGTTTCTGGTGATGAGCCAACAATATTTAATATCGGTGGTCCACAAGATGTTAAAGATTGGGAAAGTAAATTAGAAGACTTAAAAGAAGCTAGTGTTGCAAAATTAGCAATACCTAGTTTATTAAAAGGTGTAACACTTAATGGTTCAATCTATGGTGTTCCATACAACCAAGAAGGTTATGGTCTAATATACAATAAAGAAATATTTAAAAAAGCTGGAATAGATGCTAGTAAGGTTAAAACTTATGACGAACTTTTAAAAGCTGTTAAATTACTTGATAGCAAAAAAGATGAATTAGGACTAAATGCAGTATTCGCATTCCCTGCTAAAGAAACTTGGGTAACAGGATTACATTTATCAAATGTATTTATCACTGAAGAATTTGGTGGAGATATAATGAAGACATTTGAAGCAAAAAATATAGAATTTAAATATAAAGATCAATTTAAAAATGTGCTTGACTTACAAAATAACTACTCAGTGCAACCTACAGCAAGTCTAGACTACTCTCAACAAGTAGAAAAATTATTCTCTTTAGGTAAAGTTGCAATGATACAACAAGGAAACTGGGCATTTGGTTCTATAAATGGTGTTGATAGCGAACTTGCTAAAAATATAGGAATGTTACCTATCCCTGTAAAAGGTGTTGCTGAAGGTAAATTAGCTGTTGGTGTTCCTATGTACTGGGCAGTTAATAAAGAAAAAAATGCTAAAGAAAAAGACGCTGCAAAAGACTTTTTAAACTGGATGTACTCATCTAAAGAAGGTAAAAAATATGTTGTAAATGAATTTAAATTTATACCAGCTTACAAAGGATATGAAAACGAAAAAATAGTTGATCCATTATCAATGGAAGTATACAAATATTCTAATAAAGGAGATACTTTAAACTGGGTATTTATGGGTTACCCTTCAAGCTGGGGAATGAATGTTTTAGGTGCTCAAATACAAAAATATGTTACTGGAAATGCAACATTTGATGAGGTTATAAAAGAAGCACAAAATGCATGGTCATCTGACAGAAAATAAAAAAAGAAAGTGAAGTTAATATGAAAAAAATTAAAAGCAAAAATCTTTTCTTTTATCTATTCATATTACCTTGTGTAGTTAGTTTAACGATGGTAGTAGTTATCCCTCTTATCTATGGAGTTTATTACTCTTTTACAAGTTGGAATGGTATAACTACTCCTTCTTTTATAGGGCTCGGAAACTACATTAAGGTTTTTTCGGATAAAGAATTTTTAAACTCTTTGTGGTTTACAACTAAATTTGCAGTATTATCTGTTATAATAATAAACTTTTTAGGACTAAGTTTAGCCTTATTAGTTACTCAAGAATTTAAAGGCACTAACTTACTTAGAACAATATTTTTTATGCCGAACTTAATCGGTGGATTAATATTAGGATTTATTTGGCAATTCATATTCATAGAAGTTTTTTATGGTGTGGGTGAAAAAATAGGGTTTGAATTTTTAAAAGCTTGGTTATCTACAACTAAAACAGGGTTTTGGGGACTTATAATTCTAACCTCATGGCAAATGGCGGGATATATAATGATAATATATATAGCTTACCTTGAAACTGTTCCTAAAGACTTACTAGAAGCAGCTGAAATAGATGGAGCTAATTCTTGGCAAAAATTTAGAAATGTAACTTTCCCATTAGTAGCACCTGCTTTTACTGTTAGTATGTTTTTAACATTATCTAATTCATTTAAGCTATATGATCAAAACTTATCATTAACAAATGGTGGTCCATATAACTCTACACAAATGGTAGCTATGAATATATATAATACAGCTTTTGCTGAAAATAAGATGGCTTATGCTCAAAGCAAAGCTATAGTATTTTTTATAATAATTACAGTAATATCATTAACTCAAGTATGGTATAACAGAAGAAAAGAGGTTGATTATTAGTGTTTAATAAAAAAAATTATCTTTATGTTTTAACTGTTATATTAGGTATAACATGGCTTAGCCCGTTTTATCTAATGATAGCTAATTCTTTTAAAACTAAAAAAGAGATTTTCTCTTCTTCTCTTAGTTTTCCTAAAGGATTAAATTTAGAAAACTATATTATTGCATCTGACAAATTAAATTTTATTAAGACTTTTACAAATTCTTTGTTTATAACATTTTTCAGTGTTGTTATTATAATTATTTTTTCAAGTATGGCAGCATATGCAATATCAAGAGTAAGAAATAAGCTTAGTACCTTTGTTTTATTTCTTTTTATATCTGCTATGTTAATACCATTTCAAGCAGTTATGATTCCATTAGTTGCTTTTTTTGGAAAATTACATATGTTAAGTAGACCTGGAATAATGTTTATGTATCTTGGATTTGGTTCAAGTCTTGCAATCTTTTTATACCAAGGAGCAATAAATTCAATACCTAAGGATTTAGATGAAGCCGCTATAATAGATGGTTGTAATAGATTTCAAGTATTCTGGTATATAATATTTCCAATGTTAAAACCTATGACAGTTACTGTAGCTATACTAAATACTATTTGGATATGGAACGACTACTTACTACCTTCATTAGTAATAAATAAAAAAGGGTATGAAACTATACCTTTAAAAATGTTCTTCTTCTTTGGAGAATATACAAAACAATGGCATCTAGCATTAGCTGGACTTACACTTGCAATAATACCTGTTATAATATTCTATTTCTTTGCACAAAAGCAAATAATTAAAGGAATAACATCAGGTGCTGTAAAAGGTTAAAACTTAAAAAGCTTAAACTCTCGGTCTAAGCTTTTTTTCTATACTTTAAATAATTCTATTAAATCTTCTTTACTCATACTTGCAAAACTTCCATCTGAGTTTTCAACAAAGGTATCACTTAACTCCTTTTTCTTTTCTTGCAGTTTTTGTATTTTTTCTTCTATACTGTTTTTAGTAATAATATTAAATACTTGTACAACTTCTTTTTGACCTATTCTATGGGTTCTATCTGTAGCCTGATTTTGAGATGATATATTCCACCAAGGATCTAAATGCACAACAACACTTGCCCTAGTTAGATTTAAACCTGTTCCACCTGCTTTTAGTGATATTAAAAACAGTGGTACATCATCCGTATCAAAGCTTTCTACTAATTTTGCTCTATTTACTTTTGTTGTTTCACCTGTTAATAAATGATATGAAATTTTTTCTTTTTCACATTCTTCGATAACTAAGTCTAGTACCTTTGTAAAACTTGAAAAGACTACAACTTTTCTATTGTTTTCAATGCTCTTTTTAATAATTTCTATAGTTGTTTTTATTTTAGGAGATACTTCAAAAATATTATCATAAACAAGTTTTGGATCAATACAAATTTGTCTTAGTCTTGTTATATAGGCTAAAACTTGCATTTTATCTTTACTAGATAAAGTAGAAATTTTCTTAACAGCATCTATTGCATTCGCCTTATACAGTTTTGTTTGTTCTTTTTCCATATCTACATAGAAATTTTCTTCTATTTTCTCGGGTAGTTCTAGTAATACATTTTTCTTAAGTCTTCTTAGTATAAATGGTTTTACCATTTTTAAAAGTCTATTCGAAACTTTTTCATCAGCTTCTAAAACTATTGGTTTTTCATAGTTTCTAGAAAAATATGAATAGTTAAATAGATATCCTGGCATTAGAAAATCAAAGATTGACCAAATCTCAGATAAAGAATTTTCAATAGGTGTTCCCGTTAGTGCAATTTTATAGTCAACCTCTATTTGCTTAACACTATTTGAACTTAAAGTCTTATGATTCTTAATATATTGAGCCTCATCTAATATTATTGTATCAAACGATTTTTTTTCATATTTTTTAATGTCTTTTTTTAAATAATCATAGGTTGTTATAACTACTTGATTCTTTATTTTAGATATCGCTTCTTCCCTTTCAGAAACTTGACCATATATTGGTAAAATTTCAAGTTCTGAATTGAATTTTTTAAATTCATTTACCCAGTTTAATAAAAGTGAAGCTGGTGTAACTATAATGCAAGGTCTTCTTCTTTTAATACTTTCAAGATAAGCAATAATTTGTAGAGTTTTACCTAATCCCATATCATCTGCTAATATTCCAGCAAGTTTTTTAGCTCTTAATTCTAGTAACCAATTTACTCCATCTTTTTGGTAATCTCTTAGTATATCATTAAATCTTTCCGCCATTTTTTCTGCTTCTGTTATAAATAGTTTGTCTATTTCACGATTTTTTTCATAAGCCATAGCATCCGAATCTAGACTATCTAGTTGATACATTCTAAATAAAGGTACTTTTATTTTAGAACTTTTTGATTTATCAGCCTTTTCATACCCAAAATCTTTTAATACTTCGTCAATCTTTTGGAATTGATTTACATCTATTAAAAATCTTTCTCCATTTTTTAACTTATAGTATTTTTTACCTAATCTATACTCATTTAATATATTTAATATTTCATCATCCGATATCTCATCTGAACTAAATTTCAATTCAAGTAACCCAGAGCTTGGCTTAACTCCAACACTTAAATTAATCTTTCTGGTTCTTTTGAAATTTCTCATAAATTCACTTAAATATACATCTGCAACTTTTGAAATTTCAACTAAAGCTTTTTCAAGGAAAATTTCTTTTTCCTTATTTTTATCAATTATATACTCTTTATCAAATTCAAAATCATATAGAGCTGTAATATCTAATATTTTAAATATACTCTCTATTTTAGATATCTTTACTATCTCGTCTGAATCTTTTGTTATCTTTATAAGTATATTATCATTATCGTCTATATCACAATATATACTAACTTTAGAATCACTAACATACTTTTCCACATCTTTTATTTGTATATTTTCTAAATTTTCACCTAAATATTCTATAAACTGTGGTAACTTCTCATTTTCAATATAGAAATCCTGAATTTCTCTTATTAGTCTACTCTCAAATTCCGTTATATTAGTATATAGTATTTTATTTCCTTTGAAGGCATAAGCATTTCTTTTAGACACGTATGGTCTTGCTTTAAAATCAGAAGATATATATATTCTACTAAGGTTTTTACCTTTTTTTTCTGTATTAAGTACTAAATTATTTTCTTTTTTCTCAAATACATCATATTCTGTTTCTAAAAATAGGTCTAATATATCGTCAAAGGTGTCCTTATTTATTATAAAATATTGCCCTTTTATACAAGAAGGGTATTTAAATAATAGAGATATAAGTTTTTGTGAAAATTCATCAAAATTCCCTTCTGACATATTTAAGGTTAAATTCTTACCAAATGTTATCATTTCACCATTCAACACTGGTGTTAATAGATTTTTAGTTATGTTTTTAATAGAATATAGCTTATCCATCCCAATTTTAAAACTTATGCTAGATTCATCAATGATTGGAATAAGTTTAGCCTTTTCTTCACTACTATGAAGCTCGGATTTGGTTACATCATAAATTAAGTTTTTTATTTTAAAATCTGCTAACGTAGCATAACTTTTAACTCTATAATACTCATATATGTCCATATCACCTAGTTCTTCTTTGCTAGGGAATTCATATCCTATTTGAAGTTTTTTATTCATAGCATAAAAATAGTTAAATATAACGTGAGCACAAGGTGCAGTTTTTCTATTATATGGACATTCGCATTGTACCTCATAAAGATTATATTTTTCATCTAATATTACTTTAGATTCAACATCATATATGCCAACAATTTTTGATACAATATACGTATATCCACCTCTTTTTTTTATAGAAAACTGCATTAGGTCCTCTTCATACCTTTTCTTATTTGAAGTCATATGTTTATAATTAGTAGAATCTCGTGCTATTTTTTCATAAACCTTCGTTTTATATTCTATCATAATTTTCTCCATTTCTTTTTAATTTTATGCATTACACATTTAATTTACTCAATACCTTAGCTACTTTATCTCTAATTATAAGATTAGCATAAATATCACTAGAAGTTTTACTTGTATTTATAATAACTAAGTACGGCCCTTTAAAATATCTAATAAACGATGCTGCTGGATATACTAATAAAGATGTCCCTGCTACTATTAACATATCTGCTTTACTTATTGCTTTTATTGCTTTGTAAACTACATCTTCATTAAGTGCTTCTTCATATAATGTTACATCAGGTTTTACAATACCATCACATTTATTACATTTTGGAATTTCTTTTGAATTATCAATATATGATAAATTATAAAATTCACCACATAACAAGCAATAATTTCTTTGAATACTACCATGAAGCTCTAATACATTTTTACTGCCTGCTAATTGATGTAGTCCATCTATATTTTGAGTTACTATATATTTTAATTTACCTTTTTCTTCCATTTTAGCTAGAGTTTTATGCGCATCATTTGGTAAAACTCCATGTATTATTAATTTTTCCCGATAGAATTTAAAAAATTCTTTAGTAAATTTTTTAAAAAAACTATTAGATAATATAGTTTCTGGTGGATAGTCATACTTTTTATTATATAAGCCATCTACACCTCTAAAATCTGGTATTCCACTTTCTGTTGAAACACCAGCCCCTCCCAAAAATACTATATTATTACTTTTGTCATACATTTCTTGTAATTTTTTTATTTTATCTTCCAATTTAATCACCTTAAATTAATTATAACTATATTTTTTATTTTGGTAAATAAAATTTTTTAAAAATGTATGTAATGTAAGTGGAAATTATAAATGTCCAAAACAACTTAATATAAACTATACATAAATCAAAAGCCCTATAAACTTTTGGTTTATAAGGCTTATTCTTATTTCATAACTTCATTTGTTTTTCGTCTTTTATCATATTTTCAGTGTTAGCTGAACCTATGTTTATTTTAATTTATTTATTAATGTATCTATTATGTCCTTATCTTCCCATTTAGATATTGCAAATGTTTTTCTTCCTGCATCTTTAACTGATGCTCCTATATGGTATACAATTTCATCGTCTATAACTAAAAATCTATCATAGAAATCATCTGTTAATCTTAACTCTAATTTTGGATACTGTTTATTAAATTTATTTATATCTATTTTACTTAATTTTAATTTATTTGATCCAAATATAATAACTTCTACATTAATATTTTTCTTACATAGTATATTAAGAGTTTCTATATCTATATAATTATCAACTAATACTATTTTATCTTTAGCATCTTTTATTAATTCAACTAACAGCTTAAATGCATCATATATTTGTCCTTTATAGAAAATATATTTATTTTTAGATTCTTCTGGTTTGAATATTTTAAATATTTCTTCTATTCTTTCTTTATTTTCTAATGTTAATTCATTAGTTAAATTTATCTCCTCATTTAACTTTTTAGATGTAGATTCTAATAACTTTCTAGTTTCTTTAGTTTCTTTTTCTAATAAATTAATTTTTTCAAACATTAATATATTAGAATTTACAAATTTTCTCATTTCAACAAATGTATCCATTATTGAAATACTAACACTAATTGCTATATCACTTTTTAAAACAGCTGAAAGCATTGCTATTCCTTGCTCTGTAAATACATTTGGATTATATCTTCTACCTCCCCATGTATCTTCTAAACTTGAGGTCGCAATTTGCGACCTCAAGATTTCAACCTCTTTATCTGTTAATTGAAACATAAATTTTTCTGGGAATCTACTTATATTTCTTTTAACAGACTCATTAATCTTTTGGTTTCTACTTGGTATAGTTTAGCTAAATCACTATCTAACATTACTTGTTTCCCTCTAATTTCATATATTAAGTTTTTTATATTTTCAGTTTGTAGTTCTAAATTTTTTTCCATATTTTCTCCATTATACTTTTATTAATATTAATAAGTAGAAATCTTAAATTTTTAATTTTCTAGATTTTAATCATTATATAAATACTTTTTTGTTATAAAATCAAATGCTAACATAAAAACTATAAATAAACATCTTAATAATGAAAGTAAAATACTTCCAAAAAAATATATAAAAGTTATTGCTATTATTATCCAGATAATCATAAAATCATTACTTATATAAATATTATATCACTAAAAACTTTTATTTCCAAAATTTAACTATTCTTTATACAAAACTTGAAATAAAAAATACCCTAAACCTTGTTTTACAAGGCTTAGAGTATGTGTTTTCTTTATACAAATTTTCATATAATTTTGTTTTGTATGAAATATATTTAACAAAGGAAAAAGAAATTGATTATCCACGAACTGAATGGAGATTATTAGAAGCAGGAATAGATAAAGTTATTAGAAATTATTTAGAAAACTCTAATATAGAAAATAAAAACTTGATTGATGAATATGATAATTTAACTAAATTAGGTATATTAGAAATTAAAAAAGACTTAGCTTCTGATTTAGGGAAAGAAGATTTAGCTAAAGAATTTAAACAAGAAATTAATAAAGAAATAGAAAATTTAGAACAGAAAATATAAGGCTATAATGTCGCAAGTTGCGACATTATAACCAGAAATGGAGAATATAAATGAATGAAGTTTTTTTAATTGGTTTTATAACCAAAAATTTAGAAATGAAATACACAAGATCTGGAAAAGCTTATGTTAAATTTGGTATTGGTATAAATAAACCTATAAAAAAAGAAAATGGAGAAGTAATCAATGAAGCTACTTTTATAAATTGTGAAGCTTGGGGTAAATTAGCTGAATTTATAACTAGATATTTTGATAAAGGTAGAAAAATTGCTTTAAAAGGTGAATTGATTAGTGGTACATATGAAGTAGATAATATAAAAAAATTCTATACTAATGTTTTAATTAATAAGGTTGATTTTGCTGATAGTAAGAAAAATGAAGTAGATACATCTAATTTAAAAGAAAATTATACAACTAATGATAACGACTATATTGAACAAACTGAAGATGAATTTCCGTTTTAAAAAAAGAGTGTATTAAATAAAAATACAGCATATACTGAAAAAATTAATTATAGTGTTGTTATTATATAACAAGAAATAATATTGTGAAAAACAATATTATTAAAAAGGACAATGACAAGTAAAGAGAAATTAAAAAAATAGGTTATACATATTAAAAATAAATGGTTTTAAGCATATACATTTTAATGCAAGAATTATTAATTCGTAAAATAAAAATATTTAGCATATAAAAACATATTGACTTAACTTTGTTTTAAGGCTATAATAATAATGTAAGTAGATAAAAATAAAAGGAGTGATATTATGGGAATTAATTTATTTTTAAACGATTATTATAAGCTATTAAAAACACTGAAAGACAACGAAATACAAGTAGGAGAAGTTAAATACTGCCCTTTATCCCAAACAGAAATTGGTAAAATAGTAGGATTTAATCAAACTAAAGTATTTAAAATGCTACAGGTATTAAGAGAACAAAATTATGTTATAGTATATAAAGATTTAAGAGGTAAGTATCAAGTATCAGAAAAAGGAATAAAGATCATAAACTTTATGGAAAAGGGAGTAGATTAGTATGTTAAAAAGATTATTTTATTTAATATTAGGTTTTTTATTAGGGGCTTCATCTATACTGTATATTTATGGGGATATGAATAAAGTTGGAGTATTAAATCTTTATTCAAAATATAAAGAAACAAAACAAAAACAAAAAGATGAAGAAGATAAATTAGTAAGAAATTATATTCAAAAATCATTAGAAGTTAGTAAAGAAGTCAATGTTGAAAAAAAACCTACTAAATCTGAAAAAAATAAATGGAAAAATAAAATAAAACATGAACCTTATTTTAAATATAATCTAGATGATTATAGCGACTTATACGGTAATAAAGTTAGTGAAACTTTTAAAAAAAACATAATAGTAGTTGGTTTCCCTTATGATAATACTTATGGCATATTAAATAATAAAAGTCCTAAAGAATATGCAAGATTACAAGAAAAAAATTTAAAAAACATTTTAAAAGTAAAAGAACTTTTAAGCAATAATGTAGAGTATAGATTAAGTGTATCTAAAAAAATGTATATAGAAGATTTTAATAGTAATCCAGCTAAATTGATAAGTTATATTAATGAAAAATATCCTAATATAGATTTTCCTATATATATTGATAATAACATATCTGGTTTCAATGATATTTTAAGTGGGACAATAAATTTTAATTACCTAATTGATGAAAATTTTGATGATAATTATATGGAGCAATTAATTTATTTAATAAATAATAATAACTATGATAACGAAAATTTATTTCCTCCAAAAGAATATATTATGTCTACCAAAATGAGTAAAGAAGCTATTGAGTATTACGAAAAGATCAGAAATGCTAAATTTTCAAAAAGCGAATTATTAAAAAATGAAAATACAAAACCTAAAATAATTGGATTTAATAAAAATTCACTTGGTAAACAATAAGTTAATTTCTCTTTACTTTTATAAGTAAAGGAGATGTTTAAAATGAGAAAGAAATTATTCCATAAAACATTAAGCCTAATAAGTTTAATGTTTTTTTGTATAAATAGTATATTAGTATTTTCTAATACAAATACAGAAACTAATTTACAAAATTTCAAGGTTTGGAAAACAAGCAGTGAAGAATATTCTTGTACCAAATGGGATACAAGAGAAGTTTGTGAAACTAGAACAAGAGAAGTTGAAGATGGAACAGAAGAATATAATTGTCATAGTGTAGATGACTATGAAGATAAAGAAACTTGCCATGATGTTAATATACCAAAAGATTGTCGTACGGTAGATGATTATGAAGATAGAGAAAGCTGTACAACAACTAGAGTTAGAACTGGTTCGCATGAAGAATGTACAGGTGGTGGAACAAGAGAAGAATGTTCAGATGAGACACATCAAGTTTGTAGGGTATGGGGAAGTTCTTCTGGTATGGCATCTACAGGACCAGGAAGAGATGTATGTCAAAAATGGGACGATGAAACAGTGAGTGTATGCCATGATGTTGATATACCAAGAGAATGTCACAGTGTAGATGACTATGAAGATAAAGAAAGTTGTACAACAACTAGAGTTAGAACTGGTTCTCATGAAGAATGTACAGGTGGTGGAACAAGAGAAGAATGTTCAACAACTAGAGTTAGAACTGGTTCGCATGAAGAATGTACAGGTGGTGGAACAAGAAGAGAATGTTCAACAACTAGAGTTAGAACTGGTTCGCATGAAGAATGTGATACTAGAACAAGATATAGAACAGAAGAATATGAAGACTGCGATGATGAAAGTTATAGTTACACTGGAACTTGTACTCGTGATAATTCGCATTGGGAAAATATAAATCCTGGTGACACTTCTTTAGTTGATGTAATAAATAAATTAAATTCTTATGCAATAGTATATAAAAATGATACTTTAACAGTAAATGATATTATTAAATTAAATAATGAAAATAATATAAGAATTACAAAACAACCTAGCACATCTAGAACAGGAGAAAGTAAATATGAAATTACAGCTAGAGTAAATGGTTCTACTCGTAAAATACAAGGTACAGCTATGGTAGTAGATAAGCCTAATTTAACTTATAAACAAATAAGAACAGCTGTTATAAATTCAACTGTTGTACCAAATCAAGTTTATGAAACAATAGTCCCTAGTAATGAAATTTTAAATGATAATAGATATACAGTAAGCATTATAGGAAATGTAGATACTGCTACAATAGGTGTTAAACCAGTTAATTTAAAAGTTACTGACACTCTTAAAAACAAAGAATTTACAGGTTATACAAGCGATGTAAGAGTACAAGAGGAAATGAAACCTATAACATGGAAAGATAATATTGAAAAATATATAGATAGTAAATTTGAAATAATTAATAAAAAGTTAGAAAAAGAAATGGAAATAGAAATATAAAATATTTACAAAATTAAAAAAGTATGGTATTATATATTAAATTGATAAGCAAATAAGGCTTACACAGTACATACCTGTGTACCCAGTAAACTTCGGGGTTGGAAATAGGAGCGACAGCTTATAATATATGTTGAAGTTATAAGTGTATGTGGGATTTTTGAAACTTTTATACTGAAGTGGAGATGAAACAAAAAGTTTTAGACTAGATGATCTAGTCTTTTTATTTTGAAAGTAGGAAGTATGAGCGACTATAAAATTAAAAATTTATTATTAAAATATAACGAATATTTTAATAGAGAATATAGAATTGAGACTACAAATAATTTTAAAATAGATTTCACACTAGATTTTGGTACTTTTTGTCACTTAATGGGACTGCATTATGCATTACCAGGTAAATCCCCAGCTAGTATTGTTGGAACAAATATCATGAAAAAAAATCTAAAAGATAGTCAAATATTTAATAACATAAAAACTAATAACGCAAATAATCTTAAAAGTGTCAAATCTAGAATTAATAAAATTGATGATTTTTTTAATAATTTAGAAAATAGTTTTATTGTAAGTAAAACTAAAAAAACAGGCTTAAAATCAATTTATTTAGTAGTACAAATTGAAAATAACAATTTTTTAGAATTAGGTATTGCTAATAATTTATCAACTGGATATTTTTTAGAAACTTTTATAATAGAAAGTTCGGATAAATACTTTAAAAATTCTAATATTAATTATAATATTAAATCAATTTATGAATTAAAAAATAATATACCAATTCCATTTTCATTTAATAAACTAAAAGAGAACATTTTAATTAATAACTATAAACAAAATTTAAAAAATTTTAACTATTTGAATACACTAAATCAATATAACTATAATCTAAAAAATAATATTGAAAACTTATTTAAAAAATATATAAATCAAAATCAGATTCTTGTCATCGATGACAATATAGAAAGTAATATTTTTAATCTAATATGCAGTAACCTTAAAATTCAATGTACAAATGATTTTAGATTTAATATAGTAAGAGAAAAATTAGAATCCCTTGTAAAAGATTTTAATGAAAAAATTTTAAAAGAACAAACAATAGAAAATTTATCAGTTTTTAAAGAAGAAATTGATGTAGACTAAAAGAGAATTAAAAAAATATAGAAAAAGATAGAACAGATATTGAAGAAATCTAATTTTACTGATAGTAAAAATACTTTCTCTTTGACTGGAAAGACAACTCGAGAGTGCTGTAAAAAGTCTGTAATTTTCCATTAAAATTTTTGAAAAATTACAATTTGCTTTTTAATGCTCTTATGATATATTTTATTTTGATTGTACTAAATTTGTGTACAGAAAATATGAGGTAAGTTTATTAGCTTATCTCTATTTTTTATACAGTTAAAAATTTTAAGATTCTAATCTTTCTCTTCCAAATATTGCTATCATTTCTAAATAGTATTTACCCCAATTTGATATTGGACTTCTCCATTTTTTAGTTATTTGTTCTGTTGATAAATATAGTGCTTTAAATAATGATTCTTTACTTGGAAATACTGTTCTTGATTTATTTAATCTCTTATATTGAGAATTTAGTGATTCTATTGCATTTGTTGTATATACAATCTTTCTAAATCCTTCGCTATATGAAAACATTGGTGCTATATTATCCCAATTATTATACCAGCCATCCATACATCCTTTATATTTACTATCCCATTTATCCTTTACAATATCTAAATTTTTTAATCCTTCTTCTTCTGTATTTGAATTATATATTGTTTTTAAATCTTTTGTAAATTCTTTAAGATCTTTATAACTTACATACTTTACTGTGTTTCTTATCATATGTACTATGCAGCCTTGCCAGTCTGTATTAGGATATACAGCCTCTATCGCTTCTTTAATACCTGTAAGCCTATCTGAACAAAGTACAAGTATATCTTTAACTCCACGAGCCTTTAATGTATTTAAAACTCCAAACCAAAATTTAGAACTTTCGCTATCTCCTATTTCTATTGAAAGTACATCTTTATACCCTTCTTTATCTATCCCCATTATTACATAGGCTGCTTTTTTACTTACTTTTCCTTCGTGTCTTACACTAAATACTGTAGCATCTATAAATATTACTGGATAAACACTATTTAATGGTCTTATTTTCCATTCTTCGGCTATAGGAAGAATTTTATCTGTTACTCTCGATACAAAAGTATCATCTACATCAAATCCGTACATTTCCTCTATTGTTTCAGATATATCTCTTGTTGAATTTCCTCTTGCATAAAGTTTTATTATTAAATCCTCAACTCTAGATATGTCTTTTTTCCTTTTTGGAACTATTACTGGTTCAAAAGTTGAGTTTCTATCTTGTGGAACTTCTACATCAAATTCTCCATATGAGCTTCTTACTTTTTTTGATCTATAACCATTACGATAATTATCTCTATTATCATCTTGTTTATTTTTTTCGTAACCAATATGTTCATCCATTTCAGATTCCATCATTTCTTTTAAAGTGTTTCCTAATAAATCTTTAAGTGCATCTTCTATATCTTTAACACTTGAAATATCATAATTATTAAGTAGTGCTTTTACTACTTCTCTTTTTCCTTCTGTAGGCACTATTTTATGTACCTCTTTTTTTGTTCTTCCCATAACAAAAATCCTCCTTGATATATTTAATTATATACCATAAGAGGATTTATTCAAATGTTATTTTTTTTATTTTCTAAATTACAGACTTTTTACAGCACTCTCACAACTCTGTAGTCCAATACTTTCAATAAGTTGTAGGTAATGTGTAGGTAAAATAATCATCTCTTTTTTAAAATTTTTTTTATTTAATTTTTTTGAAAAAATTTTTGTAATTCAACATCGTCTGACATTATTCAACATAAGATAATTATAACGTAAATACATTTTCAATTTATTTATCGTGTAATGCTTCATAATTTAATAATATCCATTTTAGTATTTCTTTCTCTTTTTCATTTACTTCTTATTGTTATTACTTCATATTCTCTGTTACTAAATTTTCTCTAAATGAGGAATCTTAAATTATCATTATTGGGTATTCTTATTTTATCATTTATATATTCTTATTCAATTCTCCGAATTCTTAATAAAATCATTTTTTTAAAAATGATAATATCCTCATTATTCTCAAGCTTTTCCTACTTAATATTTATTTTTTATAAATTTATAAATTTCATCAATATTTGAAAAAAATAAATTTATTTTTCTATTTTTAAGTGCAATAAGTGTTTTCAAATTAACTTCTAACTCTCTTTTTAAAAGTTTATGTACTTGGATTTCTTTTCCCTGTACTGTATGAATATGATCTAAGTATTTTGGTAATATTGGAAAAGCATTTTGTAATAAGAAAACACTTTTGTTTCCTGCAAATATTCCAATTACTATAGTATTACATTTACCATATTTCCCTTTTTTATTTTTAATAATTTTTTCATATTTTTTTACCTTTGAACTAATAGGTATCATCCATAAAATACTAGGGTCTTTCATATCTTTTATAGCATAATAATGTGGTCTATAATTTCCATTTTCTTTATTTTTCATTAAATACTTATCTGCTATATCATTAAAAAATTTATCTTTTATATGATAAGAATACCCTTCAATAATTTTCATTTTAATTCCTCCAAAAAAATCCCCTCACATTATATTAGAAAGGGGATTTACACACTATATTATTTTTACCCCACTTATATAGCAAGTGGCAAACATTAACAAACCGAATTATTTATATCCCACACCATCGGCAAGTGGAAATTTATAAATCTAATTACTTAATACCCCGTTATTAGAAAACGGCAAACATTTATTTTCGATATTATTATAACATGTTTTATTTTGAGCGTCAAATGAAAGTAATAATGTCTGTACTTTAAAGTTTTACTGTAAGTGGAAATTATAAATGTCCAAAATTGAAAAAAATTAAGTTTTATGCAGCATAGAAGAAATAAAATTTAAACTATGCTGTTTTTTCTTCCTTAAAATAAATTTCTTTTGATGATTTACCATTTAAAACTTTTCTTGGATAATTATTCATATAATTTTCAATTTCTATAATATCTTTTATAGTATATTTTTCTATTTTAGTACCCTACAGATTATTACACCATTCATATTTATTTAATATTACAGGACCATCATATAGAATAAAAGATAAATTGAAAATTAAACATAAAAGTGAGGAATCTTAAATTTTAAAAAGTGGGGAATCTTAAATTGACATTTATAGGAAGATCAGAAAGAATTAATACATCATTAAAGAGAATGAAAAAATTAGCATACGGTTTTAAAAATACAAAGAGAACATTCTTGTTAGTAAAACATAAGATTAATAAAATAGGATAAAGTGAAATAATAGTAATTTAAGATAAAAAGGCAGAACACATTAAAAATTGTGCTTTGCCCCTAAAAATCTTAAAGTACCTTTTTTTATTTTATCTTCCAATTTAATCACCCATAACCCTTTTTATCTATTATACCCTTAAATCTAATTTTTGCTAAAATAAAAGGGAGCTAATTCTAATGTTATTAGAAATAATTCCCTTATTTATTACCTGTTTTTTAATTAATCTTTATCATTCACATTTTTTCTATATTTTTGAATCGGATTCCCATCTAAATCCTTCCATTCTGTCCAACCATTATTAGATTTACCAATAACTATCCAACCTGCAGTTGAAGGGCTACTACATATTATATCTTCTTGTAAAACATTATTTTTCATTTTTGCTCTTTTAATAATTGATGGCATATGACCTTTACTAGGATTAGCACAAATGCTACCCTTTTTTAGTGTGAATACTCCATCTTCAACAAAAGCTTTTCCATTAATTTCTCCAAAGCCTCTTACTGTACGTTTTAGAATATATTCTCCATCTGGAATACATTTAATTTCTAATTCTTCTGTAGCTTCTTTAAATATTTCTTTTTTACTTTTATCAACTGGATAAATTTGTTTTCCATCTAATGACGAGAATAAAGATTTTGCAATTTCAAGATCTAAAGCAAATAGTTCAGATTCACCAATTCTACTCTTACTAAATATATTATGAATTAATTTTTCCTTAGCATCATATCCTTCTACCTCTATAGCAAACTCTCTTTTTAATCCAGTTGTATTAGCATATCCATTATTTTCTAGGTGCTTCATTCTATTTTCAAATTGATCTGTTTTAGTCTTTCCAATTTTTATAAGCCCTTTAATAACAGTAGTCATTATATATATTATTCCTTTTTCCATAATTTATCCTCTTTCAAATACTGGTACTGTAAAGTATACAGTACTTTTTATATGTATATATTTTAATTTATATATTGATTTCATTGGGTTATACCACTTTTTTAAAAAAATTGTGATACCTCCCATTTTCCTGTATAATTGAATCGCTAAACACAACCAAGAAAGGGTGATATCACGTGTCAATTATAGCAAATTTTACTAACAATATTCAAGAACTTATTTATTCAAATATTATTATTTATTATCAAGTCTTTTAATACTTCTATTATTTAATTCTTCAAGCGATAGTAATTGTGATCTAGCTTGATTTCTTATCTCTATCATTCTATTTTTTTGACTTATATTTTTTTCTATCATTATTGCATTATAATTTTCCATATTTGCCAAAACAAGCAACTCATTTATACTTAAGTAATCTCTTAAATTACCTTTTAAATTTGGATTTTCTTTTCTCCATTCTTTTGCTATTTTATTAAATATTACAACATTTAACATATCAGCTTCATTTGCATATTTACAAGATAATTGTTCATTAGTTAATTCTTCTGTTAAATATTTTTTTTGCATCTGTATGTATTTTATAATTTATTTTTGAAATTTCTCTATGTAAATTCCAAGTTAATGATAATTTTGAATTTTCATCTAATTTAAGTCTCTTATAATCTTGCATTAAATATAATTTAAATTCTGCAGAAATCCAAGAAGCAAATTCTAATGCTATATCACTATGAGCATAAGTCCCTCCATATCTACCACTTTTGGAAATTATACCTATAGCATTTGTTGAATCTACCCATTTTGTAGGCGTCATAGTGAATCTATTTAGTCCTGATTCATTTCTAAACGTATCGAATTGCACACGGTTAAAATTCGGATTATTTATTATTTCCCAAAGTCCAATGAACTCTAATGTATTTCTATTCCTTAGCCAATTTTGAATTACAAATCTAGGATCATCTTCATTTTTATACTTAGCAATATCAGTAAGGCTTATAAAATCATTTTCAAAATCTTTTGTATATACTTCAACTTCAAATCAATTTAGAATTTTTATATACATATTTTCACCTATACTTTTTTGTAATTTATCTTTCAATATATACTTATCTAAAATCATATAATTTATATCTTAAATTTATTTATATAACATTACCTAATCAACTTTATGGATTTTACTTAAGAAACAGTTTAATTTCTACCCTTTCCTATAGCAGTGATTGAATAAATATATATCCTATATAAAAATAGTTCCTTTCTAATTTTTATTCATCTAACATTAATTGCCCTTTTTTGGATTTATCTTTCAAACGTTTCAATTGCTCTTTTTCTATTTCTTTTATACTCTTAGTTGGTGTGGGTAAATCTTCGGGCATTGTTCCACCAATTTTTTCAATTGCTTTTCTTACTTCTGCTCCTACTGAATAATGTATATTAGTAGCATCTTTAGCATTAGATATATTGTCTTTTCTTAATTTTTCTTCTGTTTGAGATATTCTAAATAAATTTGCAATTAACTCTGTACTTCCCATGTAATCTAATATTTTTTGTTTGGCAGTTAATCCTTTTCTTTCATGTATATCTTCAACATCTAAACCCCCATATAATCCCATATATCCTGCATTTTGAAAAATTGCAAATTCATCATTTGTTATTACTCCTGCTTCATGAGCAGTCTCAACAAGGAGTTGATTCCATTGTTTAATGTCTCCACGAATAACTAATCTTTTTCTATCTTCAGTTAATTCATTAAAGTGATCTGCTACTTCTTGTCTATATGTTTGTATTGCAAAATATGTTTGACCTAATGCTATAACTTCCTTTCTTGGATCACCATTTTGAACTATTAAATAACATGCATATCTTGTAAGACTATAATCCTTAATTTTTTTCGTTGAAACTCCTGTTTTTACAATTTTGCTGACCTCAGCAAAATTGTCAGAAACATTACGACCACTATTCTCACATGATAATATTGCTCTTCCTATAACCTTCTCAAAATTTCTCCACTGTGTATATTCTAAAACTTCTGAAAGATCTCTTGCACTCCAAAATTCTACGCCATCTTCTCCAATTTGTTTTATTTCTTCAAAGCTTTTATACTCTTTAGCTACTAAACTTGCCATTCTAACTCCTTTTCCACTATAGATTTGTTAATTGTAAATGTCAATATAAAAATGAAATGTTTTTAACATTTTTGGCAATATAAAATGTTAATCTTTTACAACGTGATTTTTTAATCTATAAGAGTTTCCTGATATACTTACTACATGAGCATGATGTAGTATTCTATCCAATATTGCACTTGCTAACATTTCGTCTCTAAATATCTCATTCCATTTTGAAAAATGTATATTTGTTGTTATTATTGTGCTTTTTTCTTCATATCTCATATCTATTAATTGGAAAAGCAATTTACTATCTTCTTTATCTATCGGTAAATATCCTACTTCATCTATTATTAATAGTTTATATCTACTATAATTTTTTAATTTCTTTTCCAAAACATTTTCTAACTTAGCTTTCTTTAAATTTTGTATTAAATCATTACATTTGATAAAATATGTTTTTATTCCTTTTTCTGCAGCACTAATACCTATTGATACCGATAAATGAGTTTTACCAACACCACTGTTACCGTAAAAAACAATATTTTCTTTATTTTCAATAAATGCAAGTGATTCAAATTCTAAAAGTTTATTTTTATTTAAATCAGGCTGAAAGTTAAAATCAAAATCAGTTAATCTTTTTTTATGAGGGAAAGCTCCTATTTTAACCATTGTGTCTTTTCTTTTTAAATTAGAGAATTCTATTTGTAAATTTGTTAATTCAAGCATTGAATCAACTATAGATACTTTATTTTCAATTATTTTATCTTGCACAGTTTTAAAGTTTGTTATCATACTATTTAATTTGAGTACTTCAAAATTATTCATAAGTTTTTGATAATTAGTCATATTTATCATTCCTTCCATTTGTTGTTAAACGTATTGTCTTTTATTATTTGTTGATTAAATATATTCAAGTTATTTTTTGCCATTTCCTTTAATTTAGAATCATTTATTTAATTTAGAATCATTTAAAGGTAAATTTGTAGCTTTAGATAAGGCATTTTGATAAAATTCTTGTGAATAATTAAAAATTTTATCAGAAATCAAATGACTTACAAATTTATTTGTGCTATACTTAATTATCAGGTAATTTCCGAATATGGAAACATTACATTTTTTATTAATGTAATTGTTATCAACTGAGTAATTATTGTTTTCGTATTTAATCATACCTGACTTATCAATTATACGCTCAAAATTTTGAGGTAAATATGATTTAAGAAGTTCTTCGTTTAAAGCAGGAAGGGCTTCTTTTTCTTTATTTAAATTTAAAGTTGGCACTTTTTGATAATTAGAATGAAATTTGTAATTTTCTCTAGTTTCTATTTTTTCTATTTGTTTTACTAAAGAATCAAAATCTAAATCACCACTATATGCATAAAGATCATCAAGAACTTTCATTTGCGACTCAACCTTTCCTTTGGTTTGTGGTCTTCTAGCAACGCAAGGTTTAATTTCAAAGCCCATATCTTTAGCAAAAGCACTTAGTTTTGGATTAACTTTACCTTCATTTTTAGAAGTTCTAGCTTCAATCATAATAGCTTTAGCATTATCAAATAGAATTTCTTTAGGTACACAACCTGCTTTTTCAAACATCATAGCAAGGGCTTGTATAACTGATTCAGTAGTTAAATCTGGCATTAGAACGTATAACCTAAATCTTGAGTAAGAGAATAAAAGACATGCAATATATACGCTCATCTCTTTACCATCTATCATTTTAATTTTAACGGATTCTTTGAAATCAAATTGTGCTTGTTGTCCAGGTTCTGTTTCGAACCTAACAACAGCTCTTGAGGAGTATTTATTATTACCGTGTTTAGATATTTTAAAAAGGTCTAAAACATCTTTATTATTATTAACCCAATATTTCATAGTACTTTCTTTAAATGAAGTTTCACATATATTATTTACTACTTCAGTTAATATTCTAATAATTTTACAATTTCACTTTTATATTGATCTATCATAGATGGCTTGTTTCTAGTTTCTTTTAATGGTATATTTTTAATTCTTTTATTTAAAGTATTATAGGATATTTTCAAGTCTCTACAAAGTTTAGCTTTATTTATTTTTACATTATTTATATTAATCACCTCACCTAATTTTACTATTTCATCATAAGATTCAATAGGACAATTAATTTTATTATTATCTATTTTAATCTAAATATATACAGTTTTATTAAATTTTCCTTTATACATATTACCTTAACTCCTTGTATAATATAGTTATCTAAAATTAGATAATCTATATGTTAAATTTTATTTATATAATATTGTTTATATATTGTTTTATATATATAATATACTTAATTAGATAGAGTGACATCGTTTACTCCTTGTAGCTTGACTTCGTTTATTAAGAGTGATGCCTCTTCTGATAAAGTGTTTACGAATTAGTTAGATGTTGACATATTAGTGTACTTCGCATTTAGAACAAGGTAGTGACTTTTATCAGCCTTTGAGGACTTCTATCTATAAATATATTAATGGTAGGTGATTTTATGTTTTATTTAGGTATTGATATTGCTAAAAATACTCATGTTGCTTCATTGCTTGATGATAATGGTAATACAATCTTTAAAGCTCATTCTTTTTCCAATTCTATTAAAGGTACTGATTCTTTAATTGAAAAATTAGAAAAATATTCAATAAATGATATTCTAGTAGGTATGGAAGCTACTGGTCATTATTGGCTATCAGTATATTCATATCTAATAGAAAAAGGTTTTAATATTATTGTAATTAACCCTATTCAAACTGATGGTTGGCGTCGTGCTACTGAAATCAGAAAACGTAAAACAGATATTATCGATTCTATTATGATTGCTGATTTTATTAGATACGGCAATTTTGAAACAACTTCACTTGCTGATGAAAAATACTTAAATCTACGTAATATGACTAGATTTAGACATTATTTAATTGAGCAAACAAGTGATTTAAAAAGAAAAATTATAGCTAACTTAGATCAAGTATTCCCTGAATATTCATCACATTTTAGTGATATTTTTGGACAAACTTCTAAAGAAATACTTCTTAATTTTAATACTGCAGAAGACTTTAAAAAACTTAAAGCAAACGATTTTAAAAAAGTATTGAAAAATGTTACTCTTAAAAATTCTGCGAAAGTAAAATTAAACAATCTAAAAAAAGCAGCTAAAACTTCCTTTGGTATTAATTTTGCTCTTGATTCTTACTCTATTCAAATTAAATGTTTAATTGAACAAATTAAAGTTATTGAAGAACAAATTGATCTTCTTGAATCTGAAATAGAGTCAATAGTCAAAGACCTAAATACTCCAATTCTAACAATTCCTGGTATAGGACCTGTAACAGGTGCTACCATACTTGCAGAATTAGGTGATATTAACAAATTTTCTAGTGATAAGAAAATTGTTGCTTATGCTGGTTTAGATTCAACTGTTACCCAATCAGGAGAATCTAACGGTACAAATGGACATTTAAGTAAACGTGGCTCAACACACCTAAGAAAAGCCTTATTTCAAGCTGCATTTATTGCATGTACTAACGATACTGTTTTCAAAGAGTTTTATGATAAAAAACGTTCTGAAGGTAAACATCATTTAGTAGCTGTTAATGCTGTTGCTCGTAAAATGTGCCATATTATTTATGCTGTTCTAAAAAAGAATGAACCTTATGTAGAACTAAAATAAATATTTCAAAAAATTCTATATTAGTATAGTTATTTTTGTTGTGCATAAATTTTAAGATAATTATTTAAATTTTATTATTGACTTTTAATAGTTAGTCTTATTAGTTTATTAAAGTAATATTATACAATATATTTCATTTTTATATTAACAAAATGTTATTAAAACCTTTCACTTTTATATTAACAAAAACATTAATTAATATTTTCTGATATTTTCATTATTAATTTTATTCTTTATTTTTATCTAAAGAGTATTCTATAGTTTTAAAAAACTAAATATACAATCATAATCTCACTTTCTTTTATAGCCTTATTATACCATTGAAATACCTTAAGTTCAATTTTTGATTATGGAAATAGAAATTAGAAATGTCCAAAACAACTTTATCTAAAACTATACATAAAACAAAAGCCCTATAAACTTTTGGTTTATAAGGCTTATTCTTATTATACAAAATAATATATTTCTGTAATAAATCGTAGAAAAAACTATCTCTTTGACTGGAAAGATTACTCTGTAACCCAATACTTTCAACAAGTTGTAGGCAACGTGTAGGCAATCTCATTTAAGTTTTTTTAATTTTTTTTATTTTTTATTTAATTTTTTTTGAAAAAATTTTTAAAAATTTTTGTGATTCAACATCGTCTGACGTTATTCAACGTAAGATAATCATAACTCTTTAAATTGTATATATCTTTAATTCTCCTTCTACAAAACTTATATATATTTTAACATTTTTAAAGTTTTTTTCAAATTATCAAAGATTTACTTTTTATTTTTTTCTTTTTCCCATTCGTTAGATAAAAAAACACTAAACTTATTTTTATCAACTAAAGATGCAAAATCTTTGTCATCACTTATAAAATATAAATTATTCTCTACAGGAATTTTTTTTAATAAATATACCCAATTTATTGCATCTCCATAACTTTTATCCTTCCCTGGAGGATTCCCTAAATCAAACCTTCTAATTGCTTTATCAATTATATAATCATCGATAACTTCTATTCTATCACTATCAAAAAAATTTAGTAAAATTTCATCAACTGGTATTTTAAAATTATTAATTTCCAACTTAACCTTTTCCGTTATGTTTTTCATTTTTTCTTCTAATTCATTAGATATTTTTTTTATTTCAAAATATTCATTTTCGTAACTTTTTATAAAATTAGGAAATTGGATTTTTTGGTATTTAAATTTTGACAATGCATCATTTATTTTAGATTCTCTATTTCTATAAAATTCATTATACACTTGACTTGTTATTATTAACTTTATTTTTTAGAATATAATTCTTTTATTTTTTTAAATTGTTCTAAATCATTTGAAGATAAATGATATAAAGATAACCATATATTTGTATCTATAAATAAACCCCCTATTTTATAATTTTATATATATGTTCCCCAATAAGGTGGGATTTGAATTTTTTCAAATTCTCTTTTTATTTTATATAATTTTGAATAATCAACTTTAAATCCATCATCTAGTAACGATTTTATGTACTCATCAAATTTCTGCCTTTCTTCTGTATACATTAATTCAGTAATAGTTAAACTTAAAGATAATTTTGGAATACATTTTTTATGACCCCATAAAATTTTTATTTCTTTTTCATCATAATTAATATCAAATCCAATTTCAGATGAATATCTCATATTAACTTCTAATATATTACCATGGCACCCTTCACATAATAATTCAGCATTACTAAATATTTCACCAAACTCTTTTGAAAGTTTATGAGGTTCTTCAAAATATTTTTCTAAAACATCTGCTGGCATTTTTTTCATATAATCATAAATATTTGAACCGTTTAAATAGTTAATTTGCCTATTATTGGAATTCATACTATTAATTCTATCGTGTAAACCTTGTGATACATTTGATGAATAAAATCCTAAGAAAACATTACAATCATGTTGTTCCATTCTATCTATTATATTAATCTCATCTTTTAAACCAACAGATTTAGAATATCTTTTACAACTAACCAAAATTTTATCACCATCTTTTTCTATAATTAAATCTTTACCTCCATCTTGACCTACTGCTGCTCTTGACAATATTTTATATCCAAAATTACTAAAAAAATCTTCTGCAAATAATTCCCAATCATTCGGATCTATTTTTAAAAATAAATCATTTATTTCCATACAAATCTCCTCTTATTATCACTTCATACCTCCTATTAATATAGTTTACTTTCATTTGTTTTCCATCTATTATTTTAGCAATAATTAATTAATCATCATTATAACATAAAGTATAAATCTTGATCCTACATCTGCTACATTTAATATTACTTTTTCTTATCTATTACTAATATTTATTTTTCTAAATCTATACTTTTTAAAATTCTTTTCATTTTTTTATCTAGTTTACTGGTATATGTTCTTATATTAAAAATTATCTATATTTCTATCATATTTATATGATATATAACAAAATAATAATATTGTAATTGTAATATAAATTAAACTTGTTTTTGTTTCAAATAAATTTCCTTTCCAAGAAGCCCTCATAATTTGATTTAAATGATATAATGGATTTATAATTGGTGCAATCTTTTGAAGAAATATAGGCATCATTTTTAAAGGAAATGCATTATCACCTAACATCATAAGTGGATAAAATGTAATAATTATTAAACTCATCGCTTGTTTCCCATTAGAACATAATGAAAATATTACAAATCCTGCTGCGACAGCAAATATATTAGCTATTATAAAGGATATTATAAATTGTATCCAATATGATGTTAAAGATACCTTATATAAATACTTTGATAATATTAATATTTCTATTACCCCAATTGTACATAATATAAATGATTTTATAATCATAGATTTATAAATATCCTTCATACTAAATGGAGTCACTTTTAACCTTTTATATATACCTGAAGCTTTATCTTCAACCATTCTATAACCAATCATAAAGGTAGCTACAATATATATAACTGTTGTGAAATATCCTGGTATATATACTGCAAAATAATCCTTACTATTTGATAAATTTCCAGAAAAAACTGATGCAAATATTGCAAACATCACTGCAGGAAAGAAAAACGAGAAAACGATTTGTAATGGTTCTCTAAAAAATAATTTTATTTCTATCTTTAAATACGCTAAAATTGATTTATTCATATATTATAACTCCTCTCCCATTGCATAATAAAAATATGCATCTTCTAAAGTTTTTGCTTTAACTACAGAATTTATTAAATTAATAGGCTTATCTTTTTTTACTATATTCCCATTTTTTATTATAATTACTTCATCACAATATTTTTGCACTTCATCCATATAATGTGATGATAATATAATTGTTTTATTTTCTTTTTTAAACTTAAGTATTGATTTCCATAAAGCTCTCCTTGCATCTGGATCTAAACCTGTAGTTGGTTCATCTAAAAAAATAATTTCAGGATTATTTATTATTGCTAAACCTAATAAAGTCCTTTGTTTTAATCCACCAGATAAATTTTTGAATTTTACATTTATATATTTACCTAAATTTACAATTTCTATAACTTCTTCAACATTTAATGAAAATGGGTATAAATCATGAAAAAAATTAAATAATTCAATAATTTTAGCATCTTTATATACACATTGTTCTTGTAATAAAACCCCTATATTATTTTTAACTTTTTTAGAATTATTTTTAAAATCAATTCCTAGTAATTCTATTTTCCCTTTTGTTGGTTTTCTTATTCCCATCATCATTTCTAACAAAGTTGTTTTCCCTGCACCATTTGCACCAACTATCCCAACAATATCACCTTTTTTTATATTAAAAGACAAATTATTTATTGCACAAAAATCCCCATATATTTTTGTAACATTTTTTAATCTAATCGAGTCCATTTTATTTCTCCTTGTATAATTAATTATAAAACATATTTAACGAGCATATTATTATAAAAACATATACTCCTCATTAAATTTATACCTCTCATTTTTTAAAAAATCAAATATTTTTATTTGCAGATTTAAATTTGATTTGCACCACTTACACATTAAAATTTGATTTTTTTCTACTAATAATTTATAATCTAATCACAAGTTGTTTTCTTTAAAACAACTTCATGATATTTACATTCCTTTAACGATAATTTGTTTAATAAAGACTTATTAAAATTTTCAATAAACATTTAGTTAGGGGTTTTATTATTATACTTTTCTTTTTTCAAACTATTTATATTACTTACAACATCATACAATTCATTTTGTGATACATTTTCAAAACTTGTACCTTTAGGATATACTCTTCTAACTAATCTATGTATATTCTCTATAAATGGTTTTTGTGTTGGTGTTCCTGCGTCACAATAAAATATTTTTCTTCTATGTTTTTCATTTTCTTGTTCCTCTATTTCTAATTTTTATCAATGAAAAAACAGTAAATCTTTTTCAAATTTACTGTTCTTGTATTATCTTTTATTAAATTGTTAGTCCAAGAAACTTGAAGTTATTATTCAATCAACTTACTCGCCAGCTTGTATACTTGTTTTATTTCTTTACTTTCTAGATACCAACTATCAAGTTCAATTTTTATCAACTCTGGGAATTTCTTACATATTCGCTTTCATCTTCTTTTAAGTTTATAATTCTTTCAATAGCTTCATTCGGATTTTCCTTGAAATAAGGTCTACTTGTCCATATTCTCAAACCCTTTGTAACTGATCTTCTTGTATTTGGATTGCTATTTTGTAAACATTCATCAATAATCAAAAGTGCATTTTCATATCCTATTTTCTTACAAAATTCATCAAATGCCTTTGCTAATACTTTTTGAACTCTACAATTATCGTCTTTAGAAACTTCATCTCTCATAAATATTAAAATTTCTTCATCTGATGATAAATATCCAAAGAGAAATATGCTATACATTCTAACTTGATATACATTGGACTTATAATCTAAAAATGCCAATTTTTTTTCTATGCTCATTATTATTAGATTTATAATCAACAAAGGCTCTTTTTTCTTGCAATTTAAAGCCATTTTCTATCAAAGAGAATTCTTTTTCTAAACTCAAAATATATTCTTTCAAATGAACCATCTCTTTCAGTTTCAAATTTTTCTATATAAATATTCACTAACATTATATATTTTTTTATATAATATTTCAATTTAGTGATTCATATCAGACTTTAACATGCAAAATCTTATTAAATACTATGATTTATAATTTCGATAATATTGTTTTGTTTTACTACAAATCAATTAATTCATTTATTTTCACCTTTCTTTATCAATCACTATTCCATCTATGAAATTTCTACTTCTTGGAAATATTTCATAATTTCTTTCTGTTATTTCTTCTAATTCATTTTCTTTATTACTTTTATATATTTTATTAAAATTTATTTCATCTATCTCTTTAGATAATTTATTTATGCCGTTTTTACTAATTATTAAATGGTCTACTAATCCAATGTTTAAATTACTTAATGCTTTCGCAACTTTAAATGTCATAGAAATATCATGATCTGAACTTTTTAAATTACCAGATGGATGATTATGATGCATAACTACATTTTTTACTCCTTGTGTATTTATAATGTCTTTAACAACTTCTCTCATATATACATACGCTTTATCTAATGTACCTACAAAAGGTTCTGTATATTTTATTACCTTATTATTTTTATCAAGCATAATCAATCCAAATACTTCTCTATCTATATTTTGATATTTAAGTTGTAAATTTTTTTCTATAGATTCATTATCTAAAATAAAATAAGAACCCTCAATATTTCTATTAACAATTTCTTCTAAAAGATTACTCATTTTATATTCTTTAGATTTAATTTCTATATTTTCTTTTTTTACATCTAATTCATCTATTTCAAAATATTCTCTTGATTCCTCTACATAACATTTATATTTATCATTTACCTTTTCAAATGATATTCTATCTAAAACATTTATCTCTGCTACTTCTAAGACACTATATAATTTACTAAGTTTTTTTTTATTATTATAAATAGCAAAACAATTATTAGCATGTTTATTTAATAAATCTTTTAAAATTCTTTTATAACTTCTTGTATCATTATTATATTGCTTTATATATAAAGGGGTATTATCATTACTTACCCCTATTATAGTTAAATCTTTTTCAGGATTAAATTTATCCCTAGCATACTCCATAAATTTATTTGAACTATTAATTTGAATCACATCTTCTTTTTTATAATAAAGAGACTTTTTTGCTTCAGAAATTATCTTTTCAATATCTTCATTTTTTAAATTATATTTATCCAACTAATCACCTAATTCTTTTTCTATACTCTTATCTTTTTTTACTTTTTCTAGGCTTCTTGGTTTCCAACATATTTCATATAGTGTTTTTTCAGATATCTTTTTTGGCTCATCACAGGCATACCATTCTCCTCCATCAAATACATATACATATTCTTGCCATGAATTTATTTCTGATAAAGAAAATATAGATTTAGAAAAAAGAATATTAATTGGTGGTGGAAAAACTGAAGCTGGTACAGATAGATATATAGCAATTAGTAATAAAATACTACCTCTTATTAAAAATAGAATAGGTGATATGAAAAAAGGAAAATTAGTATTAATAAATAACAAAGAAATTAAATACAGTAAGTTAAATGAAATATTTGGTAATATAATGCTATCACTTGGTCTTAATCATTTACCACACGATACAAGACATACTTTTGCAACACTACTATCAAATGCTGATGCAAATACAGCATCTATAAGAAAAATGATGGGACATAGTTCTTATGAAATAACAGAAAAGATATATACACATAAAGAAATAACAGAATTTATAAATGCTGTAGATCTATTGGAATAGTCGTTAAAACGGCTATTTTTATTTTATAAAATTTATCCATTTCTGTAACTCATTTGTAGGGAATTTGTAGGGAATTTGCAGGGAATTTGCAGGGAATTTGTAGGGAATTTGTAGGCAACACCATCATTTTTGAAAATTATATGTTTTACTAATAATAAAAAAATTTACAATCTTTTAAAAACTAAAAAAATGAGAGTGCTGTAAAAAGTCTGTAATTTAGAAAATAAAAAAAATAACATTTGAATAAATCCTCTTATGGTATATAATTAAATAAGAACATGTCCCGATAAACTAGACACAAAAATGAGAGAAATTTTGTGAAAGGTAAGGTGCATGTTTTTTTATGGGTAGAAAAGCAAAATTAAGTAAAGAAGAAAAAATACAATTATGTAAAGATAGAGAAAAAGGAATGAAACTAAGTGAATTGGCTATTAAATATGATGTTAATAGCACTACTGTAAAACAATGTATTAATCTATATAAAAAACATGGTTGTTCTGTATTTGAAGAAAAGGTAAGAAATTCTACATACACTAAGGAATTTAAACAAAAAATTTTATGTGAATATTTATCTGGTAAAAGTAAAAATGAGATAATCATAGAATATAATATTAATAAAACTGTTTTAAATAATTGTATAAAATTGTATAATAGTAATAAAGAACTTACGGATTATGATCCAAAAGGAGAATTTTATACTATGAAATCTAAAAAATATACTAAACAAGAAAAATATAATATAACTAAAGAATGCATTGAAAATAATAAAAACTATAAAGAAATTTGCAAGAAATATTATGTTAGTTATCCTACAATTTATCGTTGGGTAAATAATTTTGAGAAGAGTTTAGAAGATAAACTAAAAGATAATAATACTAGTGTTGAAGCTAAACACGAAATCCTTCTTAAATTAAAAGATATTGAAATTGAAAGATTAAAGGCAGAATTAGAAATATTAAAAAAAAACGAAGAAATTATGGACGAGTTAGAAAAAATGGGAAGATAAGTAAATGTTTAACAATAGAGGCATTGAAGCATAAATATGATATTAAGTATATGTGTGAAGTACTAGAATTAAATAGATCAACTTATTACAACTTTTTAAAGTATAATGCTAAAGATGAAAAAGATAAGGAATTAAAAGAAACTATTAAGCAAATAGATAAAGAAGTCTTTTCTACATACGGAAGAAATAGAATGACTATAGAAGTAAATAAAAGACTAAATTCAAACTATAATTCTAAAAAAATTAGAAGAATTATGAAAGAGTTAAATATAGAATGTGTAATAAGGGTTAAAAAGAAAAGATTTAAGAAAACAGCTGCTGAATATACAGCAGAGAATTTAATGAATAGAGATTTTACAGTAGAAGCAGAAAATCAAAAATGGTCTACTGATGTAACTGAGGTAAAAACAGCGGAAGGAAAGATATATATAAGTGGAATAATTGATATACATTCAAAAAAATTATTGGGTTATTCAATTAGAAATACAA
Organism: Oceanivirga miroungae; assembly: GCF_902505095.1. Taxonomy (GTDB): domain Bacteria; phylum Fusobacteriota; class Fusobacteriia; order Fusobacteriales; family Leptotrichiaceae; genus Oceanivirga; species Oceanivirga miroungae. Next base: position 192,333 of record NZ_CABWIB010000001.1, on the reverse strand, counting down.
ATGATAATGAATTAGTATTTACTAACTTAAAAGATGTTATAGAAAAAGAAAATATAGATATAGATAATAATAATTTGATGATACAAACTGATAGAGGATATCAATATACTTCATATGGATTTAAACATATTAGAGGAAATATTAAGCATAGTATGTCAAGACCAGGTCACTGTCCTGATAATTCTCCTATTGAAAGTTTTTGGGGAATATTTAAGTCAGAATTTGTGTATAATCCAATATGTAAAGAATATTTTAAAACTAAGGAGCTAGCAATTAAAGAGATTGAAAACTATTTTAAATTTTATAATGAAACTAGAATAACATTAAAGGGAACTACTCCTAATATTATTAGAAATAATTCCCTTATATAATTAATAAATTTGATTTTTCACTTTTGTGTCTAGTTTATTGGTACATGTTCTTTCCCTAAAATATAGAAGAATTTTTTTTATTATTTTTTCACAATTTTTTTTATCTTTTAATTCACTTATTTTTTTTATTTCATCAGAAGATAAAACTTTATCTAAATTAGGTAAATTTATTAAACATTGTACTTGCTTAATTATATTTTCTAAATTTTTCTTATATTCTAAAAATATTATTTTATATTCATCTTTTAATTCTTTTATATCTTTTATTTTTTTTATTTTGTCTAAATATGTACTATAATAATTTCCTTTAAAAAAATTATATATGAATTTTAAATCTTTTTCTATCTTATAATTATATTTATAAACAATATCATTATTTAAATCTTGAAAATATAAATCTAGCATAAATATATCTATGTTATTCTCTAATTTAAACTCATATATTTTTTTTATTAATTTTTCATTACCTAATTCTATACTTTTAATAATATTCCAATCAAATATTATTTTAATTTTATTTTTCTCCAAAACTTAACTCCTTTCACTATAATTTTTTAATAAAAAATAGAGTTTATAACTCTACTTTTTATTTAAAACACTTTTTATTAATTTTTAAAAATTCTGTTTCATTAACATTTTCTATTTTTATTGAACTCTTCATTTTGGAATTTAATTCTTCATATAAATCTTGGCTAATATCTCCTCTTGATTTTGTTTTTAAAGAAATAGGTATAACAATATTATCAATTATAAACAACTTATCTAAATCTATTATTGAAGGTCTTAAAAATGGATTTCTATTAATGTCATTATTTTCTATATGATAATTTACAAATTTTTTTAATACTTTTGCCTTATTTGTTTGAACTTTTAATAATTTTTTATTTTTATTTAAAGCTTTATAACAAATATACATGTGTGCCTTAACTGCTAAATTTGAATTAATGCTAGGAAAAGGCATATAAAGAGTAACAACATCTTTTTCTTTAATCAACTAATAATACCCCCTCTTCACTCATATCGATATAAACAGGGTTATCAAGATCTTCAACATTACTTAATTTTTCTAATGTTTGATAATGTTCTCGTTTAAAATTAGAAAAAATATTTTTATCTATTAAAAATCTTTTATCCAATATATTTATTACTTCATAATTGCTAACATCCATACATCCACTTTTTATTTGTTCTAACATTTTTTTATCATTAATTGTTATATCTCTTTCATATATAGGAATTTGTTTAACTCCCATTTTTATTTCTTTTTCTTTACATTTCCACATATCTAATTGATGAGTTAAATACGACAAATCATTATCATTTAATGTTTCAATTAAAAATCTAGATTTTACTAAATTATCATTACTATCTAAATTACTATCTGAATTAATAGATCTAATTCTATTAAATAATTCTTCTCTATTATAAACATAATCACCATATACATTGCTGTATACTGGACCATTTTCATAAGCTTTTAATCCTTTTATATTATATGTTTTATTATCAACCATATTAAACATTTCATAAAAATATAAAAATTTTTCTAATTGTAAATGTGTGTATTGAGTTATATCCTTTTTAGTATTTAACCAACTTAGAATTTCTAAATGTCTATTACTTGAATTAAGCATATCAATATCACCTCCTAAAAGTCACAATATTATATAATATATATTTATAAATTGCAATTAAAATTTATATATTTAGTTGTTTTTTCTCACTTTATTCTCTTTAATTACTTTATCTAAATATGGTTTTATATTTTTATTCAATAATGACCATATATATTTTTCTTGATTTTCTGTTGGTTGATTTCTCTTATTAAACATATTAATTAAAAAATCTCTATTTTTTTCAGCATTATCATTATTACCAAAGCATCCCTTATCATAAAAATAATTTATTAATCTTCTTGAAAAGAATTCTGAGTCTAACAAAACTTTTCCAGTTCTACTGTATTCTGAAGTCAATCTAAGTAATTGTTCATACAATGATATATCCTCATTCATATCTTCACGTGCAAATTTTCTTATGCAACTACTTCCGATTGGATATAAAATATTTTTGTTATACCTATTCACTATTTTATATAAATACCTTATCCCTTTTTTACCACAAACACATTCGGATTCACATTCTTCATCATCATAGAATCCAATAATATTCCATTCATGAACAGCTAAATACCATTCTTTATTATTAGACATATTTATAACTGTACTAATTAATTCATATTCCATAATTGGCATCTCCTTTTGTATTTTATCTAATAACATTATACCTTGAAAAATATCAAGTTCAAAATAATTTTATAATTCTAAATCAACAGAAAAATTATCATCTAAATTAATATATCTATACTCATCTAAATCTATATATCCTTCTGGTAAATAATTATTTTCTTTAGATTTTATTCTTTCTAATCTTTTAATATCATACATAATTCTTTTCAAATTAATTTTTTGATTTCTTTGATCCATTTTATTAATTTCTTTTAACTTATTAATATTTTTACTCTTTTTAGTTTTATAATAAAGCTTTTCTAATGAATAAATAGGTTTATCTTCCATTTTCTTTTCTAAAGCAATTAATGAAGCTTCTATTATTTTTAAATTTTCTTTTTCTTCATTAATTTTTTTTAAATATTTTACTCTCATACTTAAAACTAATTTATCTACATTATATTCATTTTCTATTGCTTTTAATTTCACTTTATTTTCTTTTTTTCTTTCATTTAATAATTTAAAATATTCTCCCTTAGATACTTGATTATATGCAATTTTAACTAGTCTATTTGATTTAGATTTTTTATCAAGTTTTTCAATTTCGTTTAGTATTTTTTCTTTTTTACTTATTAAACTTTCAAAATCTTTATATCCCTGTTTTATATTTTCATCTATAAGTCTTAATATCCTAATTTTATTAACTACCTTATATCTTTCTTCTGAAATATCTTTAGATTCTTTTAATTCATCATATAATTCTTTTTTTGATTTATCTCTAATATTTATTTTCTTTCTTGGATTTCTATTAAATGTTTTTGCTTTTTCATAATCTTTATTTTTTATAGCCTCTTCTTTTTGTTCTTCTAAAGTTTTACATGAAACAACATCTAATCCTTTTTCTAAAAGCTTTTCATTTAATATATCCTCCCATAATTTTCTTATTTCTAATAAATAATTATTTGTATTTATAAATCTATTTTTTTTTACACCTCCTAACATAGGATTTTTAGAATTATGCCTTACAAAAAACATATTTTCATTTCTTTTAATCCCATCTAATTCTCTATCACAAAACATTATGTGTGCATGAGGTTGAATTCCTTTAGGATTATGTATTGCATAATTATATACAAATTTATTCTTAAAAACCATCCTAGTAAATTTTTCTGTAAGCTCTATATTTTCCTTATCAGAAAATTCCTTTGGTAAGGATATTTCAAATTCTTTATAAATTCTTGCATTGGCTCTTTTATTTTTTACAGCCGATTCCCAAAAATGCTCTATATTTTTAAATTCAGTAGGAAGGTTACCTTCTCCTATTGAAACTAAATCCTTCCTTGCACTATATTTTTCTTTTCTGTTTATATAAGATAAATGAGATATTGGAGTATAGCCATTTTTTAAATGTAATCTATAAATAGCCAAGTTTAAGCCTCACTTAATTTATAAATAGCATATATATTAGTTGATGTTTCTGCTGATTCTATAACTTCGCCTTCAATATCATTTCCTGTTGGCTCACCATAATTTTCACCTTTTTTTACATCTACAAATACATATTTATGATTCATATACATATCAAGTTTAAACATTTTATCTACACCCATATCAAATCCTATTTTTCTCATTTTTAACATATCTATTAGTCTTTCCTTAGACTGTGTTTTATCTTTTTTTAATTTTGTTACTATTCTACTCCATTCTTCATAATTTTGAGAATAACTTTTTATCTTTCTAGCAAAAAAATATACATTATCATCTTCAACTACAAACTTAAATTCAAACAAATATCCCACTCTCCTATCTATCCATCTTGTCCTTAATTCTTTTGTTTCCTATAGCTACTACTATATTTTTTTTAGTTTTTCTTTCAACCAATACTGGCAGCTTATATTTCAACTCTTTTAATTCATCTTGTTCCATTTCTTCTTCTAATACTATATTTATATCAGTATTTTTACTTTTTATTAAATTATATATTTTATCATATTTACTACAGTATAATATAAACATATCTCCTCCTTATTTTGTTAAAGAATATCTTTATCTTTATCTTTCTCTACGTTACATTTAGTTACATAGTGTTACATAAAGATATTTCTTTTTTATTTTGCCTATGTTTTCTAACTCTTTCAGCAGATTCTGATTCACTGCCAATACTACTAACTACTTCTAATAATGTGATGCTCTCGTTTTCACTATTTGTATTAATTTCAATTACATTTGTTTCTTCAAGTATATTAAATAATTGTTTTAATACCCCTACATCACAGTCAATACTAAGTGCTATTTCATCATAAAAATCATAATTTGTAATTTTATTAATAACTCCTTCTGTTTTTATATATCGCACTTGTAACATTATGTACGTTATTAACAATTCATAAGAATTTTCTTCTTTTAAAATTTTTTTTGTAGATATTCTATCAAAAAAATCATCTTGCAATTTTAGCCATTTATATCTCTTCGCCAATTTTGCACCACTCTTTTTCACTATAAAAACCTTTTGAATATAATTTTTTTCTTAAATCTACTATGTCTATTTTTTTATCTAAATATTCTTCTAATTTACTTAAATAAATATAATAAGTAAATCTATTTGATTTTCCACCTTTTAGGCATATTCCTATAGGTAATAGTTCTCTTTGAAGTTCTATTCTTACAAATTGTTCTGTTGAGTTAAGAATATATGCTGTTTCTTTAACACTTATTCTTGTATTCAAGAATTTCACCTCCTTTAAAAGATGAAACTCTTTGAGTATTCACTTTATACTGTTCTTTATTTTTATATAATTTAATTTGAGTATATTTTAAAATTCCTAAGATTACGTGGGAAATTTGTTGGACTAATCTTATAATTTTATATCTACTCAAGATAAATCTTAAGCTATTCTCCTTTCTTAAATTTATAGAATTTTCTTTTAAAATTTGTTTTATCATATATCCTCCGTTTTATTAAACGTCAAAAATATGCAAATCAATAAAAGATTTTTTGAAACTCCTAAATAAATAAATCCACATTAAATAAAACGCCAATCAAATTTAAAACTTCAATATTTACAAGGGTAAAATAAAAATTTTATCACTTAGATATTTTTAGTATACTTTTATTTTTTTTTATTGTCAACAGAAAATTTTACTATCAGTAAAAAAATACCTTGCAATTTTATCTTATTATGTTATAATAATATTGCAAGGAATATTTAAAATTATAATTAAGGCAGGTAAATTATGGAAAATAAAATTAAACAACTTAGAGAAAAACGAGGTCTAACACTGTATGATTTAGAAAATAAAACAGGTATAGGCTATAATTCTCTTTGGAAATATGAAAATGGTAAAAATAAGGCTATTCCATTAGATAATCTAATAAAAATAGCTGAAGTTTTAGACTATTCTACAGATGAACTGTTAGGACATAAAAATAAAAATGATTCTAACTCTATAAGAAAAATTTATACAGATGACGAATTAATTAAGTTTTTTTCATTAAATAGAGAAGAAATAATTGAATTAGAACAATTAAAAAAAATGGCTAAAATGCCTACTCTTCTATTTGAAGCTGGAGATATTAGTGAAAAAGATGCTGAAGATTTAGAATCTGTTCTTCAAAATATATTTATAACTTCTATTAAGAGAAGGAGAAAAAAAGAAGCTAATAAATAATATGAATAGATAGTGAGTTGATTTTAATGACAAAAAAACAAATTGACAATTTGATTGATAAACTTATTATAGAAAATGGGACTGTAAATCCAATTGATATTATCAAGAGGAATAATATACAGGTTATTTACCACTTTGATTCATTTAAAGGTGTTTGTGTTAAAATACCAGGAGATTGTACCTATATATCTATTAGAGAGAATTTAGATACTTTAGATAAATTTTTTACACTAGCACATGAACTTTATCATGCACTCATTGATTTCAAAAATGATTATCCATATCAAATTAAACCTTTTTCACAAGAAAGTTGTGTGAGTGAAACTAGAGCTAATTATTTTGCTTATAAATTATTATTAAAGCAAGATGAAAACATATTAGAAGATTTTTATAATGAAAATCCTAATATTGAAAAAAATATTGAAAAAATAATAAATAACCTCGCAAATAGAGGATTATAAAATATTGCAGAACGCAATTAAAAAACGTTGAGATCGAATATTCATGTGTATTAAACTATAAATTTAGGAGTGAAAGAAAATGAGAAATCCCAACGGTTATGGAACAATAACAAAACTAAGTGGGAATAGAAGAAATCCTTATGCCGCTAGAACCGAAAAAATTCTAGTAAATAATACCTTCTATTCTTTTTATATAGATTATTTTTCTACTAAAAGTGAAGCAAAAACATGTTTAGAAAAATATAATACGGATATAAATTACAGAAACTCAATTATCCAAAAAAATTTAGATAAATTAAAAACTCATAAAACAGAATTAACTCAAGTTAAAAAATTAAATAAAGAATTAAAATTTGACATTAGTTCTACTGTTGAAGAGGTTTTTGAAAATTACAAAAAATATAAATTTTCTACTTTAGCCGAAAAAACACAAAAAAGCTATTTATCTTCATATAATGCAATAATAAGTATGAAAGATATGATTTTTTCTGAATTATCAGTTAATGATATTATTACAGAATTTAAAAAACAAAAACTAACATATAGTGTTTCTCTAAAATGTAGAGCACTTTTAAAACAAATGTATGATTTATGTATTTTAGAAGGTTTATTAAAAGTTAATTATGCTGAATTAATATCTTTTGATAAAAATAAATTTGAAGATACTAGAAGAAAAATTAAGTTATTTACTAAATCTGAAATTGATTTAATCTGGAGTAAAAAAGATAGTATACCTTTCTTAAAAGTGATCCTTATAATGCTCTATACTGGAATAAGAACAACTGAATTATTAAATTTAAAAAATCATCATATTGATTTAGAAAATAGAACAATGAGAATTGAAGTTTCAAAAACCGAAAGTGGAGAAAATAGATTAGTTCCTATATCAAAAAAAATTCTCCCTCTAGTTAAGGATATTATGAATGAAAATGAATATTTTATATCTAATAATAGAAATAAAAAAATGAAAAATGATAATTTTGTAAGAGATCATTTTAAAAAATCTTTATTTTTTATAGGATTAGAACATAATCCTCATGAAACCAGACATACATTTATATCTATGATTAATAGATTAGATATTAATGATGCATTGTTATCAAAAATTGTAGGTCATAAATCTAGTTTAATAACAATAAACACTTATACTCATAAAGAAATATCTGATTTAATAAGTGCTATAGATAAGTTGGATGGTGAAATTTAATGAGAGGAATAAATGGAAAAGGCTCAATATATACTTTAGCAGGAAATAGAAGAAAAAAATTTGCAGTTAGGGTTACTATCGGATATGATGAAGATGGTAAGCCTATAAGAGAGTATTTAGGATATTTTGAAACTAAAATTGAAGCTAAGGACTACTTAGATAAATATAATTTAGAACATCCATATACTCCTAAGTTAATAACAAAACTAAAATATTTATTTGAAGAATTTATAAAGTACAAAAAAGATAGCATATCTAAATCTACTTTAGATTCATATAAATACAGTTTTAATTATCTAAAAGAATTTCATAATTCCAGGCTAGAGGATTTAACATTTATGCAGCTTCAAAATATTTTAAATAATTGTGATAAATCATATTCTACAAAAAAACAAATAAAAAATGTTATTTCACATTTATATAAATTTGCATTAATAAATCAAATTAATGTTTTAGATAATTCTAGGCTATTAAATATTGGTAAAAATATAAAATCCAATAAAAGAAAAGCATTTAAAAAAGAAGAAATACAATTACTTTTTGATAATTTAGGAATAATTGAAAATATAGATTTAGTAATCATTATGATTTATACAGGTTTAAGGTCTACTGAATTTTTAAATATTGAAATTGAAAATATAGATTTAGAAAAAAGAATATTAATTGGTGGTGGAAAAACTAAGGCTGGAACAGATAGATATATAGCAATCAGTAATAAAATACTCCCTCTTATTAAAAACAGAATAGGTGATAGAGAAAAAGGAAAATTAGTATTAATAAATAACAAAGAAATCAAATATAGTAAGTTAAATGAAATATTTGGTAATATAATGCTATCACTTGGTCTTAATCATTTACCACATGATACAAGACATACTTTTGCAACACTACTATCAAATGCTGATGCAAATACAGCATCTATAAGAAAAATGATGGGACATAGTTCTTATGAAATAACAGAAAAGATCTATACACATAAAGAAATAACAGAATTTATAAATGCAGTAGATTTACTAGAATAGTCGTTAAAACGGCTATTTTTATTTTATAAAATTTATCCATTTCTGTAACCCATTTGTAGGGAGTTTGTAGGGAGTTTGTAACCCATTTGTAGGGAGTTTGTAGGCAACACTATCATTTTTGAAAATTATATGTTTTACTAATAATAAAAAAATTTACAATCTTTTAAAAACTAAAAAAATGCTCTAAACCTTGTTTTATAAGGCTTAGAGCATATATTTTCTTTATACAAATTTTCATATAATTTTGTTTTGTATGATAGAAATTTAATTTTACTGATAGTAAAAATTCTATCTCTTTGAGAATTGTGGGCTTCTTCTTGCTTTTCTCTTCCCGTATTTCTTTCTTTCTACCATTCTTGAATCTCTTGTTAAGAATCCAGCTTCTTTTAATGCTGCTCTGTATTCAACATCAGCTTCTAATAATGCTCTTGATACTCCGTGTCTAATAGCTCCTGCTTGTCCACTATTTCCACCACCAAAAACATTAACTATAACTTTAAATTTACCTAATGTTTCTGTTAATTCTAATGGTTGTTCAACTATTTTAGCTAAGATTTCTCTTCCTTCAAAATAGTTTCTCATATCTTGACCATTAATTTCAATTCCTGTTTCCCCTGGTATTAATCTTACTCTTGCAACAGATGTTTTTCTTCTACCTGTTCCTAAATATTGTATTTTACTCATTAAATTTCCCTCCTACTATTTGTCTAATTTTTCTGGTTTTTGTGCAGCGTGATCATGATTTTCACCAACAAATAATTTTAATCTAGTTATTTGTTGATTTCCTAATTTATTCTTAGGTAACATTCTTTGAACAGCTTTTCTTAAAACCTCAGTAGGCTTCTTATCTAACATTTCTTCTAAGCTTCTAACTTTTAATCCACCAGGGTATCCGCTGTGTCTGTAATATTTTTTATCAGTCATTTTTTTACCTGTTACAGCTATTTTATCAACGTTAGTAACAACTACATAATCTCCTCCGTCAACGTGTGGAGTGTAAGTAGCTTTATCTTTACCCATTAATTTAACAGCTATCTCAACAGCTAATTTTCCTAATACTTTTCCAGTAGCATCAACTTCATACCAGTCTCTTTTAACTTCTTCTTTTTTTTGTATAAATGTGTATTTATTCACGTTTAATCCTCCTAAATTTTTTTTGTGAATAACGGTCCTTTGTGGGAAAGGCTCTTTAATTATTATAAACCTAATGTAAAGGCTTTGTCAATAGAATTTACAATTTTAAATTTATCATATTTAAAATAGCCAAGGGCTATTCCTTATATTTAATTGTCTTTTTGTTATCTTTGATTTGGCACATATCTATCTAATATACTCTCAATAGGTACAGCTTGACCTTGAATCCATTCAAATGGTTTTATCAATATTCTATATTCTGCTGGTGTTTTTGCCTCTTTAATGTATTGTTTATATGAATAAGTAAATGCTCATATCCAACCTGCTTTAACTATAAGCTTTAAATTTTTTTTGTATAATTTCATCAGCTTCATCAATATTTTTATAATATTCTCTAACTTGATTTACATAATATACTCCAAAATATGTTAAAGCTATGTTATCATATCTTAATTTATTTTCTTTTGAAATTATTTGTTCTAGATTTTCATTAAACTTTTCATCAATTTCTTCCAATAATGTTAAATATTCTCTAACACCTATCCATATTTTAGAATCTTCATCAGTATTTGAATCATTATACAAAGTAGGTGTTGCAAATTCATATAATTTACTTTAATCATACTTTACATTTTTATATACTTCTTCTTTAATATCATACATATTTTTCATCTTCAATTCTTTTTAAAACACTAGAAGCTAAATCTAATTTCCCATTAGCTTCATGTAATTTTTCAAAAGAATCATATTCAGAACCAAATATATTTCTATATATTTTCGTAACTTCATCATCTAAAATTAAAAGTATCTTTTTATTTGTTTCACTTATTTCATTTTCCAGAAAAAATCTATAAAAATCAGCTAATATACCTGAACTTTTTTCTCTTAAAACTTCTTTTTCTAATGTTATTTTATAGTCTAACATACCTTCTCTCCTTTGTATCCTAATTAACATCAAATCCATTCTCTAACTGTATTTAGTGTAGCATTTTTACGAGTTTTTTTCAAGATTTTCATATAATAAAACCTAATGTTTTCAAGGTTTATAGCTCTTTTCATTTTTTAACATTAACCTAAAATTTACTTTTTTTAATTCATTTATTTTTCTTTAGCTAAATTTAGCCATTTACCATTTAAAATCAATTTAAATTTAGCTTTATATTCTTGTCCTGATTTACTTTTTAATTTAATATCTATTGATTTTCCTTTAAATAAATTTTCAGCCTGTTTTTTAGTTATATTAATTTCTTGATCAAAATACTGATATTTTTTAGAAAGTATTCTACTTTCATTTTCAAATATTCCTTTAAAAAAAACACCATTTTTAGAATTTATTTCTACTACTTCTCCTGGTAATAATTCTTTTTTTTCAATTTCTTTCATTTTAAAATTTTGTGATTGACTAATTATATTTCTTATATTATTTAATACTTCATTAGTTAAATCTTTAGCTTCTTTTTTATTTTCTTTTATATCTTCTTGGATAACATACCATAAAGCTGTATTATCAATAGACTTTGCTTCATATGGTAATTTACTATAAAATTCTCTTGCTTTTGCTGTTGAAATAATATTTTTACCATTTAATTCAAGGTAACCTGAATTAATTAAATTGTCAATGATACTATCTCTAGTGGCAGGAGTTCCTATACTCCCATTTTCCCCTTTTTTATCTTTATCTTTTTCTTTCATTAATTTTTTTATATTTTCATCTTGTACATATTTTGCAACTGATGTCATATCTTTCAAAAGTGTTCCTGGTGTATATCTAGGTTTAGGCTTTGATTCATTTTTCTTCAATTCTAAATTTTTTATTTTATAAATAAAATCATTTTCTATGTTATCAATTTCTTTATTATCATCTAATTTAGAATTTTCTAATTCTTTATACCCTAATTTAACTAATTTCTTATTATTTGCTGTAAATTTGATTAATTCATCTATTATAGCAGTTTTATACTCTTCACTCTCTAATTTAGTTTGTATGTACTCTGCAGCTTCTGTAAATTACATTAAATATCTATTAGTAATCATTTTATATATATCTTTTTCTTTTTCACTTAATTTATTAAAATCAAAATTTGATTTTGTTGGTATTATCCCATGATGTGCTGTAATTTTACTATCATCAAATGCTTTAGATTTGATAGATAGATTAATACAAGATGTATTTATATTTAATTTTCTTTTTACAATTTCAATTATTTCAGGTGCTTCAGTAAAATTTTCTTCACCTAAATATTGACAATCTGATCTATTATATGTTATAGCCTTGTATTTTTCTCTTAAATTTTGTGTAATTTCCATTGTTTCTTTTGGTGAATACCCTAAAATTTTATTAGCTTCACTTTGTAGCTCTGCTAAATTAAATGGTAATGGTGCATATTCTTTTATAATTTCTTTTTTTACATACACATTAAATTCACTAAAATTATTTAAAACTTCATTTTTAATGTTTTCAGCTATATTTTCATCTTCAATTTTTTCTTTAGGATTAAATGATAATTTAATATTTTCACTATTATCAATTTCAAAATTATAATAAAATATTTTTTTATGATTTTCTATTTCCAAATCTCTATTAATTACAAGTCCTAAAGTTGGAGTTTGCACTCTTCCAACAGTAATTTTTGTTCCACCTTTTAGAGTAAAAAATCTACTTAAATTTATCCCAAATGTATAATCAGCAACAGCTCTTGCATAAGCACTCTTTCCAATAGCTTTATAGTTTTTATTATCTTCTAGCTTATTAAATGCTTTTATTATGTATTCTGCATTATTATCATTTATTAAAACTCTTAATTCTTTACCTTTATAATTAAAATATTCTAAAATTTCATCAATTAAATACTGTCCTTCATCATCAGGATCTCCTGCATTTATAACCTCATCAGCTTGTTTTAAAAATTGCTTTATTTGTTTTAGTCTATTTTTTTTATAATCTTGACTATCTTCTACATGCTCCCAATTTTCAAAATATATAGGTAAATCTTCTAAACTCCATTTTTTTAAATTTTCATTATACTCTTCAGGATCTTTTAATCTTAACATATGTCCAAATACCCATGTTATAGTGTATTCTCCAACTTCTACTCCCCCTGTAATTTTATTTATATTTTTATTATCTCTTTGTGATAATGCTTCAGCAATTGCTTGCCCTAATTCTGGTTTTTCTGCTATTATTAATTTCATTTCTCCTTCTTTCCCACTCTATATTAAATATAGAGTGGTATATATTATTTAAATAATTCATATTCAGAATTTTCCTGATCTTTAGCTACTTTTTTTATAAAAGGGCTTTCTTTTTTTTCTGTCATGTCAGGTTTATAAATATCTCTACCTTTTTTTATTTCTTCTCTATTACTCATTCCATCATTATCATAATCTTTATCTAATTCAATTTCTTTATTATTTGGAATAACAATTTTATTTAAAAATTCTTTATTACTTTTTAAATCAGAAAAAAATTCTTTTACTTCATTAATTGATTTAATTAATTCTTCTTTTTCTTTATCTTCAGAAAAAAGTGTATTTCTTGATGTTTTTAATTTTTCTAATGCTTGATCTAATTGCTTTATTTTACTATCTAATCTTTTAATAAAATATTCTTCAGCTTTTTCTTGTCTATTAAGCCCTTGTAAATTTCCACCAGCATAATTTATATCTATTGTATTTTGTCCATTATCCATAAAATCCTCCTATTTTTTTAATTCTTCATTTCTTAATTTAATAAAATTTTCTCCAATTTTAATTAATTTGTTTTTTTGCTCTTGTGTTAAATTAAATGGTGTAGATGAAATAATTAATCCTATTAAAAATTCTTCACTTTCTTCCATTAAATCTAATCTTTCAAAAATTGTACCTTTAACAATTAATGCATGATCTCTTTCTTTTTTATTTTGCTTTTTAATATTTTCTTTTTCTAATAAAGCTTTTCTTTTAGCTTTTAAAATTTTTATATATAATTTTTCTAAATTTTTATTCATATTTCCATACACTTTTAGCTTTATATACAATGTCTTTTTTATTTATTACTCCATAATATCTACTATCTAAAGATGTATCATTTTCACCTAAAACAAAATATTCATTATCTTTTAAAGTATATTTACCTTTAATTTTTACTGGAATATCATAAATAATATTATTAATTAGTTTATTATTTATATAAACTTTACTATTTTTTATTTCTATAATATCTCCCTTAACACCTTTAATTTTTTTTAAAGATAATAACTCTTTCAAATTATCAGGTTCATATTTTTTATATTCTTTAGGTTCTTTTAAAACAACATAATCTTCTAATTTATATTCTTTATCAAAATTAATAATGTAATAAATTCCAACAGGAACACTATTACTTACATTAATTCTAAATTTATAAAAAATAATAGCTAATCCTAAAAAAATATAAATAGTAATATTTCTTAATTTTTTTAACATTGTATTTTTTATCCTTTCAATTAAAACTCTATATTAATTTTTCTAATTAAATCTAATACTACCCATATTAAAATACAAAATACTATAAAATTTGAATTTAATATATCAGTAATGGTAATTCCATTTTCATTCATTGTTTCAAAAACTTCTAATGTCCTACTTCTTTTCAAAGCTACCATTCCTAAAATAAGAAATATATTAATACTAGATATTTTAATTATAAAATTAACTAACAATGATAATATTTTACTTATACTATAAATAGGTTTTGTTTGATCTGCCAATCCTAATGGTAGTAAAATAGTTGATAAACTTATTGCTACAATAAATGTTAATAATAATTTAAAAATATCAAACATAATAGCAAAAAATGCTATTAACACCATTAAAATTAATATTAAAAGAAATATTGTGGCTGCTAGTCCAGTTCCAAAGCTTTTAATAGTTATTAATGGGTGCCATAAATTAAAATACCATACTTTACCTACCATATCCCAAATATATGCAATAATTTCTTGTGAATATGTCCATATTCCAGTTAAAGGCTCTAATGTATCATTTCCTGTAAATGCTTTTACTATTGCATAAGCAATATTAAGAGATTCTTTTATTAATTTCCCATTAAATATTAATCTTACAGTCAAAACATAAATTGTAAATGTTAAAAAATTTTTAATTAGTATTTTTACTATATCTATTAATACTCTTCCATTTGCATATGCAAATGCAATTTCTAAAGTCATTTGTATTGTTGCAACTAAAATCATTATAGTTATTATAGTTGTTCCTAAATTAGATTTATCAATAGAAGATCTAATTGTATTAGAATAGTCATCGGCAACAGTATCAAAATTTACTTTTTTACTAGCTTCAAAAACAATGGTTGGGTGATTATCTCTCCAATTATTTTCTAATTCTTTAACTTGTTTAGTATATTCATCTGCATTTATTATTTGAGTTTTAACTTCATTTTTTATGTTATCTTTGTTTCTTTCAACAGAAAAAGATATTATATTAATAAATAAACACAAAAATATAATTATTTTCTTTATATTTGTCATATAAACCTCCTTTCTAAAAAAAGAAAAAGAGACCCTACTCATCAGCTCGCTGGCTGACAAATAAAATCTCTTTCTACCGTTTTATTAAGTATAAATTTTATTTAATATCCCTTTTATTTTTTAAAAGGTTCAGTTCTCTATACTCCTTTTTTGAATCTTAAAATAACTTTTTATTCATTATTTTATTTTTTTAGATAAATCTATTTTCGTTTTATGTTAAAAAATAGCTAGTATAAAAAACTTTTATTCAATTGTTAATATTTTTTATTTTACTGGTATTCCTGTACCATTTCTCCATTCATATGGTGTTAACCATAAATAATGTACATCTTCTTGCATTTCTACAATAGCTCTTCTATACTCATCTGGTGTTTCTGCTTGTTTTAAAAATTGTTTATATGAATATACAAATTTTTCTTCAGCTTCTTGTGTTGTTAAATAATCTATATTTTCTTGTATTATTCTATCTCCTTGTTTTTTCTTAGGAACAAATTCCTCATCAACTTTATAAATATATGTAATTCTATAATAAGAAATTAAAATATTATCAAATCTAATTTTATCTTTTTTACTAATTTTTTATATTCAGGAATTACTTTAGTTATATCTTCATTTCTTTGACTGTATATTGTTGGTGTATCATAATCATATAACTTACTTTCAATATATTTAGGATTAGCTGCTAATCCTATTGTAGAAGCAATCAATAACATTGATACTAAAAATTTTTTCATATATACCACTCTCTTTCTATATTATCTATCATGATTTTCTTTAAAATTATTATAGAAATTTTTTATTCTTTCATTTTCAATTTTTTGTAATTCTATACACCATTTAGCAAAATCTTTTCCATTCTCATTTTGTAAAAAATTAATATATTTCCATTTATCATTTACAGGAATAACAAAAAAATCTAAATTTTCTTGAATACATTGCTCTATCATAATAATTCTTCCTGTTCTTCCATTCCCATCAGAAAAAGGATGTATTCTTTCAAAATCTATATGTGATTTTAAAATAATTTCAAGTTTTTCAGTATTTGTTTTAGCTATTTTTATTCTATAATTATAATTATCTAACCATTCTTTTAAAACATATGGAATTTGATAAGCTGGTGTAGTTTCAAATGTTGCTCCTATTATACTATTATTAGACTTTTTAAATTTACCATTATCATCTCTTATATTATCCATTATTAAATAATGAAATTTCTTTATTTTTTCAATTGAAAATTCATCTTTATTATTAAAAATATAATTAAATGTCTTTTCATAATTTTTAACTTCATAATATTCTCTTTCATTCATGGTTTTGGGTATAACTTTATGCAATAATATTGAAATTGTTTCTGCTTGTGTTAATGTATTACCTTCAATTGCTGTAGAATTATGTGCCATTCTAACTAATAAATCTTGAAAATATTCTTCTGTTAATAATTTATTTAAATTATTCATTTTTATTCTCCTTTACCACTCTATATTAAATATAGAGTGGCATTTAATTTATATATAAATTATACCATAAAATCCTATTTTTTTTCAACTTTTTTATTAGCTATAACCCTTTATTTTATTAGGTTTTTATATATTTTTCCCTTTTACATAATCTGAATATTTACCATCAGCCTTATTCTTTTTATCTTTCTTATAAAGAGTATCTGCTTCTTCATGTTTTTGCATAGATTCTTTAGCTTTTTTTAAGTTTTCCATCTTTTGATTTTTTCTAATTTCATTAAATTTACTCATATCAAAAGTCCCATTTTCATTTTTAGCATTTTTATAAGCACTATATATATCTTTTGCAGTATTATTTTTTATATAATCACTTTCTTTTGTTACTCTATCTTCATTTAATGATTTAAAATTATCTTTAACTTCATTTTTATCATGAGATAATTGCTCTTTAGCTGTATTAAAAGCACCAGTAACAGTATTTTTACCTAAATCAAAGATATTTTGTTCTCCTGTTGCAAAATTTGTAGTATTTCTTATTCCACCACCAATTTTACTTCCTAATTTAGAAATTCTTGTGCTTCTAACAGCATTAGCCCCTTTACTAGCACCTTCTTTCATTGAATTTACAATACCTTTAAAGTTTTTTACTCCTCCAGCTTTAGCAGATAATCCACCTTTTATAGCTCCTGTCATTGCACCACTACCAGATCTATTTGCAAAAGTTCCATTTGCTAATGCAGCTCCAATTTCTCTACTTTGTGAAATTAAAAATGCTCCTAAACCTAATTGAAAAATATAAATAAATCCATCTCCAACATAAATTACTTTATTAGCTGTAAATTTAACTGTTTCTAAAAGTTGTATTGTTACCCCACTTAATACAAGTGCAACCAATAATTTAGCACCTGCAGCGATAACAGCAGAAAAAACTTTTTGTCCGAATGGTTTAGTATTTTCAAAAACTAAAAATGGCAATAATAAAATACCTAATCCAGAAGTAGTAATAAATTCAATGGAGAGTGCTGTAAAAAGTCTGTAATTTAGAAAATAAAAAAAATAACATTTGAATAAATCCTCTTATGGTATATAATTAAATAAGAACATGTACCAATAAACTAGACACAAAAGTGAAAAATCAAATTTATTAATTATATAAGGGAATTATTTCTAATAATATTAGGAGTAGTTCCCTTTAATGTTATTCTAGTTTCATTATAAAATTTAAAATAGTTTTCAATCTCTTTAATTGCTAGCTCCTTAGTTTTAAAATATTCTTTACATATTGGATTATACACAAATTCTGACTTAAATATTCCCCAAAAACTTTCAATAGGAGAATTATCAGGACAGTGACCTGGTCTTGACATACTATGCTTAATATTTCCTCTAATATGTTTAAATCCATATGAAGTATATTGATATCCTCTATCAGTTTGTATCATCAAATTATTATTATCTATATCTATATTTTCTTTTTCTATAACATCTTTTAAGTTAGTAAATACTAATTCATTATCATTTGTATTTCTAATTGAATAACCCAATAATTTTTTTGAATGTATATCAATTATTCCACTTATATATATCTTTCCTTCCGCTGTTTTTACCTCAGTTACATCAGTAGACCATTTTTGATTTTCTGCTTCTACTGTAAAATCTCTATTCATTAAATTCTCTGCTGTATATTCAGCAGCTGTTTTCTTAAATCTTTTCTTTTTAACCCTTATTACACATTCTATATTTAACTCTTTCATAATTCTTCTAATTTTTTTAGAATTATAGTTTGAATTTAGTCTTTTATTTACTTCTATAGTCATTCTATTTCTTCCGTATGTAGAAAAGACTTCTTTATCTATTTGCTTAATAGTTTCTTTTAATTCCTTATCTTTTTCATCTTTAGCATTATACTTTAAAAAGTTGTAATAAGTTGATCTATTTAATTCTAGTACTTCACACATATACTTAATATCATATTTATGCTTCAATGCCTCTATTGTTAAACATTTACTTATCTTCCCATTTTTTCTAACTCGTCCATAATTTCTTCGTTTTTTTTTAATATTTCTAATTCTGCCTTTAATCTTTCAATTTCAATATCTTTTAATTTAAGAAGGATTTCGTGTTTAGCTTCAACACTAGTATTATTATCTTTTAGTTTATCTTCTAAACTCTTCTCAAAATTATTTACCCAACGATAAATTGTAGGATAACTAACATAATATTTCTTGCAAATTTCTTTATAGTTTTTATTATTTTCAATGCATTCTTTAGTTATATTATATTTTTCTTGTTTAGTATATTTTTTAGATTTCATAGTATAAAATTCTCCTTTTGGATCATAATCCGTAAGTTCTTTATTACTATTATACAATTTTATACAATTATTTAAAACAGTTTTATTAATATTATATTCTATGATTATCTCATTTTTACTTTTACCAGATAAATATTCACATAAAATTTTTTGTTTAAATTCCTTAGTGTATGTAGAATTTCTTACCTTTTCTTCAAATACAGAACAACCATGTTTTTTATATAGATTAATACATTGTTTTACAGTAGTGCTATTAACATCATATTTAATAGCCAATTCACTTAGTTTCATTCCTTTTTCTCTATCTTTACATAATTGTATTTTTTCTTCTTTACTTAATTTTGCTTTTCTACCCATAAAAAAACATGCACCTTACCTTTCACAAAATTTCTCTCATTTTTGTGTCTAGTTTATCGGGACATGTTCTTATATCAAGGAGGATTTTTGTTATGGGAAGAACAAAAAAAGAGGTACATAAAATAGTGCCTACAGAAGGAAAAAGAGAAGTAGTAAAAGCACTACTTAATAATTATGATATTTCAAGTGTTAAAGATATAGAAGATGCACTTAAAGATTTATTAGGAAACACTTTAAAAGAAATGATGGAATCTGAAATGGATGAACATATTGGTTACGAAAAAAATAAACAAGATGATAATAGAGATAATTATCGTAATGGTTATAGATCAAAAAAAGTAAGAAGCTCATATGGAGAATTTGATGTAGAAGTTCCACAAGATAGAAACTCAACTTTTGAACCAGTAATAGTTCCAAAAAGGAAAAAAGACATATCTAGAGTTGAGGATTTAATAATAAAACTTTATGCAAGAGGAAATTCAACAAGAGATATATCTGAAACAATAGAGGAAATGTACGGATTTGATGTAGATGATACTTTTGTATCGAGAGTAACAGATAAAATTCTTCCTATAGCCGAAGAATGGAAAATAAGACCATTAAATAGTGTTTATCCAGTAATATTTATAGATGCTACAGTATTTAGTGTAAGACACGAAGGAAAAGTAAGTAAAAAAGCAGCCTATGTAATAATGGGGATAGATAAAGAAGGGTATAAAGATGTACTTTCAATAGAAATAGGAGATAGCGAAAGTTCTAAATTTTGGTTTGGAGTTTTAAATACATTAAAGGCTCGTGGAGTTAAAGATATACTTGTACTTTGTTCAGATAGGCTTACAGGTATTAAAGAAGCGATAGAGGCTGTATATCCTAATACAGACTGGCAAGGCTGCATAGTACATATGATAAGAAACACAGTAAAGTATGTAAGTTATAAAGATCTTAAAGAATTTACAAAAGATTTAAAAACAATATATAATTCAAATACAGAAGAAGAAGGATTAAAAAATTTAGATATTGTAAAGGATAAATGGGATAGTAAATATAAAGGATGTATGGATGGCTGGTATAATAATTGGGATAATATAGCACCAATGTTTTCATATAGCGAAGGATTTAGAAAGATTGTATATACAACAAATGCAATAGAATCACTAAATTCTCAATATAAGAGATTAAATAAATCAAGAACAGTATTTCCAAGTAAAGAATCATTATTTAAAGCACTATATTTATCAACAGAACAAATAACTAAAAAATGGAGAAGTCCAATATCAAATTGGGGTAAATACTATTTAGAAATGATAGCAATATTTGGAAGAGAAAGATTAGAATCTTAAAATTTTTAACTGTATAAAAAATAGAGATAAGCTAATAAACTTACCTCATATTTTCTGTACACAAATTTAGTACAATCAAAATAAAATATATCATAAGAGCATTAAAAAGCAAATTGTAATTTTTCAAAAATTTTAATGGAAAATTACAGACTTTTTACAGCACTCTCATTTATCTTTTTTTTTGCATAAATTAAAATAAAAAGGCTTTGCAATAAGTAGTTTAAAAACTACCTATTTGCAACAGCCCCAATATTGATTTTGCTGTATTTTAGATTCTTACTTTCTTATTTCTTTAATACGAGCTGCTTTACCAGAAAGTTCTCTTAGATAATATAATCTAGATCTTCTTACTTTACCAATTCTCTTAACTTCTATTTTATCTACAAGTGGTGAATTAAATGGTATTATTCTTTCAACTCCTACACCAGAAGAAACTTTTCTTACAGTGAAATTCTTTGAGATTCCTTCTCCAGAAATTCTAATTACTACACCTTCAAATACTTGGATTCTTTCTTTATTTCCTTCTTTAACTTTATAGCTAACAGAAATAGTGTCTCCAGATTTAAATTTAGGTAAATCTTTTACTAAATAAGATTTTTCTACTAATTCGATTAATTTTTCTTTCAAGAAATTACACTCCCTTCTTTATAAAGTGTTCATATATATATACTTATACTAGCGGAACACCTCGGTCTACTAGATATACTAGCATAATATTGTAAAAATTACAACACTTTCACAATATTTTAATAAAAAAAAACACAATTAAGTGTTTGGTAGGCTCTAGGAGAATTGAACTCCTGTTTCCGGGATGAAAACCCGATGTCCTAACCACTAGACGAAGAGCCCTTAAAATATTTATGGTGGATCCGACTGGGATCGAACCAGTGACCTCACGGTTATGAGCCGCGTGCTCTAACCAGACTGAGCTACGGATCCATATGGCGTGCCTGAAGAGATTCGAACTCCTGGCCCACAGCTTAGAAGGCTGTTGCTCTATCCTACTGAGCTACAGGCACACGTTTTATATATTTTTTAAGTGGTGGGTTATACTGGGATCGAACCAGTGACACCTTGATTAAGAGTCAAGTGCTCTACCGACTGAGCTAATAACCCATATAAAATAAATGGTGAGCCATACTGGAATCGAACCAGTGACACCTTGATTAAAAGTCAAGTGCTCTACCGACTGAGCTAATGGCTCACTTTGGAGCGGGAAACGAGGGTCGAACTCGCGACATTCAGCTTGGAAGGCTGACACTCTACCAACTGAGTTATTCCCGCATAAAGTGTTTTTTTGGTTGCGGAGACTGGATTTGAACCAATGACCTTCGGGTTATGAGCCCGACGAGCTACCAAGCTGCTCTACTCCGCGATAATGGTACCTTGGGCCGGACTTGAACCGGCACGGATATGCTCCACAGGATTTTAAGTCCTGTGCGTCTACCGATTTCGCCACCAAGGCATCTAATATTTAATTTTTTAGTGGTGCCCAGACACGGAATCGAACCATGGACACAAGGAGCTTCAATCCTTTGCTCTACCAACTGAGCTATCTGGGCATAAAATGGCGGGTTACCTGGGATTCGAACCCAGACGGCTGTTACACCTTCGCCGGTTTTCAAGACCGGTTCCTTAGCCAGTTCGGACAATAACCCTTTTATTTCTGAAAAAAAAACACAATTAAGTGTTTGGTAGGCTCTAGGAGAATTGAACTCCTGTTTCCGGGATGAAAACCCGATGTCCTAACCACTAGACGAAGAGCCCTTAAAATATTTATGGTGGATCCGACTGGGATCGAACCAGTGACCTCACGGTTATGAGCCGCGTGCTCTAACCAGACTGAGCTACGGATCCATATGGCGTGCCTGAAGAGATTCGAACTCCTGGCCCACAGCTTAGAAGGCTGTTGCTCTATCCTACTGAGCTACAGGCACACACCTATTTTAAAGATAATAATTAAATGGTGAGCCATACTGGAATCGAACCAGTGACACCTTGATTAAAAGTCAAGTGCTCTACCGACTGAGCTAATGGCTCACTTTGGAGCGGGAAACGAGGGTCGAACTCGCGACATTCAGCTTGGAAGGCTGACACTCTACCAACTGAGTTATTCCCGCATAAAGTGTTTTTTTGGTTGCGGAGACTGGATTTGAACCAATGACCTTCGGGTTATGAGCCCGACGAGCTACCAAGCTGCTCTACTCCGCGATAATGGTACCTTGGGCCGGACTTGAACCGGCACGGATATGCTCCACAGGATTTTAAGTCCTGTGCGTCTACCGATTTCGCCACCAAGGCACATTTCTCATGAACAAAAACAATTTTACACTAATTTAAGGCCTTTGTCAACACTTTTTTTAGAATTTTTTTATATTTTCTAAATTTCCTTATTTTTCAAGCTTTTTTTGCTTTTTTTTAGTAAAATAGATTAAAACATGATAAAGCTTTGATTTATATAAGTTTGAGCCTTGTTTTTATGGTTTTTATAGCTATTTAATAAGAAAAATAAAAAAATTTAAAATATATTTTTGTATATAATTTTAATGAAATGAAAAAGACTAACCTAAACATTAACAACTACAGTTCTATCGAAAACTACTTTATAGAATTTGATAGAAAAAATAAAAATTATTTGCATATTAGTAGCAAATTTATATTTTTTAAACTAAAAAAGGAATTAGAAAAAAGAAAAGTAAATTTTAGAATTACAGATCTAGTCTCCCTTTTTGAGAAAAACATGGAAATTTTGACTACTTTTAATTCAAAAAATCACAAAATTATACCATGCAATTCAAAAAAGGGCTTCAAAATTAAATATACATCATTTAAAAATTTTTCTATAAGTAATTTTAATAATCTTTCTGATGAAGATAAATTTAATACTATTTTTGATAATATAATTTTATCAAGTCCTAAGATAAATAAGGAAAAATATACTATATTTTTTAAAAACAAAAGGCAAGCAAATGAAAATTTCAGGTGTATAAAATACGTGAACCAAAAAAATTTAATTAAATTTAAGTATAATAGGAAATTAAAATCAAATATTAAATTTAATGTTAGAAAGAAAAAGAATGCGGATTTAAACATTATCGTTTTAGATTTAGAAATTGACGAACTAGAATATTTATTTAAGATAATTTCAGTAATTTTTAAAAATCACAAATTTAAAATATCAATTAGTAAAGATATTTATAAGTTAACAAAATATGATGAATCTACTATAAATATTTTTCTAACCTACGATTCTTCTATAATTACATATGGAGAATGGTTAAATGAGAATAGGCATATTTTATCAATTAAAAATTTACACAAGGATTTATATTCCTTATTATCAACCAATCCTAATATATTATTTTTATCAAAGAACACTAAACATCTAGTAATTTCGGATAAAAAAAGTATATATAATCAAAAAAGTTTTGTTTCTAATCGTATTAGCACATTTATAGATCTTTTAGAAAAGGGGGTGCAATGAGTTTTTATAGTTCTATGATAGTATGTTATAAAGGAACAGCGTTTAATAGAATAATGAATGTAATGAAAAAAGAAAAACTATTTAACGAAAATGTACTATTAGAGAATATAGAAAAAGTAATACCTTTAGACGAGGTATTATTAGATCATAAAAAAGAAGATATATTTGGAATCAACTTTAAAATAGCTT
This sequence comes from Oceanivirga miroungae, assembly GCF_902505095.1. Lineage (GTDB taxonomy): Bacteria > Fusobacteriota > Fusobacteriia > Fusobacteriales > Leptotrichiaceae > Oceanivirga > Oceanivirga miroungae. The sequence continues at coordinate 167,599 of NZ_CABWIB010000001.1, read as the reverse complement.
CTGATAGAATCCTTTTTTATATCTACATCTAGCTAGAAAACAATTGAATACACTTTTTAATGCAAAGATTTTGCATATAGCTGTTAATACACAGTCAAGCCACTAAAATGTGGCTTTTTTCTTTGGTATATGTTAATATATATTTACCCAAGACAGTTAAAAATTGAATATAATAGATATAGTAAATAGTATAATAGATGAAGCTATTTTAAAAAAAGCAAGTGATATACATATAAGTGATAAAGAAGGTGTATGCCATATTTCATATAGAATAGCTGGACTTCTAGAAAAACAAGACGATAACGAGTATAATGTATTACAAATTATAGCAAGAATAAAAATATTAGCTAAGATGAATGTTGCTGAAAAAAGGCTGCCACAAGATGGTAGAATAAGTTATAAAAATTATGATTTAAGAGTATCTTCAATGCCTAGTATACTAGGCGAGTTTATAGTAATTAGAATACTTAATTCTCTTTTAGAAGATACTAATTTAATAAGTCTAGGTTATAGCCATGAAGATGAAATTATTATAAAAAAAGCCCTACTCAAAAAAAACGGTCTTATTCTAATATGTGGTCCCACAGGTAGTGGTAAAACAACCACCTTATTATCCTTAACAAAGATGATAGAAAGTCACAGGAAAATAATTTCAATTGAAGATCCCGTTGAAAATAAGTTGGATAGCATTTCTCAAATTGAAGTTAATGAGGACATAGGACTCAGTTTTAATAAAATATTAAGATCTGTTTTAAGGTTAGATCCAGATGTTATCATTTTATCTGAAATAAGAGACGAAATAACAGCTAGCATAGCCATAAGAGCTTCTCTAACTGGTCATTTAGTAATTTCAACACTACATACTAACGATACTATTAGTGCCTTTAATAGACTAATAGATATGGGTATAAAAAAATATCTACTTCTAGACTCTATAATCCTAATTAGCGCACAAAAATTATTAACTAAAATCGATAATAAAAAGATTAAAAATCGTCTTTTAGTAAAGGAAATACTTCCTTTTGATGATGAGATAAAAAGTATTTTTAAAAATAATACACATAAAATAGATATTATAAAAAATTTAAAAAAATTAAATTTTAAAGAAATGGAGGAAGATCTAATTGAAAAATATAATAGTTTATGATTTTGATAAAACCATATACAAAAAAGAAACAAGCCTTTCTTTTTTATTTTTCTATATAAAAAAACACCCTCTGAGTATTTTTTTAATACTTAAATCTTTAATTAAAATATCTTTTCTATTTAATAAATTCTCATTAAAAAATGTAAAAAATATTTTTTTTGAATTTATAAAAAACAACAAAAATATAGACAAAGACATTAAAGATTTCTGGCAGTCTCAAGATAAATTTTTCTTTCCATATTTTTTTGAAGAAATAAAAGAAAATAAAAAAGAAGCCGATTATTTAGTTTTAATTTCTGCTTCTCCTGATTTTTTACTAAATAAAATATATAAAAAATTAGGTTTTGATGTGTTAATATCAACAAGATACGATAAAAATTACCATATTATAGGAGAAAACTGTAAAGGAGTTGAAAAAGTAAATAGATTAAATGAAGTATTTAAAGAATATAAAATGTTAAGCTTTTACTCTGATTCTTTATCTGATCTTCCTTTATATGATCTTTCTATAAATAAATTTTATATAAATAAAAATGGAGAAAAACATAAAGGTATCCCTAAAAAGAATGGCTTGGTAGATAAATGGAAATAAAAATTACATATTCATACGATGGAAGTCACTTTCATGGTATGCAAAGGCAAAAAAATAAAATAACAGTTCAAGGTGAAATTGAAAAAGTTTTAAAATCTGTATTTAATGAAGATATTCATCTAATATCATCGGGAAGAACAGATAGACATGTACACGCCCTAGCTCAAGTTTCTAGTTTTACAATAAAAAAAAATATACCACTAGAAGCTATTAAAAGGCAACTAAACTCTTCTTTATTTGGTAAAATTAGAGTAATCGATATAAAAGAAGTTAATGATTTTCACCCAAGATTTCACGCAAAAAAAAGAGTTTATGAATACAGATTTAAATTTATTGATGATATAAGTCCTTTTGAAGCAAGATATATAAGTGCTATAAGCTATAAAAATAAACTTGATTTAGAAAAAATAAATAAAAATCTTTCTATCTTTATAGGCATACATAACTTTAAATCTTTTTCAAAATTTGATAAAGACCAAAACTTATTTGTTCGTGAAATATATAATGCATACTGCTATATTGAAAACAATACCTATATAGCTATAATTGAAGGTAGTGGATTTTTAAAATCTCAAATAAGACTTATGATGGCTTCTTGCATATTTGAAGACGAAGAAAAAATAAGAAAAAGATTAAACCTAGAATTAGAAAGTATTCCAAAAAAAATAGTAAGTCCTTATGGACTATATTTAAAAGAGGTGATTTATGACTAATATAATAAAAAAATTAGATGCAAAAAAAGATAGAGATCTATTAGAAAAAATATATAAATATGAAGAAGATATATTTAAAAGTGCTGCCGTTGGACAATATAATATAGTTCCCTTTGCAAAATATGGAAATTGTTATGTAATATATAATGAAGCTGATATAATATCTGTTGTTGAAGTTATATATTCTTTAAATAATATTGCATATTTTTATGGGGTTTCTACTAATTTAAAATATAGACATCTTGGTTTTGCGACAAAATTAATTAATTTTGTACTAGAGGATTTTAAGAATAAAAATATAAAATCAATAGAACTTACAGTTTCAAAAGATAATGAAAATGCTATTAAATTGTACAAAAAATTTGGCTTTAAAATTTTTGAAACACTTGATAATGAATATTTTGATAACGAAAATAGATACCTGATGGTAAAAAATATATAAGGGGAATTATGGAACATTACTTTACAGAAAATCCAGATGTAATATCTAAAAAAAGAGAAATATCATATAACTTTAATAATATAAATTTTAAATTTATAACAGATAATGGCGTTTTTTCAAAAGCACATGTAGATACTGGTACTGAAATTTTAATTAAATCTTTTCTAAAATACAATGACCTAGACAAATTTTCTTTTTTAGATTTTGGTTGTGCTTATGGCGCTGTTGGTATAATTGTTGCTAAATTTTATGAAAATTCAAAAATAACATTTTTAGATATTAATAATAGAGCTCTTGACTTAGCGGCTGAAAATATAAAATTAAATAAAATTAAAAACAAAGTTAATTTAGTGCAAAGCGATATTTTATCAAATGCAGATGATACTTTTGATGTTATTTTACTAAATCCTCCAATAAGAGCTGGTAAAGAAACTATTTTTGAAATGTATAAAAAAAGTTACGAACATCTTAACAAAAACTCATACCTTTATGTTGTTATAATGACAAAACATGGTGCTAAATCAACAGAAAAAGAACTTCTAAATATATTTGATGAAGTTGTTTGTATAAATAAAGATAAAGGATATAGGGTTTACAAAGCCAAAAAACTATAACTTTACATTTATTTAAAATTTTTAAAAAAATATTTGACATCAAATAAAATTTTTGCTAATATATTAAAAATGATTAAGAAATGGAGTGATTTTTATGAAAAAATATACTAGATTAAAACCTAAAAATATCATTAAAAACATTTCATTTTATAATTTAAAATTTTAAAATAACTATTTTAGTTATTTTTTTTTGTAAAAATTTAGGAGGAATGATGAAACAAGAAAGAAAAATCATAGGTATTCAAGATAAAGTACCTTTTGGAAAACTTTTACCACTTAGTTTGCAACATACATTTGCCATGTTTGGAGCTTCTGTATTAGTACCAATTATTTTTGGAATTAGCCCATCTATCGTACTGTTTATGAATGGAATTGGAACATTACTATTTATTCTTATAACAAAAGCAAAAGCACCAGCTTATCTTGGTTCTAGCTTTGCCTTTTTAGGCCCTGCTGCTCTTATTATTAATAATAGTGCTTATGGTTATCCTTACGCATTAGGAGGATTTGTAATAGTAGGTCTTGTTGGTTGTTTATTATCATTTATTATAAAAAAATATGGAATATCATTTATAGATATTATACTACCACCTGCAGCTATGGGAGCTGTTGTTTCTCTAATAGGTTTTGAACTTGCTTTTATAACTATAACACCTGGTAAAATAGGAGCTGATTTATCTAATCCTCAAGGTAGAATAGTATTTGGAGTTACCCTTGTAACAGCAATACTAGGTTCAGTATTATTTAGAAAATTCTTTGCTACTATCCCTATTTTAATAGCTATGATAGTAGGTTATATAACATCAATTTACTTTGGCATGGTAGATATTGAACTAATTAAACAAGCAAGCTTATTTACTATACCACAATTTCAATTAGCTAAATTTAGTGCCATTCCAATACTTACAATACTTCCCGTTATATTCGTAATTTTAAGTGAACATGTAAGCCACCAAGCGGTTACAAGTAGCATTGTAGGAGTTAATTTATTAGAAGATCCAGGATTACATAAAACATTATTTGCAGATAACTTCTCAACAGCTTTAAGTGGTTTTTTTGGAGGAGTTCCTACAACAACTTATGGTGAAAATATAGGGGTAATGGCAATAACAAAGGTATATAGTGTTAGAGTTATAGCGGGAGCTGCCGTTATATCGATTCTAATGGCATTTATAGGCCCATTTGCAGCACTTATCAACTCAATACCAGGAAATGTAATAGGAGGGGTTACATTCTTATTATACGGTATGATAGGGACTTCTGGTATTAGATTATTAGTTGAGAAAAAAGTCGATTATAATAAATCAAGTAACTTAATACTAACTTCAGTAGTCTTTGTAGCAGGACTTAGTGGACTTACAGTAAATATCTTTGGAATAGAGTTAAAAGGAATGGTTCTAGCATCAATAGTTGCAATGATTATAAGTTTACTATTCTACTTATTTGATAAATTTAATCTTTTAAATGAATAATAAAATAAGAAGGTTACTAGCCTTCTTTTTTATTCTTCTTATATTCCATATCAAATAAAAGATATTCATTTTCAATATTTCCATTTTTTTCTTCTAAATACTTTTGTATAAAATCTTTAACTTCAGTAATTTCTTTAATATTTTCAACAATGTCTAATAACACTAAATCAGAAATTCCACTTTGTCTTGTCCCAAATATCTCACCAGAATTTCTTAACTTTAAATCTTCTTCAGAAATTACAAATCCATCTGTTGTTTTTTCTAATATAGATAATCTTTTTTCTGTTATTTCATTATTATTAGTAGCTTCTAGGAAACAATATCCATTTTGATTTGATCTTCCAACACGACCTCTTAATTGATGAAGTGAAGAGAGTCCAAATCTTTCTGCACTTTTTATTATCATAATATTTGCATTTGGGATATTTATTCCAACTTCAATTACACTAGTTGATACTAAAATATCATATTTTTTATCCTTAAAAGCATTTATTATCTCATCCTTTTCACTATTTTTTATTTTACCATGTAATAGTGCTACTTTAAATTCTGGAAAATCTTCTTTTATTTCTTCAAATATTTCCTCACTTGACTTTGCAGCTAGTTTTTCACTTTTTTCAATTAGTGGAGCAACCACATACATTTGAGTTCCTTCTTTTAACTTAGTTTTGCAAAATTTATTCATTTTTAATATATCTTCTTCATCTTTAATGTATTTTGTTTTTATTTTTTTTCTTCCAGATGGTAATTCATCTATAATACTAACATCTAAATCTCCATATATAGTTAGAGCAAGTGATCTTGGTATAGGAGTTGCACTCATATATATTACATTTGATATTTGAGATTTTTCTCTTAGCTTATTTCTTTGCTCAACCCCAAATCTATGTTGTTCGTCTATTATAGTTAGTGCTAGATTAGAAAAAACTATATCATCATTAATTAAAGAATGCGTTCCTATTAAAATATCAATTTTACCATCTTTTAAATCATTTAAAATTTCTTTTCTTTTTTTTGATTTAGTTGAACTTGTTAAAAGCTCTACTCTTATATTTAACTTTAAAAATTCGTTTATAATATTATTATAGTGTTGAATAGCTAGTATTTCTGTTGGTGCCATCATACATGTTTGATAGTTATTTTCAGCCATATATAGCATCATAATAAGGGCTACAATAGTTTTCCCACTTCCAACATCACCTTGTATAAGTCTATTTATTATCTTACCATTTCTTATTTCCTTATATATAGTTGTAATTACTTTTTTTTGCGCATTTGTTAGTTCAAAACTTAAACTAGCTAAATACTCTTTTACTAATTTTTTATTATCCTCTGTGAAATATAGCTTTTTATTGTTTTTATTTACTAAAAACTTATTTTTTAGTATATTAGCCTCTAAAACTATAATTTCTTCATAAGTAAATCTTCTTATTGATAAATTTAATAAATCATCATTTTCAGGAAAATGTATATTTGTTATTGCTTTATTTCTTGATATTATTTTATTATCATACAAAAAATCTAGTGGTATATTTTCTTGAAGTAAATAACCAAACTTATCTATTGAATCTTTTATAAGGCTTCTTAATTTATTTTGATTTATTCCCTTAGTTAGTGGATAAATTGGTTCTAAACTCATTTTTTTATTTAGTATGCTCTCATCTTTTGTCTTTTTGTAACTAGGATTTACCATTTGTATTCTACTACTTACCTTTGCCTTTGAACTTACTATAATTTCATCGCCTACTTTTATGCTTGAAAATATATATTTATTATTAAACCAAATAAGTTCTAATATGCCAGTATCATCTACTAAATTCATTGTAACCATTAGTTTTTTATTAAAAAGATACTTTCTATTTACTGATATTATTTTACCTTTTACAATAGCAGAATCATTATTTCTAAGATCTATTATTTTTTTATAAACAGCACTATTTTCATAAGATTTTGGGAAATAGTAAAATAAATCATATAGACTATTTATACCTAGTTTTTTTAGATTTTTAATATTAGCCTTTGTCATAGACTTTAATTTAATATCTTCTAATGAAGAAAATAAAAGATTATATTTACTCATTTATACCCATCTCAGTCTTTAGATACTTTTTAAATTTTTCAAAAGCTTTTGCTCTATGACTTACTGTATTTTTTTCTTTCTCTGTTGCATTTCCAAAACTTTTTCCAATTTCTTTATTGTAAAAGATTGGATCATATCCATGCCCGTTTGTACCTTCTATTTTTTCTGTTATTTCACCTTCTACAATTCCTTCAAATGTCATATATTCTCCATTTGGTTCGCATAAACATAAAACACATACAAACTTAGCTTTTCTATTTTCCTTGTTTTTACTATTTAACTCTTCTATTAAAGCCTTTTGTCTATTTTCATAAGAACCTAACTCACTTTTATATCTAGCTGTATATATTCCTGGTCCATTATCTAAAGCTTCTACACATAAGCCAGAATCATCTGATAATGTTGTCATATTATTTAACTTTGCTACTACACTTGCTTTTTTTAGTGCATTTTCAGAAAATGTAAGACCATCTTCTTCTATTTCAGGCATTACTGGTAAAATGAATTCTACACCAAGCCCTTTTACTAATTCATTAAATTCAGCTAATTTACCTTTATTAGTTGTTGCTAAAATTATTTTTTTCATCTAATTCTCCAACTTTTAATCTTTTTATAATTGGTTTATTAAAACCTATATTTCTAATATCTTCATAATGATAGAAAATATATAGCATTTCATATGTATTGTCATCATATATATTAAATAATAGTTTTGCTCCTATCGGATATTTTTCTATCATACATCTACTATCTATTCTTAAATCTACATTAAACATTTTTGTAATTGTTGCAATATTTGAATCATGCCCTACAAGACAAGTTAATCTATCACCACTATTTAGTTCTTCTAATAACATCTTGTATACATTATCGTCTGAAGATTCAATATATCTTCTATCAGCAAAAATAGCATCTAAAAACATATCTTTTGCTATTGATATGTACTTTATTTCATCTACAACATCTTCTACTTCTATTTTAAATATTTTATCTAAATCTACTCCTTCATAGTATTTTAAAACTGCAACATCAGCTAAGTCTGTTGCTTCCATTAAAGCTCCTTTTACTACTATATATCCCCTTTTATCAACAGATAATTTAGTAGAATTATTTTTTAATGTCCCATCTTTAAGGTCATAAAGTTTTTCTATTCTTTCATAAACAGGCATTAAAGATTTGTCAATCTCTTTTATTAATTCATGATTTAATAAATTTTCATCAAATACTAAAGTATTAAACCTTTTATCCAAGCTTTTAAAATCATTTGCTGCTCTATTTATTTTTTGTTCTTTATATGGTGTCATTGCAAGTGATAACGCTCTTGATGTTGTATAAGTTCTTTCTGTTGTATTACAATAGAATTTAATATCATCATTATCATTTATTTGCATGATATCTCTTAGGTTTTGACCAAATAAGTTTTCAATTAACATTCCCTTTTTAGTTAATACTCCCATTTCTTTTTTATCAAAATCCCAGTCAACTATATCTTTTCCATACTTTTCTATCATCTTTTCGTTTTTAAATAGAGGGTATCTTATACCGTGTCTACTAAAAAGTACTCTTTTTACTATTTTTTTCATTTTCCTCCAATTTTTATTAAAATAAACCTATTATTTCTCCTTCATCAGTTATGTCTATATTCTCTGCTGCTGGCACTTTAGGAAGTCCTGGCATATCTAAAACATTTCCTGACATTACAACAAGAAAATCTGCTCCAAATGATGGTCTTATATCACTTATCTTAAATGTATATTCCCCTGGTCTACCTTTAATTTCAGGATTATCTGTTATAGATAATGGGGTTTTAGACATACAAATAGGCATTTTATCTATTCCTTTATCTTTGAAAAACTCTAATTTTTCTTTTGCTTCATTTGTATATTCTACATCTTTTGCACGATATATTTCTTTTGCTAACTTTTCAATTTTTTCTTCAACTGTTAAATCTAAGTCATACAGGAAATTAAAGTTTTCAACATTTTTATCTTCAATTTCAATATGTTCTTCATTATCTTTTTTATCACATATTTCTTTTATCTTGTTAGCTAAATCAACACAACCTATACCACCTTTAGAAAAGCCTTGACTTATTTTCACATCTACGTCATATTGTTTTGCATATTCTCTTATATTATCAAAGTCTTCTTTTGTATCACCCTCAAATTCGTTTATAGCTATAACTACAGGTATATTAAATTTCTTTAAGTTCTCTATATGAACTCCTAAATTTTCCATACCGTTTTCTTTTAATGCTCTTGTTGTAACTACTAATACAGCTATATCAGGCGTAACACCTGCTTTTCTACAAGTAATATCAAAAAACTTTTCAGCTCCTAAATCTGCTGCAAATCCAGCTTCTGTTATTGTATAATCACATAATTTTAAAGCAAGTTTAGTTGCAATTATTGAATTACATCCATGTGCTATATTTGCAAAAGGTCCTCCGTGTATAATCGCAGGTGTATTTTCTGTAGTTTGAACAATATTTGGTTTTATTGCATCTTTTAATATTGCAGAAACCGCACCTTGTATTTTTAAGTCTTCTACTCTTACAATACCACCATCTAAATTTTTGGCAACTACTATTTTTGATATTCTATTTTTTAAATCTTTTATAGAAGTAGCTAAACATAATATTGCCATTATTTCACTAGCTACCGTTATTTGAAATGATGCAGATCTTTCGTATTTTAAACCATCTAATTGTATTCTTCGTAATGCCCTATCATTTGTATCTATTACTCTTTTTATATATATATTTTCTTTGTCTATATTTAATTCATTTCCCCAGTAAATATGGTTATCCACACAGGCTGAAATTAAATTTGTTGCTGCTGTTATTGCATGAAAATCTCCAGTAAAATGTAAGTTAATATCTTCCATAGGTAACACTTGGCTATATCCACCGCCAGCCGCTCCCCCTTTTAGACCAAAAACAGGTCCCATACTCGGTTCTCTTAAAGCGGCAATAGAACTAATATCTAACTTATTAAATGCCTGAGTTAGTCCGATTGTAACTGTTGATTTTCCTTCACCTTTTTTAGTTGGTGTAACTGCTGTTACTAAAACTAAATGCCCATTAGCTTTTGTTTCTAATCTTTTTAGAATTGATAAATCTATTTTTGCCTTATATTTACCATATTCTTCTAACTCATCATCAAATATTCCTAGCTTATATGCTATGTTTTTAATATTTTCTAACTTGATTTCTTTTGCTATCTCGATATCTGTTTTCATATTATCACCCCTTAAATTTATTATATCAAAAAAATATACCCCTTTTCAAATGATATAACTGAATTTATACCTGATTCAAAAAAAACTATTGACAATCAGTAAAAATAGGGGTAGAATTGATTAGTTAAAAAAATAACTAATTGAATAGGGGGATAATTTTATGAGAGCAGTTGTTGTAAACAAAGAAGGAACAGGTATTGAAGTTACTGAAAAAACAGTAAGACCATTAGAATATGGTGAAGCATTAGTTGATGTTGAATTTTGTGGTGTTTGTCATACTGACTTACACGTTGCTAAAAGTGATTTTGGAAATGTAGCTGGTAGAGTATTAGGGCACGAAGGAATAGGAGTAGTTAAAGAATTAGGTCCTGGTGTTAAATCATTAAAAATAGGAGATAGAGTTTCTATAGCATGGTTCTTTGAAGGATGTGGATCTTGTGAATATTGTAATACAGGTCGTGAAACTTTATGTAGAAAAGTTAAAAATGCAGGATACTCAGTTGATGGTGGTATGGCACAAGAATGTATAGTTACAGCTGATTATGCAGTAAAAGTTCCAGAAGGATTAGACCCAGCACAAGCAAGTTCAATTACATGTGCAGGAGTTACTACTTATGCAGCTATAAAAGCAGCTAACCTAAAACCTGGTCAATGGATTGCTTTATACGGTGCAGGTGGACTTGGAAACTTAGCAGTTCAATATGCTAAAAAAGTATTTGGTGCTCATGTTATAGCAATAGATATAAATGATGATAAGCTTGATTTAGCTAAAAAAGTTGGTGCAGATGTTGTATTAAACGCTAAAAATGTAGACGCTCCTAAATGGATACAAGAAAATGTTGGAGGGGCTCACTCAGCAGTAGTTACAGCAGTTTCTAAAGTAGCATTCAATAATGCTATAGATTCAGTAAGAGCAGCTGGTAAAGTTGTTGCAGTTGGATTACCTAGTGAAACAATGGACGTTTCTATAGTTAAATGTGTATTAGACGGTATAGAAATAATAGGATCATTAGTTGGAACTAGAAAAGACCTAGAAGAAGCATTCCAATTTGGTGCTGAAGGATTAGTTGTTCCAGTTGTAGAAACTAGACCTATAGATGATGCTTATGAAATCTTTGATAGAATGGAAAAAGGTACTATAACAGGTCGTTTAGTAATTGACATGAAAAAATAGATAATATATTTTAAATGCTCTAGCAATAGGGCATTTTTATTTGTAAACTAAATACCTTTGTGATAAAATACAAGAAAAACAAATTAAAAGAAGGGGATTTTATGAACGAAAAAATAAGCATTATTATACCTATATACAATGTAGAAAACTACTTAAGAAAATGTTTAGATAGCATCGTTAATCAAACTTACAAAAATTTAGAAATACTTCTAATAGATGATGGAAGTACAGATAAATCCGGAAAAATTGCAGATGAATATGCAAAAAATGACAGCAGAGTTATAGTTTTTCATAATGAAAATGGTGGTGTTAGTGCCGCTAGAAACTTCGGTCTAGATAAAGCTACTGGAGAGTACATTGCACTTGTTGATTCTGATGACTATGTTGATTTAACATATATAGAAAAGCTATATAAGGTGTTAAAAGAAAATAATGCTGATATTTCGGTATGTAAGTTTGACTATATTTTTGAAAAAAATTATAGAAACATTAAAATAAAGAATATAATGCCTTTTAAAACAAGAATACTAGAAAAAGATAAGGCATTAAAAAATATATTCAGTTATTCTAAAAAAACAGTTTCTTTTACTACTGTATGGGCATCTTTAACAAAAAAAGAACTTTACAGTGATATTAGATACCCCTTAGGAAAATTTGTTGAGGATATTTACACAACATACAAGCTATATTTAAAAGCTGGTAAAATAGCCTACTATAACGAACCTTTATACTACTATGTCCAAAGAACTGGAAGTTATGTAAATAGTCCTTTTACATTAAGTAAAACATCTATGGTTGATCTTTACGACGAAAAATTAAGATTATTAAAAGAAAGTAATCAAACTGAAGTATATAACTTAACTTTATACAGATATTTTCTAATACTAAATCTTGTTAGAACGCAAGTAATTAAAAATCAGCTGGATTTTGATATATCAATAATTGATGAAAAATTAAAATACCTTGAAAGCTTAGAAATATCTCATCCATTTAACCCTAAATTAGCTTTAAATAAGCTAGTAGAAAAAGATTTAAGTAAATATGTCCTACAAATATATCTTAAATTAAATCAAAAAAAGGAGAAAAAATGATTAAATACCCAAATACAAAAAAAGTTGAAGTGATCGATAATTACTTTGGTGATTCCGTAATTGATAACTATCAATGGCTAGAAGATGATAAAAGTATAGACACTAAAGATTGGATAGATAGCCAAAATGATTTAACATACAATTATTTAAGTAAGATACCTTATAGAGAAGAAATTAAAGAAGAAATTAGAAGCCTTATAAACTATGAAAAAAGGTCAATTCCTTTTACATCAGGTGATTATACTTACTATTTTAAAAATGATGGACTTCAAAATCAATCATTACTATATAGAGTACATAATGATGATAATAAAGAAGAACTTTTTATAGATCCTAACACTTTATCATCTGATGGTACTAACTCTATATCACTACTAGAATTTAGTGAAAATGGTAATTTCTTAGCTTTTTCTGTATCTCTTGCGGGTTCTGATTGGCAAAAAATATATGTAATGGATACAAAAACAAAAAAAATTATAGAAGAACTAGATGACATTAAATTCTCTAATATTTCATGGGATAATAACGATGGATTTTTCTATTCAACTTATGAAAAACCTAAAAAAAGTGAGTTATCAGAAAAAACAGACGAGCATAGAGTTTATTATCATAAATTAAATACCAGTAAAAAAGAAGATAAGTTAATATTTCCAGATGATAATACTAAACACAGATATGTATCTGCAAGTCTAATTAAAAATACTAATTTTTTACTTATATCTTCAGCTAACTCAACATCTGGTAATAAGCTATATCTAAAAAATTTAATAGATAATTCGGTTATAGAACTAATTGATACATATGATTATGATATAGAATTAATAGATAGCGATAATGAGTATTTATACCTTTTAACTAACTATATGGCAGCTAACTCAAAACTAGTAAAAGCTAAAATAAGTGAGCCTACATATACTAAATGGGAAACTGTTATAGCTGAGTCTGAAAATAAATTAAATGTAACTACAGCATCAAAATATTTCTTTGCTAATTATACAAAAGATGCACTTTCTTACATAGTTTGTTATGACTACAAGGGAAATATTATAAAAGAGATAAAGCTAGATAAAAAGGGAACTATGCTTGGTTTTTTTGCAAAAAAAGATAGCCTTTATACATACTTTAGTTTCCAAAATTATACTACTGCTTCAAGAATTTATAAACTTAATTTAGAGACACTAGATTATGATTTATGGTGGAAACCTAATTTAAACTTTAATGAAGATGAATATATTAGCGAACAAGTATTTTATGAATCAAAAGACAAAACAAAAATACCTTTAATTATTACATACAAGAAGGGAATAAAACTTGATTCTTCTAATCCTACCATCTTATATGGATATGGTGGATTTAATATTAGCCTTAATCCTAGTTTCAGTCCATTTATAGCTGCTTGGCTAAAAAAAGGATATATCTATGCCGTAGCTAATCTTCGTGGTGGTGGAGAATACGGTAAAAACTGGCACCTAGCTGGTATAAAATTAAACAAACAAAATGTTTTTGACGACTTTATATATGCCGCAAAATACTTAATTAAAAAAAATTATACTAGTAGCAATTTTTTAGCTATTAGAGGTGGATCTAATGGTGGTTTACTAGTTGGAGCAACTATGCTACAAGAACCAAATTTATTTAAAGTAGCACTACCTGCTGTTGGTGTATTAGATATGTTAAGATACCATAAATTTACAGCTGGGGCTGGTTGGGCTTACGACTACGGTACAAGTGATGATAATAAGAAAATGTATGAATATCTAAAAGCTTATTCTCCTGTACATAATGTTAAAAATTATACTAATTACCCTGCAACACTAATAACTACATCAGATCATGATGACAGAGTTGTTCCCGCACATAGTTTTAAATTTGCAGCTAATTTACAAGAAAATATTGAAAACAAAAACCCACTATTAATTAGAATAGAAAAAAATGCAGGCCATGGTGCAGGTACTCCTATTTCTAAATTAATAGAACAATATACTGACATTTACGCATTTACACTTTGGAATATGAATATTAAGTAAATTTGTGAGATAAGTTTAAAGAATCCTCTTTAGCTTATCTCTATTTTTTATATATATAACCCGAGTTTCCAAACAAAAATATCACATAACGCTGTAATTACAAGGCTTACAATCTAAATAACGTGATATATTTTTTTCTAGTTTATTCTTTAATGCCTATCAACCTAAATACATTTTTAACTGTTTTATATAGATTTTTATCAGCATTATTAAGTGCATTTTCTAAACTTTCTACACTATTTACTATACTAAACATTGCATCTATTCCATAATTAGATAAAATTTCACTATCTTCTGATAAAATACCTGAAAATGCAATTACTGGCTTATTGTGTTTTTTAGATAGTTTTGCAACTCCATAGCAAGTTTTACCTAGTATTGTTTGACTATCTAGTTTACCTTCTCCTGTTATTATTAAATCCGATTTAATAATTTTTTCCTCTAGTTTATTTAACTTCATTACAATATCTATGCCTTTTTCAAGTTTTGCTCCTATTAGTAGTAAAGCTGCACCTAAACCACCAGCTGCCCCTGCTCCTTTTATATTTTCTACTTCTTTTTTATGTTGCTTTCTTACTATTTTAGCAAAATGTTTTAAATTATTATCTAACATTTCTAACATTTCTGGTTTTGCACCTTTTTGTGGTCCAAAAACATAACTAGCACCATTTATTCCTGTTAAAGTATTTTCTACATCACGTGCTACTGTAATATTTATATCTGGTATAGCACTAATATCTATACTTTCTATATCGCTTAGATACTTTCCTCCTAATTTAATACTCTTTTTATCTTTATCTAGTATTTTAGCTCCTAAAGCCATTAGCATCCCTACACCTGCATCTACAGTTGCACTTCCTCCAATAGCTATTATTATATTTTTTGCACCTTTATTTACAGCATGTAAAATAAGTTCTCCTGTTCCATAAGAACTAGTGTAATATGGATTTCTTTTATCTATAGGAACTAACTCTAATCCACTAGCACTAGCCATTTCAATAAAAGCTGTTTTAGATTTTTCATCTAAAATATATTCAGCTTCTACATTTTCTAAAAGAGGCCCTTTAACATTTAATTTAACTATTTTCCCATTTAAATTTTGTTTTAAGGATTCAATTGTTCCTTCTCCTCCATCTGCCATAGCTACTTTTTCTATAATATACTTAGAATCTACTTCTAGTATTGCTTTTTCTATAGTATCGCATACAGTTTTAGCACTCATTGAATCTTTAAAAGAATCTGGTGCAATTAAAATTTTTCTTATCATAATATATCTCTCTAACTTTTTTTCTTTTTTTTATTTTAATGGTTTTTTTTACCTATTGCAAGTTTAATAAATATCAATAAAATACGTTTTTTTAGATACATATATTTGATCGTCTTTTCTTAATATATATGATATTTTTATTTTATCGTCTAGCTGCATAAATATTCTTAATATATTATTATCTATATCATTTAATTGTTCTTGAGAAAACTCTGATTTTATCTCATCTTTTTCAATAAAATCCTTTTCAATATGATAAGTAAATACTTTTTCATTATTCTCATCTTCATATACTATTTTTATATCTAAATTATTAACACTTTCTAATCTATCTATGTAGCTCTTATCTTTTTTGTCTGTATTTAATACTAATTTATATTCTTTTTTAAAATCTTTTATGTATATAGAAATATTTTCTTTTTTTCTCATTACTTTGCTATTGATTTTCACTCTACCAAAATTTATATCCATATCCATCTTATATGCAATATCAATTAAAAAATTATATGAATTAACATTATCTTTTTCAAAACTAATTAGTCTACCAGGTATATATTCTTTTAAAAGATTATAAAAAACGTCAATTTTTATAATCCTACCACCTATATTTATTCCTTGATAATTTTTTAATATTTCTATCATATCTATATTATTAAAATATGTATATATTAAATAATACATCTCCACTAAAAAAATCATCTCTATATCATTATTTGTAATAGTAAAATCATTTACTTCTAGTTCATGTATATTTAAAGTTTCTAATATTTCATTTAAACTAAAGTCTTTTTTTATAGAATTTATATAGTTTTCAAATATATACTCACTTATTTCAAATAAAATAAGATGATTTTTATAGCTTTTTATATACATATCATTTATTTCAGTTTTATATTTTATGTAATCTGTAATAAATTTTTCTTCTAGAATCTCATAATTTTTTTCAATTTCTTCTATAATATTTTTATATTCATTTTTATTTATCTTATTGATAATCTCTTTTTTACTATAATTTAAATATTTAATATCACAGATTCTATACTTTAAATACATAAATATTCTATTTATTATTTTTATTTTTGATAGCTGCTTTTTATATACAATATTAGTTAATATATTAAATTCGTAGTTAATTTCTTTTTCTACTTTTTTATATTTATTTATAGAAATCTCTAGCATATTATTAGTTGTATTTATTACTAAATATGGTTTTATACTATCTTTTATATTTTTTAAAATACTATAATTTAAGATATTTTTAATATCTAGCTTTTTCAAATCCTCTTTCTCATAATCTATACCTATCAAATTAAAGTTCTTATACATTTTTTTACTATAGCTTATTATCTTTTCTTTGATGTATTCAAAAAACTTTTCTAGTATCTCTTCTTTTTTTATAAGCCTAAAATTTAAAATTTCATCATAAATTTTTATATATTCTTCTTTATTTTCAAGTAAATAATTTATATCTAGTATTACTGTATTATTTAATTTATAGCCCTTGCTTTTTATTTTAACTAAAGCTTTTTTTGAATATATGTATTTTATAGTATCTTTTTCTATTTTTTCTATATATATCATGAAATTTTCAGAAAAATATTTAGTAGTAACTTTATTTTCTAAAATTAAAACTGGGCAAGAATTTTTTGTTTTTTCTAGTTTCTGATAACTAAACTCTATTATATTTTCTTCATAACAATTTATTCTTTCTGGAATAGTTTCTATATGAATGTTATTATATATTTTATATATTAACTCAACTCCAAAATTATCAAAAAAAACTAAATGCATTTTTTCGTTATTTTTAAAATTATCATCTATTCTATTTATTATATATGAAATACTATATCTGTG
This sequence comes from Oceanivirga miroungae, assembly GCF_902505095.1. Taxonomy (GTDB): domain Bacteria; phylum Fusobacteriota; class Fusobacteriia; order Fusobacteriales; family Leptotrichiaceae; genus Oceanivirga; species Oceanivirga miroungae. The sequence continues at coordinate 149,886 of NZ_CABWIB010000001.1, read as the reverse complement.
ATATCTTATATCAATATATTTAGTGTCTAATTCTAAATTTATAATTCCATAAATATATCTATTATTTCCAGTTAATAAAACTATACTTGTATCTATTTCTAATTGTTTATCAATTAAAATATAGTAATTATCATTTTCCATATATTTAGTATTTTCGTATATTCTTATACTTCTAACTATTTCAATATCATTTTTTGTTATACTAAATTTTGATAATTTTTCATCTAATACTTCTTGTAATCTAAAAAAAGAAATCTCATTATATTGATAAAGCTTATATATCGTATTATCTTTTCTATACTTTAATATCAGATTTATAAGTTCTTTTTTACTTAACTCATCAGATGTAATAATATCTACTAACTTTTCATTAAAAGCAATATTTAATAATTCTTTTCTACTTTTTATAATCAGTTCTTTTTTAGAATATAGTCCCATTATCAATCCAACTTTCTATTTTTTTTAACTTAATATAGTCGTAATCGTATTCACTAGATATACTAGCTAGAGCAAAATCAATTAAATAAATATTTTTGCCATCACTTAGTATATTTGATAAATTTAAATCATTATGACATACATTTATACTATGTAACTTTTTTAAAATATGAGAAAGCCTTTTTTTTATCAAAGGCTTTCTATTTAATTTTGTAGTATTTATTTTTTCAAAATATATATCAATATATTTTCTACTTATTAACACTTTTATCATTTTAGGTGAATAGTTAAATTGATTTTCAATTAGGTATTCATTTATTCTTATTTCGTTTATTGCAATTTTTCTTATATTTTCATTTAATATTATATACCTTTTTACAATAAATGTTTTATAGCTTATAAGCTTATTGATGTTTAATATCTTATTTCTCATTAAAACTCTCATTACCACCACGCTGAATTTATTTTTTCGTACGAATATTTCATTTTATCTTTAAGTTTTTTTATTGTTATATTTGGAATTTTTACTTTATTTGATAAATCTAAGGCCCTTTTATATTCTTCATAAGCATTTTTAAATTCGTTATTAGATATATACTCATCTCCCTTTTCAATACTTAAATAAATACTTTTTATAATTTCACCTTCCACCTCATTTTTTTTATTTTTTATTATTGTTGGTTTTTTTTCTTTTCGTATTAGTTCTTTAATTTTTCTAATCGTTTTATTATTTTCATTTATTTCACTTATTAGATCTAATTTTTTTAATTTTTTATTTACTTCTAAAAAAGCCTCTAAGCTTACTCTATACTTTTTTTCATTCATATATTGCTTTGCTTCTAATTTTAAAACTTCTATTTCTTCTTTTAAATTTTTTATTTCAGAATCTAAAAGTTTTCTATCATTTTCAATTCTATCTAATAAATCATTATCACCTACCCTTTTAGCTAAATTAAAGGCATCATCTAATTTAACTAATGCTAAATTTTTATTTTCCATAGTTTTATAGCTTTCAATTGTTTTTTCTATAATAGCTTTTAAACTTTCTATTTTATCATTCATCTTTTCATATACTGGTTCTAAAAATGTATTAATTAAATCCGCTCTTTTATACTTCATATATATTTTTTTAGTATCAGATAAAAGAAGTTTTAAATCTTCATATTTTTCATTTTCTAATAAATCATCGATTTTTTCTAAATTATTATATGCTTTTTGTAAATCATTTGATTCTATTATTAAAGTATTTATTGTATCTAATTTATACTTTAATTTATTATTTTTTATCTTGTCTAGCTTGTTATATGCCACAATATATTCATTATTTTTAATATCTAACTTAGATTGACTTATTTCTTTTTCTATTTCATTATATGTAATTATATCTTCTCTTACCCTTTTTATATATTCAGTATCTTTTACATATTCTATTTCTAGTTTTCTAGGAATATATATAGCTTTAGCTTTATATAAATCTTTATATATATTTTCAAGTTCTAAAAGCATTGTTCCTATATTTTTATAGACTTTATTTTTCTCATATATTTTAATATTTTCTTTAACTTCATTTATTTTATCTTCATAGACCTTGATTCTTTTATTATTTAAGATAAACAGTGTGAATATGCTAAATAATATAATTATACCGATTATTAAAAACGAATTTTTTCTACCTTTTTCTTTTTTTTCTATTTTTTTTATCTTAATTTTTGCAAAATCAATTTCTTTATTTGTATTATCCCATGAGTTTATACCTTCTATTAAAATTGTATCCATAAGTTCTAACTCTAATTCCCCAGTCATATTTATAGCTAATTGTTTTAAACCCCCAAGACAATTAGTCACCTCCTTGCGATACTTATTCTCTGCTATCATATCAAAGGTAATTTCTTTATTCTCATAAAGTTCATATGCTATATTATCTAATCTTGTTCTTAGTTTTAATTTTTCATCTTTATCAAATACACTTGCTTGTATATTTCCAGAAGATGCTATTAAATACTTACTTTTATTAGATAAAACTAACATAATTGAACTTGATAAAAACTTTAGACCCAACTCGCAAGTTTTCTTTTCATTAAATAAGTCGTTTGTCCTTATGATTAAATTTTTTAAAAATTTACTACTAAACTCCTGTTTTTCTAGAAACTCTGTAACGATAAAGTTAACTAAAATTTCATTAGTATTTGTTTCTAGATCTCCTTCTTTTTGCATGAAGATAAATAAGATTATGCCATTTTTTTCTAAATATCCAAAATATGTATTTTTGCTATTCTTAAAATCTATATCATAATATCTATACATTTGCTTCCCAACTAAAATTATCACCTACAAATTTTACAAAAACTAGCTTTGTATTTGATACTTCTATTAAACTAAAATTTTCAATAGGCTTTGTTTCATATAGAGCTTTTTTATTAACATAGACTATACTTTGAGATTTTCCTGGAGTTATAACAAAGTTTCTTTGCTTTTTGTTGTAATTTATACTAAAGTGATTTGTTTCATCTATATTTTCATCACCTAGTATGCAAACATCAGCTGATTCACTTTTCCCAATAAAATTTCTACCGTCTTTTAATTTATAGTCCATACCTTTTTCAAGTCCTGATATATTAACAAGCCAAGCAACAACTGCTTTTATATTGTTTATTACTATTAGCTTTGTTTTTAAAATATCATCATCTTGTATATTTTCTTCTTCATTTTTTGGGACTAGTTTACAATAAGGACATTCTTTTTTTTCATAACTTATTATATGTCCCATATCACATTTTCTAAATTCCATATTACTCCTAATTTATTAAAATACTAATTTTATTATTTAATTTAATGATATCACCTATTTGTATATGTTCTTTTTCATTTTTTAATATGATTTTTCTATTATTAGTTTTAATTAAAGTGGTACCGTTTGTTGAATTCAAATCTATTAGATACCAAGTATCTTTAATTTTTGAAATAATTGCATGTTCTTTACTTATTAACTCTGATTCTTTTACATCTTTTAAGTCAATATCAACATCATTTTTATTATTTTTTTTACCTATCTTGTAGTTATTTTTTTTTATCTCTACAAGACCTATTTCATTATCTTTATCGTCTATTATTATTATCCTATTTATATTATCTTTTCTTTTTATTTCTTCTAATTCTTCTATTTTTCTTTTTTTTAATTCATTTTCAAACATATTTTCAATTTTAATATTAAAAAGACTTTTTTTAAGATATATATTGTAAGTAGAATAAATAGCTAACATTAAACATAGTAATATTAAAGCTTTTTCTATTCTATTATAGGTAATATAATAAAGAAGTGATAAAATTATAGTCACAATAATATATATTAAATCATAATTAAAACTTCTTTTTACTATTTTTTTACTAGTTTTACTTTTATATGATACTGAAAGGTTCAAGATCTTTATTAATATTCTCTTTAACAATTCTATTACTTTCTATATCTTTTAATATTTTAAAAAGATAATTTCTAATTTGTTTATTTGAGAGGATTTTTTCTTTCATATTTAATTTTCTATTTATATATGAAATCAGAACTTCTTTTTTTACGCTAGCATTTTTAAATAGCATACACATACTAAAGTCAAAATCATTTAAATTAAATTTTTCCATTTCTTCACAAAACTTAGTTAAAATATACGGATTTACTGTGTATAATTCATCTTTTATAGAGTACTTTTGATTAGTTAAATCTATTACATTAAATTCTTTTTCATACTCTACAAATTCTGTTGAATTACTATATATATTAGCTCCATCTCTTAAAATTATGTTAAATAAGACAAAGTCATCATCTGATACAAGAGTAGTTTCTTTAAAAAATACACTTATTTCAAATTCGTCATATTCCTTATTTGCAAGTTTTTCAACATTTAGAATAAGAGCATACCTTCCTTCTAATTCTGGCCTTTTTATATATATTTTATCATCTAATAAATATACATTTGAGTTTAATTTAAAAATTCCTTCGGATATTTCAAATAGATTATTATCTATAACCTTAATAAAAAGACCTTCTATAATACCATCACTATAATCTATATACTTAGACCCTATATACTTTTTATATGAATTAACAATAGAATTTAAAGATTCACTAGTTAAATTTTGAAACTTTCTATATATAGGTAGTTTTATTGTTCTTTTACTTTGCATCGTAACCACCCTCTATTTTAATTTCACTTATTTTTTCTTTTTTTTGTTTTGCTAGTAATCTAAAACTTCCTGTTCCAGACAAACTATTAAAGTCTTCACTATAATCTATTAAAAAACTATTAGGCATTACGATTTTCCTTTGTACAATTCCAGCTGATATTACCTCTAAAGTAAGTTCTCTATATGCGTCTTGCGATTCTGCTGGAATTAAAGACCAAAGACTTAATTTTTTAGTAATATCATCTGTTTGACTTATTATTTTACCAATAACTTCAACACTTACTTGCAACTCTGTTGCTCTTGCGTTAGAGTCATTTGGTGTATCTGATAAATACTTTACAGAGCTTATATTATCTTTTTCAAGTATAATCTCATCATTTTGCCCTTTTATAACTAATCTCATTCCCATTTATTTCACCCCCTATTCCTTACCATTTATTAATAATTTAAGATGCCTTACTTCTCCTGATAGCTTTAAATTTAAGCTAAAAGTATTTGAATTAGAAAACTTTTCTATACTTATATCATCTTCTAATTTTAAGATTGAATTTATCATATTGGTATTTGATAACCATTTTGATTTAACACTATTTGGATTATTACTGAAAAACTCATCTAATTTTTCTTCTTTAAAATCTGCAGTCATATATCTTAATACTCTTTCAATATATGTAGTTGTTGTTGTTTTATATATAGGTTCATATGTACCTTGTGTATTTTTTGATAAACTTCTTGCCTTATACACCATTATATTATCTATTAACTTATTATCATGAACTATTTCATCTGATGTAAATATATACCCAAAATTTAATTCATTTATCCTATTTTTAATATCCTTTGTATAACCTGAAATTTCTTTTGCTAAATTAGTCTTAATTCTAAAAGCATTATCTTTTGCTTCTATATTTATTCTAACTCCAGGCGTTTCTTTTAATACATTAGTGTATCTTTCACTTAAATAATTAGGACATTGCATACTTGCAGTTATTCCTGCTGCTATATATGATGAATCTATATAAATTCCATTTATATAAAAACTTACTTCATTTGATTTTTCGATCTTTTCATTTTCATACCTTATTTCACTTGCTATATTTACCTTAGACATATTTTTAGGTATTAAAGTGAAATTTGGTATACACGCTATTAAATATTCTGAATATTCTTTATTTTCAAGTAACTTACATTTTTCTATATACTCATCTATTCCATTTAAAGAAACTGTTTTAAAATCTGTTTTATAATTTGCTTCAAAATTGAAAAAACTTTGTATCTTATACTTAGATAATACACTTGTTAAGCTTATTAAAGTGTTTAAACTATTAGTATTTTCTTTATTTTTTTCACTTCCTCTAAATCTTTTTTTAATATTTTTTTCTTCATTTACATTAAATTCAATATTAGGTATTATTGAAAACCATATGGTATTAGAAAAATCATTCTTATTATTTACAGTATTTAAAAATACTTCTAGTTTATCTAGATTTTTAGCACTTACTAATTCATCTGTATCAATATTAGTGATTAGTAACTTTGGTTTCATTAGTGAATTTTTAACGTCATACTGAGAAAAAAATAGCTTTACACCTATTATTTTTTTTATTAACTCTTTTGCTACTTCAATAAAATTTTCCTGTGCCATTTTATACATTGTTACATAGTTATTGTAGTTTACAATCTCTTTTTCTACTTCAATATTTACAATTTCATCATTTACTGGTGCAAAAGTCCTTGTTATTAAATTTTCTATATATGGATTTTTCTCTTCTGAATTTTCGTTATAGTCTTTTCTAAACTCTAGCGCTAATTTTTCTTGATTTTCTATATTAGTCCCTTCTAGTAACTTAGTTTCATTAGTATTTATACTAATAATTTCTAGTTCTCCATTTGCACCAATACTAAGCTTTCCTGCACTTATTTTATTTATCGTATTTTTAGAAACTTTATTATCTGTAATAAAAAGTCTTTTTTCTATATCATTTATAGCTAGTGGTAACATAGCTAAAACGTTGTTATAGTTTTTAGATGCATTATGAAAATTATAGTTTAGCTTATCTGCTATTTCTAATTTTAATGGATCCTTATCATCAACTTTTTCATATTTATCATATAAGTAAGCTATTTCAGATCTTAATTGTTTTAAATCTTTCATAATTTTTTTAGGTGACAAATAATCTAGTATATCCTCATAATTAAAGTTTATTGTCTTTACCTTATTTTTTTCTCTTGTTTCTATTAAAGAAATTAACATATTTAAAAAGGTATTTTCTTTATCTAGATTAATTTCAGATATTAACTCACTTTTTATATTTGGCTTTTCCAAACTATATGCTATAGTATTTTTATCTTTATCAAAATAACTATATATTTTAGGCTTAAACTTTTCTAAAAACTCGCTAAAGCTACTAACAACTAAATTCTTGTTTATTTCTTCTATCTTATCATCTGATAAACTTTTAATATCTATTTCTTCTGATATTAAAGTTAGAAGATTTAATTTTTCTTCATTTATTTTCTCAAATAATATTACTCTATTTGTACTGATTAAATCATTCATTTTACCTCCTATTTTTTCTACCTTGCTTCAGTGTGAGTATATGACTAAAAAATTTTTTTTGAAATACTAAATTCAAAAACTTTAGTGTAGTAAATAAGGTGAACAAAATATTTTTTTTGTAGTAACAATTAGAAATAATTTAAAATAATTTTTTTTTTGATTAAGTTAATTAAATAAATTTAGTAAAAAAAACTTCCTTGATTTTTAATTTCATGGAAGTTTTACTTCTTTTATTAACTTTATTTTTCTATTATAGTCTTTTTCAACCAGTATACTTTTCATATCTTCTTTATTTAAAAACTTAAAATACTCTATTAAAAACTTATTTATTTCTAAAAGGGCTTTTTTCTCACCCTTATCTTCAACTAATAGGTTTATATGTTCTATTATTAAGTTTTTATCTTCTTCTAAACTTCTTATTATTTTTTTGTCCTCTTTAATTTCTTTTATTAAATATGGATTTGATATAATACCCCTTGCTAACATAACGCCATCAATATTATACTTACTTATTTTTCTATAATCTTCTAAACTAAAAATATCTCCATTTGCTATTAGTTTAAAATTTCTATCTAAACTTGATAATTTTTTTGTTATATTATGATTAGCAAATCCATTAAATCCTTGTTCTTTTGTTCTTGGATGTAAGCATAGATAAGGAATATTTAGCTTATTAGCCAGATTAAAATATTTCATGGTATTTATAGAATCCCTAATTTTAATAGATACTGATATATTTTTTTCTTTTAAAGAACTTAAAAGATATTGTATTTCATCATATCTTTCTAACATATTAGCACCACTACCATTTTTTAATATTTTTGGTTGTGGACAGCCCATATTTAAAAGTAAATCGTGGTAACCTAATTCATTTAAATATATGAAGTTATTATATAAATTTTCTATATCAGATCCAAATAATTGTATTCCTGTATTTTCATCATTACTAATTCTCATTATTTTTTCTAATGTATTTGAATTTTTTTGACTTAATAAATTAGAATTAACCATTTCTGTGTACATTAAATCTGGACCAAATTTTTTCATTATCTGTCTATAGCTAAAATCAGTATAGCCAGACATTGGAGAAATATATACTAACATTACATATTCTTAGCTATCTTACAAGCTAATTTTACGTTATTATATACTAACTCTATATTAGAATCTAATGATTTACCACTTGTCACTTTTTGAATTTCATCTAATAAAAATGGTGTTATATTTTTACCTTTTACTCCTAATTCATTTGCCTTATTAACTGCTTTTTCTATAACAGAATCAATTAATTCACGAGGCATTTCATATTCTTTAGGTATTGGGTTAGCAATAACTACTCCTCCATTTAAACCTAGTTCCCATTTAGCTTTTAATAAGTCTGCTATTTCTTTACTTGAATTCATATTATAGTCTAATTCAAAATTAGATGTTGAAGTATAAAAAGCTGGTAATATTTTTGTCTTATACCCTAAAACTGGAACACCTTTTGTTTCAAGATATTCTAGTGTTAATCCTAAATCTAGTATTGATTTTGCTCCTGCACAAACTACTGCAACATTCGTTTTAGCTAATTCTTCTAAATCTGCTGATATATCCATAGTATTTTGTCCATCTCTATGAACTCCACCTATTCCACCTGTTGCAAATATTTTGATTCCAGCTAAACTTGCACCTATCATAGTTGTAGCAACTGTTGTAGCTCCATTTAATTTATTAGAAATTACATAAGCTAAATCTCTTCTACTTACTTTTGCTACTTTTAGACCTTCTATTGCTAGTAAATCTATTTCTTCATTACTTAATCCTACTTTTATTTTACCATTTATTATTCCTATAGTAGCTGGAATACAACCATTTTCTCTTACTATTTTTTCTACATTTAATGCAGTTTCCTTATTTTTAGGATAAGGCATCCCATGTGATATTATTGTTGATTCTAATGCTATTACTGGTAGTCCCTTTTCTATAGCTAAAGCTACCTCTTTACTAATTTCTACATATTTATTATTCATAAAAAAAATCTCCTTTACTTATCTCTGGGAAGTGCTTTTTAGCAACCTCTTTTATACTATTTAATGAAAAATCCTCTGGGCTTGTCCCTAATTTTGATAGCTTAAATATTGCAGCTGATTGTGCAAATTTAGCCATTTTCCCTAGTGATAAATTTAAATTTTCAGCATAAATTAAAGCTGAAGTAAATATATCACCAGCTCCATTAACATCAACAACTTCTATTTTTTTAGGCGATGAAATTTTAACTAATTTATTTATATCCCCATAAACTAAACCATCGGGACCTAATGTTACAAATATTTTTTTTACACCTTTTTTTAGTAATTCAATTGCTGCCTTTTTTATATCTGTTACTTTATTTAAACTTACACCAGCTATAGCTTCTAACTCTAGTTTATTTGTTTTAAGTACAGTTATCTTATCTAATATACCATTAATTTTGCTAGCTTTTTCAATAGAAACAGTATCTACTATTAATTTAGCTTTACTATTTATTTTAGATGCAATGTATTCAATACTATCTTTTGGTATATTAGTATCAATTACTATAATCTCTGCTTTTTTTATTAAATCTTCTTTTGTTTTTAAATATTCTACCGATAAATTTTTAATTATACCCATATCAGATATTGCTGCTATCATTTCTGAATTAGTATTAAAGATTGAAAGATATGTAGACATATTTTCATTTACAGTTAAAATATCTTCTACATTTATTTGATTTCTTATTAAATCATTTAATACTTCAATACCATTTTTATCCTTGCTTAAAACCGTCAACATTTTTGTATTTTTGCATAACTTATTTAAATTTACTGCTATATTTCTTCCAACTCCACCAAAAGTAATTTTTATTTTTCCCATGTTAGAATTATATAACTCAAAATTATCATTTGCAAAACCCTGCATATCCACATTACAAGCTCCTATAACTAGTACTTGCTTATTTTTCTTTACAATATATTGTCTTCCTAAAATATATCCTTTTTCTGTAATATGACTAATATGAACTGCTACTGCTGCTCTTGTCAAATTTAAAATTTCTGCTATTTCCTTTTGAGAAATTGAAGGATTTTCTTTTATTAAACTATATATTTTTCTCTCCTGTTTTGTCATATTTCTCCTTAAATTTATTTTTATCAATAAATTATACCTTTTTTTAAAGACTTTGGCAAGAAAATCTAAATAATACCCTTTATTTTCCCGTTTTATATATTTTAACTAAACTAATATAAAAAAACATGCACACATTGGTACATGTTATTTTTAATTTCTTAAGCTGTCTTGAATTCTTTTTTTAGTTCCAAGAACATCTCTATCTTCAGATAATTTTTCACGAGTTGCTCTTTCGATTGCTTCTTTTCTTTCTTTTTTAATGATTTCCTCTTTAGATGATTCATATATATCTTCTGCTATAACTATTATTCTGTTATCTCTTATTTCTAAAAATCCACCATCAACAAAGTATGACTCTTCTTTTTTATCAGAAAATCTAACTAACATTTGTCCAGCCCCTAGACTTGTAACATAATTAGTATGATTTGGAAGTATTCCAACATCTCCACGACTTCCTTTAACTTTAACAAATACTACATCAGAAGAGCTAAAAACTGATCCCATAGGCGATACAACTTCAATAGAAAGTACACTTTTTTTATCTTTCATTTCTATTCACCTGCCATTTTTTTAGCTTTTTCTACTACCTCATCAATAGTTCCTACGTATAAGAAGGCTTGTTCTGGAAGATTATCGTGTTTTCCTTCTAAAATTTCTTTAAATCCTCTTACTGTTTCTTTTAAAGGTACATATTTACCTTCCATACCTGTAAATTGTTCTGCAACAGAGAACGGTTGTGAGAAGAATCTTTGGATTTTTCTTGCACGGTTAACTGTTACCTTATCTTCATCTGATAATTCATCCATACCTAGTATAGCAATTATATCTTGTAATTCTTTATATCTTTGTAATACTCTTTGTGTTTCACGGGCTACTTTATAGTGTTCATTTCCAACTATTTCTGGTTCTAGTATTCTTGAAGTTGAATCTAGTGGGTCAACTGCTGGATAAATTCCTAGTGATGCTATTTGTCTACTTAAAACTGTTGTAGCATCTAAGAAGTTAAATGTTGTAGCTGGTGCAGGGTCAGTTAAGTCATCTGCTGGTACATATACTGCTTGTACTGATGTAATTGATCCTGTTTTTGTTGTTGTAATTCTTTCTTGTAATGTTCCCATTTCAGTAGCTAAGTTTGGTTGATATCCAACTGCTGATGGTAATCTTCCTAAAACTGCTGAAACTTCTGCTCCTGCTTGAGTAAATCTAAATATATTATCTATGAATAGTAAAACATTTTGTCCTTTTTTATCTCTAAAATGTTCTGCCATAGTAAGTGCTGTTAATCCTACTCTTAATCTAGCTCCACTTGGCTCATTCATTTGTCCGAATACTAATGCTGTATTTTTTATAACACCACTTTCAGTCATTTCGTTGTATAAGTCACGACCTTCTCTTGTACGTTCTCCAACTCCAGCAAATACTGATAATCCTCCATGACCTTTTGCTATGTTATTTATTAATTCTTGTATAAGTACTGTCTTTCCTACTCCAGCACCTCCAAATAGACCTATTTTTCCACCTTTTAAGTAAGGTGCTAATAAATCAACTACTTTTATTCCTGTTTCTAATATTTCTTTACTTGGTTCTTGTTCTTCAAATGTTGGTGCTTCTTTGTGTATAGATTCTCTTTCCACATCAGCTGGTACTTGGTCTTTACCATCAACTGTTTCACCTAAAACATTGAAAATTCTACCTAGCGTAGCATTCCCTACTGGAACTTTTATAGGTTCTCCTGTATCTATTACTTCTAAACCTCTTTTTAATCCTTCTGTACTAGATAATGCAATGGCTCTTACTACATTATTTCCAGTATCAGAGTGCACTTCTGCAACTATTTTTTTACCGTCTAAATATATTTCTAATGCATTATATATATTAGGTAATGTTTCTTTGAATTCAACATCTATAACTGGTCCAACTATTTGTACTATTTTACCTTTATTCATAAAAGAGTTCACCTCCTTATATTAATCTCTTCCTGTTTGGGCAGTTGCTCCTGCAACTATTTCGTTTATTTCTTGTGTTATTTTTGCTTGTCTAACTCTATTATATTGTAATGTTAGTTTTTTGATTAAATCATCTGCATTATCACTTGCATTTTTCATTGCAGTCATTCTAGCAGAATGTTCACTTGCTGTATTTTCAAGTAATGCTTGATAAAGTTTAATATTTAACATTTTAGGTATAAATTCTACTAAAACATCTTCTTCTGTTGGTTCAAATATATATGTATATGATTTATCTTCTAAATCTCTTTCAAAAGGAAGTATTTTTTCATCTAATAAATCATACTGTATAACTGAAACAAATTTAGAATATATTAAATAAACTTCATCATATTTATCTTCTAAATAGTTATTAACTATGTCTTCACTTATTGTTTTTGCTTTTTCAAACATAGTTTCTGGTATTAATTGAGTATATTCACTATCAACAAATATACCTCTTTCACTGCAATAATCTCTTGCTTTTTTTCCAATAGTTATTACTGAAACTTTTACACCTTTTTTAGAAAATCTGTTTATATATTTTTCCATTTTTTTTAAGGTATTAGAATTAAAACTTCCACATAATCCTCTATCAGAAGTCATAACAATTAAACCTACTTTTTTCACTTCTTTTTTACCAGAAAATAGAACGTGACTTTTAGCACTTACACTTCCAATTATATTTTCAAATGCATCATCTAGAGCTTTACTATATGCTCTTGATTTTAGAGTTAGAGCTTGATACTTCTTGAATTTAGTAGTAGATACAACATTCATGGCACTTGTAATTTGTCTTGAATTTTTTATACTACCAATTCTTTCTTTAATTTCTTTTGTATTTGAAGCCACAATATTCTCCTTTTTCTAATGGACAAAATCCTTTTTAAATGTAGTTAAGAATTTCTCTATCTTAGCTATCAATTCTTCATCAAGAGCTTTTTTCTCTAATATATTATCTAATATGTCACTTGTATTTCTAGCAGTTTCTAACATTTCTTTTTCAAAGCTTTTTACATCTTCTATATCAATATCATCTAAGTAACCATGAGTTACTGAATAGAATACTAAAACTTGATCTTCTACTTTATATGGTTTGTATTGTGGTTGTTTTAAAACTTCCATTATACGTTCCCCACGATTTAATTGATCTCTTGTAGCTTTATCAAGGTCTGATCCGAATTGAGCAAACGCTAATAATTCATTATATTGAGCTAATTCTAGCTTAATACTTGCTGCTACTTGTTTCATTGCTTTTATTTGTGCTGATCCTCCAACACGAGAAACAGATAATCCCGCATTTATTGCTGGTCTAAATCCTGCATTAAATAAGTCTGCTTCTAAGAATATTTGTCCATCTGTAATTGAAATTACATTTGTTGGAATATATGCAGAAATATCTCCTGCTTGTGTTTCTATTATTGGGAGTGCTGTTATACTTCCTCCACCTAATTCACTACTTAATTTAGCTGCTCTTTCTAATAGTCTTGAATGTAAGTAGAAAACATCTCCTGGATAAGCTTCACGCCCAGGTGGTCTGTGTAATAGTAATGACATTTCTCTATATGCTACTGCATGTTTTGATAAATCATCATAAACTATTAGTACATCTTCACCATTATACATAAAATACTCAGCCATAGTTACACCTGAGTAAGGTGCTAAGTATTGTAGTGATGCTGATTCACTAGCAGTAGCTGCTACTACTATTGTTTTATGCATAACTCCTGCTTCTTCTAATTTATTAACTATATTAACAACAGTTGATCTTTTTTGACCTATTGCTACATAAATACATTTTACATTAGTATCTTTTTGATTAATTATTGTATCTATTGCAATAGCAGTTTTACCTATTTGTCTATCTCCTATTATTAACTCTCTTTGTCCACGTCCTATTGGAACAAGTCCATCTATTGATTTTATACCTGTTTGTAATGGCTCATTAACTGGAGATCTATCTATAATACCTGAAGCAACTTTTTCTACTTCTCTGTATTCGTTTGATTCTATTTCTCCCTTACCATCTATTGGATTCCCTAGTGCATCAACAACACGTCCAAGTAAGCTATCTCCTACTTTAACACTTGTTACCTTACCAGTAGCTTTTACTATATCTCCTTCTTTTATACCAACAGTTGAACCAAAAACTATAGCACCTACATTATCTTCTTCTAAGTTTAATGCCATACCTTCTGAACCGTTAGAAAATTCAATAAGTTCTCCTAACATTACATTAGTTAATCCATAGATTCTAGCAATACCATCACCTATTTTTACAACTGTTCCAACATTTGATATATCTATATTCTTTTTATAGTTATTTATTTCGTCTTTAATAATTTTGCTAACTTCTTCTGGTCTAATATTCAAATGTATCACCTCCTAAAATGACTCTTTAATTTTTTCAAGTTGACTTTTTAGCGAACCATCTATTACTTCGTCATTTATTTTTATTATTCCACCTGTTACTAAAGTTTTATCAACTTTTATATCAAGTATTATTTTTTTACTTTTTAATTTTTCTAATTTTTTTACTAATTTTTCTTTTTGTGTTTCAGATAATTCAGTTGGAAATATTCCAGTTACAATTAACTCATTTTTAGTTTCATGATAAATTTCTAAATAAGCCTTTTTAATACCAGATAAAGCTTTTATTCTATTTTTTTCTACTAAATAGTTTAAAATGTTTTTTTCTATCTCACTATTATTTACTAACAGCTTATTTAATAGTTCTATTTTACTAGACTTATCCACTATTGGATTAGATAAAAACTTCTTAAACTCTGTATCTTCTTCTATTTTAGATACTAATTCATTTAATAGTTCTAGTATTTGACTCACACTATCATTTTCACTAGCTATTTCAAAAATTGCATTAGCATATATCTTACTTAATTTTATATTCTCCATATTATTCACCAATTTCATTTATAAAATTATCTACACTTTTAACTTGCAAGTCTTGATTTTCTGATACATTTTCCTTTATTATCTTTTCTGCAATTTTTATAGCTATTTCTCCAACTTCCTTTTGAAGTTCTAATTCGGCTTTTGCTCTCATTTTAATTATTTCATTTTCAGCATTTGCCATCATTCTTTCTTTAGATATGTTAGCGTTATTTATAATTTGCTCTTTTCTATTATCTGCTTGAATTTCAGCTTTAATAATGATATCGTTTGCTCTTTTTTTAGATTCTCTTCTTAATTTATCAACAATTTTCTTTTGTTCTTCTAATTTTTCTTGTTCGATTTTTACTTTTTCTAAATCTTGAGTAGCAATATTTCTTCTTTGTTCTATTATTCCACCGATTTTCTTACTGAAAAGTTTGTAAAAAACATAGACCATGATTAAAAAGTTTATCATTTGAATAACCATAGAAAAATCTATTGTTATTAAACTATTTTGTTCCATGTTTCCCCCTTATAATTAACTAACCTTTTAATAATATTAATAATAAAGATATAACTAAAGCGTAAATACCTGTTGATTCTGTTATAGCACACCCTATGAATAAAGTATTCATAATTGAAGATCTTGCTTCTGGTTGTCTAGATACTGCTTCAACTGCATAAGCTGTTGCAATACCTTGTCCTAATCCAGCTCCAACTCCTCCTAATGCTGCAATACCTGCTCCTAATAATGCTGCTGCTTGTACTAATTCTACTGACATATTTTTTACCTCCCTAATTTTCGTCGTCTTCATCACCTAGTAATGCTTGTTGCACATAAACTGATGATAATACTGTAAATACGAATGCTTGTAAAGCACCTATGAATAAATCTAAATATAGTTGTAAGAATCCTGGCCACATTACAGCAAATGAGAAACTTCCATTTAGCATATTACCAGTCCAACTAGATAAAATGTTATTTAAACTTATTCCATATAATAATCCTACAATAACAATCCCTGCGAACATATTTCCAAATAAACGCATAGAAATGTTAATTGGCTTTGCTAATTCTCCTATTAAGTTAATTGGAAACATTAATACAAAAGGTTTTGATAAATCTCTTATTATTCCTATAACTCCATTTTTGTATATGCCACATCCAATAAAAGTAATTGTTACTATTAAAGCTAATCCAACTGTTGTATTTATATCTGCTGTTGGGGTTCTAAAAAATGGAACTATCTTTGTTATGTTTCCATGAGTTTCTTTCATCCATATAAAAGGGAATAAAAAACTCGATAAGTTAGCTAACAATAAAAAAGAGAATAAGGCTGAAAACAGTGGCATAAAGGTCTTTTTATAATTTTTAAAATTTGCTAGGAATTGTTCATCTATAAAATTATAAAGTTCCTCTAAAATTAACTGCATAACACCTGGTTTTTCTACACTTAGTTTTCTTGTTCCAAGATATAAAATAACTATCATTAAAAGCATTAATATCCATGTATTTAATATAGTCTGATTTATATATATATTTATTCCTAATAAATTGAATTTTGCAAATATTTTAGGACCTTCAATAATGTCTTTTGGCTTTAAAAAACTTATTGGTAAATATGTAGAAATTAATGCTAATATTCCATTAACTAATATAGTAACTCCTATAAAAATCATACTTATCCTAACAAAAGGCTTTTTTAACATTAAGACTTACACCTCACTTTCTTATTATTTTATTCACTAATAGATAAAAATAAATAACAAGTCTAAAGCTTATTAATCCTAAAGCATTAGCTAAAATTGCATATTTATCTTCTATCACCAAACTTATTAAGTATATTGATATTGCATATATTATAAATGAAGTTATATACCTTAAACTCATTAAAGATACTCCTTTATACTCATACACTACCTTGTATGTAATATATAAAAGGTATAGATTCATAAAAAATGAAACAAAAACTCCACTAGCATAGGCTATATAAATATACTTGTTATCAAAAAGTAGACCTAAAAAAAATGCTACTATACCCATACAAAAGACAGTTATAAAATATTTTCTTATCTCTTTTGGTACTATTTTTAGCATTTCTACCTCCTGACTGTTTATTTATTATCTTATCACTTTTAGACAAATTTATCAATAAAAACTACATATTAAACAAAATCTAAGCAATAAAATAAAAAAAAAGAGTGATTTTATGTTATTTAGTAACACTATTCACCCTTTTTTCTTAATATATCACTGTATCACTTATCTTAATTTCTACTCTTCTTAAATCACTAGCATTTCCATCAGTTATTTCATTAAATGCATCAGATCTTATTAAGATTTTAATATCTTTACTTAAACCTAAATTCATTAGCATTTCTTTAACAGTTTTAGCTCTTTTTAATCCTAGATCTAAGTTATACTCCTCAGTATATGCTCTATCTGTAAATCCAGTTATTTCAACTGTACCATTAGCATAATTTGTATTTATAAGCTCAACTAAACCTTTTAATTCTGAATGGTCTAAATCAAAATTAGAAATTATGTATTTTATTGCCTTTTTAGATAATCTTAATTTTAATTCTCTATTCTTTATTTTTAAATTATTAATCTTATCTCCCACACTATTTATTTTAGCATATAAAGCTTTTAAATCATCCTTTTTATTTCCAATTTTACCAAAGTTAACATTTAAACCTGCTCCAACATTAAAGTCACCTTTAAAGCTTGTACCTACCGCAGCTTTGTATATTACAATATGGTCTTTATCTTGTCCACTTATACCAACTGCTATAGCTCCATTTCTATCATAGTACGAAACTCCTGCACCAACGCTAAATCTTCTATCCATAGAAACTTGAGGTATATTTGCAACAGCAATAGAACTTGTTATTCCACCACTATTTTTCTCACTTTTTTCTATACGATCTTTAACTTCCTTAGCCAAGTGCTTCAACATAACTTTACCCTCTGGAAGATCTGTTCCAGTTAATATAGAAGCGGTAACAGGTGTTGTTGGATCCTCAGGAGTTGTTCCTCCTGTGTTTGGATCCTCAGGAGTTGTTCCTCCTGGTTTTTTTGGATCCTCAGGAGTTGATCCTCCTGTGTTTGGATCCTCAGGAGTTGTTCCTCCTGGTTTTTTTGGATCCTCAGGAGTTGTTCCTCCTGTGTTTGGATCCTCAGGAGTTGTTCCTCCTGGTTTTTTTGGACCCTCAGGAGTTGTTCCTCCTGGTTTTTTTGGATTCTCAGGATTTGGTCCTCCTGGTGTTGTTGGATCCTCAGGAGTTGTTCCTCCTGGTTTTTTTGGATCCTCAGGAGTTGGTGGTGTTGTATCAGTTCCTGATCCTTCATCTCCATCTTCATTTTCATCTTCTTCATCTTCTTCATCTTCTGGTGCTGGTGGTGGTCCTGGTGGTGCTGGTGGTGGTCCTGGTGGTGCTGATGGTGATGGTGTACTATCTTGTGCCTCCCCATAAACTAAGATAGATGATGCTAGTGTTATTAATATTGATAATATTAATACTGACCATCTTTTTATTTTATTTTTCAAGGTTTCTTACCTCCTTTTTTTTAAAAATTAATCATTTCTAATATATTATTGTATCGCTTATCTTGATTTCTACTCTTCTTAAGTCTGCTGGTGTCCCATCACTTATTTCGTTAAATGCTTTTGATCTTATTAAAATTTTAGCATCCTTACTTAAACCTAAATTCATTAACATTTCCTTTGCATTTTTAGCTCTTCTTAACCCTAGGTCTAAATTGTATTGTTCGTAATAGGCTCTATCTGTAAATCCGGTTATTTCAACAGTTCCATCAGCATAGTTTGTGTTTATAAGCTCAACAACACTTTCTAGTTTTTCTTTTTGCATTTTCTTTACATCTGATTTATCTAAATCAAAGTCCGAAATTATATACTTAATTTCTTTTTTAGGTAGTTTCTTGCTTAGTTCTACGTTTTCAGCTTCTATTTTTTTAACTTCGTCACCCATAGCATTTAATTTTGCGTATACATCTTCTAGTTCATCTGTTTTTTCTTCATTTGTTTTTCCAAAGTTATAGTTTATACCAGCCCCAATACTAAATGAACCATTAAAACTAACTCCTGCTGTTGCTTTGTATATAACTCTACGATTTTTATCTTGTCCACTAAGTCCTAATGCCACTCCTCCATTTTTATCGTAGTAAGAAACACCCGCTCCAACGCTAAACTTCTTATCTCCTGCAACCTGTGGAATATTAGCTTGTGCTACTAAACTTGCTACCCCTCCATTATTTTTGTCGGTTTTGTCGATGAAATCGGTTACTTCTTTCGATAGATGCTTTAATTTAATTTCGTTGTCCTGTATATTTGCATAAGTAAAATTTGAAATCATTAAATTAGCTGTTAATATTGAGAATAGTCCTGTCATAAATCCTTTTTTCACAGTATTTTCCCTCCTTTATTCTAATTTTTTTTATTATTTCTCCTATATTTTAATTTTATACCTGTTCTTTGTTTTTGGCAATATATACAAGCTAAAATCTAAATAAAATTTTAATTTTTATTAAAAACCTGATATATCTAACTAGATACTTCATATAGTGAATCAAATTTTATAAAAAATCTCTATCTATCCTATAATAATTAACTTATGTTTATAATTTATAAAATTATAGATTAGACCCTTATTTTGTTGTTTTTTTGTAGTCATATATTGCAAAAAATGGTATACTAGAAGAAAAAGAAAAGAGAAAATATGGATATAGTTCAATTTAATAATGTAAACAAAAGTTTTTTAGATAAAACTATATTAAGAAATATTAGTTTTAACATTAGTGAGAAAGAAAAAGTTGGTTTAGTTGGATTAAATGGTGTAGGTAAATCTACACTTATAAATATATTAAAAGGAATAGAAAGAATAGATAGTGGCTCTGTTTTTGTAAATAATAAAAAAAATATTGCTTATCTTGATCAAGAACATTCTTTTTCTGATGAAAATAATACAGTTTATGAAGAAATTAAAACTGTTTTTTCTTATGAATATTCAGTATTAAATAGAATACAGGAATTAAATGCCCTAATAGAAATAAAAAAAGATGAAAGCCTTTATTCTGAATTAGAAAAACTAAACAACGCTTTTTTAGCAGTTGATGGGTATAACCTTGAAACAAAGATAAATAAAGTAATTATGGGATTACAATTAGATTCATTAAAATCTAGTATAATCTCTAATTTAAGTGGTGGAGAGAAAACAAGGCTAAGTCTTGCTAAACTTCTTTTAACAGAAAAAGACCTCCTTATATTAGATGAACCTACAAACCATTTAGATTTAGCATCTATAGAGTGGTTAGAAGGATTTTTATCTAAATTCAATGGTGCTGTATTGCTAATTTCACATGATAGAGTATTTTTAGATAAT
This sequence comes from Oceanivirga miroungae, assembly GCF_902505095.1. GTDB lineage: Bacteria > Fusobacteriota > Fusobacteriia > Fusobacteriales > Leptotrichiaceae > Oceanivirga > Oceanivirga miroungae. Next base: position 129,303 of record NZ_CABWIB010000001.1, on the reverse strand, counting down.
GTTTGTTCTAGTATTATGGAAATAGAAAACAAAGAACTTATTAAATACAAAGGAAATTTTTCAGACTTTATAATCCAAAAAGAAATGATTATAAAAGGGAAGCTAAAGGCATTTGAAAAAGAACAAGATAGAATAAAAAAATTAGAAGAGTATATAGAAAGAAATAGAGCTGGTAGAATGGCTGCTCAAGCAAAAGGTCGTGAAAAAATACTAAATAGAATAGATAGACTAGATGACCCTATTTTTAATATTAAAAGAATGAAGTTAAGATTTAATCCTAAATACGATTCTAACGAAAATGTTTTAGAAGTAGCTCATATTTCTAAATCTTTTGATAATGAAAAAATTTTAAATGACATATCATTTAAACTATATAAAGGTGAAAAAGTTGGAATTATTGGTAAAAACGGTAGTGGTAAATCAACACTGCTTAAAATAATAGCTGATAAACTAAAAAAAGACAGTGGGGAAATTAAACTTGGTAATAGAGTTATCATGTCATATTTTAGTCAAAATAATGAAAGCTTAAATAATAATAATAACTTAATAGAAGAAATAAATACTAGTATAAACTATATTGAAGAAGATTTAAGAAGACTTTTAGCTGCCTTTTTATTTAGTGCTGAAGATATAGAGAAAAAAATATCTAGCTTAAGCGGTGGAGAAAAAGTAAGAATTAGTTTAATTAAAATGCTACAACAGGAGGCTAATTTTTTAATTTTAGATGAACCTACAAACCATTTAGATATATATTCTATTGAAATACTAGAAAATGCACTCGAAGAATTTAGTGGCAGTATTTTATTAGTATCTCACAATAGACATTTTATAGATTCTATTTGTAACACAATATATGTATTAGATGAGAATGGTCTTACAGAATTTAAGGGAAATTATGATGAGTACAAAAAATCCTTGGAAAGAGAAAAAGAGGATACTAAAAATTCTGTAGGTCGTGATAATTATATAAAACAAAAAGAAAATCTAAAAAAAATTTCAAAATTAAAAAAATCTATTTCTGATTTTGAAAACAGAGTTAAAAAAATAAATGAAGAAAAAGAAAAACTTAATAAACTTATGTTCGATAGTAATAATTCTCACAACTTAACTCGTCTTAATGAACTACAAGATAAAATAACAAAGCTTGATGAAGAAGAACTTACTATACTAGAAGAGTGGGAAAAAATGTCAGATGAATTGGAGAATATAAATGACGAAGCTTAAAGAAATAATATATAGTGAGTTAGATATAAAGGAAAAATATAGACTCTTTAACGAAGAAAATGTTTCTAAAAATAGTCATTTTTTGGTTAGTGCTATCTATACTCCTAATAGTAAAGGTAAATTAAATTTAGAAAATATTATTGGTGATATTGAATGCGTTGATATTAACATGGTACTAGAGTCTTTTAATGAAAGAAAAGAAGTTTTAAGCCCTAATTATAAAAAGGTCTGCTTTTATTTTGAGTCTTTAGATAATAATAAATTTTTATTATTTATAGAAACTAGTAAGAAAATAAATTTACCTGAGTATAGATCTCTTTGCAAAAAATACTACAGGTATAAAGAAAATGAAAAAATAGTTTCAGAAGATACTATGATATCAGCAATAATGAATAACATTTGGGCATTTAAAGATAAAATATTTCTATCAAAAGAAATATATGATAAAAATGTTCTAACAGAAGAGCAGCTAGTAGCCTTTTTAAAGACCAAAAATCTTAAATTCAAAGATGAGAAAAAAGCAATAGAGTACTTAAAACATACAAGTTACTATAATTTCAAAGAATATTCTGATATATTTTTAGACGAAAATAAAATGTATAAAGATAATTCATATTTTACTGATATACTAGATAGAATTGAGTTATCAAAAAATCTATCAGCATATTTACTGTATGTAATATCTCGTATAGAAGATTCTATTGAAGTAAATTTTGCAAGACTTCTTAGCAAAAACTCTCCAACAGAATACCTAAAATATGAGTGGTTAAAAAACAAAAACGAGAGAAAAAGAATAGATAAAAGTATTTTTTCAAGGGCAAAGAAATTATTTTTAAAAGAATCAAAACTACATGATATAAATATAGAGTTTTTCGAAAAATATGATTTAAATAGTATTCCTATTATACATTTAGTTGAATATATTGCCTTAGGGGACTTAGTTGAACTAATTGAATTTACAAACGATGATATTGTTGACCAACTTTGTAATACCTATAAATTATCTAAAAAAGAATTTAGATTAACTATAAAACTACTAAAAGAACTTAGAAATAGATTAGCTCATGGTAATATTATAATAGACAAAACTTTTCCTGGATTTACAAAAGAATATGACTTAAAAGAGGTTTTAGAAAAAATAGAAATAATCTTTAATAGTATAAATTCATATGGTATATTTAAAGAAGATGAGCAAAAACTAGAAAAAGCAAAAATAATTTTAGAAAAACTAGAAAAGGTGAAATAATGTTAGAACATTTAGCAATAATAATGGATGGAAATGGTCGATGGGGAATTAAAAATTTTAATTCTAGGATAAAAGGCCACAAGCAAGGTGTAATAAGTCTTGAAGAATGTATAAAAAACTGTATGGAGTTTGATATTAAAATATTATCTGTCTATGCTTTTTCAACAGAAAATTGGAAAAGACCTAAATTAGAAGTAAATACTCTTATGAAAATGTTTGAGAATTATTTAATTCAAAAAAAAGCTGAACTCAATAAAAATGGCATAAAACTTATAATCTCTGGTTCTAGGTCTAATTTATCGAATAGTTTAATTGAACAAATTAAAAACACAGAAGATTTTTTAAAAGATAATACTAAATTTACATTAAATATATGTTTTAACTATGGTGGAAGGGATGAAATAGTTAAAGCTGTAAATAAATTAATAAATGAGGGAAAAAGTGAAATTAATGAACTAGATATTTCTAGTAATTTATATTCATCTTTAAAAGATCCTGATTTAATAATACGAACTGGCGGAGATTATAGGCTTAGTAATTTTTTAATTTGGCAATCAAGTTATTCAGAACTGTATTTTACAGATACTCTTTGGCCAGATTTTAATAAAGATGATTTAAAAAAAGCTATTGATAGCTTTTATAGTAGAAAAAGAAGATTTGGAGGTTTAGATGTTAAGTAGATTAATAATCGGCACATTTGGTATAGTGCTCTTACTATTTATATTTCTAATGGGAAATTTACCTTTACTTGTATTTAGTGAGGTCGTTATTTTAATTTCAACTATTGAGCTATATATGATGGCTAAAAAAAATGATAAGGTATACTTTATTAGGGCTATTGTTCTAGCGTTTTTAACACCTATAGTATTTTACTTTAATTTACTTGATATTAGCTCATATCTAATTTGTAGTTTTTTATTTATCACAATACCTGAAATATTATTTGTAAATATAAAAGATTCTTCTTATAGAAGTTCATTTACTTTCTTTAATTTTGTATATATTTCAATTTTATTTTCTTATATACTGAAATTACAAAATTTAAATTACGGAAATGAACTAATTATATTGTCATTTATTTTAATTTGGTCAGCTGACAGTTTTGCGTATCTATTTGGAATGCTTATAGGAAAACATAAATTTTCTATAATATCCCCTAAAAAATCAATAGAAGGTTTAGTAGGTGCATTTATTGGAGTTCTTTTAACACTAAGATACTTTGGATATATAATATATTTTATAACTTACCTATTTTCACACATTAAAATTTTAAATATATATCCTCGTTATGTAGAAGTTTTTAATTCATTCTCAATAAAACTTTTTGGCTTATCTTTATTTATTACAATGATAGCTGTTTTAGGAGATTTATTCGAATCAAAAATAAAAAGAGAATTTAATACAAAAGATTCTAGTAATCTTTTATTAGGACATGGTGGTTTTTTAGATAGATTTGATTCTAGCCTATTTGTAATCCCAGTTATATATATTTTAGTTAGATTTATGATAATAATGTTAAAATAAAAATTTAGCTAGAAACATTTTCAATAAATGCTTCTAGCTTTTTTATAACCAAATTTTTAGTTCATCCATATAATTTTCTAGCGAATACATATTTTCATCTAGTTTTTTTATTATTCCTAATTCTTCTAATTTTTTTATTTCATCAGTTTCATCACTTTTTATTACAAGCTCTTTTTCAAATCTTCTATATGCTCTTTTTAGAGCTTCATCTTCTTCTATTATTTTCATATTTTTTTCTTTTATTTTACTAATAGTTTTTACAGTATCTAAAGTTTCATCTATTGCATTTATTAACATTCTTATGAAAAATTTTATAAATTGTTCAAAATCTCCTGTTTCTTTTATCATTCTCATTCTTCCATAATACTGTGTTATTTCTCTATCTATATAATATGAAAATGGAATACAGAAATTAGTTATTATTTTTTTATCTATTAAAAATAGTGTACTAATCATTCTAACTATTTTACTATTTCCTTCAACAAAAGGATTTATAGCATCTAGTTGATAATGAATAAGGGCTAATTTTACTAAATTGTCTTCTTTTAACTCTTCATCATTTATATAAATTTCTAGATTATTCATAGCTTCTGTCATATCAAAAGCGTTAGGTGGTATATATATTGCTGTTTTTATTGTACTTTTTGCATCTCCTACCCAATTTTGACTTTTTCTAAACTCTCCAGAATATTTTTTATTATTTAGTAGCACTGCATTTATTTCTTGTATAAGTCTATTTGATAATGGAAAAGTTTTTATCCTTTGTATAGCATATCTTATTGCTTGAACATAGTGCTTATCAAAAATATCATCATTAGTTTTTTCACTTTCTATTTTTGTAGAGAAAAATACTTCTTTTTTTATAATCTGACCTTCTAATACAATATCGATTTCTAATTCGTTTAATTTTTCTAATTTCTCATAAGCTTTTTTTATTAAATCTTCTAACTCATTATCATATTCAATCTCAATAGGTAATTTTGCTGGTCTATACGATTTGTATTCAAGTTTTCCAGATAAATTACTTATATATTCTCCCGCTCTTAAACTATCCATAATTATCCTTCCCTTCTTTTTTTATTATACACCAAATTTTTTAAAAACAAAATATTAAAGTTGTATATATTGAAACTTATTTGCTTTAATAATAAATCTCATAAATTAAAGTATCAACATAATGCCTAAATCTTGCAACAAAAAAAATTAAGCTGTATAATTATAGTTGAAAAGGAGAAATATGAAAATAATAATATCACCCAGTAAAACAAAAAAATTTGATACAATTTCTCTTGGTAGTGACATTATATATCAAGAAAAAAATAAGTATTTAGAAAATATATTAACAAATATGAATAAAAGTGATTTGAAAGCCCTTTTAAAATATGAAAAAGTAGGTGAACTAGACTACACATCTAATGTTAAAACAAAAGCAATTCTTGCATATTCTGGTTTAGTTTTTAAAAATCTTAACATTAAAAAAAATATGGATAAATTATACATATTATCAGCTTACTATGGTATTTTAAGACCTAATGACAATATATCTAATTATAGGCTAGATATGAATAATAATATAGTAAAAAATGAATATAAAAATATGTATGAATTTTGGGAAAATATTTATGACTTCTTTATTGATGAAGACTTTATTATTAACCTTGCATCTAGTGAGTATTCAAAAATGGTAAATAATAAAAATATGATTACAATAGAGTTCTATATTAAGAATAAAAAAGGCGTTTATACAATACAATCTACAAATTCAAAAATAATGAGAGCTAAGTTTACAAGTCATATTTTAAATGAGAATATTTTTGATAAGGAAAAAATTAAACTTATTGATCTTGATAATTTTTCATATAGTGAAAAATACTCTACTGAATCGGTATATAGATTCTATAAAATTTAAAAGAAAGGAAATTTATGATAAAACTTAAAAATATTTCTAAAATATGTAATAGCACAACAGTTTTAGATAACATAACTTTAGAAATTAAAAAAAGCGAATTTTTCGTTATAGTCGGTGCTAGTGGAAGTGGTAAAACAACTCTTATTAAAACAATAAATAGACTCCTAGTTCAATCAGAAGGTGAAATATGTATTGATGATAAAGATATATCAACATATAATTTAAGAGAACTAAGGTTAAATATAGGGTATGTACTTCAAAAAGATACACTATTTCCAAATCTTACAGTTTGTCAAAATATAGCATTAATAGCTGAAATGAAAAAATGGAAAAAATCTAAAATATTAGAAGAGGTTAAGCGTTTACTTGAATTAGTTGGTCTTGACCCTAAAACATATTTAAATAAATACCCTCATCAAATATCAGGAGGTCAAAGACAAAGAGTTGGCATACTAAGAGCTATAATTACTTCACCTAAAATTTTATTAATGGATGAACCATTTAGTGCACTAGATCCAATATCTAGAAATAACTTACAAGATCTTATTAAAAAAATTCATGATGAGTTTAAAATAACAACAATTTTTGTTACACATGATATGAATGAAGCTTTAAAATTAGGTGATAGAATATGTGTTATGGAAGCTGGTAAAATAGTACAAGTTGGTACAAGAGAAGAAATACAGAATAATCCAAAAAATGATTATGTTAAAACTCTATTTACAGTAGGTGATAAAAATGAATAATTTAAGTGTAACAAAAGCATTACTAGAACATATACAAATTTCTTTATTATCTCTAATTATAGCTATATTGGTAGCATTACCACTTGCAATAATAATAAGTAGAAACAAAAAACTTTCCTTTTTATTTTTAAATATAACAAGCGTTATGCAAACAATTCCGTCACTAGCTCTACTTGGTTTATTTATACCAATACTAGGAATAGGAATAGTCCCTGCTGTAACAGCTTTAGTTATTTATGCAATATTTCCAATATTACAAAATACAATAACAGCACTAAATGAAATAGACCCTTATTTAGAAGAAGCTGCAGATGCATTTGGTATGACTAGATTTGAAAAACTAAAAAAATTCGAATTAGCACTTGCTATGCCTGTAATAATGGCAGGTATCAGAACTTCTGCTGTTATGATAATAGGAACAGCTACGCTTGCTGCTTTAATTGCTGCTGGTGGATTAGGAAGTTTTATACTGCTAGGAATTGATAGAAATAATGGTACTTTAATTTTAATAGGTGCTGTACTATCTGCCTTACTTGCAATAATTTTCAACTTTGCAATTAAGATACTAGAAAAAACAAAAATTAAATATATATTCCTAACATTCATAATTACTACATTTGCACTAATAATTTCATTACTTCCATCTACTATAATGGGTAATGATAAAATAATAATTGCTAGTAAATTTGGAGCTGAGCCTGAAATTATTATGAATATGTATAAAGAATTAATAGAAGCAAATACTGATTTAGAAGTTGAGTTAAAACCACACTTTGGTAAGACTGTCTTTTTATACGAAGCACTAAAATCAAAAGATATTGATATTTATACTGAATATACTGGAACTGTTCTAACATCACTTGTAAAAACAGATGCTAGTGAAATTTCAACTGATAGTGAAGAAGTGTATAACTTAGCAAAACAAAAGTTATACGATAATGATAAACTAGTTTTATTAAAACCAATGCAATTCCAAAATACATATGCATTAACTCTTAAAAAAGATTTTGCAAATAAATATAATCTAAAAAATATTTCTGATTTAAAGAAAGTAGAAAACCTAGTTACTGCAGGATTTACATTAGAATTTAATGACAGAGAAGATGGATATCCTGGAATTAAAAAACTATATGGTATTAATCTTAAGGTAAAAACAATGGAACCAGCATTAAGATATACAGCAATTCTGGCTGGTGATATAGATATGATGGATGCTTACTCAACTGATAGCGAGATTAAAAGATATAACTTAGTAGGGCTTAAAGATGATAAACACTTATTCCCACCATATCAAGCATCACCTTTATTAAGAGAAGATTTAATCATTAAGTACCCTATAATAAAAGATGTGCTAGAAAAACTATCAGGACTTATTACAGAGGAAGAAATGATACAAATGAACTATGATGTAGATGTAAATAAAAAAGACGCTAATACCGTTGCAAAAGACTTCTTAATAAAGAATCATTTGCTAGAGAAATAAGATGAATTAAAATAAAGTGAAAAATCTTAAATTGACATTTATATGTGTTCGCACAAATAAGTTTTTTTAGAGAGAGTTGACCGCCTCTCTTTTTTATTTATAAAAAATATACAATCCCACATTTTAAAATTTTATAAATAAGGATCTGCCGAAAGGCAGTACTTGGTATATAGGTAAATTTAAGTCAGGGATACGACTTAAAATTATCTATGTACCAATTCATAATTTTTTAAATTTTTAGTTCTAGTATTCATACCTAGAATAAAAATGTGTCAAGGGGCAATGCCCTTGTCCTATAGGTCTATAATACGCTAAATATTAAAATAGACCTATCTCTATTTTAATATCATCTTATTCAAAATTTTTAATTTTTCTAAATTTACTCATGCTTATTCCTATAATTATAAAATTTACTCCAAATAATAACATAAAATAATTATACGACATATATTTAGCAACATATCCAAATAATAATGCTCCTAATGGGAACGCTGAAACTGTCAATGTATAAGTTGCAGAATAAAATCTTCCTAATTTATTACTTGGTATAGCCTTTTGGAAATATGTTGCCATAATAACATGTGTAATTCCTAAAAATATTCCAAATACAAAAAAGAATACTAATATTAAGTATTTATCTGATGTGAAAAATAATAATACTAGGGGTATACCTTTTAGTATTTCATTAGTTATTATAGCTAACCCAAGTTTTAATTTTTTTAAAATTACTGTAACTCCATAAGAATTTCCTATTACTACACCTAACGATAAAATTCCTAATAAAATCCCATAATATACTGAACTTTCAAATTCATTAGCAATTATAACTTGATAAACTCCTAATCCTCCAAATAACATATTTAAATATCCTGATGTAAAAGTTAAATAGACTAACGATTTATCTTCATATATTAATTTAAAACCTGACCAAAAATCACCTTTATCTTCATTTAATGATTCTTTTTCCTTATATTCTATTTTACTAAAACTTATAATAGATAATACAAAAGATAGTAAATCTAATAACAATATATAAACAGTTGACATTAATTTTATAATAATTCCACTTATTGCATTAAATAAATAATCTGAGGTATTATATGCGGCTGACATATATTTATTTGCACTTTCTAAATCTTTTTCTTCAACTAATATTGGTATTATGGCATCTTGTACTGCATATGTATTTTGTCCAAAAAAAGCTATTAAGAACGCTATTAAACTTATTATATATGGGTTATCAAAATTAAAATATATTGCTATTATTAGAATACATAAAAAAAATGCTTGTCCTATCTCTAATATTATTAATATGTGTTTCTTATTATAATTATCTATTATATGCCCTATAAGAAATGAAAAAATATTAGGAATAAATATTGCGAAATTTATAAATCCTACCCAAAAAGGATCTTTTGTTGTTGTAATCAAATACCAAGATAAAACTACATAATATACACTATCTCCCGCATTACTAAATAATCTCCCTAACCATAAATTTCTAAAATTCTTATTAAACTTTAATATCCCCATTTTTTATTTTCTCCTCTGTAATTTTTTTATATCTTCTATATTAATTTCTCCATCTAATAAAAATTAATAATAACTTTTCTTGAAACAAATATATCAGATGTATAAGCTAAATATAATTTTTTACTCACTAATAATATTTTATCAATAATAGATTCTGAAGTTTTTCCATAAATAAACGATATTAAAGAAGCTAAAAATAATCCTTATAATTATTATTAAACTTGATATTTATATATCTCTATTTTTATTTATTTGAATAGTTCTAAATTTATTATTATTGAAATAATAAATATTACTTTCTTTTTCTATTGTACATTTCATTTGATGACTTACAAATCTAATACCAGTTTTTTCTTCATTTATATTCTGTAAATAAAGAAAATGCACTAAATTTCTTTAGTACACCTTCTATATATTACATTTCTATTTTTCTTTGTCTTCTTTGACTATTATTAAATCCTCTATATGTTCTAACTGCTAAATGAGAATCTATTTGTTGTAATAATTCTACTGCAACCCCAACTAAGATTATTAAACTAGTACCTCCAATTAGAACTGGCATTCCTATTACATATCCAAACCATATATTAGGAAGTATTCCTAGTATTGCTAAAAATACTGCTGTTCCATAAGTTATTGTTGTTACTATATATTCTAAATAATCTGCTGTTTCTTTACCTGCTCTTGTATTTGGTATTGTACCACCTGTTTGTTTTAGACTGTCAGCAATTTTATCTGGGTCAAAAACTATAGCAGTGTAGAAGAATGAAAATACTATTATTAGGAATGCTGAAATTAGTAAGTATAACCAACCAGTTTGTCCTAATAAAGAATTCCAATATGCTCTTTTAGCTGGATCTTTTATTAGAGTTATTATAAGCCCTGGAACTGCCATTAACATTGATGCAAAGATTATTGGCATAACTCCTGCTGTATTAATTTTTACAGGCAAGAATGTTTTTTTACCAACTGTACTTACACCTTGTCCAAATCCACGGCTTGATTTTCCTACATATTGTATAGAAACTCTTCTTTCACCTAATTGAATTATTACCATTACTACTATAATAAATATAAATAATAATAATGACAATGATAACATTAAATCTCCTCTAAGTGAGTTTTTAAGTGCATTAACCATATTAAATCCAACATTTGGTAAATTAGAAACTATATTTAGGAAAATTAACATTGATGTTCCATTTCCTATACCTTTTATAGAAATTCTTTCTGCTATCCACATTAAAAAGGCCGCTCCACCAGTCATAAGTGCTGCTGTTGAAATAACAAAGCTTAATCCTGGTTCTATTACTATATTTTGTGATTGTAATAAAAATGCTATACCTACTGATTGAACAACAGAAATTGCAATAGCTAAATATCTAGTCCATTGCGTTATTTTTTCTCTTTGTTTTCCACCTTCTCTTTGCATCTCTTCAAATTTAGGATATAAAACTCCTAATAATTGAAATACTATTGATGCGTTAATCATAGGTGTAATACCAAGTGAGAATATTGAAGCTCTTTGTATAGCTCCTCCTGAAAATAGGTCTAAAAATTGAGCTAACGGATTATTTGTAAACTCTCTAAATAAAGCCATATTTATTCCAGGAACTGCTATTTGAACCCCAATTCTTGCTACTAGAAACATTAACAATGTAAAAGTAACTCTTCTTTTTAGTTCTCTAATAGTCATTATTGAATGTAATCTAGTTTTAATTGCTTCAGATAACGTCAATATAATCACTCCTTAAATACAGGAAAAAAGTAAGTAGATACTTACTTATATCCTAATCTTCTTTTTTATTATTAGAAGCAACATTTGCATATGATCTTATTTCTAATAATTCTACTGTTCCTCCAGCTTTTTCTATTATTTCTTTAGTAGTTTTTGAGATTTTTTCAAGCTTAAAGTTTAATTTTTTAGTTAATTCATATTCACCAATAACTTTTAATAAAGCTTTATATTCTCTTCCACCTTCTTTATTTTCATTTAATATAAATCCTGGGTTTTTTACTACATTTTTTTCAACTAAAGTAGATAAAGAAACTTCTTCACCATCTTCAAATTTACCAACTATATCTCTTAAGTTTAATATGATAAAATCTTTTTTGAATGGAGAATTAGAGAATCCTCTTTTAGGTATTCTTCTAATTAAAGGCATTTGTCCACCTTCAAAAGCAGCAGATAAATTTTTACCAGATCTTTGCTTTTGACCATTACTTCCTTTACCAGCTGTTTTTCCCCAACCAGTTCCGTGACCTCTACCTATTCTTTTTTTGCTTTTTCTAACATTAGAAGATGTTAATTCGTTTAAATTCATCTTATTAAACCTCCTCTACTTTTACTAAATAAGAAACTAATTTTATTTTTCCTTGTATATCATCTGTTAAATTATGTTCAACACTTTGGTTTAATTTTCTTAAACCTAATGATTTTACAGTTGCGATATGGGCAGGTTTTCTTCCATTAATTCCTCTTACAAGCGTAATCTTTACTCTAGACATTAATATTTCCTCCTAGCCTTATCTTATTATTTCTTCTACAGTTTTTCCTCTTAATCTAGCTACTTCTTCTACTGATCTTAATTTAGATAAACCGTCTATTGTTGCTCTTGCTATATTATCTTTATTTCTTGAACCTCTTATTTTAGTTAGTACATCTTTAACACCAACTAATTCTAGGATTTCTCTTGCTGCTGAACCTGCAATTACCCCAGTACCTTCTGTAGCTGGTTTTAATAATACAGATGTAGCATTAAATTTACCTATTTGTTCGTGTGGTAAAGTTCCTCCTTTAAGTGAAACAGTTACCATATTCTTTTTAGCACTTGCTATTGCTTTTTTTATTGCATCTGGTACACCATTAGCTTTTCCTAATCCTATACCAACTTTTCCATTGTTATCTCCAACAGCTGCTAATACAGAGAATGAAATTCTTCTTCCTCCTTTAACTGTTTTTGATACTCTACTTATTCTTAAAAGACTTTCTTTATATTCATTAGTCTTAACTTCCTTAGCCAAAATAAATCCTCCTCACTTTTAGAATTTTAATCCTGCTTCTCTTGCAGCATCAGCTAAAGCCTTAACTCTACCTGTATATACATATCCACTTCTATCAAAAACAACATTTTCTATTCCTTTTTCTAGAGCTTTTTTTGCTATTCTACTTCCAACTATTTTAGCAGCTTCTAAGTTTGAACCAGCTTCTACCTTATTACCTTTTTCTATTGTTGATGCAGATACTAAAGTAACACCATTAGTGTCATCTATTAATTGAGCAAACATATTATTTAAACTTCTATAAATTGAAAGTCTAGGTCTTTCGGCAGTACCATTTATTTTATTTCTAATACTTTTATGTTTTTTTATTCTTAATTCTTGTCTATCTACTTTTTTAAACATATTAAGCTAACCTCCTATCCTTTCTTTCCTTCTTTTCTTCTAATAACTTCATCAGAATATTTAACACCTTTTCCTTTATATGGTTCAGGCGGTCTTTTTGCTCTTATATTTGCTGAAATTTGTCCAACTAATTGTCTATCTATTCCTTCAACTTTTAATTTAGTATTTCCTTCAACAACAAAAGTTATACCGTCTATTGGAGCTATTTCAACTGGGTGTGAGTATCCTAATGATAATGTTAATCCTTTACCATTTGCTTGGACTCTATACCCTACCCCAACTAATTCTAATTTTTTAGAGAAACCTTCACTAACACCAACAACCATGTTATTTAAGTTAGCTCTTGTAGTTCCATGTAAAGATCTTACTACTTTTTCTTCTGATTCTCTTTCTAAAACTATTTCATTTCCTTCAATTTTTATTGATATTTCTTTTGGAAATTCTCTTGTTAATGTACCTTTTGGTCCTTTAACTGTGTAAACATTTCCTTCGTTAGTTATTTCAACACCTGCTGGAATAACTATAGGTTTTTTACCTACTCTTGACATTTTTCCTCCTTAGCGTTTATTTCCGCAATGTTAGGCTATTAGTTTTTTATTACCAAACGTAACAAATAACTTCTCCACCAACACTGTGCTTTCTGCATTCTTTATCTGTTATAACTCCCTTAGGTGTAGAAACTATTGCAATTCCTAATCCACCTAATACTTTAGGTAAGTTTTCTAAAGAGCTATATACTCTTCTCCCAGGTTTAGATATTCTTCTTAACCCTTTTATAACAGTTTCACCTTCAACATATTTTAAAGTAACAACTATATTCTTTTTGCTACCTTCTTCCTCTATACTATAATCTACTATGTAACCTTCATTTTTTAAAATGTTTGCTATGCTTTCTTTTATTTTAGAAAACGGAATAGAAACAACACTGTGTTTTGCTGAATTCGCATTTCTAATTCTTGTAAGCATATCTGCAATAGGATCAGTTAAGTTCATCTTGTCCTCCTTTATTTATTCTACCAGCTTGACTTTCTTACACCAGGTATAACACCTTCTCCAGCAAGCTTTCTAAACATTACTCTTGATATACCAAATTCTCTCATATATCCTCTTGGTCTACCATTTACTTGACATCTATTTCTAAGTCTTACTGGTGATGCATTTCTTGGTAATTTTTGTAACTCAAGAATTGCTTCTCTGTCACCCTTTTTTGCTCTAGCTTTTAGTTCTGCTCTTTTAGCAGCGTATTTATCAACTATTCTTTCTCTTTTTAAGTTCTTTTGAACCATAGCTACTTTAGCCATTAATTATACCTCCCAATTATTTTACAAACGGCATTCCAAATGCTTTAAGTAATGCTTTACTTTGTTCATCAGTTCTTGCTGATGTAACAATAGTTATACCTAATCCTAAAACTTTATCAACCTTGTCAATTTCTATTTCAGGGAATACTATTTGTTCTTTTATTCCTAAAGTATAATTTCCTCTTCCGTCAAAGGCTTTTTTAGAAACTCCTTCAAAGTCTCTAACTCTAGGTAGAGCAACACTAATTAATCTATCTAAAAATTCATACATTTTTTCTTTTCTTAATGTTACGCTAACACCAATTTTTTGTCCTTCTCTTAATTTAAATCCAGCTTCTGAACGTCTAGCTTCTCTAGGCATTGCTTTTTGCCCTGTTATTTGTTCCATTTCTTTTAAAGCTGTTTCTATTAATTTAGAATTGTTAACTGCTTCTCCAATTCCCATATTTACAACTATTTTTTCTATATATGGTACTTCCATAACGTTAGCTAATCCTAATTCTTTTTGTAAGTTTAATTTTATTTCTTCTTTATATTTCTTTTCTAATCTTGGAATATATTTTTCTGACATTTAGTATCCTCCTTCCTATATTTCTTTTCCTGAAGCTACAGAAATTCTTACTTTTTTCCCATCTTTAACTTCATATCTAACTCTTGTTCCTTTTTTAACACTTTCGTCCCATAACATAACTTTTGATGAGAAGATAGGCATTTCTTTTTCTACTATTTCACCAGTAGTATTCATTTGAGTTGGTTTTAAATGTCTTTTCTTAACATTTACACCTTCAACTATTATTTTTCCTGTTTTAGGGAAAACTTTTAATACTTTAGCTACTTTACCTTTATCTCCCATTTCATTAGATTTGTCACTTCTTTTTTCAGTATTTAATCTACCAGATATTACAACAACTGTATCTCCAGTTTTAACGTGCATTTTTCTTGGAACTGACTTAATTTTTGATTTAATCATTTGTATAAGCCTCCCTTATTAAAGTACTTCTGGAGCTAATGAAACTATTTTCATAAAGTTTTTAGCTCTTAATTCTCTTGCTACAGGTCCAAAAATTCTTGTTCCTTTAATTTCTAACGCAGAATTTAATATAACTGCTGCATTATCATCAAATTTTATATATGAACCGTCTTGTCTCTTTGTTTCTTTTCTTGTTCTTACGATTACCGCTTTAACAACGTCCCCTTTTTTAACACTTCCATTAGGGATAGCTTCTTTAACAGATGCAACTACTATGTCTCCAATTCTTCCGAATCTTCTTCTTGATCCACCTAGCACTCTTATAACCATTATCTTTTTAGCTCCTGTGTTATCGGCAACATTAAGTATTGATTGTTGTTGAACCACTACAGTCCCTCCTTTATATTCTACTTAGCTTTTTCAATTATTTTAACTAATCTCCAAGTTTTATCTTTACTTAAAGGTCTTGTTTCCATAATTCTAACTTTATCTCCAATTTTGCATTCATTATTTTCATCATGAGCTTTAAATTTCTTAGTGAATTTCACTCTTTTCTTATATAATTTATGCAGTTTCATTGTTTCTTCAACTACTACTATAGTTTTGTCCATTTTATCAGAAACAACTACACCTTCTCTGATTTTTCTTTCGTTTCTTTCCACAACGAAACCTCCCTATTTCATTTCTGTTAATATTGTTTTTATTCTAGCAATATCTCTTCTCACTGTTCTTATTTTCGCAGTGTCTTGTAATTGACCTAATGTTTTTTGTAGTTTTAAATTGAATAATTCTAACTTTAATTCTTTTTCTTTAGCAGTTAATTCCTCAACTGATAAACTTCTTATATCTTTAGATGTCATTATTTTTCACCACCTATTTCTTCTCTTCTTACGAACTTAGTTTTGATAGGTAATTTGTGTCCAGCTTTTCTTAAAGCTTCTTTTGCTTTTTCTTCTGGTACTCCACCAACTTCAAATAAGATTTTACCAGTTTTAACTACTGCTACCCAACCTTCAGTGTTACCTTTACCTTTACCCATTCTTGTTCCTTCAGGTCTTTTAGTATATGGTTTGTCAGGGAATATTCTTATCCAAATTTTACCTTCTCTTTTAAAAGTTCTGTTTATAGTAACACGGCAAGCTTCTATTTGTCTTGAAGTTATCCAACCAAATTCTTTAGCTGCGATTCCATAATCTCCAAAATCAACTTTATTACCTTTTGTTGCTATACCGTTCATTTTTCCTCTAAATTGTTTTCTGTATTTAGTTCTTTTAGGTATTAACATTATTCATTCCCTCCTTCTTTTTTAGGAAGTACTTCACCATTAAATATCCAAACCTTTATTCCTAATGCACCGTATGTTGTTTGTGCAGTAGCTGTTGCATAATCAATGTCTGCTCTTAATGTATGTAAAGGTACTCTTCCTGATAAAGTCCATTCAGATCTAGCTATTTCTGCTCCATTTAATCTTCCTGAAACCATTACCTTGATTCCTTTAACACCGTCTTTTTCAGCTCTTTGTATTGCTTGTTGAACTGCTCTTTTGTAAGCCACACGTTTTTCAATTGCAGTAGCTATACTTTCAGCAACTAATTGAGCATCTTTATTTGGTTTTTTTACTTCTGTTGCTTTTGCATTTACTTTTTTATTAGTCATTTTTTCTAATTTAGCTCTTAATGCTTCAATTTCTTGACCTTTTCTACCGATTAATATACCAGCTTTTGCTGTTTCTATTATTACAGTTATTTCAGTTTTTGAATTTCTTTCAATTAAGATATTAGAAATACCTGCGTGATAGTAATTTTTCTTTATATATTCTTTTATTCTTAAGTCTTCATGGAAGTTTTCTAAATAATCTTTACCTTCAGCAAACCAGTTAGAATTCCATGTTTTTACTATTCCAATTCTTAGTCCTCTAGGATCTACTTTTTGTCCCACAGTCTACCTCCTATACATCTTTTCTTTCGTCAACTTCTACAGTTATGTGTGCTAATGGTTTTCTTATTACATCTGCTCTTCCCATCGCTCTTGGATTCATTCTTTTTAAAACCGGTCCTTTATCAATCATAATTTTTGATACATATAATTTGTTTACATCCATACCAAAATTATGTTCTGCGTTAGCTATTGCTGATTTTAATACTTTTTCTATTAATGGAGCGGCTTTTTTGTTTGTAAATCTTAAAATATTTAATGCTTCTTCTGCATTTTTACCTCTAACTATGTCTGCAACTAGTCTAGCTTTTTGCGGGCTTAATCTTTGGTATGTTAATTTAGCATATGCTGCCATATTATTCTCCTTTCAGATACTTATTATTTTTTACCTTTTTTATCTTTTCCGTGACCATTGTAAGTTCTTGTTGGTGCGAACTCACCTAATTTATGCCCAATCATTTCATCTGTTACGTATACAGGTATATGTTTTTTACCGTTATATACTGCAAATGTAAACCCAATGAATTGAGGGAATATAGTTGATCTTCTAGACCATGTCTTAATAACTTGTTTTTTTTCACCCATTGCTTCTACTTTTTTCATTAAGTGAGTATCAACAAAAGGTCCTTTTTTTAATGAACGAGCCATTTTTCCTCCTTATATTTCATTATCTATCTGTTATTTTTTTCTCTTTCTTACTATGAACTTATCGCTATTTTTCTTACCACGAGTTTTCTTACCAAGAGCTGGTTTACCCCAAGGTGTAACTGGTGATTTTCTACCGATTGGAGATCTTCCTTCTCCTCCTCCGTGTGGGTGATCCACAGGGTTCATTACTGATCCTCTTACATGAGGTTTAACACCTTTATGTCTATTTCTTCCAGCTTTACCTAATGAAACTAATGAGTGTTCTTGATTTCCTACTTCTCCAACAGTTGCCATACATTCTTTGTGAATTAATCTTAATTCTCCTGAAGGTAATTCAACGTGGCAGTAAGTTCCTTCTTTAGCAACTAATCTTGCAGAAGTTCCAGCAGATCTTGCTAATTGTCCACCTCTACCTGGTATTAATTCTAAGTTGTGAATTTGTGTACCAACTGGTAAATCTTTTAATTTTAAAGCATTCCCTGGTTTGATTTCTGCTTCTTGCCCAGCTAATACTATATCACCTTTTTTAAGACCATTTGGTGCTAATATGTATCTTTTTTCTCCATCTACATAGAATAATAGTGCAATGTTTGCAGTTCTGTTTGGATCATATTCTATTGTTGCAACCTTAGCAGGTATTCCAACTTTATCTCTTTTCCAATCTATAACTCTGTATAATCTCTTGTGTCCTTTGCTTCTATTTCTTCCTGTTCTGTGTCCGTAGTTGTCAATTCCATAAGCTGAATTTAACGGTTCTACTAATGATTTTTCAGGTCTAACTTTGTCTAGTTCTGCGTTAACTAGTATAGACATATGCCGAGTCCCACTAGTAACTGGCTTTAATTTTCTAATAGGCATATAACTTTCCTCCTCTAATTTTCAAACCTATACACACATATATTATCTCGTGTGTCCTTATTATTATTTTTGTTGCATTTTTCCCACAACAAAATAGATTATAACATAATAATCTAAAAAAATCTAGTAAAATATTTGGTAGACTAGAAAAAAATCTAATCTACCTTATTTTTAATTTTTTTTATTTTTAGTTTTGTTCAAAAGCTTTTATAACTTGACCTTCAGCTAATTTAACAATTGCTTTTTTGTAAGAAGGTATAGTGTACATAGTCATTCTTGATCTTGCTGTTTTTGCTTTAACATTTAAAACATTAACACTTTTAACTTTTACTTCAAATAATTCTTCAACTGCTTTTTTTATTTCAATTTTATTCGCTCTTCTATCAACTATAAAAACGAATTCATTGTTTTGCATTAAGTCACGAGCTTTTTCTGTATTTAATACAGGTTTTTTTATAACATCATATAATCTCATACTCATTATGCTAGCACCTCCTCTAAGGCTTTTAAAGCTTCTCTAGTTATAACAATTTTTTCACTCTTTAATAACCAGTATACGCTTATTTCATTTGGTAATAATATAAATGTATCTTTTATATTTCTTACTGATAAGTATAAATTATATTCGTTATCATTTATGAAATCATTTACTATGTATAATTTCTTTTCTCCATCAAAACTTAATTTTTTGCTAAATTCAACAAAAGATTTAGTTTTAGGAGCTTCCATAGTAAAGTCATCTAATACTAATATATTACCAGCAGCAATTCTTGTAGCTATAGCTGATCTTAATGCTAATTTTCTAACTTTTTTATTTACTTTTTTATCATAACTTCTTGGTTTAGGTCCGTGTACAACCCCTCCACCAACCATGTGAGGTGCTCTTGTTGACCCTTGTCTAGCACGTCCAGTTCCTTTTTGTCTGAAAGGTTTTCTTCCACCACCAGAAACTTCTCCACGAGATTTTGTTGAAGCACTTCCTTGTCTTAATTCAGCAAGTTCTGCTACTAAAACTTCGTGCATAACATTTTCATTTGGTGTAATACCAAATAATGCTTCGTTTACAGATACTGTTCCATTACTAGAACCATCTAATTTATATACGTTTAAATCTAATGACATTTTCTACTCCTTTCACTTATTTTTTAATTGATTTTTTAATTACTAGATATCCCTTTTTAGCCCCAGGAACTGATCCTTTTACTAAAATTAAGTTGTTTTCAACATCTGCTTTTACTAATCTAAGATTTTGAACTGTAACATTTTCATTTCCTAATCTTCCAGCCATTCTCTTACCTTTTGGTACGTTAGAGTTAGATGCTGCTCCCCCTGCATTAGATCCTCCTAATCTGTGGTTTCTTGAAACCCCGTGAGTAGCTCTATTTCCTCCGAAGTTATGTCTTTTCATAACCCCTGCAGTACCTTTACCTTTTGAGATACCTTGAATATCAACAAATTCTACACCTTCTAATGAAGATACATTTATTTCTTGACCTAATTCATATGAATCAACTAAATCAACATGAAATTCGTGAGTTTTTCTTTTAGGACTAATTCCTGCTTTTTTGAAAACACCCATTTCAGGTTTATTAACTAATTTTTCTCTTTTTTCGAAAGCTGATAATGCTACTGCATTATATCCTTCTTTTTCTACTGTCTTTATTTGAGTAACAAAGTTTGGTTGCACTTCTATAACTGTAACCGGTATTAACTTTTCGTTTTCAAATATTTGTGTCATTCCTACTTTTTTTCCTAATAACATTCTTATTCCTCCTTAATATATTGGTTGGATTTAACCAACTTGTATCAAAGTGTTTTTAAACACAATTTACTTATTTTTGTTTAATTTCTACACCAACACCTGATGGTAAGCTAAGTGAGCTTAATTCTTTTATAATGTTAGTATTAGAATCATTTATTTCGATGAATCTTCTGTGGATTCTCATTTCAAATTGTTCTCTTGAATCTTTATTTACGTGTACAGATCTTAATACTGTATATTTTTTAACCTTAGTTGGTAAAGGCATTGGTCCTACAACTTTTGAACCAGCTTTTAATGCAACTTCAGCAATTTTTTTAGCAGCTTGATCTAATAACTTGTGATCATAAGATTGAAGTTGTATTCTTAATTTATTTTCCAAAATTCTTTCCTCCCTAATTTGATGTCTAAGTAGGCATAAGCCTACTTAGCTATGTTTTCAAAAAATTTATTGTCCTTATTTTCTTACTTCAGAAACTACTCCAGAAGCTACTGTTCTTCCACCTTCACGGATTGCGAATCTTAATCCTGGTTCCATTGCGATTGGGTGTATTAATTTAACTTCTACTTTTACGTTATCTCCAGGCATTACCATTTCTACACCTTCTGGTAATTGTACTTCTCCTGTTATGTCAGTTGTTCTGAAATAGAATTGTGGTTTGTATCCTGTAAAGAATGGAGTATGTCTTCCACCTTCTTCTTTTGTTAATACGTAGATTTCTCCCATGAATTCTGTATGAGGTTTGATTGATCCTATCTTAGCTAATACTTGTCCTCTTTCTACTTCTTCTTTCTTGATTCCTCTTAATAATGCTCCTATATTATCCCCTGCTTGTCCTTGGTCTAATAATTTTCTGAACATTTCTACTCCAGTTACTGTAGATTTTACTGTTGGTTTGATTCCTACTATTTCTACTTCTTCTCCAACTTTTACTAATCCTCTTTCTACTCTTCCTGTTACAACTGTTCCACGTCCTGTTATTGTCATTACGTCTTCAATTGGCATTAAGAATGGTAAGTTAATTGGTCTTTCTGGTGTTGGTATGTATTCATCTACTGCATCTATTAATTCTAAGATTTTTTCTTCCCATACTTTTTCTCCATTTAATGCTCCTAAGCTTGACCCTCTTATTACTGGTACGTCATCTCCTGGGAAATCATATTCGTTTAATAATTCTCTTACTTCCATTTCTACTAAGTCTAATAATTCTTCATCATCAACCATATCAGATTTGTTTAAGTATACTACTATGTAAGGTACTCCTACTTGTCTTGCTAATAGTATGTGTTCTCTTGTTTGTGGCATTGGTCCATCAGCTGCTGATACTACTAAGATAGCTCCATCCATTTGTGCTGCTCCTGTTATCATGTTTTTAACATAGTCAGCATGGCCTGGACAGTCTACGTGTGCGTAGTGTCTTTTTTCTGATTCATACTCAATGTGTGCTGTGTTGATTGTTATCCCTCTTTCTCTTTCTTCTGGAGCTTGGTCGATATTTTCAAAATCAACTTTTTGTGCTAATCCTCTTTCAGATAATACTTTTGAGATCGCTGCTGTTGTTGTTGTCTTACCGTGATCTACGTGTCCTATTGTTCCAACGTTAACGTGTTCTTTTACTCTTTCGAACTTTTGTTTTGCCATTTTTATTTTCCTCCTATTATTTTCCTTGTCTTTCAGCTATTACTTTTTCAGCTAAATTCTTAGGTACTTGTTCATATTTTTCAAATTCCATAGAATAATTTGCTCTTCCTTGAGTTTTAGATCTTAAATCTGTTGCATAACCAAACATTTCTGATAATGGTACGTGTGCATTAACTATTTGAGCATTATTTCTATCAAACATTCCAGAAACTTGTCCTCTTCTTGAATTTAAGTCTCCTATAACATCTCCTAAATATTCATCTGGAGTAGTTACTTCTACCTTAAATATTGGTTCTAATAATATTGGATCTGCTGCTCTTAAAGCTTTTTTAATAGCCATTGATCCTGCTATTTTAAATGCCATTTCTGATGAATCGACTTCATGGTATGATCCGTCATATAAAGTAACTTTAATATCTTGTGTTGGATATCCTGCTACAACCCCAGCTTCTAGAGATTCTTGTATTCCTTTATCAACAGCAGGTATATATTCTCTTGGAATTACCCCTCCTGTAATTTGGTTTACAAATTCATAACCTTTATCTGGATTTGCTTCAACTTTAATCTTAACATGTCCATATTGTCCACGTCCACCTGATTGTTTAATGTATTTTTCTTCAACATCTGATGAACCTAAAATTGTTTCTCTATAAGCAACTTGTGGTTTACCTACGTTACATTCAACTTTAAATTCTCTTTTCATTCTGTCTACGATTATTTCTAAGTGTAATTCTCCCATTCCTTTTATTATTGTTTGTCCAGTTTCTTGGTCAGACATAACAACGAATGTTGGATCTTCTTCAGCTAATTTAGCTAATGCTGTTCCCATTTTTTCTTGGTCAGCTTTTGTTTTTGGTTCTACTGCTACTGATATAACTGGTTCAGGGAATTCCATATTTTCTAAGATAATAGGTGCATCTTCGCTACATAAAGTATCTCCTGTACCTGTATCTTTTAACCCTACTACAGCTGCTATATCTCCAGCATAAACTATATCAATTTCTTCTCTTTTGTTAGAATGCATTTGAAGTAATCTTCCCATTCTTTCTTTTTTACCTTTAGTTGAGTTTAATACATAAGAACCTTTTTCTAATACTCCTGAATAAACTCTGAAGAATGCTAATCTTCCTACAAATGGATCTGTAACTATCTTAAATGCTAACGCACTGAATTCTTCTTCATCTGCTGGTTTTCTTATTTCTTCTTTTTCAGTTTTAGGATTAATTCCTTTTATTGCTTCAATATCAACTGGTGAAGGTAAGTAGTTTACAACTGCGTCTAATAATGGTTGTATACCTTTATTTTTAAATGCTGTTCCACATGTTACTGGAACTACTATTGATGCTAGTGTTGCTTTTCTTAATGCTCTTTTTATTTCTTCTACTGAGATTGGTTCGTCAGCAAAGAATTTTTCCATTAATTCTTCATCAGTTTCAACAACTGATTCGATTAAGTTATGTCTAGCTATTTCTGCTTCTTCTAATAAAGCTGGTCTGATGTCAACAACTTCATAATCTGCACCCATTGTTTCATCTTTGAATAAGTATTCTTTAAATTCGATTAAATCTATTATTCCTTCAAAGTTTTCTTCTGCTCCAATTGGTAATTGAATTGGTACACCATTTCCACCTAATTTTTCTTTAATGTCGTTTACACACATTTCAAAATTAGCACCTGTTCTATCCATTTTATTAAAGAACGCTAATCTTGGAACATTATATTTATCTGCTTGTCTCCAAACAGTTTCTGATTGTGGTTGAACACCATCAACTGCTGAGAATACTGCAACTGCTCCATCTAATACTCTTAGTGATCTTTCAACTTCCACTGTGAAGTCAACGTGCCCTGGAGTATCTATGATGTTTATTCTATGGTTTTTCCAGAAACAAGTTGTGGCAGCTGAAGTTATTGTAATTCCTCTTTCTTGCTCTTGTTCCATCCAGTCCATTGTAGCTGCACCATCATGAACTTCTCCTATTTTATGAGTTACTCCTGTATAAAATAAGATTCTTTCTGTAGTAGTTGTCTTACCTGCATCTATATGGGCCATTATACCTATATTTCTTGTATCTTTAAGAGCTACTTTTCTTGCCATTTATTTCCTCCTAATTACCATTTATAATGCGCAAACGCTCTATTTGCTTCTGCTGCTTTATATGTATCGTCTTTTTTCTTAACTGCTCCACCTTCATTACGAGATGCTGCTATTAATTCTTTTTTTAATTTTTCAATCATACCATATTCTTTTCTTTGTCTAGTATAATTTACTAACCATCTTATAGCTAATGTTTGTTGTCTTTCTTTTCTAACTTCTACTGGAACTTGGTATGTAGCTCCCCCAATTCTTCTACTTCTAACTTCTAATTGTGGTCTAACATTTTCCATTGCTAATCTGAAAACTTCTATTCCTGATTCTCCAGTTTCTTTTTCTATTTCGTTTAACGCACTATAAAATATTGATTCTGCTATTGATTTTTTACCATCTAACATAAGACCATTTATGAATTTAGTTACCACTATATCACTATATCTTGAATCAGGTAAAACATCTCTTTTTTTAGCACTATTTCTTCTTGACATTTTTTCCTCCTAATTTTCTTATTTAGGTCTCTTTGTACCGTATCTTGATCTTGCTTGTTTTCTATTTACAACTCCTGCTGTATCTAGAGCTCCTCTTATAACTTTATATCTAACCCCTGGTAAATCCTTTGTTCTTCCCCCTCTTAATAAAACGATTGAGTGTTCTTGTAGGTTATGTCCTATACCTGGGATATAAGCTGTTACTTCGATTCCATTTACTAATTTAACTCTGGCAACTTTTCTTAACGCTGAGTTTGGTTTCTTAGGTGTTGTAGTGTAAACTCTTACACAAACTCCTCTTTTTTGTGGATTACCTTTTAATGCTGGTGATTTCTTTTTCTTTTCTGCTGATTTTCTTCCAAATCTTACCAATTGATTAATTGTAGGCATGTTTCCTCCTCCTAAATTTATTTTATTCATTTATACGGCAAAATTTATTTGGGTTATCTAGTACCAACATTTATTGACTTTTACATATACTTGCATACGTTCTTTTGCAAATATATTCCAAAAACCAATAAATAAGTATTGGCCTATATTACAATAAATTTCGACATACTAAAAACTTACAACCTTTGCTGTACTATGACATATTACACTATAATTTTTTCTTTGTCAACTAAAAACAATGTTTACCCGTGTGTCTTTTTTTAAATTATACAAAAAAGAGAGCATTTACCAATAAAACAGACTTAGAAAAATAAAAATGTAACGCAAGAAAATTTTAGTTTAAAGAAAATAAAACCCCTAATGAAATGTTTATTGAAACTATCATTAAGGGTATATAATTCTTGTGAAGTTGTTTTATTACCACTAAATACAACCTCTAAATGATTATAAACTAAATAATAAAAATAGCAATAAAAAATCCCAAAGTGTTGCATATCAAACTTTAAAGTACAATTTTTCATTTTCCCCCTTGACAAAGCCAAACTATTTTAGTAAAATTATTTTGTTGGTCGCATAGCTCAGTTGGGAGAGCACCTGCCTTACAAGCAGGGGGTCACTGGTTCGAGCCCAGTTGTGACCACCATTTAATTTTGGAGGTGTAGCTCAGATGGTTAGAGTGCTTGCCTGTCACGCAAGATGTCGCGAGTTCGAGTCTCGTCACTTCCGCCATTATGCCCAGATAGCTCAGTTGGTAGAGCAAAGGATTGAAGCTCCTTGTGTCCATGGTTCGATTCCGTGTCTGGGCACCACTAAAGATTATTAGTGTATATAGTTAAGCTATATACTTTTTTTTTTATAATAAAATAGTATAGACTAGTTTTTAATCTATACTATTTTTTTTATTTATTAACTTGATACGAACTTTTTTTAGTTTTTTCAAATTGTTTTAGACTATCTAATGAGTATTCAACCATATTAGATACTGCTTCATCAGTATAAAAGGCATAGTGTGGTGTTACAATTACATTTGATAGCGATTTTAATTCATTAAATAAACTATCTTTTATCATTTTATTCTTATGATCTACATGTAAAATACCCACTTCATTTTCATAAACATCTAATGCTGCAGCTAATATTTTACCATCATAAATACCATCTATTAAATCACGTGTATTTATAAGTCCGCCTCTTGCTGTATTTATTATTACAACATTATCTTTCATGTTTTTTATACTTTCCTTATTTATCATATAATGATTCGCTTCTGTTAAAGGACAGTGTAGTGATATTATGTCAGAATTTTTTAAAACATAATCTAAGCTATGATATGTTAATAAATCATCTATATTTTCTTTTGGATACAAATCATAAGCTATGACTTTTGCGCCAAATCCTTTATATGCTTTAGCTGCCATTATCCCTATATTTCCAGTCCCTATTATTCCGACAGTTTGATTTCTCATTTCTCTTCCTATAAGTCCTGGTAATGAATAATCATTTATATTAGACCTTTTTAGAGATTTGGGTAAATTTCTAAGTAAAGAAAGCGCTGATAGTACAGCAAATTCAGAAACTGAGTTTGGTGAGTATGCTGATACATTAGATACTTTAATACCAAATTCATTAGCTGCCGAAAAGTCTATATTATTAACTCCAGCTGATCTACTTGCTATATACTTTATATTATATTCACTTAATTTTTTTAAAACTTCTCTATTTACTGTACAATTACCTAGAAATGCTACACCTTCGTAACCTTTTGCTAGATGTACTGTCTCTGGTTTTAATGAAACACTTTCTAATGATAATTCATGTCCATATTTCTTCTCATATTTAGAAAAAGCTTCAAATTCATCTGGCCTTGCTGCAAAAACTTTTATTCTCATTTCTACTACCTCTTTCTAGTTGAAATTTAATTTATAATCATCATCACTTGTTATTTTTAAAACTTTTTTAAATACATAATCAAATATTATAGCTAAAATAAATGGTAATATTACAAAGACAAATAATACTTTTAACATATTTATATTTGTCCATCCACCTTTTGCTAAGTTTAATGCATTTACTGGACCTATTAAACCAGATATCCCAAATCCAGCACTAAATGCTGTTCCATTTATATTTAATATTGCTCCAAATATACCAACTATAAATGCAGTACAAACTGCTGGTGCCATCATTATTGGTTTTTTTATAAAGTTAGCTAGTTGCATTTTAGGCGATCCCATTAAGTGAGCTACAAATACTCCTAATGAGTTAGACTTCATACCCGCTATTGCAAAAGCAATTGCTGTTGATGTTATTCCTAAGTTAGCTGCTCCTGATCCTATTCCACTTAATGATATTGCAATAGCAATTCCTACTGTTGAAATTGGTGATACTATTAATATCGCAAAAATCACAGCAAGTAATGCCCCCATTATTAGTGGTTGTAATGTTGTTACTTGTAATACAAATATTCCTATAGCTTCTGTTATTTTTTGTACATACGGCAATGTAAATATTCCTATTCCTCCAGCTATTACTATTACAACTGCTGGTATAACTAATATTGTGTATGCTTTTAGTTTATTTCCTAAAATTAGTACTATTAATACAGCTATTGATACAGTTAACCATGCATTTACCACATCTCCTGTACCTTTAAATAAAAAAGCTCCCTCATGAAATCTAGCTACACCAGATCCTACTAATGTAGCTATAGCTACTGATGCTGTTTGTATTGGAGTTAATTTAAATTCCATAGAAACCCCTATCCCAATAGCTACAGGAAGTAAGCTTACAGCTAACGCTGTTATTATAAGAACTGTTTTAAATACAGGCATTGTAGGTATTAGTGCTTTCGATAATTCTCCTAATAAAGCATTAGGTATTAAGCTTACCACTATCCCTAGACTAAGTCCATTTAATACTTTAAATATGAACTTTTTTGTTGTTAATTGTTGATTTTCCAAAATCATTTCCCCTTTCAATTATTGTATATATAAAAAATAGCATAGCAGAATAGACATTGTCAAACTGTATGCTATTTAAAATTATAATCTTTCAATAAACTCTTTTATCTTATCTTCATTTAATACAGAACAATCTTCTAAAACATGTGAGAATGTATCGCCTACAAAGTCATAAACATTTGAGATTTTAATATTTTCATCATTTACATATCTTTGTATCCATTCTTTATGTTTTAATAAGTCATTGTCTTCATCTATTTTATTAAGTATTTCATTAAGATTTGTTGATGATTTAATGATAGTATCTAGTTTATGCATTTCATCTTTTAATCTACTTGGTAGAACCGCTAGTCCCATTACCTCAATTAAACCTATATTTTCTTTTTTTATATTATGATATTCACTGTGTGGATGATAAATTCCTAATGGATACTCATCACTTGTTAAGTTATTTCTTAAAACTAAATCAAGTTCATACACACCATCTTTTTGTCTAGCTATTGGTGTTATTGTATTATGTCTTACACCATCAGTATGTGATACTATACCATTTTGGCTATACATTATCCATTTATCCAATATTTCACTAGCTAAATCTATCATATTATCTTTATTAGTTGAATTTAATCTAATAACACTCATAGGCCACTTAACTACACTTACTTCAACATCTTTTATTTTTCTAACAAATGTTTTTAAAGCTGTTTCCATAGCAAAAGTATATCTTCCTGCTTGGAAATGGTCGTGAGATAATATTGATCCACCAACTATAGGTAAATCTGCATTAGATCCTATAAAGTAATGTGGAAATACTGTAACAAAATCAAGAAGTTTTACAAAACTTGATCTATCTATTTTCATTGGTCTTATTTCACCACTAAATACTATTGAGTGTTCATTATAGTAGCTATATGGTGAGTATTGGAAAAACCAAGGTTCATTATTTAACTCTAGTTCTATTATTCTATGATTTGCTCTTGCTGGATGATTTATTCTTCCATAATAACCTTCATTTTCTTTTGTTAAAAGGTTTTTAGGATATGAAGAACTTTTTTGATTTCTAGCTAAAGCAATTTCTTTTGGATCTTTTTCTGGTTTAGATAAATTTATTGTTATATCTAATTCTCCGTATTTTGTTTCATATTTATATGAAATATTCTTAGCTATTCTATCTGTTCTAATATAGTTTGATTTTCTTGATAAATCATAAAAATACTCTGTTGCTAGTTCTTTATTTTGTCTATATTTTTCCCAAAACTCTTTTCTTATAATACTCGGTCTATTTATTATTCTACCCATAATAGTTGCATTTAAAATATCTTCATAAACTAATATATTTTCTTTTAATAAGTTATTTTCAGCTGCATATTTAGTTATTCTATCTAGAATTTCACAAGGAAATTCTAAATCCTTTATTTCATTTATATCTACTTTTTGTTCTACAAAGTCATCTAATCCTATTACTTCTAATATCTGGTTTCTAATAAATATCTCATCTTCTTTTGTTATAAGATTATTGTATATACTGTATTCAATTAATTTTTGTATTTCATAATTTATATCTATCATCTTTTTATCCTTAATATTTTTTATTATTTTCCCATGTCCATGCACTTTTAACTATATCCTCTAGTGAATATTCTGCCTTATAAGTAGTTTCTTTATTTATCTTTTCTGGATCTGCTATTAATATAGCTGGGTCTCCTGCTCTTCTATCTGTTTCTACAACCTTAAATTCTTCATTTGAAACTTTTTTTACAGTTTCTATTATTTCTCTTACTGAATATCCTGTTCCATTCCCTAGGTTATAGTTAAGTGAGGTATTTTCTTCTATCATCTTTTCCATAGCTAATATATGAGCCTTAGCTAGGTCATAAACATGTATGTAGTCTCTTATACAAGTTCCATCAAACGTTTCATAGTCTGTTCCAAATATTTTAATATTATCTCTTTTATGACTTGCAGCACTTAAAACTAAAGGTATTAAGTGTGATTCTGGACTATGAGATTCCCCTAATAATCCATCCATATCAGCACCTGCTGCGTTAAAGTATCTTAATATTACACTTTTAAAGTCATATGCCTTATCAAAGTCAGCTAATATTTTTTCTACCATTAACTTACTCATACCATAAGGATTTATTGGGTTTTGTGGATGTAATTCATTTATTTTTTCTTCTTTAGGTTCTCCAAAAGTTGCAGCTGTACTACTAAATACAAAGTTTTTAATGTTTGATTCGTTCATTTGATTTAGTAAATTTATCACCTTTCCTACATTATTTTCATAATATTTCCCTGGATTTGACACAGATTCTCCAACTTCTATAAATGCAGCAAAGTGCATTACAACATCTATTTTGTATTCTTCAAATACTTTTTTTAATAGGTCTTTATCACCTAAATCACCTACAATTAAAGGTACATTTAATATTTCGCTAACCTCTTTATGACCTTTACTTAAATTATCATATATTACTGGTTTAAAATTTTTAGTCTCGCTTAATAATTTAACTACATGAGATCCAATATACCCTGCTCCACCTATAACTAAAACATTTTTCATTATATATTACCCCCTTTAAATGTATATGAAATCTTTTCTATGTATGGATTTTCTTTGTTTGTTATTTCATAATAATCTTTTGATATATTTATACCATTTGGTAAGTTTTGTGGTTCTAATGCAACACCTTGGAATCTTTTGTTTTCACTATACCCTGAAAAAGTAGGTACTTGATGTAAAAAGTTTCCTGTATACATTACAACACATTTTTGATTTGTTCTAAGTTCCATACTTATATTATTTTTAGTATTTCTTAAGATTAAATCATACTCTTTTTCCTTATTTAATTCAAATGGGTGGTCATAATAATATGTAATATCAAATTGTTCATGTACTTCGTTTGTAGATTCTAATAAGTTTTTAGATTTTCTAAAATCAAATATTGTATTTTCTACATTAGTTCTTTTTAATGGGGTCATGTTTTTTTCTAAATCCCAGTAATAATTAGCATTAAGTTCTATTTCATGATTTTTAATATCTTCTTCATTACCTAGATTAAAATAGCTATGATTTGTCATGTTTATATATCCATCTTTTTCAGTATTTGCTTCATATATGACATTTAGTCTATCTAAGTTTTCATCTAAATAGTATGTTGCTTTAATATATGCTTTATTTTCATATATCTTATTATCATCAACATAAGTTAGTATTAATTTATTCCCTTCTATTTTAGAATCAAATATTTTATTAGAGTACCCTTCGCTACCACCATGTAAATTTGTATTTCTATCTTCTTCTGTTAAATCTAAAATATATTCTTTTCCATTTAATACATATTTATGATCTTTCATTCTTCCTGAACTTCTACCAACGATTGCACCTGCAAATGAAGAATTATTCTTATATAAGTTAAAGTCAGAATATGATAAAACCATATTCTGACCTTTATATATAATTCTTTCTATGATACAACCGTAGTTTAATATATGTACTTCAAAATTATTATCTTTTTTTAAGATAAATCTTTTTACTTCGTTTCCTAAATTAAACTCTGTTATCATTTCTATCTTCCTTTTTTATATTTTAACATATCTATTGTTACTGCAAAGATTATTATTAACCCTTTTATTATATATTGCCAGTAAGGATTTACTCCTATATATGTTAAACCGTAGTTAATAACTGTGAATATAATAACACCTAAAACTACTCCTGAGATTTTACCAACCCCACCACTAAATGATACTCCTCCTATAACACAGGCTCCAATAGCATCCATTTCATACATGAATCCCATATTATTAGTAACAGATCCTACACGGGCAGCTTCTAAAAATCCACCTACACCGTACATCATTCCTGATAATACATAAACTAATACTAATGTAGTTACTACATTAACTCCTGAAACTGTAGCTGCTTCTGGGTTTCCACCAACAGCAAATAAGTTTTTACCAAATACTGTTTTATTCCATAATACCCACATAAATACTATTGAAATTAAAGCATATATTATTAATTTAGGTATACCAATTCCTCCTAGGTTTATAAATCCAACAACATCTGTGTAAGATTGATCAAATGAAGCAACTGGTCTATTTCCTATATATTCATAATATAGTGAATTTATACCATAAACTATTGTCATAGTACCCATAGTTGTAACAAATGGAACAACATTTAACTTAGCAACTATAATACCATTGAAAAATCCAACTAAAGCTCCTATTACAACTACTATTAAAATAACTAATAACGGATTTAATGTTTCTAAATTAGGATATACCTTTGTTGTTACCCCTGTTTTTTGTAATAATGATCCTGCTATAACTGCACCAAGACCTACTTGTCTACCTGCTGATAAGTCAGTACCTTGTGTTACTATTATACCTGCAACCCCTAAGGCTAATATCATTCTAACTGATGATTGCATTAAAATATTTTTTAAATTATGTAATGCTAAAAACGTTGGTTCTTTAACTATTATCGAAAGTATTAATAATGCTAAAACTATATATATACCACTGTCTAATAGCATTTGTTTTATTTTCTTATTATTCATTTTATCCTCCTACAAATACTTAGCTGTTAATCTTAAAATTTCTTCTTGTGAAGTATTGTTAGTATCTACTATACCTGCTATTCTACCATTACTCATAACTATAATTCTATCTGTAACACCTAATAATTCTGGCATTTCAGATGATATCATAACTACACCTTTATCTTGTTTAGCTAGATTTATCATAAGTTGATATATCTCAAATTTAGCCCCAACATCTATTCCTCTTGTTGGTTCATCCATAAGTAGAACTTCTGGGTTTGTTAATAGCCATCTTCCTATAATTACTTTTTGTTGGTTTCCACCAGATAAGCTTCCAATATTAGTTTTTTGTGATGGAGTTTTAACTTTCATACTATCTATTACCCAAGCCGTATCTTTAGTTGTTGTGCTATTATCTAATAATCCAAATTTATTTTTATATGACTTAACATTTGCTAAAATTGAATTAAATTGTACACTAAGCATTGAAAATATACCTGTTTTTCTTCTATCTTCTGTAATCAGCGCAATACCATTTTTAATAGCATCTTTTGGCTCTTTAATTTCTATTTTTTCTCCATGTAATATTACTTCTCCAGTATCTTTAGGTAATATA
This sequence comes from Oceanivirga miroungae, assembly GCF_902505095.1. Classification (GTDB taxonomy): domain Bacteria; phylum Fusobacteriota; class Fusobacteriia; order Fusobacteriales; family Leptotrichiaceae; genus Oceanivirga; species Oceanivirga miroungae. The sequence continues at coordinate 96,024 of NZ_CABWIB010000001.1, read as the reverse complement.
CCAAATATTGTTTCAACTAATTCAGTTCTTTTAGCTCCAACTAAACCAGCAATACCTAGTATTTCCCCTTTTTTTAGTGAAAAATTAATATCTTTTAAGAACTTAGAATTTATATTATTAACTTCTAATATAACATCTTTTGGTTCATTATCTTTTTTAGGGAATCTACTTGTAAGTTCACGACCTACCATTAAGTTTATAATATCATCTGTACTTAAATCAGATACTTTTCTTGTATCTATCCATTTTCCATCTCTTAATATTGTTATTTCATCACAAATTGTCTTTATTTCTTCCATTTTATGTGAAATATATACTATCCCTATATTTTTACTTTGTAGTTTTTTTACTATCTTGAATAAATGCCCAACTTCATTTTCTGTTAATGAAGATGTTGGTTCATCTAAAATTAAAACTTTTGAATTATATGAAACTGCTTTTGCAATTTCTAACATTTGCATTTGTGAAACACTTAGTTTGTGTACTTTTTCTCTTGGATCTATTTTGATATCTAGTTCTTTAAAGATTTCTAAAGTATCATTATACATTTTCTTTTCATTTACTAGCCCATTTTTTAGTGGATATCTTCCAAGCCAAATGTTATCCATTACATTTCTTTGAACGACTTGATTTAATTCTTGGTGAACCATAGAAACTCCGTTTTCTAGGGCATCTTTTGAATTTTTAAATGCTACTTCATTTCCTTCTAATTTTATAGTACCAGTATCCTTAATATATATTCCAAATAAACATTTCATAAGTGTTGACTTACCAGCACCATTTTCTCCCATTAGTGCATGAACACTACCAGGTCTAATTTTTAACTGTACGCTATCTAATGCTTTAACTCCTGGAAATTCTTTAGAAATATTTTCCATTTCTAATACATATTCTGACATATTTTAACTCCTTATTTTTTTAAAAAGCTATCCCACTTTTAAGAGATAGCTTTCTATAAATGGTTTAATTATTTTTTAAACTTACTTAAGTTGTCTTTATCTACACCTACATAAGGTACTCTTACTGCTTTTTTATCTAATTTCCAGTTAGTATCTTGTATAGGACCTTTTTTATTAGCTAAGTTTAATGATAAATCTAAAACTGCTTTTGCTTGGTTTGTACCATCGTTTAATACAGTTCCTGCTAATTCACCATTTTCTATTTTTAATAATGCTTCTTGTATAGCATCTACTCCATAGATAGGTAATTTAATATTGTGTGCTTTAGTTGCTTCTATTGCTCCTAATGCCATTCCGTCATTGTTAGCTAAAATCATTTCTATTGTTTGTCCTTTAGGTGAAGATAACCATGCATCTACTTTATCTTTAGCTAATGCAGCATCCCACATTCCTGTATCTTCAAATAATTTTTCTGTTTTTATTCCTTTTTCATTTATTGTTTTAATTGAGAATAATGTTCTTGCTTCTGCATCTGGGTGTCCTGGTTCTCCTTTTAACATAGCATATTGAATTATTCCATCACCATTTTTATCTAATGAAGGATCTGCCATCCATTGTTTAACAGCAGTTTCTCCTTGGAATACTCCTGATTCTTCAGGGTTATTTCCTACATAGTATGCTTTATCATAACTATTTAATACTTCAAATCCTGGATCTTTATTGAATAATACGATAGGTATATTTGCGTTTTTAGCTTTTTGAACAACTGTTGCTCCTGCTTGTGGGTCAACTAAGTTTATAGCTAAAACGTCTACACCTTTTGAAATCATAGTGTCTATTTGGTCATTTTGTATACCTTGTTGGTTTTGTGAATCATTTAAGAATAATTCTACTCCACCGTTTTGTTCTGCGAATACTTTTAAATCATCTCTTAAAGTTGACATAAAGTTATCATCAAATTTGTAAATAGTAACACCTATTCTTACTTTTTTTGGACCTTCTTCTTTTTTAGATCCACATGAAATAATTGCCATACCTAAAGCTACGACTGATAAAAATTTTTTCATAATTCCTCCTAATAATATTTATTTAATTAATTTTAAATTAGCAAATAAGTTGTTTGTTACTAATGATAGTGCACCGTATTTTGGAGCATCATCACCAAAAGTTGTTTCATATACCTGGTAAGTTTGTTGAAATTTTTTATTTAAACTCTTTTCAATTCCTAGTTTAAATGAGTCTATAAATATATTTTTAGCATGAAGAATATCTCCGCTTATTACTATATTTTCTATATCTAATATATTTAATATATTTCCAATAACTATTCCAAAGTTGTAGGATATTTTTTTTACGGTGTCTACTATAATCTCATCACCATCTAATGCCATGTCATATATTTTTTTTGCATTTATGTTTGGATTATAGCTTAAGCCTTTTTCCTCATATTCATTTTGGATAATTAATTTTATTGAATTTTCAGAAAACTCTGTTTCAAGGCAGCCTTTTTTTCCACATTTACAAGTGTACTTTGAATTATAATTTACAATATAATGTCCAATTTCTCCAGCTGAGTTATTATCTCCTTCAAAAATTTTCCCATTTATCATATAAGATGATCCAATTCCATTTTTCATATAGATGTATAAAAGATTTTTTTTACCTATTGCTACTCCATTTTTTATTTCAGCATTTAGCATAGATCTAACATCATTATCTATCATAACGGGTATTTTATATCTTTTTTCTAGTATTTGTCCTATTTCGTAATTTTCCCACTTAAAATGTGGAGAGAAAATCGATATCTTTTTATCACTATCAACTATTCCGTGTAGTGATATTCCAACAGCAACAACACTGTACTCTTTATATTTTTCTAAAATACTATCAAGGCCATCTATAATAAGTTGTAATACAGAATCATTAATCTTACTCTTATTATGTCTTATATTTGTTTCAATTAAACTTCTATCAATATTCCAAACAGATATTTCTATAAAATCAGCACCAAAATTAACACCAATTATTATATTTCTATTTTTTTTTATTGCCATAAGTTTTCTAGGTCTTCCTATTTTAACAGGCTTAACCTCATCTCTAAATTCAATATAGTTATTTTTCTCTAGTTTTTCTAGAATTTTAAATATTGCAACTTTAGATACTTTTAACTTTTCTGAAAGCTCTACACTTGTTATATCTTCATTATGAAGAATTAAATCAAGCACCTTATACTCATTTTCTGTCATAATTTTTCCTACCTAATACATTTTAACTTTATTTTTTTACATTTCAATTTTTTTTCTTAATTTTTTTTTGTACTTTTTTAACCTATAACAAAATTTTGTATAATTATCTAATATTTTAATATAGTATACCACAAAATACTTAATTAACCAACAACAATTATTTTGTTAATTATTTTTTTTTTACTTAATCTAGAATTAATTGCATTTTCAGTTAATGAAAGTTTAAATAAACTTTTGAGTTAATTAAATTTTTTCTTTATTTTTAAGACTTCTAGTAAGTTTTACTAAACTGAGTTAAAAAACTCACTCATTTTTATACTTTATTTTTTTGCTTTTTTATTTTTACATAATAAAATATATTAAAGGAGGACTTTTGATATGAGATATTTAGAACAAGTAAAAAAACTATATAAAAATAATGAAGGAAAAATCAAAAGATTTGAGGATTTAATAAAAGAATTTAAAAAGACATACAAAGATACAGAAGAATACGAGCTATTTTCTTCTTCTGGTAGAACAGAAATAATAGGAAACCATACTGACCATAATTTTGGTAAAGTTGTTTGTGCTAGTATTGATTTAGATACAATAGCAGTTGCTACAAAAGAGGATTCTAACTTATTTAAGCTAAAAAGCCTTGATTTTAAAGAAGAATATATAATAGACATCAATGATTTAGAAAAAAAAGAGTCTGATTCATGGTCTACTCTTTTAATTAAAGGAATATTAAAAGGTGTAAGCAATATCGGTAAAATTGGAGGGGCAAATATAGTTGTAACTTCTGATGTTATCCCTTCTAGCGGAGTAAGCTCATCAGCTTCATTTGAAATGCTTATAACTACTATATTAAATTCATTCTATAATGATTCTAAATTAGATATAGTAAGTCTTGCTAAAGCTGGACAATATTCAGAAAACTTCTATTGGGATAAAAAATCTGGTCTTTTAGATCAAATAGCTTGTAGTCATGGTGGTATGATAGCTATTGATTTTAAAGACATTAAAAATCCAACATTAGAAAAATTAAATTCTTCTAAACTAGAAGATTTATACGATATAGTACTAGTTCCAACTGGAGGAAGTCATGAAGATTTAGGAGAGGAGTATTCAAGCATCCCTAGTGAAATGAAAAGTATAGCTTCTAAGGAATTAAGATACATAGATAAAAAATATATAATGGATAACTTTAAGGAATTAAGAAAAAATTTATCTGATCGTGCAATTTTAAGAGCGTTCCATTTCTTTAACGAAAATGAAAAAGTTGATGAATTAATACCTGCCTTAAAAAATGAAAACTATGATAAATTCTTAGAAGTTGTTCGTGAATCTGGATTATCTTCATTTAGATATTTACAAAATGTTTATGTTGCTAAAAAACCTGAAGAACAACCAATTCCAATAGCACTTAACTTAACAGAAATGTATATACACGATAATAAATTAAATGCAGCCACAAGAGTTCACGGAGGTGGATTCGCTGGAGTTATAATGGTAGTCTTAGAGAAAAAAGACAGTGATAATTACATTAATTATATTGAAAATTATATTGATGATAAATGCTATAAGGTTTCTATCCGTCCTTATGGTTCAGTTGATATAAGCAAGATATAACCTCTAATATTTTTAACCGTACTTTTAATTAGGTACGGTTTTTTTATTAAAAATAAAAAAGAGATAAAACCCTCTATCTCTTATCATATTCCTTTAATAACACTAATTAAATAATCAATTTCTTCTTTTGTGTTGTGTATTCCTAAACTTATTCTTATAGATGACATTACCTCATCTTCACTAAGTCCCATATTTTTTAATACATATGAACCACTAACGCTTCCTGACATACAAGCACTTCCGCCACTAACATAAATACCTCTCATATCTAGTATTGGTAGTAGCATTTGTATATTTTTACCCTTAATTGAGATATTTAATATGTTATCTATTCTATTTTCTCCGTGTATCTTAATATTTTCTAAATCCTTAATATTATCTACTAAATAGTCCATTAATTCTTTTACATACTTGCTTTCTTTTTCCATATTATTTATAGCATAGTCTAAGGCAATATCAGCTAATAATATTGAATGCAAGTTTTCAGTACCCGGTCTTTTATTTCTTTCTTGCTCTCCTCCATAAAAGGCTTTTTTTATTTCTATATTATCTTTAATATATAAAACACCAACACCTTTTGGTCCATATAGTTTATGAAACGAAATACTCATACTATCTATACCTAATTCATAAGGTTTTAATTCTTTTTTCCCTATCATTTGAACAGCATCTACATGAAAATGTATGTTTTTACCCTTAATCATATCAGAAATTTTCTCTATTGGTTGAATTGAACCTATTTCATTATTTACAGCCATAACAGTTATTAATCCAGTATTTTCATTAATTAAGCTTTTTAAATGCTCTAAATCAATTATTCCGTTTTCATTTACTCTTATATATTTTACTATATACCCCTCTAATTCTAATTGTTTTACAAGATTTAATATACTTGAATGTTCTATACTAGAGCATATTATTTCTTTATCTTTACCTTTAGCATTTACAATCCCTCTTATAGCTAAATTGTTTGATTCAGTAGCTCCTGAAGTAAAAATAATATCTTTAGCTAATATATTTAGATTTTTAGCTACTCTGTTTCTTGCATTTTCTAAAAGAGCTCTACTTTCTCTACCAAAACTATGAACAGATGAGGGGTTAGCATAAGTTTTTTCATATATTTCTGTAATTTTTTCTAAAACTTCTTTTCTTAAGTTTGTTGTTGCTGCATTATCTAAATATACTTGCATAAGTAATTCTCCTTTATCTATTTATTTTTTTTGAATTTGAAAAAAAATCATTTATTATATCAATGTGTTGCTTATTCACTATTTTTATTTCGTCTAGTTCTTCTTTTAAAAAGAATTTTAACTCTATCATGTCCACACTTTACCCCCCTATATTCTTACAATAAATACATCTTTTATTTTGTTTTTTCTTAATACTTTTCTTAGTTCTCTAGCATTATCTAAACCGTTACATAAACTAATTGTAACTCCACCAAGTCCTCCACCACTTAACTTAGTTCCTAGAGAATATGGTTTTGATAATTCTACTATTTCTTCTATTTTTTCTGAACTTACACCTAGTTGTTTTAAAATATTTTGAGCTAATTCAAAGGTTTTTCCTAAATTTACTAAACTTTTATTTTTATAATACACTATAGCTAATTCTGTAATTTTTCCTAAATCGTCTATTAAATCAGGTCTATTTTTTTCTTTTACTATTTCAATAGCTTTTTTAGTATTTCCATACTCTCTTGTATTGGCAATTACTATAAAAGCATTTAATTTAGATAAAAACTCTATTTTTTCGTTTTTTTGGTATATTATTGCTTTTTCATTTAATATTACTGTACTATCTATACCACTTGGATTACCGTGTTTTTTCTTTTCTGCGTTTAATACAACAAAATTTTCATCTACATTGTATGCTCTTGCTATTTCTATAGCTAAACTAGCAGAAGATCCCATACCTGCACTTTTAGGTATATTAGATTCTATTTTTATATATTTTTTAGGAACATCAAAATTTTCTTCTATTAAACTTTTGATATACTTTACATGCTCACTTTCAAAAATATATTCATCTATTAAAGAAACACTTAAACTTAAATTTTTTATAGGTATTGCAATAGCTTTTTTACCATATACAACACTATGCTCGCCTATTAAAATTATCTTAGAGCTTGTACTCATTTCTTATTTCTCCCAATATTTTTTTTGCATATTCTATTTCTATCTTATTTTCTTTTATCATTTTTTCTATAACTATATTTGATTCTTTTTCATTTGCTTTTAAAAACTCCATAATTGTTTTAGCATGTAGCTTTAGATGACCTTTTTGAATACCATCAGTTACAAGTGCATTTAGTGCTGCAAAGTTTTGAACTAAACCTAGAGCTGCTGCTATCTCACTTAACTTTTTTGCGTTTGGATTTTTTAATATATTTAAGGCTATTTTTGTTGTTTCATTTAAACCTATACTTCCTCCTACAGTTGCTATTGGAATAGGAATTTCTATACTTCCATGTAAATACCCCTCTTTGTATTCCCATTTAGTTAAAGGCATATATTTTCCATCTTTAGATGCATAAGAATGAATACAAGCTTCTATTGCTCTTGTGTCATTTCCAGTAACTAAAGTAAGAGCACTTATTCCATTTAATACCCCTTTATTATTAGTAACTGCTCTATATACATCTTCTTTTGCAAACTCATAAGCTAACATCATCTTATTTCCGTATTCGCTATCTACTTTTAATTTACAACTTGCTTTAACTATTGTATTTAAGCTATAGTTTGAAATTATTGCCATTAACTTTTTAGCATTTATTAAATTTTCTATTTCAAAACTTATACCTTCTAGCATAGTATTTAATATATTAGCTCCCATAGCATCTAATGTATCTACATAAAGGTATATGATTATAAATTGTCCTTTTTTTAAAAACTTAATATCCTTTGCTCCACCACCTAAGTTATTTATACCTTCGTGATATTTATTTGCTAGATTTATTAATTTTTCCTTGTTTTCTTCTAATATTTTTAAACTTTTAGAAAAATCATCTATATCATATAAACAAATTTGTCCTATCATTTGTCTATTTTCTTGAACTTTTGATGTAATTCCACCATTTTTTGCTATAATTTTTGCCCCATTACTTGCTGCTGCTATTACACTAGGTTCTTCAGTTGCCATTGGGACTATATATTCTTTACCATTTATTAAAAAATTAGTAGCAATTCCAAATGGAATACCAAAAATTCCTAACTCATTTTCTATCATTTTATCAGCTTTATAGTTTTCTAAGCTTTTTTCTTCAATTAAATAGTTATACATTTTTTCATCAATATATTCTAAGTCTTTTAATATTTTTATTCTCTCTTCTCTGGACTTTTTATAATATCCACCAAATTTATTTTCCATTTATTACATACTTCCTTTTAGAATCAAATATTCCTTTTAAATACACTTTTTCATCTGTACAATTTTCATATTCTTTATCTTCAACTTCTTTTTCATAAAATATTTTTTCATACTCTTCTATGCTAAGTTCTATCCTATTTTCTAAATCTAACTTTTCCTTTTTAAAATCTTTTTTTAATTTAAGTACAAAAAACTCTGAAACAGAACCACTACCATAGCTATACATTGCTATTCTATCATTTTCTTTTAAATAGTCTGCATTAGATAGTAAAGAGTAAAGACTTAAATAAAGTGATCCTGTATAAATATTACCTACTTGGCTATTTAATTTTACAGTATCATAATATCTATCTTCTAAATTTTTATTTACCATTTTAACTGCTTTTAGAGCTAATTTAGGATATGGCACATGAAAACAAATGTTAGAAAAATTAGTATCATTTTTTTCTTTAACATAAGCATTGTATGTAACCTCTAAGTGATGTAAATACATTTCATTACTTAATTTACCATCAACTTTAGGATACTCATATTGTGAGGGTCTGTAAAAATCCATTACATCTTTTGTATAACTCACGCTATTTTCTTCTATTTCAGCAATTTTGGGATTTTCTGAAATTAGAATTGCAACGCTTCCAGATCCTTGAGTGGATTCTCCTGGACTTTTCATTTCATATTTTGCTATATCACTTGCAATTACTAGCGCTTTTTTATTTTTATTTAATTTTACATAATCTCTTGCCATAAGTATTCCTGCAGTTGCTGAAAAACAAGCTTGCTTCATTTCAACAGTTCTACAATACGGATTTAAATCTAATAAACTATGTATATATGTACTTGCAGCTTTACTTTTATCAAATGAACTTTCTGTTGCAAATATTACTAAACCTATATTTTTCTTATCTTCTTCATTTAAAATTTTAAGACTTGCCATTGTTCCCATACTTACTATATCTTGACTTACAGGACTTATTGCCATCTTATCATGCATAAGTCCTTTTGTATACTTTTCTTCTTCTACATTTCTTGCTTTTGCCAAACACCTTATATCTAAAAAATATTTAGGAATATATACTCCTATCTTGTCTATACCTACACTCATTTAATCTCTACCAACTAATAAAGCCATTCCCTGTCCTCCACCTATACATAGACTAGCAATCCCCTTATTAACCTTTCTTCTTCTCATTTCATATATTAATGTTGTTACAATTCTAGCTCCTGTAGCTCCTAAAGGGTGACCTAGAGCTATTGCTCCTCCATTAACATTTACCTTTTTTTCATCTATATCTAATTCATTTATACAAACTAATGCCTGAGCTGCAAATGCTTCATTAATTTCAAATAAATCAATAGATGAAATATCTATATTATTTTTCTTTATTAACTTATCTATTGCATATATTGGACCTAATCCCATGTAGTTTGGATCTAATCCTACCGAAACAACATCATCAATATACGCTAAAATTTCAAAGCCCATTTTTTTAGCATAACTTTCCTCCATTAAAACTAAAAAAGAAGCACCATCATTTAAGCCTGTACTATTTCCAGCAGTTACTATTCCGTCCTCTTTAAATACAGGTTTTAATTTTCCTAGTTTTTCTATACTTTGGTCAAGTCTTACAAATTCATCTTTTGATACTCCAAAAATCTCTACTATTTCATCTTTAAAACGTTCTTTTTCTTGCGCTTCTATTGCTTTTTTTGTACTATTTAAAGAAAATTTATCTAATTCAGATCTTTTTAACTTATATTTTTCTACAATATTTTCAGCTGTTATTCCCATGCTTGCATTACTAAAAGAACAAAAAAGTCCATCTTCATACATAAAGTTAGCATCGCTCATAAATTCTACTCCACCAACTAATATGACCTTTGATTCTCCTACTAAAATAGAGTTTTTAGCTAGATTAATAGCTTTCATACTACTTCCACATACCATATCTACTGTATATGCTGGTTTTTCATTGGAAATTTTTGCATTTATTTCTATCTGTCTTGCTATATTTTGTCCTCTTCCACCTTGTAATACTGTACCTACTATTACTTCATCTATTAAATCTTTATCAAGTTTAATTTCTTTTAACATTTTATCTATTAATTCACTAGATAAACTTACTAAATCCACATCTTTATATGTTTTTTTAAATACTCCAATAGGGCTTCTTTTTGCTGCAACTACAGCTACTTTATTATTAATTTTACTCAACCCCTTTTATATCTATATTTAACTTAATTTCTTCTTTTAACATTTTAGAAACACTACATTTTTCTTTTATATATTCTTTTATTCCTTGTATTTCTTTTTCATCTATTTTTTTTGATACTAAAATTTCTATATCATATTTATTTTCTGTGTACTCATACTCATTTTCTATTTCTATTTTAACACCTTTTATTCTATTTTTAATATAGTATCCTCTAACACACATTATGATGCAAGCTGATAAGGCTACATTTAATATTCCCATAGGCGTTGTACTTTCCTTTCTATTTAAACTTGCCTTGTATTCACCTCCATCTATTACAGATTTCACTAAAAATTCCTCTGATACTGTTGTTTTTGATTTATACATTACTATCACCTCGTTTTATATATTAAAATTATATCATATATTCATATTTTTTTAAAAATATTTTTAAGACTTAAAAAGGCTATGCTATTTTGCAAAGCCTTATATTATTAAAATTCGTAGTCAAAAGATAACCCAATTCCAAAATTCCCCTTTAAATTTAAGCTTAAATTAGTATTTAAATTTAAATTTTGTGTTACTCTATATTTTAAATTCATATTATATACTGCATTAAATACATCTAAATCTTGACCTTTTGATTTTTGTTTAACTCCCATAGTTTTTACATTTAAATTTAAATTTTTATGGAAATTAAAATCTAATTTTATTCTGTTTTCTAGCATAAATTTATTTGTTATTTTTGTTATCATATCTACACCAGAAAATATCTTATTATTTACTAAATTAGTTGTTAATACTTGTGTAGAATAATCCGAATTTTCTCCATCATTTTCTAATACACTTAAAATTTGTAAATTATTTCCAATAAATGTCGATAAAATATTATTTTTAAATTCAAAATCCTTTTTTAACATAAGTGAATTTTCAAATAAAATTGATTTTAAATTAGAAAAAACTTCTTCATCTTTTATACTTCTTCTTATTTTTGTACTATTATATGTTACAAAATTTTCCAGAATAAAGTCTACATATTTTGTCTTAACATTAGTATTAAGACCTAATGATACTGCATTATTTTTAAAATTAGCTTTATTTACAAACTCAAAGTTTGAATTCAAAATACTTCCCATAAGACCTACTTCTAATTTATCATTAAATTTATGATTGTATTTTAAGTTATGCGAAGAAAAATCCTTTGAAAAACTTGTAAAGTTTTCTCCTGACATAAAGTTTTTGCTTTTATATGTATTTACTGTTACTCTATTTTTTCTTGTTTGTGATTTGAAATATTCATTAAATCTATCGTTTTCAAAGTTTTCATTTGACTCAAATAAATTTTTTGCATATGTTGCATAGTTATCGGTAAAAACTTGTGATTTTAACATTTCCTTATTATCACTAGATAAGTTTACTAAAGCTAATTTTGCTTTTTTAGCTTCTTCATTATCTTCTACTAAACTTTCATACCCTTCAAAAAACTTTGCTTCATTTATACTGTATGAAGGTATATTTCTTTTTTCAATCTCTGTTAAATCTTTTAATTTTCTATAATTTGGTGTTTCTGTAGCAAATTCAATTTTTACTCTTCTATTATCATTTGTAATTACTGGATTTAAATATATGCTTGTTGTATCCGAATTTAATAAAACATCACCTGATTCTATAGTTATGTGTTTTTTTAATTCATCTAATGTTTTAATTTCACCTATGCTATATTTTCCATTTACTTTAAAGCTCTTCGCTTTTATATTTACTCCTGGATTTAATATTGTATTTGAACTTGTACTCGCTCTATAATCTTTCATATCAACATTTGTTTTAAAGTTTACTCTACCATCTGATACTATATCATTTATTTCTATTTTACTTTTTCCATCTAAGTTTAATGTAGCTTCATTAAAAACATCTATTTCTTTTGAGTTTGCAGAATTTTTTAAAGTTAAACTCCCACCTAATACTTGAATCTTATCATTATATAGCTGTCTACCAGATAGTATTAAATCTCCATTTCCATCTTTTCTAAGTCCAGCTGTTGCTACATTAGAATAAAAAAGTCTTTCACTATCTAATACTTTAGCTAATCTATAGTTAAATATTTTCTCTTTTGCATCTATAATTGGATAAATTCTATATTTTTTTGTATTTCCATCACCTTTTAATCCACTAGTTATATCATTACTCCACTCAGAATCAATACCTTTTGTGTCTACATAAAAATATCTATTACCTTCATTGTCAAATGTTTTTGAATACCAACCATCAAAAAACTTAGTTTCATCAATTAATCCTGCATTAAAATCACTCGGCCCATTCATTGCTTTTTTGTAATTTACTTGACCCCAACCATTTATATCATTTAAATATCCGCTTTCATCATGATCTGCTGTTCCAAAAATTACTTCCTTTACTTGATGAAGTGTAAGATAAGGGAATTTATTTTTCACTTCATAAGCTAATCTTGTAATACGAGGAGAAGAAAAACTAGATCCTTTTCTTTCAAAACCATTACTGTAGTTTACACCTAAAGCTCCTATTGTCATTGATCTAAGAGCTAGTGCACTTGCATCGTATCTTGAATTTTCATTATCTCCATATGCATATACTTCATCATATACCTCTACAACTTTTTTACCACTTTTTGTAGTTTGAAATTCATGAACTAAAGCCTTGTCTTGATAATCATTTTTATAGAAGCTATTTTTTACTAAAATGACTTCACTTCTTGCTGCTTTTTGTAATTCTTCAGATAAATTTTGATATTTAGATAATAGAATAGACGAATACCATTTTCCTTTAACCTTAATATCATTTTTATTTCCTAGAGATATTACTTTAAGCCACTTATTTTTCTTATATTCAGGGTTTTGAACTAGATCTGAAAAATATTCTGGTATTTTACTAAAATACTTTGTATTAGATTTATCAATGTATTTTGAATTTGGATTTAATTTGTTCAAAGCACTTACATATGTTGTACTTCCATAACTCATATTAACTATTCCAGAATAATCTTTTTTATTTTTTTCAAACTGTATGTAGTCAGACATATTCAAATAGGCATTTTCATCTAAGGTATTTTTTTTTTCATTTTTATATCCATCATAATTAGAGTCTAAAAATGCTTTTAAAACCTCTTCCCCATGTCCTAATTCTAATGTATTCACATTATCATTCGTCTTACCAAATATTTTAATATTTTTAAATTCTTCTTTATTCTTATAGTAGTCTGTTCTCATATATTCATATTCTGATATAAATACCTTATTTTCCCTTATATCAATTTCAGCTTCTTCATTACCATTTTCTACTACATTTTCTTTTTCAATATAACTTTTTGTTATATTGTCTTCTCCTGTTATATTGAATTTATAGAAATTAGATAAATTAGCTTTTTGGTTTGGATCTGTTATTTCTGTATAAGAAGCTGGAATTCTAGGTTTTCTATTACTACCTGAATGACTACTTAACTGACTATTTGTTTGATTATTACTACAAGAAATTGTTACTGCTAATAATAAAAAATACAAATGATATTTATAGTTTTTTTTCATTATATTCTCCGTTCTTTAATTTTGGTTTGTACTGAATATATACCTAAAAGATTATTTGTGTCAAATTTTGAAATTTTTTCAGTTTTTTCTATAAACCTCTAAATTAAAGGCTTGTAGGGTTTTTGATTTTTACTTTTTTTATATAACCGAAAATTAACTGTTTTATTTTTTTTGCTTTTAATCAAGTAAATTTAATAGAAATACACATACAATCAAAATATATCCGAAAAATATCTAACTTTTTCATACCTCTTAGTTTTTTTCTTAATAATTATGAGTAAATGCAGGTGTTTTTTGTAATTTTTCACCAAAAACACCCTATATTTTTTCAAAAGTTTAGTGATTGTTAATTTTTTTAAAATATCCAAAAAATAACTAAAAAATATTTTTTTCTTCCCCTCTTATTTTTCAAGCCATTAATATTTTTTTTATCTTTTCATCTTATTAATAACTGAAATAGTGCTATTGATTTAATTTTTTGCGCTGTATATAATGAACACCTAACAAAAAGAAAGGGCGAAAAACATGAAAAAAACACTAACAATACTAAGCATTTTATGCACAATTATTTCTTACTCAAAATTAAATGGTAATTTTGAAATTTCAAATAATATAGAACTAAATTTAAACAAAAAAAACTATAAAGAAAAATTAGAAGAATTTCCACTATCTCCTAAAGTTAAATTAGATTTAAGCGATAAGGATTTAAGACTTGATTTTGGTTTAGAATATGAAGCAAAAAATATTTCAATAGACAACGTTCGTTTAAAAAAGATCATTCTTTTAGATTTCAACCCTAAAGGAAATGTTTGGTTAAAATATACTTTCCCTAAAAAAGAAAATATTGAATCTTATGTAAAACTTACTATAGAAGATGAGCTTTCTCGTGGTACTTATCAACCATATTTAAGAAATAAAGTATTTGGAGAAATTGAATTTAATACTGAATACAACTATTATGACTATATTTGGAATTTTAATACTAAGAATAAGACAAAATTACACGATATAGCATTTCCTGCATTCAAAACACCTGGATATAGAAAAATAATAACTAAAACTAATATAGATGATTTTGAATCAATTCATAGCCTTTCTTTAAAAAAAGATAGATTAGCTATGTTTAAAGATTTTAAATCAGAACTTAGTCTTAAACATTATTGGGGTGATAAAGGTATTGAATATGTAAAAGTAGAAGCTAGTGCAAATTTTGATGGTTTAAAAGAATTCGATCTTATAGGTAATCTTTCACTTCAACATAATCATGTTGGGAAGATAAAATTTAAAAAATACAACGATAAAGAAGTTCCTTACAGTAATTCTTCGATATTTACTAGATTAAGCCTTGAATCAAAGCACAAGAAATTTAAAAATAATGATTTTAGCTTTAAAGTTCTTTTGAATAATATAAAAATATTTACACCAAAAGATACTATTTCTTTATCTATTAATGATACTTATTCAGAGTTAGGTTTTGAAATAAATGAAGAAAATAGAAGCATTAAAAATCTAACTCTTAGTGCTAATGGTAAGTTCTATAATATATTTATCACAGATATCGCTAGAGAACAAAAGTTGTTTCCGTCTAAAATAATAGAAGAAAAACTTAAAGATTCTTTTGCTTATTTAAAAGTTGACCTTGGTGCAAAATATGATCTTCACCTAACAGATAAATTAACTTTATCATCTCATTTAAATACTATAGTTTCTGTAGATATAATTAAATATGATAAAGTTAAAAAATCTATTTTTAATAATACTAAATTTGAAGTTGTTCGTAAATATGACTTAAAATATGATATTTTAAAAGATTTAACTCTAAAAGCTGATTTTTCTGCTGGATTTAACTTTAATTACCCAACAGATTATAACGGAAATAAAAAAGGAATAGAATTTCTTTCTGCTGATATAAAATCAAATGTATCACTAGTTTATAGTTGGTAATAAAAAATAGGCACTAGAACATGCGCCTCCCTTCATAAAATATCCATAATCTAATTTGTCTAGTTTATTGGTTCATGTTCTAATAGCCTTTTTTATTTACCTAATTCATTTGCTTTTATTATTGATTCTAATAAATTCTCTTTTGTTATTTTAAATGGCATATTATTTACTGTTTCATCTTCTAATGTCTTTTTTATAACATTTTCTAGATTACAATTTTCTATACCTAAATCTTTAAAATTCGTAGGTAGCCCTACTTTTTTACAAAACTTAATAACTTTATCTATTTCTTCTTTTTCTCTATTTTCTATAAGCATTTGAACTATAGTTGAAAAAGCAACTATTTCACCGTGTAATTTACCCTTTATTTCTTCTAAAATTGTAAATCCATTATGAAGTGCATGAGCTAGTGCTTCTCCTCCACTTTCAAAACCTATTCCACTTAAATATGTATTAGCTTCTACTACATCTTCAAATTCTTCACTTATTTCTTTTTTTTCATTAGCTAATTTTGCTAAATATCCTTTTTCAATTATTGTATCTAGACATAATTTAGCTAAAGCTAAAGCTACTTTAGAATTTTTAACACCTCTATCGTAACAAGCCTTTGCTTCATAGTAAGTAGATAATGCATCTCCCATACCCGAAACTAAAAATCTTGCTGGTGCATTTACTATTATTTTTGTATCCATTAAAACAATATTAGGATTTTCTTTTAGATGTAAATATTGTAAAAACTTTCCATTTTCATCATACAACACAGATAAACTAGAACAAGGAGCATCAGTTGACGCTACCGTTGAAGCTATAATTATGGGTAGATTAGAGTAATATGAAATAGCTTTTGCTACATCTGTTATTTTCCCTCCACCTATTCCTATTATTACTCCGAAATCTTTTTCTTTTAACATATTTACTCTAATACCTATTTCTTTTTTTGTGGAATTTGCAGTAAAAACTTCTATATGACATTTTGATAAATCATTTTTATAGCTAAACTCTATATCTTCTTTATAATTATCATATACAAATTTATCAACTAAAATATACACTCTTTTTTCTGATAAAATATCTGAGTATTCTTTTAACTTTCTTATTTCTCCTTCTCCTTGTATATATTTACTTGGAGATTTTATTTGTCTTTTCATAAAATCCTTCTTTCTAAAAGAAAAAGGCATAGCGCCTTTTAATTAACTTATACTATCTTTAAATTTCTTGCTAAGCAGAGTATAGCTTGTTAGTAAAAATACGAATAATACTATCCATTTTATGTAATATGTATCTAAGCTTTTTACTATATATGCAGCTATAAAGACACCTATTAAACCATAAGTTGATGAATAAATAGCTATCTTTCTATTATATACTCCTTTTTTAATAAATCTTAAACTACCAACAAAAACAGAGAATGTTGTTGCTGCCATCATAATTGGAAATGCTGCTCTTGGATCTAATCCCAGTAAATACATAGTTACCATAGTTAAAGAAAACGATCCTATACCAACATTATTAAGTACTCCATAAATAAATAAGCAAATTGCAGCAATTATTAATCTTACTCCATCTAATTCTTTTAAACTTCCTGTTGCATTTATATATCCTAACTGACCTAATAAAACTATTATAGAAACTATAATTAATCCTACCCCTATTATTTTTTTAATAATCTCTTCATTTAAAACAAATGCAATATTTGGTCCAATATATCCTCCTATTATTTGAGCTACTATACAAACAATTAATGTTTTAGTACCAACTTCTACTGAACTTAAATAAATTAAAGCCATTAGTATAGTAGGTATCATACTGTCTATATTTATTGTTCCAATTAAATCTTTTAATTTTAACCATTTTAACCTTGTATATATAACTGTGCTTAATGCAAAATCAGATATTCCGAAGGTTGAAAAAAAGAAAATAATAATAGATAATATGGCAAGCCAAAAATTATTTATTTTGCTATCTCTATATTCTTCTTTATTATTTAAACTATCTTTTACTAAATAATAGAAAAAATATAGTCCTAATATTGCTATTACTATAAGTAATATTTTTAGTGTCATCTTATCCCTCCATTTCTTAGACTTAGTATATCATAAAGTAAAATAAATATTAACTATTATTTTTTATTATTTTAAATTTTTGCCATGGTTTTATATAGTCTAATAAATATATCTCTTCTTCAGAGATTCTTCCTACAACAGAGCTTCTTTTACTGTTTTCCATATCCTTTAATGCTATTTGCATTTCTCCTTTATAGTGTCCATAAAGGCTACTTTCTATTATGATATCACCTTTTTTAATATCTCTTGTATTATGAGCCTTAAATTCATTTTCTTTATACTTAACTCTTGGCATGGTAGATCTTATCATGTATGGATTTATATCACCTCTATTAAAATGAAGTTCTTCTAGTATTATCTTTTCTTCTATTTCATCTAAATCTTTTTCTAAATCAGCTTTAAACGAAATTAAAGATAAATCCATATCCTTTATTTTTTCAAGCTCAGTTTCACTTGGATAACAATTAGATATTATTATATCATCTATTCCTAGTGCTATTAAGTGTTTTATTTGTACATCTATACTTTTATCTCTATCTTCTTCTAAAGTTATAAGGCCATCAGTTACTGGCCATGGTCCAAAAGTATCTTTTTCTTGACTACTTACAAAAGCAGCAGTTCTTATTCCATATTTATTAAATCTTTCTGTAGATGCTATAAAATAATCAACTCCAAGTCCAGTGTATCTATGTGGGTAAAAATTATGACATCCATATAACTTATATTTGTTTGGCATATAGTCCATTATTGTATCTATTTTATGAGTGTTATTTGACATATTTATTTCAATTATTAACCCATAAGGATTATATGTCATTAAACTCTCTTCATTCCCACTAAATCCTTCGTCTAATCTTAATCCATCCGCTTTTATATCACTAAAAAATTTTAAGTCAGTATATGAAATCCCTAAATCTTTAAATACTTTAGGTGAAACATCAACAATAACTTCAAATCCTAATTTGTGAGCATATTCATTAATTTCTCTAAATTCAGATATAATTTCATCTTTTGGCTTATTACAAGATAATAAACAAGAAAATATTCTTTTAAATCCAATTTTACTTGTTTTTTCTAAATAGTTAAATATTTTATCTTTTGTAGTTTTTTCGGGGTATATAGATATTCCTAATCTTCTCATACTATCACTTTTCCTTTTATTTTTATTCTACCAAAATACTGTTTTAATTACTATTGATTTTTGAATTTTTTTAAGTTAATATATCGTGAAAAGGTGGTGCATAATATGATAATACATGTAGTAAAATTTAATGAATTAGAGATAAAAACAGATAGAAAAATAAATAAAGAAGATATTTTAATTACTGGATTTAATATATTAGAATTTTTTGTTAAAGATAATATTTATACACTTATTCTTGATAAAAATCTTTTAATTAATGATTTACCGGAAATAAAGATATTTAATGAAAATAAAGAACTTTTATTAACTAAACTATTTAAAACAAAAGAATTTGATAATCTTTATTATACAGAAGAAAAATTAGGGGCTCTTTATACTAATACTCATACTATATTTAAAGTATGGAGTCCTCTAGCTAAAGAAATTAACTTAATTTTAGTTGATGATAACACTAAATACCCTATGTCTAGAAAAGAAAACGCTGTATTTGAGATAAAAATAGATAAAGATCTTTTAAATCAAAAATATCTTTATGAAGTTATTTTTAAAGATAAAAAAAATATATCAACTGATCCTTATGCTATTTCAAGTAGTGCAAATGAAAAATATTCAGTAGTTGTAGATATTAAAGAAAATAATACTAATTTTTTAAATCACGAAAACAAGATAATATATGAAGCAAGTATTAGAGATCTTACTTTTTTTAAAGACTCCAATATTGAAAATAAGGCAAAATTTTTAGGATTAACCGAAGAAAATAAAGCTACTTCCTTTGGGCAAAAAGTCGGACTCGATTACATAAAAGACTTAGGTATTAACTATATTCAATTTTTACCTATATTTGATTTTTCATCAGATTCAGTTGATGAACTTAATCAGTTTTCTAAATATAACTGGGGATATGATCCTGTAAACTATAACGTAGTAGAAGGTAGCTATTCTGCAAATCCTCATGATCCAAACTCACGTATTTTAGAATTACAAAATTTAATAAAAGTTTTACATAATAATTCTATATCAGTTATTATGGACGTTGTTTACAATCATGTTTTTGATGCAAAAAAGCACTCTTTTGACCTTATAGTCCCTAACTATTACTTCAGATTAGATGAAAACAATAAATATATTGCAGCTACTGGATGTTCAAATGATGTAGCAAGTGAGCATTCTATGGTTAGAAGATATATAGTAGACTCTTTAATTTTTTGGTTAAGTAAATACAAATTTGATGGATTTAGATTTGATTTAATGGGAATACTTGATTTAGACACAATGGCAGAAATTTATGACAAATTAAGTAGGATAAATAAAAACATCTTAATTTTAGGTGAAGGGTGGGATATGCCAAGTCTTGAAAAAGAAAAAAGAGCTAATCAAAAAAATGCAGATAAAATACCTAATATTGCATTTTTCAACGATAGTATAAGAGACTTAATAAAAGGCTCAACTTTTGAAAATATCGGTTGTGGATATATAAGTAGAGTAGAAAATAACGAAAAAAATATATTAAAAAATATATTATCTGGCTATGAAATAATGCCCTATACTAAACCAAGCCAATTAATTCAATATGTTGAGGCTCACGATAACCTTACACTATATGACCAACTAAAACTTACGATGCCTTATGAGGATGAAAACGATATAATAAAAAGACATCTTCTAGGGACAAGTATAATTCTTTTTTCATTTGGAATACCATTTATACATTCAGGACAAGAATTTTTAAGAACTAAAATGGGTGATGAAAATTCATATAAGTCAAGCGATGATATAAATATGATAGATTATAAAAGAGCATATGAATTTAGTGAATATGTAGATTACTTTAAAGAATTAGTTAAAATTAGAAAATATTTTAATATATTTACTTTAAATGATTTTGAAAAAATTAAAAAGTGTTCAAAAGTTTTAAAAGATGATAATTATATAATTGCATACGAAATTAAAGATTTAATAATAGTACATAATGCGAACTATTTTGAATTTGATTTTGATATTAATAATGGTAAATATACTGTATTAGTAAATAATCACAAAGCAAAACTTAGTGGATTAGATACTATAAATATTGTAGATAACAAAGTAAAACTTAATGCTTTATCTACACTTGTATTAGTAAAAAGCTAGAAACAATTACGCTTCTAGCTTTTTTTAAAATAAAGTTGTTGTTCCTTTATACTCTGCATCAGAGAAGGCTAATATTGGGATAAATATATATGGTAAGAATAAAACTCCAAATCCAAATCCTATTCCTTTTCCAAATATTTTAGCTCTATCAAAAGCCATTTTTATTCCTACAACTATATTCATTATAGGTATAAACATAAATAAAAAATACCATCCTTTTCCGTAAACTATTTTAAAGTCTAGGTACAAATTAACAAATGGGATTATTGAAAGCCACCCTGCATAACCAGCTTTTGTAAAAATTTTCCACATAGATACTACATAAACTAATAAAATCAATAAAAAAAATACAAGCATATACTTCCCCCCTAAATTTTTATATGATTTTACCTCTTCTTTTACTTGTTGTCAAACTAATATTTTCTCATTTTTATTTACAAAATAGACATTTCATTATATAATCTTACATGAAAAATATATTTTAAAGGAGGATTTTCTTATGAAAATTGTTATAGCAGGTTCTGGAGCTATGGGAGCTACTTATGGTTCTATGTTAGCAAAAGCAGGAAATCAAGTTGTATTTTTAGATTCTTGGCAAGATAATATCGATTCAATAAATCAATATGGTTGTAAGTTCAATAATTTAGGAACAGATGAAGTTATTCCTATTCAAGCATGTAAACCAAGTGAATTCACAGATATTCCAGACTTAGTTATTGTATTTACAAAATCAATGCAATTATCTAACATGTTAGAAAGCGTTAAACACCTTTTTGGTGCTAATACTCGTGTATTATGTTTATTAAATGGTTTAGGTCACACAGATACTTTAAAAAGATTTGTAGATCCTAAAAATATACTTATGGGTGTAACTGTATTAACAGCTTCAATGCAAGGTGCTGGTTCATTTAAAGTTTCTAATTACGGAAAAACAGAAATCCAAAATATAGTTGATGATAAAGAAGCTATAGAAGGTGCTAAAAAAGTAGTAGAAACTATAAATAATTCAGGACTACCTACAGTTTATTCAGAAGATATTATGTACTCTATCTGGAGAAAAGCATGTATAAACGGTACTATGAATGCTTGTTGTACTATCTTACAATGTAATATGGAACAATTAGGAACTATACCTAATTTAAGACATTTATTAGGACAAATAGTTACTGAGTTTGCAATGGTTGCAAAAGAACAAGGAACTACATTAGATGTTAAAGAAATGACAGATTTAGTTTGTTGGTTTACAACTAGCGAATTCCAAGGTGTTAAACACTATCCATCAATGTATCAAGATTTAATTAATAATCACAGAAAAACAGAAATTGATTTCTTAAATGGTTATGTTGCTAAAAAAGCAAAAGAAGCTGGAAAAGAAGCTTTCTACTGTGAATTAATAACTGAATTTGTTCACGGTAAAGAAAAAATATTAGGAGTGTAAAATGAGTAAAAAATTATTTATTAAAAAAGTTTTAGATGGATTAGCATTAGCTATAGTAGTTGCACTAATTCCAAATGCAGTATTAGGAGCTATTTTAAAACCTTATGCTGCTAACGCATATATTAAATTATTTATTGATTCAATGGTAATAATGCAAGGTTTATGTGCTGCATTAGTTGGATTGTTAGTAGGATTACAATTTGGATTTAATCCGATGAAATCAACAATAATTGGTGCTGCTACATTTATATCATCAGGTGTTATTAGTTTTAATGCACAAGCTGGTATGTATAAAATGGCCGGTATTGGAGATTTAATCAATGTTACTCTATTTGCTGCAGTTGCTGTTTTAGTAACTATGTATTTAGATAACAAATTAGGATCTCTTACAATAATATTCCAACCAATTATAGTTGGAGCGGGTGTAGGATTTTTAGGATTATTAGCTCTTCCTTATGTAGCTCAAATAACAAAATCTATAGGAGATTTAATCTTATACTTTACTAATTTACAACCACTAATGATGTCAATTTTAATTACTATATCATTTGCAATTATCATAATCTCACCTATTTCAACAGTTGCAATAGCTTATGCAATAGGTTTAACTGGATTATCATCAGGAGCTGCTAATATGGGAGTTACTGTAACTGCAGCTGTATTAGTTGTAGGTTCAATTGCTGCTAAAAATAAATCAGGTATAACATTAGCTGCATTATTTGGAGCCATGAAAATGTTTTTCCCAAATATAGTTGAAAACCCTATTATGTACTTACCTATAATTGTAACTTCAATTGCAAGTGGTATCACTGTTAGAGTAGTAGGTATACTAGGTAATAAAGCATCTGCAGGATTTGGTATAGTTGGATTAGTTGGTCCAATTGAAGCATATAACCAATTTGTATCTATGGGAACAAGTTTAGCATTAGTAAGATTAGTAATTGCTTACTTAATAGTTCCATTTGGAGTTGCAATAATAACACATTTCTTATTTACTAAAGTATTTAAACTATATAGTTCAGATATATATAAATTTGAAAATTAAAATTTAAGCTACCTCACAATTGAGGTAGCTCTTTTTATATTAATATTTCTTCTGTATCTTTTGCTATCATCATTTCTTCATCAGTTTTTATCATATATAACTTAACGCTTGAATCTTCGCAAGATATAAGTCCATCTTCTTTTATACTATTGTTTTTTTCTTCATCTAAATGAATATTTAATGCTTTTAATTTAGAACAAATTCTTTTTCTTGTTTCTTTAGAATTTTCTCCAATTCCTCCGGTAAATACAATTGCATCTACTCCTTCTAATTCTACAAAATATGAACCTATAAAAGTAGAAACTCTATTAGAATAAACATTAAAAGCAAGTTCAGCCATTTTATCTTTATTTTGCATAGCTTCTGTCATTTCTCTATTATCTGATATTCCACAAATTCCCTTCATTCCTGATTCTTCATTTAAAATTTCAAATAATTCTTGTGTATTATATCCCTTTTCAAATAAATACTTAACTATAGATGGATCTATACTTCCACAACGAGTCCCCATAGGAATTCCTGATAATGGTGTAAATCCCATTGAAGTATCTACTGACTTATTATTTCTAACAGCAGTTATACTAGCACCATTTCCTAGGTGGCATACTATTATTTTACTATCTTCTTTATTTAATAAACCATTTACAACTTGACTTACATATTTAACACTAGTTCCATGAAAACCATATTTTCTAATTCCATATTTTTCATAAAATTTATATGGTATTGGATATATATATTTAGGCTTTTCTATTGTATTATGAAAACTTGTATCAAAAACCGCTACATTTTTTTTATCAGGCATTAGTTCCATACAAAGCTTTATTCCTTTTATATTTGCTGGATTATGTAGTGGTGCTAAATCATTTATTTTTTCTAATTCTGATACTAATTCTTTTGTCATTACAGTGGCTTTACAAAATTTTTCTCCCCCATGAACAACTCTGTGACCTATTGCATCAATTAAATTAAGATCTATTTTAGATAATATAAATTCTAGTGCTAGTTTATGTGTTAAAAATTCTTTTTTTTCTTCTTTTACATTTTCTCCTGTTATTTTATCTTTAATAGAATACATAGAATCACAGTATCCAATTTTTTCAAATTTTCCTTTTATTAAAACTTCTTTTTTAGCAGTATCTATCAATTGATATTTAATTGATGAACTTCCACTATTTAAAACTAAAATATTCATAACCAATATCTCCTTTTCTCTTTATTCACTAAATTTTACCTCAAAATCAAAATAAAGCAATAAAGGTTAGCCTAAACACTATAAAAACGTTCTATAAGGCTTGTGGGGCTTTTTATAGCTATTTTATTAGAGTTGTTATATACAAAAAAAGATACCTTTTACAGTATCTTTAAATAAATTTCTTATTCGCAACAAGTACAGTTACAACCTTTATCTTTACAACAAACAGATTTTTTACAAGTACAATTCTTTTTCATAATAATTCCTCCTAATTGTTTCGTTTTTTCTTTATAACCAATATTACCACAAAAAATATAAGTTGTCAACAACTGAATTTGTAACTGAAACTAAAAAAAGTTATAAACCTAGTAAAATCAACATGAAATTGAACAAAAAAATAAATAACTGACTGTATAACTGATTCAATTATAGGGAAAATTAATTTATAAATTATATATATAAGCTAGATATAAAATATTTATTTAGAATTTATTAGTAGATAAAATTAAAAGATATAATTTGAGTTAGAATCAAAAAAAAGTAGAGATAGGTACATATATATATATATATTCATTAATTTAAGTAATAGTAATATTAAGTGATGTGTAAAAGTGTAAAGGCAGTAAAATAAAGGGAAAAAGTATAAAATCTTTGTTGAAAACTACCTTAATACCATGTTTATTAAATGTTGAAAACTTTTCCACATATTGAAAAATATTGAATGTGCAAAAATAAATAAAAGTGTTGAAAATAAAGGGATACAGAGAATGTGTAAAACTTTTGAATTTTGTTGAAAACTGCAAAAAATATATGGTTTTAGTGATAAAAATAGAATAAAATTTTGTTGAAAAATTAAAAGAACAAAAATGGATAAAAAAATAAGGAATGCTAATTTATAATTTGTGGAAAATAGAATGATCTTGTTGAAAAATAGAAAAAAGTCAATAAATTCAAGGTATAGACTTTAAAATATTTTGTGGATAAAAAAATTTTTTCATTGTGGAAAAAGAAAATTTTGCATAATTAAATCAGTTATTATAGGCAAATGTGCAAAAGTA
Source organism: Oceanivirga miroungae (assembly GCF_902505095.1). Taxonomy (GTDB): domain Bacteria; phylum Fusobacteriota; class Fusobacteriia; order Fusobacteriales; family Leptotrichiaceae; genus Oceanivirga; species Oceanivirga miroungae. Next base: position 70,133 of record NZ_CABWIB010000001.1, on the reverse strand, counting down.
ATAAAAATTGTGGAAAACACCGTTTTTCAAATAAACTAAAGGCTTTATAAAGCTTTTAAAATGTGGAAAAGTGGAAAAATCAAAAATTTGCTAATTCCCCCTTTTATATGTATAATTGGTGTATATAAGTTTTAAAAGTAGGTGTGTTATGAATAAGGAAAAACTAGCTAATATTTTTAGTATAGTGTCTATGATGTTTAAATCAAGCTATGGAAATAGTTATGAAACGATGTTAAATCAATTAAGTATAGAGGAAATAAAAAATAATATTTGCTATTTACATACTAAAAATGTAGTTGTAGCAAATGAATTTGAAGAAGTAAAAGAAAAATTTTTAGCAATTTTAAATAACGTTCTTTTAATTTCGGATATAAAAATAGAGGACATTGTAATAACAAGAGAAGAAAAAGATTACGAGATAAGATACATAGATAATAACAATGAATATATTGAAGAAGAAAGCTTTGATACTGGATTAAAAGAAGAATTTACAATGGAAAACTTTGTAGCTGGAAAAGATCCAGAGTTTGCATATATTGTGGCTAATCAAGTAATCGATATAATAGTAAATGACAAAAAAAATGTTATAACTCCTTATTTAATATATGGTGCATCTGGACTTGGAAAAACACATTTAGGTCAAGCTATAGGAAATGCAGTACTTGCAAAAAGACCAGATAAAAAGGTTAAGTATTTAACAGCAGAAGATTTTAATAATGAATTTTTAGAAGCTATTAGAAGAGGAAATTTTAAAGATAGTGATAGTAGAGATAGAAGTGGTAGCTTTAGACAAAAATATAGGCAATTAGATTTAATAATAATAGATGATATACAGTTTTTTGAAAGAGTTTTTAATAGAGGAACAGGAAGTGTCGAAGAAGAGTTTTTCAATACATTTAATACACTCTATTTAGAAAAAAAACAAATAGTATTTATAAGTGATAGAAATCCAGCAGATATTAAAAATATGCAAGAGCGTATAAAAACAAGAATAGGTGAAGGTGTTATTGTAGAAATGCAAAGACCGGATTTTTCAACAAGAATAGCAATACTAAAAAAATACTGTGAGGAAAATAATAAAAAAGTAAATGATAGAGCATTGGAATATATAGCAACTCATGTTGACGATTCAGTTCGTGAACTACAAGGAACATTAAAAGGAGTTATAGTATCATCGGAGTTATTGGATAAACCTATAGATATTGATTTAGTAAAAGAAGTTTTAGAAAGAAGAAAAACTATTATTAAATCAAAAATGACAGCAGAAAGTATAGTTAAAAAGATAGCTAAGAATTATGAAATATCCGTTGAAGAAATAAAGTCACAAAAAAGACAAAAAACTATACTAATGCCAAGACAAATAGCGATGTATCTAATAAAAACAAATTTAATGATAACTTATGATGCTATAGGTAAAATATTTGATCGTGATCATACAACAGTAATGAATGCTATAAAAAAAATAGAAACTCAATTAGAAATTGACAGAGATTTTGTTAAAGAATTAGAAGAATTAAATAGAAACATAAAGGATTAAAAATGGAAGTAAAAATAAGAGATGAATATATAAAATTAGAACAACTTTTAAAGTTTACTAATCTTGTTGAAAGTGGCGGAGAAGCTAAGATAGTAATAAATGAAGGACTTGTTAAAGTAAATGGAGAAGTTGAGCTAAGAAGAGGGAAAAAAATAAGAGAAAACGATAAAGTTGAATTTAATGGGGAGACTATAGTAGTAAAATAATGTATATAGAAAAAATATTACTTAGCAATTTTAGAAACTTAGAAAATAAAGAATATGAATTTAGTAAAAACTTTAATTTAATATACGGAAAAAATGCACAGGGGAAAACTAGTTTGATAGAATCTGTGTATTTTTTAGCAAGTGGTAAAAGTTTTAGAACAAGAAAAGTAATAGAACAAATAAAAAATAAGGAAACAGAAGCTATAGTTTTTGGAATAAAAGACGGTGAAAAATATAGTATAAGACTTAATAAAGAAAAAAGAGAATTCTATAAAAATGGTGAAAAAATACAGTATAAAGAATATTTAGGAAATATTTTAGCCATATCTTTTTCTCCAGAAGATGTAGAACTAATAGCAGGAAGTCCTGATGTTAGAAGAAGAGTTTTTAACTACGAAATTTCACAAGTAGATGCGAACTATTTAAAGCTTTTACTAGATTTTCAAAAAATTTTAAAAATTAGAAACAAGTTAATAAAAGAAAATAATATGAATTCAGAAATTTTTTTAGTATATACAGAAAAATTTATAGATTTATCAGTAGAATTAATGGTAATAAAATATAGGTATATAAAAGAATTATCTAAAATTGTAAATGAAATATATCAAAATCTATTTCTTGGAGAAAAAAGTGTTGAGATAGTATATAACTCATTTATGGCATTTATTGAAGATAAAAATGAAATGAAAAAATTTTTCAAAAACTATTTATTACAAAGAGAAGAAAAAGAAAGAATTTATGGATATTCAATAAGTGGTCCTCAAAAAGATGATTTTAGTATTTTACTAGATAATAAACTTTCAAAATCATACGCTTCAACAGGAGAGAAAAAATCAATACTACTGGCAATAAAATTAGCACAAGGGGAATATATAAAAAGAAAATATAACAAAAAGGCAATATATTTATTTGATGATATAAGTGCATATTTTGATGAATTTAGAAAATATAGTGTGTTAGATTATTTAAATAAAGAAAATACACAATGTTTTTTTACATCTACAGAAAAAATCGATGTGAAAAATGCAAAGTATATAATCTTAGATAGGGATATTTAATGGATGGAATAAAAAAAATAAATGAATACGCTGAAATCTATAGCGTAGATAAAGTATGGAAAAAAATAAATGAAAAAAAGCCAATAATATATAAAAATACAAATATAAAATTACAAGATAGTAAGATAATAGTTTATGTAAATGATAATACAATAGAAAATGTACTAATAGAGTATAAATCAATTTTATTAGATAGCATAAAAAAAGAGATACCAGATATAAGAGAACTTGAAATAGTAAAAGTAAGAGAAAAAATAAAAAAGCCAGAGGATTTTAAAAAAGAAATTAAAAAAAACTCAGAAAATAAAATAGATAAATTAAAAATTTTAAAGTTTTACGAAGAATCTTTAAAAGAGTATGAAAAAATAGAAGATGAAAATTTAAAAAATATATATGTAGCATATAAAACACAGGCTAAGATAACTAAATATATAATGAAATCAAAAAATGCAATTCTATGTAATGTCTGTAGTGAATACTTTTTACCAGTAGAAGATGAAAAAGAATGTATTTTATGTGAAAATAGAAGGTACAAAGAAGAACTCTCATATATAAAGTCTAAAATATATAAAGATAATCTTTTAACTAAAGAATATGCAAAAAAAATATATAATATAAGTGAAACATCTTATGAAAAAGCAAAAGCAGAAATACTAGATGAATTAATGCAAATGATATATATTAAAATAGATGAGACAATAAGAATTGAGAGAAAAACAGAAATTAATTTAGATTCTGAATTAGATAAATATGCATCATACTATATCAATTCAGATGATGAAGATATAAAGGATTCATTTAAAAAAAGAGCAAAAGCTAGAATTAAAGAAAATATAAAAAAAATATATGAAAAAACAGTGGATGTTTATTAATCGGAGAAAAAATGACTAACTTATTAAAAGAAAATGTAATAGAATATTTAGAAAAGATAAATAAAAATAATAAAATATACATAAGTTCATCAATAAAAAATTTAGAGTATTATTATAACAAGGCAATATTGGAGAATAAAAACGCATATTTATTTAAAATAGAAAATTCAGATGAAAAAGAAAGTCTAGATTTTAACATAAAATTGATAGAGTGTTTAGAAAAAGATGAGAAAAAGTATATTTTTTGTGATATAAATTTAGCTATGAAAGTTTTTTTTGATAAATTAGATTATTTTATCCTAGAAAAAGGTAAAGAGTATAGTTTAAAAAAAATAGAAGAAAAATTACTAGAATTTTCTTATGAAAAAGAATATATAATTGATGAAATAGGAAAATATTCAGTAAGAGGAGATATAATAGATATATTTTCTTACGGGCAAGATTTCCCTATAAGACTTGATTTTTTTGATATAGAACTAGAAAAAATTAAGTATTTTGATTTAGAAACTCAAAAATCATTTGAAAATCGAGATTCAATTAGAATATTTTCTACAAAATTACAAGGGGACGCTATTTTAATGACAACACTTTTAGAAAAATATCTAAAAAATGATGTTGAAATATTACTAGAAAATGAAGAACTAATTTCTTATCACGTAGAAACTCTATGTTTAGTAGAGCCAGAAAATAAAGATGTATTCATACAAAGATATAAAGAATTACTTAGTAAATCAAAATTATTAAATGTAAGTATAAGTGAAAATAGAAACTATAAAACAGAATATGATAAACTTTACTCGAACAAAAGAAGAAGGGTAACAAAATATAAAGATGTAAATGAGTTAAATAAAGGAGATTATGTTATACATATAGTTCATGGAGTAGGTAAATATAATGGTTTAGAAATAATAAATAATAAAGAAGTATTAAGTGTAAGCTATAAAGATAGAGATAAACTATATATACCTATTGAAAGTATTTCAAGACTTGAAAAATATATAAATCTATCTAACGAAGAACCATCTTTGTATAAATTAGGTACAAGAGGATTTGAAAAAAGAAAATTAAAATACAAAGAAGATATAGAAAAAGTTGCTAAAAAATTAATAGAAGTTCAAGCAAAAAGAAATGAAAATAAAGGTATAATTTTTTCTACAGAGGATGTATTTATAAATGAGTTTGAAGAAAAATTTGAATACATAGAAACAATAGACCAATTAAAGGCTATAAATGATGTGAAAGAAGACATGAGAAGCCCTAAAATGATGGATAGAATAATTTGTGGAGATGTTGGATATGGTAAAACAGAGGTTGCAATAAGAGCAGCTTTCATAGCGGCTATGAATGGGTATCAAGTAGCAGTTTTAGCACCAACTACTATACTTGCTATGCAACATTACAAAAACTTTAAAAAAAGATTTGAAGATTATCCATTAGAAGTTGAAGTATATTCAAGACTAAATTCAAATAAAAAAATATTAGAAAACGTAGAAAACGGAAAAACAAATATTTTAATAGGAACTCATAAAATATTAAGTGATAAGCTTGAATTTTTAAACTTAGGTTTATTAATAATAGATGAGGAACAAAAATTTGGTGTAAAACATAAAGAGAAATTAAAACAGAAAAAAGAAAAATTAGAAGTTTTAACATTAACAGCAACCCCGATACCAAGAACATTAAATTTAGCTTTGTTAGGTATAAGAGATATTTCAATAATTGCAACACCTCCTGAAAAAAAACAGCCTATAAAAACAGAAGTTATTGAAAATATCACAAGTGAAAGATTAAGAGAGATTATTTTAAAAGAAATAGCAAGAGAAGGCCAAGTATATTATGTTTCAAATGATGTAAAAAAAATGGAAGAGCTAAAAAAAGAAATAAAAAGAATACTTCCTAGTTATATTAAAGTTGAGTATATAAATGGTCAATTAAATCCAAAAGAAATAAGAAAAAAAATAAAGGACTTTGAAGATGAAAAATTTGAAGTTTTAATAGCATCAACTATTATCGAAAATGGAATTGATATACCAAATGCTAATACGATAATAATAGATAATTTTACAAAACTAGGTTTATCACAAATTTATCAGTTAAGAGGAAGAGTAGGAAGAGCAGAGAAAAAAGCATACTGCTATTTACTAAGAGATTCTAATATATCAAGTAAGGCAAAAGACAAAGAACTTAGTATGAAAACAATAGAGGATATAACTCAAGGTGGTTATCAAATTGCAGTAGAAGATATGAATATAAGAGGAGCAGGAGAGATTCTAGGGGAAAAACAAAGTGGTGTAATAGAAAGTTTTGGCTATGACCTTTATTTAAAAATGTTAAAAGAGGAAATAGCAAAAACTAAAGAAAATAAAAAAGAAGTTCTAGAAAATGTAAGTGTTGAAATATATAATAATGGATATATTCCAAATGAATATATAAAAGAAAATGAAAGAATAAGAATATATAAAAGAATATACAATGCTGAATCAATAGAAGAAATAAAAGAAATAGAAAAAGAGTTAATGGATAGATTTGGTAAGATGCCAATAAAGACTAAGGAACTATTTTCTTATGTTAAAATAAAAATATTCGCAAAAGAAAATTTCATAGAAAGAATTTATGAAAAAAAGAATAAGGTAATTATAAAAAGGCATAAAAATCATTTAAAAAATAATGAAACTATGCTAGAATTAAATAAAGAGGAATTTTTAAAGAAGGTGGAAGAATGAAAAATAAAGTAATAATAGCAGCTACATTTTCTATGTTTATAATCTCTTGTAGCACAACACATACTGATCCATATGGTAGAAGTTATATAAGTAGAGAAATTATAGAAACAGAAAAAAAAGAAAATTTAAAAAATACTTACGAAGAAAAAACATATACTAAGCAAGAAGTTGAAATTGTTGAAATAAAAGATTCAAAAAAGGAAGATGAAAAAATAGATGATTTTTTATCTACTTTAACTAAAGAAGAAAGAGAAGAATATTATAGATTATATGGACCTAATAGTGAAGTTTTATTAGAAAAACCAAAGGAAACAAATCCTAGTAATTATAAAAATATAGAAATAAAATCTGGTGAAGTAGTAATATCTAGCGAAAAACCAAAAGTAAGGGTAGAAGAAAAAGTAAAGATAATACCGGTTGTAGTAGAAGAGAAAAAAGTAGTAAAACCAGTAGTTAAAAAAGTAGAGAAAAAATTACAAGAAGTTGTAGTTGAAAGCGAAAAGATTTTACCTAAATATACAAGAGAAGATTATGAAAGTATAAGATTAACATCTAGTGATAAAAAAATTCTTAATTTAATAAAAAAACATTATGAGACTTTAGAATCATATGAAATAATGGAGTTAAAAACAAAAGAGTTAATCTATATTATAAGAAAAGAACAAGAACCAGGTATAAGTTCTACAAAGGTATTGCAAGAAATTCATGAAATGATTAAAGAATTAAGAACAAGATCATTTATTATAGCTATAGATAGAGTAGCAAAAAATAGAAAGTTAAGATAATGAGATTAGATAAATTTTTAAAGGTTTGCAGAATAATAAAAAGAAGAACGGTTGCTAATGAAGTTAGCGATGCTGGAAGAGTTTTGGTAAATAATATAGAGAAAAAGCCATCATATAGTGTAAAAAAAGGAGATATAATAGAAACAAAAATATACGATAAGAGTATAAAAGTAAAAGTTATAGAAGTTCCTGATAAAAATTTAAAAAAAGAAGATATAGAAAACTATATAGAAATAATTGGATAAAAAAGGATGATTTTGATGTCATCCTTTTTTCTTATGTATATAAATAATTTTATTTTAAATGGCGAGTTAGATAGGAATCGAACCTACATTAAACAGTTTCGAAGACTGCCGCCTCTCCTTTAGGCTACTAACTCAAGATTTAGTCTTTAAATAAGACTTCTAATTTTAGCTTATTACCCTCATATTTTCTATAAGATACATTAGCATTTTTTAAAATAAGTTCAGACGCTTTAGTAGAGTCAGAGCCTTTATGTTTATCAGAAAAATATATAATTTCACTAATTCCTGATTGAATAATTGCTTTTGAGCATTCATTGCAAGGGAAATGAGTTACATAAATAGTAGAATTATCTAGTGATTTTATAGAGTTTAAAATAGCATTTAATTCTGCATGAACAACATAAGGATATTTTGTATTTAATATATCTCCTTCTCTTTCCCAAGACATAAAATCATCATCAGAGCCTTTAGGAAATCCGTTATAGCCCATGCCAATAACTTTGTTATCTTTTACAATACAAGCTCCAACTTGTGTTGTTGGATCTTTACTTCTTTGAGCTGATAAAAAAGCAACTCCCATAAAATATTCTTCCCAAGAAATGTATTCTAATCTTTTTTCCATTATTCTACCACGCTTTCAATAGTTTTATTACCCGAGTAAATAGTTTTTAACTTATCTCCTTTTTTTATATCGGCATTTTTAATTATTTTACCATCTTTTAATGTAATAGTATATCCTCTATTTAATATATCTGAATTATCAAATTTTTCTAGTTTAGTAGCTAGGTTATTAAGTGTATTTTTTGAATTTTGAAGTTTTAAATTAATAAAAGTATTAAATTTATTATTTAATAAAGCCAATTCCATTCTCTTATCTTTGGTGCTTAATTTATGAACTAACTCCTTTTTTAAATCCAGTTTTAATTTTTCTAACAAATTAATTTTTTCAAGTATTTGTATAGAATAAAATTGCTTTAATTGATAATTTTCTTTAAGTAAGTTAAGCTTGTATTTATTTTTATCTACAGTATTTAAAAGAGCTTTATTGCACTTACTTTTTAAATTATTTAAATTATCGATTAAACTTGATTTAAGAGGTACTAAAATCTCTGCAGCCTGTGTTGGAGTAGAAGCTCTAACATCTGCTACATAATCAGAAATTAGTATATCAACCTCATGTCCAACAGCAGAAATAATGGGTATATTAGATTCATGTATAGCTTCAATAACCTCAACTTCATTAAAAGCCCATAAATCTTCGATACTTCCTCCACCACGACCAACTATAATACAGTCTATATTTAAGTTAGAACTATTAAAGTATCTAATACCGTTAGCAATTTCAGTGCTAGCACCATCGCCTTGCACTTTTGCTGAATAAATATAAATTGTTACATTTGGATTTCTTTTATGAGTTGTATTTATTATATCATGTATAGCTGCACCTGTATGAGAACTAACTATTCCTATTGTTTGTGGTAATAAAGGTAAAGTTTTTTTAATACTTTTATCAAAGTAGCCTTTTTTTTCATAAAGTTTTATAAGTTCTTCTCTTTTAACATAAAGATCTCCTAACTTATTTGCTTTTTCTATTTTATTTGAAACTATTTGAACACTTGCATTTGCTTTATATACATTTACATTACCGAAAACTTTTATTTTATCTCCTTCTTTTATATCTAAAGGAATATTATTTATAGAGTAATTAAAAGCAGCACAGTTAATGCTAGCATCTTTATCTTTTAGAGTAAAATAAAGATGTCTTTGTTGATATTTTACATTACTTGCTTCTCCTTCAACACAAATGAATCTCAAAAGAGAATTTGATTCGAGATACTCTTTTATCATTGTATTTAATTCGGCAATTTTTAATATTTGCATTATAATACCTCCATAAGCACTTTTTTAAGTGCCTTAATTTCATCTCTTAGTGTAATTGCTTTTTCAAAATCTAGATTTGAAACAGCAATTGAAAGTTTTTTTTCTAGCTTTGTTATTTTATCGTTTAATTCTTTAGTAGAATTAAAATTAAGAGTACTGTTTTCATCATTTTCAAGGTCAAATGAAACTAAAGAGTCAACCTTATTATTATATGTATTTTTAGGAACAATGTTATTTTCAAGGTTATATTTTTCTTGATAAATTCTACGTCTATTAACCTCGTTTATAGATTCTTCTATTGCATTAGTTTTTTTATCTGCATAAAGTATTACCTTACCATTTATATTTCTAGCAGCACGCCCCATTGTTTGTATTAAAGATCTTCTTGATCTTAAAAATCCTTCTTTATCAGCTTCTAATATAGCAACTAAACTGACTTCTGGTATATCAAGACCTTCTCTTAGTAAGTTTATTCCTACTAATACATCAAAAACACCAGCTCTTAATTCTTTTATTATTTCTACTCTTTTTATTGTATCAATATCTGAATGCATATATTTTATTTTAACTCCAAAATCAAGATAGTAATCAGTTAACTCTTCTGCCATTTTTTTAGTTAAGGTTGTAATTAAAACTCTTTCTTTATTTTCTACGCGAATTTTAATTTCTTTTAATAGATCTTCTATTTGATTAGAAGTTTTCTTGATAATAATTTCTGGTTCTAAAATACCTGTTGGACGGATAAGTTGTTCAACTATATAGTCATTAGAAACAGTTAATTCAAAATCACTAGGAGTTGCACTTATATACACAACTTGATTAACTTTTGAAAAAAACTCTTCTCTTTTTAAAGGTCTATTATCATAAGCGCTAGGTAGCCTAAAGCCATTTTCAATTAGAGTTTTTTTTCTTGCATGGTCTCCATTATACATTCCTGCTATTTGTGATACAGTTATATGAGATTCATCTATAAAAACTAACATATCATCTGGAAAGTAATCAAGTAAAGTATCAGGAGCCTCTCCTTCTTTTTTACCGGATAAATATCTAGAATAGTTTTCTATACCTTTACAATACCCAATTTCTCTTATCATTTCTATATCATATTCTGTTCTTTGCTTTATTCTTTGGGCTTCTATTAATTTTTCATTAGCTTCAAAAGATTTAATAGATTCAATCATCTCTTTTTTTATATCTTCAAACATTTTTAAATTTGTTTGGGTTGATAAATAGTGTGTAGCTGGTAGAATAGATGTTCTTTTGATAGATCTTATTTTTTTTGAACTAAGTGAGTCAATTTCAACAATTTCTTCTAAATCTTCATCCCAAAATTTGAATCTATACGCATTTTCCATATATGTAGGCCTTACATCTATTATGTCCCCTTTAATTCTAAATTTTCCACGAGAAAATTCAATATCATTTCTTTCATATCTAAGATCAATTAGCTTTTTTAAAAGCTCTTTTCGGGTTATAGGGTAGTCTATATCAATAGCTAATGCATTTTCGCTGTATGCTTTTTTACTCCCAAGACCATAAATAGCAGAAACAGATGCTATTATTATTACATCTTTTCTTGTTAAAAGAGCGGCTGTTGCCGCGTGTCTTAATTTATCTATTTCATCATTTATGCTAGAATCTTTTTCTATATATGTGTCAGTTGCTGGTATGTATGCCTCTGGTTGGTAATAATCATAGTATGAAACAAAATACTCGACAGCATTATTTGGGAAAAAATTCTTATATTCATTGTATAGCTGAGCAGCTAAAGTCTTATTAGGAGCTATAATTAAGCTAGGTCTATTTACTTCGTTTATTATATTAGCAACGGTAAAAGTTTTACCACTACCTGTAACACCTAATAAGATTTGATTAGCTACATTGTTTTTTATATTTTCTACTATAGTTTTAATAGCTTTAGGTTGATCACCTGTTGGCTTAAATTTTGATTCTAATTTAAATTTCATTATTTTATATCATTTACTAAACTAGGATTTTTTAATAAAGTTTGGTAACCATATATGATATATCCATTAACATTAGAGTTAACTCTTCTAATTATAGAGTGGAGTCTAACTTCGTTATCTGGCCAATTCCAAGTTTTCTTATCATCCATTTTGTAAACGCCTTCTCCTATGTATAATGGTGTATTTGTTTCTTTTGCTTTTTGGTTCCACCATTCAACAAGAGTTTTATATGGAGCCTCTTGTCTAGATATTTTCCAATAAACTTGGGGAGCTACATAGTCAATCCATTTTTCTTGCATCCAAGTTAAAGTATCTGCATAAAGTTTATCATAAGACTCTGTTCCGTATGTTTTAGAACCACGATAATCAGATGATATATTTCTCCATATTCCAAAAGGAGCAACACCAAATGAAATATTTGGTTTTATTTTATGTATAGAAACAGATAAGTTTTTAATAAGTTCATTAACTTTTGCTCTTCTAAAATCTCCAATATTGCTATATTTATATTTTTCTTTATTGTATGCTTCTTTATCAAATTCAGATAACTTAACTCTATTTTCTTTATCAGGATAAGGATAGAAGTAATCATCTAAATGAATACCATCTACATCGTAATTATATACAATTTCTTCGATTGTTCTATATAGGTATTCAACAACCCCTATTTTACTAGGATCTAAATAAAGTTGTCCCTTGTATCTAAATAACCATTCTGGGTGAATCACCCCGATATTTCTCTCAGAAGCCCCTGATAAATTATCTTTTAGAGAAACTCTATATGGATTAATCCAAGCATGAAATTCTAAACCATTTCTATGAGCCTCTTCTATAAAGTATTTTAGTGGATCATATGAAGGAGTTCTATCTTCTTTACCAGTTAAGTAACTAGACCAAGGAAGTCTATTTGATTTAAAAAATACTCCTGCATCAGGTTTTACTTGGAAGAAAATGCTATTGAATCCCCAATTTTTAACATTTTTTATAATTTCATCAATTTCTTTCTTTTGAGAAAATTCATTTCTTGTTTTAGGAAAATCAATAGACCAAGCTGTTGCTATCCAAACACCTTTCATATCTTTATTTACTTTTCTATGAGTTCTATTAAAAACAGTTTCTTTAAATTCGTTATTTTCTAAAATTTCATCATTTGTTTTTGTTGTTATTTCAGTTCTTGTATAACTATTTTTATCATATTCAACTAATTTATGAGTATTAGTACAAGAAGCTATAAAAGCTAAAAGCCCAATACCAGCTAAAATATTTCTTATTTTCATTTTTCCTCCCTTTTAACTAGCCCTACTCCGTCACCAAAAGGTATAAGAGTAAAATTATAGTTATCACTTAGATAAGTTATAAATTCATCTAACCTATTTACAATTGTTTTAAATTTTTTAGGATACTCATTTGATCCGACATAAGATCTAAATAAAATATTATCTATAAATATTAACCCACCTTTATTTAATTTGCCATAGCAAAGATCAAAAAATCTTTTATATTGACCTTTTGCTGCATCGATAAATATAAAATCAAAATTATCATTTAAATTTTCTATTACGTTTAATGCATCGTCATTTATTAAGTTAATATTTTTATTATATTTTTCAAAATTTTCTTTTGCTACTAAATACCTATTTTCATCTATTTCAATAGTAGTCATTTCTAAAAATTTAGAAAGATAAAGTGTACTATAACCAATGGCTGTACCTATTTCTAATCCTTTTTTATAGTCTTTATTGTTAGCCAAAAAAAGCATAAAAGATAAAACTTCATCTGTTATTATAGGTACCTTATTACTTATTGCATAATCTTTTATTTCTAACAAATTTTTATCATCTTTAAAAAATTTCCTTGCATAATTTGTAGAATTTGTAAAATTTTCTATCACTTAAATTTCCTTTCATTGATATATTTTTTTCTTACTTTTATGATAACATAAGAATATTAAATTTTCAATTACAGAACACAATATATTTATAGAAATATTATATTATACTTTATTCAATAATACAACAAAATTAAGAATATAAAAACCTTGACAAAAAACTTTTTGTTGTGCTAGAATTAGTTTACTTAGTAAACAAAAGGAGGGAACGTGAGAAAAATTTTATTAATCAGTATTTTAATGTCTTTTTTTAGTTTTTCTAGTGATATAGTTGGGAAATGGTATAATGCCGTAGATAAGAATGACTATGACGCAATACTTGAAATAAAAAAAGATGAAAATGAAAAATATAGTGTCTATATTATAGAAATGAAAAATCCTACATATGAAGAAGGAGAAAATAAAGGTAAGGATAAAATGGATTTATATAACGAAGACAAAAGTTTAAGAACTAGAAAGTTAGTAGGTCTTAAGATAGTTGATGATTTATACTATAATAAAGATAGAGATTACTACGATAAAGGAAATATATATAACCCAAAAGATGGAAAAACTTACTATGTATATATGTGGCTAGAAAATGAAAATATATTGTCTGTTAAAGGTTACATAGATCCACTTGGTTGGTTTGGGAAAACTACTAAATGGAGTAGGTTTGATGAAATAAAGTAAAAAAATATTGTCTTTTTTAAAAATTAATCTAAATAACACTAGGGTAAAATAAGAGCCCTAGTTTTTTAAAATTAGATATGTATAAATTAAGAAAAGCTTAAAAAATAAAGGGTTTGAAAAAATTTCAAAAAAAAATCAAATTTTTCTTGACAAGGTACCTAAAAATTTGTTAGTATATATCTTGTCAAGCGGGAAAGAAAGCTTGATAAGAACAATGAAAAGATAATAAAAACAAATGCAAACAAGTTAAGATAAAAGACAATAAGGTGAAAAAAAACAAGGAAAAATAAATTGAATGAAGAGTTTGATCCTGGCTCAGGATAAACGCTGACAGAATGCTTAACACATGCAAGTCGATGAGCTAAGTAAGCTTGCTTACAAGGCACATGGCGGACGGGTGAGTAACGCGTAAAGAACTTACCCACTAGACTGGGATAACAGAGAGAAATTTCTGATAAAACCGGATAAGTTAGTAGTAGGCATCTACTGCAAATGAAAAAGAGATTACTAGTGGAGAGCTTTGCGTCCTATTAGCTAGTTGGTGGGGTAAAGGCCTACCAAGGCGATGATAGGTAGCCGGCCTGAGAGGGTGAACGGCCACAAGGGGACTGAGATACGGCCCTTACTCCTACGGGAGGCAGCAGTGGGGAATATTGGACAATGGAGGTAACTCTGATCCAGCAATTCTGTGTGTGCGATGACGGTCTTCGGATTGTAAAGCACTTTTAGTTGGGAAGAAAAAAATGACGGTACCAACAGAAGAAGCGACGGCTAAATACGTGCCAGCAGCCGCGGTAATACGTATGTCGCTAGCGTTATCCGGAATTATTGGGCTTAAAGGGCATCTAGGCGGCAAAACAAGTTGAAGGTGAAAAGCTGTGGCTCAACCATAGTCTTGCCTACAAAACTGTAATGCTAGAGTACTGGAAAGGTGGGTGGAACTACACGAGTAGAGGTGAAATTCGTAGATATGTGTAGGAATGCCGATGATGAAGATAACTCACTGGACAGAAACTGACGCTGAAGTGCGAAAGCTAGGGGAGCAAACAGGATTAGATACCCTGGTAGTCCTAGCTGTAAACGATGATCACTGGGTGTGGGGAGTCAAATCTCTGTGCCGAAGCAAAAGCGATAAGTGATCCGCCTGGGGAGTACGTTCGCAAGAATGAAACTCAAAGGAATTGACGGGGGCCCGCACAAGTGGTGGAGCATGTGGTTTAATTCGACGCTACGCGAGGAACCTTACCAGATCTTGACATCTACGGAAGACAAAGGAGACTTTGTTGTGCCTTATAGGAACCGTAAGACAGGTGGTGCATGGCTGTCGACAGCTCGTGTTGTGAGATGTTGGGTTAAGTCCCGCAACGAGCGAAACCCCTATCATTAGTTGCCATCATTAAGTTGGGGACTCTAATGAAACTGCTAGCGAAGAGCTAGAGGAAGGTGGGGATGACGTCAAGTCATCATGCCCCTTATGATCTGGGCTACACACGTGCTACAATGGGTAGTACAATGAGAAGCAAGATGGCGACATTAAGCAAAACTCAAAAGCTACTCTTAGTTCGGATTGGAGTCTGCAACTCGACTCCATGAAGTTGGAATCACTAGTAATCGTGAATCAGCAATATCACGGTGAATACGTTCTCGGGCCTTGTACACACCGCCCGTCACACCACGAGAGTTGTTTGCACCTGAAGTTACTGGCCTAACTGTAAAGAGGGAAGTACCTAAGGTGTGAATAGTGATTGGGGTGAAGTCGTAACAAGGTATCCGTACCGGAAGGTGCGGATGGATCACCTCCTTTCTAAGGAGAAATGAAAAGACTTCTTATCTTGTTTGCAAATTATCTTTGAATAAGGGCGTGTAGCTCAGGCGGTTAGAGCACTGTGCTGATAACGCAGGGGTCAGTGGTTCGAGTCCACTCATGCCCACCAAAAAAGAAAATTATGGGGATATAGCTCAGCTGGGAGAGCGCCGCACTTGCACTGCGGAGGTCAGCAGTTCGATCCTGCTTATCTCCACCATAAAATTATTAGGACAATGAGAAATGAATAGTAGGTAAAATATTACAACTTTAACAAAAGAGATAGATAGAGTTAAAAAGAGAAAGAGAAAGCTAAATAAGGGCGTACGGAGGATGCCTAGCTAGTAAAAGCCGAAGAAGGACGTGATAAGCTGCGAAAAGCTTAGGGGAGTCGCATATAGACATAGATCCTAAGATATCCGAATGGGAGAACCTGTATATTAGAAGAATATACACGAAAGAGGTAAGCCTGTGAACTGAAACATCTAAGTAACAGGAGGAAAAGAAAGTAAAAACGATTTTCTAAGTAGCGGCGAGCGAACGGGAAAGAGCCTAAACCATAGTAGTGCCAAGAGGGTATCGTTGCTATTATGGGGTAGAGGGTATATATTAGTCAATTACCATAAGACAGTATGAGTATACTACGAAGCAGAACATAACTGGAAAGTTAGACCAAAGAAGGTGATAGTCCTGTAGGGCGTAAATAGTATATGAGTATATATATAACCCGAGTAGCATCAAGCACGAGGAATTTGGTGTGAATCAGTGTGGACCATATCACATAAGGCTAAATACTTTTACTAAGCGATAGTGGAGAGTACCGTGAGGGAAAGGTGAAAAGAACCCTGAGTAAGGGAGTGAAATAGAATTTGAAACCGTACGCTTACAAGCGGTAGGAGCCCTAAGGGGTGACTGCGTGGATTTTGGTTAATCATCCTGCGAGTTATGATATATGGCGAGGTTAAGTAAAGCGGAGCCGAAGGGAAACCGAGTCTTAAAAGGGCGATAGTCGTATGTTATAGACGCGAAACCTAGTGATCTATGCCTGACCAAGTTGAAGCAAAGGTAAGACTTTGTGGAGGACTGAACTCACCGCCGTTGAAATGATGGGAGATGAGTTAGGTATAGGGGTGAAAAGCCAATCGAACTAGGAGATAGCTCGTTCTCTCCGAAATGCATTTAGGTGCAGCCTTAATAGAAGATATGTGGGGGTAGAGCACTGTTTGACCTAGCGGGCGTATAGCTTAGTGAAGTCATGCAAACTACGAATACCATATATTAATAATTAGGAGTGAGACTATGGATGATAAGGTCCATGGTCGAGAGGGGAAAAGCCCAGACCAACAGCTAAGGTCCCAAATTATGTCTAAGTGGGAAAGGAGGTGGATATTCAGAAACAACCAGGAGGTTGGCTTAGAAGCAGCCATACCTTGAAAGAGTGCGTAACAGCTCACTGGTCGAGAGTATCTGCGCCGAAGATTTAACGGGGCTAAGACATAAACCGAAGCTTTGGAACATATGTAAATATGTTGGTAGGAGAGCGTTCTGTAAGCTGTAGAAGGAGAGTTGAAAGACGATCTGGAGGTATCAGAAGTGAGAATGCAGGAATGAGTAGCGAGAAAGTATGTGAGAATCATACTGGCCGGAAGTCCAAGGATTCCACGGCAATGTTTGTCAGCCGTGGGGGAGTCGGGACCTAAGTGAAGACAGGGATGTCATAGCGAATGGAAAATAGGTTAATATTCCTATACCACTAAATCAACGATTGAAGGGATGGAGTGACGCAGGAAGGTATGTGAGATAACTGACGGAATAGTTATTCTAAGCCAATAGCGTGATTATATAGGCAAATCCGTATAATTAAACGTGAAAGGTGATGGGTAAGCACAATAAGTGTAAGTCACAGATCCTACACTGCCGAGAAAAACTTCTACTGAGGAGATTAAGTGCCCGTACCGTAAACCGACACAGGTGGACAGGGTGAGAAACCTAAGGCCGACAGGATAACTCTAGCTAAGGAACTCTGCAAAATAGCCCCGTAACTTCGGGAGAAGGGGTGCCTATGGTAAGTGAGAAGATAAGTACTTCGAAGCTGAGATAGGCCGCAGTGAAGAGTCCCAAGCAACTGTTTACCAAAAACACAGGTCTATGCTAAGCCGGAAGGCGACGTATATGGGCTGACACCTGCCCAGTGCCGGAAGGTTAAGAGGAGGATTGAGAGATTCGAATTGAAGCCCCGGTGAACGGCGGCCGTAACTATAACGGTCCTAAGGTAGCGAAATTCCTTGTCAGGTAAGTTCTGACCTGCACGAATGGTGCAATGATTTGGGAGCTGTCTTGGCTGGAGACCTGGTGAAGTTGTAATAGCGGTGAAGATACCGCTTACCTGCAGTAGGACGGAAAGACCCCGTGGAGCTTTACTGTAGTTTGGCATTGGGTTTTGGCAATGTGTGTATAGGATAGTTGGGAGACTAAGAAGTAATTACGCTAGTAAATATGGAGTCAATGTTGGAATACCAACCATATATTGTTGAAATTCTAATCAATAAAATGAGACAGTGCTAGATGGGCAGTTTGACTGGGGCGGTCACCTCCAAAAGAGTAACGGAGGTGTTCAAAGGTTCCCTCAGGTTGGATGGAAATCAACCAAAGAGTGTAAAGGCAAAAGGGAGCTTGACTGCGAGATTGACGGATCGAGCAGGTACGAAAGTAGGACTTAGTGATCCGGTGGTACTGAATGGAAAGGCCATCGCTCAACGGATAAAAGCTACCCCGGGGATAACAGGCTGATACTTCCCAAGAGTCCATATCGACGGAAGTGTTTGGCACCTCGATGTCGGCTCGTCTCATCCTGGGGCTGGAGAAGGTCCCAAGGGTTGGGCTGTTCGCCCATTAAAGAGGCACGCGAGCTGGGTTCAGAACGTCGTGAGACAGTTCGGTCCCTATCCACTGCAGGCGTAGAATATTGAGAAGATCTGTCCTTAGTACGAGAGGACCGGGATGGACAAACCGCTGATGTATCTGTTGTCACGCCAGTGGCATGGCAGAGTAGTCACGTTTGGAACGGATAATCGCTGAAAGCATCTAAGTGAGAAGCCGACTTCAAGATAAGTATTCAAAGATACCTTCGAGACTAGGAGGAGATAGGCTAGGGGTGTAAGTGTAGTAATACATTTAGCTGACTAGTACTAATATATCGAAAGCTTTACTACTGTAATATTTTACTACTACTATTTATTTCTAATTGTCCTAGAACAATAAATTTGGTGATAATAGCCACGTGGATACACCTAGTAACATATCGAACCTAGCAGTTAAGCACGTGAACGCCGAAGATACTTCGTAAGCGGGAAAATAGGTAGTTGCCAAATTAAAATTGGATGTCTTTGTAGCTCAGTCGGTTAGAGCATCTGGCTGTTAACCAGAGGGTCGTTGGTTCGAATCCAACCAAGGACGCCATTTTTTTATATACAAGGAGGGAAAATGGCAAGAAGAAGTAAAATTACGATAGACATGTTTTTAGAATTACAAAGTTTAATCCCTACAAAATTACATTATAGAGATGCTTGTAATGCAACGGTTATTGAAAATGAAGCTAGGGATAATAAGGAAGTTATAGAAATAATTAATAATTTCTTTAAAGAAAAGGAAATTGAAATTTATTATAGCGATGATAAAAAATATATATATGAAAAGTAGTATCAATAGATACTATTTTTTATTAGTAAAAGAATATACTATAATAAATAATATATCGTTCGTCAGAAGTTTGATTTTAGATAAAATATACGATGAAAGAAAAGAGAATTTATAAAGTTTGGCAAGATAGTAAAAATCAAAAAAATATTCAGCAGAATCGGTGTTTGAAGAATTAGGAATATATTATAAATGTCAATAAAAGGAAGTGAAATTCAAGATTATAAATTAATAATAGTTATCCTTGAAATAGGACATAGGAAAGAGATATAAACATAAGTTTTACAGCCATTTAAAATATTAGGGTTGTAACCTTTTCACTCTTTCGTAATGTTTTAGCTTTTAGAAATTTTAAAAATTTTTTTTAATTTTTTATTATCAATTAATTTATAATCTGTTCTAAAGCCTATTTTTTCACAAATATATGATTCAAAGTTTACTTTTTATTGAAAAATATTTAGTGCTATGATATAATTGGAATATATAAAAAAAGGGGAAAAGAAGATGTTACAAACTTTAGTATTTAGAGAATACAGATATGATAAAAATATTGATAATCGTATTGAAAAATTAAAAGAAAATATAAATCAAAATGAAAATGATATTGAGTCATTAAAAGAACTAGCTAACATTTATCATGCACATAAAAAAAATAGTGAAGCAGTTTTAATGTATGAAAAATTATCTAAAATTCTTTATAACGATAACGAAGTTTTAGCGTTTTTAGGTTATTTATATTACGAAAACAACGATTTAGACAATGCCAAAAAATATCTATTAAAAGCCTTAGAGCTTTATGAAAAAGAACCATTTGTACTATTTTTACTAGGAAATACTGTAAGTAGACAAGGTAAAATTATAGATGCAATAAACTATTATGAAAAGGCAATATTTTTAGATTTTGATATTTTAACAGCACATATTGATTTTGGTAGAAAATACGAACATATGGGAAGACATAAAAAGGCGTATAAAGAATATTTAGCAGCATATGAATTAGATAAGTCAGATGATGGTTTAAAGGAAAAAATTGACTATTTGAAAGAAAAAATAGAAAAAATACAATAGAAAATAGGAGGTTTTATACCTCCTATATTTAGTATAAAGAGGTAATTATGATAAGATGTGATACTGTAGTTTACTTAGAAAAAAATGATGAAGTTTTAATGTTATTAAGAAATAAAAAGAAAAACGATATAAATGAAGGTAAATATATAGGTGTTGGTGGAAAAATTGAAAAAACAGAAACACCTTATGAAGGAGCAATAAGAGAAGTAAAAGAAGAAACAGGATATACTGTAAATAGTTTAGAGTACAGAGGGCTTTTATCTTTCATATCTAATAATGATGATATACAATATATATTTATTTTTACAAGTAGTGATTTTAGTGGGAATGAAATAGTTTGTAACGAAGGAACATTAGAATGGGTAAAAAAAGATAAAATAATGAGTCTTAATATTTGGGAAGGAGATAGATATTTTCTCGAAAAAATAGTTAATAATGACTATTCACCTTTTATGATAAAGACAATTTATGAAAATGACAAATTAGTAAAAAGGATAATAGAAATATGAAAATAGGTGTGTTAGCTCTGCAAGGTGCATTTATAGAGCATGAAAAGAAGTTAGAAAAACTAAATGTAGAATATGTCGAGTTAAGAAATAAGGAAGATTTAAAAATAGAAATTGATGGATTGATAATACCTGGAGGAGAATCAACGGTTATATCAAAACTTTTAAAAGAGTTTGATATGTATGATACTATATATGGAAGAATAAAAAATGGTCTTTTTGTTTTTGGTACTTGTGCAGGACTTATTTTACTAGCAAAAGAAATTATTGGAAAAGATAATCATAATATGGGTTTAATGGATATAGTAGTTAAAAGAAATGCATATGGAAGACAATTAGGAAGCTTTATAACAAAAGAAAAATTTAATAATAAAATGATTGATATGGTATTTATTCGTGGTCCATATATAGATAATGTAGGAAAAGATGTTTCAATATTATCATTAGTGGATAATAAGATAGTGGCTGCAAGAGAAAAAAATATGTTAGTTACATCTTTTCATCCAGAATTAACAGATGAGTTAGAAGTACACAAATATTTTATAGAAATGATAGGAGAAAAAAATGATAAAAGCGGTAATTAAAACAAATAAAGGAGATATAAATTTAAATTTATTTAATGATATTGCTCCAAAAACAGTAAAAAACTTTGTAGATTTAGCAAATAAGAAATTTTATAACAATACAAAATTTCACAGGGTTATAGAAGATTTTATGATACAAGGTGGAGATCCAACAGGGACTGGTATGGGAGGACCTGGTTATACTTTTGAAGATGAATTTGTAGAAGGTGTTATTTTTGATAGAAAGGGTTTACTAGCTATGGCAAATGCAGGACCTAATACAAACGGATCACAATTCTTTATAACACACGTTAAAACACCATGGCTTAATTACCATCACACAATTTTTGGAGAAGTAGAAAATGAAATTGATCAAGAAGTTGTAGATAGTATAAAGCAAAATGATATAGTATTAGAAATATTAATAAAAGGCTAAAATATGTTAGAATTATTAAAAAAATTAGATAAAAAAGACAGTATTGATTTAAATAAAGAAATTAAAGATATATCATTAGATGAAAATAATGCTTTATTTATATCAAGATATATAGTAGAAAATTCAAAGTCTATAATAAGAGAAGCATATGAGGTTCAAAATATTGGAGAAGAAAGAGAAATAAGTGAAAATTTATTATTTACTTTAGAAGAAATTAAGGAAAAAAGGAATATTGAAGGAATAGAAGATATTAACTTAGTTCAATTAATAAATAGAGGAATATCAAAGGCAATAGAAAATATTAAAGTAGAATTTTCTTTAAGTGATTTAATAGCAGAAACTAACTTAATAGTTATTGAATTTTATAATAAATTCTTTAACACAATAGATAAAAAATATGTATTTAGTGTATTTGATGTATATGTTAGTATTATGCAACTTCAAGTACAAAATAAGAAAATAAAAGAAGAATATTATAATTCTATGGGTATTTTACTTTATGCAATGATACAAAAAGAGTTAGCTTTAAAAAAGAGTTTAGATACTATTTTAAGTGAAAAAAACATATCAAAAGAGTACTATAACTTACTAGAAAATCATTATGAAAATTATGAAATTGATTTAGATCAAGATTATGAAAAAAAAGCTAGTGAAATAAGTAAAGAATTTGAATTTTTATATAACTCGTTCTTATTTGACTATATAGATAGTGCACTTTTAATAGATTACTTAGAATTATCAGGAGTTAAATCAAATTTAAAAGGTGATGAAAAAGAAATAATAAATTTATTAAAAAGAATTTCTGAATTCGAAATATAGGAGTATTATGAAAGTAGAAGAAATACTAGATATATTAAATGAAAAATACCCTTTTAATATAGCTGAACCTTGGGATAATGTAGGCTTATTAGTTGGTGAAAAAGATGCAAATGTTGAAAAAATATTAGTTGCATTAGAGGTAACATATAAGGTGATAGATTATGCTGTAAATAATAATTTTGATCTAATTATAACTCATCACCCAATGATATTTCACCCACTAAAAAGAATAGAAAAAGAAGATGTTTTGGGTTATAAAATAATAGAAGCTATACAAAATAATGTAAATATAATAGCAATGCATACAAATTTAGATAGTGCAAAGGAAGGTTTAAATGAATATGTTTTAGATAAGATGAATTTAGATTTTAGATATTTATCTTATGAAGAAACACTAAATAAACCATATAGAATGATAGAACTAAATAAAAGGACTAGCATATTTGATATAGTTGAGAGTGTAAAAAAAGGGCTTAATATAAAAAGATTGAAAGTTACATATAATTCGTACTATAATGATGAATATATAAAAAAAATAGCAATAGTAACTGGAAGTGGGTCTAGTTTTATTCCTTTATTTATAAATAAAGTGGATTTAATAATAACAGCAGATTTAACTCATCATATAGCACTAGATACTATGGAAAAAGGAATTAGCTTAATAGATTTTGGTCATCATGAAAGTGAAAGTCCTAGTATTGATTTAATAAAGGATTATTTAGATAATAAAGTAGAAATATATGTGGAGAAGATGCAAGATGATAGTGTTTTTCATGTATGGTAGATAGGAGATTTAATGTATAAGGCAGTAGTTACGGATTTAGATGGAACTTTACTAGATAAAGATCATTTTTTAAGTGAATATACTAAAGAAATGATGCAAAAGTTTTTAGAAAAAGGATATAAGCTATATATTGCAACTGGAAGAAATGAAAAAGGAGCAAGATTTGTTGCAGATAAGATAAGTAAAAATATACCAATTATAACGACAAATGGTGCAAGAGTTTTAGATGAAAATAATGAGGAACTATTTTCAATATTTTTAGATAAAAAAACAAATGACATTTTAACAAGTGTAGATTATAGAAGCTTTGGAGAAGAAATATTTATAAACGGTTATGAAGCAGATAATTGGTATGTTGTTGATGATTCTAAACTAGATGAATATTTTAAAAGGAGAATAGACAAAAAATATTATCCAGATTTAATAAGCGAGAAAGAATTTAAGTCTAAAAGATATAATAAAATATATTTTGT
This sequence comes from Oceanivirga miroungae, assembly GCF_902505095.1. Classification (GTDB taxonomy): domain Bacteria; phylum Fusobacteriota; class Fusobacteriia; order Fusobacteriales; family Leptotrichiaceae; genus Oceanivirga; species Oceanivirga miroungae. Next base: position 46,150 of record NZ_CABWIB010000001.1, on the reverse strand, counting down.
AGGGGAATTTGAAAATTTAAAAAAATTAAGAACTTATTTAGAAGAAAGAATATCAGATACAGCTAATATTGCTTTTGTAAGTAAAAGAAGTTTAGAAGTTTATGATAAAAGTGCAACAAAGTTAAATGCAGCAAAGTATCTTTTAAAAAGAGATAATATAAAAGAATCAGAAGTTATTTCTTTTGGAGATGGATTAAATGATTATGAAATGTTAAATGGATTTGAAAAATCCTTTGTGATGGACAATGCGTTAGTGGAGTTAAAAGAGAAATTACCTAATAAAGAGGTAATTGAAAATTCACATACGGATAGTGTAGCAAGAAAAGTAAAAGAGGTATTTAATTTATGAAAAAGTTAGCTTTAGTTGTAGATGATAGTAATTATTTTAGAAGTTCAATAAAAAATATTTTAGAAGAGTATAATTTTGAAGTAGTTGAAGCAAAAAATGGTCTAGAAGCAATATATGAATATAAAAGGGTAAAACCAACATTAGTAACTATGGACATAAATATGCCTTTATTAGATGGTTTTGGTGCTATAAAAAGTATTTTAGAATATGATAAGGACGCTAAAATATTAATATGTAGCTCAATGATGTTTTTAGATGTATATATAGCAGAAGGTATACAAAGAGGAGCAAAGGCTTGTATATGTAAACCTTTTACTGTAAGTGAGTTTATAAATTCAGTAAATGAAGTTTTATTGGGAGAATAACATGGAAATTTTTATACAACTTATGTATTTAATGGCATTTTCATTAGCAGGAGATAGTATAAGTAAAGCTTTTGGCTTACCTATACCAGGTAGTGTTATAGGAATGATATTACTATTTTTATCACTACAATTTAATTTTTTAAAGCTAGAAAAAATAGAAACAGTAGGAAATTTTTTAGTAAATAATTTACCTATTTTATTTGTTGCGGCGGGAGTAGGAATTATGACTAAATATGATTTGATTGAAGATAAGATAGTAAGTTTTTTACTTATCTGTGTAATTTCAACAATTATATCAATAGCCATAATAGGAAAAACAACACAAGTTATTAAAAGAAAAAGAGAAGCAAGAAAAGAGGCAAAAAAAAATGCAAAGTAATATAGCAACAGATCCTTTTTTTGGAATAGTTTTAACAATTATAATATTTAGTATAGCAAAAAATATAAGAGGAAAAATTAATTTTGCCTTATTTAATCCACTATTAACATCAGTTATTGCAATTATAATAATATTAAAGGTTTTAAGAATAGAGTATAGCACTTACTATATTGGAGGAAGTATATTAAATGCTTTAATAGGTCCAGCAACTGTGGCATTAGCTATACCATTATATAAAAATTTTGATTTACTTATAAAAAATTATGTGTCAATATTAGCTGGAATTATAATTGGAAACACAATAAATATACTTAATATAATATTTTTAACAAAAGCGTTATCATATAGTACAGAGATGACAATTTCATTTTTACCAAAAGCCATCACAACAGCAATAGCAGTAGGAGTAACAAAAAGTTTAGGAGGAATATTACCAATAACTGTTGTTTTAGTTATTTTAACTGGAATATCAGGAGCAATATTTGGTCCGTTTATATTAAAACTATTAAGAGTAGATGATGAAGTTTCAATAGGTGTAGCACTGGGGAGTTCATCACATGCAATAGGTACATCAAGAGCAATTGAATATAGTGAAAGAGCAGGAGCAATAGCAGGGCTTTCAATTGTAATTACAGGAGTATTTGTAATATTTATAGCACCAATTGCTATTAGGTTTTTAGTATGATAAAAAATAAAAAGGTAATAGTAGGAATGAGTGGAGGAATAGATAGCTCAGTTACAGCGCTATTACTAAAAAATGAAGGATATGAGGTTATTGGTGTAAGTATAAAGCATTTATCTGACGAATTTAATAGAAATAATAATAAAACTTGCTGTTCGTTAGATGATATAAATGATGCTAAAATAGTATGCTATAAGTTAGGTATACCTCATTATGTTATAAATGTAGAAAAAGAATTTAAAAAAGAAATAATAAAAGAATTTATAAGTGACTATAAAAAGGGATTAACACCAAATCCTTGTGTAATTTGTAATGAAAAGGTAAAAATTAAAACTTTAATTGATATGGCTAAAAACCTTGGCTTTTCATATGTTGCAACAGGGCATTATGCAAGAAAAAGTGAAGATGGATATCTACTTTATACCAACTATAGTAAAGATCAAAGCTATATGTTATATAGACTTACCAAAGAAGATTTAGATATGATGCTATTTCCGTTAAGCGATATGAAAAAAAGCTTAGTTAGAGAAATTGCTAAAGAAAATGGAATTCAAACCCATGATAAATTAGATAGCCAAGGAATTTGTTTTGCACCAGATGGCTATGATAAATTTTTAAAAGAAAATTTAAATTTAAAAAAGGGCGATTTTATATATAAAGACAAAGTAATTGCACAACATGAAGGATATGCTTTATATACTATAGGGCAAAGAAGAGGTCTTAATGTAAAATTACCTCACCCAGTCTTTATAACTAAAATAGATGAAGAAAAAAATATAATATACTTAGGAGATTTTGAAGAATTAATGGTAGATGAAGTAGAAATTTCAGACTATATTTTTCATAAAAAATTAGAAGATATATTAGAAAAAAGACTTTTTGCAAGACCAAGGTCAAGCTCTAAAGGAAGATATGGAATATTAAAACAAAAAAATAATGAGTTAATATTTAAATATGAAGATAAAAACCATGAAAATGCTAAAGGGCAACATATAGTTTTTTACTTAAACGAAGAGTTAATTGGCGGAGGAAAAATATTAAAGTAGGAAAACACCTACTTTTTTTATTTGTATTATGCTACAATGGTTGTAAATATAAATATTTGGAGGGACTTATGAAGTTAAAACTTGGACTAGTATCAAAATTATTAGTAGCTATAGTACTGGGTATTTTAATCGGAAAATATACACCATTGTATGTAGTTAGACTATTTAAAACTTTCAGTGTATTTTTTGGAAGTTTCTTATCATTTTTTATACCACTTATGATAGTTGGATTTGTTGTAATGGGTATAGCAAGACTATCTAGTGGAGCAGGAAAGTTATTAGGATTAACAACTGGTATATCATATATTTCAACAATAATTGCAGGATTATTCTCTTATACAGTAGCTGCAAATGTATACCCAAGATTAATAAACTCATCATTAGTTGAAGTATTACAATCTAAAATATCTGATGGTAAAGTTTTAGTAAATCCTTATTTCACGATACCTTTAAAAGCTTTTATGGATGTAACAGCGGCTATAGTATTAGCGTTTATGTTAGGGCTTACAATAAGCTACATTAAATCTAAAAATAAGGAAAGTAGTTTATTTAATGTCTTTGATGAATATGAAAAAGTTATAAAATTAGTATTATCTAAGTTTATAATTCCACTACTTCCAATTCATATACTGGGGATATTCTCAGAATTAGCTTATACAGGACAAGTATTTAGTATTATATCTATATTTATAAAAATATATCTATGTATATTTATAATCCACTACATCTATATGTTAGTTATGTACTTTATAGCAGGATCTGTTAGTAAGAAAAATCCTTTTAAACTTATGAAAAATCAAATACCAGCATACTTAACAGCTGTTGGAACACAATCATCAGCAGCAACAATTCCAGTAAATGCGGAAGTTGCACTTAAAAATGGCGTTTCAAAAGAAGTTGCAAATTTTGTTATACCACTATGTGCTACAATTCATTTATCAGGTAGTATGATAACTCTTACAAGTTGTATAATGGGAATACTTCTTATGATGGGTATGCCACATTCATTTGGTATAATAATACCATTTATATGCATGCTAGGAATAGCTATGGTTGCAGCACCAGGAGCACCAGGAGGAGCTGTTATGAGTGCATTACCATTTCTATATATGGTAGGAATTAGTTCAAATGGAGCACTCTCTACATTATTAATTGCTCTATATATAACACAAGATAGTTTTGGTACAGCTATAAATGTGTCTGGAGATAATGCAATTGCTATATATGTAGATGAATTCTACAAAAAGTATATAAATAAAGTAAATTAATAATCATTTATTTTTCACATAAAGTATGTTAGCATATATTGGAAGGTGAAGAATAATGAAGAAAGTTATAAAAATATTACTGCTTGTTTTTACAATTAATTTTGTTGCTTATTCAATAGAAGGTGTAGCACCAGGAGCAGAATCTGGTTTTGGTATAGCAACTCGTGAACCGCAGACAATAGAAGAACATAGAGCGTATCAACAAACTAATCTAGCTAATTCACAAAAATTAACTGATAATCAAAAAAAGTTAATTAGCAAAAAAATTGAAAATGAAACTAGTAAAGAAGGTTTTAAGAACATAGAAGAACTCATAAAATCCTTAGATGAAAAAATGAGTGAAGTAGAAAAAAAATATACAGAACTTGAAAATTCAAAATCTAGATATAGGTTAATATATAAGGATTTAGGTGAAGATGCTATTAAAAATATAGAATTAAAACAATCTGAGTATGTAAAATTACCTAATAAAATTAGAGTATATAGTGAATTAGATTTAAATAGAGTTGATGAGTTGAAATTATCATATGAAAATTTTAAAAATCAATTAGAAGAAAAATATGAAAAAGAAAATACTGAAGAAAAAAAAGCTAGAAAAAGAGAACAAATTATTGAAAAAATAAAAGAGTATGAAAAAATAAAAGCAGAAGACAAAGAAATAATAAAAGATAAAACACAAAGCAGTAAAAATATATTAGAGTTAAAACAAATAGAAGAAAATTTAAATATAATAAATACAAATAGAAATACAAAAAAAGAATTATTAAAGTTTATAGAAAATCTAGATATTGATAATAGTAAAAAAGAGGAATTAAAAAAAAATTACGTAGATATATATGATGAAAATTTAGAAAATATTTCAACTGAGACATTTGAAACTGTTGATTTAGAAAATACTAAAAGTTTTATGCTAGAAGAACTTAATATACGTATAGATAAACCAACTAAAGATGAGAAACTAGAAGACTATTCTAAATATGCAGATGCATTCTACTACAAAAATGATAATGTATTTGATAAGTTAAAAGATAATATGTTTGTAGATGTTAAATTAGATCAAGAACTAAATAAAGGTAAAAATACTCTAGGTGGATTAACATTAGGTGGAAGCTATATGTTAGAAGATATTAAATTAAATCTTGGAGGATTTATTCAATATGATAAATCAAATGCACATAATATAGCTTTAGGATTTACAACTATGTATGATAACTTTTTAGGATTTGTTAGATATAGATTTGCGTTCAAAAAATTTGATAATGTTTTATATAAAAATCACAACTTAGATATATACGCTAAATATTCATATGTATTTAACTTTGATAAATTTAATGTAGAACCAATAGTATCAGCTTACGGTACATATTCAAGTAAAGTAAATCTAGGAGAAAATGTATACTTAAATCATAGATTTGGAATTGATTTTACAATAGCAACTAAATTATCATATAAAGCACTTAGTAATTTAGACATATATGCAACACCAGTATTTATATTTGCATATAATGATCAAAAAATAGTAAAAGAAAAAAAAGAGAAGCCAGTTAAAAGAAGTTATTTTGATTATGCTTTAAAATTAGGTGCTAAATATAAAGTGGATAAATTCATGATTAATCCAGAACTTAAAGTAAAAGGTGATATGTCAAAATCAGTAAATTTAATGTTTAATGTATATTTAGGATATCAATTATAAAAAGAGTAAGGCATTTAGTCCTTACTCAATTTTTTTATCATTTTATATATTCTGCATTACTAGATAATTCAATTTGGTAATAGTTATATGAACCAAGATCACGTAATGCCCTACTTATTAAATTATATGGAAAATTGTTAATATTACATCTTTTACCATTTTTAGCTTTCTTTATACAAGTATTTGCTTCTTTTTTTAATAAGTCAAAGTTATTTACATAAGTTAGTACAGCCTCGTCAAATTTTCTATCTTTAGCTTTTTTTAATTTTTTACAAACTGAAGAAATTTCATAAAAAGAACTCTTACGACATTTTTCACTATAGAAATCATAAATTTGTTTAGCATCATAATCTTTTGAAATTTCTAGCAATCTGTCAGAAATTGTTTCATGTAACCATTTATTTGGAAATACAATGTCAGCCATTTCATAAAGCTTTTCTATAGATACATCTTTTAATTCTTCTTTTGTCTTTTCGTTATCGTATCTTCTAGATTCAAACTCAGCTGAAAATACACTATAAGCTGTATATTCTCTTTTGTCACGGTTAATTTCTTTAAATTTATTATATAAATCTAATGCGTTAAGATTTTTTAGCTCATTTTCTGCTAAAGTTCTTTTTTCAATATATAATATTGTAGCTGCTCTTACTAAAGGATTAAATAAGTACTCGTAATATTTTGATGAAGAAACACGATTCATTTTCATGTGACGGTAATCATAGAAATATTTATCTGGCACAAGTGATAAATATTGAGATAAATATACTTGCCAACTTTTATCCTTATATTTTTCGCTTAGTTCTTTATAGTGTTTATCTGTAAGTTTACTAGCTTCATCTTGTAACTTGTTATAAATAAAATTCATTTCATAAATAGATTCATCACATTTTTTTTCTGCAAAATAATCACAAACTAAAATTTCTTTTTTTTCGTCATTTTCTCTTCTTTCAATACGGTGTTTATCTGAAAATGCTTTGAATACTTTTCTTAATTGTTCAAAAGTATAATTTGCATATTTTTTCTTATAGCTTTCATCTAATCTATCCAAATAAATTTTTTCAACCCCTTTAATGTATTGTATTTTAATTGAGCAATCTTCTCCATAAAATGATTCGCCATCTACTTTGTAACAAGTTTCACCTAAATAGTTATCTTTGTAAGTATTATTTTCTAGATATTTTTTTATTTCAGCGTCGTCTTTATTAATAAAGTCACTTACTCCCTTGTATAATATAGTTATCTAAAATTAGATAATCTATATGTTAAATTTTATTTATATAATATTGTTTATATATTGTTTTATATATATAATATACTTAATTAGATAGAGTGACATCGTTTACTCCTTGTAGCTTGACTTCGTTTATTAAGAGTGATGCCTCTTCTGATAAAGTGTTTACGAATTAGTTAGATGTTGACATATTAGTGTACTTCGCATTTAGAACAAGGTAGTGACTTTTATCAGCCTTTGAGGACTTCTATCTATAAATATATTAATGGTAGGTGATTTTATGTTTTATTTAGGTATTGATATTGCTAAAAATACTCATGTTGCTTCATTGCTTGATGATAATGGTAATACAATCTTTAAAGCTCATTCTTTTTCCAATTCTATTAAAGGTACTGATTCTTTAATTGAAAAATTAGAAAAATATTCAATAAATGATATTCTAGTAGGTATGGAAGCTACTGGTCATTATTGGCTATCAGTATATTCATATCTAATAGAAAAAGGTTTTAATATTATTGTAATTAACCCTATTCAAACTGATGGTTGGCGTCGTGCTACTGAAATCAGAAAACGTAAAACAGATATTATCGATTCTATTATGATTGCTGATTTTATTAGATACGGCAATTTTGAAACAACTTCACTTGCTGATGAAAAATACTTAAATCTACGTAATATGACTAGATTTAGACATTATTTAATTGAGCAAACAAGTGATTTAAAAAGAAAAATTATAGCTAACTTAGATCAAGTATTCCCTGAATATTCATCACATTTTAGTGATATTTTTGGACAAACTTCTAAAGAAATACTTCTTAATTTTAATACTGCAGAAGACTTTAAAAAACTTAAAGCAAACGATTTTAAAAAAGTATTGAAAAATGTTACTCTTAAAAATTCTGCGAAAGTAAAATTAAACAATCTAAAAAAAGCAGCTAAAACTTCCTTTGGTATTAATTTTGCTCTTGATTCTTACTCTATTCAAATTAAATGTTTAATTGAACAAATTAAAGTTATTGAAGAACAAATTGATCTTCTTGAATCTGAAATAGAGTCAATAGTCAAAGACCTAAATACTCCAATTCTAACAATTCCTGGTATAGGACCTGTAACAGGTGCTACCATACTTGCAGAATTAGGTGATATTAACAAATTTTCTAGTGATAAGAAAATTGTTGCTTATGCTGGTTTAGATTCAACTGTTACCCAATCAGGAGAATCTAACGGTACAAATGGACATTTAAGTAAACGTGGCTCAACACACCTAAGAAAAGCCTTATTTCAAGCTGCATTTATTGCATGTACTAACGATACTGTTTTCAAAGAGTTTTATGATAAAAAACGTTCTGAAGGTAAACATCATTTAGTAGCTGTTAATGCTGTTGCTCGTAAAATGTGCCATATTATTTATGCTGTTCTAAAAAAGAATGAACCTTATGTAGAACTAAAATAAATATTTCAAAAAATTCTATATTAGTATAGTTATTTTTGTTGTGCATAAATTTTAAGATAATTATTTAAATTTTATTATTGACTTTTAATAGTTAGTCTTATTATAGCTTGCTCTTTTTTCTTGAGGAAATTTTTCTATAATTAAGTCCTCTATAATTTTAGTTTTTGATTTTAATAATTCAATAGTTAAATTATTTAATTTATTTCCATTACCGTCTTCTTTAAGCCAATAGTCATAGCTATTTTCCTTTTTCTTTAGCTCATTTTTTAAATAAGTATAAGATTTATTAGAATATTCAGCTTTTATAAGAGAATCTATATTTTTTTCAAGAATTTCCTTGTATCTAGAAGTAAATAAGCAAGTTTTGTCAGAATCTTCATCAAAGCAAGTTTCATAGCTATTTTTTCTAGCATCTTCTTCTATAGCCATATATCCTTTAGCTTTTAGAGCGTTAAAATAATCAAGGGCTTCTTTTTCTATTAAAGGTTTAATTTCTTTGAATTTTTGTGATCTCAAATTATATAAAGCACTAATCTCAGGATTGAATAAACCAGAACCTCTACTAGTTTTAATAGCTTCATCTAATTCATCAAGGGATTTTTTCATATTTTTCTCATACGTATATTCGTATAATCCATCAAGCGCATCACGACATTCTATATACTCACTTTCGCTTAAAATTTGAGTTAATCCTAAAGTAGCGCATTGTTGTAACTTTGCTTTAGCTTTTTTGGGGTGAGATTTATAATAATCTTTATCATGAGTACAAGAAACAATGACTGTAAATAAAATAAAAATTGTAAAAAATTTTTTTAAAAATTTCATGTTGAATACCTCCTAAATTTCAGTGGTCAAATTATAAAAAATGGGTATATTTTATTAAAATTTTTAATATTAATAATATTAATGCTTACATAAGTAAAATATATTTTACCATTTTATCTATATATGGTATTATTAATTAACAAATTTTTTAAGGGGAAATAAATGGATATAATATATATAACAATAAATATTGTAAATGAATTTTTATGGGGGAAAAATATTTTAGTTTTTCTTCTATTAGTAGCAGCAATATATTTAACAATAAGGACAAGGTTTGCACAAATAAGATTATTTCCTTCAATGATTAGAAGTTTAACAGAGAATGAAAAATCTAAAAAAGGTGGGATAAGTTCTATTGAAAGTTTGTTTTTATCTACCGCAAGTAGAGTAGGTGCTGGAAATATTGTAGGTGTTATAGGTGCAATATCAGTCGGTGGAGCTGGTTCAATATTTTGGATGTGGATAATAGCAATACTTGGTTCAGCAACAGCCTTTGTAGAATCAAGTTTAGCAGTTATGTATAGAGAGAAAAAAAATGACAATACATATATAGGAGGAACGCCATATATATACAAAAATAGGTTAAATTTAAAATCCATTGGACTAATGTACGCTATATTTTCTATAATTTGCTATTTAGGAGTTACACAAGTAATGTCTTATTCAATTGTAGGTTCTATTACTGATATGTACGATTTAGCAAATTTTAAAAGATATATAAGTATAGCTTTAGTTATTCTAGTAGCTTTAATATTATTTTCAAAGAATAAGAAAAAAGATAGTATAATAAGTGCTATAAATAAGATAGTTCCTTTTATGGCAATACTTTATACAGCTATAGTTATATTTATTTTAGTATATAACTACAAAAGTATTATTCCTGTATTTAAAGAAATTATTGAAGGTGCATTTGGAGTAAGAGAAGTATTTGGTGGGACATTTGGGACAGCCTTAATGTATGGTATTAGAAGAGGATTATTTTCAAATGAAGCAGGATCGGGAAATGCAAATTATGCAGCTAGTATAGTAACAAACACAGACCCTGTAAAACAAGGATTTATACAAGTAATAGGAGTTTTTATTGATACCCTTGTTATTTGTTCTGCTACTGCATTCATCATTTTATTAGCGCCAAAAACAGAACTTTCTGGAATGGAATTATTTAATCATGTAATGAGATACCACTTAGGAACTATAGGAGAAATAGTTGGTGTGATACTAATGTTTTTCTTCTCGCTAAGTACAATACTAGCGGTAGCATATTATGGTAAAAATGCACTATATTTTATTAAAGAAAGTAAAAAAATAGAAATTTTTTATGGAATATTTATCGTATTAATGGTATATATGGGTGCTATGATAAAAAATGAATTTATTTGGTCACTAGCTGACTTTGGATTAGGACTAATGACAATTTTAAACATATTATTAATCTTACCATTATCAAATGAGTCAATAAATAAATTAAATGAATATGAAAAAAAGAAGAATGATTAATTCTTCTTTGCTTTCAATATAATTCGTTTATTAAATAACTTAATGTCTAGTATTTCTACATCATAATTAGAAATATTAGATATCAATTCTTCCTTACGTGAAAGAGGGTATATAAAATAAAAGATACCTTCTTTTTTTAGTAAGTTAAATGTTTTTTCTATTAACTGACCTAGATTTAGCTTATACTCAAATTTAGAAATAAGCTTAATTTCATCACTTGGTAATTTTCCTTCATTCATTTTAAAAAAAGGAGGATTTGATACAATTACATCAAAAGAACCATTAAATTTAGTAATATCAGAATTTATTGCTTTAATATTTTCTATATTATTATTTTTTAAATTTTCATTTAGAATAGTAATAGCTTCTTTATTTATATCAACAGCTACAATATTATTAAAAAAATTTTTTAATTTTAGTGATATATAGCCACTACCTGTACCTATCTCGCACATAGAAAGATTCTCACTAAGATTATCATTTAAAATATATTCAACTAGACTTATAGCATCAAATGTTATAGGAAAGCATCTATCAATTAAGATATCTAAATCATCAATTTTTTCAATATACATCTTATTCCTTTTTATAATCTACAAAAAAATCTGTAAAATGATAAAGTTTATCATCTTTAAGACTTAATTCAAGAACGTAGTTTAAGTGTCCAAAATCAAATACTATAAAGCAAAAACCAGCTTCAGGATTTTTTTTCATAAAGCATCTATCAAGGCTTTTAAGTATCATATCTATAAATTGAGCATTATTATCATCTACAAGATTATCTAAATCTTGTTTTAATATTGTAAATTTAATATCATCATCTATCATAAAAATAGAATTTAAATATTTTTCATATTCAGTTATAAATTCTTTTTTTGTCATTTTTCCTACCAATATATTTCTTTTCCATATTTACCAAAGACATTTAAAATTTTACCCTCATCATTTGGTTTTATTTGATAAAATTCAACACGTCTATTGAATTCTTTATTAACTTCTCTTACTAATTCTCTAAAATCTAGTCTATCGCTAGCAGTAAAGTAGAAAATTAATTTTTCTTCGTTAAATGTATATTCTCCAATTACCAGATTCATTTTAGGTAAAACCCTTTTAATGATCTTTTTACATTTAAAATATGCTTCATCTGCCTTTTTATCTAATTCAATAAGAGATTCTATTTCTTCTTCTGTTAATTTACGAGAAATTTCTCTGATTTTTATATCATTATTATCTTCATTTTCTTCACTAATTTCTTTTTTATGAATAACTGTACCTATTTGTGCTCCTCTTATTGTTTCAACAATAACAGTATCACCTATTTTATATTTTTCTTCGTCTTTTATGACGAAAGGATAAACTTTTTTTGTTTTTCTAAATCTAATACTTAGTATTTTCAAATTTTTCTCCTTTCAGCAAAACTGTAATAGTTATCCTTTGTAACTATTATGTGGTCTATTAAACTAACATCTATGGACTTTAATAATTTTGAAACTCTTCTTGTTACATACTCATCTTCCTCTGATGGATTTAAATTACCAGAAGGGTGATTATGACAAATAATAACATATTTAGCATTACATTCAAGTATTGGGTATATTACATCTCTTATATATATGTGAGTTCTATCTATGCTCCCTTTTGCTAAAACGAAGGAATTTAAGTATTGATAGCTATTATTTAAAAGTAAAATATTAAATTCCTCACTTGCATTAGTTCCTATTTTCCTTCTAAAAAATTCAGCAACTAACCTAGATTCATTTAAAATATTTTTTTCAATTTTTATTTTATCGTGAATATAGTTATAGCTAACATCATTTAAGAGTTTTAATAGATATATAAATCTTTTATTAACTTTTTTATTTAAGTTAATTTTTAATTTAAAAATATTTTCATAATTATCATAGTATTCAAGTAATTCTTTTAATTTTTTATCAACATTTTTATATCCAGAAATGTAGATAAGTAGCTTTAAAATATCTTTTTCATCCAAATTTTGAAAATCAAGATTTTCATAATTTTCTAATATATTCATTTTACCTCCTCTTGAAGCAAGGTAGGTATTAATATGAACGATTTATTATTTTATCTATATATTCTAAAAATTCTTTATTATCACTTAATAAATAGTATATTTCCTCTTTTAAATCTAAAATTTCTTTTTTTGCCTTATCTAGTCCAATTATTCTAGCATAATTTGAGTTATCAAATGTATCATAATCAAATATATCATCTTGTATTTGGTAAATAAGACCTAGATTTTCTGCAATTTTTTCATATTTTTCATTATAAATATCAAAGTTTATTAGAGTCGCAATAAGTGAAGCTTTAATTAGCTCAGCTGTCTTTTTTTTATGTATAATTTTAAGTGTTTTTTCATCAATTTCTTTATTTTCATATTCCATATCAAGAAATTGACCCATTATCATACCCTTAGCACCTATTTTTTCACTAATAAATGATATTATCTTATCTTTATTTTTTAATGTTTTAGACTTTGCTATAACATTAAAAGCATCTGTTAATAAGGCACAACCAACTAAAAGAGCTGTATATTCATTATACTTTTTATGAAGAGTTAATTTACCTCTTCTATAATCATCATTATCCATACAAGGTAAATCGTCATGTATTAAAGAATAAGTATGTATAAGCTCAATTGCTATTGCTAAATCTATAACTTCTTTATAGTTTTTATTAAGGCTTTTTGCAAGATTTAGGATTAGTTGTGGTCTTATTCTTTTTCCACCATTAGATAGTATATAGTCTATAGCTTCAGAAAACTTATTTTTATCATAAGACTTTATATACTTTTGTAGTTCAGATTCAAAATATGATAACATTAATCCTCTAATTCTGTAATTTCTATATTACCCATTTTTTCTATAATTTTTCTTACCTTAGAGTCTGCTTCATCTAATGTAATTGTCGCTTCTTTTATTAATTTTTGACAGCTTTCATATATTTTTATTGCTTCATCTAAACTAATTTCATCTTTTTCAAGAATAGCTATATATTCTTTTATTTTTTCTAATTTTGATTCAAAACTATTTTCACTCATTGTTTTCTCCTTTTTTAAAGAACGAGATTACCTTTTTTTTATATTCTCTTTCATCAAATTTTGTAAAAATTCCAATAACATTATCTAATTTTTCATAATTAGCGTGTTCACAAATTATTATACCATTATCATCTAATATGTCAAACTTAGATAATTCAAGTAAAGTTTTTTCTGTGTGATTTTCTTTATATGGCGGGTCCATAAATATTATATCAAATTTTTCATTTTTGTTCTTTAATATTTTTATAGCCCTTAATACCTCATTTTTATATGCACGACAATACTTAGATAAATCTAATTTCTCAACATTGTCTATAATTACATTTAATGCTTCATGGTCGCTTTCTATCATGATAGCTCTTTTAGCACCACGACTTAAGGCTTCAAAGCTCATATTACCAGTTCCTGCAAAAAGATCTAAAAATTTAGCATCATCAATTTTATCATAAATTATACTGAAAATAGATTCTTTTATTCTTTCTTGTGTAGGTCTTGTTTTTTGGCCTTCTCTTGATAATATTACTCTATTTTTTAATTTTCCTGCTGTTATTCTCATACATTATCACCTATATACATACTATCTCCTAATGAGAAAAATCTATAATCATTATCTATTGCTATTTTATAGCTATCTAGTGCTTTTTTAGTAGAACCCATAAATGAAGATACTAACATTACTAAAGTAGATTTTGGTAAGTGAAAGTTTGTAATTAGTGCATCTACTATTTTAAACTTATAGTCACCATATATAAATATAGCAGTTTCATCTTTTTTTGCTAATAAATTACCATTTTCATCAACGCTTGATTCAAGAGTTCTAACTGAAGTTGTTCCAACAGCTACAATTCTACGACCTTCTTTTTTTGCTTTGTTTATAATCCTAGCAGTTTCATCTGGAATAAAATATTCTTCCTTGTGCATTATATGATCTTTAATATCATCTACTTTAACAGGTCTAAATGTTCCAAGTCCAACAGTTAAATAAACATCTACTATAGTAACTCCTTTAGCTTTAATTTTTTCTAATAATTCATTAGTAAAGTGAAGCCCTGCAGTAGGTGCTGCAACAGATTCACCACTTTTAGCATAAACTGTCTGGTATCTATTCTTGTCTTCTAATTTTTCATGTATATATGGTGGAAGTGGTAGTTCACCTAGTTCATCTAATATTTCTTCAAATACTCCGTCATATATAAATTCAACAATTCTATTTCCATCTTCTTTAATTTCTAATAATCTTAGTTTTAACTTATCCTCAAGGAAAATTAACTCATCCCCTATTTTTAGTCTTTTAGCTGGTTTTAATAAAACTTCCCAAGTATTTAAGCTCAATCTTTTTAAAAGTAAACATTCTATTACAACCCCATTTTTTTTATGTCCAAAAAGTCTAGCAGGTATAACTTTTGTTCTATTTAATACTAAAATATCACTCTCATTAAGGTAATCTAATATATCATAGAATTTTTTATGTGATATATTTGAGTTTGTTTTATTAACTGCTAGTAGTTTTGAGTGATCACGTGGTTCTATTGCACTTTGAGCTATTAGTCTTTCTGGCAAATCAAAGTCAAATTCATTTATGTTCATTTATATCCTTTCTTGCAATAATTACTCTATCTAATCCATTTAAGTCTTTGTAGTTTTTAATATCTACATAAGAAAATTCTTCTAATATTTTATTTATAGCATTTTTTTGCTTATATCCAATTTCAAAAGCTAAATACCCTCCAGGTAGTAAATAATCTTTTGCTTTTTTTGCGATTTCATAGTAGAAGTATAGTCCATTTGACTCTGCAAATAAAGCTTCATGAGGTTCATGTATGTACGTATCAAGCCCCATTTCAACTATTTCATTATTTGAAATATATGGAGGGTTTGACACAATTATATTAAATTTATTATAGCTTACATTTTGAAATAGGTCTGATTTAATAACTTTTACATTTTTAGCATTAAGAAGTTCTATATTTTTATTAGCTATATTTATTGCAGCATCAGATATATCAATTGCCAATACTTTAGAATCTTTTATTTCAATTGCAAGAGTTATTGCAATTGCTCCACTACCTGTACCTATATCTAAAATTATATCTTTTTCTTTTGAAATTTCTATAACTTTTTCTACAAGATTTTCTGTATCATATCTTGGGATTAAAACGCTTTTATCAACAAAGAAATTTCTACCGTAAAAGTTTTGTTCATTAAATATATACTGGTAAGGAAGCTTATCAATAGCAATCTTTTTTAAAGAGTTTCTAATTTTAGCTATTTCATCCTCATTAAGTTTTCTAGAGTACTCTAAAAAAAGCATCATTTGATTTATATTTAAAATCTTAGAAAAAACTAATTCGGATATTAGTCTTGCTTCTTTTATATTATGTTTATTTAAATATACAATAGAGGAATCTAAAAAGCTTTTTAAATTATCTTCTTTAATTTCATCTTTATCATAAGATAAAAGATTTCTGATTTTTTCTTTTTCAGAATCAGTTAAAATTTTATCATGATTTGTATAAAGCATAAGCCTATCCATATTAAGCGCTTTTGAAAATAGTTTCTCTGCTTCTAGTCTAGGCTTATCATAATTTTTTTTCTCAAAAAATTTTACTGTCTTATTTAAAAGATCAATAAGTTTTTCCATTATTATATTTCATCTCCAACATTTTTAAGTAATTCTGCTTGGTTATATGCAATTAGTGCATCTATCATTTCATCTAAGTCACCATCTAAGTAAGTTTCTAATTTATGTAATGTAAGTTTTATTCTGTGATCTGTTATTCTACCTTGTGGGAAGTTATATGTTCTAATTTTTTCTGATCTATCTCCCATTCCTACTTGAGATTTTCTTTCACTTTCAACTGATGATCTTTGAGCTTCTAATTCCATTTCATATAGTTTAGATGCTAAAACCTTCATAGCAGCTTCTTTATTTTTTAATTGTGATCTTCCATCTTGACTGGTTACTACAATTCCAGTTGGTTTATGTGTAATTCTAACTGCTGAATCTGTTGTATTAACGTGCTGACCACCTGCACCACTTGATCTATATGTATCTATTTTTAAGTCACTTTGGTTAATTTCAACTTGTGCTATATCTTCTAACTCTGGTAAAACTGCAACAGTTATAGTAGAAGTATGTATTCTTCCACTTGATTCTGTATCAGGAACTCTTTGTACACGGTGAACTCCACTTTCGTATTTAAGTCTTGAGTAAGCACCATTACCTTTTATTAAGAAAGTTATTTCTTTTAATCCGTTTATACCAGTTTCGTTTTTATCTATGATTTCAACCTTATACTTACTTCTTTCAGCATATCTTGTATACATTCTAAATACGTCAGCAGCAAAAAGTGCAGCTTCATCTCCACCAGCAGCAGCTCTAATTTCTACTATTACATTTTTTTCATCATTTGGATCTTTTGGAAGAAGTAATATTTTAAGTTCTTCTTCAAGGTGTGGTATTTTTTCTTCTAATTCAGAAATTTCTTCTAACATCATTTCTTTTAATTCGTGTTCTTTTTCTGATTTTAAATCCTCTTTTAGAGTTTCATATTCTCCCTTTATTTCTTGATATTCTTTATATTTTTCAACTATTTCATTTATACTTGCTAAAGCTTTATTGTATTCCATTAATTTTGTTGGGTTAGATATAACTTCTTCAGTCATTAGTAGTTGATTTAATTCTTCATGTTTTTTAACAACATCGTCTAATTTTTGAAACATATTTATTCCTTTCACTTCTTTTTATATACTATTTTTATTATATCATAAAATGTTAATTAGAGTAAATAAAAAGTGGGCTTAAAAAATCATCTAAGAGCATGTATCAATTAAGATTAGAAATTTTAGAATATTTGCAATACTGCATATGACTATTATATACACCAATTGCTTCTAAAAATGAATAGACTACTTTACTTCCTAAAAATTTAAACCCTCTTTTCTTTAAATCTTTACTAATCATTTTTGATAAATAACTTTCACTTTTTCTTTCTTCATCTAAATTATATGTGTTTTTTATAACTTTAAAATCTGTATAAGTCCAGATATAGTTATAGAATGAATGATATTTTTTTTGAATTTCCATAAATTTTTTCGCATTATTTATTAGAGCTTTTATTTTTAATCTATTTCTTATAATATTTTTATTACTTAGCATTTCAATTATTTTATCTTCGCTATATTCAGAAATTTTCATATAATCAAAGTTATCAAATTCTTTTCTCATAAATTCTCTTTTTTTTAATATAATATTCCAACTAAGTCCTGCTTGCATAAATTCTAATACTAATAATTCAAAAATCTTAGTATCATCTTTAACTATATTACACCATTCTTTATTATGATAATTTAATAATTCATCACTTTCTAATGCCCACGAACATATATCTTTCATTTTAATTTGCTCCTTTTTTTATTACATACAAATAATACAATACTTTGAAATATATGTAAATTAATATATTGAAAAATAAAAATCCCCTATAAAGAGGATTTTTCTATTATTTTCTATTTTTACTTATTTCTGCCAATAATATTCCAGTAGCTACTGAAACATTTAATGAATTTATTTCACCATGTAAATTAATCTTTACATTCATGTCGCAATGTTCACTAACTTTTTTTCTCATTCCATTACCTTCATTACCAACAACTAAGGCAACTTTTTCAGGATAACTAACTTCATCATATAGCGTAGTAGTTAAGTGAGATGAAGAACCGTAAACAAAGTATCCATATTTTTTAAGTTTATCTATAGTATCAGAAATGTTTGTAACTTTTACTATATCAACATATTCTAATGCACCAGCAGCTGTCTTATAAACAGTTTCACTTAATTTAGCATTATTTCTATCTTGAATTATTATTCCTTTTACGCCAAAACATTCGCTAGATCTAATAATAGCTCCAAAATTTCTTGGATCTTGAACTTGATCTAAAATTACTATAGTTGAATATTTTTTAACTAACTCTTTTTCTAATAATTCATCAAGTGTTATATAGTTATCATCATAATCAGAAACTATAGCACTAACCCCTTGATTATTATCTTCTCTTTTATCTTTATATATAACCTTAATATTACGAACTGTTGCAAGTCTTAATATTTCTTTTATATTTTCTTTTCTTATACCTTTAAATATTTCTAATTTTTCTATTTCTTTACCACTTTTTATTGCTTCATATACTGGATTTATTCCTATTATTTTAGCCATCTTATACCTCGAATTTTTCTCTTTTAATATTAGCACCTAATTTTATTAATTTTTCTTCTAATTTATCATATCCTCTATCAATATGATAAACTCTACTAAGTCTAGTTTCACCTTTTGCAATAAGGCCTGCTATTACTAAACAAGCACCTGCTCTTAGATCAGATGCCATAACTTCTGCACCATCTAAAAAGCTAACTCCATTAATTTCAGCATGTGAGTGCTTAATAGAAATGTTTGCTCCCATTCTGTTAAGTTCTTGAACATGCATAAACCTGTTTTCAAAAACAGTTTCTTCTATGCTACTTTTACCTTTTACTAGCGATAATAAAAGAGTCATTTGTGCTTGCATATCTGTAGGGAATCCTGGATGTGGCATAGTTTTAATATCAACTGGTTTTAATTTTTCTATATCAGCTATTACATTTAATCTGTTTTTGTCATATTCAAACTTAACTCCCATAAATTCTAGTGTTTCTTTAAAGTTCCCAAGTTCTTCTATGTTAGAATCAACTATACTAAATTTACCTTTTGCAAGAATTGATGCTATTACATAAGTTCCAGATTCTATTCTATCTGGCATTACACTATATTCACAAGGATTTAATTTACTAACACCTTCTATTTCTATTATATCAGTTCCAAGTCCTTTGATTTTAGCTCCCATTTTAATTAAAAACTTACCTAAATCAACTACTTCAGGTTCTTTTGCTGCATTTATTATTCTAGTAGTTCCTTTTATCTTTGTACTAGCAATTAAAAGATTCTGAGTAGCCCCAACACTAGGAAAACTTAAGTTTATATCATTACCTTTTAAATCACTTGATTTTGCATATATGTATCCTTGACTTTGTGAAATTTGAACACCTAGTTTTTCAAAACCAAGTAGATGTAAATCTACTGGTCTACTACCAATAGAACAACCACCAGGCAGTGATACTATAGCTTCATCTAAATTAGCTATCATAGGACCCATTACTAAAAATGATGCTCTCATTTTTTTTACAATATCATATTCTGCCTTATTTTTTTTTATCCCATCATTTATGATCTCATATGCCTCGTCTTCTATTTTATTAACCTTTAAACCTAAATCTTCTAGTAGGGTAAATAAGACACGAATATCAGATAAATTAGGAACATTTTTTAATGTGTATTTTCCTTTTTCAATTAAACAAGCAATAATTATTGGAAGGGCTGCATTTTTAGCACCACTAACCTTTATTTCACCATTTAATTCTTTTCCACCAGTTATAACGAAACCATCTACCATTATTTATCCCCTTTTTCATCAATAATATCTTTTACACCAAAAAATCGTGCAATAGAACTCATTTCGCTATAATATCTTAAAATACTAGGACATTTTTCTTGTATTTCTTTATAGTGTTTTTTAGAAATCTTTGTATTTATTGCATCATAAAAACTATCACTTAAATTAGCTTCTTTTAATCTTTCTTTAATACTTGGAATTACAACATCGCTATTATCATTTATAGCATCATCAGCAGATATTACAAGTCCAACATCACCAACAAAAGAAATAGCGTCAACTAATTTACAGTTTATACCGTTATCTTCAGCTAGTTTCATATATTTTTTTAAAAATTTAAGATCTACACTTCTTGACATAGACATTAAACTAGCTCTTTTATCTTTAATAGCATTTATTACTTCTTCGTATATTATTTTTTCTTCAACTTCTTCTTTAGTTAAAACAAGGATTACCCTCTCTCTATATATACCAAGAAAACTATTCTTTTCAGCCAGGGCATTTGCAGCTCTATCTTTTTCTTTTTCTACCCTTTTAAGCATATCATCGTTAATCATATTCATAATAGTAATAGTAGCATTTTAAAGTATAATTTTCAATAATTTAATTAATAAATTTAAATACCGGGAGTTTAGCAGTTTAAAAATCATAAAATGATATGTAAGCTATGAAAATATTAGCTTTTTTTGTCAAGTTTTTTCAAAAAGAGTATAGACAATATTTAATAAATATGATATAATGTAAATAAAAAAGAGGTGTTGAACATGTATCTTGATATTAGGAAATTACCTTATGCTACTTATCTATATAAAACTGAAAATGTTAGAGTTGGGAAAAATAAATATAAAAAAGTTAGAGAACTTTTAGGTACACTTGAAGAACTAAAAAAAATACACGCTGATCCTATAGCATACTACAAAGAAGAATTTGAAAAGGATAGAACTCAAAAACTCACTAATAAAAAGAAAAATGTCTTATCTTTAGATTTTATTGACGAAGAAATAAATCTTACTGATTTATCCTCATTATCTTTAGTTGATGAAAAGTTAGAAAAAAATATAGGTAGTTTAATTATTCAAAGTATTTATCACCAACTTGGATTTGATAAGTTATCAAAAAAAATATCTGCAGGTCAAAGAAGTAAAATTAATCTTACTAAACTACTTCAACTATCAATAATTTGTAGAATACTTTATCCTTCTTCAAAATTATCTGATTTTAATCATCAAGATAAACTTGCTGACGTTTTTAGTTTAACTAAAGATGATATTTATAGAGGGTTAGAATTATTAAATAAAAATAAAGATGAATTAATTGTAAACTTAAACAAAAATATAAAAAAACTAATACCCTATGATTTATCATGCACTCATTATGATTTAACTAATTACTTTGTATATACAGATGATACTACTGTACTGATAAATCCAGGATATAGTAAAGTTAAGAATGGTCTTCCTACAATACAAATGGCTCTTTTAACTGATTCTAAGGGTCTACCTATTAATTACAAGCTTTTTAGTGGAAATAGAAATGATGTTTCTACTTTAGTTGAGTTTTTAGATGATCAAAAGAAAAAATTCAATATTAAAAAGACTACTATTGTAGCTGATGCTGGACTTGTATCAAATGATAATATTGTTAAGATATTACTTAGCAAAAATAATTACATCTTTAAAGAAAGTCTTCTTCGTGTAAATAAAGATGTTTATTCTACATTTGAAAAAATTGTTAAACCTGAAATTGAAAAAATAATGAAAGCAAATGAAAATCTAAAAGGATGCTACTTCAGTATTCCATTAGATATAACTTTAACAGTTAAAAACACTAAAGGAGAAAACACAAAAGTATCTATAACTCAAAAATATATATTTATGTACTCAAAGAAATATGATGAACGTTCAAAACATATTAGAATGGAAGAATTAGAAAATGCTGAAAAGTATATAAAAGAGCCAAAAAAACTTAAAGACTTATTCAAAAACATTGCATCAGGACTTGTTAAAACTGACACTAAAGAAGCAAAAGCAAAATTAGATGAGAAAAAACTAGATAAGTACGAAACTACTTCAGGTTATTCATTATTAATCACAAATAAATTAAATACAAAAGATGATGAAATAATAGAAAACTACAGACAACAGTATTTAATAGAAGAATCATTCAGACATTTAAAAACAGACTTAGATATTGATAATATTTATTTAAAAAAAGATTGTAGAATAGAAGGACATTTTTTAATTGGCTTTCTAGCATTGTCATTTTTAAGAATAATACAATTATTATTGAAAAGAAAATACTCAATAGAAAAAATACAAGAAAATTTATTAGACTTTAAACTACATAAACTAAGAAATAATAATTATTACCAAATAAGTAAAATAACTAATGTCATAGCTGAAATACAATTAGCATTAAACTTAAAAATAAATAACACATTATACGATGGAAATGATTTAAGAAGCTTAATAGGAAATATTAAAAAAATTTAAAATATTTTGATATTGTCCAGACTTTTACACAAAAGAAAAAATGCCTAGACCCCTTATTTTTAAAGGGCTAGGCTTTATTTATTTTAATTTAAACTGCTAAACTCAAGAATAGTCTTAATTCCATAAAAATTAAGTTCTGATGCTAGTCTAGATTGCAATGTTTTAAAGCATCTTTCTACAGTTCCTTTTGCTTGTGCTACTGAAGTAGTAACTAAATCAATTCCTAAGAAATTACACATAATTGCAAAATTAGTTTTCTTTTCAGAATCTTCATTGTACTTAAATACAGTTTTTAATTGATAAGGTATGCCGTAGTTAATGAGTACCTGTTTAAATGCTGTATAATAGCCATTGAACTAAAAGATGTATTGAAGCATCAGTTTCAACAATCTCACCAAAATATTTAGGTTCTGGTATATATGGGTGAGCATAATTTTGAGCTATAGTATATTTTAATTTTATATCAAAATTACTACATTCATCTTCAGTTACTGCCTTAACTTTATTATCACCTTTTTTCTTGTATGCTCTTGATAAAGGGCTAGGTATATTTCTTTCTCTAAATAATCTTTTAAGAGTAGAATAGGGTATATTAAACCACATTTGTTCAAGTGCTTAAAGTTAAAATAGTAAGCCTCTTTAAGATAGAAATCAATAATAGTATTTTCTTCATCTATTGCTAACTTTCTTTTCCTACCAACTTTTTCTTCTGAAACTATATCTTTATTTACACTAGCATTAATCCTCATTACTGTAGATTTATGAAGGTTTGTAATCTTCATAACATCTTTAGTCATATTCTTTTACCTCCTGTATATTAAAAAGAACCATATATTATTAATGGTTCATAAATTTAATCTTAATGAAGTTTTTATTAAATATCAATAATGAAAAAAGCCAAGATATTATTTCTAAAAAAGGTGTCAATAATTTTGACCTTTTACATTTTTTTTATTTAAATGCTTTTAAATTTATAGATATAGTTTTTTTGTCTATATTCATCTTTAAAAACCAAACTTGCAATCCACTCTAAATTATGATAAACATAACTATTTTTCTCATTTTTATTTTTTTCAAAATTTTTTTCGAAAAAATCCTTTAGAGTATTATGAGCATTCGAATCTGTTGATACTATGATTGATTCAAAATTTTCTTTGGTACCATTGTAGGTAAAATTCATCGAACCTAAAATTGAAGCTGGGTAATTATTATTAGTATCAAAAAGGTATAATTTAAAATGGTGAAGTGGATTGTTTTGACTATTAATAATTTTAAAGTTTAATTTTTTTGAAATTACAGGGTAGTAAATGCACTCATTTCCAAACTTACGGATCTCTTTATTTATATTTGTATTTTTTAATATAAGCTTAACTAGTATGATAAAACTAATAAAAAGAGGTAATGTTGAAATTATAAACCATTGATTATAAAAAGATAAAAAAACAAATATTAAAAACATCAGTAATATAGCAAAAGTTTTCTTTATTTTACCAATAACAATTGTTTTCTCTGCTTTTTTTGATTCTATTTTATCATTTACTTCTTTTTCTTTTTCAGAGTCGATTTTCCACTCTAAGTCAATTAATTCTTTTAGTATGCTTTTTAAGTTATCATCAACAACTGTATTTTTTGTATTATATGTATCGTGAAATATTAGTTTCACATTTTCTTTATCTAATTTGTTTTTTTCTAATATATTAAGAAGCTTTTCAGTCGTTGAAATTGAAATGTACGGTGAGTTAATATATATATAGCTTTTAGAGTTTTTAAGCATATTCTCAATATCAGTTAATAAATCCTTTTTTATTGTCACTTTTGAAAAATTAAAATTTAAATCATTTATATAATTCATATTTCCTCCTATCTTATGATATTATAGCACTTTTATTATATATTAAATTCATTAGAAGTCAAATTTTATAAAATTTAATAAAAAAATCGTATTTTTATGTGAAAGGTCAAAATTATGACACCTTTTTGAAGAAAATATTATTAAAAATGAGCCATGATTATGACTCATTTTTTTACGACTTGTTAATTCAAAAAATAAAAATTTAAAGAATTTTCTCCACGGATGATCTAATGGAGGTATATATTAAAGTTTTCAGAAAACTCTTCATAATCTTTAACTTCAACTAAGTCATATATTTGATTTTCTATCAGTATATGTAGCGTATTTACTAGTGATTTTATCACCACAACCTTTGTTTTGTTATGTAAATACATATTCTCACCTTTATGATTTAAGGGTATATATTTCTTTTTTTCATAAGATATACAATGACCTGATACTATTCTTTTATTAAATACAGATAATATTTTATTTAATTCAACCTCATCATATTCTTGACTAATAAACCTTTTTCCTATATCATCTAATTTAGAAAGAAGCTTTGAATTGTAATCTTTTAAAAATCCGGCAAGATAATTATTAGCTTCATCAATAGTCTTAATTCCATAAAAATTAAGTTCTGATGCTAGTCTAGATTGCAATGTTTTAAAGCATCTTTCTACAGTTCCTTTTGCTTGTGCTACTGAAGTAGTAACTAAATCAATTCCTAAGAAATTACACATAATTGCAAAATTAGTTTTCTTTTCAGAATCTTCATTGTACTTAAATACAGTTTTTAATTGATAAGGTATGCCGTAGTTAATGAGTACCTGTTTAAATGCTGTATAATAGCCATTGAACTAAAAGATGTATTGAAGCATCAGTTTCAACAATCTCACCAAAATATTAAGGTTTGTAATCTTCATAACATCTTTAGTCATATTCTTTTACCTTATGTATATTAAAAAGAACCATCTAATCTTAATGAAGTTTTTATTAAATATCAATAATGAAAAAAGCCAAGATATTATTTCTAAAAAAGGTGTCAATAATTTTGACCTTTTACATAAGAAATAATTGGAAATAAGGTGTGAAATAATATTTGAAATTATAGAAAATATGATATAGTTTAATTAATTGACTTTAATAAAAAAGTTATTAGCAGTTTAAATTAAAATAAATAAAGCCTAGCCCTTTAAAATAAGGGGTCTAGGCATTTTTTCTTTTGTGTAAAAGTCTTGATAATATTCTATTTTTTCTTAACTTCGTTATTTATATCAAAGTGGAATATTACATTTGAATCAGTATATGTTTTGAAATCTTTATTAAGTTGTATGAATTTAATTAAGCTTTCAGCATCTGGTAAGTAAGTATCTTCTCCACCACGTTCTTTTTGTATTCTTCCAAATGTAGTATAACCGTCTTTTCCTCCTGCTACATAAGCATTTGTACCCACTTTATACATTTTGTTGTCAACTATTTCATTCCATACACCAGTTTTAGCATCTTGTACTTCAACTTTAACTAATCTTTTACCATTTTTATCTTTATATTGATTAGCTTCATATCTAATACCAGCTCCATATGGGAATGCTCCAGTAGATCCACCAACTAAAGCAAATTCTAACGCGTCTTCTAGAACTTGTTTAACTTCTTCTCCACTCATGTCAAACATAAATAAAGTATTTCCAAATGGTAATAGTGTGTATGCATCATTAAATGTCATTTCACCTGGCGTTATATCTTGTCTAACTCCACCAGAATTTTGTATAGTTAAATCTATTTTAGCGTTTTCACCAAAACTTCTCATTTGAGTTAACATAGTTTCAGCAACAAATCTAGTAGCAACAGATCCTTTTTCGTTTGCAGAATTTGGTATTCTGTTAGCAGATCCTCCTGGCATAACACTTCCTTTTATAACTCCAACAACTTGTCCACCTAAAACTTCTTTTTCTTTTTGGTATTTTTCAAGAATTTCTTTAGCTTCTTTATCAGCCTTAGCTACTTTAAATGTTTTTGTGCTATTTAAAATTTTTAATATATTTTCTCTTTCAGCACCTTCTGGTATATATTTTTTACCATTTTCATCTTTTCTTCTAAATGAAGAATCTAAGTGATAAGGAATAACAGGCTTAGCTTCTACTTTTTCAACTATACCATCTTTATTAAATTTAACAAATAAATCTCCTACTAATTTAGAGTATTCCCAAGCTTCTACAACATAAACAGGTTCACCTGATAAAGATGTAAATTTAGTTGGATATTCAGATACAACTGGTAAATTAAAGTTTCTCATTTCATCGTTCCCAAATAGATGGTGAGTATCCCCAGTTATTATTACATCTATTCCAGAAACTTTTTGAGCTATCTCAAAATTTTTATAAGCCCCACCATGAGATAATAGAATAATCTTATTAACTCCTTTTTCTTTTAAAATATCGGCATATTTTTGCGAAGTTTCTATTTCATCAGTAAATACAATGTCTTTTCCAGGACTTGATGACTCTTTAGTCTTTTTAACTACATCAAGACCTATTATTCCCACTTTTTCACCGTCTATTTCTTTTATTGCGTAAGGCTTCCAATAATTTTCTAGGATACTACCTTTTTGTGGTAATACGTTTGCTGATAAAACAGGGACATCTAAATAATCTAGGAATTTTTTTAATCCTTCATTTCCTGCATCAAATTCATGATTTCCTAGTGTGAAGTAATCAAAACCAGTTAAATTCATAAGTTTAGCATCTGCAGAACCTCTAAATAAAGTGAAGTATAAAGTACCAGTTATAGCATCTCCAGCGTGAAGAACTAGAGTGTTTTTATGTTCTTTTTTAAGATTTTTAATAATACTAACAACTTCAGGGTAACCTCCGATTTTAACTCTTGTTTTCTTACCCTCAATTTTGAAATCTAGTTCAATAGGTTCTAAATGTGAATGGTGATCGTTAATATGTAGTATATTAAGATCTAGTGGTTTACTTGAAAAGCTTACTGACGCTAAAAAAGGCAGTATAGCTAAAAATAGTGATTTTTTCATAATTCCTCCTGAATATTAATTATTTTTTATTTGACTATATGAATTTTTTATCTCCTCTTTTGAAGGATGTTCGTATTCTTCCCGCGTTGTGTTATATAAATATGCAAAGTTATCTATTATCATATCTTGCTTATTGTCTTCTAATACATTTATTAATTTCGAATAATATATCCTCATATTTGTAGATGATGTTAAAAGCAATATTCTCCTATAATTTAACTTATCATTATTATTTTTCTTTTCATAAATATTTTGAATAAGTTCAGATTCATTAGAATATGTTATTACATTTTTTTCATTTTTTAATAAATTAGTAATTTTATCAAATGCTTCTTGCTTATTATCAATATATATGTAAAAGTTTGGATTAACAGTAGAATTAGCGAGTATTGATAGTCTAATATCATTTTTTGCTAAATCAAATTCCGCATTTTTAACACCGGTAATAACTAAGTAATTACAATATTTTGGTATTAATTGCTTATCTGTTTTTAGAACATCTAAAAAAAGTTCATCAATTTTTTTAATTTTGTAATTTGTTGTTTTATCAAAATTTAAAATAAAAGATTTGTCGTTGTTTATTCTCGCTGTAATTAAGTTATCTAATTTTTGTGTATTTGTGCAAGATAAACAAGTAGTTAAAACACTTAAGATAATTAACTTTTTCATTATATTCACCTTCTTTAAAGATATATTAAATTATACCTCGAAAAAAACATAAAGAGAATAGAAATTTTACTTTTAAATGTGGTATAATAATAATGGTGATTTGTGTGAAAATAAATGAGAAATTAAATAACGAAATTTTAGAATTAAACAAAAAATTAAAAGACGAATTAGATTTAAAGATAAAATCATATAAAGAAGCATATCATTTTGATGATGAGAAGTTTTTTAAAGAACTAGCTTTTTGTATATTAACTCCACAATCAAAAGCTTTAAATGCGTGGGATATAATAGAAAAAATAAGTGAAAATAGACTTTTGTATACTGGTGATGAGTTAGAGTTAGTAGACTATTTAAATACAATTAGATTTAAAAATACAAAAGCTAAAAGATTAGTTTTATTAAGAGAGTTAGTTGGATTAGAACCTAAAAAAGTAATATTTTTTACAGATGATATTTTTGAAATAAGAAGATGGTTAGTAGAAAATGTTAATGGAATGGGACTAAAAGAGGCCAGTCATTTTCTTCGTAATGTTGGATTTGGAGAAAATATAGCAATATTAGATAGACATATCTTAAGAGTTTTAAAAGAACTTAATGTAATTAGTGAAATACCAAAAACATTAAGTTATAAGATATATTTAGAAATAGAAGAAAAAATGAGAAAGTACTCTAATTTTGTATCTATACCAATGGATAGATTAGATTTAATTTTATGGTATAGACAAGTTGGGTATATGTTTAAATAATGGAGGAAAAAATGTTAGAAGAAATAAAAGAAATAATATTAGAACAATTAGATGTAAATGAAGAAGAATTAAATGAAAATTCAAGAATAGTTGATGATTTAGGAGCAGATTCATTAGATGTTGTTGAAATATTAAATGCTATTGAAAATAAGTATGATATAGAAATATTAAAAGAAGACGTAGTAAAACTACATACGATAAAAGAAATAAAGGAATATGTGGAAAGAAGAAAAAATGATAAGTAAAGATGAACTTATAAAAATACAGAAATTAGAGGAAAAAATTAAATATACATTTAAAGATAAAAATCTAATACTAACAGCGCTTATGCATAGATCATTTGTAAATGAAAATCCAGACCTTAATAAAAAAGACAATGAAAAATTAGAATTTTTAGGAGATTCTGTACTTAATTTAGTTACAACTTCATATATAGTAGATAAGTTTTCTAAATTAAAAGAAGGGGAACTATCTAAAATAAAAAGTCAAATAATAAGCGAAACGGTATTTTCATCAATATCAAATGATATAGGATTAGGTAATTACCTTTATCTAAGTAAAGGAGAACATTTATCTGGTGGAAAATATAGACAATCAATACTAGGTGATGCTTTTGAAGCGTTAATGGGAGCAATTTATTTAGATTCAGATTATTATACAGTAAAAGATATTGCTTTATCATTTTTAATAAAGAAGATTAATCACTTAGATGAAATAGAAGGCGTAGGAGATTACAAAACAAAATTACAAGAATATATACAAGCAATGTATAAAGTTACTCCAGTATATAATTTATTAGAAACAAAAGGGCCTGACCATGATAAGATATTTAAGGTAAATGTTGTAGTAAATGACAAGGTTTTAGCAATAGGAATTGCAAAATCTAAAAAAAGAGCAGAAAAAAAAGCAGCTAAAGAAGCTTTAGAGAAATTAGGTTATTATGATAAATAAAGCAATATACCCAGGAAGTTTTGACCCTATAACACTAGGTCATATAGATATAATAAAAAGAGCAAAAAATTTAACAAAAGAACTCGTAATTGGTGTCTTATACAACGCTAATAAATCAAATTATTGGTTTAGTGTAGAAGAAAGAATTGAATTAATAAAAGAAAGTTTAATAGAAGCAGGAATAAGTTTAGAAAACATAAAAATTATATCTTTTAATGGTCTTTTGGTAGATTTAATCGAAAAAGAAAACATAGATTTACTAATAAGAGGATTAAGAGCTGTTAGTGATTATGAATATGAAGTACAACTGAATTTAACTAATGAATTATTAGCGAAGAAAAAGTTTGAAACAATATTTTTAAATGCTTCAAGAAAATACCTTTATTTAAGTTCTAGCGTAGTTAAAGAAGTTTGCATAAATAATGGAGAGCTTAAATTTTTTGTCACAGATAATGTTAGAAAAAAAATGGAGGATAGAGTAAGAAAAATTAATGGCAAAGCTAAATAATAGATATATTTGTAGTGAATGTGGGTTCACACAAACAAAATGGCTAGGAAGATGTCCTAACTGTAGTTCTTGGGGAACTATGGATGAAGAAGTTAAAATGGACAGTATTATACTAACAAAAGATGAAAATTTAACCAAAGCAAGTTTATTAAAAGATATAGAGATAGAAAAAGAATTTAGATTACAAACATCATATAAAGAATTTGATAGAGTATTAGGTGGAGGACTTGCAAAAGCATCAGTTGTTTTAATAACAGGATCTCCTGGTATAGGAAAATCAACATTTTTACTTAGTTTATTAAATGAATACAGTCAAAAAGATACTTGCTTATATATATCTGGAGAAGAATCAAAAAGACAAATCAAAGAAAGAGCAACAAGAATAAAAGTAAATTCTGAAAATCTATTTATACTAAACGAAACAAGACTAGAGCAGATACTTGCAAATATAGAAGAAAAAAAACCAGAAGTTGTAGTTATTGACTCTATTCAAACAATTTTTTCAAGTAATATTGCTAGTTTACCAGCTAGTGTATCTCAAATAAGGGAATGTAGTTTAAAGCTAATAGAACTTGCGAAGCAAAAAGATATTTGCTTTTTTATAGTCGGTCACGTAACAAAAGATGGTAAATTAGCAGGACCTAAGTTACTAGAACATATGGTAGACTGTGTAATCTCTTTTGAAGGTGATGAGAATAACTATTTCAGAATAGTAAGAAGTACTAAAAATAGATATGGATCAACAAATGAAATTTCAATATTTAGCATGAAAGAAGACGGCATAGAAGAAGTTAAAAATCCATCAGAATTTTTCATATCAACAAGATCTGAAAAAAATGTTGGGAGTATAATAGTGCCTAGTATAGAAGGAAGTCGTGTGATACTTTTTGAAATACAAACGCTTGTTTCTAAAACTTCTTATGGGTATCCTAAAAGAATAATAGAAGGTTATGATAAAAATAGAATTGAAATACTATTAGCTATTTTATCTAAATTTATGAAAATGGACTTAAACTTAAGTGACATATATGTAAATATACCTGGTGGAGTTGAGATAAAAGAAAGATCGAGTGATCTTGCGTTAATATTTTCTCTAATATCTTCAATAAAAAAAATACCAATAAGTGCAAAAATAGCAGTAATTGGAGAAATAGGTCTTCGTGGAGAACTAAGAGCAACACCTTTTATTAAAAAAAGGGTAAATGAATTAGTAAAACTAGGATTTACAGGAGTATATTTACCTTATGCAAATAAAGAAGAATTGGAAAATGAAAAATTAAATATTAAACTAAACTATATAAATAATATAGAGGAATTAGTAGAAAGGATAAATTAATGGTGGAAAAGGACCAAAATAAGATATTAGATGAAATATTTGCCGTATTAGCACCAGGTAAACCTTTAAGAAATGCTGTTGATAGAATAAGAGAAGCAAGTCTAGGTGCTTTAATAATTTTAACTGAACCAGAAGAAATAACTTATCTTATGGAAGGTGGATTTAAATTAGATACAGAATTTTCTCCACAAAAACTATATGAATTAGCTAAAATGGATGGTGGAATAATAGTAAATAGAGAAGTCACTAAAATTTATGGTGCAAATTTACACTTACAACCTAACCATAATATTCAAACAGATGAAAGTGGAACAAGACATAGAACAGCTCATAGAATAGCAAAACAAACGGCTAATATGGTAATTACAATTTCAGAAAGAAGAAATAAGGTAACAGTATATAAAGGGGATTTTAAATATACCCTAGATTCTATAGCAGATTTACTTATAAAATCATCTCAATCAGTAATGAGTTTAGAAAAATATGCGAGCCTTACAACAAGTTATTTAACAAATTTAAACTATTTAGAATATGAAAAATTAGTTACATTAGAAGATATAATAGCAGGAATTAGAATATTTACTCTTTTATTTAAAACAGATGATAATGTTGAATACTATATTCGTGAACTTGGAACTGAAGCAACAACGCTTCAAGTTCAAAGAGCGGAAGTTATGTTAGGTCAAAGAAATAATTTCTTGAATTTAATAAGAGATTATTATAACGATGCAAATGAAAAGAAAACAAATCCTGAAAAAATAGTTGAAAAAATATCAAATATAGATATTACCGATGAAAATAATATAATAAAACTATTAGGATATGATCCTAAGCAAGATAACCTAGAAGATGTTTTAATTGCAAAGGGATATAGATTATTAAATGGAATAAATAAATTAAATAAAAGAGATGTTGAAAATATAATACAAAGATTTACAAACATAAATAGTATTTTAAGTGCAAGTTATGATGATTTAATACAAATAAAAGGGATTAATAAAATTAAAGGCAGTGTAATAATGCGTACAAAAGAAAGATATAAAAATATTATAGAATTAGAGAAAATATAATGAATGTAATAGGAGTAGTTGCAGAATTTAATCCTTTTCATAATGGACATAAGTACCAAGTAGAAATGATAAAAAAACTATATAATCCGGATATTTTAATAGCTCTAATATCAAATAATTTTGTTCAAAGAGCAGAACTATCTATTTTAAATGAAGAAGATAAAGTAAATATAGCTCTTAGTATGGGCTATGATATAGTAATAGAAATACCACCACAAATTTCAATACAAAATGCAGAAGTGTATTGTGAAAATTCAGTTAGAATTTTAGATAAAATAGGTTGTAATATACAAGTCTTTGGTGCAGAAACAGAGGATATTAATATATTAGATGATTTAATAGATAAGTTAAAAGATGAAGATATAAAAAAATATACAAGTCTTGGTCATTCATACAATAAAGCCTGTTTTATGGTGCTAGAAAAATATGGTTTATCTAAATACTATACATCAAATAATATTCTAGCATTAGAATATATAAGAGCAAAGAAAAAATACAACTTAGATCTATCACAAAAAATAATAAAAAGAGTAGCTAGTGGGTATAATGATGAAACTATTTCAAATAATATATCCTCTGCAACTAATATTAGAAATTTAATAAAAAATGGCAAAAATTACGAAAACTTAGTTCCATATAAAAGCAGTAAGCTAACATATATTCTGGAAAAAGAGGATATGATATTTGACTTATTTAAATATATCTTTTTAAGAGGGGATATAGATAGTATTTATGACTTGTCAGATGAACTTAAAAACTATATATCAAATAGAATAAGAAAAGCAAAAAACTATGAAGAGTTTCTAGAAATATCAAAAAATAGAAATATATCTATAAATAGAATAAAAAGAATAATGTTAAATGTAATATTAAATATAAAAGATGTGAGCGTAAAAGAAATAGAATACATAAAAGTTTTAGGAATAAATAAAAAAGGGGCAAAATATATTAAAAATTTGGATTTTTGTTATGTTAACTATAAACATATAAAAGAAGATGTGAAATACGAGGAGTTTTTAAATTACCTTAAAGTAAAAAAAACTTTAAGAAACAGTATATATAGGGAGGACTTATGATATTAATAAAAAGAATAGTAAATTATACTAGAGTAAGTTTAAAAAAATCTCTTCGTGATGTAATGAAAAGTAAAAATAGAATGATAGCAGGAATTTATTCACCAGCAGTATTTTCACTAGATTATGAAGAAGTAGAATACAAAAGTATAGATGGTAAGAAACTTTATGCATGGTTAATAAAAAATGAGAATGCAAAGAAAACGATAGTTTTATGTCATGGTAGATTTAATAATAGAATATTTTTACTTAAATTTTTAAGAATTTTTGTTGAAACAAAATTAAATGAAAAATATAATATTTTATTGCCTGATTTAAGAAATTCCGGTATGTCAGAAGTTTCAAAAACAGCTCTTGGTTATTTTTTCTCATATGATATCTATTCTAGTTTAAAATATTTAAAGGATGAATATGGATATAATAATTTTACACTGTATGGTTTTTCACAAGGAGCTATGGGGGCTAGTTTAGTCCCAACCCTATTTGAAAATGAATTAGAGGAAGAAAAAATAATAATAGAAAAAATGATATTAGATAGCCCTGTATCAAATGTTAGAAAATTAATAATAAAAAATTCGTATATAGGGAAAATTAGGTTACCGTATTTTTTAATAATTGCAGCTATTAACCAATTTAATAGATTTATTGATAACAAGTTAGAAATTTTAAGATTATCTAAAACTTTAGGGAGGGTAGATACTTTAATTATTCAATCTGAAAAAGATGAAGTAACACCGTATGAAATGTTAATTTACGAATATAATAAATTAGATGAGTATAGTAAAAGTAAAACTAAATTTAAAGCTTTTAGAAAAGGACAACATGTAAGGATATATCTTCAATATAAGGAAGAATATACTAAAGAAATAAAAGATTTTTTAGAAGGAGAAGAAAATGAATAAGTTAAGTAAAAAAACTTACTATATTTATGGTATGGGAGTTTCATATTTCATCTTAGATAGAATTTTTGTTCAGTGGTTAAATTATTTCTATTTACCACCTGAAAATTCAGGGCTTAATGCTCTTTTAACAGTAAGATTATTAACCTTAGGTTTTGTTTTAATAAGATTAGTAGATGCAATAGCAGATCCAGTTGTAGGCTATCTATCAGATCATAGTAAGAGTAGATATGGAAAAAGGTCATTTTTTATGATGATAGGTGGAATTCCACTATGTTTATCAATGGTACTATTTTTCTACCCAATAACTACTAGTCAAACAGCGACCTTTATATACTTTGTAATTGTAGGATCAATATTTTTTGTATCATATACTTTAGTTGGGGGACCATATAATGCACTAGTAGCTGATTTAACTCATACAAAAGAAGAGAGGATAAATATATCAACTGTACAGTCAGTATTTAGATTAATTTTTTCTGCACTTCCTATGATATTATCAGGACTTTTAATAGCAAAATTTAGTCCAGTAGGGTCTAAGTATTCAGTAGAAGGTTTTAGAAAAATGGTTATAATATTTTCTATAATAGCAGCTATTGGTATATATTTCTGTGTATTTTTCTTAAATGAAACAAAGATAACAAGAAATGAAACAAAAATAAAAGGTGCTAGTTTTAGAAAGACAATTAAATATATTATGAATAGAGAAGTTATACTATACTTTATTGGACTTTTCTTATTCTTTACAGGATTTAATATAATACAAATGGTATTATCGTATTTCGTAACTTTACTTATGCCAGAAGCATATAATGGGGGAGCTATGGTGTCAAGATTATCAACACTACTGTTTATAGCTTCAGCTGTATTTTTCCCAGTAACAAGCATAGCTACTAAAAAATTAGGATTTAAAAAAGTAATGATAATAGATTTAGTATCTATAATTATAGGAATTTTAATAATGATATTCTTTGGTCTTAAATTGCATAGTTTAACTAACTTTACTAGTGAGTATAACTATATAATATATATGGTTTATTTAGCTATAGCAATAATAGGGGCAGGTATTAGTGGAGCTGGATTTATATTCCCACCAGCAATGCTATCAGAAATTGCTACAAAAGTATCAAATGAAAGCAAGGTAGCTGTTGAGGGATTATTATTTGGAATACAAGGATTTTTCTTAAAGTTAGCATTCATGACTAAAGCTATTATATCAATAAATACAATAGTATATAAATCTAACTTAGGAGAGAATGGGACACAATCTGCAACTCCTAGTGGGGTAATATTAACTTTATTATGTGCTATAATTCTATTTGTTTTATCAGTTGTATTTTATAGCTTAAAAAAAGAATAGGAAAGTCTTAAATATAGACAAATAAATAAGTCTATTGTATAATTAAATTAATTAATAAATAACAAAGTAAAAATATATGGAGGACACAAATGGAAAAAAAAGAATTAGAATTAATTTCTAAAGAAATTAGAAAAGATATTATTGAAATGATATATCATGCAAAATCAGGACATCCAGGTGGATCATTATCTATAGCAGACATATTAACAGTTCTATATTTTGATGAAATGAATATAGATCCTAAAAATCCTAGAATGGAAAATAGAGATAGATTGGTATTAAGTAAAGGACACGCAGTTCCAGCTTTATATGCAGCTTTAATGGAAAAAGGAATTGTTGATAAAAACTTAATAACAACTCTTAGAAAATTTAAAAGCCCATTACAAGGTCACCCAGATATGAAAAAATTACCTGGTATAGATATGTCAACAGGATCACTTGGACAAGGTATAAGTGCTGCTGTTGGAATGGCAATATCAGCTAAAATATCAAATGACTCTTATAGAGTATACTCTATAATGGGAGATGGAGAATTACAAGAAGGTCAATGTTATGAAGCATTTATGGCCGCAAATCATTATAAATTAGATAATTTAACTGTGTTTATAGATAAAAATGGATTACAAATAGATGGTGAAGTAGAAAAAGTAATGAGTTTAGGAATGCTTAAAGATAAATTTACAGCCTTTGGATTTAATGTATTAGAAATTAACGGGCATGATGTTGATGAAATAAAAGCTTCATTAGCTAATGCAAAAGAAACAAAAGGTAAACCAACAGCAGTTATATGTAATACAGTAAAAGGTAAAGGTGTATCATTCATGGAAAATAATCCAGGATGGCATGGTAAAGCACCAAATAAAGAAGAATATGAAAAAGCAATGGAAGAGTTAATGTAGGAGGAAAATGATGGAAAAAAAGGCAACAAGACTAGCATTCGGAGAAAGTTTAGTAGAATTAGGTAAGATAAATGAAAATGTAGTTGTATTAGATGCTGATTTAACAAAATCTACAATGACAACATTCTTTCAAAAAGAATTTCCAAATAGACATTTAAACATGGGAATAGCAGAAGCAAATATGATGGCAACAGCAGCAGGTATAGCTTCAACAGGGAAAATTCCTTTTGTATCAACATTTGCAATATTTGCAGCAGGACGTGCTTTTGAACAAATAAGAAATAGTATTGCTTATCCAAAATTAAATGTTAAAATATGTCCAACACATGCTGGAATATCAGTAGGAGAAGATGGAGGATCACATCAATCAATAGAAGATATAGCACTAATGAGAACTATACCAGGAATGGTTGTATTAAGTCCAGCAGATGCTACTGAAACTAGACAAATGATACTAGAAGCTGCAAAATATGAAGGACCTATGTATATTAGACTAGGAAGATTAAATGTACCTATTTTATTTGATGAATCTTATGAATTTAAAATAGGAAAAGCAGTAGAATTAAAAGAAGGTAATGATGTAGCTATAATTGCAACAGGATTAATGGTAGCAGAAGCTATAAAAGCCTCTGAAATATTAAAAGAAAAAGGAATATCAGCAAGAGTTATAAATATGTCTACTATAAAACCATTAGATAATGATGCAGTTTTAAAAGCAGCTAATGAATGTAAATTCATAGTTACAAGTGAAGAACACTCAGTAATTGGTGGTCTTGGAAGTGCTGTATCTGACTTTTTATCATCAGTTAGACCAACATTAGTTATAAAACATGGAATAAATGATGTGTTTGGACAAAGTGCAGATGGTGATACTATGTTAGATGAATATCATTTAAGAGCAAATGATATTGCAAAACTAGTTCTTGATAACTATAAATAGGAGAAAAAGATGCAAAATAAATTTAGATATACAAACTTAATAAGTAATTTTAGCACCTTAATATCAGCTTTAATTACATTAACAATTGTCTTTACTTTAACATTTGCATCTGTTTTTGGTATATTAAGTTTAAAAGAATATAATACACAGGCAGAAAACAGAAATCAAATAATCATTTATTTAAATGATTTAGATGCAAATGAAAAAAAAGATTTTAGTAAGAAACTATTAGAGTTACCTGGTATTTCATCAATTCGTTATGAATCAAAAGAATTAGCTATAAAAGCTTTAATATTAGAATTAGGAATTAATTTATCAGAAAATGAGAACCCTTTAAATGATGCGTTTTATGTGTATTTAAAAAAAGATGTTAATTTAGATCATTTAAAAGAAAGTTTAGTTAATATGACTGAAATTAGTGCTTTTGATTTTAGAACAAATGCTATACAAAATGGTCTTAAGTTTAATGAAGATATGAGTAGCTTTGTGAGAAATGCTACTATAGTAATGGCTTTATTTACGATACTTATGATATATAATATAATTAAATTTTCTATTAAATCTAAAAACGATGAGATAATAAAAGCAATAAATTCGAATACAAAGGTAAGTACATTAAAAAGATTTTTCTTTATAGAGGAATTTATACAAATTACAATATCTTTTATTCTTGCAATAGTCCTATATGGAAACATAAAATTAAGAGTAATTGATAATATAAATTTAATTATACCTACATATAATTTACAGGTTTCACAATTTAAAGAAGTTATGGTTATCATATTGATATATGTAATAAGTATAGTTTTAGCAGCCTTTATAAACTATATATCTATGCATAGATATTTCAAAAAAACAATAGGAGATTCTAATGTTAGCGAATAAGAAAATTATAAGCATATTATTAGCTTTTTCTTTAGCGTTTAATGCATATGCAAGTTCAAAAATAGATGAAAATAAAAATAGAATAACAGAAATAAATAAAGAATTGAATTCTAATAAAAAGAAGATAATTACAAATTCAAATAAGATTTCTAGTGCAAAAAAAGATGAAAAAAAAGTAGAAACAGAAATAAGAGTTTTAAATGATAAGATTTATTCTTTACAAAAAGAGTATAACTCTCTAGAAAGAAAATACATAGCCTTAGAAAAAAGTATAGGTAGAAATGAAGCAGAAATAAGAAGCAGTATTAAAAAAATAGAAAATAGTAATGATATTATAGAAGAAAGAGAAGAACAATACGCAAATAGAGTAAAACTTCTAGATCAACTAAGAAGATCAAGACTAATAAAAAAGACTAACTTATTTGAGACTGTTTTTGAAACAAAGAAAAAATATGATGCAAAAAAATTATTAGAATTACAGGAAGTTAATATAAATAGTATTAAATACTATAAAAAAACAGTGGAAGAAAGCAAACATAATGTTGAAAAAATTAAAGAAAGAAATTTAAATGAAGCTGTAAATATTAAAAGAGCAAGACTAGAATTAGCAAAGAAAAAAACAGAGCTAAATAATTTTAAAAAACAAAAAGATAAAAAGGTAAGTGAATTAAAAAATTTACAAAGAACTTTAGGACAACAAAATAAAAAGATTCAAGATAAAACGAGTCAGTTAATAAGAGAAAAGAATAAATTAGAAGCACAAATTTCAAGAATTATAGCTGAAGAAAATAGAAAAAAACTTGATAAAAATCAAAAACCTATTGTTGTAATTAAAGGAACAGGAATTTTGGCTATGCCAATAAAAGGGCCTGTTGTAGTTACGTTTAATCAAGAAAAAGTTGAAGGATTAAAAAGTAATGGTATAGAAATTAGAGGAAGACTAGGGCAAGATGTAAAAGCAGCGGACACTGGTACTGTAATACACTCAGGGAATTTAGGTTCCCTAGGTGGTATTGTAATAATTAATCATAGTGGTATAATAACAGTGTATGGAAACTTAGCTACTCGTCGTGTAAAAAAAGGTCAAAATGTAAAAAAAGGTGAAGTTATAGGTACATTAGGAAGAGATTCATCAACAAAAGAAACAAATCTTTATTTTGAAACAAGGAGTGGTGTTAATTTAGTTGACCCACTAAAATACTTATAAGGGGGGTACAAATGTATCAAAAATTAGTTGTTCTTGCAATAAATATCATAGTTGATATTTATATAGCAAAACTTATTTATTTCAGTGAAACAACAAGATTAAATTTAATACTAGGTACAATATTAATTTTAGGAAGTATTCTATATATATTAGCAAGTATATACATGTACTTTGTTGTAAAAAAAGAAATGAAAAAAGATAATGATATTATAAACGAAGTATTAGAAGAAATGAAAAATAAGGATTCTAAGAAATAAAAGGGATAGGATATGAAAAAGTTATTAGTTGCTATATCTATATTATTTAGTTTAATAATTTTTAGCGAGACACTTTATGATGGAAATTATAGAGCTACTCTTAATGAAAATAATAAAATTTATGTTATGGATATAATTGTAAAAAATAATAATATATTTTCTACAAGTTTCGATATAAAGAGTAAAAATGGAAGAAGCTTAATATTTGGAAATATTGAAATAATGGAGGAAAAAACATCAATTGAAAGAAGATTAAAAAATACAGTAAATATTGAATATATATACATAAACAATGATACAGATACAGAAAATATAAAAAAAATTTACTATTTTTTAATAGATAAAATTGAAAAAGGCGAACAAGGTCGATATATATTAAAGTGATAGAACATATCACTTTTTTAATAAAAAAAAGGAGGAAAAAATGAACAGTTTAGTATATATACTTTTATCTATTTTAATTATATTAGTTTTGTTTTTAATTTATACAGTAAGAGATTTAAAGAATAATAAAAAAGATGAAAATTTTAAGTTTGAATTAAATAATATAGTGAAAGATGAAAATTTTAAAACAAGTTCTAGTATTATCTCTGAATTAAATACATTTAAAGAGGGAATAAAAGGTAGTTTAAATAGCGATATAGATAAGTTAGTTTTAAAATTAGATGAAAAACTTATACAATCTAATAAGATTTACAATGAAGGTAACGAAAATTTAGTTAATTTTAAAGAAAGTATAACAAAAACAGCAAATGAAAATATATCTAATATTATAAAAAATTTAGACGATAACTTTAAGTTAAATGGTAAAAATATACAGGAATTTAAAGATGGTATAAAAAGTAGTATAAATAAAGATGTTGAAAATCTAGTTTTAAAAG
Organism: Oceanivirga miroungae; assembly: GCF_902505095.1. GTDB lineage: Bacteria > Fusobacteriota > Fusobacteriia > Fusobacteriales > Leptotrichiaceae > Oceanivirga > Oceanivirga miroungae. Next base: position 4,777 of record NZ_CABWIB010000001.1, on the reverse strand, counting down.
TTGAAGAAAAGCTAAGAGAAAGTAACATGTTAGATAAAAAGACCGTTGAAACTTTATCTGAATTTAAAGAAAATGTATTAAATGGAATAAATAAAAAAGTTCTTGATCTAAGTGAGATTGTAAATCAAAGATTAAATGATGGTTTTGAAAAAACTGAAAGAACATATAAGGAATTGTTAAATAAATTAGTAGTTGTAGATGAAGCACAAAAAAATATAATGGTTTTATCAGAAAAAATAGAATCATTTAAAGAAATTTTTAAAGATAAAAAGGCTCGTGGATCATTTGGGGAGATGATATTAGAGCAAGTTTTAAATAGAGTTTATGGAGATTCTTCGGTATATGAAAGACAATATAAATTTGGAAATGGTAAAATCGTTGATGCTGTAGTTCATATAAATGATAAGGAAAATATATTATGTATAGATTCTAAATTTCCGCTTGAAAATTATTTGAAATTTGTTGAAGATCCAAATGAAATAAATAGAAAAAGCTTTATACAAGATATAAAAAAGCATATAGATGATATATCAAATAAATATATAATAAAAGGGGTTACTTTAAATGTTGCTCTAATGTTTATACCTAGTGAGTCTATCTATATGGAAATATATAGCGAGTTTTATGAGGATATATTAAACTATGCTTACGATAAAAAGGTATGGATAGTATCGCCTAAAAGTTTAATGATATATATTACAACCTTAAATTTAACAACTTTAAATTATAGAAAGAATAAAAATTCTGAAATAATATTAAAAAATTTAAATGATTTTTCAGTTGAATTTGAAAGATTCAGTAAAAGATGGGAAAAATTAAAAACAGATTTTAAAAATTTAGAAAAAGATTTTAAGGAGTTAGATACAACAAGTGAAAAAATAACAAAAAAATTCTATGGAATAGCAAATATGATAGACAAGGAGCAAGATGATGAAGCAAAATAAAAATGGATGGATATTAATTTCAATAGCAGCATTTATTTGGGGATTAGATGGTGTATTGCTAACTCCGCAATATTTTTCTAACGGATTTTATGATGTTAAGTTTATCGTTTTTATATCGCATCTATTGCCACTTATAATACTATCAATACTATTTTTTGGACAGTATAAGATAATAAAGACTTTTAAAAAGGAAGACTATATATATTACTTTTTAATTTCTTTATTTGGAGGGACAATAGGAACTCTAGCTATTGTTAAGGCTTTAATGTTAAGTAAATTTAGTTTAAGTTTAATAACAGTTATACAAAAAATGCAACCTATATTTGCAGTAATACTTGCATATATAATACTGCATGAAAAGCCTAAAAAGAAATTTTATGCGGTTCTTATTATATCTCTAGTTTCATTATACTTTATAATCTTTGGTCTTAACAGTCCTAAATTATTGGAAGAAAATAACTTAAGAGCAGCAATGTACTCTTTAATAGCAGCTTTTTCATTTGGAAGCTCGACAGTATTTGGAAAAAAGATAGTATCGAATCATTCGTTTTTAACAACAATATTTTATAGATACTTCTTCACAAGTATAATAACTTTAGTGATACTAATATTTACAAAAGATAGTATTAAATCCCTTAATTTATATATATCAAATAGCAATCTATATAAATTAACTATAATAATAGCACTATTTAGTTTAACATCACTTTCGCTATACTATATAGGTATGAAAACAACAACAGCAACAAGAGCTACTATATCAGAGCTTATGTATCCCTTAGGTTCGGTTGTAATTGAAGCTATTGTGTACAAAAGATTATTACTACCAATACAAATATTTTTCTCAATAGTGTTAGTAATTAGTATAATTTATCTTAATATAGATACTAGTAAAGAATCTTAATATGATTTAAGTGTATATTTTAAAAGGAAAATGTCCTAAGCAACAAATTTAGAGCAAAAATATAAAGAATGCATGTACCACTAAATAAGGTGGTATTTTTTTTTAAACATAATTAAAATATATTTTTTCATAATAATAATAAATTTTAAAATATTTTAAAAAAAGTTAGAATGTATACATAAGAAAAAGGAAAGAGGTAAAATTTATGTTAAAAAAATTAGTATTATCAAGTTTATTTGCAATAGTAGCAGTGTCATGTGCAAGTGGGTCAAAAATGGGAATGATGGAAAAAAATAATATGCCAAAAGAACACATGATGATGGAACAAGGAAAAGAAATGATGGAAAAAGAAAAGGACATGATGATGGAAAAAGCTCACATGATGATGGAACAGGGAAAAGAAATGATGGAAAAAGCTCATGATATGATGATGAGTAAAAAAATCGATAAAGAGGCTCATGATATGATGATGGAAAAAGCTCACATGATGATGGAACAAGGAAAAGAAATGATGGAAAAAGAAAAGGACATGATGAAAAAATAGGGGTTATTTATGAAAAAAATAATATTAACACTTTTTATGTCACTTTTAAGTGTTGCTTGTTATGGTGAAGACAGGGTAAAAGTAGTTGATAATAATAGTAGTACCGAGCTTAAAGAAATATATTTAGCTGGAGGATGTTTTTGGGGAGTTGAGGCATATTTTGAGAGAGTAGATGGTGTAAAAGATGTAATTTCAGGATATGCTAATGGTAAAACTGAAAAGACAAGATATGGTGTATTATCATTAACAGATCATGCTGAGACAGTAAAGATAAGCTATAATCCAAAAGAAATAAGTTTAGCTAGATTACTAGATTACTATTACAGAATAATAAATCCATTAAGCATTAACAAACAAGGTCATGACGTAGGAAGACAGTATAGAACAGGAATATATTATACTGATTCTAATGATATTAGTATAATTGAAAATTCATTAAATGAATTACAAAAAAAATATGAAGGTGAAAAAATTCAAATAGAATTTGAAAAACTAAGAAATTTTGTAGTAGCTGAAGAATACCATCAAGATTATTTAAAGAAAAATCCAAACGGATATTGTCATATTGATATTTCGTTAGCAGATGAGGTTATTGTAAATAAAGACGATTATCCTAAGTATAGCGAAGAAAAATTAAAAACATTATCGAAAAAACAGTATTCAGTAACACAAAATAAGGATACAGAATTAGCTTTTGGAAATGAATATTGGGACTTTTTTGAAGATGGAATATATGTAGATATTACAAGCGGAGAACCTTTATTTTCTTCAAAAGATAAATTTAGATCTTTTTGTGGTTGGCCTAGCTTTACAAAACCTATCGTAGCAGATGTTGTAGAGTATAAAGAAGATTTAAGTTTTAATATGAAAAGAATAGAAGTAATAAGTAGATCAGCAAAAGCACATTTAGGACATGTATTTGATGATGGACCAGTTGATAGAGGTGGGCTAAGATACTGTATAAATAGTGCAGCGCTTGAATTTATACCATATGATAAAATGGATCAAAGAGGATATTCATATCTTAAAAAACTTGTAAAATAAAAAAGAGAAGGAGAGTATATATGTTAATTTCAGCATATTTAGGTGGAATGTTTATGTTTTTTTCACCATGTATATTTCCAATACTCCCAGTTTATTTAGCAATACTAGAAAAAGATGGTAAGAAAGTATTAAATACTTTCTTATTTATTCTAGGATTATCATTAACATTTATAGCTTTAGGATTTAGCTTAGGGACATTGGGATCCTTAATATATTCACCAAAGCTTAGATTTATATCAGGGATAATAATAATTCTACTAGGATTGCAACAATATGGAGTATTTGAAATAAAGAGTTTAAACAAATCAAAAGTAATAAATATAAAAAGAAAATTTGAAAGTCCAGCATTAGAATCGTTTGTTTTAGGATTAAGTTTTTCTTTAGGGTGGACACCGTGTATAGGACCAATACTAGCTGCAATAATATTAACAGCAACAGATAGTGCGTTAGCTACTTATGGAGCCTTCTTATTAGCTATCTTTGTATTAGGTTTTGTAACACCATTTTTAGCGTTTACTATTTTTTATGATAAAGTAAAACATAGATTAAACTTTATAAAAAGAAATTTAGAAACAATAAAGAAATTAAGTGCTATACTAGTTATTCTAATGGGGGTAGCTTTAATATTTGATAAATTAGCACTAATCGTAGCATTTTTTAATAGCATAAGTGGGTGATAAAATGAAAAAAATAATATTAATAATAATGAGTTTTTTTGCTATAATATCATTAGCGGGAACAAAGATAGATTCTTCTATACTACAAAATGTAAAAACTAATGAAATAGTAAGTATAGATAAATTAAAAGGTAAAAAAACATATATTAAAATGTGGGCTTCTTGGTGTCCTATTTGTTTAAATACATTAAAAGACGTAAATGAGTTATCAGGAGAGAAAAATTTAGATTTTAATGTATTAACTATTGTATCTCCATCATATTTAGGAGAATTAAATAAGGAAAGGTTTAAGACTTGGTGGGAAGGTCTAGAAAATGAATATTCTAATATGACTGTTTTATTAGATAATCATGCATATATAGCAAGAAAAGTAAGAGTTAGAGCTTACCCAACAAATGTATTTATCAATAGCGATGGAGAAATAGAAAAAGTAGTACCAGGAGCTCTTAGTGAAAGCTTTATTAAACAAGTAATGGCAACAATTAAATAAGAGGGGAAAATGGATATATTAGTAATCGATGATGAAGATTTGATAAGAAAAAGTGTTATTAAAACATTAGAATTAAGTGACTTAGAAATAGATAATATTTATGAGGCAAGTGATGGTGAAAAGGGAGCTTTATTTATCTCAAAAACACATGTAGACATAGTTTTAATGGATATA